>CAXXJB010000001.1:0-1270000 GCA_963663095.2 Arenicellales bacterium
TGACGCAGGCACTGGACAAATACTACGCGTCGCAGCATGCCAACGTGCATCGGGGCGTTCATGCGTTGAGCGACCGTGCCACCGAAGCGTATGAAAATGCTCGAACGCTGGCGCGTCAGTTTGTAAATGCCGAGCACGCCAGGGAGATCATCTTTGTCAGGGGGACGACCGAAGGGCTGAATCTGGTCGCCAGTTCGTACGGCCGACACTGCCTGAAACCCGGTGACGAGATCCTGGTCAGCGAAATGGAACATCATTCGAATATTGTGCCATGGCAGATTATCGCGGAGCAGACCGGGAGTCAGGTGCGGATGATCCCGATGGACGACAGCGGCCAGATCATTCAGGAGGAGTATCTCGGACTCCTGAACGAAAAAACTGCGATTGTTGCGATCACCTACGTCGCCAACTCCCTCGGAACAGTGAATCCGATCAGGCAGATGACACAGAGTGCCCATGAATTCGGTGCGGTTGTGGTTGTCGATGCGGCTCAAGCGGCGCCACATCTTGAAATCGATGTCAGGGAACTCGAATGCGATTTTCTGACTTTGTCGGGGCACAAGATGTACGGACCGACAGGAATCGGCATCCTTTATGGGCGCGAGGAACTGCTTGACGCGATGCCACCTTATCAGGGCGGCGGAGAAATGATCAAGCGGGTGACGTTTGCCGGTTCGGAATATGCCGAGATTCCGCATAAATTTGAAGCCGGAACACCAAATATCGCAGACAGTGTCGGATTTGGTGAAGCCGCGAAGTTCATGTGGGATATCGGGTTTGATGCAATCGCGTCCCATGAAAACCAATTGCTTGAGCACTGTCACGAGCGAGCTGAGCAATACAGCGACATTCGGATTTTTGGAACGGCACCGCAAAAGTCTGGTGTGTTTGCGTTTGAGCTTGAAGGTATCCATGCACATGATATCGGAACCATCGTGGATCGCGAGGGTGTTGCGATCCGGGTGGGGCATCATTGTGCCATGCCTGTCATGCAGCACTTCAATGTCGCGGCGACCGCGAGAGCATCTTTTGCGGTCTACAATTCAATTGAAGATATCGACTGTCTGTTCGACGCCCTGGACAGGGCAAGGGAGCTGTTCAGGGGATGATGGACGATCTCAAAGCACTCTACCAGGAAGTGATCATAGATCACAGCCGGAACCCCCGCAATTTCGGTTCTTTGGAATCAGCGAATTGCTCGGCGGAAGGAGTCAACCCGCTTTGCGGGGATGAACTTACCCTGCAATGCCTGCTTGACGCGGATGAGGTCATTCAGGAGATCCGGTTCGTTGGTCGAGGCTGCGCAATATCGGTTGCTTCAGCTTCGATTATGACAGAGATGATGCTCGGTAAATCGAAAACAGAGGCGGAACAACTTTTCGACCGGTTTCATGCCAGGGTAACCGGCATTGCAGATGGCAATTCGGTGGATATCGGGAAATTGGAAGTGCTGAGTGGTGTTCGCGAGTTTCCGACCCGCGTCAAATGTGCGACGCTGGCATGGCATACGGCAATCGCCGCAATCAACAAAACCGATGAGCAGGTTACGACCGAGTAGCATGCGATGACAGGCGAATCGAACAATCAATCGGCTCTGTCCCGGAAAGTGGATTTCATATCGGAATTCATGAACCGTTCGGAAACGGACTCCGCTGAAACAGGGTCAGCAGCACCTGGCAATGGTGAGCGTGTATCCGATGCTGTTTTCGAGCAACAGATTATCGATGCCCTTCGCGGTGTCTATGACCCCGAAATACCGGTCAATATCTATGATCTTGGTCTGATCTATGATGTCGATATCAGCGATGATAGAATGGTGAGTATTCAGATGACCCTGACTACGCCCGGATGTCCAGTTGCGCAGACGTTTCCCGGTACCGTGGAATGCGCAGTAAAGTGTGTCGAGGGTGTTGAGGATGCGACTGTGGAACTGGTCTGGGATCCGCCTTGGACCAAGGACCGCATGTCTGAGGACGCCTTGCTCAGTCTGGGGCTTCTATAGTCCCATACCCTTCTGATTCAATCATGAAGGTCGTCCTGATCAGTCCTTACGAAATTGGACGACAACCATTTGCTTTGGCTCAGCCGGCTGCCTGGCTGGCGCGCGACGGATTCGATGTTGACTGCATCGACCTTTCCATCGAACCCTTTGAGGCTGATTCCGTCATGCAGGCCGACGTGGTTGCGGTTCATCTTGCCATGCACACCGGCGCGCGTCTGGCAGCTGACCTGATTCCCGAGATTGTCGATCGAAACCCGGATGCAACAATCTGTGTTTACGGTCTGTACGCTCCGGTCAATTCCGAATTTTTTCGTTCGCTTGGTTGTGGATTCGTTTTCGGCGGGGAGGCTGAATCAGAAATTCTGTCATTGTGCCAGGCAGTGCGGGACAGGACCTCGCTGTCTGAATTGCGCGAGACCCGCGTATCCATGGACAAACTGGCATTTGTCCGCCCACTTCGTTCCCTGCTCCCCGAACTGGATGTGTATTCACGACTGACATGTGCGGACGGCGCGGAAAAGACAACGGGTTTTGTCGAAGCCAGTCGAGGTTGCAAACATCTGTGTCGCCACTGCCCTGTGGTACCAGTCTATTCGGGTGCGTTCAGAGTTGTTTCCGCAGATGTGGTGCTCGACGATATCCGACAGCAGATAGAGACTGGAGCAGAGCACATTTCATTCGGAGATCCGGACTTTCTCAACGGTCCGGGCCACGCCCGAAGAATCATCGATCGATTTCAGGAAGAGTTTTCTGGAATGACATGGGATGCGACGATCAAGATTGAGCATCTGCTTCAATATGAGGATCTCATATCCAGATTTTCGGAACAGAATTGTCTGTTTATCACCAGTGCCGTGGAGTCTGTCGAAAATGACGTATTGGAAAAGCTGGACAAGGGTCACAGCGCAGAAGACTTTCGAAAGGCACTCCGTCTGTTGAGGCGTCTTGATATCTCCATGCAGCCAACATTCGTACCCTTTACGCCTTGGACCACTCTGGAGGGATACTTGGAGTTGCTTCGTCAGATTGTCGAACTTGAGTTGATCAACAGCGTTGCGCCTGTCCAACTGAGTATCCGCCTTCTGCTGCCCAGGGGTTCAAGTTTGGTGGACTGCGAAGATCGCGGTGAGTGGTTGGGTTCCTTCGACCCGAAGATGCTCGGATACTCCTGGAGACATCGGAATTCACGCGTGGACGAACTTCAGTCATCTGTTCAGGAATGGGTGATCAGTGCTCAGGACGAGAATCTGGACCGGATAGAGATTTTCGCTGGCATCTGGGCCATGGCACATCAATTCGTCGAAGGAAAGGTTCCCGCACTGACGCACACAGCTGGACGACCGGTTCCGCAGATGTCAGAGCCTTGGTACTGCTGTGCCGAACCGACGGAGAGTCTCAGGAAGAAGACATCAAAACCTATTGGTTCTGGTTCTCCGGACGAAATTCAGGTGACCGCTTGAATCCGGTCGGACTACGGTTTTTCAGCCGCTGAAATTACCGGAAATTCGAAGTCCCTTGAGCAGATTGAGCGCCTGCAGCAACTGATAGTCGCGTCGGACGGCCGGATTGACCTGAGGTGATAGCCGCTGACTGTCTAGTTCATCGGTGGAGTTGGCGTTTTCGTTCTCAAGTGAGCCTTCAAGATTCGATTCCCGGAAAGTCATGGATTCGTTTTGGTCGTCAGACTCCTCGATGTCACGCCATTCCACAGTTATATCTGGAACAATTCCGGATGCCTGTATCGATCGATCATTGGGTGTGTAGTATCGATCGGTTGTCAGCTTGAGAGTCGTATCTTTGTTGAGGCGGACGATGGTCTGAACGGAGCCTTTTCCGAAAGTATTCTCACCCATGATGATCGCGCGCTTGTGATCTTGAAGTGCGCCTGCAACAATCTCAGAAGCCGATGCTGATCCCTCGTTAACCAATACCACCAGCGGGATTCCTTCAATGATATCGCCCGGTGTGGAGCGGAACTCACTCACATGCGCACTATTTCGACTCCTGGTGCTGACGATAAGCCCACTGTCTATAAAAATGTCCGACACCCCGATTGCACTATGTAATTCGCCACCCGGATTATTGCGTAAATCCATTACCAGACCGTCGAACGAATCTGAATCGGAAATCAGTTTCTTGATCTGTGTCCGCGTCAGTTCCGGAGTTGTAGTCTGAAATTGGGTGATACGAAGGTAACCGAATCCGGGTTCAAGAAAGAAGCTGTGGACACTCTTGATTCGTATCACGGCGCGCGTGAGTTTGAATTCCAGAGGTCCATCACTGCCTTCTCGAATAACGATCAGGGTGATATCGGTTCCCGGCTGGCCTCGCATGGAGTTCACAGCGTCCATCAGATTCATTCGCGATGTCGATTGATCATCCAATTGGATGATCAGATCGCCGGGTAAGATGCCAGCTTCGTAAGCCGGTGTGCCGTCAATGGGGGAAATGACCCGAATGCCCCCGTTCTCTTTGGTCACCTCTATTCCCAGCCCGCCATATCTGCCGGTAGTCTCCGCTTCGACTTCGGACATTTCCTGTGAGTCCAGCAGCGCGGAGTGCGGGTCCAGCCCTCCGACCATTCCCTGAATGGCATTTCTCAGCAGTTCTTCGTCCGTGACTTCTTCGATATAGCTGTTCTTGATGGTCTCGAATACCCTCGCGAATGTGGTAATGGATTCTATCGGTAGAGGTGAGGCACCATGTCCTCCTGTATTCTGGGCGGTTGAGCCTAGTGGAAGCAGTGACAGCAGTAGAACAGTCACTGTGAGTGATTTGAGTAATGTCTTTCGGATTGTCATAGCACTGTAACTATTGTGTGGAATTCTGCTGCGCGGGCAGGTTTTGGGCTTGGTGTTCGGGCCGAGGTGATTGCTGGTGAGCAGGGCATCTATCTTTTTGATACTACGCGTATAGAATAGCAAATGCTGAATTGTTTGTCAGATTAATTATTGTCAATTTACTGGACTTGTGTCGGCGAATGCCATCTTTGTGACACGAATATTCAATATCAATGAAAACTACAGACGACACCAAAGCGAAGGATCGACAGGCAAACCATTCTGTCTGAGTTCAAAATAAAGCCCGGGTGTCGGCGAGCCGACATTTCCATCTGCCTTTGAGATAACCTGCTGAGTATCCACCCAATCTCCCACCTGCACCTTTGATTCTTTGTTGTAGGCGTAAAGACTCAGGAAATCGTCTCCATGATCAACAATGACGAGAACGCCAAACCCTTCAAAGAATCCCGAATACACGACCTGACCGGTGAAAATTGATCTGACATCCTGCCCGCTCTTTGCCGAAAGCAGCAAGCCCTGCCAGAAAGCCCCTCGAATCGGTTTTTGCTGACCGAATCGCGCCTGAACTTTTGTGTTGAGCGGCAGCGATAGATTTCCTTTCATGTTGAGGAACGACTCGCCGCTGTCAAGAGCCACGGCTTTGCGCTTCCGCAGGCTTTCAATCAATTCGAGCAGGTGCTTCTCTTCGGCTTTCATCTGTCTGATATCTTCCTGATTTGATCTCAGTTGCTGATCAAACTTTGCAACATTTGTCTTCATTTCGTCTTTCAGGTTACGCAGTTCATCGAGCTGCGACGACAGGTCGGCTGACAAGCCCTCCAGAGCCTGACGATTCAGTCTGAGGCTGTCTTCGGTTTCCTCCAGCTCCCTTCCCATCATCTTCAGTTGCTCCACCCGACTTGCCCGTGCATGGGTCAGGTAGCGGTAATAGGCAACGGTTCTGGACAACCTGGATGGATTGTTTTCACTCAACAGGATTTTGACATAGTCCAATCTTGAAATGGCGAACGAGGCGCGAATCAGATTCTGCAGATCGGCGGAATGGTTTTCCAGCTCAAGAATCTGCTTCTTCTTCTGTTCTTGCAGTTGTTCTTGCTCGTAACTGAAACGGGCGATCTTCTGTCTGGTCTCGACGCGTTTCGAGTCAATTGAGACGAGTCGACTCTCCAGCCTGGCGATGTCCTTTAGAACCGTCTCTCGCTGTGCCTGGTACCTGGTGGATTCTTTTTTAAGTCGCTTGATTTGTGATCGTACCTCGGCAAGCTCTTGGCTATAATCTGTTTCCTGATCAGACGATTGAACCGGTGATACTGTATTCAGTATGAATAAGAGGGTAGCCGCAATGATCGCGGTTGTCCTTTGGAGGTTGAAGCACCACCAGAATCGGTGGTTTTTCTGTCTGCGTCGATTCCGAATCGACTGAACACAGTTCATTGGACTACTATTGGAATACTGGATGATCGATGGAATACATTGAGTTTGTTAAAATCAACTGGCACTTGTTTGTGGCGCTCGTCGCAGTGATCGCAATGCTTGCCTTCGAACCGCTTCGGAAACGCAGTGTGGGTGTCACATCGGTTCTGCCCCACGATCTTCCCCGTATCATGAAGAAAGAGAAGGCGATCATCGTTGATGTTTCGGATTCCAAGGAATTTGAAACGGGGCGTATTCCCAAAGCACGGAATATTCCGTTAAGTCGAATCGAAACGGACATCAATACGCTGAACAAATTCAAATCGCGTCCGATCGTGGTCGTTTGCCGTATAGGAAATCGAAGTGCGAAGGCTGCGGGTATGCTTAGAAAACACGATTTTACGGATGTACGAACACTGAAAGGTGGTTTTACTGCATGGGTCAAGGAAAATCTTCCGGTCGAAAAGTGATTTCCCGGTGAGCGATTCGAAAACAGTGGCCTATCCAATTATATATTTGCCGAAATCTAAACTGTACGCACAATAGTGTTCAACTGATCTGTATTCACCCATAATTTACGCCGGGCAAGTCATGATCGTCAATGTCGGAGAAATCCAGATAAACTACGAAATCTCAGGGAATTCGCGAGGTCCAGTTATAGCGATGAGCCACTCGCTGGGATCAAGTGGCATCATGTGGAAAACACAGCTGCCTTTATTGGAGCCCCATTATCAGGTTATCAGGATCGACACCCGCGGACATGGGGGCTCATCGGCACCGGAAGCCGAATACTCTATGGACGAACTCGTAGCTGACACCATTGGACTTCTCGACCAGCTTGAGATCAATAGATGTCACTGGGTCGGTCTGTCCATGGGCGGAATGATCGGTCAGGGAATCGGTATACATCACCCGAATCGGCTTCTGAGCCTGAGTTTGTGTGACACGATGTCAAGAGTTCCGGAAGAGTTGCTGCCGGTGTGGATCGACCGAGTCGAGACCTGCGAGAGATTCGGAATGACATCCATGGTTGACTCCGCGATGGAGCGTTGGTTCACCGAGAACTACCGCAAACGCCCTCCAACGCGGGAATTCGAGGAAGTCAGGCAACAGATTCTCAACACTTCGGTTGCCGGATACATCGGATGTTGTCATGCGATCATGAACTTCAATTACCTTGATCAGCTGAAAAATATCCGAACTCCCACGCACATTATCGTGGGTGATCAGGATTTTGCCACGCCGGTCAGTGAGTCCCGTGCAATGCACGAGCGGATTCAGGGCTCGACCCTTGAAATTATCCGAGGAGCTGCGCATTTTTCGAATATCGAACAGTCTGAAGCATTTGATCAATCCCTTTTCACTTTCCTTGCTCAGCACTGATCGCAGTTATTGTTCGCTATTTTGGACAACCGAGAACCCATACCAAACAGGTGCTTCAGCACCAAAGAGTGAAGCACGATGAAAATCAAAAAGATTTCCATCTATCAGGTCGATCTTCCGATGAAAGAAGGTGCGTACAGTTGGTCGAATCAATCGTATTCCGCATTCGACAGTACTGTCGTGATCATCGAAACTGATGAGGGGATTTCCGGTGCGGGTGAGACTTGTCCGCTGGGACCGGCTTATCTTCCCGCTTATTCAGAAGGAGCAAGAGCGGGAATTGCGCAATTGGCGCCAGACCTCATTGGAGAAAATCCCCTGCAACTTGGCAATATCAATGATCGAATGGACTCATTGCTGAAAGGGCACCCTTACGCAAAATCCGCGGTTGATATGGCCTGTTGGGACATTTTGGGCAAGGCGACCGGTCAACCGGTTTATCTCCTTATGGGCGGTATGCGCCAGGACAGGGTGAAGCTGTTCAAGGTGGTCAGTCGGCAGCAACCGGACGCGATGGCGGCGAAATTGTGTGATTACCAGGCGCAGGGGTTCACGCAGTTCCAGATGAAAGTCGGGGAGGATGCCGATGTGGACATCGAGCGAATTTTCAAGGTGTCCGAGCAGCTGGAGCGCGGCAATGTGCTCAACGCAGATGCCAATACCGGTTGGCGACAGCACGAAGCCATTCGGGTAGTCAGGGCGATTCGCGATGTTGACCTGTATCTGGAGCAGCCCTGCCTGACTTATGAGCAATGTCTCGCGGTTCGGAGCCACTGCGACCATCCCATGATTCTGGACGAGTGTATGGACAGCATGGAGATTTTGATTCGAGGTTGGCAGGACAGTGCGATGGATGCCATCAATCTGAAGATCAACCGAGTTGGCGGCATGTGGAAGGCCTCTCAGTTCAGGGACATGTGCTTGAACCTAGGGATCATCATGACTGTGGAAGACTCCTGGGGTGGTGAGATTGCCACCGCGGCCATCGCACATCTTGCGCATACGTTGCCGAAAGAGTTTCATTTTCAATCATCGGCCTTTCATGAGTATACGCATACCGAAATTGCGCAAGGTGCACCGATTATGGAGGATGGCTACATGTTCGCCTCAAACCGACCAGGACTTGGAGTCGAACCGAATTTGGATGTTCTCGGTGCCCCGGTCCTCGCCGTCGGTGGGTAATACTTCAACGGACCTCGGGTCTATACACCGTCTGGGCATTATTGGCTGATTCAGTAAAGACGTACGCCCTCGACATACCAGTTCATTTCGTGCAACTGAGTGTCACTTAGCACTTTGGATTCCGGTACTATCAGATTGCCCTGAATATCGCGAATCGGTCCGGTAAACGGGTGGATTTTCCCGGACAGGATATCTTTTTCCAGGTTCTGAACAAACTGAAGAATGTCGGGACTGATATGTCCGCTATTGTAGTGTGTGTAAGAAAACGAAATAAATTAGTAGTAACAAAAGCGGGAAGATGCGGGATAAGGTGGGAAGAAGCGGGATGGAACAAGGCTTTACAAGCCAGAAGAAAGACAGTCTAAAATACGACCGATGGTTTATATAAATTAGAATAACAAATAAGAAACCTATACAAAAATACTTTCAAGCCAAAAATTATCGGCGTTTTATCAATAATTAATTGCGGATAAATCGTGTTGCAGAGCGGCTAGCATTTCATCGATCTCCGCGATATCCTTTTCAGTTTTTGCCTGCTCGATTTTCCTTTCGATGGCATCGAACGCTGATCTGATTGCGTAGATCAACTCGGATCTGTATGGATTCCGATTGTGGGTTTTAACCGGTTTTGTCACTCGTACGATTCGTCCGGCTCATCCAATTTGTATTTTTCACATGCAAACTTCACGAGTTTCCTGAACGGGTTTGGTTTTTTGTCTCCGATGAGACGATTTAACGTTACCCAGTTCGCCGCGTGATAGCCGAACATAAGGAATTTATATCTGGCTAAATTGGTCCAAGCCTTCAGTTCCTGGAGATCCCGCTCTTCCTCAATAGTTAGTTTGTCTTCCATGATTTCGACTAACTATATATTCAACTCTCCCTGCGCGGACTCGATGCCGTAGCAATCGAGAATCTGTTCCCGGAAAATCCTGGCCCCGCCGTGCGAGGGGTGGCGGACCCTGCACCAGTCTCCGACACCCATCCCGTGGGAGTAGCTTTCCTTGATGCGCTCGCACTGTTTCCATGAGTCGGCGCCGACCGACACCACCCTCACCGGCTTCAGGAACCTCATCAGATCGAGCAGCAGACTGAAGCCGTCGCTGATCTCGCTGCCGCGTGCGGGGCGGTTGGTCATCTCGTCGCCGGGGTCGTGACAGTGGAGCGGGCATACATTCCACAGAAAAAGCGGAATGTCGTCCGGAAGAGTGTCGATGGCGCGCCATACGGCGGTGGCGGTCGCCTCGCCGAGATTCGTGAGCGTCGGGAGCTGCTCCGGTTCCGGAACACCCCAGCGCCGCAGATATGAGCCGACGTGGAAATCGTCCGTCAGCGCCAGACCGGTGCGGCGTGCGCCCCGCCAGCCCGGCTCCCTGCCAACCCACAGGTGGACATCACTCATGGAAAACGCCCTGGCAAGAATCCGCTCAAGCATTTCCGACCGGATCCCGTGCGCTTCCACCCGGTCGTGTCTGGGGCAGTACATGGTGTATGGATTGAACCGACCGGCAAGCCGATCACCGCCCAACGCCTCGAGCGCGGACATGAACCTGCCGGCATTCTCCTCGGCCGAACGCACTCTCTCAGAAACAACAAGCATCAGGATTCAACCCCTCTCTTTGGCGCGGATCGAACGCGTCATACATGCACAGATCATCAATGCTGATTTCGAAGAAGTCAGAAACCGCGATCAACACCGCGATATCCGGAACCAGTTCGGTGTTCTCGATGCGCCTGAGCGTCGACTCGGTCATTCCAAGCCTTGCGGCCAGGCCTGCAACCGAAAGCTCCACCGCCACCCGCTGTTTGCGGATCCGGCCGCCGATCATGCCCCTGCGACATCGCTGCCTGTTCGTGAGGTAGACCTTCATCACCAGCACCCCTTTCTGATTGCGCTTTCGGCAACAGCCAGGGCGCCCCCGATCCATTCGCTCGCCAAATTGTCGAAGAACTGCTGCTGCAGCCTGTCACATTCGAAAATCGCCGGAACGACATAGGTCCTCAGGGAATCCTCGACAATCCGCACGGTCCGGCCGTCAATGTCCACACACCTGCCGCCGATCTCATCATCATCGACGTGCCAGTGCAGCCCGTCGACTGACCGATGGCAGTCATGGCCGGATTCGAAGTGGCCCGGATGGGCAAACAAGCGGTCGCACGCCGCGAGAAAAAGTACAGCCAGGAGAACGGCGAACGCGACAAGTAACCAGTGGCTGGAAAACTCGACTTCCTTTCGAAGAAAATCTCTCAATTTCATGATCTCACCCCGGGTTGAAAAAATATCGACCGCTACCGCCCGCCATGCCGGGAACGCATGAACGAAGAGGCATTCAGTCTCAGGATTTCATAACCCGCTATACGCCAGTCACCGATATCAACCGGACCGAAATCCTCACGGAACATCAGATTTACACCGAGCGGATAGATTGAGCACTGAAGGAAAACCTTGCTCTTGTACTTTTTCACCAGCACGACGTGCGTGGCTCCTTTCCGGTAAAGGCTCAGTTCAGGCCGCCGGCTGTCAACGATAGTGGCGATATAGGTGCCATACGGAATATCCGGATTGGCCACGAAAAAACCCCTCAGCCCGAGCCGGAATGTGTCGTCGGGGAACTCGCCCTCCGTCGGGCGCATCAGACGGTGACCATGTTCCTCGAGAATCTGATACGTGACACCGGCCGGCACGTACTTTACAAAACCATGGTCAGTGAACTCATCCAGACGCTCACCTTCCTGCTCCCAGTCCATCTCATCGACCAACGTGACAATCGCACGATCGACTTCTGCGGGATATGCATCCAGAATCTCACAGAGGACGAAATGTGCGCATGGCAGTTCGGCAGGCAGTGGTGTGAACCGCTCTCTCATTCCGCACGTCCTGACATGTCTGTCGAGAACCCCAGATTCGTCAGACGGCCCTCGAGTTCGTTCGTGTCCATTCGTTCGGGCAGATCACCGCCGTCCACAGCACCCCCGAACTCACCGATATCATCGGAATGATCGGCGGTCTCAAGCACCGGTTCAATTGGCGGTCCGGTCAGATCCTCCCAGGCTGATGCGGCCTCAGCGGCCGCGACGTCGATCGGATCGTCGTCCGTCTCGGCATATCGGTGTGTCACGCCGCCCGATCCGTGCGATGCCGGATCGGTTTCAGCGGCGGGTGCTGTCGCCGGTTCCTCCCACTCACCGCCGTACACCGACTCGACATGTCGCCTGGTGGGTTTAAGTCCGGTCGTTCGGGAGATCCGCTCCTCGCGCTCGGCACGTGTGCTCAGGTCCTCCGGAGACTCGACCTCCCTGGATATTTCAGGGTATGCCGCACCTGGAAAATTGAAGTCCGTGAGCCATCTTGCAATCGTGGCGTTCAGCCTTTCATCCAGGAGCTTGCAGTCAGCCGCGATCGTCTCATCCCGGACCTCCATCTGAATTTCAGCCGTGCCGCGCCACGGGCCCTGGTCGGTTGTGCTCGACTGGCCAAGGATGCTGGTGGTTATCATCGCATCCATGTACTTGCAGAACTGCTCGTAGTCGCCGCCGGATCGCTGACGCGACTCGATGATCTCGACCATCTGCCCCTCCGGTATCGCAACTGCGATGCCCTCGGCCATGGCCTGAAGCACCTGATACCAGCTTGTCAAGCTCCTCGTCGGTCGCACTTTTCGGGTAAGTGCCCTTGGCGGTGGGGGTCGCGAATTTCTCCAGGCTGAGGCTCCAGAACTTCACGCCGTGACGTTTCAGGAAAGTCGGCCAGAAGCACCATCTGGCGATGCCGGGAGCATAGGGCACGTCGTCATTGTCGCCCGGGCGCGTCAGGATGACGAATTTTCGATCCTCTGTCAGATCGATATCCTCACCCAGTCCGGGCTGCTTCAGCAGGGGCCGGTTGTCGGCGGTCCATTTGAACCGTCTCCGGAGCCCGCACCCTGACCGATTCGATGACAACCTCGCTGCTGCCCGGGGCGTACAGGATCTCCGAAACCGAGTATCCGAACCACACCGCATGCAGCATCTTGCGACACACCGCATCGAACCCGATGTTTTTCAGCTGCTCGGAGAGGGACTCCGCGGCCAACCGGTCGACACGTCTCTCGCCACCCGACTTGACCTCCCACGGCTTCGATACCGCGGCGTCAAGCCTCTGTTCCATCGCCTGACCGGCACGCTGGTCGGCAAGCACATCGCGGTAGAGTAGAATCGTGCTCGCATCATCGCGGTAGATCTGCGACGAGTAACCCGATTTGCGTCGGGGATCGAAGCTCATCTCGCCGATGTACTGCGCACGCGCACCCGCGACGGCGCTCGGCGCCACCTCCCGCGACGGTGGACGCCTCATACGCCGGGCGGGCGGGATCATTGCGTGGTGAGCGACAGTCATCAGTGCATCCTGCTGAACATCGAGCTGGCAGCGGACCTGACGACACCGATCGAATGGTCAACGTAGCGTTCGGTCCTGTGCCAGATATCCATCACACGCATCCGCTCCCGGACACTCTCATCGGCGACCACGCGGCCGTCGAACGGTCCGGCACCGTCAATCGCCGCCGATGCGGCCATGGCGTGCGCCCAGAACCGGTCAGCATGACCGTCTGTCCCGGTCTCGTCGGCGACAAGCCTGGTGCCGCTTGCGGTGGGTTCGCCCTTTACACTGTACAGGTCGCTGGCGGTCTCGCTGTCGTCGGTCGTGCGCAGCCGTGTGTCCTGCATCGTCTGCTTGAGCGCGATGGCCATGTCAAGCTTCCGTCCCGCAGTGAAAAGTATCCCGACAACGCGCTCTTTTCCGTGGTTCTCCTTCGCTCGTTCCGTGAACTGCTCGCCGATACCGGTCTGATCTATCAGCACCCGCGTCGGACGGTACCTGTCGATCGCCTCCTTCATGATTGTCTCCTGCTCGGAGAACGGAATGTTGACGCGGACGATCATCTCGCGCACCCAGAAGACATCGCCCACGACCTCAAGTACCAGAAGCACCCAGTTGTGCTTGCGGTCGGGCCACGTCAATCGCTATGAAGGTCTGCCCGCGCTGCCAGAGTTCCGGAATGCCCGCCTCAGGATGCTGCGCTGCCATGATCAGCTCCCATGGCAGCCACGCGCCCCCGCCTTTTGACGGTACGCAGTCCAGCTCCTCCTCCGCCGCATCCTCGTAGAACTCCCTGATTTCAGCCGTCCAGACCTGCTCGCCTTCCTGCGACCACTCGTCACCGGTGATCTCGCAGATGCGTCTGTAGAGCCCGTCAGCCACCGCCTCATCGAATGTCACACGGTGATGCGAACCCTTGCGCACGCCGTCTCGGATCTTGCCGACGAGCACGTTGAACGGCGACTTCTCGCCGCAGTGCGTGCTGATGATCCGCACCTTGCCGCCCCACATCAGGAACGCCATCACGGCCTTGAGAACAGCTTCAAGATCGTCGACGTATGCGGCCTCATCAATTATGCCGATATCGCCCGGACGTCCCTTGGATCGGAATTGCCGGGGGGAGCTCGTGAGCGCGGTGATCTCCTTTCCGGATGAGAGGGTGATGCTGTAGACGTGGATATCCTTCTCCTTGTCCTTGATGACCGACTCACCCACTTCGGTGGCGCCTGCATCCAGCCGCCGTGCCCATTCGGCACAGTCCTCGATGAAGCTTGCCGTCATGTCCTTCGAATATGACTGGTAGTAGACGTTCCCCAGCCCCTCAGCCGCATGCATGACGCAGTCGTAGGCCTCTGCCCAGGATATGCCGATCCGCCGCGATTTCTCGATGATCTTGAGCGGTGACTTGTCCGCCACCCATTTTCGCTGGTAGGGCAGCAGCGTGATCGGAGGGGGAGGGCCGCTCATTGCGCACCCTCGATGGCAGCACGGATCGCGCTGGCTGTGTCGGGCTTGAGGCCCTCTCTTTTCATGATCCTGGCTGCCGCATCCGCCGCACCCGCACGCCACTTGCGTCGCTCCTGCCGGAGCGTGGTGGACGCACGCGTGATGTCTGCCAGGGCACGACCGACACTGGCGATCTTTGTCAGGTCCTTCTCCTCGCCCGCGATCAGGATCTCGAATATGATCTGCTGGAACATCCGCACCGATGCCTCCGCCGTCTCGCCCTGATCGTCCGGAAGAGCCTCGACGAAGGCTTTCGCCTGCTCACTTGCGAAGGCCACCATCTCAAGCCGCTGCTCGAATTTGGCGCCGTAACGGTGGATGGAGGATTTTCCGATCTCGAATCCACGGGCGCCAAGCCAGTCGGCCAGCCCCTCATAGTCGGAGAAATTCCGGGCGATGAGCTCCCGGTTCAGCTCGTTTCTGACTTCCTGCGGCAGGGCGTCGATTTTCGATCTCGGCACACCGGTTCACCAGTACTTTTCCGGACGCTCGATGCCATCCTCGCAATCGACAACATAGTTGGCGACATCGTTGCCATGTCGCGAGAGGGTCGCGGACCATGGTTTGACCGGTGGTTTCTCAAGGCAGACAAGACCGCGTTTGGCAAGATAGTCAAGCTGGTTGCGCACATATTCCTCCGTCATCTCGACCCAGATCGCCCGCAGTGTGACCAGGATCACACCTTCGGTCGTACCGATGTGGCCCGCCTTGTTGAGTATCCGAAGGATTTCCCAGCGCGACGAGGTGAGCTTGATGTTCTCAGCCCTGGAATCTTCAGTCATTTCTGCCCCATGAACGACTGTACGCGTTCATCTAGCCTCGCGACCATCTGCGCGGCCGCGTCGAGCTTGTGCTCGAACAGGCTGATTTGCGACAGGTAGTCGTCCCGCCGCACGAACTCTCTCAGCATCGAGACCTCCAGCTCATGTATGGATTTCAGGTTGTCCTGAGCCTGGGTGTCGTTCTCCTTGATGGACTTCGTCTTCTCCTTGAGCACCGCGATGTCGGCCGTGACGACCCGCTGCCAGACGATCAGGCCCAGTATGGAGGTGGCCGCAGCTCCCGCGATGATCCGGAAGATAAGTTCAACATCCATCAGGCGTATTTGGCCACAGCCTTGTTGACTTCCCGACCGCCGAACCACCAAAGAACCGTCGAGGAGTTTAGGTAGAGAATGGTCAGCACGATCTGGAGCCGGATGTCCGCCTGCTCGGTGTCGGTCGCGCCGATCCCCGTCATCTCAAGCACCGTGAAATAGATGATGCCGGTCATCGCCGTAAGCGCTATGGTGATCGCAGGTCTCATCAGCCCGCGTATCACATCGACCGCCAGCAGGACCCAGATCTGCAACGGCGACAGCCTGTAGCCCTCTGTCCACCGGTTCATCGCATGTTTGTATGATGCATTGAGGGCGTCATATTCAGCCTGCACCTGCTCCGATTCGGCATTGAGCTCGGCGATTCTCTCGGCGCTCGCTCCCTCCGCCCGGGCGATCTCCAAGTCGATCGCACGCAGGGCGAGCTCCTGCTTGTTGGCCTGCCTCTTCGTGAAGAATCCAAGCAGGCCGGTCAGGCCGGTGCCAAGCAGTCCCGTGGCGCCGCCCGCGGCGACACCGGTCAGCAGTTCGAAGATCCCCTCGATCATCAGTCGGATTCCTGTAGGGCCCTGTATGCGTCGTCCACCGATCTGTGGCCCCACATGAGCGCCTCTTCCGCTTTCGTCCTCGAAAGCGATGCGGTGCGCCCATGGCCGAAGGAGGTGACGAGCTGGATCATCGCGGCGCTGACAGCCTTCATCAGCACCTTCCTGTAGTCGCCATCCCTGTGCTCAAGGTCAGTCAGACGCTGAGCCTCGGCATCCGGACTGATCGTGAAGACATCCTTCAATGCAAGGTCCCTGCCAGCGATCCTGACAGAGACCTCGATTTGGATCGGTTTGCTCATGAGCGGCCGGTCAGGCCCGTGGGACCGCCTCAGGCGGTGAGCGGATCGACTGGCAGCCCATTTCGAACCCCGCCATGCGGACCGCAGTCCGCTCGTCGGGCGAGGGAATAGCCGTACGCGTGCGCTGCATGTAAGCAGGGACACCTGCAGCCGTCAGCTCGACCGAGCCGTCACCCCCTTTGTCAAAATCAGTCAGATGCAGTATGCGGTCGATCAGCCCGTCAGCAGTGATGAGTCCGATATCGTCGGCAGGGCCGGCATATACCTGACCCCAAAGCCCGAAAACGAAAGCGGACACAATCACGGCTAGGAAGACCTTCAGTCTGTCAAAAGCAAGAAGCTTTCTCATGTCGTAACCTCCAATTGGAATGGTTGGTTGGCTGCCCAGGCAAGAAGGTGCCTGGCGCCTGTCTTGGATACAAGAACCGCTCGCTGTATCCGCCCCCTCACCTCCAGCTTCCCATGCCGCAGTCCCGGAAGAATGCAGCCATGAGAATGTGTGTGCCAGCCAAGTGCCTTGTCGCCTGCGACGTTTCCGGAGTGGAAAAGCACGTGCGAGCGATCCGGCACGTCCGTCACATGCAGGCAACGGCCGAATCTCGGTGACACGTGCGGCACAACCAGGTAGTCGCCGTCAGGTATGCACGAACGGTTCCTGGCGTTGTCTCGCCAGGGCAGTTCGATCACCGACAGCGAGAGACCCTGCCCGACAAGCGTGCCGAGCGTGCCGTCATCACCGGTGGAGTTGCGGAACAGCTTGAGAATCCTCATAAGTGGGATTCATTATGAAGTGGAAAAGTTGATGTCTCTCACGACAAATGTCGTGAGAAGCGTTGTCGGGTCAGAAAAAGACGGTCCCGTCGGCGATCTCGATGCGCATGTGGTGGTCGTGGATGACGATCTGCGGAAGGACGGTCAGCCTGTAAAGGGTGTGGCCGCTCAGGTTCCAGAATGCCCCGGACCATTCAGTCGGAACCTGCCAGATCCGCAGCCTGTGGAGCGCGTCCAGACTCTCCCGAAGCCACTGCGACGGCTTTTCACCGGTCACGAAGAAGTCAGGCTGGCGATGGTGATTGTCGATGATCCGCGAGCGGCATATCGGGCAGTCGAATTCCAGGCCGTGCATCTTTTCCGGATACCGGGGGCGGCTCCACTCCCCGCTTTGGATGTCCACCGCTATAAAACCGCCGTCATCTGACCCGGTGTCCTCAAACAGCTTTTTCGGTCTAAGGTCCTCGAACGGGATCAGGTGAGCCATTCATCACCTCCCGAATCGGCCAGGTTCTCGAACCGCGTGCATTCCCTGGCAAACCGAAGCTCGACGGTGCCGGTGGCGCCGTTTCGATGTTTCAGCACGATCACCTCCGCGGTACCCCACGCCTGCGAGTCGGTCACGTACATCTCGTCGCGGTAGACTGCCAGGATGAGATCGGCGTCCTGCTCGATTGCGCCGGAGTCCCTCAGGTCCGCCATGATCGGACGCTTGTTCGGTCTGGTCTCACAGTCCCTGTTGAGCTGCGACAGGGCAATGACAGGCACATCCAGCTCCCTGGCCAGAAACTTCAGCTCCCGTGTGATGTTGGACAGTTCGGTGGGCGCGGTTCTGTTGATTGTCCTTCATCTGCAAGAGTTGGAGATAGTCCACGATGACAAGGTCGAGACCGGTCTCCTGATACATGCGCCGCGCCATGGCCGTTATCTGCACCGGCGACACGCCGGTCGTCGCGTCAACCAGGATATTAGCGTCATGAAGGGACGTCCAGCGCGCCTGCCAGACGCTTCCAGTTCGCCTCGCCCTCCGACCCCTCGCCGAGCTCGCCCCGATGAAGCGCCGACGAGTCGATGCCGCTCAGCGACGACAGCGAACGCATTGCCAGGTGCAGAGCCGGCATTTCCAGACTGAAAACCGCGACTCTCAACTTTTCCCGGATGGCGGCATTTTCGGCGATGTTCATGGCGAGCGCGGTCTTTCCCATCGAGGGACGCCCTGCAATGATCACCAGATCAGACCGCTGGAACCCTGCGGTCAGACCGTCCAGGTCGGCGAAGCCGGACGGCACTCCTGTAATGCCGCCGCACTGCGGATCGGTGTAGAGCCGCTCGATCCGTTCGAACGCCGCCACCGCGCTATCGCCGATGGGGATCAGGGCGGCATTCCTGTCATGTTCCTTTCCCAGATCGAAAATCATCTGCTGGACCCTGCTCATGATCTCGTCGGCGGACTCACCCTCGCGCTCATAGACCGCCCTCTGGATGCTCTCGGAGCTTTTCAGCAGATGTCGCAGAACCGCGCAGTCGCGGACAATCTGTGCATAGGAATCGGCATTGAGGCTGTGCGGAGTCTCGTCGGCTATCTCAGCCAGATAGTTCATGCCGCCGATCTCCTCCAGATCCCCCGACCGCTCAAGCAGGTCCTTCATCGTCAGGAGGTCGATCTTTGTGCGCCGCTCGTGCAGCGCCAGCATCGATTGGAATATCAGCCGGTGCGCGTGACGGTAAAAATCGCCGACAGACACGATCCCCATCACCCGCTCGATCTGATCGCCGCTGATCAGGACCGCTCCGAGCACGGACCGCTCGGCATCGATGTTCTGCGGCGCCACCGGCAGGTGGTGGACATTAGGAGCGTCGTTCATGACTCTCCCGGAGGCCGCGCCCCGTTGTGGCCCGAAATCGTGACCGGAGAAACCCCGCCAGCGTCTGATCCAGCGCTGCACGGTCCTCCCGGTGACACCCTTGGAGATTGCGATCTCATCGACGGTCTGGCCGTGCTCGACCATCTCCCTCACATCCATCAGATGGCTGGACTGGATGTAGAATCTCCTGCCCCCGTAGTGACGGCACAGGTCCCGCGCATTCTCAAGCCCGACCGCATGCACAAGCCAGTGGCTTAGGCGAAGATTGACGGGTCTCGGAATATAGACCTGGCCACCGCCTCTCAGCCGTATGAGCCTGGCTGCGGCATCCTCGCCGTAACGCTCCTTCACGATCGAGACCAGGTGGATGTTCATTCAGTGACTTCTCTCCCGCAGGGCGCGGATCTGTATCCCGTTTCCGGCGATCACCGAATCCTGCTCGTTTTCGGTGAGGTTGAGAAACATCGCCTCATGGATCATGGCCTGCTCACGCGGCATCCCGATCCGGTCGAGCTGCGCGCGGTAGACCGCGAGCCTGGAGTCCACAAGCTTCCCGAGGGCATCGATCCACCAGACACCGCCGCCGCCGTCGGACGCAGGCCGAGCCAGCCATGACTTCAGGGCTTCGATGCACGATGACATCTGGGGTCTGGATGTCCACTGGGCGGCGCTCAGTTCGGTCTGGCCCCTGACCCACGCCTGGAGCGCGTCATTCGACGGATCGGCAATGCAGTCGAGGTGCCAGAGCGACAGCCACATCGCTGTCAGCTTTCTCGTCTCCGAGAAGGGTGGCAGCCAGTCGCTGAACACCCGCCCCCCTTTTTTGCGGGACTCGGTTTTTTTGACAGGCACGAATCCGCGCCTTCGAAGCTCGTGCAGCACGCGCTTGATCTCGCTGCCCGACATGCCTGTGAGCGACTCCTTGCCGGTCACGGACAGCTGGATGGAGTGACGCTCGGCCCTGTCGATGCCGAGCGTCCTGCAACCGGCGTGAACCAGCCGGATCAGCCCGCGTCCTGGCGTCGCCTGCGGTGCGGGCGCTCATGGACGCCTCCGGGCATAAAGCTCCTTGGATGGAATCCACTCGCCGTCGATCCAGAAACCCCAATCCCGCACTCTGGGCCCGGTCACAAAAAGCGTGATCGCACGTTCAGAGACGAGCTCAAGCATGTGCACGTGCCCGGCCCCGCGGAACCTGATGCTGCCCGGTCTGACGTGTCTCACTGCGTCGCCTTCAGGCGCGATGCCGCGTTCCCGGTCGGGGTGGTTGTGCGGCATGTGCTCGACCATCAGGCCTGACAGGCACAGCGAGATTGAATCGAACGGGTGGTCATGCATGCCGCGGCCGTCATCCGAGCCCGCAAATCTGTGCAGGTAGACATTGATATGCGGGTTCCATGGCAGCAGGTGGAGCCTGCGGAGATACGGCGAGCCGTCCTGATGGTCGATCCGCTGCCAGCGCAGCCAGCCGCCGCTGCCGTCGGGACGCCGTTTCGAATCAAGCGCCGCCAGGAACAGCAGCATCCAGACCGCCACCGCGGCGCCCGCGGCGAACGCGTAGGCGAAGCTGCCGATCGACGCCGCAGCCCAGAACACCATTCCTCCGAGAATGCCGGTATACACCGACAGCTGCCAGCCTATCCAGGGATTGCGCGGGTCAGGCATCAGCGTCATTGGCCTGCGCCCCTTTTACAACCTTGGAGATCATCGCACTGACAAGCTTGCTGAGATCGGTACTGCCGCCGCTGACAAAGGGTTTGTCCTTACCCGCGATCACACCGACACCGATCAGCCCCCTCGCGGGATCAGACAGGTTGGCGACCGCATCGACAACAACCGACTCGGATGTCTTGATCAGCGTATCCGCCTGGCCTTCCAGGTTCTCCCGGATGAGGCGTATCGTGGCCGCCTCGTTGAAATTCAGCCTGTCCTTCTCCTTTCGGTAACCGATCTTGACACCATTGAACTGGCGCGAGCGGGGCTTGGCGAAAAGTTCGGGACAGCCCGCCAGCTCAAGCAGCAGCGCCTCGCGGGTGGTGTTGGTCTCGGCAACACGTGTCCGCAAGCCGCGGATGCGCCTGTTGATGATCTTTCGGGCCGAGGCCTCCAGCTCGTCGACCAGCCGGTCGAGCTCCTCGACCGCCCCGGCATGCGCCCTGCACAGCCGGATCAGCTCGCCGTACGGGTTCTGGGTGTCGGACGCAGGGTCCGGGTTCGTATCATTGGTCTTCGTCGTCATGACAGTCACTCCCTGGTTTGGGTTTGAGGTTCGGAACGCGTGTTCCGGTTGTTGACGCAGCGACCCTTGCGCTGCGGATGATCTGTAGGACTCTGCTCCGGGTGATCCCGTGGACCCGTGCGATGCGTGTCGGGTCTGCGCCGCGCTTCCAGGAATTGATGATCTTCCGGTTGCGTTTCCTGGAATGCTCGGCAGCGCTCACCCCGGCCTCGGCCAACGCCCCCTGACCCAGGATTCATGGCGCCCGAATTTCCGCGCGATATCGCGGACCGCGACACCGGACCTGAACTCCGCCACCGCACGCGTACGATTTCCGGGCGCTTCGGACCTTGCCCGCAACCCGTGCAGCCGCATCACGAATGCCACGTAGTTCCGGTCCTCGCCGAGCTTTGCAGCGATCCTTGACGCACCGTTACGAGTGCGGTGGAACTCGTCGATGATCCGCTGCCGCCGATGCAGAAAGTGGACCGATCGGTCGAGTCTGCCCATCCGGCTCAGGTAGTTGCGCACTGTCACCGGCTTCAGGTCGAGGGTTGCGGCGATCCGGTCGATGTCGCTTCCGTCGTCGAACAGCTGTGCGACCCGGCGCATGTTGTGGCTCGGCTTGATGTCCCGTTTTTTTTTCGGATGCAGCGGCACCGGAGCGACAGGTTTGACTTTCGCTTTGGACTTCGAGACGGACTTTCTCTTCTGCACCGTTCCTCTTTTTCCGAAGACCGCCGCGACGCGCGGTTTGCGGTTCATGAGCCTGCCATAGCCTCTCGGATCGGATTGGACGTGCGTTGTCTGCTGCACCGTTCAGCCCTCCAGGGCAAGTGTGATGTGTTCCGCCGATATGTCGCGGGAACCGGCGGCCGCGGCGATCATGTGCGCGCGGACAAGCAGGCGTCGAAGCGAATGCAGCCCTCCTGCACCGCGTGCGGTGTTCCGGACGGCTTTCAGCTCCTTTTCCCCGAGTCCCCGCCCCAGGACTGTTTCAGCGAGCAGTCTGATATCGGTTTCCGACGCCTGGCCGATCGGGATTCGCAGTGCGATCCGACCCGTGATCTGGTCGCATCTGCGGCTTCCGGCAAGTGCGGTCCAGAGCTCATCGCTGCCTACAAGCGCAAGACCGCATCCGGAAACATCCCGGATGCACCTGAGCTCGTCGAGCAGCCTGGGTGAAAGGTGATGGGCCTCATCGACGACAAGAAGCGTGGATCGTCCCTCCAGACGCTGTATGATCGCAGCCTCGGCGGCCGCCGCCGAATGATGTTTCGCTCCGGCATCGACCGCCATGGCCACACGGGAGAGCATCCCCGCGACGCTCGCCACCGCCGGTGTGACGGTTACGATATGCACGCCGGAGCGGGTCGCCCTGAACCTTCTCAGCGCCTGCGTCTTCCCGGCGCCTGACCGCCCGTGCACGAGAACGACATCACACGTCGCCTGCGCGTGGGCGAGTGCGCCGTGGATATCGTCGGTCACCCCGAGATCGACGTGCCGGTCGAGTCTCGGAAGACCCGCACCGGAGCGGGATATCTCATCCTGCGTCTCCAGCCAGCGAAGGACACGGTCGCTTACAGCGGCATTGTCGCCGGTATACTCGCCCCTGAGCCACGTGCTCAGGACAGCGGAACTGACGCCCGCACCGATTTTTTTCGAGACCTCCTTGATCGACTCGCCGGATTCATCCAGATGAGCCTTCATGCGTCTGACAACGTCATAGTCGTCGATCCGCTGCTTGACCAGTGTCAGCTTTTCCATACTCAGTCCTCCCTGTAAAGTTTCACTGCGGCGCTGACCGCCGCTGATTTGCGCGTCCTGTGGACAGTGCGCTTCGGTGTCTCCACACCGGCATCCGTCACGAGCCTGATCGCCGCAGGCTTCGAATCGTCCTGTTCCACGGGCCTGTCAGCATCATCGAGAGCCTGGACAAGCGCATCCATGTCGGTAACAGCCTTCAGTCCCATTTCGGTGGCCCGACGATGCTGACGCCGCGCACGCTCATATTCACCGGCAGCTCCCGCATCGGAGAATCCCACCGGCATGAGGCACTGCGCACTGCACAGCCACCGCCCGTCAACGTCGTACACCTGGATATCGGCATGCAGGTTTTCCGGATCGAATCTGGCGACCACGCGCTGACCGACGTGTTCCAACAGCTCCCGGCTGTGATAGCGGTTTGCCGGGAGTCCTGCGGCGCGACCTGTTTTCAGGCGGAATGCACCATCCCTGCCCACTCTGGCATCCTCCGCCGCAAGCAGCAGTATCGAGGCCTGCCCGGGCGATATCCTTCGGATCACGGCTTGCGCAATACCCTCACACCACGCGTCGTCGAATGATCTTCCCGCGGCGATCTCTGTCCGTCGCCCCTGCCTGGAATTGTGCTCGATGACGCAGTCAGCCACCGTCGACAGGAAAACCTCCCAGGAAGCCGGACGCGACCGGTGCGTCTCGGGCCGGTCTTCCACGGATCGGCCCGTGTACGCTCCCGCCAGATTCGGGTGCGTGTCGATCTGACGTGCGAGGTCGGCGAATGCACGCTCGACGGGCTTGGCCCTGCCGCGTCCGCGTCCGCGACCTGCGGAGTCGGTGTCAACCTTCGTTGCGCTGAACTGTATGTCCAGTATCTTCAGCAGTCCGGGCAGCTCCTCGTCGCTCGAGCGCCACCGCTTCCGGTTCTTCTGGCCGCCGGTCAGCCATTTGGCCGAAACCGCCCTCGTCGAATCAGTGAGCAGGCGTCCCGGAACACCGTGAGCCATAATCAGCTCGTGCAGCGAGGTCCTGACCAGATCGGCGCTCTCGGTCTCTCCCGCACGCCATGCCAGGATTTTCCTCGACCACACGTCCTGCCAGGCCCAAACGCACGGCCGTCCGATCCGGCCGGACGGGAACTCGACGATGATGTCGTGCCTTCGTCCATCGCCGTTCACGATCTCCAGCGGGCCCAGATCGACGACGGATCGCTCCTGTGCGGGTGACGCCTCCAGCAGCGCCATCGCTCCGGATCGCGCCCTGGTCAACCTGCTGTGCGAGGTCTCGCGATTCAGTCGTGTCATGAAGGCGGATTTGGGTGGCAGATCAATGCCGCGCTTCTCAGCGATCGGAATCAGTCTACGGTAACAGGCGCTGGCATCGGGCGATTCCGCACGCAGGTAGTCAGTGCGGTAAAGTTCGAACAATGATTCCTCACCTTCAGTCCAGGAACGCTGCGGGCGGCCCCTGCCCGGCCGATCAAGGAGCGCCTCAATCCGGCTCTGCGATGCGGATCTCGAAACGATCAGCCCTCGCCACCGCCGAATCGACTGGATGCTGACGCCGTATTCAGTCGCCGCTATGCCATCAGCCGTGTCGCGTGCACGTCCACCGCGGTGCAGCGCATCAGACCGGTCACACACCTCCAGGCGGCGTGCAGCCTTCGCGCGTTGCGGATCGGTTGCCGCCTGGAAAGTCATGCCCTCGGCGGTGGAAAGTGTAAGGCTGGCCGGTCTGAAACCCATCAGACGTCCTCCTTGCGCAGCGCATCGATTGCGCCGCCGATCTCCTGGATCACAGCTTCGTTCCTGCGGCCAGCCGAGTTGACGAGGCTCTCCAGGTTGCGGACCGCACCCGAGCGGGCGATTCCCATGCACGTAGTCCAGCAGTCCCGACCCTGCAAGCTCGCCGATCGACTTCAATGCCTGGCGGTAACCCCTGCTCGTTGATTTCAGCGATTCCGCAACCGCACCGGTTATGCGCTCGACCGTCTCGTCGGCCAGGCGTTCGTTCGCCTGCTTCAGTCTCTTGCGCAGCAGCCTGTTCTCCTTCTCGAGGTCCTTCAGCCGCGCGCCGTCGGCGAATGCCATGGCACGCTTGCGCAGCTCCCTCGACGACAGGCCCGACTCGGCAGCCTCGCGCAGCAGGTCGTCGGCGGTCCCGGCATCCAGCCCCGCGACCTCCAGGTGATGGCTGAAGCTGAGACCCGCGTGACGCGATGCCCTGGGAAACATCGATGCGACGTTGCCGTAGCGGTGACATACCGATCTGGCGAGCCCGAAACCGGCGCTGATCGATGCGGCGGTCAGCCCATGGGCCGATATCCCGACATGCACCCACTCGGCGATCTGCCAGCTCGCCTCCGAGCCGCGGTCGATGATGGTTCGGCCATGCGCCTCCCAGAGTGCGACATCGGTCGACGAGTTTTCAGTTTTTTCAGGCATGTTCCGACGCCGTCAACAGATGTAAGTTGTTGATAACAAAAAAAAAACGGATGAAAAATCGGCGGTTTTTCCGTGAAGGATCGGCGGTCTGCCGGAAATCGGGATTTTTCCAGGCGAGTGACGGCGCCGTCACTTTTCCCAAATCCTTGATTCCAAAAGGAAACCGAAAAATTTTATCGGCGTTTTTTTGTGCAAGTTTTGTGCGATATGCAGGCATCAGTCCACCAGCGGCCGGATCGGCCTCATGTACTCGACCGTGCGGCCGTTCTCATAGACATCCTGTGCGAAAACACCCCAGCGGCAGTTCATGTAGAATTCGTGGAAGCACGGATCGCATGTCGGGTTGAGCGGTGTCAACCGGCCGTCGGTCCCCCAGGTCGGGCACATCGATCTGACGGTCTGGCCGCGGATCAGTGCGGCGCATATGCCGCAGTGCGCGGTCGCTAGCGGCTGGGAAATGTTCCTGGTCTCCATCAGACCGTCACCGGCAGTCTGGGGACGAAGCGCGTGATCGCCTTGCCGCCGCTGTAGGCGTCAGTGACCGTCAGCTGCCACCTGACCGGCGGAAACAGCCAGTTCAGGCACGCATGACAGGCGATGAATCCGTCTCCGATCGGTTCGGAGTCGACCGGGTCCCAGCCCGGATGGATCGCGGCGATCACCGCCGATCCCGAGATCTCCAGGGTGCAGAAGTCGCAGTGGGTGTGCGTTCTCGCCGCGGTCATTCGGAATTCTCCGGCAGGGGGCTGATGCATATCTCAACCGCACCGTTAACGTATCTGATCTCCCCGCGACGCTGCCAGTTCTCTTTCCGGAGATAGCGATTCCTGCATGGCGGGCAGATCTCAAGGTCTTTCTGAATGCCGCCAAGCCTGAACCGGGTGTGGTCTTGCCTTATGATTTCAGCGCAGAATCCGCAACGGGTAACCTCTTTCCATTCGGGACTGTGTTTTAAATCCTCAAGAGCCGTCAGGA
The DNA here is from genome assembly GCA_963663095.2 of Arenicellales bacterium. Lineage (GTDB taxonomy): Bacteria > Pseudomonadota > Gammaproteobacteria > Arenicellales > JAJDZL01 > JAJDZL01. Next base: position 26,619 of record CAXXJB010000001.1, read on the forward strand.
TCATCGGGTCGACATCAGGGACGATGTCGGGCAATTGCTCCGGCGGCATGTTCCGGAGACTGTCAATCTCAGTCATCTTCGTCTCCGATCCCCATAGCGTTCCGATCATCTACGACATGCTCCGTCATAGCCAAATCGGCCGCAGGCCAGCAATCGCTGCAGTAGACGTGCTTCATGCATTCGTCCACGCTGCCGAACGAACCTTTGCCGAACTTGGTCACACGGAGCTGGTAGAAATCCTTCATTCCACCCTGGTTCCCTGCCGCAGACGCGGCAGGGTGTCAAGTTTCCCTGGTCCGGCAGTCATTTATCGTAAGCCTTACCGATCATCTTGCGCAGGTGACCGTCGTCCGTGCAGCTCAGCACCTTGCGGCCCCGGTTGTACGGGCGGAAATAATAGGTGCCGCTCCTGAACTCGATCACGCCGAGATACTCCATCCAGCCGTTCGCATCCTTCCGGAACACGAAGTTGTAGCAGTGCAGGTGTTCGGTCACGATCATACGTCGCTCGCCGGATCGACAGTGACCCTGTAGTGGCGGTAGGACCGCTCGTCCGAATAGGTGGTGACGTTGGCATCCTCCTCGGCAGAAAGCTCAATCTTCCGGACATTCCTGATGTACATGCGGATCGCCTCGCCGTCACTGCCGTAGAGCTCCTCGGGTATCCGGATCAGAAACTCTGTTGTGCGGATCGTCAACTCAATCAGCCGCATCCCGTTCTCCTTGGAGTTTTTGCGAGAGATGCTGTATGTAGTTGGCCGCAATGCGTTCGCCCACAGCTCTTGCCACGTCTGAACTGACTTTCCGATTCTCGAATTCGCAGGCGGCGCACAGGTCGATGTCGGGTTTGCAGGTCCGCGGCACCCGAACCACGCGGTCACCCGAACCGCACCGGCTGCAGAGCTGTCCGCCGCGGAGCGGCATCCTGCCCTCGTTCATCGGCAACCTCCCGAAAAAAGCCGTGCGGCGCACGTCACTGCACCGCACGGAAAATCACAAAGGAGGATAAGTCGGTGGTGTCCCGCTGATGTGGTTGTTGCTACGGCATCAGCGGGACGGCGCGATGCGGGAAAGTCTAGTAAAAACCGCATCGCTTTCACTCTGTGGCCGCCACCGCCGGTGGCGGACTTGTCATTCTGTAGAGCCAGATCCGGTTTTCGGTTGCGGGATGCCTAGTCTGGCGGCAGTCGATAACCGCCCCGTTCTCGCGAAGCTCCGTGATGCAGGAGTTGACTGCGCATACATCAGCCTCCGCCGCGATTTCCCTGGTCGAGTGCTCATTCATGTCTGACAGCACCGCGAGCACGCGCTGCAGGCGCTGTGAGTTTGAGAGTTTGGCGGCAGTCATCGGGTGCTTTCAATTGCGGATGATGGTTGGGGTCTGGGAATGCCCAACGGCCACCGAGCTCCTGCGGGCCAATTCGCAGAGAACCATTCGACTGCTCGGCAGTAGGTACGGATATTGCAGCCCGAACCGTTGCGTAACCTGTCGAAAAAGCGCGGGTTTGACGTGATTATGTCGGCGATCCGACTTTCGCTCAAAGAGTGGTGCTTTCGGTATGTCTCACACAGCTTGAGCAAGTGCTTCTTGTCCAGAAGTGCGTTCATAAGCGGTCAATATACTTTCAATTTACAGCAGTTGTCAATACCTCAAATAAAAAAATTGCACGCGACCTCTAAAACTGTCAAAATACAGTGATATGGATCGACCTCTCCTGCCATACCTCAATGTTATTTTGGATGCGGCTCGCGAAAAGTGATCTCTCTGAACCGCGAGATTTCACGAGTTGCCACAGGAAAACCCACAGCCATATCAAATATTAAGACTGGCAGGGTTCCGTCAGTCGAACGCGTCCGCGAGCTATGTGCTGTTCTTGGATTGGAGTTTTACATCGGATACCCTCGCGAAGATCCCGCCAGATAAGTTTCATACCGATGATTTTGCAGTCCGAAGAACCGTGCCGAACCGAAAATTTTGTTTTTGAAACCCGACTGCAAAAAGCGGAGGATCAGATAGCCATGATCGCGCGGCATTGTGGCTTGTCGGAATCGCAACTGAGCAAGATGGTTAACGCAAGTGACAAAAAGGCTTGATCTAGATTCAATCCGAATTCTGCACGAAGCGATCGAAGCCTCACATTCGAACGGCGAGACCTTCATGATGTTCCGACGACGAGTCGAACAGCCGTTGCGCAAGTATGGTTGGGATTATCGAGACTGGACAGAGCAGCTGCGGAGCACCTACATCAATGGAATTTTCGCCATCAACAAATCCAGACATTGGCAATTTGCCCAGCAAGCCAAGAAATCAGCGCCGTATCTTCTGTATAGCGCTGTCATGGACAGCCGCACGCGGCCGCAGCATGCAGATTGGAACGGGGTGCTGCTGCACATCGATCATCCCTGGTGGCAGACTCACTATCCTCCGAATGGATGGCAGTGCCGTTGTGGCGTGATCCAACTGAGCGAGCGTGATCTCGAGCGTCGCGGCCTGTCAGTCTCAGGCAATGCTCCGCCGAGCAACATGGTCCCCTGGGAAAATCAGCGGACCGGAGAGGTTGTCGAGGTTCCGGAGGGAATAGACCCCGGCTTCAGTCACAATGTCGGCATGACCGGAGAGCCGGTTGTCGGCTGGACGCGCGAGGCGGAACTGATGCCTGAAGCCGTCTGGATGGCGCACATGTACGACCGGTAGATACCGATGCAACCAAGGATGCATACATGTGCATACAGGAAACAAACAAAACAAACATCACCGGAATTGCCGGCCGGGTACATGATTCTGCAAACTGCTGACAAAGGAGTGAATTGAAATGAAAGGCAAGGACGGAAAGAGGAAACCTCCGCCGAAGACTGAACAGGGCCGCGGCTCCCGGCTTCCGGAAAACGGGCCGGGAGTTTTTAGAAAGAGCCCCCAAGTTACCAACACATTCCCGCCCAGGGAGCCTGAGAAAAAAAAGTCAGGCGAACCAGATAAGGAATGAATTCTTGCAATCACAAACCAATCTGGAGTAAATTAGATGAACGACAAGCGTAAAAGCGAAGTCCCGCGCAAACCGGACCAGCTGCATGAACATTCCAGTCCCAGACCGGACACACAGGTTACCGACTCGCTCAGGCCGAGACCGCCTCAGGGCGACAAACCGCCGAAACCCGAAAAGAAATGACTGACGAGAAAGGCTTCGAACGCAAGGTTTACGATCAGCTGTTCGGCATTCAGCGTTCGTCACGCTACCACAATTACCGCCGACGGTTCTACGAGCTGTGGAACGCATGGACGGTTGGAATCGCGGCGCTTGGAGGGTTGTCGTCCCTGACCGCATATAAATTGGATTACGATCTGGGGTTAATCCTGATAGCTTTCACCATCTCGGTCACCGGCGCGCTTGATCTTATGATAGGCACATCGCGCCGCTCGAACCAGCATGCCGAGCTTGCACGAGAGTTCATCCTGCTTGAGGCGATGTTCGTCACTTCGGAGCCGATCGATGAGCGGACTCTCGCCGACCTGATTTCGAAGCGCCTTTTGATCGAATCCCGCGAACCCCCGGTCATGCGTCTGCTTGATACATTGTGCCATTTCGAGCTGTTGCGGGCGATGGGTGATGCGGCCGAGCATCCGCTGATTCCCTGGCATCTGCCGCATGCTCAAGAACATGGCCAGCCAGACCGGCTATGTTCAGAAGATCGCCGCGGCCGAGCAGCAGTAGCTTTTATCGGAAGTGAATCTGGGAGCAATAAAACTGGAAGCCATGCCTTTTGTCACTGACGTCACCGTGAGGTTGTCGGAAGGCGGTGCGTTTCTCGGGCGGATCCGCCTGAGCGATGACGGTGAGCGGTGGCTGAGCGATATCAGGCTGACGGGGCATGAGGACCTTGAGGACTGGCACGACACCGACGCTTGGAATCTGGCCAGAAGACTCAACACCTACTTCGAGGATCTTGCGCCTGATCAGTATCCGGATGCATAGCCAGGTATATAACGCACGTCAAAATTTTCACTTCCAAACGTCAAAATTGACATCGGAATAGAAAATTTCTCGAAAATTTCCGGAAAAAAAACTCGAAACCATCCTGACGCAGATTTCGGATAAAGTTGAATTTCGCGCGGTGAATTGTGGTATATCTACCACCGCGTCTCGGTGTCTGTCTCTCTGTCAGGGGGTGGATGGTGCGGCCTGGCTGGATTCGAACCCGCCTGCCGAACTGGTTGAGCAGTTCTGACGGCCGGATATTGAGAGTATCCTGTGTCTACCGATTCCACCACAGCCACAAAGAAGCATTCAAGAGATAGGGCGGTACCCTGGCCGTCCTATCTCTTTTTGTGAATCCAACTGAAGATTGTACCAGATTCTGTAGGCTGACTTCCGCCCGCACCGATTCCCACATTGCTGTAAAAAAACCGAATCAGCGCTCCGGATCGGGATTCGACTCCTCCACCATCATCGCAGCCACCCAGTTTCCCTGCACACCGCGCCTGATGCGTCCGATCTGCACGATCACAGCTGCGCTGTCGAGTTCATAGGCCAGATCGACACCCGACTCGGTCTCCCGCCGCCACACCCTTGTCGGCGACAGCAGGATGTCGGTTATGTCGTCCCACCGCTGCCGCTCCGGTCCAATGGTGGCCAGCTGTTCCCTGGTCAGCGTGATCGACGCGGGCAGCTGACGCATGTTCTCGGGAATTCGTTCCACGTCCTCCGGCCGGAGTGCGCCGACGACGATGGCGTCGGGCGTTCCGGGCGACCGGATCCAGTGACGCACCCGCTCGCTCCATGCTGCGGCGATCCCCTCCTGCCTCATGACATCGCGCCACATCTGTGCGCCCTGGATCGCTGTACCGCTGACAAGTGCCGGAACGGTGTTGTTCCGCACCGCCTCGGCGAGTATTCCTCCGGCTGCCCGGCCGACGTTCTGGGCGAACCCCGGATCGATTCCGATCGGCACGTTCTCCCTGATGCCGGTACGACGGTTTCTCCAGGGACGGGTCGCCGTCGGCGGATCGGCCGTCACCGTCAGACCGCGACTCTCAAGATCGGACTCGCTGAGCTGGATCACGCCGCAGCGGCAGTGCCAGCCGTTCGGCGGAAAATGAGTCTCCCACCAGGGATGGTCAACCGGCAGCACGATGCCGTTCCAGGCTGCATGCTGCCATCGCGTGCGGCTGTCTAAAACAGCACTATACATCAGATAAGGTGCTGACACCTTCGCTTGCTGGATGAATTGCCAATGCCCGTGCGCATGCGCCGAGCGCATGTTGGTGTCGAAAATGATCCGGAGCCTGCGTTTGGAGCCGAGCTGCACATAGCGGATCTCACCGGTTGCCGGATCGCGCATCTTCTGTCGTCCCCACCACCCCTTTTTGACCAGGAGAGGTTCCAGTCCGGCCCTGAACTGCTGGAACGACTGACCCTCCCGCATCGCCTTGTGAAGCGCGGTCCTGATATCGGCGAGTATGTGAAGGTTCATCGCCTTGGCGACGAGTGAACGATGCGGCATGATACTGCTGAGCGGTATCGCGCCAGTCGAATCCGAAGTGGTATCCCTTGTTCTCGAGGAACTCGATCGCACTGCTCGGGCTGAAGATTCAGCGGTTGCGGTTGTGCCATTTCTCAATGCTCCGTCAGTGATTGATGGGCGCCCGACGGACGTTCGAACGCCTTTCAATGGATATTTTAGAGCGGTTTCACCGTAGGTCTCTCACGACATTTGTCGTGAGAGACCCCCTTTTTTCTGAATTAAATTATTAGTTCATGGCGAAAGAAAACCAAAATACGGCACCAGGTCTCGACGGCTGGATGGACATTTTCAGGTCCGGCACGCATACCGACCACAAGGGAAATGCGCGGTCCTGGACCAATGCGGATCTTGACCAGATCGTCGCCAACACGGCGAAACGCGATCCGGCGCCGGTGATCATCGGGCATATGCACGAGACGGCCCCGGCATGGGGCTGGACGCAGAAGCTTCGGCGGTCCGGTGACGTGCTGCAGGCCAGGCTCGGCGACGTGCATGACAAGTTCCGCCAGGCTGTCGCAGACAACCTGTACCGGTCGCGATCGGCGAGTTTCCGAAACTCGGCTGACGGCTGGTCGCTGCATCACCTGGCATTCCTCGGCGCCAATCCGCCATCGGTGCATGGCCTTGAGCCCGTCAAGTTCGAGGAGGATGACGCGGAGATCGTCAGTTTCATGATGGACTCGACGCTGACGCTGTCGGTCGAGCAGGCCAACGCGATCGGGGTGATCTTCCGTAACATCCGGGAGAACATCATCGAACGCGGCGGGCTGGAAAGTGCCGACCGGACCGTGCCGGAGTTTTACATCGAACTTTTCACATCCAACATCACATCGCACTCGGAGGGACCGGAAATGCCACCTGAAGACGACAACCCCCGCACCGATGCCGAGCGTCTGGCAGACCTCGAGCGGAAGGAGGCGGATTTCAAACGCCGCGAGGAGGCGCATGCGCGGGAGACCGCGGCATTCGCGGAGCGGCAGAAACTGGCCGAGGCTGAGAGCGTGATCGGCGCCCACGTGACCGCGGGTCGCGTGCTGCCTGCCGAACGCGACCGGCTGACGGCGTTCATGGCGTCGCTTGACGGCGGGGACGGCGACGAGTCGCTGGTCTCATACGCAGAGGGCGACGGCACAGTGAGGAAGTCGCAGCGCGACATCTTCGACGGATTCCTGGACAAGCTGCCCGACAGGGTCAGCTACAGCCAGGTGATCCCCAACCGCCAGCGGCAGGAAAGCGGCACCGGAGCGTCCGAACGCGAGCGCGACAAGCTGATCGGGACGAAGGCCCGTGCATACCGAAAGGAGCAGATCGATGCCGGAAACCCGATATCACACGCCGAGGCGGTGGATCACATAAGACACGAGATGGGGGTGAGACGATGGGTGTTAGGCATGACATCCTGGTCGCTCAACTACGAGGCCGGCGCGGCGGTCAATGCCGTTCCGCATCGTCAAGTTCGACGCCAACGGCAGGAGTCGTGGAGACCAACGAACGACCAGGCTGACAAGGCCATCGGCGTATCGATGCGCGGCGGCGCCGAGGCTGCCGGTGACAGCATAGACATCGTTCACGCATCGGCATCGCCGAGCTTGAGTACGGCGGGACCGGTCGCGCAGGGCGGACATGGTCGTCAGCCAGGGATATCGGACGGAAGGGCTTTAAAGTCAGTCCACGAACGGACAAACGCGTGCTATCGGCGATAGCCATGAAGTGGCCGGCGTGGCCAGGGCGATATCGGCGTCGGTGCTGGTCATCGCCCGGAATCATCTGAGCCGGGCATAATCTGAACAGACTTGAGGAGACATGATATGGATGACCTGATCACAAACCACGCGGAGCCCTTTCGAGTACAACCCGCGTCAGACACAGATCGCCAACGCGATCATGCCGGACGGCTTTATCAACCGGCAGGTTGCGGTTGTCGTCAACGTCGACGGCGCCGAGTTCACCTGGCTTGATTTCGACATCGCCGAGCAGTTCAGCCTTCCCGACGACAGGATCGGGCGGCTCAGCAGGGCGAACGAGATCGACTTCGGCGATGCCAAGCAGACCGCGAGTGTCGAGACGCGCGGATTCGCGTCGCCGGTCCCGCGTCGCGACATACGGGTCGCACGGGCCCAGAGAACCGTCGATCCCCTCACCAGGGCGACCACGTCCCTGACAAACCTGGCGGAACTGGCACGGGAGGTGCAGGTGGCGAACCTGATCTTCAGACGAGAACTCGTACCTGTCAGGCAGCCGAGAGACCCTTTCAGGCACCGACCAGTGGTCGGATGACGGATCGGATCCGGTCGGCGATATCGAGGACGGCATCAACAACCCGCTCGTGAAACCCAACTCGCTGGTGCTGGGCCCAGAAGACCTGGACCAAGCTTCGAAAGAACCCCAAGATCGTCGAGGCGGTCCGCGGAACCGGAGCCGGTGCCAACGCCATCGGGCTGGTGACGCGGGAGGAGGTCGCAGAGCTGTTCGAACTTGAACGCCTGATTGTCGGGATGACCCGCAAGAATACGGCCAACAAGGGACAGGCGGCCAACTACACGCGGCTGTGGGGCAACCATGCGGCACTTCTGAACATCGACATGGATTTTGCGGATCCCGAGGGCAGCGTGCCCACATTCTGCTTCATGGCCGAATGGGAGGGACGCGAGGTCGGAACGTATTTCGATCCCGAGCGCGGGAAGAGCGGAACGGAGGTGGTCAAGGTAGCCGAGGACCGCATCCCGATCGTCTGCTCGAAGAATGCCGGCTACTTTTTCAAGAACGCGGTGGCATGATCATGAGAGTATTCACAGCCAGAACCAACCTGAGACACAACGGCGAGCGCTATGCCGAGGGCTCGCTCGTGACCGACAAGGAACTCGGCGATCATGCCGATGCGCTCCTTGAGTCCGGCGCGATCACCGTTCGGGGCGAGACCCCCGATGGGCTTTTCGACATGAGCGATCAGGAGGCCTATATAGAGACCACCAGGCGGCTCTATGAGGAGATCGACGGCGGCGCGCTCGACCATGAGCTTCATCCGGAGAATTTCGATCCGGAGACGCTTGTGCCGACACCTGAGATATTCGAGGAGCTGACCGGTACCGGCGTCACCGAGGAGATCTGCCATGCACTCTGGAACGGGGTGGCGGTCCACTGGTGGAACGGGCATGAGCCGTGGCTGAACAAGGCTGATACGGATACCGGCACTGACGGAAAGGTCGACGGAGACCAAGTCAGGCTTCGCCTGGAGAACGCTCAGCCGGACAACCGGCTTGACATATCCCTGCATCCCGATAACTTCACCGGTGAGGGTATCCCGAAAACCAAGGTGATGGAAGCCATCCTCGGAAGGGATATCACCGCCGGGGAGCGCGACGCGCTGTGGGCTGAGTTCAAGGGCGAATGACATCGTACATCGACCAGCAGGGCCTGACCGAGCGTTTCGGCGCCGACGAGCTCGCACGCCTGGTCGACACAGACGGTGACGGCACGCCCGACACCGGAAGACTGCAGTCGGCGATCGCCGACGCGGATTCGGAGATCAACACCGCCATCGCGGAGAACTACGGGGTGCCGGTCAGCGACTGCCCGGTCCTGACGTCGATCGCCGCCGACATTGTCCGGGAGCGTCTGTATGACGATGAGGTGCCGGATGCGGTGGCCGGTCGTGCGAAGGTCTCCAGGAAGATGCTCTCCGATATCGCGTCCGGAAACCTCAGGCTGCTGGACTCGTCCAACGGTCTGATCGACACCCGCTCCGCTCCGGCTCCGGCATCGGCGGCACGCATGGCCGCCTACAGCGAGACCGAGCTCTCGCAGGAGCTGGATTACCTGACATGACCGGCGCACGCATCGAATTCGAGCTTGACAGCGAGCGGGTCACCAGGCAGCTGCGAAACCTGCTCGGTGCCACTGGGAACCTGGAACCGGTTTTTGAAGATATCGCAGGCATTGTCGAAGCTTCTGTAAGGCTCCATTTCAAAGATCAGAAAGGTCCTGACGGAAAGGACTGGGTGCCTTCACTCCGGGTGCTGGACGCTGAGGCCGGGCGGCAAGAGCGCCAAGACACTGATCGACTCTCGACACCTTCTCGACTCCATCACAAGCAATGCCACAAAAAACGAAGCTGTCGTGGGAACGAACGTGATCTACGCCGCGATCCATCAGTTCGGCGGCGACGCCGGGCGCGACCACAAGTCAAAGATACCGGCACGTCCGTATCTCGGGATCGGTCGCATCGAGGAGGGTGAGATCATCGACATGGTCGGCGCGTTCATCCAGGAGGCGCTCGGGCGATGAGGCAGACCCACGCTGTCGAGCTCTCCGTCGTCACCCAGATCACTGAACGGCTGGCCGGGCTGGACGCGCTCCATATCGTCGAGAGCGCCCTTGACATCTCCGCGCTGAAGCGGCTCAAGGGTTCGAAAACCGTTGTCGTCGTCTTTCCGCTCGCAGACGATTTCGATCCGAGCGTGGCGGGGAGTGTCGGCGCGATACAGCATGTCACCGGCACCGTCGCGGTCGCCCATTCGGTACCTGCGACCAACGATCCCGCCGGAACCGACGTCAGGACAATGGAGGCGCTGAAGTCCGCTCTCGACGCCACACGCGGGTCTCTCAACGGCTGGAAGCCCGAGATATACGGCAAGCCTGCCAGGGAATCCATAATCCTGCGCAGCGGACGTCTCATATCGATCGACGGCTCAAGCCTGCTGTGGACCGACAGCTACGTGCTCACATGGCACCAGACCAGCATCCAGGACTGACATGAGCGGAATTCACAGAATCCAATTTTCATCAATACAAAACCCTTTTTTTCAGAGGGTTGAGCCCTTCGGGCCAACCTTGCTTGGCGACCGTAACCCGGTTCGGTCGCCATTCGGGGCGTCAACCACAACATCAGTGAGGATCATTGACCATGAACCAACCGAAAACCCAGACCGCCGCTGAAGAGGTCGCAGAGCGTTTCGAGCGCGTGCTGGCTCCGGACATGCAGATGTTCGTCGGCGGCGAGCTGAAGCGGGCGGGTGACACCGTCTCGCTGACGCGGCAGCAGATCGACCGGCTGGAGCCGGAAGGCTACTTCGAGCCGGTCGGCGGGAAAAAGCGGGGTGACTCCAGATGACCACAGCCTCTCAGGTCCATGACAACAATGTGGTGATCGGCGCGGGCCGGCTGTTCCTGGATGAGCTCGACTCGTCCGGAAACACCACCGGCGAGCGGTATCTCGGCGACACCGTCAGCGCCAACCTGAACACCCAGGTCGAGAAATTCACGGTCACCTCCAATGACGGACCCAATCCGGAGATACTGGAGGAGTCGGTTGTCTCGAAGACGTACACCATGACGATCGTCATGCGCGACATGTCGATCGACAACCTCGCCTTGCTTATCAGCGGCGCCATATCCTCGCAGACGGATGCCGCGGCTGCGGTCGTCGACGAGGTGATCGAATCGGCCAAGCGCGACCGGTGGTACCAGCTCGGCACCTCCACGACGAAACCCACCGGAATCGGCGAGATCGCCAAGGCCGGACTGGTGGTGACGAATGACGGCGGCGGGACGACGTATGTGCTGGGCACGGACTACGAGGCGGACCACGAGAACGGCCGCATCTACATCAAGCCGTCAGGCGCCATCAACTCGTCCAAGATCAAGGGTTGACTACACGCCGGTCGCGCGACCTATGAGCGGGCGCTCAGCGATGACGAGCTGGACGCTCTTTATGCATGCCGCTATGTCGCCGACGAGGCGAGCGGTGTCGGACGGGATTTCTATTTCCGACGGACCAAGGTCACGCCCGGCGGCGAGACCGCGCTCAAGAGCGGACGCTCCCAGGAGCAGCAGGCATCGATCACCGTCACCGCCCAGAAGGCGCGCGGCGGCGAATCCTCCATCGCAATCGACGGCAGGCCGGTCTGATAGATGTCGATGGGTGAAGGGGGACGAAAAACCGATCGGGACGTTGAGCTCCTGTTTCCGGAACGGACGGTCACCGTAACGTGTCCGGATACGAAAAAGGAAACCGACGTGATCGTCACCGAACTGTCGCTGCTGGACCAGCTGACCGTCCAGGCCGAGTGCGCCGCGCTTTTCGGAGCGCTGGCCGCATGCTGCACGGAGGAGGATGACCCCGACGCCTGTCGATCGAGAGGGCGCTCGGAGAGAACCGCAATCAGTGGCTGAGGGCGCTGTCGCTCGCGACCGGGCGCAAGCCGGACTGGCTGGCACGCATCCGCGGCGACGGGGCCACCCGCGTCAACCTGGCCATGTGGGATCTGAACGGGGTTTTTTTTATCACCAAGTCGATGCTGAAGATTCTGACACCGGCGAGAAAGTCGAACTCGGAACCGTCCTCGACGAGCTCGTCCGTGCCGGCTACGGACAGAGCTGGCGGGAAATCGCCGAACGGTACCCGCAAAGAACAGTCAGACGTCTCTGGGAGCTAGCTGTCGCCAGACGGCTCGACACAGCCCATGAGACCGCTCTGGCACTCTCCTCCATGCTCCTGACGGGCAAACCCGATGCCGGGGAATGACCTCGAGCTCGCGCTCCGGATCAGGGCCGACCTGGACCAGGCACAGCGCGAGCTGAGACGGCTCAGGCTCGACATCGACCGCACCGGCACCGCGTCGACGGGTGCCGCCCGACGAACCGACACGATGAGCCGGTCGTTCGACCGCGCGTCCAGACGCACAAGATCGCTCCGACGCAACCTGAGCGGCGCGCGGGCGGCGATCATCGGGATCGGCGGCTATGCCGCGATCAGCGGCATCCGACGGCTGACCGACCGGATCAGGGATGCGGGTGTCGCTGTCCAGCGGATCGAGGCCAGGTTCTATTCGGTATCAGAATCGCTGGCTGTCGCCCGATCGGAGATGGAGTTCACGCGGCAGACGGCAGACCGGTTGGGGCTCGATTTCATATCGCCTCTCGAACAACCTGTCATCGCTGCAGGCGGCTGCCAGGGGAACGGCGCTGGCAGGGCCAGCCGGTGACGGGAGCTTTTTCGAGGGATGTCGGTCGCGCTGCGACCGCGCTGCAGCTGTCCACCGACCAGATGTCGTCGGATCGTTCACGGCGTTCGAGCAGATCATCAGCAAAGGAAAGGTCCAGGCAGAGGAACTCAGGGGTCAGCTCGGTGAGCGATTGCCGGGCGCGTTCAACCTCATGGCCCAGGCGCTCGGATGTCTCGGTCGCAGAACTCGACCGGATGCTCGATCGGGGGGAGATCCTGGCATCGCTGACGCGCTTCCCAAACTGGCAGCGAAGCTCCAGGAGGTCTACGGTCCGAGCGCACAGCGCAATGCCTCACTTTTCGTGGCGGAGACCAACCGGATGAGGAACGCATTTGTGGATCTCGGAGTTCGGCGGTGGCGGACGCCGGTGTCCTGGAACTGCTTACCAAAGGGTGCCAGGCTGACAACCCAGATCACCGAACGGGATGACCGAACGGATCACCGGGTGTTGACCGTCTCACAGTGAACTCAACCGCGAACTGGATGGCGCCATCGGGAGGCTCGCACGTCTCAAGCGGGCTGCTGGAGATCCAGGGATCGGTTCAGGATACTGACGCCAGGGCTGCTGTCCATACAGCATCGCCGAAACGTCGATGGACCTGAACTGCCGCTGCAGGAGCATATCGATGACCTTGAGATCGAGCTCGTCAAGCTGGAGAATTTCCTGAACTTGAACATCCGGACACGCCGGCGTTGCAGACAGGGCGCATTCCGGACCCGACTCAATGATCGAGGTCGACCGGCACGGCGACCGGTATCCCCGACAGAGGTGCTTGAGGCGGCCGAGAAGCTGCGTCGAGCAGATCGACGGACGCTCCGGGGGGTCGAGCGGAGCATGGCTCGAGCAGACCGACCGGGACCTTGATCGCATCGGGGAAGTTCGGGGAGCTGTCGGCGGAGGGCGACAGGCAGACTCCTGCGCAGCCTCGCCCGGGAGCATGACGATGCCCTGAAACTGCAAGCTGAGCCAGGAGGACGCGCTGTTCTCAGCCGAATCGCTGCTCGCTGATGCCGGGATTGAGCCCTGGCCAGCACCGTTCGAACGCGCACGGATCGAGGCTGACCGGTGGCTCTCGATGATCTGAAAGGACCGTCGCTGGCCGACGCGGGCCTCGACTACGACCGAACTATGCAGCCAGGGATAGAAGCCATCCACCGCGCAGATGATCGAGGCGCCGCAGAAACGCCAGATCGAGAATCTGCGACGCTACAGTGATGAGCTGCGGCGACAGCTGGCAGATGCCAGGGGCGGGATCCGCACGGCCGTCCAGGATGCGCAGGCACGGATCAATGCAGGGATTTCTCCGATGCGTATCACAGTCAGGAGCTGCAGGACCGAGATCATCGCGATCGCCGAACAGGATTGACGCTACAGCGACCAGCTGAACACGGGAGACCGAAGCCCTGGAGGAGGCGTTTCAGACGGATATGGGAGGCGGCGCGATGCATTGGCCACACCGTATGAGCGTGCGGTGGCGGCGGCGACAAAAGCGAGGGATGAGACATTGAGACTGCTGCAGGAATCCGGACAGGCTGTCGAGGAGAATGTCGCCCAGGTCTGGAAGCATCTACTACGAGGAGGTCGCACGTGCATCGCAGAGGATTCGCCGCGGAGCGTCAGCTGCAGGCTGCCACAGACTGGCGGAGCGGCATGCCACACGCGGGCTGCAGGTCCGTCGTCAGAGACGAAGCCTCGGGACGCAGCCAGCGCAGATCGAATCAGGCGATCAGCCAAGGGTTTCGACAGGAGCCGACAGACCAGCTCGCCGAATTTCGTATCTGGACCGGCAAGCTGCCAGTTTCGGGGATCTCGTCGAACGAAGCATCGCCCGCAGACCTGATCAGCCATCCAGATCAGGACGCACCTCATCGCACCGGCGGCGGCCGCGTGGCGGTTCGCGCATTCGGGATCAACGTGCCGGTGGGACATACCGGGCATGATTGTCGGGCGGCGCCCGGGTGCGAGGCGTGACGCGGTATGATCCGTCCCGGCATTTTCGCCGTACGCGCCCAGATTCCACCGCGGCGGACCTGACCGCTCAGGACCGGGCGAGGTGCCCGTCATCATCGAGGCGGGCGAGGGCATCTTCACGGCAGGAGCAGATGCAGGCGCTGGGCGGACTGGCGAGAACGAACCGCGAATGTCTAGCATCGAATTCACCAACGAGCGGCACGCCGCAGCAGGAGGTCAGCCGCAGCCAGTCGCAGGACGAGGCAGGGAACCTGATCATCTCTGTGGTGGTCGATGACATCGGAGCGTCATGGACGCCTCTCGCGGTCGCTCGGCAGGGCGTTCGGCGTGCGGAGGGCTGTCTGATGCCCGTAAGCCCCGTGTGGCCGAGCTACGCAGCAGATCACCGCATCCGGCCTGACCGCCGGGAAGCGATCCCACTGTCGCAAGGTCGCCGTTCGACGACGGCGAGGTCCGGCAGTTCCCGAAATTCACCGCCGCACGGTATACCGAATCGGTGTCGGTCCGGCTCGACCATGCCGCCTTTCTCCAGTTCGACCGCTGGTGCAGGCTGTCGGGAGACGAAGGAGATCGTCTACCGCTGCGCCCGCGACGGACGCTGGCGGCTGTCGCGGATACGGGGCGGCTACGGCGGCGTGAGCGCACGACAGATCGGCACCATGGTCACCGGCATGCGCTGGGAGGTGCGGCTGGTGATGGAGTCCAGGCGGATTCCGCAGCTCGGCGCCCCCCTGCCGATCTACTGGGTCGTGGACGACACGCTGTGGGAGATGCTCGGGTGGCTGTGGGACACCTATGACCCGTCAACGGTTTTCAGCTGACATCACAGGAGGCAATGAATGAGCAGGACAGTGAATATCTCCGACGCGTCGTCACGCGTGGACAGCATCGAAGACGGCACGATTTTCCCGTGCGCGACGCCTGGCGGGATCGCGGCCTCGGCGACAGCGGAGCAGATCGCCGACTACACCGCACCGACATTCAGATCGCCGACAGTCAC
The DNA here is from genome assembly GCA_963663095.2 of Arenicellales bacterium. GTDB lineage: Bacteria > Pseudomonadota > Gammaproteobacteria > Arenicellales > JAJDZL01 > JAJDZL01. The sequence continues at coordinate 42,115 of CAXXJB010000001.1, forward strand.
GTCGGTCGGCGCCGTCGCGGGACATACCCGCATCACCGTCGCTCGGCGATCTGATTCGGATCACCGCCAATATCGCGGCCGGGCTGGCCATGAGGGAGATTGACGGGGTGACTGCGGTGGTGTCGGCGGTTGCCGGTGAGTCGTTCGTCCATGACGGCAGCCGCTGGCGCCGCTGGCGCAAGCGGCTCCTGCTGCAGCAGCTCAGCATCGATGTCACCGAAAACCTCTACGAGACCAATCTGGCCGTATCGACGCTCGCCGCCTGCGATGTGTTCCGGCTTTCGGTGCAGCTGAACAACAACGCGTTCGTCCGCACCAGCCCGCCATGGCCGTCGACGGTGGTGACCGGGCTGGCGCCGGTTACAGGGGGGCTTCGCGCGACCAGCCAGTGTCCGGCAGGCTCGGTCCAATCGATCTCAATAGGTGACTCGCTGGGTGATGGGGGCATCTCATTCATCGCGCGGCCGGCTGACGATCATAATGTTTTCACCGCCGACCGACTGCTGTACGCGCAGGACGAGACCAACGACCCGCTGAATATCACCGTGTTCGGCGATTACGCCTACCACATCCGATGACCACCGAACGCTATGAACGGGCGGTCCGGGCCGTCAGCCCGGAGCACGCGGTGCTGACCGGTGTCGAGGTGACGCATCCGAACATGACAGCGCCGATACGGGTCATCAACGACACGCAACAGCATGTTATCGGCGGGCAGACATTCTACCCGCTTCGGTTCGAGCCGGTCTTTCCCGGCGAGGGCGGCGACGAGGAGCCGGTCGCGAAGGTCAGGCTCGACAACGTGGGCAGGCTGCTGACGCAGTGGATCGACGCGTCCAACGGCGGGCATGGCGCCCGTGCCCGCTTCTTCCAGATCACGGCGGAGCCCTGGCGCGACGCGGAAGGCAATGCCGCGGGAGGAATGGGACAAGACGCTGTCGGTACAGCGCATGGGATACGACCAGGAGAGCGTCAACATCTCGCTCGGCTACTCCTCGCTGCTCGACCAGCCGGCCGTGCAGCGACGCCACGACCCGCAGGTCTCGCCCGGACTGTTCTGATGAGCCACTGGGCCACGGAATACCTGGCTGATGCCGGACCGGGCGACTGCGCCGATCTGGTGGAGAACGTGCTCCTTGAAAGGTTCGGGACGACAGTCTCGCTGCCCCGCCGGGAATCCGGCATCAGGGCGAAGGACAGGCAGGTCTGCGACCTCAGATCGGCATTCGCCGATCCGGTCGTGGCCGGTGACGAGCGTGAGGGCGATCTGCTGCTGATGAGGTCCGCCCGCGCGGCGACGCTCGGTGGGGCATCATCTGGGGATCCTCTGCTCATACGGCGGCGGGTGGCATGTGCTGCACCGGCTTCGCCGGGCGGGCCCCAGACTCACCGCTGTCAGCGACCTGCCCGCCATCGGGGCTCGAGAGCGCCGGAGCCTACAGAATCCGCAGCGATGACAGCCATTGAATACCTGCCCCATCCGCTGACACTGTCGGGGCGAAGAACCGCAGACTGCGCCTCGCCGCGCGGACGCGGGCTGTCGGATGCGATCGTGGAGCTCATCCATCGTGACAACGCACCCGCCGCCGCGGGCGGCATCGCAATCCCAGGTCGACGGCGTGCGGATGGACATTTCGGAGCTTGTCGCATGCCCGATCCACGCCGGCTCCCGGATAACCCTGCGCACGGTATGCGCCGACGACGATTCAGACCCGCTGCAGGTCGTGCTCTCGCTCGCCGTCGCGTTCGCCGCACCGTGGCTCGGAGCCAAGCTGGCATCGGCATTCGGGATACCGGCATGGGCCGGCACCGGCATCGCGCTGGTGGGCGGCGGCATGCTCATGGGGCAGCTTGTGCCCCCGCCGGAAATCCAGCACGGCGACGCGCCGAAACAGCCGGTGCGCGCGTACTCGCTGTCGGGCGGCTCCAACCGCCAGCGGCCGTACGAGCCGCTCCTGCTCGTGCTCGGCAGGCACCGCGTCTTTCCGGACTCGGCGATGCGCGAGTACGTCGAATTCGAAAACGGCGAGCAGTACCTGTCACAGCTCTATGACTGGGGGCTCGGCGATATCGAGGTCAGGGACATCAGGATCGGCGACACCCGCTCACGGATTACGAGGAGGTCGAGACCGAGTGGCTCGATCCCGGCGACACGCCGACCATCATCGCGTCGGACGTCGACACGGTCGGCGGCGCGCAGATCGACAGCACAGACTGGGTGACCCGGACCGGCTCGCCGCGGACAGCGAAGCTGGGGCTTGATTTCTCGGCGAGACTCTTTGAGATCGACGATCAGGGTGACATCGCCGAACATTCGGTCACGATCGACATCGCCTACCGAAAACGAGGCAGCGCGGGCGCGTGGGTACAGAGCAGCGAGATCCTGACGAACGACAGCCGGGACCTGCTGCGCAGGACGGTTTTCCTGACACCCGCCGCCGGTGACGGCCAGTGGGATGTGCGCGTCAGGCGCCGTGCCGCACCCTCCGACGATGACGCTGTCTATGATGATGTCACTTGGGACCAGCTGCGCACCTACCAGGTCGCTGACGCCGCACGCGGGGGAAAACGCCTGGCGCTGAGGATCAGGGCGACCGGACAGCTCTCGGGGGCGGATCGAGCGCCTGAGCGGATTGGTTCTTCAGAAAATACCCACTTACGATGGCACCGCCTGGAGCGACGCGAATGGATACAGCAGCAATCCGGCGGAAAATTTTCCGCTGGTTCGTTGCCGGCATCACCGACACCGACGGCAGACTGCTCGCAGGCGGAGGTCTCGGTCCGGATGAGATCGATGACGGATCACTCGAGGCGTGGGAAGACCTGGTGTGACAGGAAGAAGCTGACGTGCGAGGCCGAACTGACCTCAGCGATGAGCGTGAGGGATTTCCTGGACATCATCACGCGATGCGGGCGCGCAGGCGTGTCATGGGATACCGGAAAGCTCGGCGTCGTCCATGACAGCGAGGACCGAGCTGCCGGCGGCGCTGATCACACCGCATAACATCGAGGCGGGATCGCTGTCGGTCGACTATGCGTCAGGCCAGGTGGCCGATGAGATCGTCATGACCTACATCGATGCATCCGATGACTGGCAGCCGCGGGAGGTCAGGCGCAGGACCGTCGACCAGAGCCTTCCGGTACGACGCTCCGCGACCTCGTTCCTGCGCGGCGTGACATCGTTCCGCCAGGCTGCGGAGGAGGCGAACCTGGCGGCGGCGCGCCAGTCGCTGCACAAGCGGGCGATCAGCTGGATCATGAACCTCGAGGCGCTGTCCTTCAAGGCGCAGCTCGACGGTCTGGGCGTCGCATTCACTGATCACCGGCGGAGTGACCGGCCGTATCACCGGCGGCTCGCCCGACCGACCGGTTCTGGGCCGCGATATCAGGATCGGCCGCAGGGCGGTGCTGCTGGTCAGGCTGCCCGACGGCAGGCTCCATCAGTCCGATGCCGAACAGGCGAAGTCCGACTCGTGCAGGCTGACCGATCCGCTGCCGGTGGCGGAGGACGATCTGTGGACAGGCGACTGCCTGTGGCGGCTGTATGACAGCAGGCTGCCGCCGCTTCCCTCCAGATCACCGCGAATCAGGGCCGATCAGCGCCGACCAGGCGCGGGTGTCGGCCATCGACTACTCGGAGGCGTACTACAAGTTCGCCTACGCCGATCTCACCGCGCCCGTGCCGCTGCCACGGTTCCGTGCCGCAAAAATCACCGGCGCGCATGTCATCGAGCGCCCGGTGCGGGCCGGAAGGGGGTATTTCGTCGAGCTCGTCATGTCGGTCGCCGTCGAGGGCGAATGGCGGGGCGGCGAAGTGATCGTCGACAACCGCGTCGTCGCAATCATCCCGCACGATTCAACCGATGCGGCCTGGGTTGAATCGGATCTGCGCAGGATACTGATAACGATCGTGCCCGGATCGGCGGCGGCACCGGCCGGCGAGCCCTACAAATTTGTCTATGAGATAAGCGGGGTCGATCAGCATATACCGTCACCGACCGCCTTCCTGATCGATGTCGAACCCGACGGGACCAGGGTTTTCTCGTGGCCGGAGTCGCCCTCACCGCAGGTGGTCGGCTGGATCATACGCTACATGCCCAAATCCGACACCACGGACCTGAAAGATGCCCTAAAGCTGAAGGATGGACTCATCACCGAATCGCCGTACAGCACAACCATCCCGTTTGCGGGCAACTGGTCGTTCGCGCTCACGGCCATCTCCGCATACCTGGTAGTAGAGAGCGAGCCGATATGGATCCACGCGGAGCTGACCGATCCGCCGCCAGGCTCCACGCTGTACCGGGTCTGCCCTTCCGAAATGGGATTCCCGAATTTTATTTCAAACAGTGCCTATGTTGACATCGACGGCGCCCTGACAGCGGGATCGTCATACAAATGGATCGACAAGGTTAACAACCTCAAAGCCCTGAATGAGAGAACATGGTCCCAGTGGACAGGTTGGGCATCGATGGACGGCACGGTCACCAAGGACAGCGTTTTGTACTGGTTCCAGATCTGATCTGGGCAAGAAGCACACCATCGGTCTGCATTACGAGCAGGAGGTAACCGGCAACACGGCAACCAGTTTTGTGGGGTATCAGCTGGATGACAACATCAACCCGTCCGGAACGTACTGGATCTTCAACGGCCAGGCCCTGACCGGGGAGAAAGTTCAGGTTCGGTTTCTTCAATCATCCAAATAGTATAAACGAACGTATGAGAATCACCAGGCTTTGCCTCGAGCTGGTAGGCTATCAGTCCGAGATCATCTCCGACTCCGATACATCGACGTGGAAGGCAGTGGGTTTAGGCTCGGGCAATCAAGGAAGTCAGGTGCCGCTCACGGAGCTGGAGAACGTCGGCTCAATGTCAATAACCATGCAATCGACTTTAAATGGCCTGACGTGGATTCTCAGACGAAAGCATCCGCCGGTCATACAGATTTTCTATAACAGGAGGCTATCAAAGAGATCGTAGATCCCGGGGTCGTGGTTGATGTGGTCGCCTATGGGTCGCCGCTGCCGCCCGCGGCGGTCAGCGAGGGGGCTTCCGGAGCTTCCGGAGCCTCCCGCCTCCCGCTGCCCGATGAGTCCGATCTGCCACCCGGGTGGAAGATTCCACCGGAACTACTGCCCATCCCGATTCCTGAAGAAGGAGGAGAATAACATGCCCTGGCCACAAGACGACCTCTCAACCGCCAATTTCGACGCCGACACCGACAAGCCGTCCCTTGCACGGCCGATGCTCGTCAGGCTGATCAATGCTGTCAAGGCGATCATCCCGATGCGCGGGGCGGCCGACGGCATCTGCGATCTCGATGCCAACGGCAAAGTTCCGGACGGACGCTATCTTGACACGATTCCACGGCTCAAGAACGGCAAGATCAAAGAAGCGCAGCTGACGGACGCAACCGCCGCCCAGAAAGGCGTCACACGCTACGCCGACGCGGCGGATCTCGATGCGGGCACCGCCAACCGGGCGGTCGACGCGGGCAGCCCTCAACGCGGCCCTAGACGCGCTCGCTACGCCGCCGTTGCCGTACGTAACCGTCAGGGCTGACCTGAACGCTGGACAGCTGAGCTACAACGCCGCAGGGCTGACCACGAATGCAGCGGACATCTTCGCTCTCCAAAACGGTTATCTGAAGATCAAGGCCGCAGGCATGTATCTGATCGGCGTCAGGCTGATCGACGGCTCCTTTGAGTTCTCCCTGGGCGGCAGCGGAAGTTTCGCATCGACAGTCACTCTCTTGTCACTTCAGTTCGCGGCGGGCGTGCCCGCCGCCGATACTCAGCAATACAGCCCTGTTCAACGTGACCGCAGACTCCACACTGCGTGGCCAACAGCAAGGAATCAGTCATGTGCTCAATATCGTGAGGATCGCGACTTAGGGGTGGCCTTGACACTGCCGGCAGGTTTAAACTGGCCGTTTAAAACAACTTTCAACCGCCAATCAACAGGAGGTTTATCCATGATTGAAATCATTTTGACGCAGGAGGAAAAGGCGTGTTCTCGTTCGAAGAGTATCGGGAGCCGCCGACACCCGAAATGTGAATCGACGGATGACAGGCACCGGCAGCATCGAACACGTGCATCTCAAAGGAGCTGTAATAGATATACCACGCAGATCAGCATCACAGTAAACCGCTTCCGAACCTGATTCTGCACGAATGTCTGTCAGCAGTTGTTGAATCCGATCCCGCTCACCCATTCCACTGATTGCAAGATTACATCCATTCGCCGCGAGTCCCTTTGCGATTGCAAGCCCAATGCCACCCGTCGCGCCTGTAACAAGCGCATTCTTTCCGTGTAAATTGTTATCTTCCTCAGTCAACCGTAAATTTTTCTGGATTTTCGCTGACTGTTTTGGCGAATTCCAATCTCTGAATCTTACCCGAGGGACCTTTGGGCAGGTCATCCGTAAAAAATATTCTGCTTGGACATCGGAAATCCCCCAGTTCTTCTCTGCAGAACTCAATCAGTTCCGCTTCAGAGCATTTCATGTCTTTCTTGAGTACCACCCCAACAGCGACAACCTGACCATATGTATCGTCAGGCAACCCAAATGCCCCGGCTTCCTTCACGGACTCATGGTGATAGAGCACGTCGTCGATCTCGCGGGGGGAAATGTTCTCTCCACCCTTGATGATCAATTCCTTGATGCGGCCGGTAACAAAGAAATAGTCGTCTTGATCGCGATAGCCAAGATCACCGGTCCTGAACCACCCGTCAAAGGTAAATGAAGTCAGGGTATCGTAAGGCGCATTGAAATACTCAGAGAACACGTTGTCACCTCGTACGACAATTTCACCGATGTCGAAGTCTCCGAGTTCATTCTGCTCGTTGTCAATAATCTTCACCTCGGTTCCGCAGGGGCGACCGACCGACCCGGGTTTCCTGACCCCTGAAGGCATCGGATTCGCGAGAATCGGAGCGGCTGTCTCCGTTAGTCCCATGGTCTCAATCATTGGAATCCCAAACGTGTCTTCGAAATCTGCAAGCATTCCTGACGGCATGGCTGAAGAGGCAGAACGTGCGAACCGCAAAGACGGGATTCTAGACTTGAATTGTGTGTCGTTACTTTTGCTCTTTACGTCGTCCAGAATATATTTAGCCATTGTTGGAACCAAGCTGATCCATGTGCATTTGTATTTGTCGATATGCACAAAAAAATTCGAAACACTGAATTTTCTTGGCATGACAACGCGAGACCCACTGATAATCGGTGAAATTGCGGTAACAACCTGACCATTGATGTGATAAAGAGGTAACACACAATATGCAATGTCATCAAGTGAAAGCCAATGGGCTTTCTTGACGTTGTCACCACCTGCAATCAAGTTTGAATGCTTCAGCACCGCGCCCTTGGGTAAGCCGACTGTTCCCGATGTATGGAGTATCATTGCGGCAGATTCGTGTGTGATTCGATGGATCCTGTAACCATCCGAGTCTGGATTGGTCACTGGCATCTCAAATCCGGTCGACATGTCCACATCAACAACTTGGATATCTTGATCCAATTCACCAAGAAGTGAATCCAAGAGCGATCGATATCCCTCGCTGACGAAAACAACCTCAACACCTGCGTTTTTCAGTGCAAAGAGCAGGTTTCGACGGCTGGCAACCACATTGAGTGGAACTATGACGTGCCCGGAATACATCGCCCCAAGAAATATTACCGATGTCCAATACCCGTTATCCAGCATAAACCCCACCTTGGTGGGATTTGTGAATCCCGCATGCCACATCATTCGACCAAATTCCTGGCAATGATTCCGCAACTGCCCGTAGGTCATCGTGAAATCGCTATCGGGATCTATCAGATAAACTCGCGTGGCATACGCCTTCGCACATCGAACTATCAGTGATCGAAAGGTATCTGTCATCGTGAATATCTCAATGATGGTATTGAGGATGGTGATTTCTCAGAAATTCTCCGAAAAGACTCTCTTCGCTCGGCTTGTCTTCCGGAATTTCCGTAGAGAGGTGTGTGATGTTCAGAAAATGACGGTAATTCAAATTTTCAGTGATACTGTTACCGCCCCAGGTGCCACATCCCATGCTCAATGTAAAGTTCAATCCGCTGGTAAACCCACCTCCGTTACCGAATGTATGCGCTTGGTTGACCAGAACCCGAACCACATCCAATTCTTCGGCCAGCGTACGTGCATGGTCCAGATCTGACGTGTGAATTCCACAGGAGTGACCGGCGCCTTGGTAGTTCAGAATGTCTGTGACTTTGCTCTTCGCCTCGTCAAAATCCTGGGCACGATAGCAGGTCAACACGAGTGAGAGTTTCTCACCCGACAGCGGATAGTCGGCACCGATTCCGACTTCCTCCACAATGATGAACCTTGTATCGGGCGGCGCGCCGCTCAAACCAAAGTAGCTGACAAGAACATCGATATCTTTCGCAATCAGTTCCCGATTCATGACGCCATCCGCTGACCAGAGCATCCCTTGAATACGCTCCTTTTCTTCGGGAGTGGCAATATAGCCGCCTTCTCGCTGAAACGCCCTCATCATGTCCTGATAGACAGAATCAAGGACAATCACCGAATTTTCCGATGAGCATGAAGTGCCATTGTCAAACGTCTTCGACATCCTGATTCGTTCTGCGGCACGCTCAAGATCCGCACAGGAGTCCACAATGACCGGTACATTGCCGACACCGACACCGATTGCCGGTGTGCCACTCGAATAGGCATTGCGGACATTGTTCTGCGAACCGGTCACCACAACAAGATCGGCAACTTTCATGAGCGCCTGAGTGGCCTGTCGACTGACAGGCTTGGGTAGAATCTGTACCAGATCAGGCGGTACCTTGATCAGTTTCAATTGCTCTCTGATCAGTTCGACTGTTCTGTTGGTTGTATTCCAACCGGCGGGAGAAGGTGCCACGATTACTGCATTGCGACATTTGACAGCCATCATGCACTTGTTTGCCGGTGTTGCGGCAGGATTCGTAGACGGTGTGACTGCGGCCACCACTCCGACAGGTTTGGCATACTTGACGAGTCCTCTTGCCGGGTCTTCTTCGATGATCCCGACGGTACGCACTCGCATCAGATCCCTCAATGTCCCGAATGTCTTGCGTTTGTTCTTGGTGATCTTGTCGTCAGCGTTTCCGAGTTTGGTGTCTTCTACCGCCATGTTCGCCAGCTCAGCGGCATTGCCATTCTCGTAAATCGCCCACGCGATCGCAGTTACAATTTCGTCGACACGTTGCTGATCCGCGTCTTCAAGTTCAGACATCGCTAGACGCGAACGTCTGACAAGTTCTTCGACAGATTGAATGATTTTGTCGGTCATTGGTGATCAGTTGTGGTACAAAATTGAGCAGGTAATTATAAGTAGTTATAAAGAGCCAACCGCGGACATTTCGTCCGCACTGTCGTAAACGCCTGTAACTGAATACTTCTTTTACCAAGTCCAACCCGATAGTTATAGTACACGTATTTACTTTCAAGACTGCTCTTTCTGATCGATTGTCAATTGGTCGTATTCAACTCATACCTGTCGCAAGAGTGAATGAATTCCTGCACCATTCACCCTCAACAATAATTTTGATATCATATTATGATATCATTGTGGTATCCTATTGAATAATCCAAATTTGTAGCCAATCTGAATTGGGAGTTATCCAATGGGTTCCACCATCATTGTTCGAAAGTTAGATCCGGGCGATAAGTCATGGATCAGGCAGGAAGCAGCAAATAGAGGAATCTCTATGGAAGAGTTTGTTCGCCGGTTGATCAACGAATCGCGTAAACGTTCGCAGGAATACATTAAACCGTCAGAGGCATTCCAACAATATTTTGGGCAGGAACACGGAATTGAACTGCCGTTATCAGAACGCTATGGTTACAAACCAATAGAACTTTTCGATGAGGATGAAACATGACAGCACCAGTGTCTTGGCTTCTAGACACGAATGTTCTCTCCGAAATGATGCGTCCGAACCCCGAACCCCGAGTTGCAGGATTTCTTGACGAGATTGCTTCAGAGGGGATCGGAATCGCCACTATAACGATATGGGAGATTCTGAATGGCATTGGTCAATTGGACCCTGGGAAGCGTCGCAATAATGTCGCGGAGCAATTTGAAAGGCTACTTGATCATATATTTGAAGACCGGGTCTTCGACTGGACAGTTACCGATGCCGAAATCTGTGCACGTGTGATGGAAGCGAAACGCCGTCGGGGCGAACCACTCAGCCATCTTCCCGATGCCATGCTCGCCGGAACAGCCATTCGATGTGGTTGTGTCATAGTAACACGCAACGAAAAAGACTTTCGTAATTCCGGTGCCAAAGTGGTCAATCCTTGGACAACGGAGTTACACTAAGAGAACAGGCATTTCGGTGAAGTATCTTCCAGTGAACTGGAATCATGAAATTGCGTCCCGCTGGAACTGAGCGAATGCAACGCAGTGAGGGAGATTCAGCTGTGGGCGCGCAATTACCATTCATGAATTGAGTCGATACCCCTGATTCATCAGAGATCAATAGCAAATTTGAAAGGAGTAGATTGTGAAGCAAATTAGTTGGAACGATTTCGAGCAGGTTGAATTGCGAACAGGCACCATAATCGAGGTACAGGACTTCCCGGAGGCAAGAAGACCCGCTTACAAGATCACAGCTGACTTTGGAGATGAAATCGGAATTCGAAAATGCAGTGCGCAGGTCACTGACCTTTATACGGCCGAGGATTTGATTGGCCGGAAAATCATCGGGGTTGTCAATTTTCCGCCCAAACAGATCGGTCCGATGATGTCTCAGTTCCTGCTGACCGGATTTACGCAGAAAGACGGTTCAGTCGTTCTCGCCCAACCGGAACGTCCTGTAGACAACGGACTGAAACTGGCGTAACACGATCACTCGTCTATATCTGATCGTCGCTCAGCGCCATAACAAACACTGAGGAATTCATCACACCATCTGCATGTGCCTTGAGGCGAGGCATAACGTGTGTCGCAAAAAACTTGGCGCTCACCAGTCTTGCAGAGAGTTCGCTCTGATTTCCGTCTCCGGCATCCAGTAATACGGCTGCTTCCGCGGCATAGACCGCCATCAACCAACCTGCGACTGTCAGGGACAGCACGTGCAAATAACCGACGCTTGCCGCAGCTGGCAGACTTACATCTTTCGCGCCTGATTCCAGTACCCAATCAGTTATTTTTCTCAACTCTTCAAGCCCAGCTTCCGCGGCTTGACAGATTTCCGCCACAGAATCACCGGTAGCAGACACTTCATTCAAGGATTCCTGGATTTTCGCCATGAATCGGAGTACGTGACCGTTTTCGTCACGCAATATCTTGCGGCCAATCAGGTCATTGGCCTGAATTCCCGTCGTTCCTTCATAGATCGGTGTGATGCGAGCATCCCGTAGATATTGGGCTGCACCTGTTTCCTCGATGAAGCCCATCCCACCGTGAACCTGGACACCAATATAGGCCACCTCATTGCCCATTTCCGCGCACCAACCCTTGACAAGCGGGATCAACAGTCCAAGATCTGCAGCATACTCGGCTCTTGATTCTGCTTCAGGATGTGCCTGAGAAAGATCAAAAATGCCCGCGGTGTAGTACGCCAGACACCGCATGGCCTGAACCAGTGATTTCATGGTCAGAAGCATGCGCCGGACATCCGGATGACTTATGATGGCAACCCGTTCCTTGGAACCTCCGACAACACTTCCCTGCACTCTCTGACTGGCATAGTCCCGTGCCTGCTGATATGCCCGCTCGGCAATAGCGAGTCCTTCCAGACCGACGGCATGTCGAGCGAGATTCATCATCGTAAACATGTACTCAAGTCCCTTGTTCTTCTCACCGACCAAATAGCCAACGGCACCATTATTGTCGCCGTACGACATGACTGCTGTGGGACTCGCGTGTATGCCCAGTTTGTGTTCCAGAGAAACACAACGCAGATCGTTTCTCTCGCCAAGTGAGCCATCTTCGTTGACCAGAAACTTTGGAACAATGAAAAGTGAAATCCCCTTGACGCCTTCGGGTGAATCCGAACATCTTCCCAGTACAAAATGAATGATGTTCTCTGTCAGATCGTGCTCACCGTAGGTAATGAAAATCTTCTGTCCGGTTAATCGGTAACGGTCTCCTTCCGCAACTGCGCGGGTACGGATCGCTGCCAAGTCGGAGCCTGCATGCGCTTCGGTAAGATTCATCGTACCAGCCCACTCTCCAGAAATCAGGCGTTCCATATAGACAGCCTGCTGTTCTTCAGAACCATGTAATTCGAGTGCGCGGATCGCCCCCTGTGTCAACAAAGGACAAAGTCCGAACGACATATTGGCAGAATGCCACATTTCCTGAACTGCGGTAGCAACCAGCCAGGGCAGCCCCTGTCCACCGTGCGTCGGGTCGAAGGCCAGTCCGTTCCAGCCGTTTTCGATAAATTGCTGATACGCTTCCTTCCAGCCTGGAGGCGTGGTTACGTTGCCATCTTCGCACACTGATCCGTACTCATCGCCAATACGATTCAGCGGGGCCAGCACCTCGGAAGTAAACTTTGAGGATTCATCCAAAATCGCCGAAACAAGATCATTGTCAAGATCACCGAAAGAATCGATTTCCAGTATCCTATCAAGTCCCGCAACATGATTCAGGGTAAATTGGATTTCGTTCAAAGGAGCAAAATAGTCTGACATATCTACTAACTGGCCTCGTGCTCTGATTCTGAATTTCGACGAATCGTCCCTCGCATAGTTCCGTGCATCAATCGACGGACGATAGGATCGGAATGAATAGCGGGAGTTGTCGCGCTCACCTGATTATAGCGATTTGAATTTGCGACAACGGCGGGTTAATTACGTAAAGTCGGACGTATTGATAATTACTCCAAATCACGTGGAACAATAAAATCAACCAGTTCTCCAGATCCGAGTTCCACCTGTCCTGATTCGTTCAATGGAATTTCACAAACCAGCGTTGCTGCGGTCGGATAACGCAGAAAATCGGCATGTGCCGGCAACGATCGCAGGACGGACTCCGCAAAGTGTCCGATTCCGGGGTTATGACCCAACACAAGTACGGAACTGGTATCTACAGTTGCCAACAAAGAGAGGATCGATCTTAACCCTCCATGGTATAGGTCAGACTCGAATCTGACATCGACTGATGTCACAAAGTATTTGGCCATCCGGTCCCAAGTTTCTCGCGTTCTGACTGAGGTGGAACTCAAGACAGTTTCCGGAACGTGGTCATTCTCAGCTAGCCAGTTTCCAATTGCATCTGAAGATCGCCTGCCGCGTTTCGTCAGGGGGCGATCATGATCCATCAGATTGGGAAAATCCCAACTGGATTTGGCATGTCGTGTGATGATCAGTTTCACGTTCCCTCTCTCCACAATAAAGACGGAGTAGTCGTTGATAGTTGACAGGTGTGGTGTTAGTTCACGCTTTTCAACTGTAGAAGAAAATAAGCTTTGAAAAATTCGTTTGGGCTTCGACTTTGCAACTGGCACAGTTGGTATGACTTCGTTTATCTCGAACTCTGACCCAGGAGAATCTTCTTTTGTTGTAATTATATTTCGACGAAACCATGAGAATTTGAATACATTCGTTGTTTAAGCGTATCCACGTATTATTCTAGAAAACAAATCACAGTGAAGCAGGTGTGAATTGAGTAACAAAGTGACTTCAAGGCGCGTGAGTCTTTCTTAACGCCTTCGCTTCGTGTTCAAGTACAGTGCGGACCTGCTCCTCATGGACATCTGGAAACCTCTCGACAGACTCGCCTCTCGTAACCCCGCTGGCTAAGTTTCCATAAAGCGCAAATAATGGAATTCGTGTTCCCGCAAACATCCAAGCACCAATGAATTTTCCCGGTGCTTGCTCGACAGCTGGGCATGTGTCCCAGTTAGTTATCAAATCAGTTTCCGCCTATAAAGAAAGGATGACTATTGTAGATTGCTGGAAACTACAAGTTTAACTATGAGTTGTGTTCGTCATCTTGGATTCTGACACCATTTTTCGACATCTTCGAATTAACCCTGGCTTCCACCTTAGGATCAGATAATGCATGCCTTCCAAAAATCGAAAAATACTGATAAATCGGTTGCTTCGCGGGATTCATCAATTCCGTAATTTTTATAAATTTTATTGGTGAAAATTGATGTGCCAACCGGACGGCTAAGTCTGTCTGTGTGTCTCTTCAGAATTTGTTCTGACGCTACCCAAGTCATTATTGAATTTCCCGTTTCGTAGCGAATTTTTCTTTAAGCTGACAAGTAGTGATTACTTCAAACTGATTTTGAAGACTTCGGTGGGCATCCTTAAAGATATGTCGATTTTAGACAGGTAATTCAGAATTTCTGATTCAAATTTCTCGTAATCTGGGTCGATTTTTACAAATGGTGCTATCTGTAATTGTTTAAGTGCCCAGTGAATCTCAGCGATCACCTCAATCAACGGTGCTTTTTCGTAGTGATAATCCTTGCTCATACGAGTAACAATCGAATTTCTAAAATTTCGCGTTCCATCGAAGCGATGCCAAAAAATTTACTGTAATGAAAATTTTGAATTTGTTGAAGCGAATAATTTTGTTCCTAGAACTTAAGCTTCACATTCGGAAATTTAGCATAACGAATTGCCTATCCTGCCAAATTAGTTGCAGATGCTTGCAATTGTCTGGTTCAATTAACTACCCAATCGCATTCGCCAACTCGTCGGGTTTCTGCAGAAACAGCCCCTTCAAGTCCGGTTGAGCCATAAAGCCAGTCAATCTGATCGTACCAATCCTCTGATGTTCGAGCAGACATGACAGCATTCCGCAGTGCTGCATGCGCACCACTTGGATGATAGATGTAATCACCGATCGCACGGGACTGAAGTTGCACGCGTGTGGTACGCAAGACCCTTCGCTGGTTATATGCTGTAAACGCATTCTCAATTTCAGTATGATGGGCGCCCATTTCGGCAGCCAGGCACACAGCGTCTTCCATCGCCATACACGCACCTTGTGCAAAATACTGAAGCATGGGATGCGCAGCGTCTCCCAGTAGACACACTCTCCCGTCCACCCAATTCAAAACCGGTTCTCGATCACACAGCACCCACAGTTTCCAGTCAACTCCACGATCAATGATCTGTCGGGCAATTGGCGCGATATGCTCAAACCCTAGTCCGACTTCATCATGACTGACTGGTTTTCCTGCAACCGGCTCAGGCGCATCATTGTGGTAGGTCACCACCAGGTTATAGGCATCGCCACCCTTCAGGGGATAGTGCACAATGTGGCATTTTGGCCCTGCCCACAGTGTCGCTGCATTCCATCGAATCTCCTCCGGCATTTGTTCTGTCGAAATCACGGAACGATAGGTTGTATGACCTGAAACGCGCGGGTCACCGTCGCCTACAACCTGTTGCCTTATAGTCGACCACAATCCATCAGCGCCGACTAGTCCCCTTCCCTGCACTTGCTCTCCGGAGTCTAGAATGGCAGTAACCGAATCGGCATCCTGCTCATATCGTTCAACACCGGAACCGGCACGGATCTCGACAAGATCGTGAGAATTGCAGGCATTGAGCAACACATCATGCAAATCGCTTCGATGAACGACAGCATACGGGTTGCGAAAGCGGCGACGAAACGCTTCACCAAGTGGAATTTGGGTGATCCGATCGCCCGTCAATGCATCCATCAACAGCAAGTCGTCTATATATACAGCCAAATCGCGGGTAGCGTCTCCGACACCAAGATAGTCGAACGCATGAAACGCGTTTGGACCAAGCTGAATGCCGGCACCGATCTCACCTAACTGGGGTGTCTTTTCCAGTACGACCGAAGCTATTCCTTTCTGTGCCAGCCCCATTGCAGCAGCGAGACCTCCGATTCCTCCCCCTACTACAATAACTGGTGATTCTTTTATATTCATTGTGGTCTGCAAAGAATGAGATTCTCAATCATTTGTCCAAGTTTGTCGCTTTGCGGATAAACATCACGAATTTGTCTTGCATAGTTATTGGATAATTTAGTCAATTGTATAGGAATGCGTTTCAGGTCGATTATGATTCCACTAAATATTGATTCGTTTTATACAATATTTTCAATAGTTTATATATTTTATTCGGAATGATTGACAACCCAAGAAAATTTCTCACCGACCTTTTCTCGCGGGCTGTACAGGTATCTTCAGCGCAACACTGCCTGCCCCCTTACATTGCAGTACTGCAAGACAGGCGAATTCACGCGGTCGGTGCCGGAAAAGCCGCAGGAGCGATGGCCCGGACACTTGAAGACAATTTTTCCGGTGAATTGACGGGAACGGTCATCACCCGCTATGGTCATTCTGTCGAATGCGCCAGGATTGAAGTGATTGAGGCATCCCATCCGATACCGGATGAACAAGGGATGACAGCCGCACGGCAAATCGTAGGTTCACTATCACAGATCGATTCTGATGTATTGGTTGTCTGTCTGATTTCAGGTGGGGCCTCCGCACTGCTGACGCTTCCTCATGACAGCATCAGTCTGGATAACAAAAAGAAAATTACGCAAAAATTACTGTTGAGCGGTGCAGATATCCACGAAATCAACGCTGTCCGAAAACACCTTTCGGCTATCAAGGGCGGACGGTTGATGCAGATGATCCATCCCGCCAAATCGGTTACATTTTGCATTTCGGATGTTGTCGGAGACGATCCTTCGACAATAGGTTCCGGACCAACCGTGCCGGATCCGACAACATGTATTGATGTGGTTCAGATCCTGGAGAGGTTCGAAGCTCCGGTACCGTGCGAGTTGGCTGAAAAACTGAAGACGGGTGAACTTGAAACACCCAAACCCGGCGACCCGATTTTCGAACATGCCATAACAGAAGTCATCGCTCGTCCTGAATCCGGACTTACCGCCAGCGCCGAACTCGCCACATCAAGAAATTGCAAAGCGATCATACTCGGCGACTCGATTGTAGGTGATACCAACGATGCTGCCAAATACCATGCTAGTGTTGTCAGGCAAAAGATGAGAGAATTTTCAGATCACGCAGATTTTGTAATTCTGTCCGGTGGTGAGACGACCGTATCAGTTACTGGTAAAGGCAAAGGCGGACCGAATACACAGTTCGCCCTGGCGCTTGCGGTCGAACTTCAAGGGGCTGCTTCGCTTCATGCGATTGCGTGTGATACCGACGGCATCGATGGAACCGAATCCAATGCCGGTGCTGTCATCGACCCGACTACACTGTCAAGGGCGAGTGGCGCAGGACTGGACCCGCACCAATATTTAGCTAATAATGATTCTTATGGATTTTTCTGTCAGTTGGGCGATTTGGTCGAAACGGGACCGACTCTGACCAATATCAACGACTTTCGGGCAATCTTGGTGAATCAGAATCCCAACTAGCCAACTGCCTTGGCCAATTCTTCTTTGCGAATTTCCTTATAACGAGCTTCAAATTCATCTTTGACCGAAACCGCGACATCATGCGCACTGCCCTCAACTTCATATGGGCGGCCTTTCGACCACTGCATCAGATATTCATCTGTTCCCGCAAGCTTCAATTTCATTGCAACCAGGTCAATCAACTCCTGAAACCGTTCACTCAGAAGTTCCTTATGGACTCCTTGGTCATCCCGAGCCTCTACAACTGATGGGATATCCTTCCAATACAGTATCGTCACTTTTGCCATGATCAACCTCGTTTATGTCTTGTTCCGCGATTTGATTCACATCATGCTGATGCTTGCTTAAATATATTTACAAAGAATTGCGTCCGAAGCTCCCGCAGTAGGAGTGGACATGTAACCTATTTATATAATAATTTTCTGAACCTTGTTTCCTGTTATCGCCGGTACTGCTTTGTACGCTCGCAATTCCTCTGAATCTGCGATTGTGATGCTAAGAACCGGAGCACCACATCCAAGTACATGCCCGCGCTGTTCTTCCCGCCTAGTGACCGTTCGAGCTCACCCCTTAGGTCGAGTTTGAGATTGGTTGACGGCAGCTTCTGACGTAAATCAATGCCGAGATTCATGCGACTTCAGGCTGATCCTCGACGATCGTACGCTGCGTATTGCGTTACAGGAGCCGCCGTTGACAGCCAACGAAAACTGTAACCGATCTTTGCTCTCAACTCGGTCCCACCGTTCGTTTCCCCCACAGAGTCCAGAGCCGACAACGTACCTGAACTCCACAAAGCTTCCAAGGAAGTTCGTCGGAACTAGCCTACTTCGGTGCCAGCGACAACGAAATTCCCTCCCCGAACTTACACGGCTGCAACTCAAGCCCGATCCTTTACCATATTTCATCACTGATCATAAACCTTAATCCCGACGTAGAGAAGTCGGCCACCAGGAAGACTTCTTCGTCACAATGGGTGTGAACTAACAAATTATTCATCCATCGGGCAACTTACCAGATTCGGCATTAGGCTGGCCAGTGAAATATTACATCTCCAAAATCACCGTCCGTATCGGACTCGTCTGGTGGCTGAGGCCATTAATCTGACTGGTTTTTTCAGATGGCACACCGGCTATTTCAGAAATGCCCATGCAACCGCCGATACCTTTCCGGTTAATATTTCAGTACGTTTGCACCGAAGTGTAAACGCAACGACCCGCGACTTGTCAATATCCCTCCTGCGCCTATCGAGAGTAGTGGGATGAAGGTCAGGTGTTGACGCCATGCAAGCGACGGTGTATGAGGTTGATCTTCGGTGAGTTCGGTAGCGAAGCGTTGAATTGAGGAGAATGATCACTCTAATTCTCGGACTGTCGCAATATTGACGACACCTATGACGTACGTATCGCTCAAGACTTCAAGATGGTGTTCCGACACCGGTCAGGGAGCAGTGCAGACGCAATACCGAATTTCCAGCATCACGTCACTTGAGGCACTAGTTGCAGTAGTATGAACAAAGTCTTTCTTCAATATCGATCAATTCAACCAAATTCCCTGCAATCGGAGACGGTGAGATCGCAATTCAATCGAGTCGCTGAAAAAATAATGTAAAATCACCGCTTGAAAATTTTCAGCTAGAATTTGAGTGAGATCGACAATTGAATTTAATATTTAATTTGACTTATCATAAGCAAATTGCATTTAACCTGAACTGATTCACCATGTGGGCAAAAAGATTCCCTGTTCCTGAATTCGACCGATACGCGTTGAAAGATCTAGACTGGAACGCACCGGAAATCTCCGATCAATCGGCTGGAGGTGATTATGGTGCAACGGCGATTGCCGCCGATTCGGCAGTTTCTGACAAATTCAAATTCCAAGGCGAACACCTGCTGATCGTCGCCTGTACACTACCTGACCAACCTGTAAGAATTTCTGGAAATTCCTTCGCCTGGCCAATACAGCGGGCTGTTATAGTCGATTCACTGAACGCAGACGAATGCAATGTTATCGCAGACTGGAAAACACCGCGTCCAATGAACACAAGATTCGGACCGGATGGTGGTATCACAGTAGTTGCCGAAAAAATCTATGTACTGATTGGACACCAATATGCTGACCAATGGGTCGGCAGTCGAATAATGATCGACAATGAATGGGTGGGTAACTCCGAATCCGGTTTTCGAATTCTGTCTTCCAGCGAAACCGAAATAAATGACTTTCACGATGCAGTCGTTTATTTCGAATGGGACAGTCCCTGATCTCAATCCTAATCCTGCTGTCGGTAAAATTCCGTTGCCAAATTCGAATTTTTCAGCGCTGTCGCGGCTATTGCGCGATTATTCTGTCGAAACAACCCCAGGAAGTGCCGCCAAAATTCCTGACTATCGGTTTATTCTTTCTCCTGGAACAGAAGTCTATGTAACCACGTTGCCTGGTTCAACCATAGACGACACGATGACGGTATGTGAACGTCTGAAATCGGAAGGGTTTGTCCCCGTTCCGCATATCGTAGCCCGACAGATTCCAGACGCCAAAAAACTACACGACGGACTGATTCGTTTCCGAGACAACTGTGACGGTAACCACGTTCTGGTCATCGCCGGCGGTGCGGCCAAAGCAGTCGGTGAATTCGAAAATTCCATGCAGCTTCTGGAAACCGGACTGTTTGACAAGATGGGTATTCGCATGATCGGTGTCGCCGGTCACCCCGAAGGCTCACCGGACATATCCGATCAGCAGATCGAATCCGCATTGCAGTGGAAACAGGCGTTTGCGCGTCGGACAGACGCCAGCATGTACGTCGTCACACAGTTCTGTTTTGAGGCCAAACCAGTAATCGAGTGGGAAACGAGACTGTCAGACGCGGATATTGATCTGCCTCTTCATATCGGTATTCCCGGCGTCGCGACCGTCGGCACCCTTCTCAAGCACGCAAAAGCCTGCGGAATCGGTGCGTCCATGCTATTTCTCAAGAAACAGGCACGCAACGCTTCCAAAATGCTCACCAGCCTCAATCCCGAGATTCTGCTGAATGACCTGGCGGAACATCTACGACAGAATCCGTCATCCAGGATCGAAAAACTGCATATCTACCCGCTCGGTGGACTGAGAAGATCTGTTGAGTGGATTGATCGCATTGAGCAAGACATCGCGGATAGCGACAGAATAAATGCCGCCTGAGTCCGGTGTGGAATTTTTAGACTGAGGCTGGCTGAATTCTTTGACGACTTCGACGAGTTGGGGATACTCCGGTCGAAAACAAATAAATTCTCTGACTTCAAATATACAAATAATATATTTGTGATATATTAAGCTGGAGGAAAATGATGGGTTTAGTCTGCGGAACTACACAAACCATAAGCCTGACTGCTTCGGAACCGAAAATTGATTCCGTTCTGCGTATCCAGGGTTACAAGAATCCAGAGGGTGTCAGGCGAGTGATCCGGGAAATGGCGTCGACTGCTGTGAAGGCATTTGTGCAGAACGCCTCACCTGAAGTGAGTTACCGGGTGGCAGATATCGAATGCGTCGACTCAGAGGAATTGCAGCTCGAAAACGGTGTATATCTGAAAAGTCCGATATTCGGGCAGTATCTGGGTGAGTCCACCCGAGTGGTGGTGTTTGCGCTGACGGTGGGTAAGCAGATTGATCATCAGACGATTGAATGGATGAATGAGGAGAAACTGGTTGAAGCATTGTTTCTTGAATCCGCTGCCTGGCTTGGAGTTGAAGATGCAACAAAGCAATTCGTTCTAATGTTGCGTAAGTGGGCAACCGAGCAGAACATGCGAATCTCTCGACGCCTTGGGCCGGGCTATTCGTATCCGGTCAACGGACAGCAGGTTCAGTGGGAACTGCATGATCAGCAACCGTTATTTGCAATGTTTTCAGACACCAAAATCGCAGTTAGACTTTTGGAAAGCTCAGCCATGCTGCCGAAAATGTCCAGATCAGGAATGTTCGGGCTGATTCCACGACGACCAACACAACCATGAGAATACGTCAATGAAATTGAATAATGACAGCCTTGTAATCATCGGCGAAAATTTTAACGCGACGAGGAAAATCAAGGCGTCCAGTCCGCGCGTGCTTCGCGAGGACGAAAAGTGGTTCATTACGTATGTCCAATTGGATGGCACCCCTGCCCGACTGGAGGTCACCGCATCCATGCCGGAGGACCCCAATGAACAGAAGCTGTTCGCGATTCCGCACATTGCAGAAGCCTGCCGCCAGAAAGATATGGACTACATCACATGGGCAATCAAATCGCAGGAAGCGAATGGTGCCCACATCATCGATCTCTGCGTCGACGAGATGTCGGTTTACCCGGAAGAGCGATACGATTGGATGAAGTGGCTCATCAGAACAGCACAATCCATAACTTCGTCCGTGGTGTCAATCGATTCTTCTGACTCAAATACAATTTATGCAGGGCTGGAAGCTCACGACGGCACGATCAGCAGACCGGCAATCAACTCATTCAACCTGGAGGATGGCCGCCAGGTGCTGGTCGATATGGCGCGGGAGAAAAACGCCATACTGTTTGCCAACGCCAGCGGAAATCGCGGTATGCCGCAAAACGCCGACGAGCGGATTAACAATCTGGAGCAATGCATGCGAATGATGGACGAGGGCGGGATTGCGATGGAGGATCGTTTTCTCGACCCCTTGGTTTTTCCAATCGGAGCGGGACCTGATTTCGGAAATCATTATCTTGACGCGGTCAGCGAATTGAGAAAACGCTACCCGTCGGTGCATATTTTCGGCGGACACAGCAATGTTTCGTTCGGACTTCCCCAGCGTAAGATTCTCAATCACGCTTTTGTGACGCTTTCGATTCTGTCCGGTTGTGACTCGTTGATGATCGATCCTATCATGAATCCCGTCAAACCGTTTAACGATTTCCTCTTTGCCGCCAATTCTCTGACCGCTAAAGACGAGTTTTCTGTGAAGTATCTCAGATACATACGTGGCCTGAACAAGCCGGCGAAAAGAGTCCAAAGAAAGCCCGCTAGCGTGAGTTCGTAACTGAATCCCCCATTATCATCCAATAGTGAACCAGAAAGGAAAATCTACCAGATTTTAGGACTGCCAAAATGAAAGAACTACTGCCTCGAGAACGTTTTGCCCGGGCTGTACGACACGAGAAAGTGGACCGGGTTCCGCTGCTGTATCGCATGAAGAGTGAAGCGAAAGAAAAAATTGCACGCGTCTACGGTGTTACCAAGACCGGTACCGGCATGAAACATAACCCCGAATTGGAACTGCGTTTGGGAAACGACGCGATCATCTATCAGATCGGAATCAACGCACAGTTCTCACATCGCCCGATCAAGATCGGCGAAACCTGGTTCAACCATTTCGGAGTCGGATACGGTAAGAGCGGGCTCAAGGGACGAACCGAGGATGAACATCTCGAATTCATGAAGACACAGGATTTCTGGGGACCAGCGAAAGTTGTGCCGGAAAACTTCCCGAATCATCATCCGATCACTTCGATGGAGGAACTCAAGAACTACACTTGGCCTGACCCCGCTGATCCGAAACTGATAGATCCCATCAAGAGTCTGCTTGATGAATATCAGAAAGACTACTACATCATCGTCGACCTGTCTTCGACTCTGATAGAAGCGGCCTATGCGCACTTGGTTGGAACACAGAACTTCTTCCTCATGCTATTCGACCAGCCGGAGCTGATAGCCGGTGTTTTGGACGGCCTGACTGAATATTACACGCAGCTCGGCAAGAATGTCATTGATCTTGGAATTGACATGATCAGAGTCGGTGATGATGTCGGTGCGCAGCAGTCAATGATGATCTCACCTACCCAATGGCGTGAACTGGCGAAACCAAGATTCGATTACATGTTCAAAGAATTTCGCAAGTCAAACAAAGACATACACATCAAGTTGCATTCCTGCGGTGACTACTCACCCATTATCGGCGACATGATTGAGCTCGGTGTCAACCTGTCAGGACTGATGCAACCCACAGGTGGTAACAAACATCAGGCGGATCTCAAGCAAAAGTACGGAGATGACATCGCATTAATTGGTGGCTTCGACGTACAGCGACTGTTACCACGGGGACAGGTCGAAGCCGTGCGTAACGGAGTGTGCGAAGTGATGAAGAACTTGGCCAGCGGCGGTGGTTATATTTTCTCGCCGTCGCACTATATTCTCGCTGACGTGCCAATCCAGAATATCTTCACGATGCTGGAAGCACAGCGCGATTTCGGAACCTATGGAAAATACCCACTGAACTGATACTGGTAGATTGACCGATGTTTGACGAAATGGAACTAGACGATCCGGTACTGCAGATTCCCGAAGGCTGGGAATCCCGGGCACCTGTAAACTGGGAGTGGGAAACACTCTGGGATGCGGTCGAGTACGGCGATCATGTTTACGCCGACTCCAGAGTACGAGAGGCTATTGAAGCGGACATCGACCCCAGGGTGATTCTGGACGATGGATTGTTTCCAGGCTTCAACTTGCAAGCCGACCGCTTCAGCGCCCAGGTCATATTCATTCCGGAAATGCTGATCACCGCGCGTGCGATGAAAGCAGGCCTGGCACTGATTCGGCCGTTACTTGCGGCCAATGCAGAAAAGCCGGTCGGTACTTTCGTGATTGGAACAGTACTCGGTGACATGCACGATATCGGGCAGTCGATCGTCACTATCATGCTTGAGAATGCAGGCTTCAGAGTCATCAATCTGGGTACCGACGTTCATCCTGACCGGTTCATTCAGACCGCGCGCGAGGAAAATGCAGACCTTGTTGGATTCTCCGCACTGCTTTCGACAACCGTATACTATCAGAAAGTGACCATTGAAGAATTTCAGAACGCGGGGGATCGCGATAAAGTGAAGATTCTGATTGGCGGTGCACCGACCACTCCGGATTGGGCAGAAGAATGTGGTGCCGATGGATGGGGCAAAGACGCGGTCGATGCCGTTCGCTTGGCACTGCGGCTGGTAGAGCAACCACGCGTCGCGTGGAATTCAGATGCTGGATAAGATTTCAGCTACCTTCACCGGCACCGACAACGTTATACAACGAACGGTTCAAGTTGAACGTGACCTGACGATTCTGGACGCCGCGCGTACGGCCGGAATCGAGATTGATGCGACCTGTGGCTCGCGAGGACGGTGCAGAAGTTGCCGGGTGAAGATTCTGAGGGGTGATACGCCACCTCCCACGGTTCAGGATACCGTTCAACTGGGGCACGACGAAGTTCATGAAGGATTTCGACTGTCCTGTCAAACCAGGATGCTCGGGGATACCATCATACTTCCGATGCCACCCAAAGCGGAAGAAGGTCACCAGATTCTTGAGTCCGCAGATTCAGACTACGACAACTCCCACCTTCATCTGGATTGCGGTGTAACCAAGACAGTCGTCAAGGCTAATGCCCCGGTCGAGGAACACCACCAGACTTCCGACGTCGAGGAGATTGTTTCCGTTATGTCTGACCTCTCAGATGAGTCGGTTCCACTGGATGTGATCCGTGAAATTCCGCAGATGCTGCGCAAGGATCGAGGAAACATCACTGTCTCGACCTTCAACGGAAAAATTATTGATGTTGAGGCCGGCGACACCAGTGACCAGATATACGGTATGGCGTTCGATATCGGCACGACAAGTGTGGTTGGTACACTTTTGGACTTGCAGACAGGAGAGCAACTCGCATCTGCCGGCGGTGTCAATACTCAGGCAGTCTACGGCGGTGACCTGATGTCCCGCATCGCCTACGCACAGTTCGACCAGAAGAAATTATCGACATTACGTGCAAAAGTTCTCAACCAGGTCAACAACTACGTCCGACAGTGTAGCCGTGAGGCAAAAATTGACCCGCGGCATATCTACAAGATTGTCGTGGTGGGGAACACTTGCATGCATCACATCTTTCTCGGTATCGATGTTTCTTATGTCGGACTTGCGCCTTATGCACCGGTTGTACGAGACAATGTCGTATTGCCAGCGACTGATTTACCGCTGAAAGGTGCGCCCAATGCCCAAGTGTGCATGTTACCGATCATTGCCGGATTTGTCGGTGCGGACACCGTGGGCTGTATTCTTTCCACCCGAATTCATGAAAGTGATGAAATTCGTGCACTGGTTGATATCGGAACAAACGGTGAGGTCGTCATGGGATCGAAAGATCGACTGACCGCGTGTTCTGCTCCGGCCGGACCTGCGCTTGAGGGGGCACAAATCCGAGATGGCATGCGCGGCGCGATGGGTGCGATTGAAAAAGTCGAAGCGAGTGATGACTTTGAATGCTCAGTTATCGGCGATGTTCCAGCAATCGGCATCTGTGGTTCGGGTCTGATTGATGCAGCAGCGAAAATGATTGAAAGCGAAGTCATGGACAGCAATGGGAAAATGCGTAAGCACGACCTGGAACAATTGCCCGAGAATATCCGTAGCAGACTGACCCGGGGTAGTAATCGCGAAGTTGAATTCGTACTGATCTGGGAAGACGATTCCGGAAGGAACCATAACATCGCTGTAACCCAGGCGGACGTGAGGCAGTTGCAGTTGGCGAAGAGCGCCATCTATTCCGGAATCCGCATGTTGCAGTCGGTCATGGATGTGTCGGATGAAGAGATTACCGAACTGATGCTATGCGGTGGCTTCGGTAACTACGTCAATATAGAGAGCGCAAAAACAATCAGGCTGCTCCCGAACCTGAAACACGAGCAGATTTCCTACGTCGGAAATGCCGCTTTGCTTGGTGCCCAGATGGCATTGCTGTCGGAAACTGAACGCCTCAAGACATCCGAGATTACAAAGCAGATAGAGCATGTGGCTCTCGCCGCGAGACCGGATTTCCAGGATATCTTTATGGACTCCATGGCATTCAAAGGGGAGCCATTCCCCTCCCCGTCCAAATCCAGCAGTCGCAAACGAAAACTACAGCGGATCAAACAAGCGGTATAATTCAAATTCATTGAATTTCACGCTGCTTGTGAGTAAGTCTTGACGAGCATACCTCGAATCTACCTGCTTTTCGGGTTCCTTGGTGCCGGTAAAACAACGCTGGTAAGAAACCTGCTGGATACAGCCAATTCGGACATACCGACCGCGGTTGTCGTGAACGAGTTCGGCGCGGTCGGAATAGATGGCGAAATATTGCAGGGTAAATCAATCGATACAATCGAACTCGCGTCCGGATGCATCTGCTGCACACTCAGAGGGTCTTTGCTCAATGCAATTGAAGAGTTGGCACATGAGAAAGGTGCAAGACGTATCGTCATCGAAGCGACCGGAGTGGCGGACCCGGATGATATGCTGGATGATCTGGAAGACCCGTCGGTCAGAGGCAAGTTTGAGGTCGCGCCGATCGTTACGGTTGTCGACTCCGCCAATTTCGAGAAGATTCGTTCAATGCTCGGAGAATTTTACGAATCGCAAGTGATCAATGCAGACATTGTTATCCTGAACAAAATCGATCTGGGCACGGCTGAAGGACTTGACAACGTAGCCCGCCAGGTCAAGTCGCTGAACAACGAAGCCGAAATCAGATTTGCCGAGCATTGCGATGTTGATTCCAGTCTGATTTTCTCTGAACGGACGACGCAACAAATTGCAAATCACGATACTCACGAACATGCGCATTCTCACGATCACGACCACGAACATGCGCACGATTCAATGTCTTCTCTCGTATTCCAACCACGTAATGACCTGTCGAAACATGAATTCCAGCAGTTTTGTGATGAACTTCCCGATCGGGTCTGGCGAATGAAAGGGTATATGTTGCTGGATGAGCAACCTGTGTTGATACAGTACGCCGCCGGCAATCTTGATATTTCGGAGTCGCAATCCCGAGACAATTACCGCATGGTGGTGATCGGTGAGGCACTTGACGGACAGCAACTGGAGCCTAAGTTAGGCCACACTATCGCAACTGCAAACATATGAACACTAGCCCACCGGCTTCGTTGGCCGACAAAGCCTATGATCAATTAGTAAGGCGAAAAACAAGGTCGGATTTACAACCCGGTTCGGTGCATTGTGAGAAATTCCTTATGGAAGCGGTAGTTCAGCCGGTCCTGTCGTTAGTCAAGGATGTATAACAGAAGAATTGGAATGGACGATAAAAAGGCAATCAAACTTGTATACATATTGGTGGCAACAACTGTCCTGATCATTGCTGTCACCGTTGGACTTCCACTCATCAAGGCAATACAAGCCGACAATGCTAGAAAAGAACAACATGCTCTGTATCTTTCCGAGACTGAATACAATCCGCTCTTGAAATACGATGCTCCGACAACAACATTTCTTGAGACATTCAGCAAGATGTCGGGAAGAGACCTATGCAAAACTAGAGTCAAGAAACATTCCGATGAAACATGGCTGTTGCAATTTCCATCGGGGCATCAGGTAAATATGGCAACCGTTCCTGGATGGATAAACATCTATTTATCGCTCAATGCCCATTGGAATGATGGGACATATAAATACCGCTTCAATGTTGCACCAGATGGGTCCACGACAATTTGGAGCATAGTAGGGGTCGACTGTCCGAGTAAACTCGCCAATGCCGGTATCAGTAATAAATTATCGTCGTGACCTTAAAATGTATAAGTCCATACTCCCTAAACTGGCGGAGTCAGAACCAAAGTTTCAAAATTTGTTGCATACTTCACAACTTTTCGTTTGTAAGGAACTAAAACACCTGAAAATAACCAAGGACCGCTCGACATCATCAGAGCGGACAGCAATTGGAGCCTAAATTAGGCCAAACTATCGCAACCATAAACGTGTGAATATGAGAAATTCCAGTCCACCGGCTTCATTGGCCGACAAAGCCTATGATCAATTGGTAACAAGAATCACAAGGTTGGATTTAAAACCCGGTTCGGTACTTGCTGAGAAATCCCTTATGGGCGAACTCAATATCGGCCGCACACCGATTCGCGAGGCACTACAGAGACTGGCGATTGAAGGACTGGCAGTTCGTCGACTCAATCGCGGTATGTTTGTTTCGGAAATCACGTATTCGAATGTCCAGGAAATCTATGAGTTCAGAAGTCTGATTGATGGAAGGGCCTGTCGTCTGGCAGCGACCCGAGCGACTCAAGCTGAAATGGATAAGTTGTCGGATATCCACAAATTACTCGTCGATGCCACGAAACGAAATGACATTGACTCGTATGTTTACCACGACAGAGAATTCTACCGTGTCCTCTGCGCTGCCTGCGGTAATTCATTTATCGCAGAAACCGTACCGAAAATTTTCAATCTGCACCTGAGGCTATGGTTTTATCTTTCAAAAAAAATAGGAACCTGGCATTCAATAGCGGAAGCACATGAAATAATGACCAGTGATGTAGCTGAGGCGATCGCTCAGCGCGACCCGGACCGTGCTGAACTCGCCATGAAAAATTACATCTCTCAACGCCAACACGACCTGCGAAGAATTATTTAGGCAGATCGCGATCATTTCAATCTGCAACCTGACTTATGATAAATACCGCTGCTGTGAATCGGTCGGTTGGCTGCCAGAAATCTTTCGAAGAGTCGCATTCAATTCAGGCATTTTGCGCCGATCAGTTGGCACTTTACGTCGCGTCCGAATCAGGCGACCAAAGCGGTCATATAAATCTGACGTATCAGTCGGCGGTATGCGGCACCGAACCGACAGAGCGACGTCGGTAGCAAAACGACTGGTTCATATGTAATCTAACCACCTGTTCCTCCGACAACTAAAGTTGCCATCGCGGGAAGAACTCAGGTGCATGATCCTTTCCGTTTTTCATTTCAAGCAACACTGCAAACCAACCGCGACATGACATTTTGGATATTCCCGATAATGGCTGTTTACTGTTTGCAACACCACTGTATTTCACTTAAAATAAGCCGACAGTCAACGGCCTGTATCGGCTCGCGTACCATCTAGAGGAGAGACATCGAATTATGCTGACTAACAACCCTTTTCACGAAGTTGCTGCGTTTGTTCCACCGGTAGCAATGAAGTCGTTTGTTGTCATTATGGTCATCTTCGTCCTGGCCGGTACGATCTTTGACATCATCCATAAGAAAAGTGCAAAGTATTTCTTTGAAAACATGAAGAAATCGAAATCCGACAGCGTTCGCGACGTCGGAGGGGGTGAAAAAATCAAGATCGCATGCGCGACAGCAGCCCATGACGTACTTGCTTCGGGCGAATTTTGCAATCACCGACGCCGAATCGCTCACCTTCTGACCATGTACGGGTTTATTCTGTTCCTGTTAGCCACCGCTGTCATGATTTTTGGATACACTGAGTCAGGTATAACTACGCCTGCTGTTTATCCACTGCTATGGCACTTAGGAGCATTGACGGTTTGTGTCGGCGGGTATTGGTTCTGGTTCTTCATTCGTGCCGATGTCTCTGCAGAAGGCCATTCACGATTTAGATTCATGCTCGCAGACCTTTTCGTGGTTTCGCTGATGGCATGTACAACTTCCGCCTTGGTCTGGTCCTTCTTTCTGAGCATAGACGCGGGCTTTCTCTCCACGCTGTTTTTCCTGTTGTTCATTGCCTCTACCGTAGTACTGTTTGGCGGTGTGCCGTGGTCCAAGTTTGCCCACATGTTTTTCAAGCCTGCCGCCGCTTTTCAGAAACGCCTGGCTGAGGCTGACGGCTCGCGGAGCAATCTGCCGCCGCCTGCGGATTCCCCGGCCAAGTACGGTCTCGGAATCAAAAGAGAAATGCCGCACCACTATTAGGCACAATAAATTTTTTTTGCAGCCGTTACGGCTCTACCAAATAAGTAATTAACCTAACAATCTGACGAGCGAAAACTATGCCGACATTTGTATATATGACCCGTTGTGATGGCTGTGGTCACTGCGTTGACATCTGCCCATCGGACATCATGCACATAGACAAGACATACAGGCGTGCGATGAATATCGAGCCGAACATGTGTTGGGAATGCTACTCTTGTGTGAAAGCATGTCCCCAAAATGCCATTGACTGCCGGGGATATGCAGATTTCGCACCCCTCGGACACAGTGTCCGGGTATTGAGAGAAGAAGAGAAAGGAACCATTTCCTGGCGCATCAAGTTTAGAGACGGTCGGGAGAAGAATTTTGTCTCACCGATTACAACTGAGCCCTGGGGCGAGAAAATCCCGCGGCTCGCGGATCTTGAAGTGCCCACTCAGGAAGCGCTTGAGTCACAGTTGCTGTGCTACGAGCCAAACGCTCTGAACATTGAGACTGGATTGCCGACCATCGACAAGGATAAATTCAAGCAAGGGGTCTACTATTGATGAGAATCAAAACGAAATTTGTAGACTGCGACATTTTGGTTGTTGGCGGTGGCATGGGCGGCACCGGTGCTGCCTACGAAGCTCGCTACTGGGGTCGTGACCTGAAAGTCGTCGTTGCGGAAAAAGCGAATATCGACCGCTCCGGCGCAGTAGCTCAGGGTTTGTACGCCATCAACTGCTATATGGGCATGCAATGGGACGAGAATCAGCCCGAGGACCATGTACGTTACGCGCGCAATGACCTCATGGGAATGGTGAGAGAAGACCTTGCCTACGATATGGCCCGACATGTCGACTCGACTGTACATAAATTTGAGGAGTGGGGTCTGCCGTTGATGCGCGATCCCGAAACCGGTCGTTATCAGCGCGAGGGCAAGTGGCAGATCATGATCCATGGCGAGAGCTACAAACCGATCGTGGCTGAAGCGGCTCGCAAATCTGCGGACGAAATCTACAATCGCATCATGGTGACCCACCTTTTGGCTGACGAAAGCCGACCGAATAGAATCGGCGGAGCGGTGGGATTCAACGTGCGCACAGGTGACTTTTATGTATTTCGCGCCAAGGCGGTGATCGTAGGTGCAGGTGGTGCCTCACATATCTTCAAGCCACGCTCTGTCGGCGAGGGAATGGGCAGAACCTGGTATGCTCCCTGGAGTTCAGCCTCTGCCTATGCATTGCCAATCATGGTCGGCGCGAAAATGACACAGATGGAAAACCGAATTGTACTGTGTCGATTCAAGGACGGGTACGGTCCTGTTGGTGCATATTTCCTGCACCTGAAAACCTATACCCAGAACGCATACGGAGAAGAATACGAATCGAAGTGGTACGACCATACCAAGCAACTTGTAGGTGAGTATATCGACCATCACCCGACTCCGACATGTCTTCGAAACCACGCTTTTATTGAGGAGATGAAAGCGGGCAGAGGCCCAATCCACATGGTCACCAAGGAAGCGTTTCAAGATCCGCACAAGGAAGTCATCGGTTGGGAGAATTTTCTCGGCATGACTGTCGGACAAGCGGTTGTATGGGCATCCCAGGATATCGACCCCAAGTACATCAATCCGGAACTGACCACTTCGGAGCCTTATGTCATGGGTTCACACGCAACCTGTTCAGGCGCGTGGGCCAGCGGACCGGAAGATGTCTCGCCCGAAGAATATTATTGGGGCTACAACCGAATGATGACTGTTGACGGACTGTTTGGTGCCGGTGATGCACTAGGCGGTACCGCACATGCGTTTTCCTCCGGTTCTTTCACGGAAGGTCGATTGGCGGCCAAGGCGGCTGTGAGATTCATTCGCGATCACGCCAGTGACCAAATAAAAATTTCGGAAAAGCAGTACAACGACCTGAAATCCGTTATTTACAAGCCTCTTGAAAATTTCTCAGTCGGTCGCAATGAAATTGTTGGCGGTACGGTTTCTCCAAGCTATATCCTGCCAATTCACGGACTCCAGCGACTTGAAAAGATCATGGATGAATACGCGGGCGGCATCAGCAACAACTATATGACCAACGAGCCGCTTCTGCTTCGTGGTCTGCACCTGCTCCATACCCTGCAGGAAGATCTCAATCACATCGGTGCTGAGGACCTACATCAACTGCAACGGGCTTGGGAATTGGCACACCGCGTGATTGCCTCCGAATCTGTGGTTCGTCACACCCTATTCCGTGAGGAAACCCGTTGGCCCGGATACTACTACCGTGGTGACTTCATGAAGCTGGATGACGATAATTGGCACGCGCTGACCTTGTCTAGACGGGATCCGGAGTCGGGTGAATGGACCATGGAGAAAGCTCCGGTCTACCATATTGTCGACTGACTTTGCGCAGATTCCGATATCACGACCCAACATTGTCAATTTCTGACTGATTAAACCTGAATGTGAGTTCGAGTCCGATTCAGCGTTAATGCTTTCATCAGGCGATTCGGCACTCTCGCCTCGATGATTGTTGCTATAGTGCTAATTCGAGAGAAAACAGATCATTGTTGGCCGTTATGGACGGGGCGAATACGCAACACCTCACTGAACATCAAGCATTGCCTGAAGATTCTGATGTTTTACAAGCAATGTATCCGGCACTCCGTGCCTGCATTGCTTCAGAAGTCCATCCGTCTCGCGTCTCTGGTATCCTGCGAAAAGGAGGCTTGCGGCTTTCTGCAGCCCTAGATAAGTTGGACTTGCTTTCCAGCGACCCAGCATCAGGAAGTACTGTTGCAAGATCTGCGGAAGCTTTAGTACTAGCACTGAAAAGCGGTGAATTCGACTCTATGCAAGTATTTGCATCGCGACTCAAAGAAATGGAGCATCTTGCAGCAGCGAGTCAGCCGTTTACACTTGCAACGGTGATTGAGTGTCAGGCGCTTATTGCCGCGTCAATGCAAAATCATCGGTTGGCAGCCGAACTATGCCGCCAAGGTGCTGAAATTCAGGGACTGGAAACCAATCAGAGTTGGCATCTAATACATCTGCAGGCGAAATTCCTGTTGGACCAGGGACGGGATTTCGAAGATGATGCATCACTCCAGGCATCGATCGAATTGTTGAACACCAAGACTTTACCACTAGCGAAAGAATCTGGAGACTCAAAGATTTTGGCTGCGAGTTTTGCAACATTGGGAAATGTTCTTGGCATGGTCGGTCAGCGTCGCAAGGGTACGCGCTATCTTGAAGATGCCATCAATGCGTTCAGTGGAGCATTGAAGCGAATCGACTCCGATACCGCTCCGTTACAGTGGGCAAGCGTGCAGAACAGTCTGGGAAATGCACTGGGTTCATTGGGACAGCGCTCTTCGGACGATGCCCTGCTGAAGCAGTCGATTGAATCCTTCGAGCAGGCGCTTTCCAAACAAAGTGAAGAGTTGTGCTCGCATGACTGGGCTTCCACAATGAATAATCTGGCAGCAGTACAACAGTCCCTCGGCCGCAAACAAAACGATCCGAAAATACTGAAAAGGTCAGTAGAATCCTATAAAGCGGTTCTTCGGGTATGGACTCGTACTGAGATGCCGCTTGATTGGGCAACGACAATGGATAATCTAGGTACTGCGCTTCGCGCTCTCGGGGAGCATCGTCGGGGTCCAGGCACCCTGAAACAGGCCGTTGCGGCTTACAACAGTGCGCTTGCTGAACGCGACCGTAAACTGGTGCCCAACGACTGGGCCAAGACACACAACAACCTCGGTGCCGCATTGCAAAAACTCGCACAAAGGGAAGAGAATTCTGAGATTATGCAAAGGGCCACCGAATCATATGAGAAATCCTTGACCGAGTGGACCCGCGACCAAACCCCGATGACCTGGGCATTTACATTGGCGAATCTGGGTGTGGCTCGACGCGAGTGTGCGGAAATGACCGGGGATATTGAAACTGCCGACAAGGCTGTAGAGGAGATTTACGCCGCGGTTGAATTCTTTCGCTCTGCCAGTCACGCACAGTACACAGAACTTGGAGAGGAACAGCTTTCAAAAGCACGTCTGCTATTGGCAACACTGGTTGCGGAAAAAGACTGCGAATCAGCTGGAGAATACACATCCGCGGCTGAAGACCTGCCGTCGACATAAATCCGGTTCAACGCAGTCGGCAACAACCTTAAACTCACCAATCAAATACTATTCGAATCTGAGTGCATCGCGCGAGGCTTGAGTTTTTCTCTCAGTGCGTGTGCTGTATGAGAACGCTTGGACCGGAGAATGCGAGACAGTCTGCCTTGGGTGACGACTCGACCGCCAAAATCCCCACCTTCCGGTCCCAGATCAATGATCCAGTCAGCTTCTGCGATAACATCGAGGTTGTGTTCGATGATCACAACGGTGTTCCCGGTGTCAACCAATGAATGAATCACTGTAATCAGTTTACCTACATCCGCAGTGTGGAGTCCTACAGTCGGCTCATCAAGAACATACAAGGTTCTGGTTCGGTTGGTTTTACCGTTTATCTCTCCATCCAACCCTCTTGGCAGTGCCTTTGACAGCTCGGATACCAGTTTGATCCGTTGAGCCTCTCCACCACTCAGGGTGGGGCTTTGCTGTCCCATAGTCAGATAACCCAGCCCTACATCGACCAGCAAACCGAACACGCGGGTGAGTGATGGAATCGACGAGAAAAACGCTTGTGCTTCTTCCATACTCATATTGAGTATGTCAGCGATTGACTTATCCCGATAACGAACTGCAAGCGTTTCTGAATTGAATCTATCTCCCGAACAGCTTTCGCACTTAACACGTACATCCGGGAGAAAGTTCATTTCAATTTTTTTGACTCCCTGCCCTCCGCAAGTTTCGCATCTGCCTCCTTCGACATTGAAAGAGAATCTGCTCGGTTCATAACCGCGAAGTCGGGCTTCCGTGGTGTCAGAGAATAACTTCCGTATGGTATGCCAGACGTTGACGTAGGTTGCCGGGCATGATCGTGGTGTTTTTCCGATCGGAGTTTGATCAACCTCCAATACTCTGCCAACACTGTCCCATCCAGCTATATCTTCGCATCCATCCCAGACTGTTCCGTCCCGACTCTTCCGATTTCGCGATACAGCGTCCGCCAGGTTTGAATACAGAACATCGCGAACCAATGTACTCTTTCCGCTCCCGCTCACTCCTGTCACACAAACAAGTGAGTCAAGTGGAATTGATACATGGATCTTTCTCAAGTTATTCCTGACCGCGCCGGTAATCTTGATCGCATTGTCCCCACCAGGTACGGGCCTTGATCTTACCATCGGATGCTCAAGTGGATTTAGCAGCATATTTCCGGTAATCGAATTGGAATTTTTTATGATCATTGACAATGGTCCCGTCGCGACCACGGATCCACCCCGAACCCCACCGCCAGGACCCAGATCAATGATGTGATCAGCGCAGATGATGGTCTCCTCATCGTGTTCCACCACAACAATCGTGTTTCCCTTGTCTCTCAATGACTTCAAAGCCATAAGCAGACGCTTGTTGTCTCGCGAATGCAAACCGATTGTGGGTTCATCCAACACATAGCAGGCTCCGCATAGACTTGATCCCAATTGTGCCGCAAGTCGTATCCGCTGTGCTTCACCCCCACTCAAAGTAGGTGCTGAACGACTGAGCGCAAGATAGGAAAGACCGACAGACTCTAAAAATTCCAATCTGGTGTTCAGTTCCGAGAGAATATCAGCGGCAGCGTACTGCTCCCTTTCGGACAAATCCAACTTTGCCAGTACTGAACGAGCGGATGATATGGACAGATCACCGATCTGATCGATTGTCATCCCTTTGAACTTTACGGCCAACGCAACGGGATTAAGACGCCTGCCTTGACATGTACTGCATATGGTGTCCGAATTCCCCTGTTCTGGTACCGACTCATCGTTCATATCGTAATCTTGGAGATCCAATCCAGTTCCTAGACACGAGTTACACCATCCCTGCCTGGAGTTGTACGAAAAAAGTCTTGGGTCAAGTTCGTCAAACGATCGAGCACAACGGCTACAGGAGCGTGTAGTCGAATATGACATCAGATCCTTTGATGGAACTCCCGATGTGGGCGGCGGTGCCGCAATTCGAAAATGTCCTTCACTCACATCCAAAGCGTTTGTGATGGCAGTGCGTAGTTCTATACTGTCCGAATCTGAAACAGTCAGGGTGCTGATGGGCATGTCGATGTCATGTTCACGATACCGGTCGAGGCGCGGCCATTTGTCAGTTGGAAGCAGTTCACCATCGACGAGAAGATGCGTTACACCCTTCCGATTCGCCCATTTTGCGAGATCTGTATAGTATCCCTTCCTTGACACGACCAAGGGTGCGAGAACACTGATACGACTCGCTCGATAGCGCGACTGTATCTGCTGGATAATCGTCTCCACCGACTGAGATTCAACCGCGACATCACAGTCAGGACAATGCTGAATACCAAATCGGACGAAAAGCAGTCTGATGTAGTGATAGATCTCAGTCAGTGTCGCTACAGAACTTCGCCGACCGCCGCGACTCGTCCTTTGCTCGATGGCAACTGTCGGCGGAATTCCGGTGACTGCATCGAAATCCGCACGCGTAGCCGGTTGCACAAACTGCCTCGCGTAAGCATTGATGGTTTCAAGATATCTTTTCTGTCCTTCAGCAAACAGAATATCGAATGCGACGGTACTCTTGCCACTGCCGCTGAGCCCTGTTATGACGGTTATTGAATTGTATGGAATGGACAGACTGATCTCTTTCAGATTACGCTCGCGAGCGTTTCGAATGCCTATTCCGCCGTTCTCGATGTATTCGGGTTCCGTTCTGCGGTAGGCGACAGTCGGAGCTTGTCTGTCATGTCTCGCGAGATGGGTACTCAACGCGATTTCAGTGGATGTCTCACCTCTTTCAGCCAGGTCTCGGGGTGTACCCTCGGCAATCAACCGGCCACCAATATCACCACCTTCGGGTCCAAGATCTATAATCCAGTCGGCACACGAAATCAAATCGAGGTTGTGTTCGATCACAATGACCGAATTACCACCGTCAATCAGCTTTTTCAACGAAGTGACAAGTCTCGAGACATCAGTAAAATGCAATCCGGTCGTCGGCTCATCAAACAGAAACAGTATGTGTCCCTGATTTCGAATTCGACGACTGCTTTTTGCCACGTGGGCCGCCAGTTTCAGCCTCTGAGCCTCTCCACCGCTCAAAGTGGGAATGGGCTGACCAAGTTTCAGGTACTCCAATCCAACATCCACCAATGGCGATAAGGCATTGCATATTTTTTTATTGTCACTAAAGAATTGAATTGCCTCAGCGACTGTCATCTCCAAAATCTCGACGATCGACTTGGGCACACCCAGGTCATCCTGCCCGGCTTGCCACATCGGCTTTACTCGCACGTCACAGATTTCAGAACGGAATCGAGTGCCGTCACAGTCAGGGCAGCGGAGATAGACATCACTCAGGAACTGCATTTCAATATGTTCAAATCCGGTTCCGCGACATGTCGGACAACGTCCGAGATCCGAGTTGAAACTGAAGTATCCAGCCGTATATCCTCTGCTGATAGCCAGTGGTTCCTGTGCCAGCAACTCCCGAATAGCGGTTAGCGCTCCGACATAGCTGACTGGATTTGACCGGGTGGTCTTGCCGATCTGGGCTTGCGACACCATCACAACATCAGTCAGCTGATCAATGCCTGTCAACTCGGTGAATCGACCGGGCAGTTGTGTCGACTTCCCCTGACTTCGCAGTATTCCGCGGAACAGCACCTCTTCGACCAAGGTCGATTTACCGGAACCGCTTACACCGGTCACACAAACCATCTTGTTCAGCGGAATTGCGACATCAATGCTTTTGAGATTGTGCTGCCGTGCACCTCTGATCACAATTTCCCGATTCGATTCCGGTGAAGTGGCCGCCAATTGAGCGGGCAGATAGTTGCCATACTTCAAACACCTGGCAGTGACAGATTCCCGGCTTTCCATCAACTCATCAAGTGAGCCAAAATGCACGACCGTACCACCTTTCTCGCCGGGTCCCGGACCGATGTCCAGAACCTGTCCGGCAGCACGTATCACCTGTTCTTCATGCTCGACCACCAGCAAAGTGTTGCCTGCCTGACGCAAGCGATGAAGGACACTCACCACTTTGCTGACATCCCGAGAGTGCAAACCGATCGTCGGTTCATCCAGCACAAAAAGGGTATTCACCAATGTAGTGCCAAGCGCGGTTGTAAGATTTATCCTTTGAACTTCTCCGCCGCTGAGTGTCCTTGACTGACGATTCAGACTCAGATATCCCAATCCGACATCATTCAGATACTGCAAACGGGCACAGATTTCATCGAGCAGCAATTCTGCAGCCTCGTCCGCGGCGGTTGCAAATTCGACTCTGCGAAAGAAGTCAAGGCATGATTTGATCGGTAGCGATACAATTTCATGAATCGTCAAACCTGGCATGCTCAGAAACTGATCATCCGACATGGTGTGATTCGGATGTCTGATCCTCCTGATATCCCGTCGAACTTCCAGCTGTTTTCCAACCCGCCAATTCAACGCTTCAGGTTTCAGCTGAGCACCGCAGCAGTCCGGACATTCGGTATAGATCCTGTACTTCGATAGAAAAACGCGGACATGCATGCTGTGTCTGCGTCCTTCCAACCACCTGAAAAACTTCTTGACCCCGTACCACTTGCCGCTGTACCAGTTGCCCTCGCCTTCCAGCACCCAATTGCGTTCATTCTCGCTCAAATCTCTCCAGGCCACATCCAGCGGTATCCCACTCGACTCGGCATAACGAAGAATATCGCGGTAACTTTCGCTGTAGACAGGCGAACGGAAAACCTTGATGGCCCCCTGCCTCAGCGTCAACGAATGATCCGGGATCACCTGCTCGTAGTCGATTCCCATGATGCGTCCGAAACCGCGGCAGGTCTCGCAGGCACCGACCGGAGAATTGAAGGAGAATAGATTTGAAACCGGTACACTGTAGTTGGTATCGCAGGCTCCACAGCGCAGACTGCTTGAATACTCATGCAACCTTCCCACACCTTGCCGATCCTTATCCAATTGCTGCACGAACAGCGTTCCAGAACCTCTGTATAGTGCCGATTCGATGGATTCAATCAGGCGAGAGTGATTTTTCATCTCGCATTTCAATCGGTCCTGAACGACAAGTACGATCTCTCCATCCCGACTGGCGATTCGCGTGTAACCCTGACGAGCGAGATGCTCGGCGGCGTATTCGGTCGACAGTTCCTTTGGAACATTGATGGGAAACAGAATCTGGACCAAGGATGAATCCCGGCGTGACGCTGACCACCCAGACATGATTGCATCCGCGATTTCCTCAGGACTCTGATCGCTGATCGGATCTCCACAACCGGAGCAAAACAATGAAGCGACTCGCGAAAACAACATCTTGAAATGATCGTTCAATTCAGTCATTGTGCCCACTGTCGAACGCGTGGACCGAACAGGATTCACCTGATCGATGGCAACCGCCGGTGGTATACCATCAATTGATTCGACTCGCGGGCGGTCCATCCGGTCCAGGAACTGGCGAGCGTAGGGGGAAAATGTCTCTACATAACGTCTCTGCCCTTCCGCGTAGATCGTGTCAAAGGCCAATGAAGACTTGCCGGAACCACTCACGCCGGTAATTACTGTCAGTTCCTTGAGTGGTATATCAAGGCTGATATCCTTTAGATTGTTCTGTCTGGCACCACGAACCTTCAGATAGCCGCTACCATTTTCGGAACGTGGTTTGGGCAATTCACTCACCTGACTGAAATCCGATCACTCACTTGATCGAGTCGAGCATGATGGTACAACCCGGCAACTCTGGCTGCAGTACGGCAAAGAATCCTGATCCGCGTATAACGCAACTTCAGTCAGTCTTCGCCAGACGCTTCAAAGGTTGCTGAACTCTCAGAGGCGACAGTTTCGCTGTCGGAGTCAGTGACAACTCCGGGAATGTCAGGGGCATCCGGGATGACATCTGCATTCTGGGCGCGGTGTCGAAGCGCCATATCCATGAGTACAAGTGCCAGCATTGCCTCGGCAATGGGAGCAGCCCGCAATCCGACGCAGGGATCATGACGTCCAGTGACAGAAACCTCTACATTCGCGCCTTCGTGATTGACCGTGGTTCCCGGAATACGGATGCTTGAAGTCGGTTTAAAAGCGACCGAAACCACTATGGGCTGCCCGGTGGAAATACCACCTGCGATTCCTCCGGCATTGTTAGAGCGGAATCCCGCCGTTGTCATCTCGTCCCGGTATTCAGATCCAGTCATGGAGACACTGGAAAACCCGGCACCGATCTCCACGCCTTTTACCGCATTGATACCCATCATGGCACCTGCAATTTCAGCATCAAGGCGCGCATAGAGTGGCTCACCCCAACCTGTTGGGACTCCATTTGCCTCAGCCAGGATACAGGCACCTACCGAATCTCCCCGCTTGCGAAGCTGATCGATATATGTCTCCAGCTGTGGCACCTGTCTCTGACATGGCCAGAAAAACGGATTTCGCTCTACGTCACCCCAATCGTGAGATTCCGGTTGCATGGTTCCGATAGCCGACACACAGCCACGAATGGTTGTGCCGTAGCGCTCCAGTAAAAATTTCTTCGCAATCGCACCTGCCGCGACTCGCAATGCAGTTTCCCGCGCTGAAGATCGCCCTCCACCACGATGGTCGCGTATGCCATATTTTCGCGCGTAGGTGTAATCGGCATGCCCGGGACGGTAGCGGTCTTTTATTTTCGAATAATCTCGTGATCGCTGCTCTGTATTGCGAATGATCAGACCGATCGGAGTTCCAGTGGTCTTGTTCTCAAAGACTCCTGAAAGAATTTCAACCTGATCAGATTCTCGCCGCTGGGTAGTGAACCTTGAAGTACCGGGCTTGCGGCGATCCAGTTCCATTTGAATGTCGGTTTCAGACAGTTCCATTCCTGGTGGACAGCCATCGACAATGCATCCAATCGCCGGTCCATGACTCTCCCCAAAAGTCGTCAGCGTAAATAGTGTACCGAAAGAGTTACCCGACATCAGTTTTGCCTTTAGTTACAGCATGTAGACATGCAATTTCGATTGCCTGAATTAGTCAAAATAGTTGATCCGATATACT
This sequence comes from Arenicellales bacterium, assembly GCA_963663095.2. Lineage (GTDB taxonomy): Bacteria > Pseudomonadota > Gammaproteobacteria > Arenicellales > JAJDZL01 > JAJDZL01. The sequence continues at coordinate 83,339 of CAXXJB010000001.1, forward strand.
TGACCTGTACATTGGAATATTCTGTGTTTTTGTAACTATTCAGGTAATCATTGGGCAATTATACTCAGATGAAACTTGTGGCTGGTTCAAGCAGCAATTAGTTTGCCTGCCATCACGGTTGGTGTCCTTTGCGTATTCTGCGTTAGGTGAACGCGATGCCAGAGAAATATGAACAATTCCACAAGAATCCGCTTCAGCTTGGACAAACTGAGGTAAAAAAAGTTACGCTTAAATAAAAGTTTTCCGGTAGCATTGCCGCCAATATCCTTTCGAAATTTCAGACACTACTCACACCCAATCTGGTAGAAATCAAGCAAACCTGACAATTGCACACTAAACTTCCGGAACTGGCCCTTCCCAATGGCGACGGTGTTTGCCTAAGAGACGGAAGTACTCCGTCATTCCTGTAGTCGACGGCGCTTGCGTAGTGTTCGATTGGCAGATCACCCGAAGCGCATAACCCGTTTTACCGGGCTGGCAACTTGTCTTCGTTCGGCGGTCGCAGGGAACAGTTCACATGAAAATTCTGACAGGCTCATCTCAAGTTGAACCGACGACAACATGACCACACCACCAATCGGGAAGATCCAGCGTTAGTCATCACTTCATGGCAGGAAGTATAAGGCAATGCTCTTCATCAGATTGATGATGCTCAATTCCCTGATACCATCCTACCGGAAAATTTCGAGTCGTACTCGTTTTCAGACTCAGCTTACGACCCGATTTTTATGGTTGGGTTTTATTGTGTGGTGCCGGCCATTCAGTCACATTCTTCTGCGTATCAAATGGTTCATTGTTCACACTGTCGTCGGCGAAGTCTGCCAACTGATCAGCCGATGCAATGGTTTCAGAAATGCTCTTGGAAAGTCGGATCCGACTAGGTTGTGTCAGGTAACAGGCAAAGTTACCCCGACCTGCCCCTGATATTTACCATCACGATCTTTATATGATGTTTCGCAAGGATCATCAGCCTCAAAGAATATAACCTGAGCGACCCCTTCGTTGGCATAAATTTTTGCTGGCAGGGGTGTCGTATTGGAAAACTCAAGCGTGGCATACCCTTCCCACTCCGGTTCAAATGGTGTGACATTGACTATCACACCGCAGCGCGCATAGGTTGATTTGCCGAGGCAGACTGTCAGCACAGAACGGGGAATTCTGAAATACTCGACTGTTCGGGCAAGTGCGAATGAATTTGGCGGAATGATACAGACTTGGGATTCGACATCTACAAAACTATCCTCCGAAAACTCTTTCGGATCAACGATCGCAGTGTTGATGTTGGTGAATATCTTGAATTCATTTGAACAGCGGATGTCATAGCCATAACTCGAAGTTCCAAAGGAAATGACACGGTTGCCGTCAACATTGCTGACCTGTCCGGGTACATAAGGATCAATCATCCCATGCTGCGTCGCCATTTGGCGGATCCACTTGTCTGACTTGATGGACAAAATATTCTTCGACCGTCAGGTATTTTGAATCACAATGGACGGGAAATCACTCGTAAAGTCTTTTTTCTTTGCCGAGAGACGGGCTGCCATGGTTCGTGCGATTTCTCGATATCTTCCGGCGATCTCACCATCAGGGTCACTCACCACAGTCGGTTTTCCACCGTCTGCATCACTCCGAATCTGACCATCCAGCGGAACGCCTCCCAGATAGCTGATTCCGTAGTCGTTCGCCATACGTTCACCTCCACCCTGACCGAATATATGCTCCTGATGGCCACACTGACTGCATATGTGCACACTCATGTTCTCGACAATGCCAAGCACTTCAATCTTGACTTTCTCAAACATATGATAGGCCTTGCGCGCATCAAGCAATGCAATATCCTGAGGTGTGGTGACGATAACGGCACCGCTCACAGGAACACGCTGTGCCAGCGTCAGTTGCGTATCGCCGGTTCCTGGTGGCAGGTCAATGATCAGGTAGTCCAACTCATCCCAAGCTGTCTGTTTCAGCAACTGCTCAAGCGCCTGCGTCACCATCGGACCTCGCCAGATCATCGGACTTTCCTCATCAATCAGAAAACCGATTGACATGGCCTGGAGATGATAGCTATATACCGGCTGCATGGTTTTCCCGTCCTTGGTCTGGGCCTTACCGGTGACACCAAGCATTCGCGGCTGGCTCGGACCGTAGATGTCTGCGTCCAGAATACCAACTCGGGCACCTTCTGCAGACAGTGCCAGAGCGAGATTAACAGATACGGTCGATTTTCCGACTCCGCCTTTTCCAGATCCCACCGCGATCATGTTCTTGATGCCGGAAATCGGTGAAACGCCGTCCTGGACTGTATGCGAGAAAATTTTACTGTTGAACGTCACGTCAACTTGGGAAACGCCGGACATTCCAGAAATTTCATTTTTTATGGCAGAACCTAACGATTCATGCCAGCTCTTTGCGGGATATCCCAACGCCACATCGACACGCACTGCGCCATTCTCAACTGAAACCCCCTTGATTTTCTTGTCCGCAGTCAAAGAAGTCCCGGTATGCGGGTCGTTTATTTTCGATAGGACTGATTCGATATCAGCTTTTGTTGCAGTCTGCATAAAACGTCAATTCTGGATAGTCAGCATGAATACAGAGCGGACAGCGGATTTTTTGCTGTCTCACGCTATTGATATGAATATACAATAATATCCGCTGTACCCGGCTACAGCGAACAACTTTAATATCGGGTCGGTATACGGTTATTGTAGCATACCGCCAACTATCGACGAACCGATTGGACACCGTTTTCCAGCAGATTGATATGCAAAGAAGAATCTTGGTAACGACCGCACTCCCCTATGCCAATGGGCCGATTCATTTGGGTCATATGGTGGAACACATTCAGACCGATATATGGGTGCGCTTCCAGCGTATGAATGGCAACGAGTGCTACTTCGTTTGTGCAGATGACGCTCACGGAACCCCGATCATGCTGAAGGCCAGAGAAGAGAACATCCGGCCGGAAGAACTTATTGCACACTACAAGAAAGAGCATGAAGCTGACTTTTCAGATTTCAACATCAGTTTTGACAATTACCATTCCACACACTCTGACGAGAACCGGTATTTTTCGCGCTATGTCTACCTTAAGCTGAGGGATGGTGGACACATCCGTCGAAAAACAATCAGCCAGGCATACGATGTTCAGGAAGGTCTGTTTCTGCCTGACCGATTTGTGAAAGGCGATTGCCCGCGCTGCGGTGCACCGGACCAATACGGCGACAGCTGCGAGAACTGCGGAGCGACCTACACACCCTCTGATCTGAAAAACCCGGTTTCCGCGTTGTCCGGCCAACCACCCGAGGTTCGCGAATCCGAACATCTGTTTGTGCGTCTGAGTGACTTCACGGATATGCTGCAAAAATGGATTGCCGAGGAGATCTCTCAAACTGAGGCACAGAATAAGCTCAAGGAGTGGTTTGAGGCCGGTTTGAATGACTGGGATATTTCCCGGGACGCACCGTACTTCGGGTTTGAGATTCCGGATGAGGAGGAGAAATATTTCTACGTCTGGCTGGATGCGCCAATCGGTTACATCGCCAGCTTCAAGAATCTGTGTGATCGCGAAGGTATCGACTTCGACGCATTCTGGAAGCATGACAAGGAAACCGAACTTTACAACTTTATCGGCAAAGACATTCTGTATTTCCATACCCTGTTTTGGCCGGCCATGCTACACGGTGCCGGATTTCGGAAACCAACCAATGTCTACACGCACGGATTCCTCACGGTCAACGGTACGAAAATGTCGAAGTCCCGAGGAACATTCATCACGGCGCGCACCTATCTGGACTATCTGGACCCGGAATACATCCGATACTACTACGCGGCGAAACTAAATGACAGGATTGAGGATATTGATCTGAATCTCGAGGACTTCATTCAACGGATCAATTCGGACCTGGTCGGAAAGGTTGTCAATATCGCAAGCCGCTGCGCAGGTTTTATCACAAAGAATTTCGGTGGCAGGCTCAGTCCACAACTTGATGACGTGGACCTGTATCGAGTGCTGGCTGATTCACGCGGAATGATTACCGAAGCCTTTGAAGGTCGGCAGTTCAGTAAAGCAATGAGAGAGATCATGGCGCTGGCTGATACTGCCAATCAATACGTCAATGACCAGAAGCCATGGGTGCTCGTCAAAGATCCGACACAACGCGATAAGCTGCAGAACGTCTGCACCCAGGGACTCAATATGTTCAGGGTGCTGATTCACTACCTGGCACCGGTGGTACCACAGCTGGCTCAGCGGGTTGGAGAATTTCTCAATGATCCGGTTGATCAATGGGAACGCATTGAATCACCTTTGCTGGATCACGAAATTTCCGGATACGTTCACCTGATGCAGAGAATCCAGAAGAAAGATGTAGATGCCATAGTCGCGGCTAGTGCTGAACCCGACCCCGATGACTCGACCGAAAACTATAGTGTCATATCCATTGATGATTTTGCCAAAGTCGATCTTCGTACCGCAAAGGTTCTCGAAGCCGAGGATGTCGCAGACTCGAAAAAACTTATCAAGCTCAAAGTTGATATTGGCCACGAAACCAGACAGATATTTGCCGGAATCAAAGGATTCTATGATCCTGAATCACTCGTTGGTCGCAAGGTAGTGATCGTCGCGAACCTTGCACCTCGCAAAATGAAGTTTGGCACATCGGAGGGGATGCTCCTGGCAGCCGGAGACGATGACGGTCTGTGGTTGATTGACCCCGGTGATGAAGTCGGACCCGGGCAGAGAGTTAGTTGAATTTGGAATCTGCATGTAATACATCACTGACAACGTTTGAGGAGATTGATCGTTGTCTGCCGCAGACTCAATGTACGATGTGTGGCTACCCTCGCTGTCTGGATTACGCGCATGCAATAGCTGGAGGAAGTTCGGATATCAATCGCTGCCCACCCGGCGGTGCCGAAACTCTCGGCGCGCTTGCGAGACTGACCGGCAAGGCTATTCCTGCGCTTGCCGAAGACTGCGATCCATACGCAGGCCGAAAGGTCGCCAGAATAACGGAAGACATCTGCATCGGCTGTACGTTATGCATTCCGCCCTGCCCCCTCGATGCCATAATCGGGACTGCAAAACACATGCATACGGTCATCGAACAAAACTGCAGCGGGTGCGGGCTGTGCCTCGATCACTGTCCGGTTGACTGTATCAGAATGGTGGACTGTGAAGTCGAAAGCGGTCTTTTTTTCTGGAGTAATTTCAGCGACGATGAAGTCTCCCGGTGGAGAGTGCTTGCACAACGGCATTGTGAACGAGTCAATCGCGGCGATCAGGTATCGGTCGACTCAGAACAGTTTTCGGATCTCAAATCACAGATCCGTGATGCGGTCAATCGGGAACGCTCAAGAAGATGGAAGCAGGCTAACAGAAAAACGGCTCGTTCACAATCCACCCGAAAAGCACGATGAACCCAACCAAACGGCGGGAAATATTTGCTCGATTCCGCGATGCCAACCCGAATCCGACGACAGAGCTAAACTTTTCGAGTACATTTCAATTGCTGATCGCCGTAGTCCTTTCTGCCCAGGCGACTGACAAGTCTGTCAACGCTGCAACCGAACAGTTGTTCAGGGAAGCGCCTGATGCTCAATCTCTTTTCGATTTGGGGATTGAGAGAGTTACCGATTTAATCAGGACAATCGGTCTTTTCAACAGCAAGGCGAAAAACCTGATTCGGATTTCGGAAATACTGCTTGAGCATCACGATGGGGAAGTCCCCGAGACCAGGGAAGACCTGGAAGCACTTCCCGGTGTCGGACGTAAGACCGCGAACGTCATTCTCAATACGGCATTCGGACAACCGACAATGGCGGTCGATACGCACATATTTCGTATTTCCAATCGGATTGGAATCGCTCCTGGAAAGAACGTTGACCATGTTGAGCAGAAACTCCTTAAGGTAGTTCCAAAGGAATTTCTTGTCGATGCGCATCACTGGCTGATCCTTCATGGCCGGTATGTCTGCACAGCAAGAAAACCTTCCTGTGGCACATGCCTGATTTTCGACCTATGTGAGTACACTGATCGATTCTCCTTTGCAGACACCAAATAGACACACAGAGATTCAAATATGTTGGCTGATTCCGAACAAAGAACCTTTCTATTCGACCTTTGGGAAAAGATTCAGGGTAAGGATTCCCTAAGTTCCATGGAAAAACAAATTGAGAAAATTATCAACATGCACCCGGAAACACATAGTGTGTTATCGAATCGGGAGACTTTCGAAGCTCATGAATTCGACGCTGAAGAACCTGATCCATTTGCCCATATCGGTCTGCACTCTATCGTCGTTGAAATGATCAGCAACGACTTACCAAGCGGTATTCGATCGATCTACGATAGATGGGTAACCCAAACTGGCGACAAGCATGAAGTTCAACATGAAATTATGTCGGCGCTATTTGAGGTTCTTATCGAATCAACTGATGAAACTCTTGAACTCGACGAGAACACTATGCTAATGACAACGCTCACGGAAAGACTGAGCGACAGCAGAGACGTTCGCTAAACTGAATACTGAGGCTTGACACAATCAACGTCTGAATTGATAGATCGGGAAATGCCCCCTGATCCAAAATTCATACTACGGGTACAAATCGGCACACCCTTGTTGTGCCGCCAGTAGACTGAGTAACCGCATCGGATTTCTACACGATGAAGTATATTGATTAGCTAAAGATGAGCTCATACAGTGATTTAGGATCCTTCATTAACAGTCTTGTAATCTTCCTTCCCGGTTTCCGATATTTGGAAAGAATATAGTTTCACCAATTGGAAATGTGGAAAAGAACTGTACATTGGATTCCAAGTTACCCTATATAATCGACAGGAATACTGCCTATGAACTTAAAGCTGTACTTCATAAGTTATTCTCCGACTGAGCAATTGTTGATGTTTCGATAAATTACTGATGATTGCTCTCACGCAAAAAAGTTACCTGAAAACAATGTCTAAAGATTCTCCGTCCGGTATTCTTTGCCGTCGAATCTTGTGCCTGTTTGATTGTGCCGCCCCTATTGGAGATCTCGTTCTACGAATTTGGGTTGCTAATGTTTTTTGGAAATCCGGATTAACCAAAGTATCGAATATCAGTTCCACCATGTATTTGTTTGAATACGAATACGTTGTACCGCTTATTCCATTCGAACTAGTCGCATACTTTGTAATAGTAGCAGAACTTGTTTTACCAGTAATGCTTGTTTTTGGAATCGCCGGAAGAGTGGCTGCCGGGATATTGTTTGTAATAAATATTGCCGCAGTTGTTTCGTATTCGGTACTGAATGTGGTAGGAATCGCTCAGCATCAGGTTTGGGGAATTATGTTGCTGGTACTGCTGTTACGGGGACCAGGGAAGATTTCAATTGACCACTTCATTCGAAGACGTTTTCTCGGTCATACCGCCTGGAATACCTGATGTCGACAATTCCTGCAATCACTCTAGACGATCACTACGCAGAATTCACTGAAGGATTCGACTCCGCCCGCTTTAGTTTCAGCTCTATTTTGACAAGAAAAGGGATCGGTCAACTCAGAAGAACCCAGATCAGGGATGTTCAAGTCAATCTGGGCAAACTGTGCAACCAGGCCTGTAATCATTGTCACGTTGATGCCGGCCCCAAGCGGACGGAAATCATGGAATGGGCAACAATGCAGAAAATAATCGAATGGTGTGCGAGATACGAAATCAAGACTGTGGACATCACAGGAGGTGCGCCTGAACTCAACCCAAATTTCCGCAAGTTTGCTGAATCCTGTCTGAACATCGGAGCAAGGGTAATATCTCGTTGCAATTTGACGGTCCTGTTCGAGCCAGGTCAGGAATCGCTCGCCGACTGGTATGCGGCTCACAAAGTCGCCTTGATCTGCTCCCTGCCCTGCTACTCTAAAGAAAATTTGGAAGCCCAACGCGGAAAAGGGGTATTTCAAAACAGCATACGCGCTCTGCAACTACTCAACCAACTTGGCTACGGGAGAGATCCGGAACTGTCGTTGGATCTCGTCTACAACCCGAACGGTGGAAGGCTGCCGCCATTACAATCCGATTTAGAGACGACCTACAAAGAGCGTCTGAGAGAAGACTTTGGAATTTGCTTCAATAATTTGTTTACCATCACCAATTTACCCATTAGCCGATTTCGTCACTATCTGGAACGAACCGGGGACTACGACAATTATCTCAACCTGCTTATGGATAACTTCAATCCGGACACGGTAGACGGGTTGATGTGCAGGCACATCATCAGCGTTGACTGGTTGGGAAGAATATTCGACTGTGATTTCAATCAGATGCTCGATATTCACGCAGGTTGGCGGAAGCCCAGGTATCTTTGGGATCTGCGAGCCGACGAAATTGAAAAGGATCGAATTGCGGTCGATTCACATTGTTTCGGCTGTACTGCTGGTGCCGGAAGTAGCTGCACTGGAACGCTGACGTGAAGAAAACACCAGGGCTTGGTGTAAACAATTTCAAGATTTCAGTTATCTGTCTCAGAGTGCATTCTCTGTCGTACAACTTCAAAACTCGCAATGCCCACTGCCACTGAAACATTGACACTCTGAACATCTCCCATCATTGGTATTGAAACCAGTAAATCACATTTTTTCTTGGTTTCTGCTCTCAATCCCCTGTCCTCCGCTCCGAATACAAGTGCGCAGGGATCCATAAGGTCAGTCGCGAAAATATTGCTGGAGGCATCAGCATCGAGTCCGATCACCCAAATGCCAAATTTCTTCAGTATCTCAAGGTCGCGTGCTAGGTTGGAGGCTTGATAGATCGGTGTGACTTCCGCCGCACCCGCAGCAGTATGAGAAACGGTAGCTGTAAGCGGACTCCCGCGCGAACGACTCACAATAACGCCGTCAGCTCCAGCTGAATTCGCGCTTCTTATACAGGCTCCAAGATTCCTGGGATCGGTGATACTGTCCAGAATGACAAGTAGAGACCGGTTATTCAAAGAGTTGAACCAATCCGGCAAATTGGTAGATTGGCGAACAGTCGCTGAATGACAGGTCAATATTACTCCTTGATGTCGATTACCTTCGGCATCTGCATTCATGATTTCACTTGCCACGCGTCGAACCGGGATACCCTGGTCGATCGCGAGTTTCTCGATTTGTCGAATCCGCCTGTCATTTCGGCTCTCGCTCAAATCAACTGATACGATTTCCCGGGTCTTGTACCGGATCATGGAAAAGGCATTATGAATTCCGAAAACTTTTCGCATTTATCTGTCGGGGTATTTAAGTGTGAACAGATGCAAATCAGTGCTGAACAGATACCATTGTCAGTTCTATTACAACGAGTCACAAATCAAATGAAGTGTACAGGAAACCAGGATTAAAATCGCAGTTGATTATGTTACACGTTTGAGAGGCGGAGAAGTCGATTTTGGTCGAATAGCCCAACGAATGGCGACTGTTGTCAATAGCCCGAACAAAGCGAAACTTCCAATCTGAAAATAGACCGTCCCATCGAAAGTTTGTCCTATGGCAGTTCCGAATGATACGGAAATGAAAGTGGCGACTGATGCTATCAAGGCTGCCCCGATACCCGCGATGTGTCCAAGCGGCTGCATCGCGAGTGCATTGAGATTGCCAAAAATCGGACCCATGCAAAAAAACACCACCAACATGTAACTCATAAATAACCACAGTGGCGGAAGACCATCAAACGCAAAGAGCGCAGGTAGTGCAATAAATGATGCGATTGTAGCCACGATAGCAGCTGATTTTACAATTTGGTGCATCCCAAAGCGCAAAAGCATTTTATCGTTGGCCAACGAACCGATTCCGATCGCGAGCGCGAGCACACCAAAATAAAGTGGGAAATAACTTCCGGTTGAATATGCCACCTGAAAAATTTGTTGTGCTGAACTCAAAAATGCGACAAACGGTGAAAATATCAGCCCGATCGCAAACGTGTACGCTATTGTGGAACGAATTCGAAGAATGTCTCCTATAGACTCGCCTATGAGCCTCGGTGACAAAGGTCTACGATGATCAGGGCGAAGCGTTTCCGGATGACGTAAGAAGAACCAGATAAGGGCTGTGGTGGCAACAACAAGAAATGTTGTAAATATTGAACGCCAACCCCCAATCCACATAATTGTTTGCCCGAGTAACGGGGCGACCGCAGGGATAAGAATAAATACCGCCATGATGAACGATAAAATCCGCGCCATCTGTTTGCCGCTGTATTGATCCCTCACGAGAGCCATCGTTACAATTCTCGGACCCGACGCGCCGATTCCCTGCAGAACACGCCCGGCAATCATCATCTCGAAAGAAGAAGCGAACACACTGGCGAGGCATCCGACGATGAAGACGGTCAATCCCGCAAAAATCGCCCGTCTTCGTCCGATAGCGTCGGAAAGTGGTCCAAAAAAGAACTGACCGATTCCAAGCCCTATGAAAAGTGCCGTGATGACAAACTGTGTGTCATTTGGGCGTTGTACTCCCAAATCCTGCCCGATTACAGGAAGAGCCGGCAGCATGGCGTCAACGGAAAGTGCAACCAGCGACATCAACAGCGCAGCGAGAGGTACAAACTCTAAAATGCGGAGGCTGGTAACGGAGGTCGATAAGTTCATCCTGATCGACCTGTCACTATATTCATCATCTTCGAAACAGGACTATTGGTTGGGAAAACCACAATTTTAGTGAATCCATCTTTCATTTTGCCGATTTGTATCTCTCGAATCGACTTGGATGCAATTTTCGCAAATCGGTGATATGGTTCTGTCCGCGGGTCGGTTGGAATCACGAGAAGACTAGAATTATTTTGAATAAGACGAAGAGTTTCTCGAGAAAGTTAATGAAATCTTTCCATTCAAGCGTCCATTATCTCCCGGTCTGAAAACATTCAATTCCAATCTGTTTGACGACCTGCCCTGAGAGTTCTATAACAGCCTATCCGATGGGTAGGGATGTTTTCTGCTTGACAGAAAAATGCGCTCGTTGGGAGTATTACCGCAACAGTTGTCAGCATTCGACCAACTACTTTAAGACAGATGGTCAGGCTCGGGCGAACTGGTTGCAAATACGCACGTTTTCAGGTTATTCCACGCTTTGAGGACTCTCGTTAACGCTGGTTTCACTATTGCGACAAAAATTCTTCCCTACTACTTCCGTAATTTGGACATAATTTAACTTGACATTAATGTTTCGCTAACGGTGCGTGAGACATGAGACACTCGATTACTCCACTTGAATTCCCGAATCGCTTGCCAGAGGGCTACCGCTACCAGCGCGAGACTATTAGGTTTGATCCAAACCGACACCTGCAACTGGAACTGCCTGAAACCACCCTCAATTTGAGTGACCTGGGCTACCAGACAGATGAAATCGAAAAGTGTGCGACGGCGTTTGCCGTATCCAGCGCCGTCCGAATCTTGTCTGACGAAGGTGTCGAGGTGATGCTCGAAACCGCACGTCGATTGAAGAAATATTCAGTCAATTGCGAACGCATCGAGAATATGGTTCGAGGTGGAGTCTATCAATCCGAATTTCTGCGTGACTTTTGTCTTTGTACCGAGGTAACCGATTTTCTCAGCGAAATTTTTGAAACGCCGGTTGCGCCTCATACCATGCCCCTGCATCTCGGCCATCTGAATTACGCACCGGATGACCTGAGTCGTTCGGTAGACAAATGGCACCATGATACGCTTGGGCTGGATTACGTACTGATGTTGTCTGATCCGACAGAATTGCGGGGTGGTGAATTTCAGTATTTCATGGGAACTCGGCGAGAAGCACAGGAATACGCGAATCGCGACGAACCCATACCGGAACACCGAGCGATCAAACCTGAATTTCCGGGTCCAGGCTACGCCATCGTCTTGCACGGCAACATGGTCGTTCATCGCGCGACTAAACTCGCCCAGCGGGCAGAACGCATTACACTGGTGAACGGTTATGTGCCCTTGAACTGCGAAATCAATGACGTTTGCCGGTTTAAGGACTTGTCGCTGGTTGATCCACATCATGTGTTGTTTACCGAGTGGGCTCGACACAAGGCCTGGCTTTCGGTGGGCAGATTGCAAAACCTGATTGCCAACATTCCATTTACCGACGACAGGCAGAAGATTACATCACAACTGAAAGATGCCATAGCTGAAGTTGAAACTGCAATAGAAGATATCAATGACCATGAAGAGGCGGTTATGATCCACTACGGCGATTGAATCCATTCACACCGGTCGCAAATTATCAAAACGATTTCTCCATCAATTGTCGAAATGCGCGCCATTCGCGAATTCTGTAAATTACGATTAATTTTTTCTCACCGCTTGTTTCTACGTCGTCTAGACCTGCCTATCTCTTTCCAAGAATTTTCTGAAAGTTCAAAATCTATAAATCCATTCTCAGGATCAGCGTCTTCAACTCGTACCTGAAGAGGCATTCCAATTCGATATAGCGTGCGGGTTTTCTCACCGATCAATTGCCTTTTCAAATTATCGTAGTAGAAATACTCAACGCCTAGTTTGTAAGTTGGAATCATTCCGCTTACGTGAGGTTCGTCCAATTGGACGAAAATACCGAAAGACCTGATATCAACGACTATTCCGTCATGGAGTTCGTCAACACAGAACTTCATGTAGTCCGCTTTTAGCCATTTCTCAGATTCCCGCACACAGGAATCGGCGCGTCTTTCAAGATATGAGCACTGCTTTGCAAGGTTGTCCAGCTTCGAATCGTTGCCCGCAGCTTTCTTTCTTTGCAGAACGCCTTTGATGAGTCGATGGACCAAGATGTCGGGGTACCGGCGAATAGGGGATGTGAAGTGAGTATATTTCGGGTAACTCAAAGCAAAATGAGGTGCGCAGGCTACCGAATAAACCGCGGTCGAAAGACTTCTCAAGATATGAGTCTGAAGTGCTGCGAAGACATCTTCTTGATGAACTAGATTACTTCGAATTTCGTCATAGTCAGATATCTTGGTCTTTCTGTCTACAGGCAGTTTTACTCCGAAGTCATCCAGAATTCCGTTCAGTTCCTCGATATCTCGTTTTGTTGGTTCGTCATGAACTCTGAACATGGCATTTCCGGAATAATGTTTATCGATCAATTCCGCAGCACAGACGTTCGCTGCCAACATCGCCTCTTCGATAATACTGTGTGATAAAACTCTATTTGTTTTGCCGATTGATTCCACCTCACCGGAATTTGAAATATTCAACACGGATTCAGCCAGATCAACCTCCAAGGTCCCCCGTTCAGTTCTTGCCTTCAACAGGCACTGATGCACTTCGAAAAGGCACTGAAGATTGGAATTGACAGCTGACGACAATTCACTGCCATGCATCTCTTCTTCAACAGAATCGTAACTCAGACTCACTCGGGAGTTGATTACAGCATCCTTGAACTCGTAGTCGGTGACAATACCGTCTGACTTGATAGTCATATCGCAGACCAGTGCAAGACGGTCTTTCTCAGACTTAAGTGAGCAGATATCGTTCGAGAGTAACTCCGGGAGCATGGGTATCACATCTTCCGGCAGATATATCGACGTTCCTCGGGTTTGCGCCTGCGAATCCAGTTGGGTATTCGGCAGAACATAGTGGGAAACATCCGCTATTGCAACCATCAACCTGAAATCGCCGTCATCCAGTCTTTCACAGAACACCGCGTCATCATGATCTTTAGCCGTTGCGGGATCAATTGTGACAAATGGAATGCTTCGCAGATCGTCGCGCACAGCCAAGAGCTCTTCATCAATATCATCTCGTAAATTCTCGATTTCGGAACTCACTTCAGCTGACCATTCCCGATGAAGTCCAAACCGCGACATTGCAACGGCATTTGCGATTTCACGAGCACTTTCGAGTCGTTTCTGAATATCGATCAACCTAAATGAATTCGGTTGGTTGGATTTCCGTTCAACAGTGACAACGACATAGTCCCCGTGTTTCGCTTTAGTGTCGTCGTCATATACCTCAATCGCACTGTTCAAGCCGACTCCAATCGGGAAAAGCAATTGGCCGTATTTCCCTCGGATTCTCTTTTTCTGAACCAAAGCGACAATCTGATAGCAAGAATTCCACTCTGCGCCAACAATCCGGGAAGTTTGTGGTCTATATCCGCGCGCAGGTACCACCTCAAAATCTACAGTATCCTTCGGCAGTAAATTGGAGAATCGACCGACTTGAGGCATATACATATCTCCATCTGCTGTGCGTACTCTAACGTTACGATTATTGACAAAGTCAACGGTTCCCGAAATAACTGGTAACTTCTTTGAAGTACCAGACTTTCGGTTCTTTTTGTGTCTCAACTTCAAAGCGCAGGTCGTGGTCGATTCAGTCATCCGCTAACCGAATGGTTTGGTTGGAGCGGGGACTGAAATGGAGAGAGAATCTGGAAAATCCCGGTAAATATTAAGGCTCGTTTAGCTCAGAGTCTCTAAACGTTCAACGCAGTCGGGGTCTGAATATCTCGGATTGTTGATCCGGGTCGATATCGGGTCGGCGCGGAGATAACCATCATCATACGTCTGTGTGAGTAGTCTCGCAGCATCATGATCGTTGGACAACCAGATATCCCTGACATCGGGATCAATAATAACAGGCATCCGCCTGTTTGAATTATGAATTTTTGCCATTAATTCATTTGCTTCCGTTGTCACAATCGTGCACGACTCATATACTTCACCATCATCTGTGTAACCTTGTTCCCATAGTCCTGCAAAACTCATGATTGTCTGGTTCGTGTGCTGAATATGCCAAGGCTGTTTCGGTCTGTCATTTCCAACTGCCTGCCATTCATAAAATCCAGTTGCTGGAATTAAGCATCTGCGACTGTTTCTCCAAGCAGACCGGTAACTCGCCGCCGCAGTCATCGTTTCCGATCGCGCATTTGCAGTCGAATATTTGGGAATCATGCCTCGTGACCATACCGGTACCAAAGGCCAGATCGCACTTCGAAGGATTTTTCCGCCGTATTGGTCCAACCGGACAATTGGAATTCGAGTTAGAAAGTCACCTGAAAGGTCTATAGGTTTGTTTTTGGGTGATGGGCTGATATTGTAACGCGGCTCATACGTCAAAAGTTCCGAGCGTTCCCTCAATACTTCAAACGCGGTCAGAAGCGTATCAACATCGGTAAGAATATTAAATCGGCCACACACAACGAACTATCGGTCAACGGTTAGTGATAAGACTGCCTGATTACCACTGTATCAAGATTTTTTCAATCATGAGCGGCATATTCTTCAAATTTTACATCAATCAGTCTAACTCATAATTTCTGAGAATACAAAAAGGGAACAATCCAGCAATCGCGTTTGCCGCTTAGCTGTCGAACATTGGTACGTCAGTTGAATCCGTGAATTGATAAATTGCCAAATCCAGGCAACCGCAAAGAAAGGTCCAGCGGATCTAAACCGAAGTGTACCCCAAAAAAATTGAATTCCAAACCTTCTTCAATGCCAATGGCAACACCCAACACTCCAAACAGTGAAACCTGAAATCCGCTTCCGCTCGGAACTGACGCCACCAAGTGACCCTGCCCCAGCCAATCTTTGCCGATGGCGGTCGGCGGTAAATCGGCTCTCAATTCGGGAACTCTTCTTAACACCCAGGCAGTGAAGGAGTTGCTGTTCGGACCAGGCCAGAGTCGATACTCATTTGCATAGGGATATTCCATCGCTACCCGATGAATTTCCTCAATGACTGCGTCAACATTCCCACCTCTTATATCAGCGAGCAGCCACGGTTTGTTTCCATACCAGAATCGATCTGGGATGTCTTCGCGAAACGACATGGCGGAATTACCGTAGCGCAATCGCCAGCCGATTTTTTGGTAAACAGTGTATGCAGAGGCATTCGATGGCTTGACAGAAATCCAGGTATGTACGCTGACTGCTCCACGTGCACCCCACGTACGGGCGGCATAGACTTGAGCTATTGCTTCATTCGCCTCAAGGGGATGAGGCGCAATATGAGCCGAACCCGTTGATGCTTGCGACCAGTGCTTGCCCATAAATTCACCGATAACCAGCAGGTACACAGGGCCTGTAAAAAACAGCAATAACAGCAATATACACCACACAAACCATCGTTTGATCGACCTTTTCAGAATCATTCGAACGTTGGTACCGACCTAGATCTGGATTCCTTTCCTGCGTATCGAGTCCAGCGCATTCGATCAGAGGTGAAATAAAACCAGAATCTCTCTATCACCACACCAACCTGCATCATCAAGCGCGATGCAATGCTGTTCCAATTGCACAAAGTGACGACATTAATTTCAAGCTGAATCTGGAAATCATCACATCACACAACACCTGCTCCATAAGCTCAAGCAATTCAATATGGTCTTTTTCCTCGTACTCGCAACGGTAACTTCCATAAGTTCATTCTGTAGACTTGGCCAAAATGGGAATTGACGCCGGGAGCAATTCCAAGTCTTGCCCATGTACGTTGAGAACACCGCCTATGTCAGAAAAATCTTAAAACATAGCCTATGATAAATGGCAATTAGCTCGGGCTATTGTTCCGTCGGCACGCACCCCACCTAGTGTGTGGCGCGCCCGGAGGGATTCGAACCCCCGACTCCCAGATTCGTAGTCTGGTACTCTATCCAGCTGAGCTACGGGCGCGCACATCCCGTTTTGGCAACCACCCAATTCTTATAAACCAACTATTGGCGGAGAGGGAGGGATTCGAACCCTCGATGGGGGCTGCCCATACTCCCTTAGCAGGGGAGCGCCTTCAACCGCTCGGCCACCTCTCCAAGGGTAAGCGCAAAAAATCTTACGACTTCACAATTCAAAATGAATCGGTCCGAAAAGAATATTAGGTATCACTCTGTTTCTGAGCTTTCATCTTCTGATAAATCTCTTCGCGATGCACTGACACATTTTTCGGAGCATCGACTCCCAATCGAATTTGGTTTCCTTTAATTCCTAAAACTGAAACTGTGATGCTTTCATCAATTTTTACTGATTCACCTACTCTCCTTGTCAATATCAACACAGCTAATTTATCCTCCATAAAATATTTTTTCTTTTTCTGTCTGTATCGCGTTTGTCGGTAGAATCCAAAACCCCGGCTTCTCAGACGAGGTCAATTTTCCTACCCTTACATATCGAAAAACTCGCTTCATTATAGAATTTCAATCAAATCTAATTCTCACTTATATCAGCATCGAAAGTTATGGTCGATAAGGAAATCAATCAGGACTCAAGTGCCTGTTGCGGTGCTTTTTCGCGCCTGGGAACATTTGCATCATCAAGACCAAAAGCACTGTGGAGGGCTCTTACACCCAATTCCACATATTTTTCGTCGACAATGACCGAAATCTTGATTTCAGAAGTAGAAATCATCTGAATGTTAATTCCTTCCGCAGCTAGCGTGGTAAACATTGTTGTAGCGATTCCAGTATGTGAGCGCATTCCCACGCCTACGAGTGATATTTTTGCGATATCACCGTTGGATACCAGTTCCTGCGCACCGATTTCAGGCATGATTTTTTCCACCAGTGCCAGACTGTTGTGGTGTTCGCTTCGGTCAACCGTAAATGTCAAATCAGTGTTGTTGTCAATGCCCACATTCTGAATGATCATGTCGACGTTGATGTGTGCTTCGGCTATCGGACCGAACACCTTGGAAGCGATTCCCGGTCGATCAGGAACTCCTCTGATTGTAATTTTCGCCTCATTGACGTTGTACGCGATACCTGTAATCTTTGGTTGCTCCATATTTGACTCCTTTGATGAGATGAGCGTACCCGGAACATCGTGAAACGACGAAAGTACACGCAAGTCAACCCCATATTTATAAGCGAATTCAACCGCTCGAATCTGCAACACCTTTGCGCCTGAACTCGACAGTTCCAGCATCTCTTCAGCTGTAATTCGTTCCAGAATCCGTGCACTGGGGACAATGCGAGGATCCGCGGTCATCACACCATCTACATCTGTATAAATTCGACACTCGGTCGCCTCCAATGCGGCTGCCAGTGCGACAGCAGTCGTGTCTGACCCGCCGCGACCGAGTGTAGTAATCTCACCGCACTCCGTAACACCCTGAAATCCGGCTATAACAATAACATAGCCTCCATTTAGATCTTTCAGAATCCTTTCAGAATTGATTCTTTGCACCCGTGCTTTCCCGTGAACTTTATCCGTGATGATCGGAATCTGGCTCCCGGTGTAGGATTTCGCCCTGCAACCATCCCGATTCAGGGCCATACTGAGAAGCGCGATGGTTATCTGCTCTCCTGTAGACATCGCCATATCGAGTTCCCTAGGATCCGGGTTCGGTTGGATCTGGTTAGCCAAATCGATCAGACGATTGGTATCACCAGCCATGGCGGATAACACCACCACAACATCATAACCATCGGATTTTGTTCTGGCTACTCTTCGGGCCACCTTGTTGATTCTTTCGATACTACCGACCGAAGTACCGCCAAATTTTTCAATCACTAAAGACACAATTCAACGCTCATGAATATTCAGACAAAATTGCAGGAAAATAGATTTTAATGTCGCGTTGTTTACGCGATCGCCTGGGGAACAGCTTCAAGCGCCTGGTCGATGTTTTCCCCTCGGGAACCTCCACCTTGGGCCAAATGCGACTTTCCTCCACCCTTCCCTTCAACCAGGGGAGAAATCTTTGCGATAACCTGTCCTGCATTGACACGGTCCGTCAGATCTTTGGAGACAGAGCACAGAAGGGTTGCCTTGCCATCCTTGACAGAACCGAGAACAACCACGCCAGATCCCAAGTTGTCCTGCATGCGAAAAAGAATATTCCGCAAATCTTTGGGTTCGATCCCATCCCGCCTGGTGACAATAAGATTAATGCCATCTATAGTCGTGACTGGAAGCGACGAGTCCGCTCCACCACCGGTGGCCAGTTGTGTTTTCAGTTCCGAAACCTGCCGCTCGAAGGCCCGGTTGCTAGCCATAATCTGAGCCAGTTTGTCTTCAACATCGTTCAATCCGATGTTCAACTTCCTTGCAATTTCCGATAACTTCTGACTTTCGGTTTGCATTCGTTCCACGGCCATTGATCCTGTCAAGGCTTCGATTCGACGGATTCCGGAAGCAATGCTCGACTCCTGGATAATCTTGAACAATCCGATGTCACCTGTTCGTTCGACATGTGTGCCTCCACAGAGTTCCAAAGAATAGTCGCCCATCTCGATCACCCTGACTTCCGAATCATACTTCTCGCCGAACAATGCCGCTGCCCCTCTCGATTTGGCCTCTTCCAGATCCATCACCTGGCTCGTAACCAGCCAGTTCTCGCGGACGTGCTCATTGACCTGTGTTTCAATGCGACGGATTTCATCATCAGTCACCGCGCTGTCATGCGAAAAATCGAATCGCAGCCGATCAGGTGCCACCAATGAACCTTTCTGCTGAACATGTGTTCCGAGAATATCCTGAAGCGCAGCATGGAGCAGATGAGTGGCAGAATGATTCTTCATGGTTGATATTCGGTTGTCCGAATTGACTTTCGCGGTAACCCGGTCGTCGGTCATGAAACTACCTTTCACAACCCTGCCGACATGGCCTATTACACCCTTCGACAGGTACTGCGTGTCCTCAACGCGGAATGAACTGCCGTTGGACTGGATTACACCTGTGTCACCAACCTGTCCACCACTCTCCGCATAGAATGGTGTAGTGCTGAGTACCAGAATCGCTTCGTCGTTTTCATCAGCTACGGCAACCTCCGATTTTCCTATCAGAATCGTTGCGATCGCGCTGTCCTGATGTAACGTATCGTAGCCACAGAATTCCACATCCACACTGATCGCCGGCCCCGTGGAAATTTCTGTTTCAAATTTGCTGGCTGACTTTGCCCGATCACGTTGCTCCTGCATCGATTGTTCGAAACCGTCGGAATCCACTGTAAGATTCTGCTCTCTGAGATAATCCGCAGTCAGGTCCAGAGGAAATCCGTACGTGTCATAGAGACGGAATGCAACTTCACCCGGCAGCTCAGAACCTGCAAGCGCACCGATTTCACGATCTAGAATTTTCAAACCCTGATCCAGTGTTCTGGCAAATCGCTCGCCTTCTCTGAGAAGCACCCTTTCGACTTTTGACTGTGCGTGGCGAAGTTCTGGATAAGCGTCTCCCATCTGCTCGACCAGAGATGGTGTCAGATCATGTAAAAACGGATGCTTGCATCCCAGCTGATAGCCGTGTCGAATCGCACGGCGGACTATTCTTCGGAGTACATAACCTCGGCCCTCGTTCGACGGTGTCACACCATCGGTAATCAAGAAAGCTGCGGAACGGATGTGGTCAGCAATCACCCTCAGAGATTTACTTTCCAATTCTTTCGTTCCGACGACTTGAGCTGCGTGTTGAATCAGCGCCTGAAAAAGATCGATTTCATAGTTGCTATAGACCTTCTGCAGAACTGTCGCTATTCTCTCAAGTCCCATTCCGGTATCAACTGACGGCCGAGGCAACGGTTTCAACGAACCGTCAGCAAGCCGTTCAAACTGCATGAAGACCAGATTCCAAAGTTCAACGTATCGGTCACCATCCTGTTCAGGTGAGCCAGGTGGTCCACCTTCGATTTCGGGACCATGATCATAGAAGATTTCTGAACACGGCCCGCAAGGTCCGGTATCTCCCATCGCCCAGAAATTATCTGATGTGGCGATTCGTCTGAACCTTTCTGATGGAATCCCGATTTCATTCTGCCATACGTCGGCGGCTTCATCATCGTCCACATAGACAGTCACCCAGAGCCGGTCTTTCGGCAATCCAATATCACCCGTCAGCAGATTCCAGGCAAAGTGGATTGCGTCGCGCTTGAAATAGTCCCCAAAACTGAAGTTGCCGAGCATCTCAAAAAACGTATGGTGCCTGGCGGTATAACCAACATTTTCGAGATCGTTGTGCTTTCCACCTGCCCGAACGCATCGTTGTGCGGTCACTGCACGACTATAGGGACGCTTGTCGGTACCGAGAAAAACATCCTTGAACTGCACCATCCCAGAGTTGGTGAAAAGCAGTGTGGGATCGTTCCCGGGAACCAATGGACTGCTCGGAACGATCTCATGGCCCCGTTCCCGAAAATACTGCAGAAACAGCTGTCTTAATTCAATTGTCTTCATCGCATACTGACTTTCATTCAACTCGGCTCGGCAAAATCACCCAGGGATTCCCGAATCTGGGATGTCGAATATCCTCGGGACTGGAGAAACCTCGCTCGTCTGGCCCACTCAGAATAGTCTGCGGGAGTTACATCCTTGTATTTGCGATCCAGTACCCCCACTATCTGATCTCGCCACACATCACGGTCGAATTTCAAGCTCGATTCAATCAAATCTGATGACACCCCTTTCTGTCTGAGTTCATTCTTGATCTTGATCGGTCCATATCCTCTTGACATTCGAACTCGAACCAGTGCCTGTGCGAATCTGGCGTCGTTGATCATATCGCGGTCTCGAAACTCGCCCACCACCCGTTGTGCCGATTCCAGACTGGCTCCCCGGCTCGTCAGCTTTCTCGTCAGTTCCTTTTCGCAGTATTCGCGTCTGGCCAAGAATCTGACTGCCTGCAACCGAACTTTCTCCAGATCCGACATTCCCTCGCCGACTGTCACTCGACAGTTTCTTTCATTCTCGTATTGATACCGACTTTGTCGCGAATCTTTGATTCAATTTCTTCGGCAATGTCACTATTTTCAATCAGGAAAACTCGCGCGTTATCGCGACCCTGGCCGATTCGGGTATCGCCGAAACTGTACCATGCACCCGCGCGTTCAACAATGCCATGCGCCACTCCGAGATCAATCAGTTCGCCTTCCTTGGAAATACCATGATTGAAAAGCATATCGAACTCACACTGCTTGAAAGGCGGTGCCACCTTGTTCTTAACCAATTTGATCCGAGTCTGGCTGCCGATCACCTCATCGCCTTTCTTGATCGCCCCGATTCGTCGGATATCCAATCTTACTGAAGAATAGAACTTAAGCGCGTTGCCTCCTGTCGTGACTTCCGGACTTCCGTAGATTTGACCGATCTTCATTCTGATCTGGTTGATGAAGATGACCAGGGTGTTCGATTTATTGATGCTTCCGGTCAGTTTTCTCAGTGCCTGCGACATCAGACGCGCGTGGAGTCCCATAAAAGAATCCCCCATCTCACCATCAAGCTCAGCCCGCGGTGTCAGTGCTGCAACCGAATCCACCACAACCACATCGATCGCGGCGGATCTTACCAGTTGATCGGCGATTTCCAGGGCTTCCTCACCATTGTTCGGTTGGGAAACCAGCAGATCGTCAACATTCACACCGAGCATCGATGCGTGAGAGGTGTTCAATGCATGCTCGGCATCAATGAATGCTGCAGTGCCTCCACTTTTCTGTGCCTGCGCAACCACCGACAGTGTCAATGTAGTCTTTCCGGAGGCTTCAGGTCCGTAAATCTCGACCACCCGTCCCCGCGGCAGACCACCAACACCCAGAATCAGGTCCAGACCAAGCGAACCGGTCGGGATTACCTTTATATTTCTATCTATGTCATCATCACCGAGTCTCATTATTGATCCTTGACCGAACTGCCGACGAATCTGGCTCAGTGTCGCGTTTAGTATTTTTTCCCTATTCTCGTCCATGTTTTTTTACCTTCCAGTACGTATTCAGAATTTTTTGTCCGCTTTCCCAAGCGATGCTGTTATATATGGCGTCGATCAACCAGAACTCAACCACGTATTGGTAACGATGCCAAATAGAATCAGCCGCCTCAGGTTCAAGAATGAAAAATACCAAATGTCAGCTGAACTGCCGGTGCTTATGAGAGACCCGACTGCTGTAGATTTCAGTTACTCGTTCAATCCAATTCGATCCAACAGGTTTTTAGCCGGTAAATATCCACCAATCACCATCCCGTCATCCACTACCAGTGTCGGTGTTCCACTTATGCCCGCCGCATCTCCGGCAACAAACTGACCGGCAACAGGATTGTCGCATGTTGCTTTCGGCAAATGTTCACCATTTTTCGACGCAGTCATGGCTGACTGAGGATCCTCATCACACCACACAGTCACAATCTTGTCATAGCTCGAAGAACCGATGCCGGCTCTGGGGTACGCCATGTATCTGACTTCCAGACCTGCCGCATTCAATGCCGGAACTTCCCGATGCAGCCGGCGGCAATAGCCACAGTCAATATCAGTGAACACGGTGAGGTGTCGCTTGGTCTCGCCCTCAGCCGCAAAGACGACCATATCCTCAACCGGAGTCTTCTCAACAAGACTGACAATAGCTACATTTTGCTTTTGGTCACTCAGGCTTTCACCGGTAGCGAGGTTGAAAGCATCACCTACGATCAGGTGGTTATCCTTGACAAAAACATAGTAAATGTTGTTGGCGATTACTGCCTCATAGACTCCCTGAATCGGAGATTCTGTCAAACTGTCAAGTGTGGTCTGTCCTCCGATAATGCCGAGAATTGCAGCGCGTGCCTGTTCCAGTTGTTCGTCCGCAAAAACGTTCAGCGAGAACAATGCTGTAAAAACCACTCCAGCAGTGATTGGACCTAATTTCATTTGTCTATTACCTGTCTGTTCCAACTTGGATTCCCATCGTACGGGGATACGGATTGGATTTTGGGATATTCTCAATCGTCAAGTGTCTCAATTTGCGCTCCGGACTCTTTCCAGGCGTCAAATCCACCTCCGATATGGCAGACACCGCCAAGCCCCATCGTTTGCGCAGTCTGTGTTGCCAGTGCAGACCTCCACCCCGACTTGCAGTAGAAAACGAATCTGGTATCCTGCGAAAATACCTTCTTGAAATAGGGGCTGTCAGGATCGATCCAGAACTCAAGCATGCCCCTGGGCGTATGGTAGGCACCCGGAATTTTACCTTCGTGCCTGAGTTCTCTTATATCCCTTAGATCCACGAACTGCACTTCGGCTTTTTCGTGCAAGGCAATCGCGTCTTCCACCGACAAAGTCTCGACTTCAGACATCGCCTTGTCAAGGAGTTCTTTATAACCAATTTTCATGAAAAGACCGCTTCGGGTTAGAGCTCGAACTACAGGTATTTTACTCTTTTAAGTCTTGCTTCAAGAGAATTTGCTGGTCTCTCGGAAGCGTGTCTGCGCACGAGCACAGTACCAGCTTTGCTCGTGAAATTCAGGGCGACTAATCTGTCCGATGAGACCGAGACTGAAACAGTCAAATATAGTTGAAGCGAATCAAGACCTGGAGACATACATTGCACGCAAAACCGGCAATGACATCGTCGATCATGATTCCAAATCCACCAGAGAACTTTTTTTCGACCCAGGAAATCGGCCATGGTTTTAGAATATCCAACGTTCGAAAGATAACAAACCCGACCGCAATCGTCATCAGACTTGTCGGGATCAAGATCATGGCAACACAGAATCCGACTATCTCATCCCAGACGATTACACCGGGGTCATTGTCCCCAAGCGATTGGGCAACCACCTGACAAACCCAGCAACCCACCAGAAACATCGCCGCAAGCACGGTCCACTGGACAGACATAGCCAGCCATGACATGGCAACTGCGATCGGTATCGCAACCAGAGTGCCGACCGTACCCGGTGCTTTCGGTGCCAAACCCGCACCGAATCCACAAGCGGTCAGATACACCGGATTGGTAAAAACCTCGTTGACTAACTCGCGCTTCACGGGCGGATGTTCGAATCAGAAATGGGAATATCCAGAGTGTTCCGGGTGGTAAATTTCCTGTCGCGAATCTCTGATGACCAGACTCGATTGCTCAGTAATGGTTCCGACTCGGGTGAGCTTGACCCCCTCCACCCACTTCAGTTTTGCAATGTTCGCTTCGGAGTTTTCCGGAACAGTCACGCAAAGCTCATAGTCGTCACCGCCTGAAAGTGCATGATCCCAACCCACTTTTCCCAATACCAGTCTATAGGCATTGGATATTGGCACGCACTCAAGTTCGATTTCCGCGCCGACGCCACTTTGCTCGGTGATATGCGTCAAGTCGGCAACCAGACCGTCTGAAATATCTATCGCTGATGTGGCATGCTTGCACAAGCTCAATGCGACATCAACTCGCGGATATGGACGATTGAGTCTGTGCAACAGATATCGGGAGTTTTCCGCTGACACGTCAAGGCCACCGTTCGCGAGCAACAATCCCAATGCCGCATCCCCCAATGTGCCAGTCACATATATGCCATCTCCCGGTCGTGCTCCCGAACGCAATACACCTGCTCCCTCATCGACACTACCAAATGCGGTAACCGTAACAGCCAAGGGACCGTTTACGGTATCACCACCAATCAGCGCGACATTGAATTGATCAGCAATCTCGAAAAATCCACCGCTGAACTGCTTCAGCCAACGGTCGTCAACCTTTGGAATTGATAGATTCAGTGTGGCGAATTCGGGTTGTGCTCCCATCGCGGCAAGGTCACTCAGAGAAACTGCGAGTGATTTGTATCCAATATCTTTCGGCGCGTCTGCGCTCGAAAAGTGAACATTCTCCAATAGAGTGTCGGTCGATATGACCAACTGTTTACCTTGGGGGATTCCAACGACTGCACTGTCATCGCCAATTCCCTGAACAACGTTTTCGAACCTCGCGTTGGATCTGGAAAAATATTTCTCAATCAGCTCAAATTCCCCAGGAGCCGAATCCCTGTCGCTGTCTCGACCCGAGTGGAGAGGAGACGAATTTCCAAAGGCAAGCTTGTCCAAAGTTCCATTGATGAACTTGTAACTGCCCGGATTGCCAAATTCCTTTGACAGTTCGATGCATTCGTTGGCAATCACTTTTTTGGGAATGTCGGGTTCCGCGAGAAGTTCGTAGACCCCAAGCCGAAGAATTGACAGTTCGACCGGGTCAATCGCCTCAATTTTTCGATCAATGACTTCGGACACGGCCGCATCAATCTCCGGAATTCTCGGTGGAATCGATTTCAGGAGTTTTTGCAGATACCTCATGTCGCCGTGCAACAGCACTTCCGAATCAATGAGAACCTGATCTTCGGCACCGCTCAGCGACTGCTTCTGGAAATTCCAGGCGTATAGGAACTGCACGGCACCCAGTCGTGCATAGTGTCGGGCTGAAACTGTCATAAACGGAAACCCTTCAGGGGTTGGAAGTCACACCGGAAGATACCGCGTCTATGGCCGAGATCACTGCCTCCGCCGCTTCTGCACCTTTATTACGTGCGTTCGGACCGAGCTGTGAGCGGGCAACAGCCTGTCGTTCATTTTCGACGGTCAGAATACCGAAACCAATCGGAATCGTGAATTCCATGCTGATGTCCATGAGTGCACGAGAGCTGTGGTCACACAGATGGTCGTAATGGGATGTCTCTCCGCGAATAACACAGCCCAGTGCGATCATGCCCTGATAAAAGCCTGATTTCACCATCACCCGGGTTACAAAAGGCACTTCCCACGCACCCCCCACCCGATAGACATCCGACTTGATCGAATGCATCTTCAATACTTCAAGCGCACCCGATAGAAGTCTATCTGAAATTTCAGGGTAGTACTCGCTGACAACGATGCCGAAGGATGGTCCAGAACTGTTGTTGGACTTCTGTTCACCGTTTTCCATCGAAACAAGCCTTCAACCGGCAGGTGGAAGATACTCAACGATATGCAGACCAAATCCAGAAAGTCCGTGCAGTTTCAGAGGATGACCCAATACCCGGAGTTTCCCGAAACCGAGATCGGCTGCAATCTGACTCCCGACTCCGATAATTCTGATGTCGCTGTTGCCAACGGTGTCTTCCGATTCTTGTTGCCGTTCCTGAATGTTTTCGGTGATTTCGCCGAACTCGTGCTGATAGTTCAGGATGATGATCGCCCCTGATCCGGATTCAACGATACTTCGAAGCGCTCTGCGCACTGACCAGGAGTGACCGCCGGAAGTAATCGCATCCAGCACCTCGATCATACCGGTGAATACATGGACACGCAGCATTGTAGGCACGTCTGCGCTGATATCTCCATATACAAGTGCCAGATGGGTGTTGCCGCGCACCTCGTCCTTATACGAAATCGCCTTCACCTCACCGTATTCGGTCATTAATGTGGATTCATATTCGCGGCTGATCGTAGATTCAGTCTCAAGCCGATATCGAATCAGGTCAGCAATGGTTCCGATCCTGATTCCATGGTTTTCGCCGAACTCTACGAGTTGATTCAACCGCGCCATGGTGCCATCGGGATTCAATATCTCACATAGAACACTTGCCGGTTCCAGACCGCTCAATTTCGCCAGGTCACTTCCGGCTTCCGTATGACCGGCACGCGTGAGAACGCCTCCCGGTTCCGCAATGATCGGGAAAATGTGTCCGGGTGTGACAATATCTGAAGGAGACGCATCCGGCCGCACCGCGGCCTGCACGGTAGTCGCGCGATCGGCGGCGGAAATTCCAGTCGAAACATTTTTTGCCGCTTCTATGGAAACTGTGAACGCAGTGGAATATGGCGATGTGTTCTCCCTGACCATCGGAGACAGGTTAAGTTGCCGACATCGCTGTTCGGAAAGTGAAAGGCATATCAATCCCCGTCCGTGAGTGGCCATGAAATTGATATGATCCGCAGTTACATGTTCTGCCGCGATCAGGAGATCCCCCTCATTCTCACGCGATTCATCGTCGACCAGGATTACCATCTTCCCCTCACGAAAATCCCGTAGGATTGATTCGATGGAGCTGATTCCTGAGACACCTTTGCCTGGAAACGGAATTGGCTCGACAGCGCTGTTCATGTTTTCCCCCGAATGGATATGTGCACTGATTATAGTTTATAAGCAGTTTCTCAATACTCACAAGCCGCTTGGCTGAGTTGAACTTGCCATGAGACTGTCACAGCAGTTGGCAAATTGATGTAGAAACAGGAATGTTGGGTTGTTCGGGCCACTCTCAGAACAGGCAATTCTGATTGTTGCGACAAGCAAGACGCGAATTGAAGTTGTTGTAGGCTTGAAAGCGATGATGCTGTCTGGGATTCGGAGTATGAATTGATCGTGCTGTGGTTTGATTAATCTAGCACCGACAATCTAAATTTTGGCCGATACACTTGTCAGGAATCAAGACCGATGAGTAGTTCCCAAATCGCGGCGACAATGAAAAATTCAACTCGCGCAACCTATCAGGATGTTTTGGATGCACCACCTCAAATAGTGGCAGAAATTGTCGACGGTACGCTATACACTAACCGGAGACCGGGAATACCCTACGCCATTGCTAGTTCGGATCTTCTGGCAATTGTCGGTCCACCTTTCAGCCTAGGCCGGGGAGGTCCCGGTGGCTGGTTAATTCTCCACGAACCTGAACTTCATCTGGATGACGACATCATGGTGCCCAACCAGGCAGGTTGGCTTCTCGAAAGAATGCCTGAACTTCCGAGCGGAGCGTACTGCACATTGGTTCCGGACTGGGTGTGTGAGATGCTATCGCCATCAACGCGAAAGCTTGACCTTGATGGTATAAAACCAGTGTGCGCCCGGGCAGGCGTGAGATTTATCTGGTTTGTCGACCCCGACTCGCGCTTATTGGAGGCATTCGCCTTGCACAATAAGGAATGGGTGCTGATAGACAGGTTGTTCGATTATGCGACAGTGTCGCTACCGCCTTTTGACGCGATCGGTTTTATTTTGGGTGAACTGTGGTCGTCGAATGTACTTCATAAAGCCGTAATGGAATCAGCGTCAGCGGAAAGGTTATCGACAGAAATTGAAACGGAATTGAGTCAAACAGCCAAGTAAAAAATCCGAGATCTATAACTGGTAATCCGTTTGGCCTGAGGTTGAACACTACGGGGATTGACAGCTCAATAAGTTCTGAAATCCTATTCTCGCTTCATCCTCAAGTAGTCGGTAATCCGCCCGGCGTAACGGGCAAGCATGTCAACTTCGACATGTACAAAATCTTCAACTGCAATTGCATTCAGTGTAGTCATCTCCAGAGTATGAGGAATGATATTCACAGCAAACACTGTTGCCCCAGTCATATCTGCAACATCCTTGACTGTAAGACTCACACCGTCAAGTGCAACCGAACCTTGTGGCGCGATGAATTGATTGATTTCGAGTTTCTGATCGATACTGAATTCAAGCAAGACTGAAGCGCCTGAAGAGGCCCGGCTGACACACTTCGCCAGTCCATCAACATGACCGGTGACGATATGTCCTCCCAGAGGGTCGCTCAGAGTCAGTGGTGTCTCTATGTTGACGTTTTCACCCACCTGCAGGGCAGAAAACCTCGTATCGCTCAGTGAGCGGTTGGACACGAATAAATCGACATCACGTCCGCGCCGTTCAGTCACGGTCAAGCAGGCACCATCAACAGCCACACTGTCACCCAATTTCAATTTTTCCGGTTGATCAAGCTTGGTATCGATTGAAAAACGAATGCCTTCTTCCGAACGATCAATTGCTTTGATCTCACCAACAGATTCGATAATTCCGGTAAACATTTCACATAAAGGAATTTGAAAATTATTCCACTACCCTGAACGGTCCAATCCAATTGTAATCTTGAGGTCTTCACCGATTCGTTCGACCTCAGTAAACTTTGCCTGGATTCGGTCAGATAGCCGGGTGATTTCAGGGAGCTCAGCGATACCTTTGCCTTCGTTCCCAATAAAGGACGGTGCCATGTAGAGTATCACTTCATCAACCAGGCGGTCTCCAAGTAGAGACCCCACCAACCTTGAACCCGCTTCGACCAAAATTTCATTGAATTCGCGCCGCGTCAGATATTCCAATAATTGCTTGCAGTCTATCCCATCTTGACCGGATTGCAATTCAATAACCTCTGCCAACTCCTCAAGCTCGGATCGGTTTTCGGAAACGACTCCGCTTTTCGTTGCAATGATCACATCACCGTCAACCTCAAACAATCTCGAGTACGGCGATGTCCGAAGATTACTGTCGACGACCACCCTCGTTGGATTGATGGTCGCGCCAGGTGCCCGGCAATTCAGACGTGGGTTGTCTGTTTGAACAGTTCCTATACCCGTAAGAATTGCGCTGGCCTGTGCCCTCAACCGTTGCACATCCTGACGGGAAACCTCACCGGTGATCCATGCGCTCTCACCTGTCGCTGTCGCAATACGGCCATCAAGTGTAGAGGCGACCTTTGCAGTCGTCCAGGCCATGCCTCTCTCTTGTCGAGAGAAGAAACCGCGGTTGATTTTCCGTGCCAAGTCCTCCCTGAGTCCTACCTGGGTGATGATACCTGCATCGCGAAGCATCTGAATACCCCGGCCACTGACCAAGGGATTGGGATCTTGCGAGCAAGCTACGACTCTTCTGACTCCAGATTGAATCACCCTGTCGACGCATGGCGGTGTTCTGCCTTCCATGTTGCAGGGCTCAAGTGTGACATACATCACACCATCTCGGGCAAGATCGCCGCAGGAGTCCAAGGCATTGACTTCCGCGTGAGGCAGTCCAGCCTGACGATGGAAACCTTCACCGACTATCTGATCGCCTTGAACGATGACGCAGCCCACTCTCGGATTTGGATGCGGTGCTGAAACCGGCACTGCTGCCAACTCGAGGGCTCGCTCAATGAAGTGATGGTCCGCATTGGAAAATTCAGACATCACCCGTCACCCTTCAATTCACCGTTACTGTTCACTGATTTGTTGACCCGAATGGGCATCACCCGGCGACATTTCTGAAAGTCGAGAGTCGTCTTGTCGAAATCCTTGTCGGTTCTATGTCTCTTGGGTTATCGCCATGTCCTCGCGCGTGATTTTCAGTGCGAGTACGGCGGGGCTTGCAATAAAGATCGAGGAGTATGTACCAACAATCACACCGATCAGCAAGGCAAATGAAAATCCGCGAATCACCTCGCCTCCGAAAAACAGCAGAGTCAGGACCACAAGCAAGGTAGTGAACGATGTCAGTATTGTTCGACGAAGGGTCTGGTTTATCGACCGGTTCATGATTTCAATTGATGTTCCCTGACGACTCCTGCGGAAGTTTTCCCGGATGCGATCGAAAACCACAATTGTGTCATTCAGCGAGTAACCGATCACCGCCAGCACAGCTGCCAATACGGCCAATGTGAATTCAATCTGAAAGATCGAGAACATGCCCACTGTGATAAACACATCGTGAACGAGCGCTACGACGGACCCAATGGCAAAGCGCCACTCAAATCGCCAAGCGACATAAATCAGTATACCGATCAAGGCATACAGCATCGCCAGACCGCCCTGCTCTGTCAGCTCTTCGCCGACTTTCGGGCCGACGAACTCAACCCGACGCATCTGGACAAAACACTCTGCGATAGAATTGTCCGTTCGCTGACAGTTTTGCAGACCACCCGTGCTTGATTCAGTCAATGTCTCTCCGTATGGTGCACGAAGCGCTTCGACTATTCGCGTACTGATTTCAGCAGCTGTACCTTCCACATTTTTGGATGGCAATCGAATCATCACGTCTCTACTGGTCCCGAAGTACTGGACTGTTGTGTCGGGGATATCGCTTTCGGCGAGCTGCAGGCGCACCTCATCAACACTGACTTGCTCACCGTAACGGACCTCGACCAAGGTTCCGCCGGTGAAATCCAAACCCCAGTTAATTCCCTGGACAAAAATGGATGCCAATCCGGCGATAATCAGCACAGCCGATAATATCGCGGCATTCCGACGATGCCCGAGAAAATCAATTTTCAGATCTTTTTTAAGAAATTCCATTGGTCAGACTTCCTATATCGCCAATTCAGCGATTCGGCGTCGGCCGCCATACATCAGGTTGATCACTGTTCGCGTCCCCAGAATCGCTGTGAACATCGAGGTTACGATTCCGATGCTCAAGGTGACTGCAAATCCCTTGATCGGTCCGGTTCCAAAGTTGAACAGGACGATCGCCGCGATCAGGGTGGTGATGTTCGCGTCCACAATTGTGGAAAATGCTTTCTCATAACCCGCTTGAATACTCGCCTGAGGAGAATTTCGATTCCTCAGTTCCTCCCTTATTCGCTCAAAAATCAGTACGTTGGAGTCGACAGCGATACCGACGGTCAGCACGATACCCGCGACACCGGGTAGTGTGAGTGTCGCCTGAAGGGCTGACAGTACCGCAACAATCAGTACAAGATTCAAGGCCAGAGCAAGATTCGCGACAAGGCCGAACATACGGTAATAGACAACCATGAAAATCAGAACCAGTACGAATCCGACGAGTACCGACTGCAGACCCTGCAATATATTTTCCTGTCCCAGACTCGGACCGACAGTCCGTTCCTCGATGATATCAACCGGTGCGGCAAGCGCACCTGCCCTGAGCAACAGTGCCAGATCCCTGGCTTCAGTGACACTATCCAGTCCTTCGATCTGAAATCGTCTTCCAAGCTGGTCCCGAATGACCGGTGCTGTGATCACTTCCTCTAGCAGTGATTTGACTCGTACCGGATTTCCCTGGGCATCCATAACCAGATTGCCGGCATCATCACGCTTCATCTCGGAACGTGATTCGACATACACCACACCCATTCGCTTGCCGATGTTCTCACCGGTAACACGTTGATTGATCGCTGCGCCGCGTGAATCCAATGTGATGCTGACAATCGGTCCGCCCGTCAAGGTATCAAGACTAGCGGCCGCATCGACGATGTTGTCACCCGAATAGATCAGCGATTTTTTCAGCAGTATGGGGCTGCCATCCCGCATGTTGTACAGACGCGAACCCGGGGGTACAGCCCCATCCAATGCGGACGATACGTCGTGTTCCTCATCGACCATCCGAATTTCGAGTGTCGCGGTGCGTCCGAGAATACGCTTGGCACGCGCGGTATCCTGCACTCCCGGCAACTGGATCACAATTCGAGCGTCTCCCTGACGCTGTACTACCGGTTCAGCGACACCGAGCTCATCAATCCGATTTCGGAGGGCTACCATATTCTGTTCCAAGGCGAAACCCCTAAGCTCTTCGGTTTCGGTTTCACTCAAAGTGACTGAAAGATATGGTTCGCCATCTCGTTCAAATTCGTTCACCACGAGTTCCGGCAACTCATCGTCAATGACATCGGTGGCCTGATCACGCTGCTGGGTATCGCGGAACTTGACTTCGACACCGCTTGCCTGCTCATCGCGACGAACATATGCGTAGCGGACTTTGGCCTCGCGCAGCGTTCTGCGCAGTGTGTCCACATAGCGTTCCTCAGCCCTGGAGACTGCGCTGTCCAAATCCACTTCCATCAGGAAATGCACTCCGCCTCGAAGATCAAGTCCGAGATACATCGGTGCCGCACCCAAGGCGTTCATCCATGCCGGTGAAGAGGGTACCAGTGTCAACGCGATGGTGTACTGATTACCCAGAGAATCCTGCAGTACATCCCTAGCC
This sequence comes from Arenicellales bacterium, assembly GCA_963663095.2. GTDB lineage: Bacteria > Pseudomonadota > Gammaproteobacteria > Arenicellales > JAJDZL01 > JAJDZL01. Next base: position 116,657 of record CAXXJB010000001.1, read on the forward strand.
TTGATCTGTGTCTCGGAGTCATCGAATCGAACTCGGACGCCTTTTTCATCGGCAATGATACCGAGCGATGTGATCTCCTCGCGAGCTAGAACCTGTTCCACTTGATCAAGTATGAACGGCGTAACGGCGGTTGTCCGGGCAGCACGGATCTGTACGCCCGGATCATCTCCGAACAGATTAGGAAATGCGTAAAAAAAACCGGGCAGCAGTACAGCCCCAATCAACAGGTACCGCCACCAGGGATTCTGATTCATCTATTCTTCGTTGTCAGTGGATTCGGAGGACTTTCTTTTCTTTGACTTTTTCGGCTTATCCGATTCGGGGAGCGCTCCTGGAGGTAGCAACTGGGCAATCGCTACGCGCTGCACCCTTACAGTGACATTCTGAGCGATATTCAACGCCACCGTGTACTCGTCGACCTGGGTGACCCGGCCCATCAACCCGCCGTTCGTCGCAACTTCATCTCCGGCTTCAAGTGCTCCGATCATTGCTTTGTGCTGCTTTGTTTTCTTCTGCTGAGGGCGTATCAGCAAGAAATAGAACAAAACGAAAATCAATACCAACGGAATCAGACTGACGAGACCGCCACCTGCCGATTCCCCTGACTGCGCCAGTGCATTGGAAATAAAGAAATCCATAAATTTTCACCAATGATGTGTAATTTTGTTCAATCTGACAATGTTACCATAAATCGCTTTGCGTTCGATAACTGCAAAGCGATTTCAGCACAAATAATCTGTACAACCTTTGCTTCACTCTGAAGATTGTGTGAAGTGAACCAAGTGTAGAAATTCGATTATGACTCAATTATACATTCGAGTACCCGATCGCGAACCGATGTTCCTTTTCAGAATTGTTAAAGTTGGTTTGCGTCTATGCAGCCGATCGCAGTGAAGATATGTTCAATAAGCTACAGGCAAATGGATTCTACTTCGTCATTCAGACGCTGATCGAAAACACCAAGGAAAGTGGCTTGCTGCGCACTAGACAAAGTAGTCCTCCTATTCGCACCAATTTAGTTTTCTGGAGGAAAGTTTTTTGACTCTTCCCGATACCGTTGGTCTATCTGGCTAATTTACAGTGCAAATCCCTCTAACATGAAACATTGAAAAATCGAAGCATTTTCAAATGGTGCCTCCTTTCTTCAAACCTGAAGGGTGTCTAAACGCATCAAAACTGCAGGCACCCCGATTATAGAATCAACTAATTTGGTCAACTTTGCTTAAGCATCCAAACGTCATGGGTTGGGGTAATGAATATCCCTTCGAATTGGCCTTGGTCGTGGCTTTTCAAGAACGGGTCGCTTTGAGGAGTCGAAACGACGCGATCATATAGCCTTGAATGCTAAGTTTTAAAATCAACTCTAAGAGTGTAGCTGACAACCTTAATGACAGGGTCCAATCTAGCATTTTGTTCTACCTCATCAGATAAATTTTGCGCACCACCGTGAACCAATATTCCTTTCGGTGCTTGCCCTTTTTCATTCTGGAATTGCGCCATGTAACCACGAAGCTGCTCAATATCTTGAACAGACGGAGCATGCCGTTTGCATTCGACGATAACGGGATTGTTTAACCTGTCAATCAATAGGACATCGGCGCGTCTTCCATCTGTAAAGCGATGCTCTCGTATCGTAGAATTTGGATGAGGCAGTAATCCATCCTCAAGATGATGCGAGTAGTTCGCAATATAGTCCGATAGGGCTTTCTCATAGTGAAAATTGCCGAGCAAGCTGACCCAGTTTTTCGGATCATTCATTACTCCACCCAATTGAGCCCGCGTAATTGACCCAATCCTAGTTATAGCTCTACGAAGCTCATTTTTAGGAAATCTATGTTCATAAGGGAGCTGGACAATAAGATCTGGATTGTCCGGGCCAACTGTTAAGTCCCAACGAACTTGCACTCTCCTCCCCATTTCTCCGATTTTCAATCCCGGACCCCGTGGAACAAGCGGATCCCATTCGTCATCGCGAAATGCCATTTTTGTAATTCTACCAATTCGCCCGACGCGGTTTCCTGATAGCGTTACAACCACATCGTCATTGATATCCATCTCCAATAGCCTGTTACGGGTATAGCTCCACCCACGTTCAGGACTGGATCCTTCAATGTGATAGCCCCAATCCTTAGCATAACCCACAGCAACGCATTGGTTCCTGAACCACCTCCGCCACATTCCAGGGTACCAATCTTCCGAGCAATTGAATCTCCAAAGAGCCATAATGTGATTTTAGTGCATTCTCTAATTCAAAATCAACGACATAATTCAGTTGTCACTCGTCAACATTGTCTTGCTTTTCAAAATCAGTTCCCCACAATCTTTTTTCTCTTCTTCCTGCCCGTTCTTGTTAGGCTGTCGATACATACCAATCCCGCTTTCCAACGCTTTGCGAGACCTGTATACCATGATCTAAGCTAGAGGTTGGGAAATGCCGAAATAAAGATGTAGTTCCACACTGGACACACCCTTCAGACTGATCTATACGAGATATACCGCAATCGCCCATTGACGAAGCGGTATCGGAGGGGATTCCATTATTAAACCGACTTTCAGCGAAAAGAATTTATTGTAGGTAAGGCAACGATAAGCGTCAGGTTTCCCGTTAGCCCTTTCGGCTGTGTTCGTACTCTCGCACTTTGGGCACTGCCATTCACCGCTCGTTCACCGGACCGACTCTATCGATTCCTTTGGGGATTCTTCGCCAGGCAAAATTTACCGAAATCTGATCTTTGCGTTATCAAACTACCTAGTTCCACTCTATGCGATTACGTTTCGGAATCTCCTGTAACTCGAATAAATACAGCGGAACAATTAAAGTTGGCCGACAAGATACTCTGACGACTTTCTGGGACTCATTGCAGGAGAGTCAATTGGCTCGCCCTCCGGCGAAAGGTACCAAGCAAAACGGATGCCGTAAATATCCAGAAATCATCGTGTTCAGGAAGCGCTGTATTATCGAGAATGGTGGGCAACCGGTCGGTCAGCAAATTCAGGGGTCATTTCACTGCCTCTTCGAAATCTGTATCAGATAAATCAAATAGTCCCCCAAAGGCATACCAAAGTGCTGGAATTTTCGGGATCATTCCGAATAAAACTTCAATGGTTGAAGGAAATGTGCAGGTCAAATCATAGCAGTGTATCGGTATTAATTCGGACTATTGAACTATACACTTTGCATCCTCGTGAAAATCTTTACATCCCTACACTACAGTCATACCGATTTATGGAAGACATTTCTCTCTAGAATCTTCGTCGATTTCGACATATCTGTAAACATTTGAATACAATTGATCCGCAGGTACACCTTTAAAATCCTCTAAGCCTTCCAAGACCATCCACCTTAGTGGCATTGTTTCCGGTACTTTGTAAAGAGTATTACTCTCAGTAAGAGTACCGACATAGGCCTTGCCATTATGTTTTGCAACGTAAAATGAAAGATTGCAGAATTCTCTATTGGCTTCCCTCGGGGAAATTCGACCTGACGCTTCCTGATGACCTAACTTAGTGACTTGGCTAACATATGCCTCAACATTTTCCATATACTTAGACTCGTCCTCGACAAAGACAACTGTACTTCTATCTAATTCACCAATACTATCCTCAATTTCACTAAGTTTTGGCTCAATAGAAAGCGCAGGCGTATCTAGACATTTTTCTCTAGAATCCGCTTCGATATCGACATATCTGTAAACGTTTGAATGCAATTGATCAGCGGGTACACCTTTAAAGTCCTCCAAGCCTTCCAAAACCACCCACCTTAATCGCAACGTTTCCGGTACTCTGTAGAGAGTGTTACTCTCAGTAAGCGTACCGGCATAGGCCTTACCATTATGTTTCGCAACGTAAAATGAAAGATTGCAGAATTCTCTATTGGCTTCCCTCGGGGAAATTCGACCTGACGCTTCCTGATGACCTAACTTAGTGACTTGGCTAACATATGCCTCAACATTTTCCATATACTTAGACTCGTCCTCGACAAAGACAACTGTACTTCTATCTAATTCACCAATACTATCCTCAATTTCACTAAGTTTTGGCTCAATAGAAAGCGCAGGCGTATCTAGACATTTTTCTCTAGAATCCGCTTCGATATCGACATATCTGTAAACGTTTGAATGCAATTGATCAGCGGGTACACCTTTAAAGTCCTCCAAGCCTTCCAAAACCACCCACCTTAATCGCAACGTTTCCGGTACTCTGTAGAGAGTGTTACTCTCAGTAAGCGTACCGGCATAGGCCTTACCATTATGTTTCGCAACGTAAAATGAAAGATCACAGAATTTTCTATTGGCTTCTCTAGGTGAAATATGACCGAAAGCTTCCTGATCAGATAACATCATGACTTGGCTAATCCATGCATCAGCATCCTCCCGATACTTGGACTCGTCATCGACAAATACAACTGTACTTCTATCAATCTCGCTAGATAGTCCATCGATTGAATATACGGACATTCCTAGCACGAGTAAAGTTCCTAAAACGCACTTCACTATCATTATTCACCATCATTAGGATAAATCCAATTATTCAATGAATAATACAGTCTAAGTTGAGGTGTCGCAAGTAAAAAGAGATTTCGTGCTGCAAAAAAAACCAAGCACGCCAACATTTTTGAAACGTTTTTAATAAACATTCTTCCAACAATCGGCTGATTGAGGGGCAGTTGCTATCGTATATCTATGAGCTTAGGAGTGAGCAGTATTTGGATTCTTCGATTGTCGAGGCGCCTCTAGCACAACAGTCGTAAGGACAATGAGACAGTGAATACTGGCGAGGTACCGACGGTGTGGTAGGAATAAGCGGACCGAGAGACGAAGTTTATTGATAGGTGGGGGGTGACAGTTGCAAGCGCGCATGAAATTCATGAATTTGATAGAAGTCGTCAGTATAGCCTGATGGCAACTCACGCATGTAGGCTGACAGTACCTACCGCTCGAATGACACATTCAAAACGATGCGAAAACGAAACTACAAGCCGCACATCAATTACAACAGAGCGACGCGTGCGAAGTCTTTGAGCAGGTAGTAAACTGAATGTAGCAAGATGTTCTCGAACATGCGGTAATCATGTATGTGGTCGATGACCATCGAAATGCGCAACAGCCCATGCACTGCATTGGGATAATGGGCCCGTACCCGAACTAAGCTAAGGAATCCTTGCTACCACATGAAAATGCTGAGTTGTCTAAGGCTGCCGTGGACGATAGCTTAGGACGAGTTGTAATCAAAAGATCGGAATTGAGAGAATTTAGGTTCAAATCATGGGGATTTGAAATACCCTAAACTTGTTCGTACTGTTGGTAACGGCAACACTCAGTAAATTTAAGCACTCGATACCTACACACCAAATTCGAGACACAACTGATCAAAAGTCTGCCGTTCGATCGCTGACCGAATTCGTTCCATCAGATTTAGAAAATATTGTAGATTATGCAATGTGCACAGCCGAGCGCATAGTGGTTCATTGACACGATAGAGGTGGCGTAGATAGGACCGGGTGAAGTTTTTACAGCACGGACAGTCACAACCCTCATCCACCGGGCGCAAGTCGTCCCTGTATTTCTTGTTCCGAATTTTGACAACGCCCTGAGATGTATACAGCCATCCATTCCGAGCGTTTCTGGTTGGCAGTACACAGTCAAACATATCAACCCCGCATTTCACTCCATGTACGATATCTTCCGGTGTGCCGACCCCCATCAGATATTTGGGACGATCCGCCGGCATTTGCGGTGCGACAATATTCAACATCTGATACATTTGTTGCTTCGGCTCCCCGACTGACAATCCGCCTATCGCATACCCGTCGAATCCGATTCCGAGCAGGTTTTTCAAGGACAGTTCGCGAAGTTCCGGATACATGCCACCTTGAATTATCCCGAAAAGTGCATTGTTCGAGCCCTCGAACGCCTGCTTCGACCTTTCTGCCCAGATTAGCGACCGTTCCATTGAGGAACGCGCGTCCTCTTCGGTAGCCGGGTACGGTGTACAGTCATCGAAGATCATGGCGATGTCGGAATTCAATGTTCGCTGCATTCGGATCGACTCTTCCGGTCCCAGAAATACTTCACTCCCGTCGAATGGTGAGCGGAATAAAACTCCGGACTCGTCCATGCGACGTAATTTAGCAAGGCTGAAAACCTGAAAACCACCGGAGTCGGTCAGAATTGGTCGGTTCCATCCCATAAATCCATGCAAGCCACCATGCAACTCAATGATGTCCGCGCCCGGTCTCAGCATGAGATGGAATGTGTTCCCAAGCAGTATTCTTGTATCGAGCGACTCCAGATCGCGAGGTTCTATCGTTTTGACAGCTCCGAATGTTCCGACTGGCATGAAGACAGGTGTCTCTACAACACCATGACTAAGTTCCATCTGTCCTCGACGTGCGTTCCCCTGTCGGGCAAATTGTGTGAATCTCAACACCGATTACTTCCTAAAATTCTATATTGGATAGAAAATATATCCGCAAATGAATTTGTCATACAAAACAAGGAGACATCAATGAAGCCCTTAACTTCCAGAAAGATTGGATTTATCGGTCTCGGACTCATGGGGAAACCAATGGCCCGCAATCTGAGAAATGCGGGTGCCAAGGTTACTGTGTTCAATCGCAGTCAATCTTCTGTCGATGAATTGGTGAATGAGGGTTTCGAGGCGGCAGACTCTCCGGCTAGTACCGCAAGTTCGCAATTTGTCATATGCATGGTTTCCGATACCGCGGCTGTCAAAGATGTACTGTTCGGACAAAATGGCGTCATCGATTCACAAAACTCTGATTGTACTGTGATCGATATGGGGACTACCGAGGTCACCGCGACGAGAGAATTTGCCGAGCGGCTGGACACCGTCGGAATCCGATATGTCGATGCACCGGTTTCCGGTGGAGAAATCGGCGCAGTCAACGCGCAACTGTCGATCATGGTCGGAGCTTCTGAAGCCGATATGCAGCGCACCCGCGCGATATTCGATGTTTTGGGCCGTCGGGTGGTACATGTTGGCGACGTTGGATCCGGACAGATCGCCAAGGCTGCAAACCAGATCATCGTCGGTCTGACTATCGGTGCTGTTGCTGAGGCTTTCGCACTTGCCCGTGATGGCGGTGCCGATCTTGATCGAGTCTGGCAGGCACTTGGTGGCGGATTTGCGGATTCGAGAATTTTGCAGTTGCATGGGCGGAGAATGATCGATGAGAGTTATACACCTGGCGGCAAGGTCACCACACAACACAAGGATCTGGTACAAGCTCTGAAATTTGCGGAAACCAATCAGACCCAATTGCCGTCAACCGCACTTTGCCGGGATCTCTACAACGATCTGATCCGACGCGGCGAAGGCGAGCTGGACCACAGTGCGTTGTTCAGGTTGTATTGACGCAAAATTTTCAGGCTTTACTTTCGGGCAAGGGATAGTGACCCTTTCTCTGAACCCACATCACAAAAATCGCGACCAATACAATTGGCACGACTGCCCCGCTGCTCAGCGCAAACCAACCCCAAAGATGATGTAGCACACCGGACATCAAAGCCGTCAGCGTGACTGTGGAAAAAACACATAGATCGTTGAATCCCTGAACAATCGCTTTCTCACTCGGTCTATAGGTTTTGGTCAGCAATGTTGTCCCGCCGAGGAAGGTAAAGTTCCAACCAACACCTAATAAAACCAGCGAAATGCAAAAACCAATAAACGAGTCACCAACAATGTAGACAACACCGACACTTGCGACAAGTGCCACCAAACCGGTAAAAATTATCTTTAGATCTCCAAACCTTCGAACAAGATGTCCGGTGAAGAATGAAGGTGCGAACATCGCAAATATGTGCCACTGTATGACTTGTGCCGTATGACCAAACCCAATTCCCCGGACTTCCATCGCCAATGGTGTGGAGGTCATCAGCAGATTCATGACGCCATAGCCGACTGTCGCGCTGACAACCGCCAGTATAAAAACCGGTTGTGCAGCAATCTCCCGTAACGGACGTCCTTTAGCTTTCTGCTCATCGGCATCGGTACTGGGTACTTTGAGAAAGGAAACCAAAGTGAAGGATAAAAGGTAGACCGCGGCGAGAGCCATGTACGATCCGGCGAACAATGCGTCACTGAATGCATCTTTGGTCAGATTCGTCATATTCGGTCCGATGAATGCCGCGACGACGCTCCCTGCCAGAACATATGAAATCGCGCGACTTCTATAGGATTCGGTCGATACATCAGCTGCCGCAAAACGATAGAAAGCACCGAAAGCATTGGCCACTCCGATCAATGCGATACCAGCTGAAAATATCCAGAAACTGTGGGAAATGATCGCGAAGCCTGAGACGATCGCTCCGGCTATTCCAAACAACAGGCCGATCATGAAGCCGTTTCTTCGACCCACACGTTTCATAAACAACGATGCCGGCATGGCGAAACCCATACCGAACAGAAACAGCATTGCGACCGGCACTGTTCCCATCAACGGGTGAGGCGCAAGCATCACACCGATCAGCGCGGCGGAAGCGATCAGGGTTGCATTGGCGGTAAACATACACGCCTGACACACCGACAAAATCGCAACATTCAGTCGCATTCTCGGCATTACTTGCTCGGTATCGCTCACTAATAAGTCTCCCGATATCTGAAAACGTTACGAGATGGTTCGTCCACCATCAATATGAATCGCCTGTCCCGAGATAAATGAACCGGAATGAGATAACAGTAAAATTACCGTTCCGAGAATGTCTTCGGGCTCAAACAAACGCCCCATAGGAATCCTGGATCGGGCATATTCACGATTGTCACCTTGCTCCAAAAACGAATGGGTCAGCGGAGTATCGCAAATCGCGGGGCTTATGGCATTGACCGTGATGGAGTGCTCGGCCCACTCCACTGCCAGAACTCGGGTCAGATGCGTCAGCGCAGCCTTACTGGCGGCATAGGCTGCATAACCCGGATTCGAGATACTGTCAGAAACTGACGCGATATTGATGATGCGCCCTCGCTTTTGTGCAATCATGATTTTCGCTGCGGTCCGGCACATCAGGAATGCCGCATTCAAATTGGTTTCGATGACTTGGGAAAAGATCTTCTCGGGCATATCAGTGGCGGAAATAATTTCGAACAGACCCACACAATTGATGAACCCATCCAACCGCTGCCATCTTTTGAATGTATCCTGAAGCGCCGACTGGCACGCAGTTTCCTCTGTGACATCAAACACCCGAGAACACACTTTGTCTGAATCGAATTTGGATGCGAGTTCTCGCAGACCGTCCGCGTTCTTGTCAAAAATGGCAATGTTGCATCCTTGTCGGACAAGTTCCTGTGAAATGGTCGACCCGAAAGCGCCTGCCGCTCCAGCAACCGCGATCACCTGTCCACGAAGATCAAATAGTGATTGCAAAAGAATGAGTTCTTGAACGAAGTGGGAGTGTAAGCGACGAAAGCAAATAATACGGCGGCAGTTTACATGTTCCGCCGATATTTGCCTCCAACTTCAAACAGAGCTGATGTGATCTGACCGACAGAGCAACTGCGAACAGCAGACATGAGTTCGGCGAAAACATTGCGATTCTCCAGAACTGCAGCCTGCAATGATGCGATTGCGTCCGAGGATTCGTCGCGGTGGTGATCGTGAAAATCACTCAACCGATCTAACTGGGAGCGTTTCTCTTCTTCAGTTGACCGAGCCAGTTCGGTTTCCTGTTGCTGCTGAGCTTCGGGATTCAGAAACATGTTCACGCCGACAATCGGCAGTCTGCCATCGTGCTTCAGCCGCTCGTAATACAGAGACTGATCCTGAATGCATCCACGCTGATAACCAGTCTCCATCGCACCCAGTACGCCGCCGCGCTGGGATATCGACTCAAATTCAGAAAGCACCGCCTCCTCGACGAGATCGGTCAGTTCCTCCACAATGAAACTTCCCTGGTTGGGATTGTCATTCTGTGCCAGACCCCACTCTTTGTTGATAATCAACTGAATCGCCATCGCGCGCCTTACAGATTCCTCTGTAGGCGTGGTAATCGCTTCATCGTAAGCATTGGTGTGCAGGCTGTTGCAGTTGTCGTAGACAGCTATCAGTGCCTGCAGTGTCGTCCGGATATCGTTGAAATCGATCTCCTGTGCATGAAGTGATCTGCCGGAGGTCTGGATGTGGTATTTCAGTCGCTGGCTTTTTGCATTGGCACCGTATTTTTCCTTCATCGTCACCGCCCAGATCCTGCGTGCAACCCGACCCAGGACCATGTACTCCGCATCCATTCCATTTGAAAAGAAAAAAGAAAGATTTGATGCGAAGTCATCGATGTGCATCCCTCGTGCCAGATACATTTCCACGTAGGTAAATGCGTTGGCGAGCGTGAACGCAAGTTGGGAGATCGGATTGGCACCCGCTTCTGCGATGTGGTATCCGGATATGGATACCGAATAAAAGTTACGGACTTCGTTGGCGATGAAATATTCCTGAATGTCGCCCATCACCTTGAGGCTGAATTCAGTTGAGAAAATACAGGTATTCTGACCCTGATCCTCTTTGAGAATATCAGCCTGAACAGTTCCCCGGACGCTTCTCAGCGCATTTGCGCTGATCGACTCGTATTCGCCTTCGTCCGGTTTGCGTCCATGCTCGGATTCAAACTTTTCGACCTGCTGGTCGATTGCTGTATTGAGCAGCATCGCCAGATAAGTCGGGGCTGGACCGTTGATGGTCATTGATACCGAGGTTCGACGACTGCAAAGATCAAATCCGCTGTACAGCACCTTCATATCGTCCAGTGTCGCGATCGACACACCGGAATTTCCGACTTTTCCATAGATGTCGGGTCGTTCATCCGGATCAAACCCGTACAGGGAGACGGAATCGAATGCAGTAGACAACCGTTTGGCTTCCGAGTGTTCCGACAGCAGCTTGAAACGTCGGTTTGTCTTGTGTGGTCCGCCTTCGCCCGCGAACATGCGTGTCGGGTCCTCGTCCTTTCGCTTGAACGAAAACACGCCGCCCGTGTAAGGATAGTGACCTGGCAGATTCTCCAGCATAATCCACCTGAGAAGGTCGCCATGATCATGAAAGCGTGGCAGAGATATCTTCGGAACTCTTGTTCCGGATATGGTTTCAGAAACGAATTCCGATGCGCCTGTGGAATCCGAATCCTCAATTTGGGCTCTCATGGCATCGACACGTTGCGGCCATTGCTTGATCAGTGTCGACGAATCGGAATCCAGCAATGCCTCGCGTTCGTCGGCCAGATGTGCCAATGTCGAAGAATCGCCGAAATCTGCATCTTTAAGCATTTGCTCAGATGCTCGCAACTGCTGAATTTCACGTGCGAGCTGCGAAAGTGAATCCACTTTCTTATGGTAATCCCGGACTGTTGAGGCGATTTCACCCAGATATCCGATACGTGCAGGAGGAATGATGCTCTGCTGATCGGATGAGACTTTGGATGTCAGTTCTACCGGAAAAGAATTTTCATTTTTTGGCACTTCCAAAAGATCTACGATCTTCTGAAAAAGAGCTGTCACTCCGTCGTCACTGAATCTTGAGGAGATTGTTCCGTAAACCGGCATTGAGTCCGCTGGCTGGTCGAAAGCCTCCCGGTTTCGCTGCACCTGCTTGCAGACATCTCTATATGAGTCCTGCGCACCCTTAGCATCAAATTTATTGATGACTACCAGATCCGCGAAGTCAAGCATGTCAATCTTTTCCAGCTGGCTCGCAGAACCGTATTCCGGCGTCATTACATAAATGGTCTTATCGACATAGGGAACGACTGAAGTATCGCCCTGCCCGATTCCGGGTGTTTCCACGATGATCAGATTGAAGCCCCAGATTGAACAGGCCTTGATCACGTCACTAAGAAATGAGGGGATTCCTCCTCCTGCATTGCGTGTGGCGAGTGAGCGCACGAACACCCGCGAGGTGTCTATGGAATTCATCCGGATACGATCACCAAGCAGTGCGCCGCCGGTCTTTTTACGTGTCGGGTCTACTGCAAGAATGGCAATTCGGGTGTCGGCTTCAGAATACAGTCGGAATCTTTGTACAAGTTCATCGGTGAGTGATGATTTGCCCGACCCGCCGGTACCTGTAATGCCGAGAACCCGCGGGGCACTCGATTGTGAGCGATTTGCGTTCAAATAGGCAATGGCATCTCGGTTACCGCTCTCAATCGCACTGATCAGCAATGCGAGGTCTTTGGTGTCATCTTTATTCAGGTCATCCGCGGCAAACCGGCGGGAGACAATCGAATCACTCCGACACTTGTCGATCATGTCGTCAATCATCCCCTGCAGACCGATTTGCTGACCGTCGCCCGGGGAATAAATTCGCGCAACGCCGTAGTCATGCAATTCGAGAATCTCTTCTGGAACAATGACGCCACCTCCTCCACCGAATACCTTGATGTCCTCGCGACCCAATTCCTTAAGCATATCGATGATGTACTTGAAATACTCGATATGCCCGCCCTGATAGGAACTGACCGCGATGCCATCGGCATCCTCCTGAATCGCGGTAGAGACGATCTCCACGACAGAACGATTGTGGCCTAGATGGACTACCTCCGCCCCTGAAGCCTGCAAAATTCGACGGATAACATTGATCGAGGCGTCATGACCGTCGAACAAGCTGGTCGCAGTCACAAATCTTAGAGGGATTTCTTTTTCATCCGAGTCGTGAACAAGTCTGATTTTTTCAGCGGTTATCGCCATGATTCTGTCTAGTCTGTAGCAATAAAAACGCGATGCTTGACTTCTCTATGTTCATAGAATTCGCGGGATTCAAACACGAATTCAAATACTTTCATATGCGCTATGGCACTGACTTAAATCCAGCAAGTTCCAGTCAGGCAGTCGAACGTTATTTTAACAGATTAGCACGCGAGCGACTGAAATCGGAATTCCATGATTCCATAACATTTAGAATGCAAGACAACAATCATTTCATTCAATGTCGGGCAGAACCTCCTCAATCACCTCTGCGACGCCTTCTATCCCTCAGTTTTTCTAATTTTCGCTGGATATCTGCTGCCACTTCCTCGACTTCTCTTGCCACCCGGGTCTCCAATCCAAGTTCTCTTTCCAGCGCGGTTGTTAGTGGAAGCAACAAATCCGAAACAGGTGACGTTATGATCAGTTCACGCAACAGTTCCGGCTCCATTTCGACGGACAACCTGCACAAACTATCAATCACTATTGTCGACACAGAATCAAGCTCTGAGAGAATCAACAATCCTGTCTCGATGTCGGGCACGCATGCCGTCTCGTTACCCTCAAGGAGTTGGGCACGTCCACGGGTAAGATGTCCCTGACAATTAATTACCGGCGAAACCGTGCCTTCAAGATCGAATAGGCAGTCCACCGCAGATATAGATGCATCATACCTTCCCGCAACCAAATGCAACTCGGCAATCATCAGCTGCGTTTCCTTTACCACGGATTGCACTCTAGGCTGGTCATTCATTCCGAAACGTCGCACGACATCTTCCAAAACGGTCAATGCCATCTCAGTCCGATTTAACCCAACGAGCACCGCGCCCTTGAAAAACAAACTCCCCGCGATAAGTACCGTTGTTTCCAATTTGGAGTCATCACTGTCGCGACTCAGCATCACATCGAACACTTCAAGGGCTTCTTCAAGTCGATTCAGTCCAGCGAGTATCGCGCCTTTGTTGATAATGGCCATTGAAACAAATTGAAAAACCGCGGTTGAATCGCTCGATCCAAAACGCTTTATGGTCTCGTCGCTTACTGCTAGACTCTCCTCAAACCGTTTCAGCGCAACGAGTGCTATACCCTTGGAGGCCAGGGCCCAAGCGACAATTGGAAATTCAGTAGACGAATCGCTGGCTCCAAATCGTTCTACAATCTCATCGCACACACTCAGTAATTCTTCAGGTCGACCCTGTGTACTGAACACCATTGCTTTCTTGATAAGTACGTTCGCGGTAGCACTAATGAGTTTTAGCGATTTGCTCGCTCCGAAACGACGAATCATCTCGTCCCAGACTGCAATCGCTTCATCCGTTTGGTTTAGGGTTTCTAACGCTTTACCCTTGTAGTTGAGAGCAGCAGCAACAATTTCGAGATCCTCCTCTACGTTACTCCCATTCAACCGCTGAATCACATTGTCCCACAGCGCTATTGCATCAGACTCGTTACCTGCATCTGCGACCGCAAGTGCTCGGTCGAAGTATACTTTTGCAGCGTCTGTATCGTTAGGAGCTAACCGATAAATCGACGATACGAGCGTGTTCAGCTCTTCCGGATACACCGGCAGAAACGGAGATTTCAGCAGGCGACCTAACGCCAATTGATGAATCTGATTAGCCTCGCCATCAAGACTCTCAATCTCGCATACGGCGCGATTGGCGAAACCTTTCAATTCCAAAGGTGAGTAGTACGCCTCCATGAACTGGATTAAAGCTTCGACAAGGGGTGCCGTTCCACGGGAACGGCGCATCAGGTAATAGATGTTGTAGAGACGCTCGCTAATGTAGTACTGCTTGCGGCGTGCACTCCCGCCAACCACTTCCACCGCACCCCGTTCAACCAGCCGTGCAAGCTGAGCACTGCACTTGCTCGTATCCGATCGGGCCCGCTCCGCAATCTCACGCGCTGTCGCTGGTATCCATAGATCGGCAAGAGTAAGATAAACCCGCCGCTCTTGCGCGGGTAGCGCATCAAGATGACTTTTAAAGTATTCAGTGTGGTCGTCAACCAGATCGAGAAGATCGGTCATTAAGTCGCGAAACGACAGATTCGCTCCGAAGCCGGCAATGATGGTCAGCAACCGTGGGCTACCACCCGTGAGAATCCGCAACGCCCTTATTGTTTCAGACGGACAATCCCTGCCGGAGATAGTCTTCCAAAGCACCTCGCACTCATCCAGCTCAAGCGGACGCAAAGTCAACTCACGGAACAGATCGTAGAAAGCGCAGTCAGGATTATCGATTTCGTCGAACCTAGTTGTCGCACTCGCAAGTAAGATGATCCGAGGCTCGGTCTGAAGTGTCTGCCTCAGCCGCCATCCGACATCGCTGTCGACAAAGTCTCCAAACATCATATTCAGGTTCTCGACGATCAGCACAAGACGCTTGTCCTCCCGATCCGCGAAATCCTGAAGAATACCCAAGCATCGATCCCCCAGCATTTGATCGTCCGGAACGCACCGCAGTTCCTCATAGGAACGCTGGAGATCGGGTTCGTTTGGCCTGTGCGGCACCTGGTCCGCCAATCGAGACAGACATTCAAGCCAGAACTCGCCGGGGCTTGAAACCTGATAGCTTTCCTCTGCGAACACGATGGGGAAAAAGCGCGATGAGAGGCTGTCAACCCGGCGTATTTCCGCCGCCACGCGCAAAAGAAGACTCGTTTTACCGCTGCCGCGCGGACCGATGACAATCTGATGTGTATTAGCACTACCTGTGCATTCCCGGAGACACTCGACCATGGATTCGAATAAATCAAGTCTTACACAAAAAGAACCGACCAGTTCCTCATCGGAGAGAAACCCCGGGTTGTACTTTCTGACGGTCACCGTCATTGCACAGCTCCGCTATCTGGCTGTTTAGACCTGACGACTGAAACGTAGTTGTGGCCGTAACGACTTCGCCACCAGTCTTCGAGAAGGCTTGAAACGAATCGACTGACATCGTCCTCCCACCGCTCAAGGTAGCCGTCATGGTGCAGCACATGCAACACATATTCGACCGAGGGAACACCATCCTGGACTGGGAAATACATCTTGTATTCACACACGACATCGTCATCTAGGTAACCCTGTGTAGCAGTATGTGTCAGAATTTCCAGGGCAATTGGATATCCTGTCTTTCCGAGGATTGTCTCAAGTCGACCTTCATAATGTTGCAGATCAATCTGGCCTCGAACACCCAACATCTCATGCATATACACCCATTCGACATCCTCTACGGATGCATCTTGTCGACTTTCACGTCTCAGATGATCGTGAAGCCTGTCAAAGAACATCTGTACATGATGAGGGATGCAGCATCGCAATCGACTGCACATGTACTGACGAACTTTAAGGGAGAGAACAACATTGTAGGTGTTGGCCAGTTCATTCAAACAGAGAGCGGCAGTCTTTTTACTCCAAGGCTTCAAGTCGAAGGTGGGAAAAATGTTAGCATGAGCACTGAGACCGGCCTGCTCCAGAATCGGCTCAAGCCCCACACTGCCAGATATGATTATCGAAACCTGCCCTTTGTGGTCCTGTCCGTTCCTCCGCAGCCAGCTAAGAAATGCGTCTGTTTCCCTCTTGCCTTCTGGCGTGATTCGACCATTTTCATCTTTAAGTAACCGGTTGACCAGGATTGGTAATTCGTCGAGCGCGAGTACGACACACCTCTCGTTGTCAGCCAATGCCGAGAAAACCGCATCTCCTCTCTGTGACCAATTCCCCGCGTTAATCCCGGCGCGTAGCTTAACCTTCAGTTCCGAAACCGAAAGCTCTTCGATCTGATTGGTAACTCCCTTAAGCACATTCGCGAAGTTTGCTTTTATCCGACCCCAAGCCCCTTGTACCGACCTGACCTGAATACCTAGCTCTGCGACCATGTCTGACAGGTCCATAGCCGCCTCCAAATCCACAAATATCACATCGAAATCATTTGTCTCTCCCAGACGCCGCAACAGTTCCCGCACGAGACTCGTCTTTCCCATACGTCTTTGCGCGGTCAGTAGCGTGTGTGTACCATCCCGCACACGCTCTTCAAGAATTTCGAGTTCGGTCTCGCGATCGAAGAATCGGTCACCATCGACCCAGTTGCTTCCACCTTTCTTTAACATCACAATTATCCCAACAAATATGTTGGCAATTATATTGTTGGCAATCTGTAGCTGTCAAGGGGGAATTGTCCAGAAGCAAATTTGTTACTGAATCCTCAGGAATTGATGCTCTAAATCTGTAATCAGAACCCCAGAAATTCAGTTTAGTCTAACAAGTTATTCGCAACATTTAAAAATCCACCGAATTCAAAGCAATTGGGAATCTGCGATTTCTTCAGCTAACTGACGAATTCCGATAGCGGTGACATTGCGCGAAATCGGAAATTGTTCATCACCAGCGTGAACAATCAAACAACGATTCGGTTTGATGTCGTCGCAAGCGGCGTAGTAGCCGCGACTCGGTTTTGAAGACATGGAACGTTTGATCTCAATCGCCCAAATCGTGCGGTCACTGAATTCAATCACCAAGTCAACTTCTGCTCCCGCCCGAGTCCGATAGTAGAAAGCTGATGCACCCCATGGCAGTACCGACAACAACGTTTCAATCACCCATCCTTCCCAACTTCTACCGATAACCGGATGTCCGTATAATTGATCAAGTTCAATAATATTGAGCAAGGCATGCACAAGTCCTGAATCGCGCACATAAACTTTCGGCGATTTAACCATTCGTTTGCCTATATTAGAGCGATAGGGTACCAATCGTCGAACGAGTAGCAAGTCGACTAATAGGTCAATGTAACGCGATACGGACTGTGTGCTAGTTTCAAGTGCACGAGCGAGTTCAGACGCGTTCAAGATGTTACCTTGATTATGCGCCAGCATAATCCATAACCGCTCTAGAAGGGCGGAGGGAATTCGGGGTCCAAAAAGAGCGACATCACGTTCAAGATATGTTTTTATGAAATCTCTGCGTAATGAGAAACTGGTTACATCGTTTTTGGCAAGATAACTGTCTGGGAATCCGCCTCTCAACCAGAGCATATCCCTGGCTTTTGTGGAACCCTCGACCTCAAGTGCTGACAGAGGCGACAAAAAGACGTAGGCAACTCTACCTGCAAGAGATTCACCCGACTGCCGTAACAGTTCTATTGATGCCGATCCCAGTATAAGGAAGCGACCATATCTTTTTCCTCGACGTCGACCCCGATCAATAATTCCGCGCAGAGAACTGAAAATTTCAGGGGTTCGATGAATTTCATCGAGGACAACCAACTTGTCTTCATAACTTTCCAAGAAAGAAGTTGGATCAGAAAGTTTGACGCGATCGTTCATATCTTCCAAGTCCAGATACAATGCGTCATACGAATTGCTGACTTCAAGAGCCAGCGTGGTTTTTCCAACCTGACGCGGACCAACCAACACGACGGCTACTTGTCGATTAAGTGCAGATACCAGGTCTTTGGTTATATATCGAGGAATCATCCTAGTATATTATCCACTTTCTGGTAAATATACAAGGTTAAAATTGCTTTCCGAATAAATTTGACTGTAATTGCTGTCAATGGATACCACTTGGTTCTGCATCCATTGTAGGGGCAGCTAGAGTATGATTCGGGATAGTCTTCATATCGAATCACACGAGTAGACCGGGAAAATTGAAATTCAATATAAATGAAAATTTCGATACCGTTACATCACACATGGTAAACACACAAAATGACTACTAAGCAATTACTCTTTCGACGAGTTGATAAATTCTGCGAATGTCTGGGAACCAAACTACCGATTCTACTGGCACCGATGGCCGGTGCCTGCCCACCAGAACTCTCGATCAGTATAGCCAACGCAGGTGGTCTTGGTGCTTGTGGAGTTCTCCTGATGAGTCCGCAACAGATCAAGGAGTGGAGCAGTACGTTCAAGGCAGTCAGCGACGGTCCATTCCAACTCAACAACTGGATTCCAGACCCTGAACCGATTCGCGACACACACGAGGAACAAACGGTCCGAGACTTTCTGAGTCAATTCAGTGGTGAGGACCAACCTGATGGCGTCGACACTGCCGCACCTGATTTTAATGCACAATGTGATGCTATGCTTGAAGCAAACCCGCGTGTGATCTCAAGCATTATGGGAGTTTATCCGGATGAATTCATCACACAAATCAAGTCACGGGGAATTATCTGGTTTGCCACCGCGACTACAGTGCAAGAAGCAGTCGAAGCTGAAAGAAAAGGTGCTGATGTGATTGTCGCTCAGGGAATGGAAGCCGGTGGACACAGGGGCACTTTCCATGCTGATGACGCAGAACGATCACTCGCTGGCTTATTTTCTCTCATTCCGGCTATTGTAAATTCGGTTAATTTACCTGTTGTTGCGACTGGCGGTATTGCCGATTCCAGAGGCATTGTGTCGGCACTTGTTCTCGGCGCATCCGCAGTCCAGATTGGAACTGGTTTTCTGCGATGTCCGGAAGCCGGGATTCCGACAAGTTGGGCCGACGAAATTGGAAATTCAACTCCTGATTCTACAATGCTCACTCGATCATTTACCGGAAGACTGGGGAGATCGATCGCGACTGCCTACGCCGAAGCTGCCGCTGCATCAGATGCACCGAATCCCCGACCTTATCCAATACAACGAGCACTCACCAAACAATTGACCGCTGCTGGCCGTCGAGACAACAATCTGGACAAAATTCAGGCTTGGGCCGGCCAGTCGGGTTTCTTGACAAAGCCAATTCCCGCCGATAGATTGGTTCGCGAATTATGGGAGAGGGCTTTGGATTTACTCTCGTGATGAGCAATACCAACCAGCAGTAACGATTTTTATTACAGTGGTATGGATTACACGAGTATTGGACCAAATTGAAATAGCGGGTCTGATAGAAAATTTCATGACTATGATATTTCCTTATGCGTAACTAACTCGGACAATTTGAAGCAGTTACGCAACAATTCTTATATGCTCGGAGTGCCATTTGTATCGCTCCCAATCAGGTGCGAATGTAGTTCTTGATGCGATTTTGGCAACAATGGAACGATTTATACCAATCGGGATGGAAGTGAAGTGTTGGCAGTGTTGCAACATGCGACGAATCGGCCAGTTGATGTCGAAGATACTGGCATCCGTCGGCTCAATTGGTTTGCGTTGCATCAGAATCGGTAATCCTTTCCTCCAAGAGTTCATGCTTTCAGACTTTGAACGGCTTCTTGGAACGTAATTTGTGCCGAGTGCGCAGTCTATTCGTTGCAATGCGCCGTTCAGTCGCTTTCGACTTTCATCGATACCAGATTTCGAGTCTGAGCACTGAACACGACACCGATCAGGTGAACTGCGTCAGCTCCTTCTCTGTGTTTGTCCGCGTAGCCTCGTTCTCTTATCTGAAGGATCGCATCCGCCGCCATTCGTTCAGGGTCTCGACCTTCTGAAAGCATCTTGAGCTCAAACACAAATACCTGTGCACCGTTCAGTAGCACCAGGTCCGAACGACCGCGACTCGTCGACTCCTCTGCACGGACATCGTAGCCGGTGGAGACCAGGCAGGCATACAATACCGACGCATACCACGCTTCCTTTCGCCAAAATCCGTCGGAACCGTGCCAATGATACGGAATACTGGACAATATTGTGCGCAACGCGTCGCTGAAACCCTCGAAGTCGTTGGCGACCAGAAGACCTCCCATTCGCTCGGCTTGCGTCGTAGTTTCAACAGGCCGATCAGATACAAATCCTAAAAAACCATCGTTCAAGCTCTCGCGAATTTCGATGTTCGGATAGTCCAACGTGTAAACCGTCTTTGTGCCGCTACCCTGCTCTCCGGTGATGGTCAGATAGCCAGTTTGAAACATCAGCGCCTCGGCACTGATGTCATAGACATCGAACTTGGACACAAAGTTTTTTTTCACCTTTAAGTTCTCCACGCTCAGAGGTGTGAACTGTCGGTCCATCATCACTTTGTACAAGAATGTCGGCAGACCGGTCGTAAACCAGTGCGCATCGAATTCGCGCGTATCAAGCAGATGCAGGATGTCGTAGGGATTGTAGACTTTGTCCTCCCCGCCCCAGCTGTAGCCGTTGTACCATCGGCGAATTTCATTGCGATCAAGACCTCCCAGCTCTTGTGCGAACACCGTGTCAAGATCAGTCTCTGTGTAGCCACATATTGCCGCGTGACGCGGATCAAGGCTGATGTTGTTCAGATTATTTAGTGCCGAGAAAAGGCTTACTTTGCTGAACATGGTAATCCCGGTAATGAATACGAAGCGGACCTGTTTCACGCAGTCCTTGATCACCCCATAGAACCCGCGCAGATAATCTCGATTGTGCACTGCCAGTTCCGGCTTGTCTATCGCATCCAAGATCGGCTTATCGTACTCGTCCACCAGCACCACCACCTGCTGTCCAGTGTTAACATGCAGATGATGTAAAAGCCGCCACAACCGAGACATTGCGGTGCGACCCTCTGATGTAAAAGCGGACTCCAAACCATTTGCAGATTCCAGGAATTCAAGCTGAGTCATGACATCCGATTCCAAATCCCCGGGCTCGTTGTAACCGGCACCGAAACTCAAACGCACCACCGGATATTTTATTGACCAGTCCCAGCGGTCATGGATGTGAAGCCCCCGGAACAGCGGCTCGTTTCCTTCGAACAACTCCAGCATAGTGTCCAGTAATAAACTCTTGCCGAATCGTCGCGGCCGCGAAAGAAAGAAATACTGACCCTGCTCAATCATTCTTTCAATGTGGGGAGTCTTGTCGACATAGTAGTATCCGCGGTTGCGGATCGCTTGAAAATCCGCAATTCCAATCGGAAATTTGAGGTTGTTCATGCTCGAACTCTTCACTATGATTTATAAGGATTGTACAATACCGTTACCAGCCTACCTTTGACATTTTTCCTACTGGAAATACAGCAGTACCCAGGATCGAACCCCACACACTCATACAAAGAATCATTTTTCAAAGTGCACCTTTATTGCTCATTCTCAATGGTCGCGGCATTGCATATCGGGTGCTCAGTGCTACGCTATACGTATGAGGTAGAAATTCATGTCCCAACACCAGCGTAGAGGACATGAATTCCAGAATCCTTGACTTCAACCCATAGCGTGAAATGCCGATCGCATCGTTTTGAAACCCACAGTGGCTCGCGGCCCTAAATCGACAGAATTTTTATAGGATATATTGAGAAATATGCGAATCTAGCGAAACAGACAAATGTCCGACAAAGTCACAAAACCATTTAAAGTTCTTGATCCCAATTACGAAAGCAAGGCAAGACAGAGTTTCGCGAGTCAGGGAATCATGCGCCTGTTGGGGGCGTCGATTGTCAACATTGAACCCGGACGCTGTATAATCGAATTGCCTTTCAACGAGAACCTGACACAGCAAGACGGGTTCTTTCACGCAGGGGCAACCAGTACGATCGCTGACTCTGCAGGTGGATACGCAGCTTTGACGCTGATGCCCGCCGGTAGCCGAATCCTGACCGTGGAATTCAAAATCAACCTGGTTGCACCGGCTTCAGGTGATAGGCTTTCTGCAGAAGCAACAGTGATCAAAGCTGGAAAAACCTTGACCGTATCGAACATTGATGTGTACTCACATTCTGGTGAAAATCGTAAACTCTGTGCAATCATGCAACAGACCGCAATTTGTATCCCACAGTCAGGATAATTTGTGATAAGCAGCGCCTATTCAACACTGAATTTTGGTCTGGGTGAGATCGCAGATATGCTCCGGGAGAGTGTCCGCGAGTTCGCAGCCCATGAGATCCAACCGCGAGCAGCCGACATTGACCAGTCAAACGAATTTCCATCTGATATGTGGAAAAAGATGGGTGATATCGGACTGCTGGGCATTACGGTTGAGGAGGAATTCGGTGGAGCGGGTATGGGCTATCTTGAACATGTCATCGCGATGGAGGAAATAAGCCGGGCTTCAGCGTCTGTTGGTCTTTCCTATGGAGCACACTCGAACCTGGCGGTCAACCAGATTCGCAGAAATGGTACCGACGCGCAAAAACGGAAGTATCTGCCCGGATTGATCAGCGGTGACCATGTCGGGGCCTTGGCGATGTCGGAACCGAATGCAGGATCCGATGTCGTCAGTATGAAACTGCGGGCAGAAGCCAGAAACAGCCACTACATCCTGAACGGCAGCAAAATGTGGATTACCAACGGGCCTGATGCTGACGTACTGGTGGTATACGCAAAGACATCGCCGGAAGCTGGATCAAGAGGCATCACAGCCTTCATCATCGAAAGGCAATTCGAAGGATTTTCCACCGGACAGAAACTGGACAAGCTGGGTATGCGCGGTTCGAATACCGGTGAGTTGATCTTTGAGAATTGCTCGGTTCCGTCAGAAAACGTACTGGGCAACGTCGGCAGTGGCGTCGAGGTGCTGATGAGTGGCCTGGATTACGAAAGAGTTGTACTTGCGGGCGGCCCGCTAGGCATTATGCAGGCATGTCTCGATGTCGTCGTCCCTTACATTCATGAACGCAGGCAGTTCGGAAAAGCCATCGGCGAATTTCAGCTCATCCAGGGTAAACTGGCTGATATGTACTCTACATTGAACGCATCGCGTGCCTATGCCTACGCGGTTGCGAAGGCGTGTGACAGAGGCGAAACGACGCGTAAGGATGCGGCTGCAGTAATCCTCTATACCGCCGAGAAGGCAACCTGGTGCGCACTTGAGGCGATCCAGGCCATGGGCGGCATGGGTTACGTCAACGAAACGCCGACCGGTCGTCTGCTCAGGGATGCCAAGCTTTATGAAATTGGTGCTGGAACAAGCGAAATCCGTCGTATGCTGATCGGACGTGAACTATTTACAGAAACGCAATAAATTGGAAATCACAGGAGACTGACAAATGCAAGCTTCCTCGGTAGTCCTAACCGGGATGGCCCGAACTCCGATCGGCGGATTTCAGGGTCGCCTCGCTACAAAATCTGCACCTGAACTGGGTTGCAGCTCAATTCGGGCGGCTCTCAACGATGCTGACATCCAGGGTGGTGATGTCGATGAAGTGCTCATGGGCTGTGTGCTGCCCGCAGGAATGGGCCAGGCCCCGGCCCGTCAGGCTGCACTGGCCGCGGGCATTCCAAAATCCGTTGGCTGCACGACCGTCAACAAGATGTGCGGGTCCGGCATGAAGACTGTGATGCTCGGCTACGACTCGATTGTAGCGGGCACCAACTCGGTCGTAGCCGCCGGTGGGATGGAGAGCATGACCAACGCACCGTATCTACTGCCGAAAGCCAGGGATGGATTGAGAATGGGACATGGACAATTGATGGACCACATGTTTACAGACGGACTGGAAGACGCCTATCAGAAAGGCTCTTTGATGGGAGCGTTCGCGGAAGACTGCGCAGAAGCCTATCAGTTCAGCCGGGAAGCACAGGACAATTTCGCCATTGAGTCCCTCACTCGGGCACAGAAAGCAACCGCAAATGGCACCTTTGAACGTGAAGTCGCGGCGGTTGAAGTAAAGACACGAAAGGATCAGTTTGTCGTTTCCACAGATGAACAGCCTGAAACAACCAACACCGAGAAGATCCCATTCCTGAGGCCCGCATTTCGAAAGGATGGGACTGTAACCGCCGCCAATTCAAGTTCGATTTCGGATGGCGGCGCCAGTGTGATTCTAATGTCCCGGGCAGAAGCGGAACGACGTGGAACGAGGATAATTGCAAATCTGGTCGGCCATACTACCTATGCGGCGGAACCGAATCTGTTTCCAACCGCCCCCATCGGTGCAATCAAACGACTGCTTGAAAAACTCAACTGGTCGGTCAATGATGTCGACCTATTCGAAATCAACGAAGCGTTCGCCGTCGTAACCATGGCAGCGATGCACAGTCTGGGGCTGTCACACGACCGCGTGAATGTGCACGGAGGAGCCTGCGCACTCGGACATCCGGTCGGCGCTTCCGGTGCCCGCATCCTGGTCACTCTGGCAGCAGCGATGGAAAAATATGACCTCAAGCGCGGAGTTGCGTCCTTGTGTATCGGCGGAGGAGAAGCTACCGCTATCGGAGTGGTTCGTCCATAGGTAAGAGATCAACAAACAACAGGTTGGAATTCAAGATGACAAAGACTGTAGACTTCTATTTCGATTTCTCCTCTCCTTACGGATACCTCTCCAGTGAGAAAATCGAAGATCTTGCAGATCGCTGCGGCTGCAAGATTGTGTGGCGCCCGTATCTGATGGGTGCTGTAATGAAAATCACCGAGCGTAAACCTCTGGTGCATATTCCGATGCTCAGGGATTACAGTAAAAACGATCTACACCGTTACGCTCGCTTCGAGGGCATTGAATTCAACCAGCCGTCAACCTTCCCGATCGCGACTGTCGCCGCCTGCAGAGCCTATTACTGGTTGGAACGAAACGACAGGGAAAAGGCGAAGGAGTTGGCGCATGCCTTATTTCGGGCCTATTTCGTCCGCGATGAAATGATTTCGCAACCGGATGTCGTTATCTCGATCGCCAGCGGTCTGAGGATCGACTCGGATGAGCTGGGTGCAGCACTTGAGGATCTATCGGTCAAACAAGCGGTTCGAGATGCGACAGACGGTGCAGTGGAGCGAGAAATATTCGGATCCCCATTTTTTATAGTGGATGATGAGCAATTCTGGGGCCATGATCGGATGGGACTTCTTGAAGCATGGATCAAGACAGGCGGCTGGTAGTCAAACTTCAGGGAGCGCACTCACATAGTCATGGCTGTCATTGAGTCGCAAGTCAACACCGACAGTTCCGAATTTCAAGACCGAAAAGAGACGATGACCGGTCTTGTCACGGAGCTTGACTCCGTACTTGATGCGATCAAGTCAGGTGGCAGTGAGAGTGCGAGAAACAGACACACTGCCCGGGGCAAACTTCTTGCCAGAGATCGAATCCAGTTGCTTCTGGACAAAGGTTCGCCATTTCTGGAAATCGCACCCTATGCTGCCTGTGACATGTACGGTGGCGATGTTCCGTCAGCAGGCATTGTAACTGGAATCGGGTCGGTAGCCGGGCAGGAAGTGATGATTTTCGCGAACGATGCGACGGTCAAAGGTGGAACCTACTATCCAACTACCGTCAAAAAGCACCTGCGTGCTCAGGAGATCGCATCGGAGAATCACCTTCCTTGCATTTATCTGGTCGACTCAGGAGGTGCATTTCTTCCATTGCAGGACGATGTGTTCCCCGACCGCGAGCATTTTGGGCGAATTTTCTACAATCAGGCGAATATGTCAGCCGCAGGTATACCTCAGATCGCTTCAGTTATGGGCTCTTGTACCGCGGGTGGCGCCTACGTACCGTCCATGTGTGATGAATCCGTCATTGTTCGCGAGCAGGGAACGATTTTTCTCGGTGGACCTCCGCTGGTCAGGGCAGCGACCGGGGAAACAGTATCTGCAGAAGATCTCGGTGGTGCGGATGTACATTCACGCCAATCCGGAATAACTGATCACTACGCAAACGACGATCAGCACGCCCTTTCAATTGTTCGGGACATCGTGCGAAATCTGAATCGAACTAAGTCCACTTCGGTACGACTGCAGAAATCCAAAGACCCCCTCTACGACGCAGATGAGATATACGGAATTGTTCCCACCGACCTCCGTCAAAGTTATGATGTCCGGGAAATCATCGCACGCCTGGTGGACGGCAGTGAGTTCCACGAATTCAAGAAACTGTACGGTGACACCTTGGTCTGCGGATTCGCGCATATCATGGGATATCCAGTTGGAATAATCGCAAACAACGGTATCCTTTATTCGGAGTCCGCGCTCAAGGCAGCACACTTCATTGAGCTGTGCTGCCAGCGCAACATTCCGTTGATCTTCCTGCAGAATATCGCCGGATTCATGGTTGGTCAGAAGTACGAAGCGGGAGGGATCGCGAAAGACGGGGCAAAAATGGTGACAGCGGTTGCCTGTGCAAAGGTGCCCAAATTCACTGTGATCATCGGTGGCAGCTTCGGCGCTGGAAACTACGCCATGTGTGGTCGCGCGTACAGCCCCAGATTTCTTTGGCTCTGGCCCAACGCACGAATATCAGTCATGGGTGGCGAACAGGCTGGAAACGTCCTCACGCAAGTCAAAATTGACAGCACGAAAAACGATTCCTGGACTGAAGACGAACAGAAACAATTCAAGAACTCCATTCTCGAACAATACGAGACCCAGGGCCGTCCCTATTATTCGAGTGCTCGTCTCTGGGATGATGGCATCATTGATCCTGCCGACACCAGGATGGTTTTGGCACTCGGTATTTCGGCGGCTTACAACGCACCTGACCGGGAAACTCAATTCGGAATCTTCAGAATGTGAGGTGGACGGCATGAATGACTCCGCACCTGCCAGCAAACATCAAACCATCGACCTCTCGATTGGTGACAACGGCATCTGTTCTTTGACGCTGAATCGGCCGGAAGTCCACAACGCGTTCAATGAAGTAATGATCGCGGAAATTACAGAAGCGCTGGCTTCGTTGGAATCCAATCCGCAAGTGCGGATTGTTGTTGTTCGCGGTGCCGGCAAAAGTTTCTGTGCCGGCGCGGACATCAATTGGATGCGTCGGATGGCCGACTATGACGAAGACCGAAATTATGAGGATGCCAGTCTGATGTCCGACATGATGGACAAACTCTATCGATTTCCTAAACCGACACTCGCTCAAGTGCATGGGGCAGTATTTGGTGGAGGTGTCGGTTTGGTTGCCTGCTGTGATATCGCTATTGCCTCCGACGACACAGTCTTCAGTCTTTCCGAAGTCAAGATTGGATTGATTCCGTCGGTCATAAGCCCTTATGTTGTAGAAGCCATCGGTGCCCGCAATGCCAGAAGGTATTTTCTGTCCGGCGAGTGTTTCGGTGCACAAACCGCTAGACATTTGGGCTTGATTCACGAATGTTGCGAAGATAGTGATCTGTCCACGCTCCGACAAACCATTTCGAATGAACTTCTCCAGAGTGCGCCCGGCGCGCAGGCAATCGCCAAGGTGCAATTGCAGAATGTTGTAGCGAACCAGATAAATCCTGAAGTTCGCAGACAGACGGCTCGAACCATCGCACAGGTGAGAGCTTCGAGTGAAGGCCGTGAAGGAACGGCCGCGTTCCTTGAGAAACGCCTGCCGTCCTGGCGCAGCGAGCACTGATCACTTGTTCGGCAAACTTCTCATAGCAAATCGCGGCGAGATTGCGTGTCGCATCACGAAAACCGCACGCAATCTTGGCATCGAGGTCGTAGCTGTATATTCTGATGCTGACTCCGGTGCCCTGCATATGACGCTTGCGGACGAGGCTGTTTATATCGGTGGTGCGAGGCCGTCGGAAAGTTACCTGAATGCGGAAAGAATCGTGGATACAGCACGCCAAGTAGGCGCGGATGCCATTCACCCGGGGTATGGATTCCTATCGGAAAACAGCCTGCTCGCAGAACTCTGTGAGAATGAGTCCATTGAATTTATCGGGCCCCCTTCCAGCACCATCCGCGTCATGGCATCTAAATCTGCGGCCGCTGCGATTGCAGTAAAGGCAGGCGTACCTGTTTTGACGGGTAATCGGGACTCGAGCCAGCATCTCGACAGCATGATTGAAGCCGCCCGTAATATCGGTTTCCCGGTGTTACTCAAATCCTCAGCAGGTGGTGGGGGCAGAGGAATGCGTATTGTCCACAGCGAGGATCAGTTCGATGAAATTCTCCAGTCCGCGAAGTCCGAGGCCAAGGAAGCGTTTGACGATGATCTGATGATCATCGAAAAGTTTCTTGAAAATGCAAGGCATATCGAGGTGCAGATCGCAGGGGACAAACACGGAGATGTCGTACATCTGTTTGATCGGGAGTGCTCAGCCCAACGACGATACCAGAAAATAATCGAGGAAGCCCCTGCCCCAAATATTGCGCCTGATGTCCGATCGGAAATGTATGAGGCCGCGGTCGCCATATCGAAATCACTCGATTATCACAATGTCGGCACGGTAGAGTTTCTGCTGGATGGAAATCAGTTCTATTTCATGGAAATGAATACCCGCCTTCAGGTGGAGCATCCTGTCACAGAACAGGTCACCGGGACCGACTTGGTCGAGTGGCAGTTGCGGATCGCAGCAGGCGAAGCGTTGTCGTCGTTTGCAAGACACAATCAACCAATCGGTCACGCAGTCGAAGTTCGTCTGTACGCGGAAAATCCATCAAAGAATTTTTTGCCATCACCCGGAAAAATTACCTACATGTCGATGTATCCAAAATCCGACGATGTACAGGTTCACACCGGTGTGCGTAAGGGGGACAATGTAGACCGGCATTACGACCCGCTAATCGCCAAAATTGTCAGTTGCAGACCTGATCGACGCAGCGCAATCGATCTGATGACCGCCACGTTGAACGAAATAATGATCGGCGGATTGGATACGAATCTGGAATTTCTTTCCAACCTGTTACAGCACAACTCATTCCGCGACGGAACAATCAATGTCAGATTCGTCGAGAACAACCTGGACGATCTGCTGCCAGCGACTACGCGGATTCCAGATGAAATTCCAGTTCTGATCGCACTACACCTGTATAGAGGGTCGATGTGGGCAAGTCGAGGCGCTGAATCAAAGAAGCGCGAAGCGTCCCTATCACCGTGGCATCTGAACAGAGGCTGGCGTTTGAATTCAGTACGCGAAAGGACCTGGAGTTTTGAAAATGATGATGGAGTCACCAATGTCACTATCCGAAACCAAAGGGAAGTCCTGTCAGTTGACTGTGGATCGCAAAATTTTTCCTGTCGCGAATTAGAGGTTCACGGCGGCATGGCCGGTGCCAATCTAAATGGAGTTGATTGGAAGATCACCGTTGTCCGATCGGGTGACTCTGTAATCGCCTTCAACAACACTGCGCGATTCGAATTTGCGGTCACCGATAAAATTTCGATCAGGAATGCACCCATTGCGCGCGAAGGTTCGCTCGCCGCACCTTTACCGGGTCGTGTTGTCAGAGTAATGGTCGAAAAAGGGGAATGTGTCAAACCCGGACAAAACCTGATCGTCATTGAAGCGATGAAAATGGAACACCATATTTCAAGCCCTGTCGAAGGCATTGTCTCAGCCGTCAATTTTGAAGAAAATGATCAGGTGGATGAAGGAGCTGTATGCGTTGTGGTGGAGTCTGCAGAATCTTTGTCAACCGATTTGGATGAGAACTTGGAATGAACACGCATGTCGAAGTCAGTCTGGTAGAGGTCGGCCCCCGGGACGGATTGCAGAATGAGCCTGTCCCGACGACCGTGGACTTTCGGGTTGAACTGGTCGAACGGCTCGCAGAATGTGGTTTTGGCGCCTTGGAAGTGGGAAGCTTTGTATCGCCGAAGTGGGTACCGCAAATGGCCGACACCCATCAAGTATTGGATAAGGCTCGAAGGCCGAATGATGTACCGCTGATTGCACTGGTACCGAATATGATCGGTATGAATGCAGCGATCGAAGCGAAGGTGGACAGAATCGCAGTGTTCTCAGCAGCTTCGGAATCCTTCTCGCAGAAAAACACCAACTGCTCGATCGATGAATCATTCGAACGCTTCAAACCAGTTGTAGAATGCGCGAATCAGAACAAAATCCCCGTACGGGGTTACGTTTCATGTGTGCTGGGCTGTCCCTATGAGGGGCGTATTACAGAGGGTAAAGTAATACCCGTGGTAGAACGGTTGTTTGAATTGGGGTGTTATGAGGTGTCGTTGGGTGACACGATCGGAATCGGTACAGTAACCGGTACGAAAAATTTGCTGTTGGAGTTGGAAAAGTCGGTGTCACTCAAATCCACAGCTGTCCATTTTCATGACACCTATGGACAGGCACTGCCAAATATTCTCACCGCACTTGAATGTGGTGTATCGATCGTTGACAGTTCAGTAGGCGGGCTGGGTGGCTGCCCCTACGCGAAAGGCGCAAGTGGTAATGTCGCTTCAGAGGATGTCGTATATATGCTGGATGGAATGGGTGTGAGAACTGGAGTCGATCTGGACAAGCTTGTTGACATTTCGAAGTTTGTGTTCGCCAATCTGAAAAGATCGCCCGCCTCAAGAGTTGCAAACGCTCGTCTGGTCGGCTGAAAACCGAGGAATTCCAAAAATGTCGGATTCTTCCAATTACTTTTCGCTGAAAGTGGAACTGGATTACACTTATTCGCTCGGCGCTTTGAAGCCGTATTTCGATGCGTTGGTCGAGACCCGCGCACTTGGATCCAACTGCCCCACGTGTGGAAAGGTCAATTTCCCTCCGAGAATAGTCTGCGACAATGACCGGACCGATACCGAGTGGATTGAGCTCAACGGCACAGGAGAAATTATCGAGTTCAGCACAGGGAGAGATGCAAATGGAGAACGTGTCGTGTTTGCTTTGATTCAGATGAATGGGGCCAGCAATTATTGCCTGGGCCGACTTGAGGAGCGAGATCTGCAAGTTGGAGATTTGGTGCAAATCAATACGTCAGGTCTGGAATCTGCACATCCAGCGCAACGAGTTGTATTCAAACGAATTTCCAACGAACACGAAACATGAAGGTGTTTCGTATTCAAGAAGTAAACATTTCTCCGAAGATACAACTTTACACGCTCTGTATGTTTTGCAAATCAATTTTGTACCGCGTATCCCGTACGAGTCCCAACTCCCATAAACAAACTCAACCAAAACTGCAATATGAGAACACTTTGGCTGGAATTGAGACCATGAAATGAACTATGACAATAGTGACCGCAAAACGGCCAGAATCTTTGTTGTCACAAGCTCAAGTCAACAAATCACCTCTGTTGGTAATTCAGGCTACCGAACCTGAATAACTTTCATAACTTCATCACCTAAGTGGTTTATGGCTTTAACAGCTATACGCCCGGTTACCGGCTTATCAAACGGCCTTGAGATGTCAGAGCAAAGACTCGCCCAGGCCTCGTCATCGATTTCTGCTTTAAGTGTCTGTTTCAAGTTCTTATACGGATCGCTGGCACCAAGAAAATAGGCATGTCGAACGAAAAAGCTCTCCATGTTGTAGTTTGTGTCTATAAACCAACACGCGAGCTCATCGGGTTCCGAAGACCGCACCTCTCCTGAACGCGGATCAAAAATGTCAATACCGCGAACCTTAATCTGTAATTGATTATCCGTAGCATTGAGGACTTCGATGTCAGGCTCGCCAAATACTACGAACAGGTTTGCACTTTTGGATTTTTTCAAATCGGTTGACATGTGAAGGTCTGCATTCATCCGCGCTTTCAAGACTGGAAGTTTTCCAAGTTTGTTCACTTCGGTAGTTTGTGCGTCGTAGTTAAAGGCGCAGGCAATAAGAATATCAAAGCCAGATTCAGCGGCTTCGCGAGCGGCACCTACTAAATCTTCTCTTCCGAGAGTGCCATGTTCTGGGCCGATCAGAATACCGGCTCGCCGTTGCTGACCACCCTCTTCATAGCTGCCTTCCGCGCAGATCAGGTTGCCCGGCCAGCCTTGAAGTAAATTAAAGTCGATTTTACTTCGCTTATCGGCTTGTTGTACCCCAGCTGATCTGAGTTGTTCTAGAATAATTGCACTGAAATCCTGAACAGGAATTGCCGGTGTCGATTTTAGTCTGTATTCACTACCGTCTCTAGCAGGCTGTTCACCATCCTTGCGAGGCTCTGAGGATGTTGCATCGACTGAGCGGTGCGGTGTCAGGGATTCAACCGTGAATGGGCCAGCAACGCGTACTTTCTTTTTGTCCTCATACGCTCTGTCATAGAGGAATTCAACCTCTGCTTGAGCTCTTATGCAGGCATCGATTCGATATTGACGTTCTTTTCGTGCTTCCCAAAAATGCTCAAGAGCTTCGCTCGCATCTGAAGGCCAGTCCTCGGGAGTTTCACGAGGAACTTCCCACTCAAGCAACGCAGCTACAGGTACTTCCTCCCCACTAGGGAGGTTAATATTCTTGCAGGTTGAATTGAATTCAATAACGCTTCCTTTACGACCGCCTACATTAACTGGAAACGGAACTTTGTGACCGGATAGAGTGCGGTTGAGTTCTGCTAATGCAGAATCAACCTCGGGTTGAATCTCGTTGTAGATTACGTCGATCTCTTCGTTGTTGGCAATAGACTTCAGGGTAATATGCGGTACTCGTTGATAGACGAAGCCGCGGTTAACCCGTCCAAATGTTGATTCTTTTGAAGGCACTACGCGGTTGATCTCAGCTTCCTTGATTTGGCCGTCTCGGCTGTCGACTAACAGATAGAATGGAAAATTTCCTCCCATTATGCGTGCACGGGCTAATGCAAGCGCGACGCGAGATGTATCTATAGTGATCCATCGACGCCCCCACTGTTCGGCAACATAAGCGCTAGTCCCCGCACCACAGGTTGGATCCAAAACCAGATCGCCTGGGTCAGTAGTCATCAAAATACAACGCTGAATAATTTTTACTGAAGTTTGGACTACATATTTCTTGACTTGTTCGGGGCCTGTGTCGCTCCAGGTACTGTGTAATTCGGCTGCCGGATAATCGTCATGATAGTAGACCGATCTCAGCACCGTGTGCTCTGGGTTAACTCGGTCAGCAACGAGCAGGCGTTGGAATCCACGTGGCGAATACCGCCAATGAGAAGTTGGCGGTATTCGCCACGTGGATCCAAAGCATGATCGAGGACTGTTATCTCCCGCGTTCATCGAATGTAATGGCAATGTACTAAACGCTCTTGACCCAACAGGAATCGAAGACGGTTTTCGCTTTTCATCTAGTGTCATCGATCTTCTAAGACCAATTTCTTCCTCTATACGATTGTAAGAATTTGTATCAAGTTCACGCTCTTGCAATAGTCGCCTGAATTTGGTGTGACTCGCGTCCTTTCCATACCAAATCAAATAGTCAGAAATGCTTTTCAGAGAACGGTCTCGCGTTGTGCCACTACTGACGCGGCATGTGATCAAGTTAAGGAAATTATCTTCTCCAAAGATTTCATCCATCAATACGCGAACTCGATGCACATTTTCGTCTCCAATCTGTACAAAAATGCTGCCGCTATCTGTCAGCAAGTCTCGCGCAACCGTCAGTCTATCTCGCAAATACGTAAGGTATGAGTGAATTCCATCCTGCCAGGTATCGCGAAATGCCTTAACTTGCTCGGGTTCACGCGTGATGTGTTCCTTCTTGCCATCCTGAACGGTACGGCTAGTGGTAGACCACTGAAAGTTTGAGTTGAACTTGATTCCATAAGGAGGGTCGATATAGATACACTGCACCTTGCCTCGCAAGCATTCCCGCTGAGCAAGGCTCACCATGACCTGCAAAGAGTCGCCTAGAATCATCCGATTTGACCAATTCTGTTCATGCTGGTAAAACTCAGTCTTTGCTTCTAAGCTTGTCAGGCCATTGAAATCTGCGAATAGGTCGGGCGGTAAATCACTATTTTCTTTTGCTCTTGCATCCGATTCCCTTCGCAAATCTTCAATCAATACTTTTGGATGCACTTTTTCCTGAATGAAAAGAGGTGGTGCCTGTACATAGAGGCCTGACTGGTCTTGCTCATCCTTGCCTCGCCATACCAACTGCGGATCAAGATCTCGATTTCTACGCTCATACACCTTCTGTATAGGAGATTTATCCGCGTCGGATAACAAAGGCTCAAGTTCCGAAGTCGGGATATTTATCCGAGACTCTTCCTCGTGCTTGAATGAGCCGATTTTCTTCAGATGTTTCATTTTGTTTCTTTTGTTGGCCATTAATCTCACTCATAAGGGTTAAAGTGAGTATTCAAAGGGATTGAACACGTCAGCACCGAGTCCGGCTACATCAGACACATTTCTCGTTACCAACGTCATCTTATGCACTTTTGCTGAGGCAGCCAAATAGCAATCGATGACGGGAACCGGGCGCGTCGCACTCATTCTCCCCCATTCATCAGCGATTCTGGCATCTACACCTAGGATTTGACCTCCAAATTCAACTTGAAGACGCTCCAACCAACGTTCCAAATGCTGTGCTTGAAGTGGATCTTTTTTACATAACCTTTCCACACCCTTTCGGATTTCACCCATTACCAATACGCTAAGAAAAAGTTCAGAAGTTCCCACATTTTTGTGCCAATTGGCGACCTGAGTATTGCATCTGTCTTGTTTGCGGATCTCGGAAATGACATTTGTATCCAGTAGGTACATCAGAGGTTAACTTCCCTGCCAAAATCCCTTGGACGGTCAAGGTCAACACCTTCTAGTGGAGCAACTTCCAGCATGGATTTGAAGTCGGTTGGCCATTCATACGAATATGCACTAATATACTGATCGAATTCCTGATTCATGGTTTTGATGTCGGTAATCTCCAAGAAACCCCACTTTCCGAATTCCCCGATCTGATTGACACTGGGAATCCACTGATTTTGCATGACCTCTGCCTTGCGTGCGGAATCCTCAGTCTGCTCCCCCTTAATCTCAACTACCAAATATCGGTAACTTCCGTCGTGACTGTCAAATACTACGATAAAGTCAGGAAAATAATGATGCGACCAGCCTTTATTCTGGAAAGGCACCCTAAAACCTAGACCGTGATTCTTGACGTAGCGGAGTACTCTTGGATGGCTATCTAAAATATCGCAGAAGTTTCGTTCCCAGCTACTATCGCAAACAGCAATGTTGACGTGACATCGATTTGCGTCTGTGTGCCAAATATTAGTCTTCGAAGTAAAGAAATCCACTTCTTCTGTGGTTCCGCGTGGGTTATACGAGTCCAATATGGCTCGAACTCGAGGTTTGCCGTTTTCACTATAAATTGAATTTGCAATCTTCGTACTGGCATCATCTGCAATCGCTGAATAGAGCACTTGCGATGGCTGGGTGCCCTTTTCACATATCAAAAAGCCTCCATTCAACCACTCTCTGGCGATACGCAGAAGGTCATCAAAAAGGTGTAGTTTCGGAGCATACTCAGCATCTAAAAAATGCTTTTTCAGTAGCCATGTCGCAAGGTGAAACGCAATTGATGCCTCTCGCGTACACTCAAGGTGATATGGTGTCAATTCGATGTTTTCACCAAGGATTCCTTGGTTTTTTGTGATAGTCGGGCCAACCATCTCTGGAGTCAATTGCAATATAGCATTGTCATCGAATTTTGCTATCAATCTCTCGGCACCAAGCTCATAAGCATAGCCCTGGACTCTTGGGAATTCGATTCTCAAGTGATCGCGGTCTGGGCGTATCGCATGCACATGCTCACGTGCTCTTGGGGGTCGAGGTGGAGCCACAACCGGCTCCGCTGCAAAATCGAAAGGAATGCCAAACACATCCGCGTACTCCACCTCAAATTTACCATTTTCCGCCAACTCGTAAGATTGACGACGAAGCGCGCGACCGACAACCTGCTCACAGAGCAATTGAGTTCCGAATGCCCTGATGCCAAGAATGTGGGTGACCGTATTTGCATCCCACCCTTCCGAGAGCATTGAAACCGATACAACACAGCGTATGCTTGCACCGAGGCGATTCTCTCTACCAACAGTATTCATCACTTCTCGGAGCAGGTCTTCATTGGACAAATTCAAACCGGCCGCAAGGTCGCCTTTACGTTGTCTAAGTTCCCATTTGAAGCGTTCAATCTCGTCCTTGGATGCCTCTAGAAATTGATCATCCAATTCACCGCCCGATTCGATTTGCTCACTGTCAATCAGCAATGTCCGCGGACGCGACTTGCGACTTCCATCTTTTAAGTAGTTACTGAACAGGAAAAGGCGGCCGGGGGTTGGTGGTTTGGAATTGTCGTCTGGTTTATAGCCGGCGATATAACGATATACCAACTCAGATGTCGCTGTATTGCTACATACAACGATGAATACGGGAGGCAAATCTATTCCTGCGGATTTCCAAGCATCAAATGTCTGTTCGTAGTGACCATATAAAGTAGTAAGCGCGTTTTCGAGATCGGACGGCAAACTTGAAGGGTCTAACGCACCAGATTTCTTTCTGCCCTTTCTCGGCAACTGAGTGCCAACGTAACTCCAAAGATCTCGAAAACGTGGCATTTCGCTCTCCGCGGTGTTATCCGAAACAGGTACACGAGGCAATTTGACGATCCCACACTCGATCGCATCAAGAAGAGAAAAATCACTAATAGTCCAAGGGAAAAGTGTACCCTCTCGATAACCCGATCCACTTAGAAAAAAAGGAGTGGCTGAAAGATCAATTACAGTACGAATATTTACATTGCGTTTTAGCGATTCAATACCGGAAATCCACAAATGCGCCTTTTCGGAGTTTTTGTTTGCTTCATCCCGCTCTTCGTAATTTTTTTTACTTTCCTCGAAGTGGCTCGATTTGGTGCGGTAACAGTGATGTGCTTCATCATTGATGACCATTACATTCTTCATTGATATAAGCTCGGGACAAACTCGTTTTAACATTTGTCCCTCTGTTTCCAGTGTTGATAATTCCGGTCCGTGTCCTGTGAGGAGTGCTTTGCTTCCGGCACTCAGTGTCACCTTCTCGCGTCGTTTGAATGCGTGGAAGTTCGTAATGACAACTTTTGCCCTTGCAATATCTGGCAACATCTCACTCGGCACCAAGTCATGGCTCTTGTAATAGTTGTCAGGATGGGTAGGTTCAAGTACCGAAAGACGGTCACGAATTGTTATACCTGGAGCTACAACCAGAAACCCCTGTGTAAATCCGAATTTTGTCGGCATTCGCACTGCATTTACCGTTTGCCAGGCAATCAGCATGGCCATAACAGTCGTTTTGCCGGCACCTGTTGCGAGTTTGAGGGCGATTCTGTACAGGTCTGGGTTAGCTTGGTTATTCACTCCTCGTAGATGTTTAAGTATGTCTATATGCGACTTAGCTTTACTTGTTGGTTCACCCACTACCTCAGTAATCCAAATAGCAGTTTCAGCAGCCTCAATTTGGCAGAAGAACGGTCGCTGATTTTGAAAATCGTGGTGCCGCCAATGGTGCAACAGTCGAGCCGTAAAAGGCGTTACTCCGCAGTGTTCTACAGGCAGTTTTCTCCAATCCTCAACTCGATTTCGAATTTCGTTGATGATTGGCATCGGATCGAAGTCTTGCAAACTTTCATCAAACAGTCCGGGTTGTGTCTGATTTATCTCCTGGGCCATTGGAACAGGAGTTACGTACATTGCCTTTCGTCTGGAATTAACGATATTTCCGGTAGGACGGCGGTAGTCGTCTA
This sequence comes from Arenicellales bacterium, assembly GCA_963663095.2. Lineage (GTDB taxonomy): Bacteria > Pseudomonadota > Gammaproteobacteria > Arenicellales > JAJDZL01 > JAJDZL01. Next base: position 154,505 of record CAXXJB010000001.1, read on the forward strand.
GTTCCCAGTGCTGGGTTGGTGGCACGTAAGGAGAATTTAATATGGGCGCTGTAAAAAATTTCTTCATATGGAATGTGACTTTACCTGTTCGTCTAACACATTGATTATAGAAAACGAAACATTAAGCCTTTATCTATTCGGAAGAAAATTTACACGATGAATGCGAACCATTGGATTGTTTTAATTGCGAACCCCTTGAGCGACTATTATCGAAAGGTATTGTACTAATACGCTAGCGACGCAGAGAATTCTTGTTCCATCTCTTTTCTGAGTCGATGTATATCGTTCGACTCTTCTGTCCTCACATCGTTCCATGTCACGACGCTGCCTTCAGCGATCGGATTACGTAGCGTGAGACCAGACGCAAATCCGATCGGCAAAGCCTTGAGATTCAATGAAGACTCAGCCGGCAGAATTTTCCCCCAGACCGTACTTCCGCCCTCACCATCCAATATTTCGCCAACACCCAAATCACGCTTGGCAACTGAAACAACATCGGCAGCAAACGTCATCGGGCACCCTGTCGGTTCGCGACGCAATGCCACCGAAGCAACGCTAACACCCAGTTCGAGACCGATAAGATGGTAGGGACGATAAAGCGCGGAGTATTTACCGGTGGAATCTGTCAACAAGCCATATTCGCGAAAGCACCGCTCGACATACGCGGTTCCGGCTTCAAATACCACATACACACCCCATCGCAGGTCACGATCCACTTCGGAACCATCCCGGTTCAGCGACGAGACCACTTCCACCATGCCTTTTTGGGTTAATAACCCTCCGTCGGATTCCGGTATGAGAATCGAACCCAGTTGATCAATCGAACATGCCGGGAAAGCCAGACCGTCGTTCGGTGGCTTCAATCCTGTCGCGTTTGCCACAGCAGCCATTTCGATGGCCGACTTTGTTCCATCCAGAAATGAATTGAACATTTTGCTGTTCATTCCACCTTTTTCGGCATCTTCTCTGGTGAGACCATAGTGATCCCAAACCGTGTCTGGTGTCGATTGGTGGTACTTCGGTAGGTATTTGGTACCTTTGCCAGCACAAATCACCTCCAGACCCATCGACCGAACAGTATCCACCTGCTCTACGATAAGTGCTGGCTGATCACCATAGGCGAGAGAATATATGACATTATTCTCATTTGCTTTTTTCGCCAGTGTGGCACCTACGAGTACATCCGCTTCCACGTTGACCATGACGACATCGATTCCGCGCTCGATACACATCAGCGCGTGTCGGGCACCGACAATGGGGTCTCCTGTAGACTCAACCACAACTTCGACATCTGTGCTTTCCATCAGTTTGGTTACATCTTCCGTGATTAACGTCTTATGTAGATCCTGCTCGGAGAAACCGACAGTATGGAGATTATTTCGGGCGCGTTCGAGATTTAGGTCGCATACCGCAACCAGCTTCATCCCGGGTGTTCGTATGATTTGCGACATGAACATCGTGGCGAATTTACCCGCACCGATAATGCCTACGCGAATGGGTTCGTTTGAATGTTCCCGATTTTGCAATAGTGAATATAGATTCATTGAGTAATGTCCAAAGTTTCAGCCAATACGTATAGATTTTTCCAACGCACTGTTCGTTCAAACGTTCAGATTAGAGAATTATTACACAATCGGACCGCGCAATTCACCAATCGACGGATTGTATCAGGGTGCTGGGGCAGGACGGATGAGCACCAAAAAAAAGTGTTTGACGAATTGAATGTTCCGCCAAACACGTAAAAAGAGGATTCACGTAGAGACTGTGAGAAAAAGAGCGTCCTTGCTCACAAGTCCATCCATGTGTTCAAATTTACATACACAGTACGGAAACCAAAACTGTGCATGACCGATGAACTAATGCAACATTCTAGTTTGATTTGCAATCGACATATAATATAATTTTTCATATAAACATGAATAAATATTCATATATAATAAATTCAATTATTTTTATATAATACTGAAATTAAATAATAATATTGTTAGATAGATAAATGATATATTTCTAATATATTAAATTTATACATGATTATACATCAAGATGATTAATCACCTTCCCCCAATAGCGGCACTTCGAGCGTTTGAAGCCTCATCTCGCCATTTGAGTTTCACTAAGGCGGCGGAAGAGTTGAATATTACCCAAAGTGCAGTGAGTCATCAGATTAGACACATTGAAGATCTTTGGGATTTCAAACTGTTCGAGCGGCAGGGAAGACGTCTCATCATCACGAAAGAAGGCCAGCTTATCGTACCTGTCGTACGTGATTTTCTTGACAATATGAAGCGTGTCCTGAACGAAATTACCAATACCGAATCTCGCACTTCGATTCGCGTGAGTCTTCTGCAATCATTTGCCGTGAAATGGCTGGTACCCAAACTCGGGAACTTCAAGGCGCTCTACCCCGATATCAGCATCTGGATTTCAACGACCGACGATATTGTGAACTTTGCCACCGATGAAGTCGATGTCGCGATTCGCCTAGGGTACGGTGAATGGCCAGACCTGCACGTTGACCCGTTGCTTCACGAGTATGTATTTCCAGTCGGCAGCCCAGAATTCTTCAAACGCGTCACACCACCCGAACATCCTGCTGACCTGATACACTACCCGTTACTTTATCGACATTCGTTCGATATCTGTCCTCGTTGGAGAGACTGGTTCAGGGATGCCGGAATCATCGTCAAGTCGCTACCGAGAGGGTCCAGATTTCCCGACACCAGTATGTCGATTCAGGCTGCGATTGATAACCAAGGTATTGCACTGGCTCGCAGCGCTCATGTCGACGACGATCTAAAGTCTAATCGTCTTGTAAAACTCTTCGACGTGTATAGCAAATCTCCCGTGTCATACTTCTTTGTCTGTCCACATAAAATTTTGGCGCAACCAAGAATTGCTGCATTTCGACAATGGCTGTTGGCAGAAGCGGCACAGTCACAAATCTCATTCGATCAAGTCATTCGAGGCGATGTCGCATCTTCGGTTGCTTGAATTTCGGAGTTGTGGAGCCCACTACAAACTCGTTGATTTTGTGAAGAAAATTTATGTATATAATTTAGTTGCCTGAAATAACAACACTGGTTTTTTGCGATGAAGAGATGGTTATGGGGAGCCTTTGTGGGACTGCTGCTGGGTACGGCTGTAGGATTCGCACTGGGTGTATACACCCTCCCGATTATTGTCGAGATGCTGGGCGACAGACAGCAATCCGAAACAGTACAAGTCTTTGCCGAATCAGATCCAATCGGCGAATTTAACAGAGACAGCCCCGGTTCCGACCCACTTCACTGGGGTGAAGGCAGAATTCGTTTGTCTGCGGGAAATCTGGTATTTGAAGACGATGTGAGGCTTGCGCCCGGACCGGATTATCGAATCTACATGACCACAAAATTTGTTGACAACCGGGACGATTTCAAGCGAATCAAATCCCAAGCCGTTGAAATTTCAAAGTTGAAGATATTCTCAGGTCCCCAGAGTTTCGAGCTGCCTCCTGATTTGAACACGGATATTTACGACAACGTAGTCGTATGGTGCGAAGCTTTCTCAATGTATATTGCGAGCGCACGACTCGATTGAACCTATCAAAAAATGCGGAATCGGTATTGCGGTCGAAATGGTTTTTAGGGTTATTCTTTTTGTTGTCTCAGTTTGCAAGTGCTGCTGAGCACAGTTCAAATGAAAATCCAACGGTAACATACAGTAACGAAACAATTTGTGTTGCATCTCCGTGGGCTTACGAGTCTCTTGACAGACTCGTCGGCGCTGCTTACATGGTGATCTCAGTACGCAACGATGCTACAGACATGCTGCTCGGTGCATCTTCAACAGCAGCTGGCAGAGTGGAAATTCATGATATCGTTTTGGTGGACGGCAATATGAATATGACACCCGCTAAAAACCTTGCAGTCAGTCGAGACTCGCCACTTCACATGAAACCTCATGGATTGCACGTCATGCTGATGGGGTTGAACAAGCCGTTGGAACCTGAAATGACAATTCCGCTGAAACTGGAATTCAAGCATTCGGGAGTGATTGAAGTTGAGGTATCGGTTCGAAAATTCGGAGACGACCCGCAAATCCATACAATGAATTGCGACTGGGAAGTTGTCTGGAACATTGAAATCGACTCAGTCTGGAATTGAATTGTGAGTAGGAATATCAAATTATTCAGTTTGTTTTCGATTTGCGCGATCGCTTTCCTGATCGTTGGATACACCGTCAGTCGCTTTGTAGTCGCGGAAGAAGAGGCAGAAGTTGGCATAGGTAGTCCGTTTGAATTAACTCGACACACCGGCGAAACGATCTCAAGTGAATTCTTTCGCGGAAGCTATATGTTCATCTATTTCGGGTTTACACACTGTCCAGCGACCTGTCCTGTCACTCTCAACGACATGACTTTAGTTCTAAGAAAACTGGAAAGGAAAAAACCCGAATTCGCAGAAAAAATTACTCCGATTTTCATTTCGCTCGACCCTGGACGAGATACTCCGGAAATCATCGGTAAATACATTTCGCACTTCCACGAAAGGTTTGAAGGAATGACAGGGATGTACGACGAACTGGTTGATATCGTCAATTCCTACGGAAGTTATTTCAGTTATGATGCGGCTGACGCGGACGGCAACTACAATGTTGACCACAGTTCATACATTTATCTGATGGGACCTGAAGGAAAATATGTGACTCATTTCACCCCCGATGAGAGTGTCAATCAGATTCTGGAATACCTGTTGAACGTCTGACCAATGGTTCTCGTTACAGTTCAAACCTGGCATTTTTGACCAGATAACCGTTCACGTCTAGGCTGTGCTATCAGCGACAGTGTTGTTGTGAACTTTGACTCGGATTGAATCCGATCAATTCGGTGTCATGAATCCATACCGCAACCTACCGCCGCGTCGAGTGCTCTTTGCCGCAGTTGATGTTGGATTCGGCAAAATCGGGAAATTTGCCAGTACGCTTACGGTACCTGCCAACAATGAAATTGCTGGTGCCGGTGAGAGGAATTGAACCTCCGACCTGCTGATTACGAATCAGCTGCTCTGCCGACTGAGCTACACCGGCGCATGGATTTTGGATTATCTGCCTGATTCCCTAAAGATCAATCACCAGGACAGACTAAACCGTGATTTTGTCGTGGTTGTGGCGAATCATAACAGTGAAGAAGCTTGTCATTATACCAAACGAGTGCACCGCGCGGTTTCGCCTCACTCTCGGCACAGCAATTCTCATTATGTGATTCTGTTCATGTTGGACGCACTCCGAGCGGTGAAAGAAAAAAGACTGATGGCTGGAACGTGCGGTTGCGGCGGTTCCGGGCCGTCTGTCCTAAGGCGGTGCGCGCGGACGACGCGGATGGATGATGCTGTCGAGCAGGTCGTGCCAGCCGGTGTAGCAGTTGTACTCGTTGAGCACGGACAGGGTGCTTAATCTACTGAATTTGGACGCGTAATCTACTAATTTGGACAAACGGTCATTGTCCGCCTTGGCGGTGGTCCTGTTTTCAGCTTTCGTCTGTCGCTATTTGACAGTATTTCCCTCCGTGTGTCAATGTGTCTGTGTGCGAGCCTGTGAGCAACACCTGTGGAAAAACCGCACCGCCGAGTGCTTCAGCACTCTGACGTCGGCGGTGTGGAGTTTTCCATCAGGTTTGGTCATGGGCGGGTGGTGGCGCCGGGTTCGGTTCCGCGTCAGCTGTGTGCATGGCGTTTCGTTTCCGCATTGATTCGCCTTTCAGCTCGATACGGTGGGCGTTGTGCACCACCCGGTCGAGGATGGCGTCGGCCAGGGTGGCGTCGCCGATGGCGGCGTGCCACTGCGCCACCGGCAGCTGGCTGACGATGGCGATCGAGGCCCGTGCGTAGCGCTGGTCCATCAGTTCCAGGAGGTCGTGGCGGTCGACGGCCTCCAGCGGACGCAGCCCGAAGTCGTCGATGATGATCAGCTCCACCGTACCGAGCCGCTGCATGACCCTGAGGAACTCACCGGTGGCGCGCGCCTGCCCGAACAGCTGCAGCAGCGTCGGCATGCGCAGGTAGCGAACCGTATGGTCCAGCAGGCAGGCGGCGTGCCCGATGGCACAGGCCAGATAGGTCTTTCCGGAGCCGCACGGTCCGGTGACCAGCAGGTTCTGGTTGCGCCCGATCCAGTCGCACTGGCCGAGCTCGGCGATCTGTCGTCGCTCGAGGTTGCGTGCGTTGCCGTAGTGCACATCGTTGAGCGTCGCCGCCATCCGGAACCCGGCGGCCCGGATCAGCCGCTGCTGGCGGCGTTGGTGGCGGCACTGCAGCTCATGGTCCACCAGCAGCGACAGCCGCTCGGTGAACGCGAGATCGTCGTAGGTGCCGGGCTGCTGCATCTGATGCTGCAGCGCCTCGGCCATCGGCCCCAGCGACAGCCGGCGAAGATCGGTCAGTACATTGTCACTCATCGGTCCACCTCCCGGTCACTCGAACGCCGCCGCGCCGCGCACGTTCTCATGATCCTGCGCCAGCTCCAGTGTCAGCTCGCACTGGTCGCGGCGGCGCAGGTCGGCACCGCTTTCCAGAATCTCACTTATCTGGTTCATGCGCGACAGCCCGTAGCGTCCGGCGAGTGCGCAGGCATCGTCGAGACGCCGGTCGCCATACTTCGAACCCAGTGACAGAACCGCCACCAGCCGGCGGCTGACCTGGTGGAAGTGACGGGCGCCGTCGAGCTGGACACCGACCCATGCCGAGCAGTGCGGGCCTGTCACCACCGATTTAAATTCCCCACTTTCACCGATTTAAATTCCCCACTTTACGGAGTGTGAGGATTTGCCTTTCCGCCCGCTAGCGGGCGGAAAGGCAAAATCGGGGAATTGTCCTATGGTTTGGATTTTGACGATTCATTCCGAAGGACACGATGCATGATATTACATAGGGAGTTTTATATGATTCATCAACTGAAAGACGAGGGGCTGAACATCTCGCAGATCGCCCGCAGGCTGGATCTGGACCGCAAGACGGTGCGCAAGTATCTGAGCCTGGACCGCCGCGATCCGGATGCGGTGTGCGTCGCTTCGAGAGCTTCGAAGCTGGATCCGTACCGCGACTATCTGCTGGAGCGGATCGGGCGGTATCCGCAGCTGAGTGCCACGCGCCTTTTGCGCGAGATCCGCGACCTGGGCTATCCGGGTCAGGTGTCGATCCTGCGCGACTATCTCAGCGACATCCGTCCGGCGGCTCGGCGTCGCTTTGAGTTGCGCTTCGAGACGCCGCCCGGCGAGCAGGCGCAGGTTGACTTCGCCCGTTTCAAGGTGCACTTCAACGAACAGCCCGATCGGCTGCGCGTGATCTGGCTGTTCTCCATGGTGCTGGGGCACAGCCGCTGGCTGTGGGGCCGGTTCTGCGACGACCAGAAGCTCGACACCGTGCTGCGCATGCATGTGCTGGCGTTCGAGTCGCTGGGCGGGGTGCCGCGTCACATGCTGTATGACCGGATGAAGACCGCGGTGGTCGATGAGGACGACGACACCGGCGAGGTGATCTACAACCGCTCGCTGCTGGGGCTTCTGGGTCACTACGGCGCGTTCCCGCGCGCCTGCCGCCCGTATCGGGCCAAGACCAAGGGCAAGGTCGAGCGGGTGTTCCGATACGTGCGCTCGGACTTTTTCCTCGGCGGCTCATTCGACTCGCTGGCCCACCTCAACGCCTGTTTCACGAGCTGGCGCGACGAGGTCGCCAATGTGCGCCGCCATGCCACCACCGGCAGGATCGTCGGCGAGGCCTTCGAGGCCGAGCGCGGACACCTGATGACGTTGCCGGTGATGCGCTATCCGGCGCTGGTGGCGGTCGAGCGCAAGGTCAACAACGAGGGCATGGTGGCCTGGCGCGGCAGCACCTATTCGGTACCCGACGGCACCGACAGCCGCATCGTCGAGGTGCAGGCGCTGACCTGCGAGGTGCGCATCATCGACCGCGGCGAGATCATCGCCCGTCATCCGCTCGCCGACACCCAGGGCAGCCGGGTGATCGACCCCTCGCATCGCATGGCGGTGCCGGTCACCGAAACCGAGGGCTCGAATGCGGCGCGCCGCCCGCTGTGGTTCTACGAGGCGGTCGGACAGCGGCTGTCGTCATCATGAGCGCGGCCGTGACCGACACCATCCGTCAGCGCCTGGTGTCGCTGAAGATGCCGTTTGCGATGGAAGCGCTGGAAGATGTGGTCAGGCGGCTGGAAAACGGCCAGATCAGCGCACTGGAGGCGATCGAGACGCTGCTGACCGAAGAGCTGAGCTTCCGCGAGACCCGACGGCTGAAGGTGGCGCTGGGCACCTCCAGGCTGTCGCCGCCGAAGACGCTGGAGACCTTCGACTTCGCGTTCCAGCCGTCGCTGGACAAGCAGCGCATCCATGCGCTGGCCGGACTGGACTTCATCCGCCGCGGCGAATCGGTGCTGTTCCTGGGCCCGCCCGGCACCGGCAAGAGCCACCTGGCCTGCGCACTCGGCGTGGCCGCCGTCAAGGCCGGCAAAAGCGTCTACCGCTGCACCCTGGCCGAACTGGTCGACGCGCTGTCGCTGGCCCACCGCGCCGGACAGCTCACCGCCAAGCTGCGCTTCTACACCCGGGCCGCACTGCTGATCGTCGACGAGATCGGCTACCTGCCCCTGCCCCGGGAAGGCGCCAACCTGTTCTTCCAGCTGGTCAGCGCACGCTACGAGAAGGGCGCCATGGTGCTCACCTCCAACCGCGGCTTCGCCGAATGGGGTGAGGTGTTCGGCGACCCGGTGGTCGCCACCGCACTGCTCGACCGGTTGCTGCATCACGCCGTTGTGGTCCGCATCGAAGGCGCCAGCTACCGCCTCAGGGAACACCGCGACCTGATCATGCCGCAACCGGATCAACACTCGCCGTCGAGCGGCAGAAAACCGCGTGGCAGACCGAAAAAAACAAAAACGGAGGTGTCGATCTATAATAGCGGCTGATCACCGCATCGCCCGAAAGTGGGGATTTTTCGTCGGTGCTTTTGGGGAAAAATTAATCGGTGCCTACACGGGCCGACCCGCGAGGCACGGCTGCGCACCCGCTGCGGTGTCCACTTCGCCCGATGCGCATGGTTGTCCGGCATGTGCATCTCGCAGGTGGTGTGTCCGCCGCGCACGTCACTTCGGGCATGCATCGCAATACGCCGCCGGTCACTGTAGACCTGAACCGTATGCCCGTCGCTGTGAACCCGCACCCGGCCGCCCACATGCTGGTGCGGCACCGAGTACCAGTGGTGGTCGAAACTGACATGGTAGTCGAACCCGACCTTGGCGGTGCGCACCTCGATGTGGCGGTACGGCAGCAGCGGCAGCGCCCGCAACGCCGCCCGCTCCTGCTGCTCGAACACCTCGGTGCGCGAGCCCGGGCGCGCCGAGAACGGCCGCCCATTGACTGTCTCCAGCAACCGGCGGATCTCGCCGTTGAGCTCGGACAGCGACTCGAACTCACGGTCGCGCAACGGCGCGATGATCCACCGCGTCACCTGCTGCACCGCATTCTCGGCGATCGCCTTGTCCCTCGGCCGGGCCGGACGCGCCGGCACGATCGCCGTGGCATAGTGGTCGGACCACTGCCTGAAGTTCGGGTTCAGCTCCGGATCATAGCGCCGGTGACGGGTGACCGCCGACTTCAGGTTGTCGGGCACCACCATCTGCGTCGCCCCGCCGAAATACTCGAACATCCGGGTGCAGCTCGCGAGCCAGTCATCGACCTTCTGCGTCCAGCTCGCCTCGGCATGGATGTAGTGCGACACCCCCAGCGCCGCCACAAAAATCTGCGCCTTGCGTCCGCTCACCCCGACCGTCGCCCCGGCGTAGTCGACAAACACCGCCTCGCCCAGACGATACCGCTGCCGCATGGTGCGCCGCGTACGCCGCTCCCACTGCTGGCAGCAGCGGCAGAACCACGCATAGCCATGCGGATAGCCCCGCTCGCAAAGCTCCTGCCACAAAAGCTTCAGGGTCACCCCCTTGCGCTGCATCTCGCGCGACACCCACTCGAAATCAATCTGCAGCGGATCGGATGCCGGCGGGCGATCGCCATGGACCAGACGCGCCAGCCCCGCCTCGTCAACTCCGTCCGGCAGCGGCCAGCCGATGCCGGCCTCCCGCGCCCGCTTCGCCAGCTTGTGCGCCGCCGACTTGCTGATGTTCAGCCCGGCACCGATGCGACGGTACGACCAGCCGCAATCTTCCCGCAGCCTGACAATCTCGGTAATCTTCCTCATATGCACTCTCCTTCTGGACATGGCCGGCACCTCCTGCAATCCGGGCTCCCGATTCAAAACCCCCATTGAAGAACAAACCGCCGACCGGTTCAATATCGTGCCGAAAAAAAACGCCGCCGCATCCCCGCCTCAACCGCAATCCAAATCCGTCAGACCGCGTCCACATAACTGTAGATTCACCGTCCACATAACTGTAGATTCAATGTCCATATTGTGTAGATTCACTGTCCACATAACTGTAGATTATGCACAGGGTGTTGAAGAAACGGTATCGGGTGGAGATGCGGTCGCGGGCCTGTCGCCACCGCGTGCAGATCCGGTCGCACACGGTATGGAAGCCGAACGCGATCAGGTTCAAGGTCAGCAGCAGGTTGGACAGTCCGTCGGTGCCGTGTCCGAAGTTGTGCTCCATGTGATAGCCGTTGTTTTTCAATATGTTGAACGACTCGTTCTCGATCTTCCAGCGTGCCCGGGCGGCGTTGGCCAGCGCCTCGATGTTGTCCGCGGTGGGCTCGATGGAGGTGATGAAGCTGTTCTCATAGGTGGTTTTCCCGCGGTACTGTATCTGCATCGAGAGCCAGTACACCTGCAGTGCGTCAGCGGTGTCGCGGATCGGCAACGGCCACCGGCACCAGCGGTAGGTTCGGGTTTCGCGTCCGGCACCTTTCTGTCGTCGGGGACGGGTGACCCGGCTGTTCAGCTGCAGTCCGTCGAGGAAGCTGTAGAGCGTCTCATGGGAGGAGGGTTTGGCAGTGAACAGGAAATCACAGCCGGCCTCGACGATTCTGTGGCAGATCGGGTGATGGGCGAGAAGGTCATCGGCAAGGATGACCGGTCTCAGATGTCGGTAGTGTGGCAGATGATGTTCGATCCAGCGGTGGGCGGCCTTGGTCTCACAGTCCTGTTTGTCATCGCCGTCCTGCGGCGTGATGAACTCCGGACGCAGCGGCACCACCTGGTTGTGGCCGTCGGCGACCAGGGTGGCGCACAGCACCGAGTGATGATACGAGACGGTGTCGGATTTCTCATGGTATGTGGTGGAGCACTGCGGACACCGGATTTTGTTCGAGTGATGGAACTGCGAGCCGTCCAGGGCGATGAGGATGCGGTCATCGAGCCGGGTGAAGTCGCCAAGTGCCTGATATTCAACCAGTTTTCCCAGTGCCATGTCGAACGCCGGATACAGCAGCCGGCAGTCGATGTGGTCGAGTTTGTCTCGGATGTGGTTGTCGGTGGGAATGCGTGCGACACCGAACAGCGTGTGGCAGGCATGACGGTTGGGCGCCTCCAGGAATCGGCGCTGGTGGTCCAGGAACGAGGGACACTGCATGAAGAATGCGCTGAAAGCCGCCATCGCGATATCGGCGAACCGGAACTGGCTGTTGTTGCCGGTACGGGGGTCGGGCAGGGTCTCGAAGATGGCCCGCAGCTCATCGATCAGGTTGTCGACTGTGAAATCCACGGACTGTGGTTATACCACAAACCGATCCAAAGTACAAGTCCTAACCTGTTGTTTTCATGTATTATTTTATTTAATGACGGAAATGGCGGCAAATTTTCCCGTGATGATCAGTTTAAAATGAGAATTGCTGCTCTCGGCAAAATGATAGAACCAATTGATCGTTGGAACATTTTTACGAGTCACACTTATACTGAATTCCAAGTAAAGGATTCACGGAATCCAAATAAAATGAGACATATCTGCACACTCACCGGTCAAGTTTTGCACCACGCCTGAATCATGGTTCACTTCCTTTTCTCAAGGTTGGTTCAGACAGCATCAGTCGTTCTCCTGATGTCTTTTGTCTGCTACATGCTGCTTGGTCTGATGCCTGGTGATCCGGTCGACTTGCTGATCAGTGCCGACCCTCGCCTCACAGCGGAGGACGCTGCTCGCATCAAGTCAATTTATGGACTCGATGAACCACTTCATCAGCGCTATGTGAACTGGCTGATTGCCGCACTGCAGGGCGAATTCGGTTACAGCCGGTTGTACGCAAAACCGGTATTGATTGTTTTGTGGAACGCACTTCAATACACGCTTGTGCTAATGGGACTCGCACTGTTGGTATCCGTCTCAATCGCCATACCTGCAGGACTTCTCGCTGCCAGACGCATTCACAGCCTCACAGACTACTCGATCAACATGATCTGCTTCGCCGGTATTTCTGTACCGCCTTTCTGGCTGGCGTTGATGCTGATTTTACTTTTCTCCGTAATTCTGGGTTGGCTGCCTGCAAATGCCCTACCCTTGGGTGAGGTCGGACTTGTTGAACGCGCAAAAGGACTGATTCTCCCCGTGATTACACTTGCGATGGTGAGTATCGGTGGCGTGACTCGATACGTAAGGGCTTCTTTGCACGACTCGATGCAACAGGATTACATTCGAACCGCATTCTCGAAAGGATTGTCGGAGAGACAGGTAATCAAAAATCACGCACTGCGAAATTCCATGATTCCCGTTGTCACCATCATCTCTTTGGATGTCGGTGCGTTTTTCTCGGGTGCTCTGATTACCGAGTTCATGTTCGGTTATCCAGGTATGGGCAAGCTTCTGTTCGACGCGGTGCTCGGCAGTGATTACAACCTTGCACTCGTCGGGCTACTGATGGTGACCTGCGTAACATTGACGGCGAACTTTCTTGCTGACATTGCTTACGCTGCATTGGATCCTAGAATCTCGTATCACACGGAAAACAAATGAACATCCAATCTAGATTTATCCGAAATCTATTGCGTCACCGACTGGCGATGATCAGCTTTGTGATTTTGGTCATTCTGATTGGTTTCACTTTGTCCGCTCCACTATTTGAATTGCTTCTTGACACCCGGATGTCAGCGATTGACCTTTTTGCCCGCTTCGAGCCCTTTTCCCTCAAACATCCGCTCGGTACTGATGACTTGGGACGCGACTTGCTTGTGAGACTTGCGTACGGCGGCAGGATTTCTTTGATTGTCGGATTCACCGCCGCGACTTTCAGCGCGATAATTGGCACTGCTATCGGTTTGACAGCCGGATACCGAGGTGGATGGCTCGACAACTTCCTGATGCGCGCCACGGACAGTGTAATCGCGCTGCCCCTGCTACCTCTGCTCATTGTTCTTGCGGCCATTGATCTTGAAAAACTGGGCATCCCAGCACAGATCGCATATCACCAAGATATCGGTCTATATAAAATCATTGTAATCGTCAGCCTGGTGGGATGGACTGGAGTGGCAAGACTGGTAAGGGGATCAGTACTGACACTTCGAGAACGGCCGTATGTACAGGCTGCTACAGCGATGGGTGTTCGGGGCCGGCGGATCGTACTGGTCCACATTCTTCCGGGTCTGGCATCACCGATAATCGTGGCGACCACACTATCGGTTGGCAATATCATTCTATTTGAGTCAATCCTCAGCTTTCTCGGTCTGGGAATCAATCCGCCTACACCAAGCTGGGGAAATATGTTGACTAATGCGCAGGAATTGATCTGGGAGGCGCCGACATTGGCGTTCTTTCCGGGAGTGATGATTTTCCTGACGGTGATCTCATTCAATTTTCTCGGCGACGGGCTTCAGGATGCACTGGCTCCCAAGTCGAGAAACCGGTAAACTGAACTGGGCTTGATATCAATACGTCTCGACCTTCCATGATCTCGCCCTAAATCGACCAGCAACAGCAGGTCAACACAGAATATCGACAACGTCCGCCATTGATGTGACTATGAAATCAGGCTTGTAATCCTTCTCCCACTTCTCACCGTTTCTGCGCATCCACATCGTCCGCAATCCTGCATTCTTTGCGCCGTCTATGTCTGACTCCGGATGATCGCCGATGTGCAGGGTTTCTCCCGGTTGTGAATTGGCAATTTCACAGGCTCTGAGAAAACCTGCCCGATGAGGTTTTAGAAATCCTACGTCAGCCGCGTATACACAGCCGACAAAAAATTCACGGATACCTACTCTCTCCAAGTCGGAATTGCCATCCGACAGGGAAACCAAAGGATACTTGTCGTATAGACTGTTCAGAGCAGGCAGTGAATCCGGATACAGGGTCAATTGATTTCTGTCATGCAGAAACCGCTCAATCAGATCATCGACTCCGTGAAGGCTATAGCCGGATGCCCGCAACATGTGTATATAGACCTGCCGTCGAAGTTCCGTGAAATCATGTCGAATATGCGGCATGCTCTCGAACAGGTCCTCGCGTAAATCTTGCATTTTTTCAATCGAATACCGTTCAGTTACTTTCGGATAGTCCTGTTCGAGCAATGAATAACTGTTCGCTTCGGCCCGCTCGATTGTCGGGAGAAGATTCCAGAGCGTATTGTCCAGGTCGAGGGTTATCGCTCGAATTTCAGCCACAGCATATCCCGCTCACGCAGTGAATATTCAAGTATGTACCAGTAATTCCGAGTGACTTCCTGTTCATGGAATCGCCTTGCCTCCTCGTTCTCGAAGCGTAGAAATGCACGTTAGTTGAGCCAACTAAGACCGGAAAGAATGCCATTTTAGGATTCAACGCCCATCGGGTGCTGTTTTGAATCCAAATCTCCGTCAATTTCAGATGGACGAATTATGTATCGTGCAACCCATCATTGAATTCTTGGGAGTTTGGCGCGACATTGTACTTACCAAAAGCACGTCAGGCTAGATGATTGTCATTTTAGTCACAAGTTCGGCGAACGCTCGCGCAATATCCGTATCTGAGACTTCCTGTAAACCGTGCCAAGCCGGAACACCGTTAATTTCTATCACCTGCCAGCCAGCGCGATGCGTGTGAATCAAGTCGACTCCCGCATAATCGGCTTCGACAGCCGCTGCCGCATGCACAGCCAGTGCCAAAGCCTCATCCGGTAATTTTGCCGGTACGCATTCCGCCCCTTGTGCTCGATTTGTGACCCAAAATTCCGACCGGCGCTCCATCGCACAGATCGCGTTTCCATCGACTACCATGACGCGCCAATCCCGCCAGTAGTGATCGTCACTCGGTACAAACTCCTGCAAGTAGTAGACCCCGTTGACTGATTCTTCATCAGGAAGGTCCGATTCCGCATCAATGAGCTCCAACCCACGGCCGCTCGAACCGAAAAGTGGTTTGAGAACCAGTTTGCGCTTCAATCTGACCGAGGCCTGTACCAGTTCAAGTGCATGCTCTTTGCTTTCACAGGTCCACGCCGGTACGGTCGAGACACCATTTCGAATCAGCAGATGACTCGTCATTGACTTGTCTACCGTCCGTTCGATCACCTTGGCCGAATTGATCACTCGGACTGACATTTGCACCAGCGCATGCAGAAAGCCCAGTCGCAGTGTGACCTGCTCGAAACTGCCCGCTCCAATTCCCCTGACAAATGCAGCGGATGGCAGATCTCCTTGAAATCCAGGTATCCTGATACCACCAAATTCGGCTGAAGGCGCAAAGGCACAATTGGCGAGCGATGCGAGAGATGGCTCAACGCCAATGTTGCGAAATGCATCGATCAGTACTTTTTCGTGCCAGCCGCTTGCGTTGGTGAAGATGACGACTCTTGCACTCACGATTCAGTCCGAAATGAATGCTCCAGCAATTCCTGATTGATAGTTCCGGAGTAAAACCACTCGTCTGTTGCAGTTTTGTGAACCGAAACTTTAGCGGGACTGAACAGCATGGGATCAATCTGATAGAAGTCGTAGTTGTAGTTCTTGAATGTTTCCGAAAACGGAATGCCGTAGTCTGATGAATTGCAACTCGGAAGATTCCGGGCAAGTATTTCGGCACTCGCTGAATCGCAGTTGACTTCAAGTGTAACTTCGCCGCCGTATAGAATGCTATCGTTGGTCCGTCCCATCGCAGTCAGAAAATCTGCACATGGCGGCGCGACAATTGCACAGCCTTCTCCTCTCACGATGGTACTGATGTCGAATTCAATTTCGTGTGCCTTGTGCATCGCGACTTCGACGACCCTCGCCGCAATCTGCGTTACTCCGGCAAGACTGCCAGTCGGTGTCAATACAAGCGTAAGGTTTTCCGAACGGATTCCGCACTTTTCGGCTATATATGCGATCATCCCATCTGGAGGAACTTGAGAAGACTCGATCACGATGCAGCCATGGTCGAAGCGGTCCCTGTAACCGATGTGTTCATAAAGAGATTCGACTGTCGCAAGTGCCCGCGCAGGCCCTGACCCCAATGCCTGAAATTTGGGATTGTTGTATTCAAGGCTCCACCCGGCATACTGGCTTCCCAGACAGCTGAGAATCGGCGAGTCTGTCCGCACACGAATATCGGGGCAGTCGTTCACTACAGTTCTAGGCAAGGAGAAAGAAACCTCACCCAGGCCCGCCATTCCAATTTCTGCGATTCGACGGCCCGCTTCGTAGCTGCCGGGACAGTTGATACCGGCATCGATTACAGTCGCTCCGTTTGATCGCCGGTCCACCGAAAGTTTAAGAGACTTCGCGTCCTGAACAAGGGCTTGCACCAGAGGAGCAGCCAGTTCATTCACACTCGGCCAATCATTACGCGGACTGATCATTGTCTGGTTTATCCAACCCAGTCACTGGTTATCTCCATCATTTCCTGATACCGTCCGATCACCATCTTTCTTGCTGATTCGGATGACGAACTTTCCGCATTCACCGTACAGAGCGGTTCACACTTGGAAACGCTCACATCCGGTCGATTCCGATCGCTCACCCACTCCGGCCACTTCCAGTCGGTAGGAACACGAATATTGTCCAATGCATAGACAACGCAGTGCGCACGGAAAATTCCGTCAAGCGAGATCGATTGTACTTCCGTATGAATTGTGTCGAATACATTCCAGTGTGCTCCGATGAGAGAGCCGCTGCCTTCGTGAAGTTCAAAGGTAAAGCCAGGCCGCGGATTGACTTCCAGAAGAAACCAGCTATCGTCATCGATAATCATATCAAAGGACAGCAGACCTCTTAGTCGGAAATATGATATTACGTCGTTAATATGTTGTTTTATCGATATTAGTGTATGATTAGATATCTTTTGACTATCAATCGATACCGCTCCTCCGTAAGTGAACGGCCTGTCCTCATCGACTTCACTACACCACTGTTCGGAAAATCCCACAATCTGATTGCCATACTCGCCGGCGAGAACTGTTGCCGAAATAGTCTTCCCCTGTACACGCTGTTGAAAGTAATGTCCATCGGCTAACTTCTGATCGGAATAGTGTTCAATGTGTGTCCCTCCGCTGCCGCCAGCCGCCTTGATCAGCCAGGACTTATCATCAACCGGGGGGCTCGATTGTGTGGCGGGATGCGGAACACCGAGTGTCGTCAGCGCAGTGGAGAAAATCTTTGGGTCGCATATCTTTCTGACTGTCTCCGCTGAGTTCCCAAGCAGACATCGATGCTGTGAGATTTGTTCAAGGACACTTGGCGTATGTTCCAGTCCACCTCCGTAAATCACCGGGAGCCGCACCTCGGGGTCAGACTTTTCGATTGCACTGAGCAAAGACTCGGAATCGAGCCCCAATTCATCCCAAACAGTGATTTCGGATTTGATCGAACTTGCATCGACATCCAGATCGGCGAAACAATCTATCGCGTAAACACCGATTCCCGCCTTCGCCGCCGACATCGCCAATGGCCTGACAGACAGACCAATGATGACACAGAGACGGTCATCCGACATGCTTCACAGCTTCATCAAATGCGTCAGGCAAATCAATGGCCACTGCATCCTCAGATGTCAACATACGTTTGAGCAGTTGGTTCTGCACTTTGTACTTCAATCCACCGATACCCAATGCACCGATTGCTGCGAAAGACCCCCAAGAGGTCTCAACCCGGGTACTTTTATCTGTCACACCTACAC
Source organism: Arenicellales bacterium (assembly GCA_963663095.2). Lineage (GTDB taxonomy): Bacteria > Pseudomonadota > Gammaproteobacteria > Arenicellales > JAJDZL01 > JAJDZL01. The sequence continues at coordinate 172,556 of CAXXJB010000001.1, forward strand.
CTTCAATTCCCGACGGTGGTACAGCATTGACATCAGCAGCAACCAACAGGTTTTGCGCCTGTTCAAGCATCGATTTACTCAATACCTGAATTCCAGCTTTCGCTGTACAAATGATCACCTCCGCATCTGACGCTGCATCTTGACGTTCATTGTCGTCAACGGCTGATTCGGATGGGATATCTTTATCGTAGCGTGCGGCAAATCTTATAACTGTGTCGGACCTGGCATTCGACGTCAGTCTCACCAGGCTTGCTTTCGCGCCACGGTCGGAAGCCAGTACGGCGGCACACAAACCAACAGGCCCGCCACCAAATATTTTTACTATTCGACTGTCAAGTCCCTTCCCGTCCGCCTCGCGGAGATTGTTTTCAATGACCGCAATCAACGCCCCAGAAGTCGTATATGCTCCATTAGGATCTGCGAATACGGATAACTCAAAAGGAGGAACGGTTGATTTTCTGGCAATTTTCAGCATATCTGCGGCCACATTCACGTCATATCCTCCTATAAACAATCCGGTCGCGGCGGCGTTCTTGGGTGGTCTGGAAAAGATCGCGTCCTGAACCAGGCCAGATACGTCATCGGCCGATATTTGGGTGTGGGGAATGATGATCTCGTATCCAGCATCGGCTGCCATATTCGCATCAAATGCACTGACATTGCGACCCGGTGTGATCATGTGCAGTATATTCGGTCTGGCCATGGTTCTTTATCCCGCTTCAGGCTGATGTAATCCTACGCGAAAAATCATACAATCTGAATTCTCGCACCTTCATTGCGAGCCTTGCAGATTCCGAGTCGAACTTTCAGACCTGTTCGGGATTCAAGCAATCGACTTCGCAATTCCTCCGCGCTTTTCTCATTCTCCAATATAACAAATCCAGTCGGGCCCCAGGAACTCTGACCAATTCCGGTCGCGCCGAGTTTTTCCGCTTGTGCCAACACTTGAGCGACATCCGGGCTCAGGAACCTGCCGCCTTGTAATGGACTGAAAAAGTCCCCGACATGTCTTTGGATCGTCGTGATCCCTTCGCCGAATTGTGCTTGGTCCCTGCGTTCCAATGCAGGCTGCACCTGATCAACCAGGATTCGCTGCAGTTTATCGGTCAGCGAATCTGAGAATCCCCCCAGCTTCCGGAATGCTTCGGACTCAAAATCACCGTGCGCTCCCTGATACCCAACATCAAAAACCAGCAAAATGCACCAAGTTTCAGGAAATTCCAGTCTTCTTGCAATCGCGCGCACCTCATCTTTCGCTGAGGCTTCTCTGTCAACAAGAAATCCACCATGTGTAAACGCTGCTGTTCCAATCCCCGAACGCCCGCCGCGACGGAGCAGATGAGACAGTCTGGCAATCGAAACTGAGATGTCATTCAGTTGGATACAGGCGGTACCGACTGCCAACGCCAGCTGTGTTCCGGAGCCCAGTCCGATGTGTTGGGGAATGGTACGGGTGACATCAATATGAAGTGGTTGTTCGAATTCAAACTCCGCGACGAGTTGTTCAACATATCGTCGTACTCTTTCCTGCATGGAACCCGATACTGTCCACTCCGATGATTTTTTCGCTTTGACAGTGACTGCAGGACGCTCGATTGCGACCCCCAAAGCTCCGAACTCGATCGCCGAGTTTCCACTCAGTCCGACAAATCCCAAATGCAGGCGAGCCGGTGCGGTTATGGTCACTTGCTGCATGTCAGACGATCACTTCGACGCAATCGAGTGTTCGCAAACTTGGAACTGAAAACCCGAAGGTGTCGTTCTGAAGCCATTCATGTCTATCGTTCGATATTTTTATGTCACTCATAACAGATTGATAATATATAGATAATTTATACAACCTGTATATAATTCCATTGATCCGTTCGGTCTGGCTGGTTATTGGAATGATTCGGTATATCTGAATCAACGCGGTGCGACAAGACATCGGGAACTCATTCCAACCTCGTGCCCTTCACGCATGCATTCCCCCAGTCGGACAATCGTATTTTAATAGTATTCTTCAAATCAAGATGTCTGCCACTGCTTCGAAAATCGGAAACGAAGCGATCTGTCCATTCTGTGCGCTTCTGTGTGATGACATCACCATCAAACCAGACTCAGCCGATCTCTGCGTTGAGTTGAACGGCTGTAGCATCGCACAATCCAGATATCCAAGCATTGTCAAACCGACGCACGACAAATGTGACGTGTACGGAAACCCGGTCGATCGCTCAGACGCGATTCAATCAGCCGCCCAAATGATTTCCAAGTCAAAAGCGATGGTGATCACCGGGATGTACACCGATGTTGCAGGTAGCCGAGCCGCTTTGAAACTTGCTGAACGCAAGTCCGCAGTTATCATGCAGAGTGACGGTGGGGACAACCGTTTGCAAGCATCGCGCGTTCAGCGTTCCGGTGGCTACTTTACGACTTTGTCCGAAATCCGCAATCGCGCGGACCTGATCGTAATGTTCGGTCGCGGACCGGTATCCGAATCTCCGCGAATACTGAATATGCTTCGGCCTCGGTGCCCAAGTACTGATATTTCTGCGCGAAAAGTTTTGTTTGTGGCGATTGGCGCTGGGGACGACAGTGCATTGGAGGGTTCAACGTCGTTCGAATGCAAACCTGAACAGTACGGAATGCTGGCCGATGCTATCAGACTTCGTGTGCAGAACAAGCGACAGAACAGCAAACTTGGATTCATCTCGGATGAGCAAATCGACCGGTTGACCGGAATGATGGCCAAAGCCAATTACCCGGTTTTTGTTTGGTCGGAATCGGACTTCAAATTTTCTCTTGGTGACCTGGCGATAGATTCGATCAATCAACTGATAGAAACTCTCAATATTAACAGGCGATGCGCCGGACTGGTAGTTTCCGGTTCAGCATCCGGTCCGTCTGTCAACCAGGTTGCGACCTGGCAATTTGGCAAACCCCTTCCGCTCAGTTTCCGTACCGGCGAACCCGCCTATTTTCCAGAATATCATTCGTTTGAGTCGCTTGAAAAAAGGCATGATGTCGATCTTGTTCTGTGGGTTGGGGGACTCGAATTTCAACCACAGATTCCCCCGTCGAAGGCAGAAGTAATCGTGATCTCTCATTCAAAACCGACAAAGTCCGGACTGTTCATCCCGGTCGGAATACCGGGGGTCCACCATGATGGACATCTTTTCAGAACGGATCAGGCTGTTGCGATGTATGTCCGACGAATCGTCCCCCCATCACTACCATCTTCCGCCGAAGTCCTGACATCAATTCTGAGCGAACTGGAATCAAGTCAATGCTGACTCGAATCAAAGGCGGTACAATCTACGACCCGATCAACGGCATCGACGGCGTTGTGCAGGATATTTATATTGACGATGACAAGATCGTAGATAGACCACTGAACGATATACGGATCGACCAGACCATCGATGCCAATGGCCTATTCATCATGTCCGGCGGTATTGACATTCATACACACATCGGCGGAGGCAAGGTCAATATCGCTCGTATGATGATGACCGAAGAATGTGATGCCCATCAAGTCGCGCATGATGGATTGCTCAGGTCCGGGTCTGGTCGAATCGTACCGTCAACTTTCGTTACCGGGTACGAATACGCCAAGCTTGGTTACACCATGTGTTTTGAGCCGGCTATTGTTCCCTCGAATGCCAGACAGGCACACATGGAGATGGCGGATACGCCGCTGCTCGATACCGGAGGTTACCTGATATTGGGCAATGATGAGTATTTCCTCAATCTGCTGGCCAAAGGCGCCGCGACCGCGACAATCCGCGACTACATCGCGTTCATGGTGGATGCCACACAATGCATCGGAGTCAAAGTGGTCAATCCCGGAGGGATCAGTGCGTTCAAGTTCAACCAACGGGCACTTGATGTGGACGAACCTCACAAACATTATCGGGTGACACCCGGAGAAATTGTCAGAACACTTGCAGAAGCGCTGCATGACATCAAACTGCAGCACCCTCTTCATGTACATACGAGCAATCTGGGCGTTCCGGGAAATTTCGCCTCGACAATCAGTACTGTCAAGGCAGCAGACGGTTTGCCGCTCCACCTCGCACATGTACAGTTTCACAGCTACGGCACCGAAGGAAAACAGAGATTTTCGTCAGCGGCGTCAGAAATCGCAGAGGTCATAAGGCAAAACCCGCAAATATCGGTTGATGTCGGGCATGTGATGTTTGGTCAGACCGTCACAATCTCTGCTGATACCATGCATCAATTCGCTAACCGAAATCATGCGCATCCGAGGAAATCCACATTCATGGACATTGAATGTGAAGCCGGTTGCGGCGTAGTGCCGTTCCGCTACCGCTCAGAAAGCTACGTCAACGCGCTTCAATGGGCGGTTGGCTTGGAACTGTTCCTCGCGATTGATAATCCCTGGCAGGTATTTCTGACGACCGATCATCCTAACGGTGCGTCATTCACAACCTACCCGCACCTGATTCGACTGTTGATGGACAAAGGCTACCGCAATCATGCTCTTTCAACCATCAATCAATCGGCTGTGCGCATGAGTTGCGTCTCTGAGATGGCACGTGAGTACTCGCTTTATGAGGTCGCGATCATCACCCGCGCAGGTCCGGCACGTTCACTCGGATTGAGAGATCGCGGGCATCTGGGAACGGGAGCAAACGCTGACATGGTACTTTACCGTCAGAACGACAATTGGGAGACTGTATTCGCGAATCCTGTCAGAGTGATAAAGGATGGAAAGACTGTTGTGCGAGACGGCAAAATTGAACAGGTGGTGACCGGCCGTTCACATCGAGCCCATCTTGAATATGACGAGAACATCAAGCGCGAGCTGGAACAATATTTTGAACACAATGGCAGCATGCGATTGTCGAATTTCAGCATCAGCGATGACGAAATGGCAAACGCGATCGGCTCACAGGTGGTGCAACACACATGGAATTGAACGGCATCACCATCAAGGACACCTTTGCTGAGGCATTCCCCATCAAGGCTGCCAGATTAATCGTCACTGCCCGCGACGAGAAATGGGCGAAGCAGGCCGCCATTGCGGCGACCGGCTTCGCGACATCAGTCATAGCGTGCAAGATAGAAGCTGGAATCGAAAGTAATCTGACTGCTTCGGAAACACCGGACGGACGACCAGGTGTTTCGCTTCTGTTTTTCGCTGTGTCGGGTACAGAACTCGAAATTCAGCTTCAGAACAGGATTGGACAATGCATTCTTACATCACCGACGAGCGCAGTTTTTTCGGGCATTGATGAGGGGGAACCCGTCGCGATGGGCAAGGCGATACGCTACTTCGGTGATGGCTATCAGATTTCCAAAAAATTGGGTAAGCGTCGATACTGGCGGATTCCGGTGATGGATGGAGAGTTCATCTGTGAGGATGTCACTCACCGAGTTGATGCAGTCGCCGGCGGTAATTTCCTAATTGTCGCCACCAACGTTGAAGCAGCACTGTTTGCCGCTGAACGTGCAGTTGACGCGATTGCACAACTTCCGGACGTGATCACACCGTTCCCCGGTGGAGTTGTACGGTCCGGTTCGAAAGTGGGATCCAAGTACAAATTCATGACGGCGTCAACGAACGACGCCTACTGCCCTACATTGCGCGGGCTCGTCCAATCGGAATTGCCGGACGAATCGCAGGCGGTTCTTGAAATTGTCATTGACGGTCTGACGCACGAAGCCGTCGCCAAAGCGATGCGGGAAGGAATTTGCGCCGCTTGTACGGACGGTCGTGAAAAAGGCATTGTCGAAATCACAGCTTCGAATTTCGGAGGCAGGTTGGGAAAGCATCATTTTCATTTGTATCAACTGCTGCCATGAAGCCACTGACGTTTTCACCGACGATTGAAATTACGAGACCAGTCGATCTGACACCTCTCAGACCCGATAACCTCATCGGGATGAAGATCGGCGAGATTGCGCGGATAAAGCTCCGGAAAGGAAGCGATTCGGTATTTGTCGGGGATCTGTTCGCAGTATCCGGCGACAATCCCGAGGATATCGTATTCGACGCTGCCCGTTTCACTTTCGAGCGGATAGGAAATGGTATGAGGTTTGGGTCCATTGAAATTGTTGGGAATGCCGGAGCACTGACAGGTTGTCATATGTCGGGAGGTGCTATCACCATCACAGGTGATGCCGGAGACTTCTGTGCAAATTCGATGCGTGGTGGACTGATACGAATTCACGGAAGTTGCGGGGATTATCTGGCTTCCGGGTTACCGGGTAGCAAGTTCGCCATGAATAACGGTTGTGTGATCGTGAATGGGAATGCCGGCGCACGATTGGCTGATCGGATGCGACGGGGATTGATTGTCGTTCACGGAAACGCCGGAGAGGAAGCTTGTTCTTCAATGATCGCCGGAACTGTTATGTTGTTGGGAGGTGTTGGCAATAATCTGGGCGTTCACATGAAACGAGGCTCAATAATCTGTTCCGAAAGTTCAGATCTGCCGAACGATAGATTCGTCGGACAACCGTTCGCAGGTGATGGATTTCTGGCATTGGTCCAAAGATATTTGGATGAGATTGACGAACCGTTGGATTTACACGAAAAACTGGGACATCCTCATGATCGGTTCATTGGTGACCTGAGCCATGGTGGAATGGGTGAAGTCATTCGCTATGGATTCGGCCCGTGAACGCTGAGTCCCGCGGCACCGTCCGAATTCGAGTCACCTCCCTGGTACGCAGTTGTCCGATACTCCGGCGACATACTCGCAGAACATAGTTGCGATAGTGTAAGCCTGATGAACTGCAACCTATCTGCTGTCCGCTGAACACCACCCTGCGTAGCAAGCTGTGTGGATCTGGGCTTTGAACAACGTGTTTATCGACGAATTTGGAAACGGTATATATGACGTGGTGCTAAAATTGCTCGAAATCCAAATCCCGCGGGCTTGGTAATTGAAACATTTCAGTCAAAACAATCCCGATCACAAATGATCGCGATCACAACAGCGATCAGCGAAGACAAAATTAATTCATTTGATGGAAGTTCGTAAAGTCAGACAGAGTCGAATCAACGAAGTTGACTTCACAAAAATTACGTTCGGTTCTCTTTTCACCGACCATATGTTCGCGATGGAATACATCGATGGTGAGTGGCGTAATCATCGTATAGAGCCGTTCGGATTGATCGAGGTCAATCCGGTTTCGGCTTCTTTGCACTATGGACAGGCGATATTTGAAGGGATGAAGGCTTATCGGGGAGTTGATGGTGAAATTCGAATTTTCAGACCCGAGATGAATCATCGTCGCTTGAGCGCTTCATGCGAACGAATGTGCATGCCTCCCGTCGACCGGGATACATTTGTCAATTCCATCAAAGAACTCATTCGTCTGGATCATCGTTGGGTACCGCCTGGTGAGAAACAGGCACTGTATATTCGTCCGATAATGTTTGCAGATGAAGCTCAACTGGATGTACGGCCAGCAGACCGATATCGTTATCTGGTCATTCTTTCTCCCGTAGGTGGATATTTCGGTGGAGATTTCCCAGCAGTGTCTCTCAAGGCAGAGGAAAATTACACACGTGCGATCCAGGGAGGAACCGGGTTTGCTAAAGCCGGAGGCAACTACGCTGCGACATTTCTCGCCTCGAAGGAAGGACGCGAAACCGGATATGCGCAAATTCTATGGCTTGATGGCGTCGAGCACAAATACATCGAAGAAGTCGGCCAGATGAATATCTGTTTCTTTATGAATGACAGATTGGTCACCCCGGAACTGCGAGGCACGATTCTACCGGGTGTTACGCGGGACAGTGTGCTGCGATTGGTAAGTGACATGGGCATCAAATGCGAGGAAAGACTGGTTGATATCGATGAGATCATCGAGGGAGTGAGGCTCAATACGCTTCGCGAGGCTTTCGGGTGCGGAACTGCAGCGGTCATCACTGCGGTCGGTAGCATCGGTTATCGAGGAACGCTCCACGAAATCAACAACGGACAAGCCGGTGAATTGAGTCGCAGTCTCTACAGCTCGATCGTCGGCATACAGCGCGGTGAGATCGAAGACCATTACGGCTGGACCCAATTGATACCGGTTTAGCAGGTATCAAATCGTTTGTGATCCGGAGTCGACAAAGACGCACCCTCTATTCGCAAACTACACCATCGCCATCACGATCATTCATGAATCGATAAGCTGGATGTCCTCTTGCGACAGGTGCTATTCCGTGCTTTCTGGCTTCTTTGCACGTTATCCTTCCATTTCGGTTGTCGTCCCACCTCGCCAGTGCGTCATTGATATCAACTGCACTACCCGTGGATTTTGACGAGCGTGTGGAGGATACCATGGAGCGGCAGGCACCTACGACCAACCTGGTCGATTCACAGTTGGAAAAAATGTTTTCCAGTGCCACAGCTTCTCTTCTGTCAACTGTTAGATTGTACTTCCGCTTGACCGCAACAACTCTTGCGGCAAACCAGCACTGATTCAACTCTGGCACCCACTCCGCGGCATCTTTGGTGCTTTTCTGCGTTCGATTGACTTGTGGGCTCGCCAGGGTCAGATTCAGCATATCCTTGGCGAACCTTGACTTTGTCTCTTTATTGGCGGAACACATCCCGCTATCGTGGGCTTCCGAACGGGCAACGATGTGTTCAATATCTGTTTGTTGTCGGTCAGAATAGCAAATCCCGGTATAGGGGCTGTAGATCTTCCCGATGGAACTGATTATTTCTAGTTCAACCGATTGTGGGTAGTGATAATCCTTTGAATTGTAGGGGGTACATCTATACTCCGGAGCGACAATCAATCCGCGCCAGGTTTCGGCTTTGAGATCTGTAAACGATATTAACATCAATGAGCACAAAACCATGCCTGATACACATAGCATCCGATTCTTACTCAGGAGATTGCCGGAAAAAATTTCGTGCATTATCGACTGCCAGTTTGTTGCATCAACCTTATCCGACTCGTCGAAACCGTTTCAAATCCGTACATCTACGAGAAACGCGGAGCGACATGCACAGAGATGATCGGACTTTTTTTCATGGCGATTTAGCATGGAAGTGTAAATTCCGGCAAGAATCCAACCTGAGACTTAGTCTTTCTCGACGACCTGCTGTAGCAGACTATTTTCTTTCGCGACATCAAGGATTTCATAGCAGTCAATCATGACGCTCTTGTTGACGGCCGACTATCCGGAATAAAAAGACGCCAGCGTGTCACCAGTCTTCGGCACATAAGTGCTGAATCAAGTATTGCGTTGCCTTTCGTCAAGCGTTGCTGGCATAAGTCAACAAGAGCGGAATTTCCGGAACTTTGCTCTGCCAAATAGCCTAGACGCTTGAACACTGCACCATTGCCAATACGTTCGGCATCTGCAATTTGGACGATGTCACCGGATTCCCGAATCACTGCAGAGAGTTTGCGACACCCCTCAGGAATAGTCATTGTTTTGTTGGTATTAATTTTTCCACAGAATGGTACAAATGTATTGGGTTTATTTCTCCGATTGCGACTACCCATACCAATAGAGTCGTGTCAGCATTGCACTGCTGAAAAAATTCCGACAACACCGGCAAGACAATTCTAGCAGTCGTGCTTGTGAATCCGTGGTGACAACCGTGGATGAATTTTCCACTTCATCAACCTAGTCAATCAGCTACTGGACCAACAGTGCTATCGGACACCCTACCGAGCAGACTCTATGGCGCAGGTGCCGCCAGTCCAAATTGATGCTGTTCGGGATTGAAGGCACGTTGAAAGTGACTTCGCCGATGCTCAAGTGCCATCCGGAGTCAGGCATTAGCTGAGCTGCATCCCCGAATTGTCGTTGCTTTTCCTATAGATGCCTCAACCGTGTCGGGAACACGCCATGCGCCAGTCGACAGTTCCGGATAGGACTCAGTAACGTCCCAAAGTAATGCGTACTTTATCGATAACTTTGTACTTCTTCTTGCTGGTTTTCACCACAGCAAGGACATCAGCAAAGTAGGTGTTACCGTTGCCTCCTGAACATGGAGGGAGATACCCCGGACTTCGCCAAGCACCCGTCGCCCGGTTTTTCTTTACTAACCATGCGCCGTCCGGCATTTTTTTGGTACCGCCGGGTACGGCTGGCAGCTGGACAGTTCCAGCACCCATCTCAATTTCAAAACCGACCTTTCCATGGCCACCCTTTTTTGAAAGCGGCTGATAGTCACGATCATTGAACTCAACGACAATTGCATTGGCTTCAGCTGGAATGTTGTAAACCGTCAATGGCGGAGTTGATCCACTGCCACCGAATTTCTTACAGTGCTGACCTTCCGGAATGTCAATTCCGTCCCATGCTGAATCCGCGAATTCGACGGTCAAATCGTCGGCATTGACATTGTCTGAACCAATAAGAAATACAGTCAGACAGAGTAGTATTGAAAATTTTCTTTGGAAATTCATCCGATTCTTCTCCCATTAATTTTTCAAGTGAACTTAAAAACTGAGGCTTAACCGCTAATTTTGCTTTACTCAAGTTTCGGAGTACATATTCAACCGATTTTGTTGCGTAAGATATTGAAAGAAATGAATTCATTTAACTCCTTTCGGCTATAAAACACAGGTTGGGGTTCCAAACCGGAACCAGTATAGCAAACAACGCATTCAAGCAACACAAAGGCGTACCACAGTTTCAGAAAGTACAAGGTACCAAGTTGGAAACTTCAATCAATGCTCCAATTGGATTTTCTATCACCAAAAATTCTTTCGCACCTCAAATTGACAGCAACCGATTTCTTCATTCAGAATATACTCGGTACTGAGTAATTTTATTCAGTCATGAAGCTCTCAAATCAGCCACCTCCCCTGTCACGCCGAGAATTCATCGCGGTTGTTGCGTCGGTACCCGTTTTAACTGTTTCCGGAGGAATATTTACCGTCGCGGAAGCCGCTGATCACGAAAAATTCCTTCAAATTTCATCAGATTTGACCGGTTTCCCCATTTCTGATCTGAATATACAGCGGGCTAATACATTACTCGGTCTATTGATCAACTCGAACTACAAACCGAAACTCAATGTGGCACTTGATGAACCGTTGGTACCGATTGACAGCGATCTGATCGAAGTGATCATCACGTTTTGGTACGCTGGTGTCATTGCCATGGAAGGTAATTTTTCTGTGGATACGTATATTGACGCGTTGATGTGGAAAAGCGCCTGGTTTGCGTCCCCGAAATCAGTTTGTGTATCGGTTCCGAATGACTGGAGTTTGCCGCCTTCAGGAACTCAGGGTTGATCCAGAAATTTCCTAAAATAGTTTTGTGAAAAGAATCGAGGTACAAGTCGTAGTAGTCGGATCAGGTTTTGTTGGGTCGATCGTCGCGGAGAAACTCACTGCAAAAGGTGTCAAGGTCGCAATTCTGGAAGCGGGACCTCGAGTTGACCGAGGCAAGGCAGTTGAAAGATTCCGAAATGCGCTGATCAAGGTGCCTGAAAGCCCGTACGTGACTTCGGAAAAAGTCGAGTTCCCACTTGCACATAATCCAGCAATCTGGTATCGACAAGCTGGTCCGGACCCATTTAAAAGCACATATCTGAAGGTGGTAGGAGGGACTTCGTGGCATTGGCTGGGCACAGCAGTGCGGTTCGTACCCAACGACTTCCGCATGAAAAGCGAATACGGTCGGGCTGTTGATTGGCCGATCGCATACGATGATATTGAATCGTTCTACGTCCAAGCCGAACAAGAACTCGCTGTCGCCGGCGATTCAAGCCGGGATCAAGGATCCCCTCGTTCCGGTGATTTCCCCATGAATGCCATTCCACTGTCATATCTGGACAAATCGTATATCCGTGCATTGGAAGGTACTCGATATCAGGTTGAATCGACACCACAAGCAAGAAATTCGGTGATTTTTGACAATCGACCAGCATGTTGTGGGAGTGCAAGCTGCATTCCGATCTGTCCGGTCGGAGCCAAGTACGATGCAACTGTTCATCTCTCGCGTGCGGAGAAAAACGGGGCCGCTGTCCATGAAGAAACAACGGCGACTGTCATCGAATCCGACTCGAATCACAGAATTTCAGGCATAGTGTTTCGTCGTCCGGACGGTTCGAAAGGAATCGCAACCGGAAGACTGTACGTCTTGGCTGCGAACGCGATAGAAACCCCTCGACTGCTGTTGAATTCCAGATCCTCCGAGTTTCCAAACGGAATAGCGAACACCTCAGACCAAGTCGGAAGAAACCTTATGGACCACCCGGTGCAGTTGAGCTGGGCACTGGCTGAACAACCGGTCTGGCCTTATCGAGGACCCATATCGACTGCCGGAATCGAAAATTTACGGGACGGTCCGCAGCGAAGCGCGATGGCTTCAATTCGAACTCAGGTCAGTGCTGATGGCTGGAGCTGGCCGACCGGTGGAATTCAGACGCTCGCTCAGACTCTGGCCAAGCAAGGTTATCGAGGTAAGGAATTACGGCAGAAAGTCAGTGATCACGCATCCAAGGAACTGCAGTTGGCGTCCATGGGCGAACAATTACCCGATCCCAAGAACCGAATGACACTGGATCAAAGTGATTTTGATAGGCATGGCGTGGCGTTGCCTAAAATTCACTACAAGGTGGGCAAATACTCACTGGACGCTCTGTCGGAAGCACGATCAATGCATACCGAGATTTTTCGCAAGATGAATGCAACACAAGTTCAGCACAAAGACGAATTTCAAGGCGCGGGCCATTTGATGGGGACTTGTCGTATGGGGACTGACTCCAAATCGTCTGTCGTTGATTCGTTCGGACGCAGCCATGATCACCGGAATCTTTTCATCATGGGATCGGGTGCATTTCCGACATCATCCACAGCAAATCCGACCCTCACGATCGTGGCGTTAACTCTCCGCATGGTGCCTGAATTACTTGCATCGATCGAATGAATTCCGCGAGCCGAAATTCGGACATCCCGCTCAACCAGCTTCTTTATGAATTGAAGTGGCCTGCAGTCGAGTGGTAACTCTCCTTGATTCCGCGTAACTCGACAAAACTTAAGGGCACCTCTATTTATTCTGTTTCTTTGAATACGGTTGCTTCAAAAGTCCTTTATTTCTCTTACATTTGCACGGCGGACATAAGGCGTATTACGAATAAATAGAGGTGCCCTTAATTCATTCGAATTTCAACGAATACTCTATCGGCGCCGTCGTCTCTCGGCCTCATCCCAGGCCAGCAGGGCGTGATAGTCCGGGACAAATCCAAGTCCTTTGCGGGAATCAGAAGAGATCGCTTCCTGGGATGTCACAACGTCAATTACAGCTGGTGCATTCTCGAGTGCACGGGATATGGTGCCCGTCAATTCCGCCGGATCTTCGACTTGCTCACCGTAGGCACCCAATCCGCGTGCCATAGCAGCGTAATCGCAGTGGCTGAGCAAGGTACCGACAATTCGGCCGCCGTAATTGATGTCCTGATCGACTCGCTCAATATTCCAAGCCGCATTGTTGGAGACGATAAAGACCGCCTTGGCATTGTGGCGTACGGCGGTGTCAATTTCCATTGCGTTGATGCCAAAAGCCCCATCCCCATTGACGGAGATAATCTGTCGATTCGGATAAATCAGGGCCGCCGCGACTGCAAATGGCACACCAACGCCAAGACAGCCAAACACGCCCGCATCCATATACGTTCGCGACTGCAACCCGACGCGGGCGAAACTCAATAGGTCCCCACCGTCCGCAATCCCGATATAGTCAGAATCTGCCACTTCCCGAATCGCCTCGAAAATTGCCATCGGATGAATCTTGCCGTCGGCACCACGTAATGGGGGACGATTTTCCTCGCTGCGGGCAACACGCTCCCGGTGTTTGTCACGAAGTGAGCTAAGCCAATAAAAATCCCGAGAACCAACATTGTCACCGAGTGCTTCGGTCATCGCATCAAGTGCGAGACCGACATCTGCCAGCACCTCCGGGGAACCTCGCCGGTTGTCAATCAACTCTCCGGCATTGTCTGCGACTCGTAACAGCTGCGCTGCCGGAAAGACAGCCGGCGAACCGAATCCAAGCTGGTAGTCAAGTTTGCGGCCCAATGTGATTAAGAGGTCTGCTTGAGACATGGCAGCAGCACGTACTGACCCGACAACGGATGGATGCCAGGGCGGCACGAGTCCTCGACTTTCCTGCGTGTCCAGATAAAGCGCGTCAATTCTATCCAGAAAACGAAGTATTTCAGAGCCGGCATTTCGGGCGCCTCGCCCGCTGATCACCAGTGGGCGTTTGGCATTTCGAATGATCTTTACTGCTTCGGCAATTCGTTCCGGTTCCGGTGGCACACGTCTCGGAGCGTGGGGTTCAATCCAATCTCCAAGCACCAAGTCATCGTTCACTGATTCACGCAGTACATCAGTGGGAAACTCGATATAGACAGGTCCGGGCTCACCCAGGTCACCATTTTGCTTAATCTACTGAATTTGGACGCGTAATCTACTAATTTGGACAAACGGTCATTGTCCGCCTTGGCGGTGGTCCTGTTTTCAGCTTTCGTCTGTCGCTATTTGACAGTATTTCCCTCCGTGTGTCAATGTGTCTGTGTGCGAGCCTGTGAGCAACACCTGTGGAAAAACCGCACCGCCGAGTGCTTCAGCACTCTGACGTCGGCGGTGTGGAGTTTTCCATCAGGTTTGGTCATGGGCGGGTGGTGGCGCCGGGTTCGGTTCCGCGTCAGCTGTGTGCATGGCGTTTCGTTTCCGCATTGATTCGCCTTTCAGCTCGATACGGTGGGCGTTGTGCACCACCCGGTCGAGGATGGCGTCGGCCAGGGTGGCGTCGCCGATGGCGGCGTGCCACTGCGCCACCGGCAGCTGGCTGACGATGGCGATCGAGGCCCGTGCGTAGCGCTGGTCCATCAGTTCCAGGAGGTCGTGGCGGTCGACGGCCTCCAGCGGACGCAGCCCGAAGTCGTCGATGATGATCAGCTCCACCGTACCGAGCCGCTGCATGACCCTGAGGAACTCACCGGTGGCGCGCGCCTGCCCGAACAGCTGCAGCAGCGTCGGCATGCGCAGGTAGCGAACCGTATGGTCCAGCAGGCAGGCGGCGTGCCCGATGGCACAGGCCAGATAGGTCTTTCCGGAGCCGCACGGTCCGGTGACCAGCAGGTTCTGGTTGCGCCCGATCCAGTCGCACTGGCCGAGCTCGGCGATCTGTGTAGGCACCGATTAATTTTTCCCCAAAAGCACCGACGAAAAATCCCCACTTTCGGGCGATGCGGTGATCAGCCGCTATTATAGATCGACACCTCCGTTTTTGTTTTTTTCGGTCTGCCACGCGGTTTTCTGCCGCTCGACGGCGAGTGTTGATCCGGTTGCGGCATGATCAGGTCGCGGTGTTCCCTGAGGCGGTAGCTGGCGCCTTCGATGCGGACCACAACGGCGTGATGCAGCAACCGGTCGAGCAGTGCGGTGGCGACCACCGGGTCGCCGAACACCTCACCCCATTCGGCGAAGCCGCGGTTGGAGGTGAGCACCATGGCGCCCTTCTCGTAGCGTGCGCTGACCAGCTGGAAGAACAGGTTGGCGCCTTCCCGGGGCAGGGGCAGGTAGCCGATCTCGTCG
Organism: Arenicellales bacterium; assembly: GCA_963663095.2. Lineage (GTDB taxonomy): Bacteria > Pseudomonadota > Gammaproteobacteria > Arenicellales > JAJDZL01 > JAJDZL01. Next base: position 188,078 of record CAXXJB010000001.1, read on the forward strand.
ACGATCAGCAGTGCGGCCCGGGTGTAGAAGCGCAGCTTGGCGGTGAGCTGTCCGGCGCGGTGGGCCAGCGACAGCGCGTCGACCAGTTCGGCCAGGGTGCAGCGGTAGACGCTTTTGCCGGCCTTGACGGCGGCCACGCCGAGTGCGCAGGCCAGGTGGCTCTTGCCGGTGCCGGGCGGGCCCAGGAACAGCACCGATTCGCCGCGGCGGATGAAGTCCAGTCCGGCCAGCGCATGGATGCGCTGCTTGTCCAGCGACGGCTGGAACGCGAAGTCGAAGGTCTCCAGCGTCTTCGGCGGCGACAGCCTGGAGGTGCCCAGCGCCACCTTCAGCCGTCGGGTCTCGCGGAAGCTCAGCTCTTCGGTCAGCAGCGTCTCGATCGCCTCCAGTGCGCTGATCTGGCCGTTTTCCAGCCGCCTGACCACATCTTCCAGCGCTTCCATCGCAAACGGCATCTTCAGCGACACCAGGCGCTGACGGATGGTGTCGGTCACGGCCGCGCTCATGATGACGACAGCCGCTGTCCGACCGCCTCGTAGAACCACAGCGGGCGGCGCGCCGCATTCGAGCCCTCGGTTTCGGTGACCGGCACCGCCATGCGATGCGAGGGGTCGATCACCCGGCTGCCCTGGGTGTCGGCGAGCGGATGACGGGCGATGATCTCGCCGCGGTCGATGATGCGCACCTCGCAGGTCAGCGCCTGCACCTCGACGATGCGGCTGTCGGTGCCGTCGGGTACCGAATAGGTGCTGCCGCGCCAGGCCACCATGCCCTCGTTGTTGACCTTGCGCTCGACCGCCACCAGCGCCGGATAGCGCATCACCGGCAACGTCATCAGGTGTCCGCGCTCGGCCTCGAAGGCCTCGCCGACGATCCTGCCGGTGGTGGCATGGCGGCGCACATTGGCGACCTCGTCGCGCCAGCTCGTGAAACAGGCGTTGAGGTGGGCCAGCGAGTCGAATGAGCCGCCGAGGAAAAAGTCCGAGCGCACGTATCGGAACACCCGCTCGACCTTGCCCTTGGTCTTGGCCCGATACGGGCGGCAGGCGCGCGGGAACGCGCCGTAGTGACCCAGAAGCCCCAGCAGCGAGCGGTTGTAGATCACCTCGCCGGTGTCGTCGTCCTCATCGACCACCGCGGTCTTCATCCGGTCATACAGCATGTGACGCGGCACCCCGCCCAGCGACTCGAACGCCAGCACATGCATGCGCAGCACGGTGTCGAGCTTCTGGTCGTCGCAGAACCGGCCCCACAGCCAGCGGCTGTGCCCCAGCACCATGGAGAACAGCCAGATCACGCGCAGCCGATCGGGCTGTTCGTTGAAGTGCACCTTGAAACGGGCGAAGTCAACCTGCGCCTGCTCGCCGGGCGGCGTCTCGAAGCGCAACTCAAAGCGACGCCGAGCCGCCGGACGGATGTCGCTGAGATAGTCGCGCAGGATCGACACCTGACCCGGATAGCCCAGGTCGCGGATCTCGCGCAAAAGGCGCGTGGCACTCAGCTGCGGATACCGCCCGATCCGCTCCAGCAGATAGTCGCGGTACGGATCCAGCTTCGAAGCTCTCGAAGCGACGCACACCGCATCCGGATCGCGGCGGTCCAGGCTCAGATACTTGCGCACCGTCTTGCGGTCCAGATCCAGCCTGCGGGCGATCTGCGAGATGTTCAGCCCCTCGTCTTTCAGTTGATGAATCATATAAAACTCCCTATGTAATATCATGCATCGTGTCCTTCGGAATGAATCGTCAAAATCCAAACCATAGGACAATTCCCCGATTTTGCCTTTCCGCCCGCTAGCGGGCGGAAAGGCAAATCCTCACACTCCGTAAAGTGGGGAATTTAAATCGGTGAAAGTGGGGAATTTAAATCGGTGGTGACAATCTGTCGTCGCTCGAGGTTGCGTGCGTTGCCGTAGTGCACATCGTTGAGCGTCGCCGCCATCCGGAACCCGGCGGCCCGGATCAGCCGCTGCTGGCGGCGTTGGTGGCGGCACTGCAGCTCATGGTCCACCAGCAGCGACAGCCGCTCGGTGAACGCGAGATCGTCGTAGGTGCCGGGCTGCTGCATCTGATGCTGCAGCGCCTCGGCCATCGGCCCCAGCGACAGCCGGCGAAGATCGGTCAGTACATTGTCACTCATCGGTCCACCTCCCGGTCACTCGAACGCCGCCGCGCCGCGCACGTTCTCATGATCCTGCGCCAGCTCCAGTGTCAGCTCGCACTGGTCGCGGCGGCGCAGGTCGGCACCGCTTTCCAGAATCTCACTTATCTGGTTCATGCGCGACAGCCCGTAGCGTCCGGCGAGTGCGCAGGCATCGTCGAGACGCCGGTCGCCATACTTCGAACCCAGTGACAGAACCGCCACCAGCCGGCGGCTGACCTGGTGGAAGTGACGGGCGCCGTCGAGCTGGACACCGACCCATGCCGAGCAGTGCGGGCCGACCCGCGAGGCACGGCTGCGCACCCGCTGCGGTGTCCACTTCGCCCGATGCGCATGGTTGTCCGGCATGTGCATCTCGCAGGTGGTGTGTCCGCCGCGCACGTCACTTCGGGCATGCATCGCAATACGCCGCCGGTCACTGTAGACCTGAACCGTATGCCCGTCGCTGTGAACCCGCACCCGGCCGCCCACATGCTGGTGCGGCACCGAGTACCAGTGGTGGTCGAAACTGACATGGTAGTCGAACCCGACCTTGGCGGTGCGCACCTCGATGTGGCGGTACGGCAGCAGCGGCAGCGGCCGCAACGCCGCCCGCTCCTGCTGCTCGAACACCTCGGTGCGCGAGCCCGGGCGCTCCGAGAACGGCCGTCCATTGACTGTCTCCAGCAACCGGCGGATCTCGCCGTTGAGCTCGGACAGCGACTCGAACTCACGGTCGCGCAACGGCGCGATGATCCACCGCGTCACCTGCTGCACCGCATTCTCGGCGATCGCCTTGTCCCTCGGCCGGGCCGGACGCGCCGGCACGATCGCCGTGGCATAGTGGTCGGACCACTGCCTGAAGTTCGGGTTCAGCTCCGGATCATAGCGCCGGTGACGGGTGACCGCCGACTTCAGGTTGTCGGGCACCACCATCTGCGTCGCCCCGCCGAAATACTCGAACATCCGGGTGCAGCTCGCGAGCCAGTCATCGACCTTCTGCGTCCAGCTCGCCTCGGCATGGATGTAGTGCGACACCCCCAGCGCCGCCACAAAAATCTGCGCCTTGCGTCCGCTCACCCCGACCGTCGCCCCGGCGTAGTCGACAAACACCGCCTCGCCCAGACGATACCGCTGCCGCATGGTGCGCCGCGTACGCCGCTCCCACTGCTGGCAGCAGCGGCAGAACCACGCATAGCCATGCGGATAGCCCCGCTCGCAAAGCTCCTGCCACAAAAGCTTCAGGGTCACCCCCTTGCGCTGCATCTCGCGCGACACCCACTCGAAATCAATCTGCAGCGGATCGGATGCCGGCGGGCGATCGCCATGGACCAGACGCGCCAGCCCCGCCTCGTCAACTCCGTCCGGCAGCGGCCAGCCGATGCCGGCCTCCCGCGCCCGCTTCGCCAGCTTGTGCGCCGCCGACTTGCTGATGTTCAGCCCGGCACCGATGCGACGGTACGACCAGCCGCAATCTTCCCGCAGCCTGACAATCTCGGTAATCTTCCTCATATGCACTCTCCTTCTGGACATGGCCGGCACCTCCTGCAATCCGGGCTCCCGATTCAAAACCCCCATTGAAGAACAAACCGCCGACCGGTTCAATATCGTGCCGAAAAAAAACGCCGCCGCATCCCCGCCTCAACCGCAATCCAAATCCGTCAGACCGCGTCCACATAACTGTAGATTCACCGTCCACATAACTGTAGATTCAATGTCCATATTGTGTAGATTCACTGTCCACATAACTGTAGATTATGCACATTTGCACGTGCCATGGCCTCGTCGAGCTCACGAAGAGCCTGATCTGCGACCCGGGCAGTCCGCACAAAGCGTGTGATAGGACGCATGATCTCGGTGTGGGGGATCTCCTGCAGCGCGCCCATATTCGCTTGTAACCTGGAGGTACATCCACCAATCAGCAGAACCGGCACTCGGGATAACGACGCATTGGCAACTGCGGTAACGGTGTTGGTCACCCCAGGCCCGGCGGTTGCCAGCGCAACTCCCAGATGCCCTGTCAGTTCAGAGTGAGCATGGGCCATGTGTACCGCGGCGCGTTCGTCGCGAACATCAATGATCCGAATACCGCAACGCGCGATGTGATCCCAAAGAGGCTGTATATGTCCACCCTGCAACCCGTAAACCTGGTCGACTCCGCGAGCAGAAAGTATCTTGGCGATCCGGGCCGCGACACTGTTTTCGTCGCTGTTTGAATCCTGTCGTTGGAATTTATCAGGTTTGGAGTGAGTCATGTACTAAACCTATGCGAGTAATCAGATAAAATTGTTTGACGGAAAATACACTCAATCTGCGGAATTATGGTGCACATTGAGCACTTCTCTCAAGGTTCGATGCAGGATTTTTCCCGTCGCATTTCTAGGCATCTCATCATCTGTCAGAAAAACAATTTCGCGCGGGCGCTTATAGGGAGCGAGTTGCCCATTTGCCCAGGAGAACAGGTCATTCTCTTTGACTCGGGACCCGAGTTTAGGCACAATGACCGCACAGACTCGCTCTCCCCATTTCGGGTCGGGGCGACCGACTACAGCCACTTCCCGAACCTCAGGATGATCTGCCAGCGCGGTTTCCACTTCGGAGGGGTAGATGTTCTCCCCGCCAGAAATTATGAGATTGTTCTTTCGGTCAATGAGACGGATAAATCCATCACTGTCGCGAACTGCGATGTCACCAATCGTCACATAAACACCGAGAAGTGCTTGAGCCGTTTTTTCGGGCAGGTTCCAGTACCCGTCGAACGAGTAAGGGCTTGAGGAAAAAAGTTCCCCGGGGCGACCGTCGGAAACTTCATCGCCGAATTCGTCCATCAGGCGTATCGGCGCGGACCCGACTACCTCTCGTCCCACTGTACCCAATTTGTCGAATTGTTCGTGCGGATGAAGCATCGTAACCCACCCTGCTTCGGTTGACCCGTAGAGTTCGAAAAGTCCGGAGTTTACAAACATTTCCATAATCGCCCTCTTCGTGTCTGCTCGTGCGGGGGCCGAGGAAATCATCAGTTTTTCAACGCGCTCAAATTCTGTGGGTTTGCGTACCGAGTGTGGAACATCAAGTAACATCGAGTAGTGCGTTGGAACCATTGACGAAAAGGTCGCACCTGTACCGGCAAAGGTACGCAGACACAATTCCGGGTCGAAGCTCTTGCGGGAGAATATCGAAACTGTGCCACCGCAGTATGTGAATGCGGTAAAAAAATTCAATGAATTGGCGTGGAACATCGGCATCACGAGTAGTGCGTTATCATCGCGGGTAAGTCCGAGTTCAACGGCCGTCATCAGTGCCAGCATCGCCATACCACAGTGTCCGCGTATCGCACCTTTAGGGTTTCCAGTCGTGCCCGAGGTATACATCAAGCACCAGGGATCATCTGGTTTAATCACGATGTCTGGCTCCGATGAAGCGCCTTCGAGCATCAACTGCTCATATTCATGCCAACCGGAATTCTGACTGCCTTCACTTATCGCTACGAAACACCTGTTTGGTATCGAGATTTGTTCGCGTATGCTTTCGACAACTGGAATCAGCGTTTCTTCAACAATCAACGCACTGGCACCAGAGTCTTCAAGAATGTAAAGCACCTCGGAACCGGTCAGCCTAAAGTTGATGGGTACAGTGACCAATCCCGACTTTGCTGTTGCTGCGTAGATCTCCGCCCACTCGACTCTGTTGTATGCGAGCACCGCGACACGATCGCCTGGAGCCAGACCGAGTCCCCTCAGCGCGTTTGCCAATTGGCACGCTCTCTCGTTCCACCGTCGGTAGTTCATCTGGCGCGACAGGTCCTGCGCGGCAACCTTGTCTGGCTGGATGCGTGCCTGGGCACTTAGAATTTGACCAATATTCAGTGGTTTGATATTCATCGACAACATATCTTTAGGCTGGTAACAAGACCGAATAGAAACTGATAACTCAACTTGTAACTCCGACAAATTTAAATTTCTCCTGGAGCTCAATAAGTCAGTTTGACAGATTTCTGTCATTATTTAATTTTGATGCTTATGAAAACGACACTATACCTAAACTCCGAGTTGATTCGGGCTGCAAAAGAACATGCCCTGAAGAACGGAATTTCCCTCACCAAACTGATCGAATTGTCTGTGCGTGATTATCTAGATGCGGCAAACATTCCAAAAGTACCTCATGAATTGAATTTGTATACGAAAGAATGTGGATCTGAAATGGACGCAATAGTGGCGGATAGAAAGAAACTCTACGACCTAATGGAGAAAGAGGATTGATTGCAGTTGATTCAAATATTCTGATTTATGCGCACAATCGATCATCACCATTTCACGAAAAGGCAAAGATTCATATACAGAGCCTCGCTAATTCTTCAATTCGTTGGGGTATTCCAGTCCCTTGTGTTGGAGAATTTCTTCGCGTAATTACACACCGCAGCGTATTCATCAATCCCTTTACAGTCGATGAGGCTATGCTCGCTCTCGACCAGCTGCTTCAAGCTCCCAACCTTAAACTACTCCATCCGACTGCCAATTTTCTTGCGCTCCTTACCAGCGCAATCAAGGAAGCGAATGCAACTAGCAATCTTATTCAAGATGCCCAAATAGTGGCGGTATGCCGAGGTAACGGAGTGACAACTCTGTTGACTGAAGATCGCGATTTCGAGCAATTCAACAAATTCACAATAAAGCGACTCTAGTCACGCCAAATTGACGACTTCAAGCGAAGTCGGAACTGACTAAAACCTTGACTGGAAACTAGATGACAACCCACGCCATCGGCTCTCGTCCTTCCGACCCGCAGTTGTGCTGCATTCGCAGGTGAACCACCAACCATTCATACAAATCCATGAAGCTCAACAAATACACTTGTCTCGCAAGCGGTCCATACCAGAAGGTAGGATACACCGCTTTACGACCGGGATACAATACACCCGGCGAAATGCAACTATCGTATCATCCGATACTTGACATCTAATCCCGAACGTTCAAGTCCCATTGTCTGGGGAAGTGTAAATTCAATGTTGATTGACGAATTTGAACCACCGACCGTTTCCGCGCATCAAGTACTCGAGAAAGTATTCGGATTTGCGGAGTTTCGTCCAGGTCAGAAATTGATCATTGATTCCCTTCTGGACAGAAACAATGTGCTCGTCGTGATGCCGACTGGCTCAGGCAAGTCCCTCTGCTTCCAGATTCCAGCCTTGGTCTCGGCAGGACTCACTATTGTGGTATCACCGCTCATCTCGTTGATGCAAGACCAGGTTACCGCCCTGAGACTCAACGGAATCGCCGCCGACAGCATCAACTCTGCCAACGATGCCAACGAAAACATTGCCGCATGGCGCCGTGCTGTTGCAGGTGAAAGCCATTTCCTCTACATGGCTCCGGAACGATTGATGTCTGAGCGTATGCTCCAAGCACTTGAACGACTCCCGGTCACGATGTTTGTGGTTGATGAAGCACACTGCATCTCACAATGGGGACCTGCATTTCGTCCGGAATACGAAGACCTTTGCCGACTGCAATCACTGTTTCCAGGTATTCCAATCGCGGCATTGACGGCAACAGCCGACGAGGTCACCCGAATGGACATCGCGGAAAGGTTGTTCGGTGGTAATGTGGAGCAATTCGTACTTGGCTTCGACCGTCCAAATATTCGCTTGCACGTCGAAATCAAGCAAAACTGGAAACACCAGTTAATCAAATTTGTTGAGTCGCACATGGGTGAGAGCGGAATTGTCTATTGCTTGTCCCGAATTAAAACCGAAGAGACTGCCGACCTCTTGTCGACACTGGGCGTAAAGGCACTTCCCTATCATGCAGGTATGGATAAATCAATCCGTGATTCGCATCAGAACACATTCATGACCGAACCCGGAGTCGTCATTGTCGCCACAATAGCCTTCGGAATGGGAATTGACAAAGCTGATGTACGCTACGTCTTTCACACCGACCTGCCCGGCAGTATGGAAGCATACTACCAGGAGATCGGTCGCGCTGGACGAGATGGCAACACAGCCGCGGCACACATGCTCTACGGTTTGGCCGACATCAGAATGCGTCGGCAATTTGTCGAGGATGAAGGCGCGGGCGAAGAGCGCAGGCGTCGGCAGCATAAACGGCTTGACGCACTTCTCAGTTACTGTGAGGCACCGGCCTGTCGCCGTGTGACACTTCTGGAATACTTCGGGGAACAAATCGAACATTGCGGCAATTGTGATGTATGTCTCAACCCGATGGAAAGAGTCGACGGTACTGAGGAGGCGGCTAAAGTCCTGTCCGCGGTCTATCGTTCCGGTCAGCGCTTTGGTGCCGCACATGTTATAGACATCCTTCGCGGAACCGAAACAGAAAAGATCAGACGCTCAGGCCACCACCACCTGCCGACCTTCGGTGTGGGCGAGTCCGTGAGCAAAAAAGAGTGGCACTCTATCATTCGTCAAATGCTGGCCAGCGGTTTCCTAAGACTTGATATCAGTGGATATGGTGGGCTTACAATCTCCGACAAGGGGCGAGCACTTTTGCGCGGTGAATATGAATTCCACTACCGGCGGGACACTCTGAGCGGTCTTTCGCGTCCAGCGAAGCAAACTTCCGAGTCGCGCAAAGTCAAGATCAGTCCTGAACTGACTGAGAACCAATCCAGGCTGCTCGAGGACCTCAAGAAACTGCGGCTGGAATTAGCCAAGCAGCGAAAAGTGCCAGCGTTCGTTGTATTCCACGACCGCTCACTGATTGATATGGCGCGCATATGTCCACGCACCAGAGAGGAATTTGCAAAAATTGACGGTGTCGGAGCGGCTAAACTCGAGCAGTTCTCAGAATTGTTTTTGTCTGCCATTGAGAACCACCTCAAAATTTCGGTTTCAGGATAGTCGGTCCGCCTGACCGACGCAGGAAGTTTTCACGATATGTCAACATCCGCCAGCATAACGCATCGTGGAAAACATCGAATCAAAATGGAAGAATCAGTATCGACCTGTTTGAAATCTGGCTCTCTGCAAACTCATCATCATGAATGAGTTGATATGCTGATTGCCCATCGTCAGTTCATCGAATTGACTATTACAAGGCTATCAATAGAGATTTTAACTTGCCAATTGCGAGTCATTGTCGGACAAAACAGACCTGAAATACCTGGTCTGGTAACCAATTTGGAGATGCCATTTTGGCAAGAGGGGCAATTGTGATTTAGTCCCTTATACGTACTTGGCGGTTTTTGAACTCCGAATTTTGGGTAAGAAATCCTTTGATATCCTGACGCGCCCCCTACCGTGGATTCGAAAATTCTCTGAGTGCACGCCGGCATTGTTGTATGACGACACGCTCTACTCTTTGCAACGCATCATATTCTCCATAGAATGATTGAAATCTTTCCCTGGTCGGCTGCAGCTGCTCCATCAATTTCACTGCAATGCTCTCAACCTGATTCCGAACAAATCCGGTGCGCAAATCACACTGCACTGCAAACTGATTCCAATGTTTGCCGATTAAATTGTCAGGATTTTTCTCACCACCTATGGAAAATGCCAGATGATGGTTAATTGTTACAACAGCTCGGGTGCAAACAAGGTCATAAAATGGTGCCAAACGAGTTTCACCGCCTGACCGATACAGAAGTGAAAGGTTCTTTGCATGTCCATCCGAGTTGCCAACGCAGCAGATTCAGCAAGTCGGTTGCAGGGTCGTCGGAAATTTCGCGAATTAATCCAAGACAATCCGAAAAAGACGGACCGCCGTGCTCCTGATACTTGCGTTCAAATCCGTAGCCAAGCGCTTGGCAAAAATCTTCCTGATGCAATCTATTGATCCGTCCGTCTTCTGCAATGTAACGATCAAAGCGATCAACTAACACGTAGTAACTGTCAGCAAAAGATCGTAACTGAGTGTCGACGACAGGCAATCCAACAGCTTTCGCCAACATCGCAGTAAATGTTTAGTAAGCAGGAATATTTCGATATTCGTTCGATTCAAATTTGAGTATGTGGCTTGTCGGTGATCCTTCTTTCGGTAGCCAATAGCGCTCATTCGTCAACATAATGGGACACTTGTCCTGAGCCCCTGCAAGGGAAAGTCGAGGGCGTTCAGAACTGGGCCAGCTATGAAATTCACCACCAATGCGAATCAATTCGGCAAGACCTTGGCCGGTGATTTCTCGATATCTGCGTTCTACCCCGGGTCTGTGTTCCAATTGCAGGATCGCAAGAGCACCGGCACATTCGCCACCAATCGATCTAAGCAAGTCAAAATCAGTATCAGGAATTTTCAGATTACGAACAGTTCTTTCGCGAACTCTACCCTCTGGAAGCAGATTAGCAAAATAACGGTGAGCTAAGCCTGATTCAGGAGTAAACTCATTGACTTGCAAAGGCAGTGACTGGGATATTGGGAATTCACCTGAATTTAGCCACTCCGTATCATAGCGAAATCCGATATTACCCAAGGAATTTCGCCACAAAAAACCGACAAGTTTTTGTTCACACCAGACGTTTAAACCGTCCAAATTATCCATTTTTGTTGTCAGTCGACTTTGACAACGGTCTGGATTTAACGGGTCTGCGCGGCTGAACAATGACTTCTAAACCTAAAGTTTGCAACGCCTTCAACACCTTGCCCACTTCAGCCGTTTCCTTGCCCCGCTCGAACTCTGATATAAATCGTACGCTCAGATTACCTAGGCCTGAGACCGTCTCCTGCGTCAGGTTTTTCTTCTTTCGATGCATTCGTACCAGTTGGCCAAGCTCCCTAGTGGTACGAACGACCCCATTTTTTGTATCGTCCTCGCCCATGATTTTCCTTCAAAATTTATCGTACGGGATTATTCCTCTGAAATTGCAGTACATCCGCCGATAATTTAATCGTACGTGAAATTTTACTGCGTTATTGATGATTTGTCATAGTATTTATCCAGTACAGGATATTTTTAACGAGGATCAACACGATTTAAACCTATGAATGGTGACTTTCACAACTTGCGGTCGTGCGCCTGACTTTCGCTCTCGCATCTCAACCTGATCAATTTCGGCAGTCGGTTTTTTTGGCTCAATAATGCGTCTGAAGGCCTCATTTCGTTGCTCGGGTACATTGTTTTAAGTTCGGATCCAATATAGTTTCCCGATATGTGTATTGTGCCGAAAGCAGGCCATGTAATTCAATTATTTCAAAATGTCAGATCACAAATCCGGTCGGATTTAAACTACAAAAGTTAAGTTTCTAATCAATCCAGTGCTCAGCTGCCCAGGAGGCCGGACGGCATACCCTTCGAGGAGAAAGTTCGTAATTCCCATTGATTGCGTGAGACTGTTTGAGAGGACCGTTAAAGACTACAACCCGCGAGCCTAGCGGGAGAATCGGTGGAAACATGAAGCTCAATGGATAGACGGGTCGACGATGCTTGAAACTCGTAACCCACTCATTCGGCCACCACACCATGTGATCTTTCAATACGTGCGACAGCCAACGTTGTTCCAGTCTGAATTGCTGAGGATAGCTGACGTCCTCGTTCATCATATCGATGACGAATTGCATGGAGTTGGCTTCAAATCTGAATACAGAAGAATTTCCACCGAGCTGTCTACCCTGGATTCTGTACTTTAATACCTGATGAGGTGGCAGCCACTCCTTGCAGATGCAGAATTCACCAGGTCTATAGTCAAAAAAACAATCGATCGAGTCAACGATGATCACATCAAGATCAAAGAACAGACACGGACCTTCAAGATCGCCGATTCCGCTTTGGAACAATTGCTGTTTTCTGCCGTTTGCAAAACTCGACAGCGCCCGGGGATTGATTACGTCCGGAATTGGATACGTCTCAATTTCCGGCCGCAGGTTTTCCGAATCATCAGTAAAGCAAACGAATCGGAATTCACCTGTCAAGTTTCGCCGCACCCCGCTGTACAGCCTATTGACGTAGTGAGGCCCGTATAGGTCTCCCCACTTGATTGTTATCACATTGTTTGGCATAGCACTAGTGAACAGCTTCAATGTTTGGAATTTTCAAACGACACTTGGACAGAAATTTCTGTGTTGGCCACTAATCAGCGGTCAATTTTGCAGACTAATCGGGTCGAATCGATCAGTCGCACAAGATAGAAAATTAGAGCTTAAATTCGCGTGAATTCAAACTGCTATATTATATGTTGGTTCAATGTGAGTGCTGAGATACAGTTGGCTTGCTCACATTGCCGCAATATACCCGGCAAGGTTCGGTCAGAATCAGAAACACTCGTTAAGAATCCTGAATTGCATCCACAATTGACTTCAGATTGGATACCTTTTTCTGACATTCCTATGAAAACCAACCAGAGCATATCCTCATCATTTGAAGTCTACACGGTATCCAGTATCCGCCTCCCGGAAAGTCTGAACATTACCCGAAAACTTCATCCTCGGAACGCCAATCTTTCGGAACGCGAGCAGAAGAATTGGTTATTCGACCGGCTTACAATTTTCTACGACGTGTTCTTTCACCATTCCGAGAACAAATTTGTCGGGATTGGACCCAAACTGCTTAACCTGAAAAAATATCTCCTGCCTATGCAGGTATGGTGTAATAAAAAAAAACTTTCGTTTCAGTTGACAGAAACAAAAACCATTTGCGTACTGGAAGTGGATGCGCCTGACAATGTTCGGGACCGCTCAGCGATTCTGAATTTTCAGTTCTCCAAATTCAGTGTGAGTTTAGAGATAGATACCACACGCAGTGTGAATTCACGAGTGTGCAATCCAAGCAATAAACTTACGATTTCAACCATTCAAAAGAACAATCATATTGAATGGATTGAAGATTGGATCAGGTGGCACAAGAATCTCCACAATGTTCAGCGCCTCATACTGTATGACAATGGAAGCTCGGACAAGCAACGCATCGTCCGAAGTCTGAAGGAATTGGATGTTGGCATGAACATCGTGTTGGTTGAATGGCCATTCGAATATGGACGATCACCGGATAAATTCGCACAACGGGGAGCGATGAATCACTGCAGGATGAGATTTGCAGTCCGAAACGGTTACTGTATAAATACAGACCTTGATGAATATCTAGTCAATCGATCCGGGCAAAGCCTGCTTGAATACCTCGACTCAAGCTTCAAAGATGAACGAATCGGTTCGATTCGGATGAGAGAGAGCTGGATTCCAAGACAGCAAAAGAGATCGGACTGTATTCCTGAACTCACCAGAGTTTGGCATCAATCGTATCGCAGGCGTAACCAGGGAATTCAGCCTTACGGGAAAACCAAGTACATCTATAAGTTCGACCAAGTCAAGTACAACTCTGTACACGTTGCTATCACAAATTTCTCCAAATCTGAAAAACCCAGATTATCCTGGAAGGACCATTTAGCCTATGCGATCTCAAACGAAAGGTTGTTGACCGCGAAGATAATAAGACTGAATGAAAAGCCCAAAAGAATACTCGGAATTCACTATGCCCCTCCATCACAAATTTTCTACTATCACCTCAGGGGACTCAGAATAACACCGACAAAAGCAGATGCTCCGAACATTGAAGTTTTTGATCCGACTGTTCACCAGGAAGAGCCTGATATCCTTGAATTGAGTCTGGAAGCCGGATTAGTTTCACCCACAGAAGCTGGAACGGAATGACATACGAGCTACGATTTATTCGACAGATTAATCCTCAGTAACTGAATTGAACTCAGTGGACAAGCCTAGCTACAAAAACTTATACAAAATACTCGGGGAGAGTGCGCTCCTCAAGAAACCTCCGAATTTCAAGAATTCTGAAATTTACAAGAATTGGAAATCGGCAGCTGGAGCATCAATTTTCAACAATACAAATGAGTTGATGATCGAAGACAATATTCTTCACGTATCGGTCAACTCTTCAACTTGGGCGCATGAACTGATCAATCAGCAAAACAGTATTTTGCAGACTCTGCGAGAAAGTGGTTACGAAAGCCTGACAGAAATGAGCATCCGAATTCGAGTGCAGAATTCTCCAAAAACACCAGTACCAAGGCAAAAGAAAAATTACACTCGTACGATTTCACCGAGTACGCGCAAGTTATTTGTGCGATTGGCTGCGCAGTCAAAAAATACCGAAGCAAAAGAAATTTTCTTGCGGCTCAGCAAAAGTCAAAATAGACAGGACAAATAATTCCCGGTAGCGTCAGAGAGTCTGCCGCGCTGACGGTTGACAGACAAAAACGACTTCAGCAGCGAAGGAGTCGACAGACGACAGGTAAATCAGGCTGTGCTCAAAGCAGGTCGAATGAGCGTAGCTGGAACCTCTTCATAATCATCAAATTCGACCAGTTCCCAAGCAGACTCGTTTGCCTGCAATTCCTGAAGCAGGAGATTGTTCAGATAATGCCCGGATTTATACGCGGAGAACGCTCCGATAACAGAATGACCGAGAAGGTAGATATCGCCAACTGCGTCTAACGCCTTGTGACGAACGCATTCGTCTTTGTAACGCAACTGATCTTCATTGAGCACATGGAAGTCATTCATTACGATCGCGTTATGGTAACTCGCACCCTGAGCCAAACCAGCTTCGTGCAGAGTTTCCAAGTCAGACATGAATCCGAATGTACGGGCTCTGGATAGGCTGTTCTTGTACGAAGTACCGGCAAAATCGATATTGACAGTCTGGTTGGAATTTTTCATCACCGGTTGTTCAAAATCGATGGTAAACGAGATCTTGAATCCATTGTGGGGTTCGAATTTGGCCCACATGTCCTTTTCCTTTACCATCACCTTTTTCTTCACCCGGATAAATCTCTTGGGTGAATTCTGGTTCTCCAGACCCGCTGATTCCATCAAAAATACAAATGGATGTGCACTGCCATCCATAATCGGAACCTCACCTGCTGTAACGTCGACATAGACATTGTCAACGCCCAGCCCAGCGAATGCGGACATCAGATGTTCTACGGTAGACACCGATGCACCGTTACTTTCGATTGTGGTTGACATCTTGGTATTTGAGACGTTTTCGACTCGTGCCGGGATCTCAACAACATCGTCTAAATCCACCCTTCTGAATATCACACCGGTATTTGCAGGAGCTGGATTAAGAGTCAGGCAAACTTTCACGCCTGTATGTAATCCGACACCAGTTCCAGTAATAACGTTTGTAAGTGTTCTTTGTTTAACCATTCGTAGATCTATATCAAGTAAAAAAGAAATTAGCGTACAAAGAGACTCTCAACAAATAATTTTGGTACATTGTTTTTCTTGGTATGTTGTTGATTTCCGCTAACTGTGGAAAACACGAGGTAATCTTATACAAATCGTCAACGAATTATATACAGAAGCGCAATCAAATCAATCGTTAAAATTGAATTAGATTGTGCCTTGACCCGCAATCTGTTGAGCATATGGTTCCGCTCAGAATTCTTCAGGACCCACGGTTCCGACTGCAAAGAAGATCAAACTGCAATAATATAGCTGGAAATCTCATCTTAGCCAACTATTTGTTTGCAATCAGCCCATTTCATATCCGTCGATTCGCTCAAAGAATGAGTGACATACACCGAAAATCAGCTTTTCGATGCATGTCCATTTCCGAATTCGTACGCTGGCTGAAACCCTCCGCCGAATCTGCTTCGCAACACTGCCGGCTCGTCTTTGTTGTCCTCTTGAACATTGGAATCACCTATCTCCGTTCCGACAAACATCGGTGGCAACCCATTAATCTGAGAGTCAGGTTGGATGTCCGCTTTATTCGGCTTTTCATCTTCTTCACCCAGTCCGGTTGCAACAATTGTTACCCGAATTTCGTCACCAACTTCATCGTCATATAGTTGACCCATGATAATCTCAGCATCGTCCGACGCCACATCGTTGATCACCTGACCAATTTCTGAAAATTCCTGTGGTGTCATGTCGGAATTCGAGGTGACATTCACCAGAATGCCTTTCGCATCAGCGACATCGATTTCCTCAAGCAGCGGATTCTCAATCGCCTTGAGTACGGCTTTTGCCGCTCTGTTTTCACCGGTCGCACTGCCTGTGCCCATTACAGCCTGACCCGCTTCAGACATGACTGTACGAACATCAGCGAAATCGACATTGATAAAACCAGTCTGCATGACCAGGTCAGCGATTCCCTTGACAGCGTTCAACAACACATCATTTGCTTCGCCATAGGCATTTTTCATTGTTGATGTGTTTGACAGAAGCTTCTCATTCGGAATCGTGATCAAAGAATCTACTGCCGATTTCAAATCTACCAGACCGTTCTTCGCACACTTCATTCTTCTAGTGCCCTCAAATACAAACGGTGTGGTCACAACCGCAACGACAACCACGTTCGGAATCGCTTCCTTGATCGCAGAAGCAATGACTGGTGCCGCTCCTGTACCGGTACCGCCACCAAGCCCCGCAGTCACGAAAATCATATCCGCGTCCTTGAGATGGTCAACTAAAGCATCTTTGTCTTCCAACGCTGCCTCACGTCCGATGTCCGGATTGGAGCCAGCACCCAAGCCTTTAGTCAGTTCACGTCCAATCTGTATACGTTGCGGACTTTTCAATTTCGCCAAAGCTTGCGCATCCGTATTGGCGACGTAAAACTCCACTCCATCGATGGACTCATTAATCATATGTTCGACAGCGTTGCTTCCGCCACCGCCAACTCCGATAACCTTGATTATCGCGCGTTGATTGTACGCATCATCATGTTGCGGAAAAAACCGCTTCTCGAACATGTTTGGTGTAACAAAACTTGTCATAACACTTTTACCTCCGCTATTGACTGTTCACCGACAGCCTCTCCAAATCCGGCTGTCTAAACAACTTCCAACCTTTCCTTTTCATTAAAAAAATTCTCCCCATTACCCATTCAACTGCAATTCGCAGTTCGGATTCGACCCATCAAATTACCTTGATGGGCGACGATTTCGATATATCTTCATCCTTTGCCTCAAGGGCAGATCACGGGATTCGCCGTGATCTTGGCTTCGATTTCTCGAATTGCCTGTCAGTCTCCGTCGCGGATATCTCGTCCGCGGACGGTACCGGACATCCGATCTGTCGGAATTTCCGTCACCGGCTTGTCTGTCCCAATCTCTGACTGATTCGTTTCCCTCGTTTTCGTCCGAATTCGCAGCGACCGACTCCTCTTTAATTTGGTGCCTGTCGTTATTGCCATCTCTTCGCGAGACAAATTTGTCAGGTAACTCGTTTGTCATTTTTCTGAATACCCCCGTCAGTCCACTTCAGCAACTGGAAATACCACATAAATCAATATTCGCCTTGCTGAAACCATCCCTTCAATCGCCCTTCCGGCTGCTGCCCCGAAATCCATTCTGATTCCGGACGCGTGTACATCTTCCGAATTCGGTCCAGTGACCTTGTGATAACGCTTGAACGCTGCTCCATATGGTCATTTGCCGATAACCCGAATACTTCTCGGTTGTAGTAACCGAACTGACAAAGACCCAAACCCGTTGCAAACATAGGATGTCTCACGACTTCACTGAGCGTTCCTGTGTAACGCGGGACTCCGAGACGAATCGGCATATTGAAAATTCTTTCCGCCAAAGGTACAACATCCTCCAGTTTCGAGCCACCACCTGTCAGGACTAAGCCTGATCTGAGCATGTTCATATAGTTTGTCTGGCTGAGATTGCTGAGAACCAGATGAAACATCTCTTCCATACGAGCTTCTATCACTTCCGCAAGATACTTCTGTTGAATGGAGCGCGCAGGCTGATCACCAATGCCAGGCAACTCAATCAATTGCTCGCCATCGACTGAATTCGCCACAGCGCTACCGTATCGGTGCTTGATCTTCTTGGCTGATACTGTCGGTGTGTGTAAAGTCACTGCAATGTCTTTCGTGATTTGCGACCCTGCCATCGGAAAAGCCACCGAGTGCTGTATTGCCCCTTCACAGTAGACAGCGAGATCCATCGTCCCCTCACCGATATCAAGCAACCCGACACCCAGTTCCGTCTCATCTTCGGTCAGTACCGACTGGCCGGACGCGATGTGATCCAATATGATCTGATCGACTTCGAGCTCACATAGCTTGATACATTTGAGGATGTTCTGAACTGCGCTGACGTTTCCGGTTACGACATGGACATTCGCTTCAAGCCGAACACCACATAATCCGATTGGATCTCGAATTCCGTCCTGGTCATCAATCCTGAATGCCTGCGGCAGAACATGGAGTATCTTTTCATCGCTGGAGATTCGGACCGCCTGTGCGGCCTCGATGACACGGGATACATCATCCTGGGTCACCTCGCCTCCCCTGACGGCGACCACTCCGCTTGAGTTGTAGCTGCGTATATGCCCGCCGGTGATACCCGCGAAAACACCTACAATCTGACAGGCCGCCATCATCTCAGCCTCCTTTATCGCCTGCTCAATTGACTGAACCATCAGATCGATGTTCGACACCATTCCTCTATGCATCCCGAGTGCGGGCTGCTCGGCCACTCCGACAATCTCAATCTCCCCGACTGGAGACACCTCGCATACAACGACCGCAACCTTGGACGTACCGACATCCAAGCCCACTAAAAGTTGATTTTCAGAATTTTTGCTGCTTGCCATTTACTTGTCGCTCCATTAAGAATTTTTCAATTTGATAACCCCATCCAATCGAGGTTTCTTGTCCGCCCAACGCACCGATACACCATCCGGATAGCGCATGTCCACCACCGAAATCTGATCCGCAACGTCGTGAAACAATTCGGAAAACAATCTCCCAAACCGCTCAACTCTATTGACCGGGTCATTACGACCGAGAATTACCTTGATCGTTTTGGGGACTATATCCTGACCCTCTACCAGTGCTTCATCATCCTCGACAGCCCTCAGATGGACATTCCAACTGCCTCTTTCCGACCTTGAAAGTTCCATGACCTTAAGCCCGTACTTGCGGAAATTCTTCTCGAATTTCCGATACGTTTTGAGTACTTCCTTCTCGGATCCGTTCGCGCCGTGCAACTGTGGGAGACTTTCGTCGGTGTGGTTCGGCAATGTCACCACAACACCTGCCTGATCCAGCCATTGGCCGACATTCCAGCGCGCGCTGATGACTCTTTCATTTACGCGTACTTCCAGTGTGTCCGGCCATTTCCGACTGATTCTTGCATTTTCCACCCAAGGCAAAGCCTGTGCTGCGGCAACAGCCTTCGACACGTCCACGCGCAGAATATTGCTGGAGGAAATAACTTGTGCAATCGCCTTCTGAATCTGGCTGGGATGTGTGTTAACCAGTTCTCCCTCAACATTGATGTGTTTCAACGGAAAACGCTGAGGATGCAGAAGATAATCCAGACCCAATCCGAAAACCGCACCCGCAAACAGCACGACTGCCAGAATCGACACCACAATAACACCCCTGCCGCGGTTGGAATCACTGCTGATCGCACTGTTTGGGCGAACATGTTGTGTGATGTCCTGATGAAGTTGATTCCGCATTGCCACTACCCGTCCGAATTTGTACTTCCGATGATTTTGACTTCAAGCTCGAGCCGGACCCCATGAACCTTCTCGACCTCTTCAACTGCGTGGTCTATCAGATTCTCAATATCACTCGCAGTTGCGTCGCCTTTGTTTTCGATAAAATTCGCATGTACGCCGGATATGCCAGCCTGACCGATCTGGACGTTCTTGAGCCCCGCGGTCTCAATCAATCGCGCTGCATAGTCGCCAGGTGGATTTCGAAACACAGACCCGGCGTTCGCGGTCTGAATCGGCTGTGTCTGTGACCGAGTCCTCAACAGTCTCCTGATGTTCTCCTTGCCCTGGCTGCTATCACACGGTGTGAGACGGAACTGAGCACCGGTAAACCACTCCTCACCGTCCTTTTCGACAAACCGATAACCCCAATCAAATTCATCGCGATTTTTTTGCTTCTGCTCACCGCCGCGATTGATCGTGTCGACATGACCGACTATTTCCCAGGTTTCCGAACCGAAGCATCCGGCGTTCATCGCAAGCGCTCCGCCGACAGTGCCCGGAATACCGACCATGAACTCCGCATCGCAGAGCGAATACTTCACCGAATACTTCGCAAGTTTCGCCCCCGGCACGCCCGCTTCGGCATACACCTCCGCCTCACCCGCCTTGTGCAACATGTTTAATCCTTTCAACGTCGAAATCACAATTCCCGGAAAACCTCCGTCTCGGACCAGCATGTTACTGCCCAGGCCACACCATGCGATTTCGGTCTCATCCGGAATCCGTTTTAGGAATTCTCCCAGATCGTCTTTGCCTTTCGGTGTGTAAAACATGCTCGCACGACCGCCAGTGCGCCAGCTGGTATGCCGGCTCATCGGCTCATCCTGTCGCAATTGTCCTTTTAATCCATGCATGGGTATGTCCGGAAATCTTGGTCCACTCATTGCTGTCGGCTCATGATTGCATGACTTCGATGCAGTTTCTGACGACCAGTTCGGTCGAATCCGGTTTCGCCATTTTCTTGATCCTCTGTGACATGTTCCGGATCAGTGCACGATCACTCAGAATTGTCTTGAGATGTTCAACCAGGCACGGAATAAAGTGCTCGCCCTCCATACACACCAAAGCACAGTCTTTGTTTTCGTAAATCTGGGCATTGATCCGCTGATGATCTCTCGCCGCAAAAGGGAACGGCACGAGTACAGCTGCCAGTCCAACCGCCGAAATCTCTGCAAGCGACATGGCGCCAGCACGGGCGACGATGACATCGGCCCATTGGTAGGCTTCCGACATATCATCGATGTATTCGGTAACCTCTCCATCGATTCCGCGGGAGTGATAGTGTTTTACCGTGTCTTCGCCGCGTCCAGCACCGGACTGGTGCCTGATGTTCGGCATAAGTTCATCAGGGAGTCTTGTCAGCGCTTCGGGAAGCGCCTCATTCAACGATTGCGCGCCCTGACTGCCGCCGATGACCAGTAGGTTCAGTGTACGACATCCTTCAAGATCAGACAGGTCGCGGCTTTGTCCGGTCTTGATGACACTCTCGCGAACCGGTGTTCCGACCCAGATTGGTTTACCTGCCAATTTTGTATCCTCAAATCCGGTCAAGATGCGAGTCGCCAGGAAAGCGAGTACGCGATTGGTGAACCCCGGAATGAAATTCGATTCATGAATGACCAGGGGCCGTCTCAGAATCCAGCTGGCCAGACCACCCGGACCACAGACATAGCCTCCCATTCCCAAAAGCGCGTCCGGCCTTCGACGCAGTATGATGCTGATACACTGCAGAATCGCGACAGACAGCCAGAGCGGCATCGTCAACCAGCGTGTGATTCCCTTCCCCCACACACCGCGTGTCCGGACTGAATCAAACTCGAAACCCTGGTCACGGGCAAGACGAGATTCAAGACCGTCGCGAACACCCATCCAGCAGACCTTCACACCGCGCTCCCTCAGTGCCGTTCCAACAGCCAGTGCCGGATAAATGTGCCCACCGGTTCCTCCTGCCATGATGATTACAGTATTCATTGTTCCGATACCTGCCGCGTCTGGCGTTCCACCGCGAAAATGATTCCGATTGCGGCTGAGTAGGCGATCAGACTGGTCCCCCCTTCACTCATAAACGGCAAAGTAAGCCCTTTTGTCGGTAGGACCCCCATGTTCACACCCATGTTGATCATCGCGGACACAGCAATCAGCACCGCGATTCCCTGACACACCACCATCGCAAAATGCTCACCGTTCGCACCCGCCAACCAACTGATGCGAAATATTCTCCAAATCAGCACCACGAACAATACGATTACGGCAAAAATGCCTACAAACCCGAGTTCCTCAGCGATGATCGCCAGCAGAAAATCTGATCCTGCATACGGGAGATAGAAAAGTTTTTGTACACTGTTGCCGATCCCCACACCAAACAGTTCTCCCCTTCCGAAGGCGATCAGAGACTGGGTCAGCTGAAATCCTGTATTGAAGGGATCATCGAATGGATTCATGAACGAAAAAAGCCGCGTCAATCGATAAGGCTCCAGCACGACAAGAAATGTTACGGCAAGTAATCCCGAACCTACGGTCATTGCCAGATGAAAAAACCGCATACCATTGAGATACAGCAGGCAAACCAATGTCGCACCAAGAACAACCGTACTGCCGAAATCCGGTTCCAGCAAAAGCAGTACAGCGAATATTGAGAACACACCGAATATCGGCAGAATGTCGCCAAAAGTCGAATTCAGCAGATTGCGCCGTGAAGAGATGTAGTCAGCCGCAAACATGATGAACGCCAGCTCGGCAAACTCCGATGGCTGGAAATTGAAGTTTGCGACCCGAATCCATCGGTGACTTCCATTGATTTCAACTCCGAGAGTCGGAACGAAAACCAAAGCCAGCAATATGATCCCGCCAAGAAGCAGAAGCGGTGCGGTTTTCTGCCAGAAGCGAATTGGAATCAAAGAGGCGACCAGCATTGCGGTCAATGCAAAAAGCGCATTGACGAAGTTCTTCCTCAGGTACATGAAAGTGTCACCCGCGTCAAACGCCTGGGCGATTGTCGCCGAATAGGCGGTAACAATGCCCAGCGTAACCAGAAGCAGGTAGACAATCAGCAGTGTGGGATCGAAGATCAACGCGCTGCGATTGGACGCTTTCTCTCTATATTGTGTCTGTACTGCTGTCATCGAAATGAGTTTTCAGAGCCTGACTGAAAGATTCGCCGCGCTGTTCGTAGTCCGAAAACATATCGTGACTGACGCAACCCGGAGAAAACACTACACAATCACCTTCACTCGCAATCTGCTCAGCCGCGACAATCGCATCATCGATGCTGTCAACCAGTTCCTTGTTTTTGACACCATCAAACGACTGATCGAGCTTCCAGCCGTCACGACCGAAGAGCACGCAACCTCTCAGTTTTCCGTTAACCTTCCTGGTGATCTTGGAGAAGTCGTCACCCTGACTCAGACCACCTGCAATCAGCACTACATGCTCATTCGAGTTTTCGATTGCGGCAATTGTTGAATCAACGTTCGTTGACCTCGCATCATTCACCCAACGAATACCATTCCTCTGTCCTTCATCTTCGCAGCTGTACGGCAATCCCCTGAATTTCTTGACCGTGGATCGCGCCACTGTCACTGAATAACCGACTGCATCAACAACCGCACACGCTGCCAGAATGTTGAGTTCATTGTGACTTCCCTGCAACTCGCAGTGATCAATTTTTATCAACTTCTCCGTACCTTTTGCGATCCATCGAGATGTCCCCTGTGTCAAAATCCCGTAATCCGAATCACGCTCAGGTTCGCTGCGACCAAACTCGATGCTCGCACCCTTGATGCCCATTCGAGATATCACTGAATCATCACGGTTGAGTACCAACATGCCAGCATCACTCGCAACCCTGGTCATGATATCGATGGATGGCGTTGAACCGTTGCCTGCCGCCTGATCTGCGCTATGGTTCAGAATCGCGACTATGTCGGGACCGACTGATCCAACCTGAGCGAGTTGCTGAGTTGAAAGTTCCAGAATGTAAGCATCCGGTTGAGCCGCATCAAGCAGATCCAGAAACGGATAGCCGTTTTTTGCGTCGATGCAGGTCGCTCGTCCCTGAAAATTAGCAATCGCATCCACCAATGCCAGAACCGTACTCTTTCCGTTGTTTCCGACAATTGTCACAATCGGTTTTTTTGAACATTCAAAGAACAGTTCCAGACTGGTAATCGTGCGACAGCCATAATTGCGTGCAAGCTCTACAACTTCTGAGTAAAGCCCCGTCATCGCGCGTGTCATTACCACCAGCTCGGCATTCATGAAGGCATGGGAATCAACTTCTGTATGAATCGCAATGCCGGGCAATTCCGATTCAACCAGTCTTTCCAGTTGTGGGTGTGGCTTTACATCAAGCATCTCCACGTCCCAGCCTTCATCAATCAGATAGGCTGCACAGGAGATGCTGTTCCTTCCCAGTCCAATGACAACAGCACTCGGTACCGAATTACTTTTTGGGTCTTGCTTTGTCCACATAACATTCCCTCCTTATCTGATTTTTAACGTTGCCAGTCCGGTCAAAACCAGCACGAACGAAACTATCCAGAGACGGACCGTGATCCGGGTCTCAGGCCATTGCTTGAGCTCCAGATGATGATGTAGGGGCGACATCAGCCAGATACGACGACCGAACAGCTTGAATGAAATAACCTGTGTGATAACTGATACGGCTTCCAGCACGAACAGCCCTCCCATCACAAAGAGAATCACTTCCTGTCGAACTGCCACAGCCACGATTGCAATAGCTGTTCCGAGCGCAAGTGCTCCGACATCACCCATGAAGACTTGCGCGGGATGACAGTTGAACGCCAGAAATGCCAGACCGCCACCTACGATCGATGCGCAAAAAATTGCCAACTCGCCCGCTCCCTCGATGAATGGAATCGCAAGGTAATCCGAAAACACGGAATGACCGGTTGCATAACTGAATACACCCAGCCCGCCGGCGACCATGACAATCGGCAGTATTGCGAGGCCGTCCAGACCGTCTGTGAGATTGGTCGCGTTGCTCGTAGCGACAATGACGAACATTGTCAGCGGTATGAACCAAATGCCAAAATCGAGCGAAATGTCTTTGATGATCGGAACGATGTAAGCGGTATCGATCGGCGATGTCGCGCTCATGTAGAAGGCCAGTGCGACAACGGCTGCAATCACAATTTGCATCAGCAACTTGACTCGGACAGTGAGACCTCGTCGTGTACCATTCATGACGCTTTTCAGTTTGACCCAGTCGTCGACAAAGCCGATGAGACCGAAGCCCAGCATTCCCAACAGCGCGATCCACACAAAACGGACGTTCAGATCCGCCCATAGCAACACCGCGATACACACCGAAATAATGATAATGACACCACCCATTGTTGGAGTGCCACCCTTGTCGGAGTGCATCGGCACATCGTCATCCCGCGTCACCTCGCCGATCGAATGCTGGGTGAGTTTCCGAATCGCATAAGGGAACACCAGCACACCCAGGGCCAACGCGGTCAACACCGCGAGAACACCGCGAAACGTGACATATCGAAAGATGTTCATCCAGGAATACTCACCTGCCATGGATAGGAAAAAATGAGTCAGCATGCCAAATCCTCAGAACATAGGGCATTCGCAACATGCTCCATTCTCATACCTCTCGAGCCTTTGACGAGAATGACAGTGGACGAATCCAGATTCGGGAGCAGATCCTCGATCAGGTCCTGCTGATTGCCGTAGTGTCTGGCACCTCGTCCAAATTCCTTGACCGCGTTCCTGCAAAGTTCCCCCACCGCGTAGAGTCTTCCGATGCCGGCCGCTCGAGCCTGCGCGCCGATTTCTCTGTGAAACTCCTCGGCATTGGCACCCAGTTCGAACATGTCGCCGATCACCAGACGTCGATCACCAGTGAAGTTGCCCAAAACCTTCAGCGCTGCCGCCACTGAGTCCGGATTGGCATTGTAGGTGTCGTCCACCAGACTTCCGCCTGCCCGGTGACTTCTCAATTGCAACCTGCCGGAAACCGCTTGCATATTTTCGAGTCCGACAGCGATTTTTTCGGAACCCACGCCGGCACCGATCGCAGCGGCTACCGCTGCCGAAGCATTGACAACGTTATGCACGCCGGCGAGTTTCAGTTCTACTTCAATGACACCGAGTTCAGTCGTAAGATGCAGCCCGGAACCGAATTTCAAAGGCTTGAACTGTGCGTAGACATCCGAGTCACCAGTGAGCCCGAACGAGATCACACGCCGCCCGTCAGCCTGAGATTTCCAGTAATCATACTGATCGTCGTTTCGATTGAGCACCGCGACACCATCCGCGCCCAGTCCGCTCATCAGACTCCCCTTTTCGATCGCAACCTGCTGAACCGAATGCAGAAATTCAAGATGCGCCGAACCGGCATTTGTGATGACTGCAATATCAGGACGTGCAATTCGGGACAAGTGTCGGATCTCACCGATTTGATTCATTCCGATCTCAACGACCGCATATTTGTGCGTTTCCCTGAAACGCAGCAGAGAAAGTGGCAATCCGACAGTATTGTTGTAGTTTCCTTGTGAAACCAGTGTCGGCGCCTCTTCAGCCAAAATCGTGCCTATCATCTCCTTCACTGTGGTCTTGCCGTTCGATCCTGTCACCGCGATCAGAGGTGTATCGAAACGACCGCGCCACTTGGCGGCCAGCTGTCCGAGTGCGATTTCGGTATCATCAACCACCACATGCGGGACTGCGGTGTCCATCGACTGATCGACCAATGCACCGGCCGCACCTGACTTCACCGCCTCGCGTACAAACTGATGCCCATCAAATCTCTCGCCTCTCAACGCGACAAAAAGGCAGCCTTCGGTGATAGCTCGTGAATCTGTACTGACATCGTGAATCCAGGAATTCTCCCCGAAGTGAACACCGTTAACGGCCTGCGCGACAACTTGCATGTCCATCATGCTTCACTCCCCAGCAGTTCAGCAGCAACTTTCCTGTCGCTGAAGCATCGCATTTCGCTGCGATAGGTCTGCGTTGTCTCATGACCCTTGCCGGCGATCAGTACCGTATCCAGTGGTTCTGCACGTTCGACCGCATAGCGGATCGCATCGCTTCGTTCGTGAATGACTTCGGGCTTGGAAGACATACCTTCCATGATCCGTCGGATAATTCTCTCAGGACTTTCGTCACGCGGATTGTCATCGGTAACAACGACCTCATCCGCGTAGCGTTCGGCGATTTCACCCATCATCGGACGTTTGTCATCGTCACGGTCGCCGCCACACCCAAAAACGCACCATAGCCGGCCTCGAGTCAGCTCACGCAGGCTGGCCAATGTGTTTTCCAGTCCGTCCGGCGTGTGTGCATAGTCGACGAACACCGCCGGTTGTTCGGTTTCTCCGACGATTCGCTCCATGCGTCCCGGTACCGGCTTAAGGCCCGTCAAACCAAGTTCTATATCGTCAACGTCGAACTCAAGCGCGTGCAGTACCGCGGCGACAGTCAGGATATTTGTGGCATTGATTCGTCCGAGCAGTTCGCTGCGAATATCGATCGTTTTCCCTACGATTCTGATGCGCAGCGCCAATCCGTTGATGTCCGCGACACAGTCCAGCAGGCTCACATCAGCAGCACCCGATCCGTAAGTTACGATTCGATCAGCGGTGGACACATCGACCAGTGACTGTCCGAAAGCATCATCGACATTCAATACCGCACACGATGCAGATGTTTCGGTAAACAACTTTGATTTGCTGGCACGGTAGTTTTCCTCGGTCCGGTGATAGTCCAGGTGATCCCGAGTCAGATTGGTGAACACGACGGTACCGAAACGTACCCCTTCATTCCTCGCCTGATCCAGGGAATGTGATGAGACTTCCAAACACACGTACCGCGCGTCATTCTGAACAAAAAACGCCAGATCCTGTTGCAGTGAAATCGGATCAGGTGTTGTCAGGTGACTTTGTCTGAGTTCTTCCGGAAAACCGTAACCCAGTGTACCGATTACGCCGCATCTGTTGCCCAACCGTTTCAGTGATATTGCGGTAAGCATTGCACAGGTCGACTTGCCATTGGTTCCGGTAATGCCCACAACATGCATCTGTGAGGATGGCCTGCCATAGAAGACATCTGCCACCGGTCCGATATGGCGACGAAGATTGCTGACGCCGAATACCCGGCCCTCATGGATGCCATCAAATGTCCACCCTTCCGTCTCATAGAGTACCGCACTGGCACCGGCTTGCATCGCCTGTCCGATATGGTCCCGACCATCCTGACGGGTGCCGGGTACAGCGAAAAACAGACTTCCTGAGCGCGCCTTGCGGCTATCCAGGCAAAGATTTTCAATGAAAATATCGTCAGCCTGTGCAATGTCGTGCAGGCCACTCAGAAGACTGCTCAGTCGTTTTTGGGAATTTTCACTCGCCGATACTGCACTCATGATCGTACTTTCCCCGATACCGATGTCCCTTTGACCGCTACTTTTTCAAGGTCATCAGGTGGTATGTTCAGAATTCGCAACGCCGACGAGATGATGTTGCGAAACACCGGTGCCGCGACGACACCGCCGTAATGCGACTTGCCTTTGGGGTCATCAACGATTACCACGGCCGCCAGTTCCGGTTTTGATGCGGGTGCGAATCCGACAAACATCGAAAGATGCTGGTCACTGCTGTATTCGCCGTCAATCAGTTTCTGAACTGTTGCTGTTTTACCGGCCACTCGATAAAGCGGTATCTGTGCGCGCCGGGATGTCCCCGTCGGTGTCACAACTCGTTCAAGCATGCGTACCATTTCGACTGCGACATGACGCGGCATGACGCGGCGCGGTTGTGCCCTCGGTTCATCCGGAAAAATGACGACCGGAACCAGCATGCCTTCATTGGCGATTGCGGCGTAGGCTTGGACGATCTGCAGCGCAGTGACCGCGAATCCATAGCCATAGGAGAGTGTGGCCCGCTCGCTGGTGTACCAACGGTCACGCAACGGTACTATGCCACCGATCTCTCCCGGCAGACCGCTGTCGGTACGTTTGCCGAAACCGACTTCCTTATAAAAGTTCATCAGTTCGTTCGGGTCCAGCTCCAGTCCGATCTTGGTGACACCGATGTTGCTGGATTTCATCAGGATGTCCTCGACCGATAGCGGTCCGAAGTTTCTGATGTCCTCGACTGTATATCCGCCGATCCGCATGTGACCGGGCGAAGTATCGATCACAGTCTCCGGTGTGACGATTCCCTGCATCAGGGCTTTGGCCACCAAAAAGGGTTTGGCGATGCTTCCTGGTTCGAATACGTCGCTGACTGCCTGATTGCGCGGCACTTTTCTGTCGCTGATCAGGTTGGGATTGAAGCTTGGTGCAGTCGCGATCGCCAGGATTTCACCTGTGGGGATGTGAACGACAACGCTCGTAGCGAGCGCCGCGCGTTCTTTGGTGAGCACCGCCAGTAGCTCTCTGTAGACCAACTGTTGAATCCTTGCGTCTATGCTCAGGCGAAGATCGAGTCCGTCCTCAACCCGAGTCACATGAAGGGATTCGACAGTTCGTCCACGTCTGTCCTTGATAACTCGCTTGGTACCCGGCCTGCCTTTGAGCTGGGAATCCCGAATCAATTCGATTCCTTCAAAGCCCTGGTCATCAATATTCGTGAATCCAAGCAGACCGGCTGTGATTGGACCATGCGGATAAAACCGTCGATATTCCCGCATCAATGAGACACCGGGAATGTCAAGATCGGTCACTTGTTTGGAACGTTGGGAAGTCAGGTGCCGTTGAAGGTACATGAACTGTCGGTCCTGACTTGCGTAGTAATCCAGATTTTTCTCTATCCAGGGCTTGGACAGATCCAAAGTCTCGGCAAGCTCATCCAACCGCTCTGGATGACCGACCAGTATTCCGGGATCAGCCCACGCCGAGTCAACCGCAGTACTGAGTGCCAGGGTCTCTCCACTGCGGTCTGTGATCACGCCGCGATTGGGATTGATCAACTCGTTGCGGATATGTCGTTCACTACCGGCCGCGCGCAGGTCGGCTGAGAAAAAAACTTGGATATAAGCGGCACGGGCGGCAAGCAACGCAAAGCCCAATATGAACAACGCGAGCAATATCACGTCGCGATTCGATACGAGATGGCGTCTTTGGTTCATCTGGTCGATTCTCGATCAGCTGCAGACGATGCCTGCGAAGGCAGAAAAATAACTGAGTGTTCTTTCGCCGGAAACATGCTATGACTTGCACTGGCCCAGTTCGCCAGTTGATCATGGCGCGACATGGCCGCCAATTCGATCTTCAGTTTCTGCCACTCGATATTGAGGTTGTCACGCTGCTCATAGATATCATGCAACTCGATAATCTGTACCCTGTTCTCGTGACGCACCCAGATCACAGCGATCGCTGAGAACAGACAGATAAAGATGAGCAGGTTTTTGACTAACTGCATGGATTCACGCCGTTATTCGTTCCGCCACGCGCATGACCGCACTGCGCGCCCGGCGATTGATTCTGATTTCGTTGTCGTCGGCTACCGTTGGTTTACCGATTACTCTGACTGTGGGTCGAAACTCGCTCTGACGAAAAGGTATCTCCCGCGGTCCCGGCGATCCTATCGACTGTTCTTTGAGGAATCGTTTGATGATCCGATGCTCGGCGGATTGAAAACTGATCAAGACGAGACGCCCGCCTTGTTTGAGCAGTTGCAGGCATTTAGGTAGAAAACTTTCCAGTTCCTCCAGTTCCCGATTGATGAGCATTCGAATTGCCAGAAATGTCCGGGTGGCCGGATGCTTCTGGGGTTCCGTTGCTGGAACACAGTCGGCGACAAGCTTTGAAAGCTGGCTGGTTGAGCGGATCGGATGTGATTTGCGGGATTCAATGATCTTTCGGGCAATCCGCCTGGCGAATCGCTCATCTCCCAGAGTTTTCAATACATGTGACAATTCCCGTTCGCTGACAGTACTCAGCCACACTGACGCGGAAATCCCATCAGTCTGATTCATGCGAAGATCCAATGGACCGTCTTTTGAGAAGCTGAAGCCTCGGTGCGGTTCATCCAATTGAGGTGAAGAAACACCAAGGTCCGCGAGGATTCCGTCGACCTTGATCTTCG
Source organism: Arenicellales bacterium (assembly GCA_963663095.2). Lineage (GTDB taxonomy): Bacteria > Pseudomonadota > Gammaproteobacteria > Arenicellales > JAJDZL01 > JAJDZL01. Next base: position 218,715 of record CAXXJB010000001.1, read on the forward strand.
GTAGTCGATTTCGAAGCTCGGTCGAGATTTCCGAGAAATTGGCATGAATGACGGTCACCCGATTGTCATGCTGATGCCTTCTATTGGCTTCATCAACCGCGGACGGGTCGCGATCAAGAACAAACAATCTGCCCTTTGAGTTCAGCAGATCAAGGACTGCCTCGCTGTGACCACCTCTGCCGTAGGTGGCATCGACGAAAATTCCATCCCGATTCAGACTTACCGAAAGCGCATCAATCACTTGCGGCAGAAGTACCGGAATGTGGTCTTGTTGGGTCATTTCGCCTTCAAAAACGTTCACGCTGTATAATCTAAAGATCCAAGGCTTCGATCGTTTCACTCGCCGACATACGCTTTTCCGACGTATAGGCCTGGTCGTTCGATTGCTCTCGAACAGCGGCGTAGTAGTTGATGAACACACTCATGTCCCACAATTCGAGTTTGGTTCCGACACCGGATATCAAACACTCGCGTTCTATCTTCGCCAGCGTTCGCAATGCTTTTGGAATGAGTATCCTTCCGGTGGCATCCATCTCAACCTCTTCCCGTGTCCCCAACTTGAACCGTTTTACCTGCTCATCGACAGACTTGTCAGAGGTCAATGCCTCGCGTTGTTGCTCCCAGCGAGAATTGGTCACAATCACAATGCATTGTTGTCGGACATCCATGGAGACGGATAATGTAGTTCCGCTTTCCCCGAGGATGCCCTCGTGAAAGATCTTGGGTATTACAACCCTGCCCTTGCCATCAACTGTCACTTCCTTGAAGCCAGAAAATTCCGAATACATAGGATCACCCCAAGCCAAACTGACCTAGCGAATCGCGACAGTGGGCCTTTTGCTCGCAACAATTCTTGTCGGTTTTAGTCATATCAATTTAGGGAAGTTTAGGCACTAATTACCACGTAAAGGTCGTTTATACCACATTACGAGTGCCTGTCAAATGTTTTTTTAGACGAGCTTTCAATTGACTGCGGAGGAATTTAAAGCCGAACTGATTTGCGATCACACTTCCCATGCCGAACTGCTTACTCTGAATTTCTTGAAGGTTTCGGTGGTCGATCAGCAATTTCACGGTCTTGACCGACGATCAACTAACGGAAAATCCGCATCAAAATCTCCGTTTTCCCAAAGAAATTTCGTAGCCAGTTCTATTTGTGATTTAAACTACTCTGAACCGACATCATCAAACCGAATGTAACGCGTCGTGTGGGACTATCCATGAAAATATGTCGCTTCAATGAAAATCACATCGGTGTTGTGGAAGGCCGCAACGTCCAGGATGTCAGCGAGGCGTTGAACACGATCAAGACACCGACCTGGCCACAACCCCCAGGTGACCTCATCATTGCCAATCTCCCAGACCTAATCAATGAATTCCACAAATTGCGCAGATCTGCCGAAACACTCTCTTTGCGTGATATCAATCTGAACAGTCCAGTCGCGCGACCATCGAAAATTATCGGCGCACCCGTCAACTACCGTCTGCATCAAGAAGAGGTCAACGCAGACAGGGAAATCAGTCCTTCCGGCGGTGTAAAGGACATTGAAACCTACGGTCTGTTTCTGAAATCTCCTGTTCCGGTCGGTCCTGACGAAGGTGTAAGGCTGGGATTTGAAGCCCGCCGCACCGACCATGAAGTGGAACTTGCCATCGTTATCGGCGAGACATGCCGCAATGTCAGCGAGGTGGATGCGTTAGATTTCGTGGCCGGCTACACCATCGGGCTCGATATGACGATCCGCGGGTCCGAGGACCGCAGCCTTCGCAAGGCTGCTGATTCGCACTCCGTACTGGGCCCATGGATTGTGACTTCGAACGAAATCGAAAATCCGGATAATCTTGAGATCTCGCTTTCGGTAAACGGAAAAACCAAACAACAGTCAAATACGAGCCAGATGATCTATTCGACTCGCAAACTGATCTCATTTGCGTCGTCCTTTTACACGCTTTATCCCGGCGACGTGATCATGTCAGGCACACCGGAAGGAGTCGGGCCAGTTTCAGCCGGTGACGTTTTGGAGTGTGTAGTGGAGAGCATCGGTAGCATGAGAGTGCCGATCAAGGCTTCCTGGGCCTGATCCGCAAACATTGATTGCCGGCAGCCCCTCACCTACCTTGATTAGTGGAATCTTGTAGTTGATAAGCCTACCATAACTTTCAACTGTCGAATTCATAAGAATTAACTGCGGTCAAAATTTTGCGGTAGACTTCGTAATCTTCCTCTGTGTTTTGACGATAAAGGCAAGTTTTTCCGTCAGCGTTTGGAATGAAACCGAGTTTACTTTTTGGAATCAATTTCATTTTGTAACCATATTTTCTAACATCATTTACATAGTTATCCAATTGTTCATGACAACCCAAAGATGTATATCCGAATCCGGAGGCTTTTTATCCCAAAATTCCTTATCAATCGGATAATCCATGGTTTCAAATGTGGATTCTTTCGCTTGATCCATAACATCAGACCTCATTGGTTTTATCTCTTCAAACCGGGAAAATTCAATAAACGTTTGTCGCTATACCAACTGCCTCTCCGTTATGAATTCTTGGGATTCTGCATAGCCTTCTGAAACACGTGGACAGGCCGTAATCAATCTCTCACGTTTGTCTCATTCTGTAAAGGAACACTCGTAAGCTTAACCATCACTGACTAAATCGATGATTTTCGTACTTACTTCACCCCCTTCATGGCTTTCTGAACTAGTATCAGAAGGTTAAAAATCGGTTTTAATAAGTTCAAATTTTGTACTGTGCTTCTTTTGACTCTTTAATCTTTATCGGAGTACCATTCATATTCGCCGTCAACTACTGTTCGTATTTACAAAAGGCTTTCCTCTACTGCCAGATTGTAATAGCGCATACGCGAGTGTTTCAGGCATTGTCCTTTTCAGGTTTTCAACTCTTTTGATGGCAGTTATCGTCTAATCAATTTCCATTCAGACATTGTTCTTCCACCTTTGCTCCGGTTACAACCGGAACAGAGTAGCTGAAGATTTTCGAGATGATCTGTCCCACCGCGAGACCGGGGCAAAATATGGTCCACATCCATGACGCGAAATGGGAAGTGAGTATCACATCCCGCGCACACGCCTTCTTGCTCACCATACAGCCGATGACGGTGTGAGCGATAGTTTGATAGTTTACCCAAATCGGTGCGTACCGGTGGTACTTCTAATGCGTTAGCCCCACCAAATAAACCGCGATCTTCGGCGATGCGTTCATTCACCAATTTTATGGCCAATGGTGAAAGGTCGATACCTGCCCACTGACGACCTAACCGATCAGCGGCAACCAATGTGGTGGCACATCCGCAGAATGGATCCAGTACCAGATCGCCGGGGTTGCTGGATGCTTTGATAATCCGCTCGAGTAGGGCGAGAGGTTTTTGGGTTGGATAACCAGTTCGCTCGCGCGCCCGAGCGTTTATAGGATCGATATCCGTCCAGACATCATTGATTGGGACGCCCTTCATTTCATCCAGATAGCGTTTTATCCTGATTCCACCACGACTAGTGAAGTAGAGCCTGTTTTCAGCATCCAATTCCTCCATGCGCTCCAATGGTACGCGCCATTCTGCTGTAATACCTTTATACTCGTATACATAACCTCCACTTTGCAACCCTTTCGCGGTTAAATCTCCATCCATATACCGCCTGCCGTCAGGGTCCTGGTGCTTGTGCCTTCGCTTCACATAATCATCACTATAGGCAGTGTATTGCACGTTGTATTTGACAACACGGGATACTGTGTGGTGCAGGATTACATCGTGTACTGATCCCATTGTCTTTGAATCACTATGACCGGATGTACGCTTCCAAATAATCTCATTTCTGAAATTCGCATGCTCGAAAATTCCATCCATAAGTAGTTTCAGATAGTGGCTGGCAGTCGGATCACAATGCAAGTAGATTGAGCCTGTCTCTTTCAGGATTCGTTTCATTTCCAGCAATCGAACTGCCATCATAATCAGATAGGACTGCATGGACTTTCCATGTGCTTGCCGCGCCGCTTCGATTACAGAATAAGCGGCAGGATTACGATCAGCCAGCTCTCCATGTTCGTAAACATCCACATCACTCAAAGTCCAAGCATCTTTGAATGACGCACCGGCTGCTTTTGAGCCAATTGGCGCTTCATAGGTACGGTTGCTGTTAAATGGTGGGTCAAGATAAATAAGGTCGACGCAATGTGAATTCATGCCCCGCATGATGTGAAGATTGTCGCCAGTCCAGATCGTGTTATTGGCGAAGTTTGCCTGACCTCGAGTCGGTGCTCTTCGTTTCGGATCAGTCATAATCAGATCACTGCACTCAATTACTAGTTGAGTAATCTCAATAAACTACAAGCTTCTTTAACTTTGCCATGCTCAGCACAAGATTGTAAATTTATTGATTAATCAATATTGATTACAAAATATTTGAATCGTTGGTTTGACGAAATTGAACAGCGGGGAAAGCAGATGAAAGATCATATTGTGATGAAGAAAATTTGGAAAAAGCAATTTTCGGGGTGCAATCCAAAGAGAGAATCAAGGGAAATCTCACAATTCTATGTACACTCTAAAGAGCTCAATATCGAAGTCAGGATATAAACAAGTAAACTTCATAGATACTGATTGAATTCGGCAAATTTTCATGGGGAACATGCCGATAAATTAATTTGCTTTCATATACCGTTCAATACAAGGCAACAATTCGTCAAGCTGGCATTCTAGTTTTTGCTCGACTTCCAACCAGAATTCTTCCTCGAAAAATTTTCGATCAATCACTGTCCTCGGAACCTCATCAAAATTCGAGTCATGATTCAGTATAGCACGCCACCACTTACCCCAAATCTCAGGATATTCACCCACTATATCGCCAGAGAAATTACTAAAATTTATTAAGGTTTCATGATATTGCTCATCGGAATAGTATTCCGACCCAAGTACTATTCGGACGCCTGATTTTTCTTCATTGGAAAGCATCAATGTAAATGGTAAATTCGCGTTATCCCATTCAGTTACTCGAATCTTCAGCACTCTTACAGTATCTCCCATCGTGGGATACACTTCCAAATTCATAATTTCATCCATGTCGTATCCAGGATTGTCCCCATAAATAAGTTTTTGGACGATATTCTTGAATTTTTCAATATATTCTCTATCTCCGAGTTGAGGATAATTTTCGTTAATCTTGCGGATAGATTCATAGTTATTCCCCTCCCTGAGGAGTTCAATGACAAATTTTCTTTCTTCTTCCCGTTCCATCAAAATGTTCCTTCTGATATGTTTACAAAATTGAACTCTGAAGTCGTGTTCTTCTCCATACCCTGAGCATTCGGAAATCATCTCGGCAATTTCTCGCCAGGAAACTCTTACTACCGGATCATAGTTTGGACTATCCGTAGTAGGCGGATTGCCATCTATAGTCAGATACACCACGGATTTATTAGGTTCTGGACAGTTTGCAATGTACTCTTGATAGCGTTCGATTTGGTCGTCTCTACTTTCACTTGCCTTAACTTTAACTTCTATCACTATCACAATTTGAGATGATTGAAAAACACATCTATACTTCCCGCATTGAACTCGCGCTCGACAATAGGCCTTTCATCCATTAATTTGGGTTCAATCTCACCATCCTGACAAAAGACTCGTTCCAAGAACTTCCGCTTGAACTCTTCATTGACCGGGTCACCAAGTAGCCATTTCAGTACATTTGAATAACTGTCTTCGTGTAAGTTTCTGATCACGACACTAAACGGATCGAATGGTGGTTTGTATGTCGCAAGTCGTTGAAAATTGTATGAAGAGATTAGACTCAAAACATCTTTTTCAAAGCTCATGTAAATCGATCCCGAACCTGACCAGTTCGCACGTTCAATTTTAGATCAGGACATTACAAACTCTCGCTCGCCTAACCAAATTTTACTATCTACCACTTATCAACGCCACCAGATGATGTCTGTCGCAATGTCTTTCACTTCTGACAAACTCAATTGTTTTGCCAAGTCGGCTTTCGTTTCTCCACGAATGCCACCATGCTTTCCTTCTGGTCATTCGTAGAAAACATGGAATCAAATGCCCAACGCTCAAACAGAACCCCTTCACTCAGAGTCGGCTCATATGGGTGATCAACTGTTTCCATAACCATGCTCGCGGCAGTCTGCGAAAACTCGGCGATTCCTTGTGCGTTCTCTAGCGTCTTGTCGACCAGCTGATCAACAGGAAATACGCGTGAATCCGATTCAAAACGCTCCGCTTCCTCGGTGTCTATCCGCCGACCGGTCATACACATATCCGTCGCGTTGGATATTCCCACCGCTCGTGTCAGACGCTGAGTTACTCCAGCTCCCGGAATGATCCCCAATAGAATTTCAGATTTACCAAACTGTGTATTGTCACCGGTAATTTGAAGTCACACATCATCGCCAGCTCGCATCTTCCCTTGATCTCATAGACGACAACCGCAGCGATTACCGGTTTGCGACATTCGGCGACACGTTCCCAATTGCGACTGAAGAAGTTGCTCATATAGGCATCCGCAAATAAATTGTCTTTCGTCTGTCTGATACAGGCTCCGGCAGCGAATTTCTTTTCATTAACCGTTATGACAGTGGCACTGATGTCCGAATTCTCTTAATCTTCGTCGCCGAAGTCTGCAACTGACAGCGATGGTGATAACGGGCGGGTTATCAGTGATATACAGGCCTGTGCGCAGTGCCAGTTTGAAATTCACAGTCTGATTCAACCATTTGAGTCTATGAGGCGGAGTTTATGTCGGCACCATACGGCGGTCGATCGTGGTATGTTCAACGAAGCCGGTCGCACGCTCTTGGGGGATGACGGCATCGGATTCATCGTCAGCACCTATTTCAGAAGTCGATCCATCACGCAATTACTGTGCATTTTGAAATTGACGACGAATTGAATTGATGCGTCTTCTTTTAGTATTTATGTCCCACAATATACAAAAGCGAGAATAACTGCAGACATGAATCAAATTCTCTTCTAAGTTTAGACTAAATTCCAAGTAATCACGAAAACGACATAATTTAGTGCGATGAACGGAGTGCAGATAATCCTCCGTCGCACTTAGAATTTCAGTGCGTTCCATTGACTCAACAATCCCCTTCAATCGTTGCCAGTCTTCCATATAGTCGGCTGAAAGCGAGAATGGCTCAATCTTTTGCAACCAACTTCGGTAATCAAAACTTGAGACATAGGTAGGTGCCAGGAGAAACGGATTGAATCGAATTCTCATTGGATCGTTGCCCTGCGCAAGGGGTATTTAAACTCTGGTTGACAAGCCAACAATATCAGAATGGATATGATCGGTCTAAGGGAATTTCAAAACTTGTAGTGTGCCTTTCTTTTACTCATACATATTAATCGGAGTCCCAGTCAAGTTCAAACCAGAATGCGGGCATCGACTGCGTCGAATGACTGGGATGCCGAAAACGAAGTAGTCGGTGCCACTAATCTTACAGGTGTGGTAGCGAAATTATCCAAGCAGTTACTGCATTAATATTTGGAGGAGTGGAAGTGATCCCGGGGTGAACCGGGGTTATATTCTCACAGAGTCTGATTTTTGTTGTGGTCTAATTCGCTTTCGATCATTTCTCTAAGGAATCTGATTATCCAATCAGAACGCTATCGTAACTGAATACACCAACCCAATCGGTGATGACTATCTACACCCTCTACCACTGCCGAAGGCAGTTTGCTTCCTTGTCGTTCACATCTGACTAAGATTCAGCTGTTTTGCCAAGTCGGTTTTCGTTTCTCCACAAATGCTGCCATGCCTTCCTTCTGGTCATTCGTGGAAAACATGGAATGGAATGCCCGACGCTCAAACAGGATTCCTTCGCTCAGGGTCAGCTCATAGGCCCGATCAACCGTCTCCGTAACCATGCTTGCGGCGACCTGCGAAAACTCAGCGATTCCCTGTGCGATCTCCACGGTCTTGTCGACCAATTCATCGGCGGGGAATACACGCGAGACCAACCCCGAACGCTCCGCTTCCTCAGCATCCATCCGCCGGCCGGTCAAACACATATCCATTGCTTTGGATTTACCCACCGCACGAGTCAGACGCTGGGTTCCACCGGCCCCCGGAATGATCCCCAATAGAATTTCAGGCTGACCAAACTGTGCATTGTCTCCGGCAATGATGAAATCACACATCATCGCCAGCTCACATCCGCCACCGAGCGCATAGCCGGCAACCGCGGCGATGACCGGTTTGCGACATTCGGTGACCCGTTCCCAGTTGCGACTGATGAAGTTGCCCATATAGGCATCTGCAAACGTATTGTCTTTCATCTGACTGATATCCGCTCCGGCGGCGAATGCCTTCTCATTACCTGTTATGACAATGGCACCGATGTCAGAATCACCTTCATATGCGTCGATAGCTGCACCCAACTCGTCCATTACCTCCGAAGACAGCGCGTTCAGCACTTTGGGGCGATTCAACGTAATTAATCCAACTTTTCCGCGCGTTTCAGTAATAATGTGCTCATAAGCCATTTGTGTGGTGCTCCTTGTCTTTATTGATTGAGGTAAATCGCAATAGCCGTCAGACAAAGTTTGACAGTTATTCGGTTTCTACGTTATTTTATTGGAGATAAATTTGAAGTTTCGCGGATTTTCGAACACCGAAACTTTCAAACCGAACAAACAAGAACTGGAACAATCGCATGAGCAGATACCGACAAGAATTCGAGCGATCTCTCGCGTCACCCGATGAATTCTGGGGTGAAGTCGCGAATGACGTGCACTGGTACAAAACCTGGGACAGGGTTCTCGATGACTCGGACAAGCCATATTACCGCTGGTTTACCGGTGCACAAGTCAATACCTGCTACAACGCACTTGATCTGCATGTCAACGAAGGGCGCGGCAGTCAGGACGCAATCATTTATGATTCCGCCATGACCGGAGAAGTCCGCCACCTCACCTATCAGGATATGCTCGATGAGACCGCACGCCTTGCGGGCGTGCTGAGAGAGCTGGGAGTCGAAAAGGGTTCTCGAGTTGTCATCTACATGCCGATGGTGCCTGAAACTGCCATGGCGATGCTTGCCTGTGCACGAATCGGTGCTGTCCACTCCGTCGTCTTCGGAGGCTTTGCCTCGAATGAGCTGGCTGTACGCATTGACGATGCCAAGCCAGTGGCAATTATCACTGCATCGTGTGGACTCGAACCCGGCCGCATCGTCGAGTACAAACCCCTGGTCGACAAGGCTATAGATCTGTCAACCCACAAACCCTCTGCCTGTATCGTTCTGCAACGACCGCAGGCTGAAGCCCGAATGATTGAAGGACGTGATCACGACTGGAATGACGTGATGAAAACCGCCAGCCCGGCCGATTGCGTTCCCGTCATGGCGACCGACCCGCTCTACATCATCTATACCTCCGGTACCACAGGTCAACCCAAGGGCGTGGTACGCGACAATGGCGGACACATCGTTTCGCTTAAATGGTCGATGAAGAATATCTACGGTGTGGACCCGGGCGAGGTATTCTGGGCAGCCTCGGATGTGGGCTGGGTTGTCGGTCACTCCTATATTGTTTATGCTCCACTGTTTGCTGGCAACACCGCAATCCTGTACGAAGGCAAACCCGTAGGCACTCCGGATCCCGGTGTTTTCTGGCGGGTCATCTCGCAACACAAGGTGTCCGCGCTGTTTACCGCACCGACTGCATTCAGGGCGATCAAGAAAGAGGATCCGGATGGAAGCTATCTCGATAAATATGACATGTCCCATTTTCGGACACTGTTTCTGGCCGGCGAGCGAACAGACCCTGATACCCTGCGTTGGGCACAGAACAAACTTCAGGTTCCGGTAATCGATCACTGGTGGCAAACCGAGACCGGTTGGGCGATCTGCGCCAACTGTGTCGGTATTGAGCAGTTACCGGTCAAAGAAGGCTCACCCTCAGTGCCGGTTCCCGGATGGGACCTCAAGGCACTGGACGACAGCAATCAGGAAGTTGCACCAGGCGAAATCGGCTCACTCGTCGTCAAACTGCCGCTGCCACCCGGAAGTTTCCCAACCCTATGGAACGCGAAACAGCGTTTTTTTGACGCCTACCTCGCCGACTTCCCGGGTTACTACAAGACTGCGGATGCTGGATACATAGACGAGGACGGCTACGTGTACGTGATGTCGCGAACCGATGACATCATCAATGTTGCCGGACATCGGCTGTCGACCGGAGCCATGGAAGAAGTGCTGACTTCGCATCCGGATGTCGCCGAGTGCGCTGTAACCGGTGTGGCTGACGCACTCAAAGGCCAGCTGCCACTGGGATTTCTGGTACTCAATGCCGGCTGTGAGAGAGATCATGACGATATCGTCAAGGAGTGTGTCCAGTTGGTACGCAATGAGATCGGACCTGTCGCTGCGTTCAAGGAGGCATTGGTGGTAGTGCGTCTGCCGAAAACCCGTTCCGGAAAGATCCTGCGCGGAACGATGCAGAAAATTGCCGACGGCGAACCGTGGCAGCTGCCGGCAACAATCGACGACCCGGTCATTCTTGATGAAATCACAAATTCACTGCAGTCCGTCGGTTACCCCAAATCTTGAACGTGCATTTTATTGGACTTCACAAATGTCGCGGGATTGGAGATTACAGTGACATTCAATAATCACTCAATGGATGACTGGAACAGGCTCGCAAGACGAGAGTTGAAAGATCGCGATCCGCAACAGCTGAAGTGGCCTACCCCGGAAGGCATCGAGGTCAAACCGGTCTATACCGCCGAGGATCTGGCCGACCTCGAACACATGGCAACATTGCCCGGCCTACCGCCGTATGTCAGGGGACCCAGGGCAACCATGTATGCCGGACGGCCTTGGACAGTACGTCAGTACGCCGGATTCTCCACTGCAGAGGAGTCGAATCGATTTTTCCGTGACAACCTCAAAGCCGGACAGACCGGATTGTCGGTCGCATTTGATCTGCCCACCCATCGCGGCTATGACTCCGACCATGAACGGGTGGTCGGTGATGTCGGCAAGGCCGGTGTCGCCATCGACAGTGTCGAGGACATGAAAATTCTGTTCGACAACATTCCACTGGAACGCATCTCCGTCTCGATGACGATGAACGGCGCAGTGCTTCCGGTACTGGCAACGTTTATCGTGACCGGCGAGGAACAAGGGGTGCCCCATGCGCAGTTGTCGGGTACGCTGCAAAATGACATTCTCAAGGAATTCATGGTACGGAATACCTACATCTACCCGCCCGAGCAATCCATGCGCATCGTTGCGGATATCATTCGTTACACGACAGACGAAATGCCGCGTTTCAATCCGATCTCGATTTCCGGCTATCACATGCAGGAAGCGGGCGCGACTTGTGTGCAGGAACTGGCATACACCATTGCGGATGGAATCGAATATGTACGCGCTGCCCTGTCGACCGGTATGGCAGTGGACGACTTCGCACCGCGACTGTCATTTTTCTTCTGCATCGGAATGAACCTTTTCATGGAAGTTGCAAAACTGCGGGCCGCAAGATTCCTGTGGGCGGATCTGATGCAGACCCTGTTCTCACCCTCGAAACCCGCCTCATTGATGCTGAGAACACACTGTCAGACATCCGGGGTCAGCCTGACCAGCCAGTCGCCATACAACAATATTGTCCGCACAACGGTCGAGGCGCTGGCAGCCATTCTCGGTGGAACGCAGTCGCTGCATACCAATTCGTTCGATGAGGCACTCGCCTTGCCTAGTGAGTTTTCCGCCTCGATCGCCCGAAACACCCAGCTCATACTGCGGGAAGAATCCGGGCTCGCCAATGTCGTCGATCCGCTTGCCGGATCCTACTATGTTGAGAGTCTCACCGGATCGATGATCAGCGAAGCCCGCAAATTGATTGACGAAGTCGAAACCTACGGTGGCATGACCAAGGCAGTGGAAGCTGGTATGCCCAAGAGGAGAATCGAGGAATCCGCCGCCCGCCGTCAGGCGCGTCTCGACACTTCAGAGGAAGTGGTTGTCGGTGTAAACCAGTTTGTAGCTGACTCCAAGGACGAGGTCGATGTACTTGAAGTTGATAATCAGGCGGTGCGTGAGTCACAGATCGAAAGGATCGACCGTGTGCGGGCACAACGCGATGAGAAACGCTGTGTCGCCGCGCTCGATAAACTTAAGGCGTGTGCCCAAGCAGGTGAATGGGGGTTGCTGCATCACTCGGTAGAGGCCGCACGTCAGCGCGCCACCGTCGGTGAGATTACCGAAACGCTTCGCGAAGTCTACGGACAGCACCGGTCCGTTCCCCAAGCGATCACAGGTGTGTATCGAACGGAGGTCAGAGATTCAGATGAGGTGGATGAAATCCGCCGGAAAGTGAACGCCTTTGTCAAGGAGCATCGGCGCCGTCCGCGGGCACTGATCGCCAAAGTCGGTCAGGACGGACACGATCGCGGCGCCAAAGTAATCGCAACTGCCTATGCGGATTTCGGGTTCGAGGTCGATATCGGTGCATTGTTTCAGACACCGGCAGAAATCGTCCGTCAGGCCGTCGACAATGATGTCCATCTGGTTGGAATATCGACCCAGGCCGGCGGCCACAAAACACTGGTTCCCGAGATTATTGAGGGATTGAAAAACGAGGGTGCGGAAAACGTTGTCGTGATCTGCGGCGGTGTGGTGCCACCGAATGATGTCCGTTTTCTTGAGAATGCAGGTGTATCCGCGGTCTACGGACCCGGAACTCGGATTCTGGACACCATTCCCGCTGTACTCGGGATGATCGAGAACAGTTTGGAGTCCGCGGCTGAGTCGATCGGTGTCTGACCGGACAGGAAGAAAGCATGCAGGACATCATCAACCAGTTGGAACAAAAACGCCAGGCCGCGCGGCTGGGTGGCGGTCAGAAGCGCATTGACACGCAGCATGCCAAGGGGCGCCTGACTGCCCGCGAGCGTATTGACCTTCTTCTCGACAAGGACAGTTTCCAGGAGTGGGACATGTTTGTCGAGCACCGATGCTCGGATTTCGGCATGGCGGATTCCAAGATCCCCGGCGATGGTGTTGTGACCGGATACGGTACGATTCACGGACGCCTGGTTTTTGTGTTCAGCCAGGATTTCACTGTCTACGGCGGTTCACTGTCGGAAGCGCATGCCGAGAAAATCGGCAAGGTGATGGATCAGGCGATGAAAGTCGGCGCGCCTGTGATCGGCATCAATGATTCAGGCGGCGCGCGTATTCAGGAGGGTGTCGCCTCGCTCGGCGGCTACGGCGATATCTTTCAGCGCAATGTCATGGCTTCCGGGGTCATACCGCAGATTTCTCTGATTATGGGGCCATGTGCCGGCGGAGCTGTCTATTCACCGGCGATCACCGACTTCATCTTCATGGTCCGTGACAGTTCCTACATGTTTGTCACGGGTCCTGATGTCGCCCGTACCGTCACTCACGAAGATATTTCGGCTGAACAACTCGGTGGGTCGGTCGCCCACACCGAACAGTCAGGTGTTGCAGACGGCGCATTTGAGAACGACATCGAGGCATGTCTCATACTGCGTCGGTTCTTCGATTTCCTTCCGACCAACAATCGCAGTCAGGTCCCGGTACGCGCCACCAACGACGACCGTTATCGGGAAGAGCCCTCTTTGGACACACTGGTACCCGACGATCCCAATCAGCCCTACGATGTCAAGGAACTGATTGCCAAAATTGTCGACGATGAAGACTTTTTTGAACTCAAGCCGGATCATGCGAAAAACATCGTAATTGGATTCGGTCGCATGGAAGGAGCAACGGTTGGCGTAGTCGCCAATCAACCTCTGGTCCTGGCGGGTTGTCTGGACATTCTTTCTTCGATCAAAGCGGCCAGATTTGTCCGATTCTGCGATGCATTCGGTATCCCGATTGTCACCTTGGTCGACGTGCCGGGCTTCATGCCGGGTTCAGCCCAGGAACACGGCGGTATCATCAAACATGGCGCGAAACTGCTTTATGCCTATGCGGAGGCCACCATACCGAAGGTCACTGTCATAACCCGAAAGGCGTATGGTGGTGCTTACGATGTCATGAGTTCAAAACATCTGCGCGGCGATGTCAATTTCGCATGGCCAAGTGCCGAAATTGCGGTGATGGGCAGCAAGGGTGCGGTTGAAATCATCTTTCGAAGTGAAATGAACGACCAGGAAAAGATCGCCGCCAGAGTAGATGAATATCAGGCAAAATTCGCCAATCCGTTCATTGCGGCCAGTCGGGGTTTCGTCGATAACGTCATCCTGCCCAGACGCACGCGCGGACGTTTATGCCAGTCTCTGGAAATGCTTAAAAACAAGCAATTGGAAAACCCCTGGCGCAAGCACGGCAATATCCCGCTTTAACCACATTCCTGCCAGTCGATGTTCAAGAAAATCCTTATCGCGAATCGAGGAGAAATCGCCTGCCGGGTAATGCGCACTGCGAAGCGACTCGACATCGGTACTGTCGCCGTGTATTCGGATGCTGACCGCGATGCCCTGCACGTCGAAACTGCTGATGAAGCGATTCGTATCGGGCCTGCAGTCGCCGCACAGAGTTATCTGAATATCGACGCGATCATCGATGCCTGCAAAATCAGCAAGGCGCAGGCTGTCCATCCAGGATATGGCTTTCTGTCGGAAGACCCGAATTTCTCGCATAGACTGAATGAGGCTGGCATCGTCTTTATCGGTCCGGGCGCGGATGCCATCAGGGCCATGAGTGACAAGATCGAGTCAAAGCAAATCGCGCGGCAGGCAGGTGTCAATACCATTCCGGGTTTTGACGATGTCATTCAAAGTCCGGACCACGCAGTTGAACTTGCCCGGAAGATTGGTTATCCGGTCATGCTCAAACCAACCTCGGCTGGTGGCGGAAAGGGAATGCGTCTCGCGTACAGTGATGACGAATGCCGGGAGGGTTTCGTACGCTCTCAGAGCGAGGCAAAAACTCACTTCGGAGATGATCGCGTGTTTGTGGAGAAGTTCATTGAAAATCCCAGACACATCGAGGTTCAGGTTATCGCCGATCGGCACGGCAATGCAATTCATTTGGGTGAAAGGGAGTGCTCGCTGCAGCGTCGACATCAGAAAGTGATTGAGGAAGCACCTTCACCCTTTCTGAACGACGAAACCAGACACAATATCACCAGTCAGGCAGTGGCTTTGGCGAAGGCAGTCAACTATGTTTCTGCAGGGACTGTGGAGTTCGTCGTCGATGTCGAGCAGAATTTCTACTTTCTGGAAATGAACACCCGATTGCAGGTTGAGCATCCAGTAACCGAATTTATAACCGGAATCGATCTGGTCGAGTGCATGATCAGGGTAGCGGCAGGTGAGGAGCTTGGCTTCACTCAGAGCGATATCAAAGCGACTGGCTGGGCGGTTGAATCGAGAATCTACGCGGAAGATCCGGCACGAAACTTTCTGCCCTCAACAGGACGACTTATCCGTTGTAGACCACCTGAGCAATGCGCTTCCGTACGTGTGGATACGGGTGTTGTCGAAGGTGGTGAAGTTTCAGTCTACTATGACCCCATGATCGCGAAGCTGGTTACACATGCGGATACGCGGACTGAGGCTTTCGATCTGATGGCCAATTCATTGGATGAATACCAGATTACAGGTGTCACGAGTAATCTGCCATTTCTGCAGCGGCTTGCACGCGACGAAGCGGTGCTCAGAGGTGACATGAATACCAGAATGATTGAACAGCAGTTCCCGGATGGCTATGACTGCGAATCCGTCGACAGCGACAGTATCAAGGTTGCGGCAATGATTGCTACCATCATGCACTATTGTGATGAACTGCGTTCCGCAACGCTCGGGGGGCAGTTGAATACCCGTAACTGGACGGCCGCGACCGACTGGGTTGTAACTTCATCGAATGGAGCGTTCGAGATCACGATTGAAGAAACCGAATCAGGTCATCAGTTGACGGACAGCAGTGGTGAGACATTCGAGGTTCGGCACAACTGGTTACCCATGCAAAGCCACTTCTACTACTCTCTGAACGGAATCAGATCCTGCGTACAGGTTGCGCGAAGAGGGATTGCGTACCAGATTGATTATTTCGGTTACCGTTCCCTGCTTCGGGTATTGACACCATCGGCAGCCAAATACGATCAATATATGATTCAGAAAAAGAGCTCGCGAGTCTCGCCATATCTGAAATCACCGATGCCCGGATTGCTGGTCGAAATTGCCGTGGAGGTTGGCCAGTCGGTCAAGACAGGGGAAACCGTGGCTGTGGTTGAGGCGATGAAAATGGAGAACACCCTGCGGGCCGAACGCAATGGTGTTATCGTCAAGGTCATGGCGAAAATCGGTGACAGTCTGGCTTCGGATCAGCCAATTGTCGAATTTGGAGAGGATGAATGATCGGCAGACTCAATCACGTGGCGATCGCTGTTCCGGATTTGGAGCAGGCCACAAAAACCTACCACTCGGTGTTGGGTGCTGAAGTGTCCGAACCTTTACCCCTGCCGGAGCACGGTGTCACGACGGTATTTGTAAACCTACCCAATACCAAGATCGAATTGCTGGAACCTTTGGGAGCGGAATCACCCATTGCGCGATTTCTCGAAAGAAATTCGGCAGGTGGTGTTCATCATCTGTGCTACGAGGTAGACGATATACTTGATGCCAGAGACGAACTGATTCGACAAGGCATGCGGGCGCTGGGGGGTGGCGAACCCAAAATTGGAGCCCACGGCAAACCTGTGCTATTTCTGCACCCAAAAGATTTTTGCGGAACTCTGATCGAAATTGAGCAGGTTTGATAATTATAGAGGGGTTGTGATAGACTGTTGCTTGGTATCGGTAACCTCGAAAATTTAAAGTAAACTTCACGTGTCATTTCATATTGAGCCTAACTGAACGCTTTGAAATTATCAGTGACTCTCAAATCTAAGCAACTAGATTCCTCAAACACCATAGTGAACTGAATCAGACTATCAGGGAAATGGTGGAACATAATTTGGTTGAGGCCAAGAAAAAACGGAAGAAAGGAAACAAAGACAGAAAACGTAATGAAGTCAGAAAATCGTATTCCGGTGATATCAATGCCAGTGGTGAATTTGCAAGAACGCCGGAGTTTGATATCTGGTTTCACTGGTGTCCCGTTTAGTTATCTTTTAAATTCAACTACTTAGGCTGATCGGTATCTTATGCTCTGTATCCGTAGTCCGTAAGCTGTTGAAATAGCAGTAATCAGCAGTAAGCGAGTGTGTCAGATTTCGGCGCAAAAGTGTAGAGACTGGCATCTTGATTTATTCGCTCCTTGGCGATTGCCAACGGTTTGTAGACTACAACACCTGTCTAGAACCGTATTTTGTTGATGTTTCTGCTGAAGTCGTGTACACCTCAAAACAGCAAAATGTTGGTTTCTTTTCAATAGGATAAAACATTTATTACTCTCGACAACGGGACACCAGTGATCTGGTTTGACGATTTGAGTGAACCTTTACAGGCAGATATATTGATATTGAAAAGAAAACTTGAAACGGGTTTAGGCAAGAACAGCAGGAAAACGGAACACGACGGAGTATTCAGAATAGGGGAAACCGGGAAAACCAGCAGGAAAGAGTTAAGAATATATTACGGACAGCCGAAAGGTGAGAACCATATTCTGTATGGCGGTTTCAAAAACACAAAAAAAGAACAGAACAAAGATATACAGAAGGCGAAAAAGATATTCAGGGTGATACAAGATGGTTGAATTGAATAGAAACAGGTTGAGAAAAACCAAAAGTTTTGAGATAGAGAAACTGAGATCCGAGAAAATTAGGAAGTTTTATTTGGAAGGTCATTATGATGATCCGGAATTCACCGATGAACATATCAGGCAGGCGGAATTGATAGTGGAACTTTCCCGGGAATATCATGGTCATCCCGAACCGGTTGATAATGTCACTGATTTGCCCAGAACAGACAAAGGAAATATTGGCGGTCCGACAGGAGCGTTTGCTTGAATTCGTGACACAGAGGGTGCGCTTGGTCGCGCATACTCGGGTATAACATTCCTTAAATTTTGACTGAAATATAAAAATCTTTCTCGCTCAAGCCACCAAGGTAGACAGCTTTCTTCCAAGAATCCGTCAGCATATTATGCAACGGATTGTAGACCATTCTTTGCCACTAACGACAACAGCTTTAAGGAAGCACCTTGCGGCCGTTTCTGTCCGCGTTCCCATTGGCTCACCAACCCCTTGGGCACATTAAGATGCAGCGCGAAAACCGCTTGGCTCGCATTTTCGCGAAGCCGAAGTTGGTGGATTTGTTCCGGAGTCATTTCCTCAACCGGGGTGAGACACAATTCACTGAATGTTCGCATCGTCTGCTTCGGCATGACCCCAGCTTCAGTCAAACCAAGTGCCGTCTCGTGTACTGCCGCCAGAGCCTCATTTTTGTATCTTTTCGTCATCACAAATCACCTCAATTAACGTTCTATTATCGATCGCGGCGACAAACTCGGTGTCGGAAAGATTTAGCAAATTTTCCGCAAGATTCTTAAAGGCAGTAAGTTCATCTGAGTGGTTTTTTTCGGCTGCTCTTGGCGAATCCTTAGGCAAATACTGCCAGCTTTTCCTGACGAAGCAGCAAAACTATTCTAAACCCGCGAGACTTGCCACCACCCTTTCGAGAGTTGCGCTGCATTTTTAGCGATCAATCGATAGTATCCGTACCTTACTGAATAAACAAATATATAGTGATATGATTTGACGGAATCTGCGTCAATCTCGATTGAGAAAAATTACCATGTCCCAAGAAATTGATCCCAAACAGCAAGATCAAATTGAAGAGGCGACGAAAAATTCTGAAGAGACTCTTCGCCGAATCGAACCTTTCATCAGAAAACCAGTTGAGGAACCCAGAAAAATTCATCCTTGGACGACCTCTCGGAGTCTGGCCGCATAATTCAACCCAGCCAAGTTACTGGCAAATTATTCACTTAAATTTCGGGGTTCGTTTTCAGCCGTCCGGTGGAATCTCCAGGTAGATTTCCTGCTGAACGAACAGTTAGCCCGACTGCAGTGCGTTGACGCGAAATCTCTCGATCTCGCGGTCCAGCACCGTCATCAGCTCGTCGGCCCGGCATCGAAAGCACACCCCGTATGCCAGTGACCGAATTTTGGATAATCTCACGGAACACCCGCCACAACTTCCGTGCGTAGCTCAGCATCCTGACCTATCCGCCAAGCTCATCCCGTACCGCCCCGACCCGGTAGTAGCCGCCGCGCATTGCCAGATGCGCCAGCACCAGATAGCACACCACCTGCTGACCCATCACCTGTCGTTTGCCAACATGGAAACTTGAGAGTTGAAAATTCAAACTGGAGGGTTGGAAGGTTTCATCAATCGTTGCGCTCTGGAGCGACAAAGCGAAAATTATCGCGCTGTCCAATAAGATTAATGCTTCCCCAACACCGCGCTGTCAATTGGGCGCCTTGCGGCGAGAATTTCCCGTGGATCACCTTGATGCCTTTGGTTTCAAGAAACTCTGCGATCGGAACAAAGTCCCGATCAGAAGAAACAAGCACAGCGATGTCGTAGTTGTCGATCCAAGCAAGACTGATCATGTCGGTCGCCATACGCACATCAACACCCTTTTCCTCGGTCTTTCGTATATCAGAACCACATGTAGGGCATTGTTCGACTGCGGTATGGCAAGCAGGGCATGTCGGCGGTGAACGCTTTTTCTGGCGCGGAACGATTGATACGCTCACCCCGGGAAACGTATCAACTTTCCTCGTCGCCCATCGGTGATGTTTCCGACCGGCTTCGCTGTCCGGATTGTACGAACCATAGAAGTTTAAGCCTTGGTATTTGCTTGTCGAGTTGGAATCGACAACTGCCGCAGCTGCCCTTGACAAAATTGGACCGATCATAGATCAGTCGGTGCGGAATTCCGCGTCGGCCTCCCGCATTGAGAGTTCGTAGTTCCAGAAGTCGACGAACACGCGCACCCGGTGGCGCGGGTACTGGATCGAATCATCAACAGCCATACTCATTCAGCACAAAAACACAGGGGCGCGCAAGGCACCCCTGGGATTAGAATAATCGGACACCGTATCTCCCTGTCTGGGCGGTCACTCCGATGGGTCATCTTGCATTACATTGTAAGGCTGTGAGTGCTGGTTTTCAACTTTAGGGCACCTCTATTTATTCGTAATACGCCTTATGTCCGCCGTGCAAATGTAAGAGAAATAAAGGACTTTTGAATCAACCGTATTCAAAGAAACAGAATAAATAGAGGTGCCCTTTATTTCTCCTGCTGTTTTTATTGTTCGCCCGCCCGCAACCGCTTCGCTTGGTGAGCCCGGTCTGGGTGGCACAGACACCTACCCTCAGCTGTTTCCAGGCACCCGCTATAAAATCGTCGATCCGATGACAGGGATCGTACTGGGTGGTCTCGATCAGTTTCGGCGGTTGCGGTTGTTTGGCTTCATAAATCACTTCAAGGCCTCCCTTCGGTATTTTGTTGCATTCTGTTACAAGGTTCGCTATGGATCCTCAACATGTCTACTATTGCGGAAAGGAAGCTTTATTGTTTAATTATTTCAATTGCTTAGATTACATATCCAAGTGATTTTCAACCCGGAAACTTGTTATTCATACTCAATTTCTTCGCTGACTGCAGATTGTAAAGTCAGGTATCGAATTTGACATGAAAAAATACGAAAGATAAAACTTGCACCGAAATATTTCTTACTCTGGTGGACGGATTACTTCCAAGAAGACACCAGTATCTCTGACGTGAATAGCAATACATCACTACGTTTACTAACTCCGCTAGCGGTGACCAGTTTCTCCGAAGTCTCCAAATTTCTCAATCGTGTCGCGCAACGTCTTTAGGTTGATGACTGAATGATACGCAGGCCGCGGTGAGAGTCGTCGATACGAGCGCGTCACTGTTCCAGCCAGATTCGGTCTTTTTTCCGCCGGATCGTTGCCGCCTCCGAGTCCGCCACCAAACTCAATCACAGCATCGATCCCCTGCTCGGCAATCGTCATCAGATTACTGTGCCATCGGACCGGCTTGAAAAGCTGCAGATACAGATTGCGTTTGATCGAGTCGACTTCCGAATCATGGAATGTTCCGGTTACGTTGGAGGAGACTGGAATAGCTGGCTTTTTTATTGTCGATTCGTTCAAATGTTTCTGAAACTCCTCTGCCGCCGGAAACATATGTGAGGTATGAAAGGCACCTTCTGTTTTCAAGCGGGTTGTGGGTTTACCGGGGAACGTCTCTTCAATCTGAACAATCAACTGATCAAGTTCTTGCGGCCAACCGCCAACTACGGTCTGTTCCGGCAGATTGCAGGCCGCAATCTCGCAGGGACTGGTTTCCATCAAGGGGGTCAGCTGATCCTCCGACAGGGGAAGTGCGAGCATTTCACCTCCTCCTTGTTTACCCATACACTCTCCGCGTGCTGATACCAATTTCAGTGCTGCCCCAAAGTCCAATGCCTCGGCGGCAATCAGCGCACCGTATTCTCCCAAACTGTGCCCGCAGGAAAAGCTTGGTTGATGCCTGTGACCTGTCTCCTGCAGAAACACCTGCATACAGGCAAATGAATGGGTAAGCAACACCGGCTGTGTAAACTTGGTCAGATTGATGTCTCCGCTGGTCTCATCATTACACAGCGCGACCATGTCGTAACCCAAGATGGAACTGGCCTGATCATAGATTCCGGCTGCGAGCGGGAATTCCGAAATCAGATCTTTGCCGATTCCTGGATATTGTGCGCCCTGCCCCGGGAACAGAAATAAAATCTTTTGCATTGAATAGGCTACCTTTATGTACTATCCTGTTATTCGCACTGCAAATTTGGATTGTCTATTGAAGGTCGGAATCACAGGTCATAGTGACTGGACTCTGTCACGTAGCACGAATTTCTGAATTTTACCGGTCGAAGTTTTCGGCAAGGGTCCGAACACGACGAAACTTGGAACCTTGTAGCGTGCCATGTTTTCCCGACACCAGGCAATCACATCTTCTTTCGTCAGCTGGTGTTCGTGTCCGGGTGCCGGCGTAACAAAGGCACAAGGCGTTTCACCCCACTTTTCGTCAGGCTTGGCCACAACTGCCGCTTCCATAATTCCCGGATGCCGATAAAGTACATCCTCCACCTCCAGACTCGAGATGTTCTCGCCACCCGATATGATGATATCTTTGGAGCGGTCCCGTACCTCGATATATCCGTCTTCGTGCGTGACACCCAGATCGCCGGTGTGATACCACCCGCCTGCGAATGCTTCCCGCGAAGCCTGCGAATTCTTCAGGTATCCTCGCATGACAGTGTTACCGCGTACCATCAGCTCGCCCATCGTCTCACCATCGTGTGGGACCGCCTGCATGGTCTCAGGGTCAATCACCGCCACCTCTTCCAATGTGGGGTAGTGGACACCCTGGCGCGCCATCAACTGAGCGCGTCGCTCAAGCTCGTGGCTATCCCACTCAGACTGCCATGCACAGACGGTTGCCGGGCCATAAGTTTCAGTCAATCCGTATAGATGTGTCACCCGAAATCCCATCTTCTCCATTTCGGTAATGACCTGGCTCGGCGGAGCAGCTCCGCCCGTGGCAACTTCGACTGTTTGCTCAAATCGAACCTTCAATTCCGAAGGTGCGTGAACCAACATGTTCAGTACGACCGGAGCACCACACATATGCGTGACTCGGTTATCCCGAATAGACGGGAATATGAACTTCGGATCAACTTTGCGCAAGCAGACATGGGTCCCTGAAACTGCCGTCACACCCCAGGTGAATGTCCAGCCGTTGCAGTGGAACATCGGCAATGTCCACAGATAGATACTTGAACTGTCGAGCTGGAATACCAGCGAATTACCCAGCGCATTGATGTAGGCTCCCCGGTGGTGAAACACCACACCTTTTGGATTACCGGTGGTGCCCGATGTGTAGTTGAGACAGATCGCCTGCCACTCATCGTCCGGTACAAACCACTCGAATTCCGGATCCCCTTCCGCCAGCAATGACTCGTACTCCGTCTCTCCGAGAAACTCACCGCCCTCACCGAGAGAGTCGTCGATATCTATGACGGTGATTTTCGAGCCGAACAGTTTTAGCGCTTCCTTTATGGTGTCTGAAAATTCTCGATCAGTGAAAAGTATCTTGGCTTCACCATGTTCGAGTATGAATGCGATTGTCGCCGGGTCGAGTCGGTAATTCAGCGCATTGAGTACCGCACCGCACATTGGTACTCCATAATGCAGTTCCAGCATGGCTGGTGTATTGGGACACATGACGGCAACAGTATCGCCGATTCCGATTCCCCGTCTATTTAGCGCGCTGCCCAACCGCCTGCACCTGGCATACAGTTCGCGATATGTCACTGTCAATTCACCGTGAACGACCGCCGCCTTGTCGGGGAAGACACGTGCTGACCGCTGCAGGAAACTCAGCGGTGTGAGCGGATGGAAATTTGCCGGATTCTTATCCAGGTTCTCATCAAATATCGTCACGTTTCAACTACTCCATGAATCTATTGGCAGAAAATTTTACTGTAATTGACATGACATTAGCGGTTGCTATTAATCTTTCGTGATCGCCAAAGCCGAAACAAAGATTTTCAAAAGAATGAATATGACTGAATCTTTGAGTGGATACATGCTTTGTGTAACGCCGCTCCACAGCGGCCTTATTCACTTATATCGGGGAGTTGTTTTAGACTTAATGATTAACCGAATCAACCTCACTATAATGAGATTCGATTTTCGATGAATCGAGAACAAAAGAATCTGACGGCTGAATATAGCCTGAACATGACGTATCCGAACAGTGAAAGAATCGACAACCCTCGCAAATGATCTGACCCGACGGGAATTCATGCGGATTTCAATGCTTGCCGCGGGTTCCCTGTCGTTACCATATCCAGTTCTGGCATCCTCTCAAACGCAACGGCTGGTCGCATCGCAAACAGAAACTGACCTTGTGGCGGGTTTGGGTCCACAAACCAAAGTTTCCGCTTACAATCAGCAAGTTCCCGGCCCGTTGCTTCGGTTCAAGCAGGGTGACAGGCTCAGACTGGAAGTCGAGAACCAGCTTGATGAACCAACTACGGTCCATTGGCACGGATTGCGCGTACCTGTGAGTATGGATGGTGTGCCGATTCTCAGTCAGATACCCATCAGTCCCGGCGAATCTTTTCTGTACGAGTTCGATCTTCACGATGCAGGTACGTTCTGGTACCACCCGCACATCAACAGTTCGGAGCAGGTCGGCAAAGGACTTCGCGGCGTCTTGATTGTGGACGAAATACTTCCACCTGAGGTTGATCGCGACGTAGTCTGGGTACTGGATGATTGGCGTCTCGACAACGAGGCGCAGATAGTTGCATTCGACAAGAATTTAAGGGACGCGAGTCACAACGGAAGAATTGGTAACGTCGTCACCGTAAACGGAAGCATTCACGATCAATTTCCGGTTCATCCTGGTGAAAGAATCCGTCTTCGACTCGTGAACGTAGCCAATGCACGCACCTTCGCAATTGTCTTCGATGATCTGAATCCCTGGGTAATTGCCTTGGATGGGCATCCGATCGACCCGCATACTCTCGACCAAAGTCCGATCGTTCTGGGAGCGGGACAAAGAGCCGACCTGATTTTGGACGTTACGGGTGAACCGGGAGAGTCCACACCTGTCATAGACAACTCTTACGGCGAAAATTTCGCCTACGAACTGATGCACCTGGTACGAAGCAGCAATACGATCGTCCCGGTTTCCAAGAACACACCCCCGCCCCGTCTTTTGCCGAATCCGGTCGCCCGACCGGACATCACCAACGCCGAGCGACATCAGATCATATTTGAAGGAGGCGCAATGGGCGGTCTTTCCGGCGCCTATCTGGACGGAGAGTTCAAGGGTATCCGCGACCTGGCAGGACTGGGGAAATTATGGGCAACCAACGGGAGTATTTTTTCGGATGCGCACAATCAGCCTTCCCTGCTCTCACTTGAACTTGGAAAGTCGTACGTGTTCGATCTTGTAAACCGCTCCGCATGGGAACACCCGATTCATCTGCACGGACACAGTTTTGAGGTCATTCGAAATGAAGGTGGTCTGGAATCTACCGGTTCGATCAGGGACACCGTTCTTGTCCAACCACAAAAAAGTGCGCAAATCGCTTTCGTAGCCGACAACCCGGGATTGTGGATGTTTCACTGTCACGTTCTTGAGCATCAGGAAACCGGCATGACTTCCATCATCGCCGTGAATTGACAGGACAGTTCCGGATACACGAGAGGCCGCCTCTCCAAGACTGCGGTAAAAAAATGGTCTGCCATTATTGCAATGGCAGACCCTACCAATAGAGAAAGAGGAGTTAAGTTATGAAAATCTTGAAAACAGTTTCCGAACTTCAGGATTTCTTTTCAGCGACAGGCGCTTTGGTCGCCGCGACAGCTTCCTCGACAGCAACCTGGCTGTATTTTTTCCAAAGATTCAGATATGAGTTGTACGCTTCAGTACCCAATTCAATCGCTGATCGGGTTGAATTCTGAATCTGACCGACAGCGAACGCATTCCAGTTTTCCTGCGTTTCAACAAAGTCGTCGAAATTCTTGATCTTGAACCACTCACCGGTTCGCTCGGAAGTGCCCTGAATAATCTGCTGAGCCGATTCGACTCCAAGTTCCACTGACTTGTTAATCAGTTTTGAATTCACGCTGAACGCCTCGTTGGCAAATTCTGAATAGTTGATCTGCATGTTTCGTTTCTCCCAATCAGGTAACAAAATGTGTTATGTTGCAATGCAATATATCATCAAATCGTAGTTTGTCAAGTCCTCAAAATGATTTTTTTTAAATTGACAGATCTTTATCAGTACCAGATTTAATATTCAGAAGATTATTCCATTTAAATATTATTAATTCAGACACTTATATTTTGCACCCTGACTCCTCGAAAAATCAGGATTTGCCAGTTTATCTTGAGGTTACAATGTATGTACAACATTCTTCCAATGAATTTTGCATTGCAACAATATGAACGCTGTTCAATTGATGATCGAATGGAAGTCCAAGCCATGGGGCTGGAAAGGAAAATTTGTCCATTACATGGTTTCAGGCTGATACAGCCATCGTTACCTGAACAAAACATCGGGCAATTTTCAACAAAGAGCAGACCGTTGATACAGTGATATAATTTCACAGCAACGGGAATTTCGGAACTGATTCTTTTCCACGACTTACCAACTTGCTCGCTCAGATATGAAATTCGGCGTCACATCGCGCATATCAGTCATGCTTGTTGCTATCCTGATGGCAGGCATAGCGATGACCATCGGTCTCAGCCTGGACAAGTTCCGGCGTACCCACACTGATCTGCTGACTTCCAGATTCCAGTTTGTCATCAACGACATTCGCAGCAGGATCGAAACCCAGATGGATTTGGGGCTGGCGTTGTCCACCTTGCAAGACGTTTCGGAAGAACTCGAAACCTATCGCAGCAACGACGAAATGATTCTCTCCATCGAGGTATTCGATGAGAATGGATCGGTATTGTTCAGCACCGACCCCAGCTTCATCGGTGATCTGGTTTCCGAAAATTGGGTGATTGCATGGCGCGCAAATCAGAACTCCAGTTCGTGGTCGCGGCTGGAGAGGGATGCCGGCGTGGTCGGAGTGCCTATCCAGAACAACCTGAATCAGAATGTCGGCTCTCTCGCCCTGCGTTATTCCAGAGATTTTTTGGACCTGAGTTTTAGCAAACAGACCGAACGCCTTATCGCCTTCGGACTGATCGTGGCTGTCTTCATGGCGATTATGAGCCTTGTAGGATGTGTTCTGCTTTTGCGCGGTACGATTTCAGACCTGAAAAGTATGACTCAGGCCATCAAGGACATCATGAACAACCAAAAAGACAGCGAACAGCTGAAAGCGACAATCAGGAATCATCCGGAATTCGAATCGTTTTCTGCGTCGGCACTGGGTGCGCAGACGGCTCTGAATGAAGCCAGTTCCGATATTATTGAACTCGACGAAGCTGAATCGTGAAGATCAAGCCAACCAAATTGCGGCAAGAGAGTTCTGGTATTCAGGAATTTCTAACTCACCAAAAGGGATTGCTCACCCGCATGGTGCTGCTGTCGGTTGTGGTGTTGCTGATCGGACAGTTCGCGGTTTCGTGGTTTGCCCTACTCGGCTTCGAAAAGGAGCTTAGCCCACAATTGAGCCTGAAAGCCCAAGCGGTCGGCAATGCCATATCATCTGAGCTGGCGTTTGCTGTCGGCGAACTGAACATTCCACCTGATCAACTCGTCGGCGTCGACGACTACTTCGACAATTATCTTCAGACAAACAAAGATATTGAATATCTTGCAATGATCGATTCGAGCGGAAAAACGCTGTTCGTACGGGGCATTGAGTCAGGAACCATGAACACCATTTTGACCGAATTGAAGTCAAACCGCGGTGACAATTCGAATTTCGAGACTGACATACAGGGATATCTTGATGGTTCGTTTCCGATTGATGAGACATTGTCCGGCACCACTGAACTGCATGTCGGGGTGACCAGCGAGCATATTCGAAACCAGTTTTTCGAGATGATTTTTGAAATCCTGACAGTGATCGCAATTTCATGGCTGGTGACGTTTGAATTCCTTGCATTTTACATGCGTCGTCGAATATCCAGGCCAATGCACCATATCCGAACGGTGCTGGCAGAAGGTTCGAGAGGGGTGTTTGCCAATCGTCTGGTGGAAAGATCAAAAGATGAAATCGGGCAACTGATCACCAGTTTCAACAACTTGGTACAGGACCTCCAGATCAAATACAACGATTTTGTTTTCGAAGTCGTGGAACTCAGGCACGCACAGATCGATGACAACATCGGAAAGAAAATCGCCCAGGTGCGGGAGAGGTTCGATAAGAAATTTGTCCTGAGCGGCGGTAGGGATGTCTATTCGCGACAGGTTGTTCAGATTCGGGTACCGCTGTTTCTCTTTATATTCTCAGAAGAGCTGACCCGTTCGTTCATTCCGCTGTTCGTCTCCAAGTACGCACCCACAGATATGCTGTTTCCGCACGATGTTCTCATCGGTCTGCCGATCACACTCTTTATGCTCGCCGTGATGACTGTCACACCATTCGGTGGCGGATTGGTTGACCGGTTCGGTGTGCGCCGAATCTTCCTGATTGGTGTGGCAGCTGCAGTAATCGGATTTATCGGGAATTTCCTGACACAAACATACTACGATCTGATTCTGTTCCGAATTCTCACCGGTGTGGGCTACAGTCTGATCTTTATCGCCTCCGAAGGCTGGGTGGTTCAGAACGCCGAAGAACACAATCGAACCGCATCAACAGGGATTTTTGTGACAGCGGTATTCGTCGGTATCGTTTGTGGCCCTCCAATTGGCGGAATGCTTGCCAACAGAATTGGATTTGAGGCGACATTCCTCATTTCTGCGTGTCTTGCAATAATCTCGGGACTGATTGTCTACCAGGTTTTCCGCGCAAGCGACGATTTACACGAAAACCGCAGAAAGCGAATCATACTCCGTAAGGAGGATATGATCACCCTGCTCAAGGATCCTCGATTTTTCTCGGTTTTGTTCTTTACTGCCATTCCTGCAAAAATGGCACTCACCGGATTCATCGCATATCTGGTTCCGCTATATCTGACCGAACTCGGTCACAACGAGTCATCGGTCGGACGATTGATGATGCTATATGGACTGGCAACTCT
Organism: Arenicellales bacterium; assembly: GCA_963663095.2. GTDB lineage: Bacteria > Pseudomonadota > Gammaproteobacteria > Arenicellales > JAJDZL01 > JAJDZL01. Next base: position 247,416 of record CAXXJB010000001.1, read on the forward strand.
GAGTTGTATATTTGTTTCAGCGCGCTTTGCCGATCAGACACACAAGTATGTTCAAGTCGTATTCGTAGGTGGTTTACTGGCAGGTATAGGGTGTATCGCGAGTATATTTTCAAATCACATCGGCATCAGTGACACCGGTGCTGTCGTCTTGGCAATTCTTGCTCTGGGATTCGGCCACGCCATGATTATGACCTCCCAGAATTCCATGATTCTGATGGTTGCCGCAAATCACGCTGACACCATAGGTCGGGCAACGACGGTGAGCGCCTATCGCGTGATTGAACGAACCGGTATGGTATTGGGACCGTTGGTTGCGGTTGCGCTGACTGGTCAGTTCGGCTATCACGACGCAATGGCGGGGTTCGGAGTCATCATACTGATTCTGATTTTGTTATTTTTGCTGGTGATGACCATCTCAAAAACGCAGATTGACGAAAGTCGATCGCTGTACAGACCTGAAAGTTAATACCGTGCTCAAGAAAATTCATCTGATTTCCGTTTTACTCGTCGCGTGTTTCGCTCTGAATCATGCGACTGCGCAATCGGTACCCGAAGTCGATAACGATCGAACCTACAAAATATTCGGAGTGGTATGGCGCGGCGAATCCGCGGTCGAAGCCGGATTTCAGGAATACCTCAACCAACGAGGTGTACCCTATGAGATGACAATTCGGAATCTGAATCTCAACCGCGCAAACGCACCCGGCATAATTGAGGAAATCAAACAGGCGAAGCCCGACCTGGTCTACACCTGGGGAACAGGCACAACCCAAAGTATCCTTGGCAAAATCACCGAATCGGAGTCCGATCATCTGGTGAGGGATATTCCCGGCATTTTTGTCCTGGTTGCGTATCCGGTCAGCGCGGAAATCATCAATAGCTTCGAATACCCGGGCCGAAACGTGACCGGTGTTGCTTTCCTTGCCTCTATTGAGGCGCAACTCAATGCAATGCTGGCCTATCGACCATTTAAGAAAATTGCCGTTATCTACGACGAAACACAAAACAATTCCAGAATCAATGTCTCCCAACTGGAGGAAATTGCCCCCCAGATGGGTTTGGAACTCCTGGTTCTGCCGATTCCAAGGAAGGAGGACGGACTCTCAGACCCCGAATCCCTGCCGGAGTTGGTGCAAAAAGCCAAAGACGGCGGTGCGGATGTTCTATATATGGGCCCCGATTCATTCATATTCAGACACGGGGATGTCTATACCACTGCCGCAATGAAGGCCGGTTTGCCCACGTTCGCGTCAACCCAGGCTCCACTGCGGACCACCCGGGCAATGTTTGGCCTTGTCAGTGACTACCATACCCTGGGTAAACTGGCTGCCGTTCAGGCAGAGCGAATACTGGTTGACGGCGAAAAAGCCGAAGATTTACCTATCGCCCGGTTGTCGCGCTTCCAGTATTGGATCAATATAGATGTTGCGAGCGACCTCGACCTGTATCCACCGATGAATCTGATATCGATTGCCGAATTCAAGCAAAGTAAAGTTAACTGAACCCCACCCGATCTATTATTGAACCATGCTACTGCGGACGCGAATCAGCCTACTAGGCATACTGGTCGTCGCTGTCGTCAGCGCAGCAATCCTGTTTGCCTCGTTTGAACGCGAGCAGCTGATCAGAGACCAATTGTCAAATGAGTTGCTCGCGGACCAGTCCAATCTGTGGAGCAAGATCAAGGATGAATTCATTGACGAAATGGAAGATTCCGCATGGATTCTTCGGGAAAACCGAGAACTTCTCAGTGCAATCGAAAATCAGGACTATGAAACAATCCGAAATGCAGGACGACAAATTGTCGGGCAACTGGAATCCGCAGGGGTATCTGATCGTCTTGATATCCTGGATTTTAGTGGCAACCTGATTTACTCATCACTTTCAGGAGTCTTTCAAAGTCCCATCATCACGGAAGAAGTCGCAAAAAAAGCTATCGAGAATAACTCGACAATCCGCGGCGTCGGCAATGACAAGCAACGCAACACGGCAGTCGTATTTGGATTTCCGATCATAGATGATGTTGGCGGTGTTTTAGGATTGAGCATTATGTCACTGGACATCATCCGACCGATCGCCGAAATGGAAAAACTCAACAATGCCTCTGTCATGATTCTCAATCGACGCGGACGGCTTCTTGTCGCACCGGACCCCGAGGTTTGGCAAAACTATGGCGAGTTCGTCGACCTCGGCAAACTGAGCACATCGCAGACAATTTCCAAAGATGACCGATACTTTTCGGTTACTGTACTTCCACAAGTTGCTGACCTGGGAAGTCTTGTGGGACGACTGGTGAATATCAAGGAGGTCACTGATCAAATTCTCCAGCAGAAAAAAATAAGTCAAATCACAATTTTGTCGATCGTGATTTTCACATTGGTCTCACTGATCACACTTTACTATTACATGCGATATGCATTTGCGTCTCTTACTGAAGGTGTTCATGTGCTTGAAGCACTGACCAGAGGCGACCTTATGATGCTGGTTCAGATGAGAACCGGCAAAGACGAAGTGGGACAGATCGGAAACGCAGTGAATGTATTCCGCTCCGGTATGCTTATGCTCAATCGAATACGTCGATCAAGGGAGCGTCAACGCGCACGGCAAGAGAGGTTCATCTACCGAGAAATGAAAGGCCTTGCTGATACGTTGGACGGCGAGGATCAGTCCGCAATGCTTGAAGAGCTGGAAAAGATTGCACAGAGAATTGACCAGAAAGCAAAAAATGAAAGTGTGGCGGAATCAATGATTGCGGTTGATCCAACCGCTGAGGATTTCGACCCTAAAGTATTCCATGGGTCAGGCAGCCTGATTCTGATGGCGACCGCTTTTCAAAGTATGTCGAGTCGGGTTCAAGATCAACATCAGCGCCTGAGGGACGCGCTTGCGACGAAACAAGCCTTCATCGCGCTTCGTAAGGAATTGGATATCGCGACCCGCGTTCAGCTGTCTTTGCTGCCCCATCGCCGCGAACAATCCGAAGCGTTTGAGATTGTCGGCGGGATGTGGCCGGCAAAAGAAGTCGGAGGCGATTTCTTCGACTACTTTCGAATCGACGAAAGTCATATTGGGATGGCAATTGCGGATGTATCCGGTAAAGGTGTACCAGCTGCACTATTTGCGGTCATGGCGAGAACGTCTCTGCGCGGTATGGCAGTGCATGTACGTTCACCTGCAAAAATATTGGAGCGAATCAACAATTTTCTCGAGTCACACAATGACGAGAATCTGTTCATCACTTTCTTCTATGGAATACTGAACGAGTCAACTGGTCATTTCATATACGCAAATGGTGGACATAACTCTCCGTTTCTGGTAAACGAAGACGGTACCGCTCCGTTGGAACTTACAGCTGGTATGGTGTTGGGAATGTTTGATGGATTGGAATTTGATGAGGCATCATTAACTCTGACACCAAACTCCCGTCTGGTGATGATCACAGATGGCATTCCCGAGGCATTCGATGAGAATAATGAGGCATTTGGCGACGACCGGTTACTGGAAGTCGTGTCGTCTCTACCCAATCGCGGTGCAGGCGACGATGTAAAGCAAATTATTAAGGCAGTCGACGAATTTGTGGGAAGTGCTCCACAGTTCGACGACATCACGTGCGTGGTCTTGCATTACGAGGGCAACCGCGAACATAAGCACGCAAGCAGTACTAGTATGGATGGTAAGGAAATGGAAGTAAATCTGACATTGAAGTGTGATTTATCCGAAGTTCCTCGCGTTGCGGAGGAGATTGAACAACTCGGAGAATCCAATGACTGGCCTATGGCATGGATATTCAACGCCAATCTTGCACTTGATGAATTAATCACAAACGTAGTGAGCTACGCCTTTAGACACGATAGTGAAAAGGCTGACATTATTTTGTCGCTGAAACAGGCCAACAATACCCTGACGATAGTCCTTGAAGACAGTGGACAACCATTCGACCCGTTTTCTGAGGCAAAAGAACCGGATGTAGAAGCCGATGTGGACGATCGACCGATCGGTGGACTGGGTGTGTTCTTCGTCAAGACTTTAGTCGATCAAGCGACTTACGAGCGACGTAATGATCGCAATCGCGTGACGCTGGTGCTTTATCACCCAGACCACCAATAGGTCGGTGCAGTCTCTCACTGCGTATATCAAATGACATCCGGTCGACGTGCTGACATTGCGTTGCGCAATTGGCTCAACATCCATTGTGATTTAAAGAAAAATGAGTTGACGTGGGCGCAGTACGACAGCTTGGTCCTGGCGATCAGAAATGAATTTGAACACTGGCCCGCTCTCCACAGCTTTGAATATATCCATCCTCTGAAACTTCAAGATCCCGATTTCGGTGTCGGCAAACTATATGAAATTCCTCTCAATTATTCCGACTCTGGCGGAAGTGGAAAACCTCTTATTGCCATCGGCGGCCTGACCAACGTTGCTCAGCGTTTTGATTTCCTGGCATTGGATGCTTATCCCAACGTTCGGGTGATTGCACTTGATCTCGGTGGACGCGGCCAGAGTGGCTGGATGGCGGAAACATCAGATTACCACCTGGATACCTATGTCGAACAACTGAAACAACTGATGGATCACTTGAAATTGAATTCATGCTCTTTGTTAGGCTCGTCACTTGGGGGGACGACAGTAATATCGTTTGCGGCTCGTTATCCCGAACGGGTGCAGAGAATTGTTCTCAATGACAGCGCTCCATATATTCCTGTTGAACGACGGGCTCGGCGAGCCCGGGCAGTAGGTCGTCACTATGTGTTTCGAACCCCTTCCGAGTTGTTCAGGCGCACCGGTGCTTCCGCTAAACATGTCGGCCCAACGCCGGATGCCATACTACTGCATAACTCACACCACAAGACCCGCTGGTCGGATATCGAAAACGGACGAGTATATCGACATGACTTGAGATCAATGCTAGCCTATCGGGAGGAAGCGAAACAAAGTTTGGATTTGTGGGAACAGTGGAAAGCCGTTCAATGCCCGGTCTTGTTGCTACACGGAATTGAAAGTGACGCAACGACAGACGCGACCATAGCCCGGATGCGCGGTCACCAGAATTTTTCCGTCATTCATATTCACGACTCCGGTCACACACCATCTCTCGGTGATGGTGAGTTGACATCCGCGATTGTAAATTGGTTGCTGGGTGACGGAAGCGCTGTAGACGATCGGTATTATTCCGTGAGCTACTGTCCGAGACGAGTTCTTTATCCGGATGAACGTTAGTACCAGCGTACGTAGCTTTATGTTCGTCCGACACGGCGAAACGACTGCGAATGAGATGCAAGTCGCCTCCGGCGGAGATTCTGAGCCAACTCTGACTGAGTTTGGTCGCAAGCAAATTTATGCTGCAGCTGATACTTTGAATCGTATCAGCGAAGTCCCTGTTGCGATTGTCTGCTCTGAGAATATCCGAAGTATCGAATCCGCGGAGATTCTACGCGAAGTATTGGGGGGCGATATAACGCGTAACCCACTGCTTAACGAAAGAAAGCTGGGAGTTTGGAACAACGTTGATATCAACGAAGTGAATCCGATGCTGATAGCTGGTGAAACACCGCAAAACGGAGAAAGCAGAGCGGAATTCCGGGAAAGATTTTTCCGTGGATTGATCCAACATCACGAATTGCTTCTAAATCACCGTACCATCGTCGTAGGGAGTCGGGGAACAGCGAGGTTGCTGTTGGAAATGGCAAACAAGGAAAACGCTGCATTTTTTCCAAATGGAAACCTGCTGCGGGTTTTGATTGTAAATTCGAGTCGGTTCGAATTAGTCGATATCGAATATATTGACTAACCTACAAAGTCTGGAAACAATCGCGTAAATCGCCTTGATTTACGGCAGTCGCAACGAACACCGAGGTACGTTGTGGAATCCAGCTTATTGGAACTATCGCGAGAACCGCAAAAAGGCTGATATAGTTCTGATGCTTGAATTAGACGCAGTGAGAGGGATTCTGCAGGATAGTTGGTGCTTGTAGCGAATCCCTTCGAATCACACTGATGAAGGTTGAATTCTCAAATGATCCCCGGTAAGTCAGGAACTTACACTAGCCAATGCATTTTCGCGAGTGTCATGAGTTGAAATGATTTTTCCGAATCCGCTGATATCGAATACATCCTTTACAGGCCCGGAAATCGAACACATCGCAAACTTGGCATTTCGACTTTTCAGAGTCTTTGCGAGCAATAAAATCACTCGAAGTCCCGCACTACTGATATACACAAGATCAGCCAGTTCCAAAACCACCGCTTGATCGGAATCGGCTACAACAGACTCTATCGCAGTCTGAAAATCGACCGCGTTTTGTCCATCAATTCGACCAGCCGGCTTCAGAATGAGCGTGCCGTCTACTTTTTCTGCAGGAATTTCCATATGATGCTCCCTAACTCCTTTCTTTCAAATGTTCCAAATGCCAACGAAACTCAAATACATTCGGCTAATATCGCGAAACAACAGGTGCAAAAATTAAAGCATACTTTGACTGTAAACACAACAAAATTATAACAGAACATAAGGTACTCAATTCAACTGGTCAAGTCAACCACTATCTTCAACCAAGATGTGGCTGCTGTCACAACTGCCTTACCTTACCACATTATCAAGCGTGTCGAATTCAATCTCGTTGTATTGTCTATATCGCGATGTTACCTGAGCCTGCACACGAATGACGCTATATCAAATCACTTTACCGTTAAATTTACGAATTTCCATCACCATCGTAAACACCGAAATCATCCTCGTCCGGTACGATCACGAATTCCGGATAAGCTTCAATTCCTAATTCTGCAACATCCTGCCCCAACTCTTCAACAGCCGGGGTGACCCGCGCGCTGATTGTCATATCAATGACTTTCCAAACGATGAATGACGTGACAAAAGTAAATGCTCCGATCGCAACCACACCCGTTAGTTGAACCATGAGATTTCCCCCAGCCGCGATACATACCGCAAGCGTACCCCACACACCGGCAAACATGTGTGCGGGAATGGCGCCGACAACATCGTCGATCTTCAACATTTCCAAAGCCTTCATACCCGCGGTACTGATCAGACCACCAATTCCTCCGATCACGATTGCCCATTGGTGGGCTTGTATGTCAGGACCAGCAGTAATGGCAACCAATCCGGCGATCGCACCATTGAGAACCGCCATCAAATCGACACGTCCCAGCAAAGGCCGCGACACCGACACGGCGACCAATACACCAGCCGCAGCAGCAAGATTGGTATTCACCAGGATCACACTCATTGCAACCACATTCACTGCGGAATCAAGCGCTAGTTGGGAACCACCGTTGAAACCAAACCAGCCAAGCCACAAAATAAAGACACCCAAAGTTACGGCAGGTACATTTGATGGTGGTGTGTTTTTCACTCTTCCGTCTTTCCGAAACTTGTTCATTCTTGCTCCCACTACGACAGCACCTGCAAGTGCCGCCCAACCGCCTGTCGAGTGTACAATGGTTGAGCCGGCGAAATCTTGGAATCCCATTTCCGACAACCAGCCACCACCCCAAGTCCAGGCACCGACGATCGGATAGATGATTGCAGTGAGAATCGAAATAAATAGAAAGAATGACCACAACTTGACGCGCTCGGCCAAGGTTCCGGAGACAATCGAAGCGGTAGTCGCGACAAAAACCATCTGGAAAAACCAATCTGACATGGTTGAGTAGTCGGATTCGAGAACATCGTTCAACGCTTCTTCGTTACCGTCCAACAAAGCGTATTCCGCCGGCGTTGAACTGTAAAAGAATGTAAATGAACCGATAAACTTATTCACGTCGACGTACATCAGGTTGTATCCAATCAGATAGAATGCGATACCAGCGATGGAGTAAAGCCCGATATTCTTCATACAGATGACCGACGCATTCTTGGTGCGAACGGATCCCGCTTCCAACATCGTAAATCCGGCACACATCCACATGACAAATGCGCCCCAAAGCAAGAATGAGAATGAGTTGAAAATAAAAGCCGTTTCCGATTCTACGGCTGCGCTGGCTGTGGAAGAAAACAGACACAGTCCAATAATAGGAAGCAAAACAGACTGACGTTTCAGCGTACACCTGTCGACTTTTATTGAACTCATACGACTACTTTTTTTCATTTGAAGAATCCCCGAATTTGCTACTCGTCATACCGCAGGAAATTATAGACTAAAATTCATGATTTGAACGCGACAGACATCCTTCGCATCCTTTGAGACTGGATTGAACCGCTCTCTGGAACTCCGTCCGCATCTACATCCGACAATAGAATCCTCAATAGCCAATCGACAAACTTCATGTCGGTGAATCGTCGTCTTCTAGTTCAGGCATTGCAAGAAATTCCGGATAGGAATGAATGTTGAGGGCTGCCCAATCCAAACCGATTCGCTCCGACTCAAAGGACGAACGCGCACCGACCAGAAGATCAATTACGTTCCAGATAATGAACGACACAGTGAATGCATAACCACAAATCGAAAGCACTCCGATCAGTTGGACAAACACATCACCATGTTGGGTAAGGCTTACAGCGATGGTTCCCCAGATTCCGGCGAACAGATGAACCGGAATCGCACCAACACCATCATCAATTTTCAGATGTTCCAGCAGTTTGACACCAAAAAGGCTTGCCAGTCCTCCCAGACCACCAATGAGAATAGCGAGATTGTGATCGAGTATATCCGGGTCGGCGGAAATTGCGACAAGTCCTGCAATCGTCCCATTAAGAATCACTGACAAGTCCATTCGCCCAACTAGCAGACGTGATAACACCAATGTAACCAACATTCCCGCACAGGCCGCAAGGTTCGTGTTGACAACGACGATACTCATCGCCACTGCAGATTGCGCACTGTCAAGCGATGCCTGCGAACCGCCATTGAAACCGAACCATCCCAACCACAAGATGAATACACCAAGCGTATATGCCGGAACGCTCGAGGGAGGAAAGCTCTTTACACTTCCGTCTTTCCGAAACTTACCCAGTCTGGCACCGACGACAAGCGCACCAGCCAAAGCGCAAGCGCCGCCAGTGGCATGTACCACGGTTGAACCGGCGAAATCCTTGAAACCTAGCTGACCAAGCCAGCCTCCGCCCCATGCCCAAGCGCCTACGATCGGGTATATGAAGACTGCATGCAACAAAGCAAATACGAAAAATGGCCAGACCTTAACCCGTTCGGTCAGGGTTCCAGAGACTATCGACAACGATGTCGTCAAAAAAACCATCTGAAACAGCCACCACGACATCGGTGAGAAGTGAGGGTCTACGGATTGTACGATCGAATTCGCGTTCCCTTCTTGAACCAACGCAGTTTCGATCATCGGGTTATAGAAAAGTTCTATGCGTCCGATGTATCCGTCCACATCGACATACATGAGATTGTAGCCAACGATGTAGAAGGTCAATCCTGCGATGGCATAAAGACCTATATTCTTTAGGCAGATCAGACTTACGTTCTTGGTGCGCACTGTACCTGATTCAAGCATACAGAACCCGGCACACATCCACATCACGAACGCGCCCCACACCATGAACGAGAATGAGTTGAGGATCGTACCAACTTCTGGATCGACTTCAGCTTCTGCAACACTGGAAAATACAGTAAAGAAAACTGTAAGTATCAGAATACCCGTGACAATTACAAAGCGTTTGTCTTTAGGCAGCGAAACGATATTCTTGATCAGATCTGGCATCCTTGCAAAGTTTTCAATTTAGATTTGATACGATTCTGTCCACAGGTAATTTTTTGGAATAACTACTCGTTCATCGTTGGCCTGAACGACGCGAAATGTATGTAAAAATTTTCATGAATGAACCCAACTAGCCTATCCATACAAAAGACCCAGCAATGAACCACTCAGGTGCAGTTCGCGTGAACTAGTTTATATAGCATAAACCTTAAATTGTTCGGGCTCCATGCACCACAATGTAGCACAAAATTGAATATACAGAAAATTACGGATTGACGCGAGCGGGCAAACAAGCCGTTTTGATGAAGAAGGCCGTCAAATGCGAAAATCCTCATCCAGCCGGAAGAGGTTGGGCGTGACTGCGAAGACCGTCAAATATACTCAGCCGAAGTTTTCTACACGATACCCGCTGAAACCCTGTGCCAATCCAAACGGGTGAATTTCAAAAGCAAAATGTCCCCTTGAGCCCGCGTCGGGTGACGACGAAACTTACAAGCATTCTTGACAATGTGATCGTCAGCAATCAATGCATCTGTATGAGTTTGCGTGATGATGCCTGATGCCGTTCCATGAGTTCCTGCAAATCGACATCCGGAATTTCGCCGTCGAGTACCCGCCAGGTTCCTGCGATCATGACGCGGTCGGCACGATGCGCACCGCAAAGTATCAAGGCGGCAAGAGGATCTCCCGCACCTGAAAACCGTAACTCATCGAGTTTGTACATCGCCAAATCCGCCTGCTTTCCACATGCAATCTTACCCACATCTTCACGCCCCAGACAGGCAGCGGACCCTTCTGTCGCCCATTCAATCGCATCAAAGTGTGTGATTCTTTTGGAGCCATATCGAAGCCGCTGAATCTGCAACGCCAGCCGCGCTTCCTGGATCATATTGGAAGCGTCCTCTGAAGCGGAGCCATCCACGCCGATTCCAATACGAGCACCGCTTTCCAGCAATTCCTGAGTGGGGCAGATTCCAGAAGCAAGAAGCATGTTCGAACCTGGACAATGCGAAATGCCCACCTTCGCTGAGCCCAGCCGTTTGATCTCCTCCTGATTGAAGTGGATGCCATGCGCCAGCCAGACGTTGTCCCTCATCCAACCTACCCCCTCAAGATAATCGACCGGACGGCAACCGTACTCTCTGAGACAGAATTTGTTCTCATCCTGCGTCTCAGCAAGATGCGTATGCAAAGTAACGCCGAATTCATCCGCCATTCGTGCCGACTCAATCATGAGTTCACGGGTCACACCGAAAGGGGAGCATGGTGCAAGGGCGATCTGTTGCATCGACCCTTCACTCGGATCGTGATACTCCCGGATCACGCGTTCGGAGTCAGAGAGAATGACATCAGTCGACTGTACCGCAGATTCAGGTGCCAATCCACCATCGGCGACTGAAAGATCCATACTACCTCGCGTCAGTGTGACGCGTATACCCACTTTCCTTGCGGTCTCAGATTGGACATCCATGCCGTTTTCAAGTCCTTTCGGGAACATGTAGTGATGGTCCGAGGCAGTCGTACAACCGGAAAGCAAAAGTTCTGTGAGCGCCAATTCTGTCGCATCCGCCAACTGTTCAGCTGTCAATCGAGACCAGACCGGATACAGCGTCGTGAGCCATGCGAACAGTTCCTTGTTCAACGCGGGTCCGTACGCACGCGTCAGCGTCTGATAGAAATGGTGATGGGCATTGATCAGCCCGGGCAGAATGACATGCTCGGAAGCATCGAACACGCCATCACAAGGGAGTTGCGGCGCGGTGCCGCTTGCAAGACATTCGACAATCCGGTTGTTTTCGACAACCACACCGCCTGCTGCATTTTCGGCAAAAATTGCCAGTGGATTCTTGATCCAGGTTCGCATGTCAATACCTCCTTACCTATTGACGACTCTGCCTTTGTTCATCGTCCCGTTGTGCAAGCCGGTCACAACCAATCTCAGCATAATGATCAGAATGCTCAATAACATCACGAATCCGGATTGATGTGCCAACGCAATCGGCAACTGCACGCGACTTACCAAAGTTGCCACCCCGAGACAAAACTGGCAGATCACGACAATCATCGCAATATCCAGCAATATCCGGACTGCGGAACGATCCATCGAGAACCGCTGAAACCAGACGATGGCAGTCGCCATAACCAGCGCGAACGCGACCCAGCGATGGGAAAACTGAATCGCGATGACGTTTTCAAATAGATTCACCCATAGCGGAGTCAGCGAAAACAGCATATCTGGAATCCACTCACCATTCATGCGGGGAAATGTGTTGACGACAAATCCGGCACGCGTACCCGACATGAATCCACCGCTGACCAGCATTATAGCGATCAATCCGATGCAGATGGCAATGCCAGCGAACAGCTGCTTCGAGCGGTCGGGATAGCCTAAACGGAACCTTATACATATCAATCCGATCGACAGCCACAAGACATAGCTATAGAGCAGAACCGCCAGACTCAAATGAGCCGCAAGTCGATATTGACTGACAGAAGGATCGCTCACCATGCCGCTTTTAACCATGTACCAACCCAGCAATCCCTGTAAACCACCGACCAGGAAGACCGCAATCAATCGCAAACTCATCGCGATACTGAAATAGCCCCGGAACTGAAAGAAAAGAAAAGGTATCAGAAAGGCCAGTGCTACCAGCCGACCGGCCATGCGATGCGTGTACTCAATCCAAAAAATCCGCTTGAATCCTTGAAGAGACAGGTCAATATTGACCGTCTTGTATTCGGGAAACTGCTGGTAGTGCTCAAACTCCGTAATCCATTGCGTTTGTGTGAGCGGGGGCAGTACTCCGGATACCGGATGCCAGTCAACCATAGACAGGCCGGAATCCGTCAGACGCGTATAACCGCCAATCGCGATCACACTGTAGATCATGGCGCAGATGATCAGCAACCACACCGTGACGTACATGGGATTTCGATGCGGTTGAATCAGCGCTTGTTCAGTTGAATTCAAGACCGAAGGCAGATTACTGAGAAAGTCTCTGGAATACCAGGGTTGCATTGGTTCCGCCGAAGCCGAAACTGTTCGACATGGCGGTTTTCACTCCGATGTTCTCGATCGGTTCGCAGACAATGGGTAAATCTGCCGCAACGGGGTCGAGTTCATCAATATTGATTGAGGGACTGATAAAGTCGTTGTCAATCATCAACAGGGTATAGATCGCCTCATTGACACCCGCTGCCCCAAGCGCATGACCGGTCAGCGATTTGGTCGATGCGATTCGGGGCACATCACTGAAAACCTCGCAGATGGCATTCAGTTCCTGAGTATCGCCGACCGGCGTGCTGGTTCCGTGGGCATTGATGTAGTCCACGGGCTGATCGACGTTTTCGAGCGCCAGCCGCATGCAGCGAACAGCACCGTCGCCGGAGGGTTGGACCATATCGAAACCATCGGATGTCGCTCCATATCCGATGAGTTCCGCGTATATTTTCGCGCCCCGGTCGAGCGCGCTCTGAAGTTCCTCAAGGACTACAACACCGCCACCGCCGGAAATGACAAACCCATCTCTGTTCCTATCAAATGGACGCGAAGCCTGCTCCGCGCGATCGTTATAGCCTCCGGACAAAGCACGCATGGCATCAAACAACATCGTCATCGACCAGTGCACCTCGTCACCGCCACCGGCAAAGACGATATCCTGCTTGTTCAGCTGAATCAGTTCCATCGCGTTGCCGATACAGTGCGCACTGGTCGCACAAGCGGAACTGACTGAATAACTGACCCCCTGGATCTTGAAATAGGTACTCAGAGTCGCTGAATTGGTGCTCGACATGGTTCGCGGAACCCGAAACGGACCCACACCGCGAATTCCCTTTGACCGGAGCATATCGGCCGCGGCGATGATGTTTTCCGTCGAGGCGCCTCCGGAGCCCATAATCATGCCGGTGCGAGGATTGGAGATTTTCTCTTCGTCCAAACCTGAATCCTCGATCGCTTCCTGCATCGCAATATAGTTGTAGGCCGCTCCGTCACCCATGAATCGACGCGCCCGTCGCTCTACCGAGCGATCAAGATCAAGATCAATCGCACCATGTATCTGACTGCGAAACCCCAATTCTTCGTACTGCGGCTCAAAACTGATGCCGGATACACCGCCACGTAATGACTCAATCACTTCGTGTTGGTTGCAGCCAATGCTAGAAACAATACCCAGTCCTGTTACAACGACCCTTCTCATGCTCATTTCAATTTGAATAACCCGACTCTCAGATCAGATCCTGTATAGATCGGTTTTCCGTCTGCTTCCACAATTCCATTGGCGACCCCCATTACCAGCTTGGTGGCAATCACACGCCTGATGTGAATCCTATAGGTGATCAGCCTGATCTCTTCTGTAACCTGCCCTGTGAACTTGACCTCTCCTGAGCCCAGCGCACGGCCGCTGCCCGGCTTGCCGAGCCAACCGAGGTAGAAACCGACCAACTGCCACAGCGCATCCAGTCCGAGACAGCCCGGCATGACAGGATCACCCTGAAAGTGACAGTTGAAAAACCAAAGATCAGGTTTGATGTCCAACTCCGCTTCTACGATCCCGCGACCGAAGTCCCCACCCACACTGTCAATATTGGTAATTCGGTCAAACATCAGGAGCGGTGGTAGAGGTAATTGTGCGTTGCCTTCGCCAAACAGCTCACCGCGTCCGCACGACAGCAGTTCGTCATAGTTGTAGTTTGACTTACGCGGAACTTCCTGATTCATCACAAATCTATTTCGCATCGATAATGATGACGTGCAATCGACGCGGTCCATGTGCGCCATACTGGATTGTCTGCTCCACATCTGCTGTTTTCGAGGGACCGGTAACCATGTGCACGCCTGATGTACGGTCATCGATCTTTGCCGAAGCCAGCCCGAGCGCGTCATCAAGATGCCGGACAACCTCTCCGGCATTGATGATCACCACGTGATTTTCCGGTAGGAATGCGTGCGTCGACGATGCAGTCGGCGAACTGACCAGCATTACTGTGCCTGTTTCAGCGATTGCGCACACCGCATCGGTCACTGATACGATGTCCGATTTCCTGGCGGTCCGCGTCTCGATCTGCCAATGATCCGGCCAGTCGAAGTCCTCAAGAAACTGTGACGCGCCCATGATCATTTTCGATGGCAGTTCGTGAGTGTCGAGAAACTCGCGAACCGCACCCGGAACCTCAGCATAATTTTGAACAATCTTCGATGTTCCATGTACCGCGCCGTGCTTGGCCAGAAAATTGTCAACCAGAAGTCCGTCAACAACCGGGCTCGGTGTTTCGGTCGACATGATCCGATCGTACTCGGTCTGTGCGGCATCCCTGACAGATTGGCCCAGCTTCGCCAGTGACTGGCGAACGTCACTGAAGACCTGCTCGCGGGCGGATGGGTTTGGAGTCGGCAATTGCACTTCCCTCGCTGGTGTGGTGTATCTAGGAATTATAGCGTTGACCGTTCTTGAGGTTAAGTGTGTGACACCCAACCCCAACACACTCATCTGCAACTACCACAAACGAACGATTCCGAGGTCATCCATAACAACCGACAGATTGCGCGAATAATGCTCATTGAACCAATCCTCGATCAGACGATAGGCGATAGAAAGGCGCGGGGGAACGCGAAACTCACCCGAAACGAGACCATCTACTACCTGATCAGCACTTCGCCAGTGTGCGTCCTGAAGCTCCCCGTCGTTGAGCCGGATTTCATGACTTGACGCGGTCGCGGTGAAGCCAAGCATGATTGATCCTGGAAACGGCCACGGTTGCGAGGAATGGTAATCGACAGTTTCGAGACTGATATCGGTTTCTTCCAGAACCTCGCGTACCACTGCCTGTTCCACACTTTCACCCGGTTCAACAAAGCCTGCAATGACTGAATATCGGTACTCCGGCCATGCTTTCTGTCGTCCAAAAAGACACTCGCCGTTCTTCGTGACCGCAACAATAATCGCGGGGTCGGTTCTCGGGAAGTGTACTTTCGCACAATCCGGCTTTACACACTGCCTGCAATGCCCGCCCTGGACAGAGAGCGTTGCCGAACCACATTCACCGCAATACCCATGTGCCCGATGCCAGTGAAACATCGCCTTCGCGTAGGACAATAGTGTCGCGTCCTCTGCTTTCAGGCTGTATCCACTCTCTCGAAGTCCGACGAAACTGCCATTGCCAAACGAATTCCCCTTCAGACACGACGTGTCACCGATTTCCAGGGCGAAATAGTGATGCTTTTCCCGGCACCCGAGATAAACACTTGTCTCGACAGAGCACTGCGAACTGCTGATACTGTCGGATTTGACCAGTACGGGTGCGGGACCGGGAAGCTCTGACATGAGAAACTGGTCTTGATGGAACAGAACGAAGCGGGCTGATGACGATGCCTGGAGCGACGCGAGTTGCTCGTCATCCTTACGCTGATTAACCATTCGGTTAAGATCGCTGTAGGTAAAGACGTTCAGAAGTGAGCGTTTGAGATCATCCATTGGATTTCCGTATTTGGCGGGTGACGAACTCTTTTACCTGCTCCAGTTCGCTGACTACAGGCACCTGTGGATGTAGATTCGCAACCTGCGATCGATTGTCCAGCCATGCAACAACAGGCTTATTATAAATGACTGCCAGCTCAGCCTCCGCTGCTGTTCCCGACTGTCCGGGCAATACTATGATGACATCAGAACTCAGTACGTTGATATGGTTGCGGGACAGTTGATCTTTGCCCCTGTCACCTGAATACGGTAAGTGTGTATAGATCGGAATCTCGACATACTGGTTCGGATAGCCTGTGGATGTGGCGTATATGCGCGTCGCCTTGTCAAACTGTCCGGGTATCACACCGATAACCGATCCTTCTCTTCGATGTGTTTCAGCGAATGCACGACTGACCGACTGCATCACACCTGAGCCGCCCCCGGTGAGAAGATGCACATCCATCGTCGCCAGCCATAGACCCAGGGGAACCGCCCGACTTTCGCACATCGCACTACCTGACCCCATGACGCCGACAATGGGCAATTTCTTGATGGTTCCTGAACTCTGAATCATTTGCGCATCAGATAAAACCTTGTCCAATGTTACAGATATTTCATCCCCAGAGCAGCCAAACGGTGTGATTTGTAACACACATTCGAAAAGATCGAAACCGACGGCAACAAACCCTCAAAAGACTCGACAATTTCATGAATCCATTCTGCGATATGAATATAAAATTGCGTCAATGCCAAACTCTCTGCCTAACTTTGAATCAGCACCGCACCATCAAGGTAAATTTTTAATTCGACTGCACACAACCAAAAGCACTTCGTCCAACCCACAATTCGTTTTTTCCGTATCAAAGGCTTGCGCGGAACCAAGAATTGTATGCCAGTATCCGGGAAGTTTGATAAGTGAATAGGGATATGTTATACAGGGGCAGCCTATTCGCAGAGGATTTTCTGAGTGATTCGATCACTGAAACCCCCGATTGGCGAGAAATCGACAGCGAAATACTGGATCAATTCGAATCTGATCTGAAAAGCCTATACTCGCCATTTCCGGCAGAACATTCACCCAACGAAACCCATACTGAAGACGACCTGATCTGGCCAGTTCTTGATCGACTTGGATGGACGGACTATCTGCGCGAGCAGAATCTGTCAGAACGGGGCCGTGTCGACGTGCCGGATGGACTGCTATTTGGCGATACCGACGCGAAGGAACGTGCTAATACCTTCCGTCAGGAATGGAAACGGTATGAGCACGGACTGGCAATTGTAGAGTCGAAAAGATGGCTTCGACCTCTTGACCGTCGATCGGTCAAGACTGGAGAGGGATCGGCGCCATCAACCCAGATGTTGCGTTACCTGAGACGATCAGATGATTTAACTGCCGGTAAAAACCGTTGGGGAATTCTGACCAATGGCGCGCACTGGCGACTCTACTATTCGGGCGCACGTCTGGTTTCGGAGGACTATTTCGAATTAAATCTCGCTGAAATTCTCAATCTCGAAAACAACAATGAAGAAAATTCATCACCGGAAACCGCGGAACGTCGTCATTGGCTCAAGGTTTTTCTTCTGATTTTCAGACGAGAGTCCTTTCTTCCAGATGCTGCAGATGAGCGGACTTACCACCAGAGGGCGATAGCGGAAGGCTATTACTATCAGGAAAGAGTGGCGGCGAGTCTGTCGGAAGTTGTCTTCCAACGAGTTTTCCCTGACATTGTGAGCGCGATAGCCACATCAGCTGTGGACAAACCTCTGCATGAGGTGCGAGATGCTGCGCTGGTTCTGCTTTATCGCTTGCTTTTCATACTTTATGCAGAGGACCGTAACTTGCTGCCAGTGCGTGATACTCGCTACGACGATTACGCATTGCGAAACATCCGAGATGACATTCATCAACGCAAAGACACTCATGACGTTTTCTCCGAAACTATTGCACGATATTGGACTGCTTTCGATGACCTCTGCAGGGCAATCGATATCGGTGATGATTCGATTGGTCTGCCACCTTACAACGGTGGATTATTCGATAGACAGCTGACTCCGCTTTTGGATGATGTTCGACTGGGTGATGCGGTAATGGCTGAGGTGATTGATGCGCTTTCATTTGAACGAACAGAAAGAGGGCGACGTTACATCAACTACCGAGATCTGGGTGTCCAACAATTGGGGTCGATTTACGAGCGCCTGCTGGAACGGGAAGTAGTTCGTGATGGAGACACACTCACCGTTCGCCCCAACATTTTCGCACGAAAAGACTCAGGCAGTTACTATACACCTGACGATCTTGTCAGTCTGGTAATAGAAGAAACTCTCAAACCCCTCATCCAGCAGTACCAGAATGAATTTGACAAGGTGGCATCGGAACTGGAATCCAGTACAGAACAACCGGAACAGCTGCAGGGAAAACTGAAATTGCTCGACCCGGCAACAAAGATACTTAAACTGAGAGTCTGTGATCCGGCAATGGGGTCGGGACACTTTCTGGTCAATCTCGTCGATTATTTGAGCGATCAAGTGATTGCTTCTATAGCCGAAGCTGAGGCGAGGTGGAAAGATTACATTTCACCATTGTCGTGGCGTATCGACGAAATCAGATATACGATTGTGGGTAATGCTGAGACACGCCATTGGACATTTGATCCAACTCAGCTGGACGACCGACACATCATTCGACGCATCGTACTTAAGCGCTGCATCTTCGGCATAGACAAAAATCCGTTGGCGGTAGAGCTTGCCAAGGTATCACTGTGGCTGCACACCTTCACAGCCGGTGCGCCATTGAATTTTCTTGACCATCATCTTCGATGCGGAGACAGTTTATTTGGAAACTGGGTGTCGAATGCTGAAACTGAGGCGCGTCGGAACGGCAGTCCTCTGTTTTTAAACAAGCCATTGAAGAAAGCACTGGAGTCTGCTGAGTCGATGCAACTGATTGAAGGTCTGGCAGATGCTGAAATTGCAGAGGCACACAAATCGGCCAGGCTATATAAGGGAGTCAAGAGAGAAACTGCACCGTTAAATGCGTTCCTGTCAGTCCTGCTCGCGTTCCAATGGCTGAACCTCCGCGACCGTAAGGAAAAATCCGCATACTATGCTTATCTTGATGGCATTTTCGGTGATCCCATCGAAATTGCACATACGGAGACTTTTGAACATTCCGAAGACAATCACGCAGACACTGAGCTGGGTGAACAATTTGCCCGACTGTTCGACTCAGTGATGGATTTGATCGAAGCTGAACGTTTTTTCAATTGGCAGGTCGCGTTTCCAGGAATTTGGTCTGACTGGAATAAGGTTGAGCTGACAGGTGGATTCGACGCCATCATTGGAAACCCCCCATGGGATCGAATGAAATTACAGCAGGTGGAATGGTTCAGTGCGCGACGATCAGAGATAGCCTTACAAACGCGCGCTGCTGACCGTAAACGAATGATCAAAGAACTGGAGAACTTGGAAGACCCGCTCGCGCAAGAATTCGATTTGGCAAGCAAACACGTCAGCGATGCAATGCGAATGGCACGTCAGGGAGGCGATTATCCGCTCTTGTCAAAGGGCGATTTGAACCTTTATTCCCTGTTCGTTGAACGTGCGATGAAACTGATCAAGCCTGACGGAATAATTGGCCTGCTGGTGCCGTCAGGCATCGCGGCTGACAAAACAGCGGCTGAATTTTTCAAAGGCGTTTCCACAGAAGGACGATTGAAATCACTGTTGGATTTTGAGAACAAAAAGATATTTTTTCCGGAAGTCGATTCGCGTTTCAAATTTAGTGTTTTTGTCGCGGGCAGACAATCGTTCTCCAGTCATGCACAATGCGGTTTCTTTCTGCATGATGTATCTGAAATCAAGGACCCCAATCGCTGCTTTCCCTTGAGTGCGACAGACTTTGCACGGGTTAATCCGAACACAGGTACCGCGCCGATTTTCCGAACTAGTCAGGATGCTGAAATCACAAGCGCTATCTACAGCCGTCTACCGGTACTGGTAAATCATTCATCGGGTAAGTCAATCAAGATGTGGACTGTAAAGTATGCGAGAATGTTCGACATGACCAACGATTCTCACCAGTTTCGTACACGGACGGAATTGGATGAGAAGGAAGGCGCCTATCCCATCGGCGGCAACCGTTTCAACAGTCCCTCCGGCGAGTGGGTTCCACTGTACGAAGGCAAGATGATCCAGGCATACGATCACCGAGCGGCAAACATCGTACTGAACCCAAGTAATCTCTATCGTCCAGCCCAACCCGAACGAGCGAGTCTGGAACAGCATCAGAATCCAACGTGGTTGCCGAGACCCCAATACTGGGTATCGACAAATCTGCCCTCGTTCCCTGATGCGACATGGATGCTTGCAATTAAAGATGTGACCGCCCCAACGAATATTCGATCGGTTATTGCAGCATTGCTTCCAGGTTATGGAGCTGGTAACACACTGCCGGTTCTTTACCCTGAAGATAATGGGAACGTAAATACAGTTCTACTGCTTGCAAATCTGAATTCAGTTCCGTTGGACTACGTCGCACGGCAAAAAATCCAAGGTCAACATCTGAACCTGTTTGTGATCGAACAGTTTCCCGTCGTGCCTCCTGACACTTACAAAACGGTATTCTTCGGAAATCAATCCGCAGAATCACTTATACGGGAAGCCGTACTTGAACTTTCCTATACCGCTCATGATATGGCACCGTTCGCCCGCGACCTGGGTTATGTCGACGAAACTACAGGTGAGGTGTTGCCACCCTTTCGCTGGGATGAGGAACGCCGTCTCAATCTGCGTACGAAGTTAGATGCGATTTATTTTCATCTTTACGGTATCGCAGAGCGAAATGACATCAACCATATTTACTCGACTTTTCCAATTGTTGAACGCGAGGAAACAAAAACTTGGGGGCACTACCGTTCTCGTGATCTATGTCTTGCCTGGATAAATGCGCTTGCCGCAGGTGATACGGAAGCACATATTGACCTTTGAGATAATCTGGCTCAAAGACTGCATCCGGCCGCCGAACTCGGATCCCAATGCTTCCCCATGTAGAGCATTTTCATCAATCAATACCAACCGCAGTAATTCCCCAACAGATTCGACAATTTTATGAATCTATTTTCCGATATGAATATAAAATTTGCGGATTATTTCCAATGCATTATTTCCGATTGGGTGACGAATGGCAAAATTGATTGATGGCAAAGCGCTTGCAGCGAATCTAAGGCAAAGCGTAGCCGAAAAAGTGGAACTGCTCAAGACAGAGCATGGTCTTATCCCGGGACTGGCCGTAGTACTCGTTGGCGACAACGACGCCAGTCAGGTTTATGTTCGAAACAAAATCATTCAGACCTCACAGGCCGGGATGAACTCTTTTCACAACAAACTGGCCGCCGGTGTCACCGAAAAGGAACTCCTTGATCTGATTGAACGATTGAATGCGGATCCTCTGGTACACGGAATTCTGGTTCAGTTGCCGCTTCCCGATCATATCAATGCCGAGGTGGTAATCAACTCAATTCAGCCACAGAAAGATGTCGATGGATTTCATGCGCAGAATGTCGGGTTGCTGACCATCGGCATGGATGCATTGGTACCGTGCACTCCCCTCGGCTGCATTCAGTTACTGAAATCGACCAGTGAGGATCTGAACGGAAAGAATGCGGTCATTGTCGGTCGTTCCAATATAGTCGGAAAACCCCTTGCTACCCTGCTCCTTCAGGAAAATTGCACAGTCACCGTCGCACATTCCAGAACGCGCGACCTACAGACAGTATGCCAACAGGCAGACATTCTGATCTCGGCGGTCGGAAAAGCGCACATTGTCAAGGGACATTGGGTGAAACCCGGAGCAACTGTCATTGATGTCGGAATCAATCGAATCAAACTCGAAACTGGAAAATTGCAATTGGTAGGTGATGTCGATTTCGCAGAAGCGGAAAAGGTTGCCGGGGCGATCACACCGGTTCCGGGTGGTGTCGGACCCATGACGATAGCAAGCCTGTTGCAGAATACCCTGAAAGCTGCCTGCAACCAGCACGATGTCGCGATTTCGGATTAGAAAATTTCTATTCTTCTGTCGATTCGGATTTTCGACCTTCGACTACCAGCAATAAGCGGCGGCGGGAAACACATCGCCCTTTGCGCCGCGCGGGTCACAGCCTGCTTCGAGCAATCCTGTTTCCGGGTCTCTTTCGATTGCAAGAAGATAGCCCTCAGTCCAGTCCGGCCTCGGCTCGACCAGGTGTCCGCGCGAGCGAAGTCCAGATAAAGTTGCCTCACCGACACCCTCCTCGATCGCAACAAGTCTATTGTGAAATTCGTGCGGCGCGAAGTAACCCGGAAAGTGGTGACTCGAAAATTTCGGAGCCTCAATCGCCTGGGCAATCGTCATGTCGAATACCACTTTATTGAGGAAAAACTGCAGCATCCACTGGTCTTGCTGATCACCGCCCATACTGCCATACACCATCCAAGGTTTGCCATTTCTGTGAACCAACGTCGGGCTGATGGTGGTTCGCGGTCGCTTGAAGGGTTCGATTACACCTGGATGATGACTCGGTGTGAGGTAGAAGGTCATCAACCGGTTTCCCAAAGGCACCCCGAGTGATTCTACAAGCTCGGAAGACTTGAGCCATCCGCCGCTGGGTGTGGCCGCAACCATATTTCCGTCCCGATCAATCGCGTCAACATGGACGGTGCCGTGTCCCCAGGACTTACCGCCCATCCGGTCCTCTAAAGGCATCGCGGCGATCTGCCTGGTCGGGTCACCCGGAATGATCTGATCACTTGCCCTGGAAGGGTCAATCAATTTTGAACGCGTCACACCATATTCATCACTTAACAGTGCCTCAATGGGTACGTGAACGAATTCGGGGTCGCCATACCACTGCTCGCGATCCGCGAAGGCAAGCTTGACAGCTTCTATCACTGTGTGGAGATACTCAGTCGAATTATGCTCCATATTACCGATCGGTACATTCTTGAGAATTGACAGCGTCTGCAGCAATGCCGGCCCCTGATTCCAGGGTCCGCATTTGTATACGCGAACGTGATCGAAAGCGATCGACACAGGTAATTCAATTCGCGTCTCAAACGCCTGCATATCGTCGCGCGACAGGAAACCGTCCCGGTCCTTGGAATGTTTGGCGATTTCGGATGCGATATCTCCCGAATAGAATTCCGTTCGTACCGCCGCAATACCCTGTTCGCGGCTTCCACCTGCAGTCTGCTCCGCTTTCATCAGTGTCTGGAAGACATCTGCCAATGCGGCATTCACCAGCAGTTGACCTAGATTCGGCAATGAATCGTCCGGTAAATACACGGCTGCCGTATTCGACCAGTCATTACGTATCAGGTCTTGAATGGCATGAACACCGAAATCGGGCATGAACAGCAATCCGCGATGTGCGGGAAACCCTTTGGCGGTCTCGTAGGCACGACTGCACACGTCTGCGAATGACATGGACCCGAATTTTTCCAATGCAGTCGTACAGGCACCGAGCGCAGCGGGAACCCCCGCAGCGAGAATTCCGGTATCCGGCACGTCGGCATGTCCCCGTTGCAAGTAGTTCTCGACTGTCGCCGCGGCCGGTGCCATGGTGTTGCCATTGATCACGATCGGCTCCGAGTGATGCGCCATCTGAACAAGCATGGGGCATTCGCCGCCGATTGTGTGCTGATGCGGATTGACTACACCTTCAACCAGGACGGCGGCAATTGCCGCATCTATCGCATTCCCGCCTGATTTCAGTACATCCGCTCCTGCGCCTGCTGCCAGATAATGTTCACTGGTAACAGCACCATTGGTACCGAAAAATCGGGGATGAAAAGGCGCGGCGCGCAATTGCTCGCGGTCCAGCGTTCGAATGGCCATCAGTCAGATACCCCCAACCGGTAATTGCACAACAATAAGCACGGTATATTCGGTATCGTCCATCCCGATTCGAGATTGTGATATCGATTAAAACAACCCTTCGATCTGTCCGTTTTCACCCAGACGAATCGAATTGGCGGCTGGCACCCTCGGCAGGCCGGGCATTGTCATGATATCTCCGCAGATAGCCACGACAAATCCAGCACCGGCAAGCAGACGAATTTCGCGAATCGGCACAATGTGACCTTCGGGCGCGCCCAATGCACTCGGATCAACCGAAAAACTGTACTGCGTTTTAGCCATGCAGACCGGCAGATGACCGAAGCCATCGCTTTCGAGCTGTTTGAGGTAGGTGGCGGCCTTGCTTTCGATCGCGATATCCGCTGCACCATAGATCTGCTGCGCAGTGGTGCGGATTTTTTCTTCCAGTGAAAGCTCGTCTGCGTATAGAGGTTTGAATGATCCGGCACCCGAGTCCGCGAGCTCAACGACTTTGTGTGCGAGTTTCTCGGTACCTGCCCCACCATCAGACCAGTGCGTACATTCTGCTACATCCGCGCCCAATTTCTCGCAATGCCTGCGAACCACGTCAACCTCCGCATCTGTATCTGAAACGAACCGGTTGATGGCAACTACGGCCGGCAATCCGTATTTCGCGACATTGGCGAGATGCTTCTCGAGGTTCACGCATCCTGCCTCAACAGCCGCGACATTTTCCGCTTGCAGGTCAGTCCTGGCGACACCGCCGTGCATCTTGAGCGCTCGGATTGTCGCTACGACGACAACCGCCGAAGGTTGCAAACCTGATGTACGACACTTGATATCGAAGAACTTCTGAGCACCCAGATCAGCGCCGAAACCCGCTTCGGTGATGACATAGTCGGTGAGCTTGAGTGCCGCTTTTGTCGCAACAACTGAATTACAGCCATGGGCGATGTTGGCAAACGGACCACCGTGCACGAATGCAGGGTTGTTTTCCAATGTCTGGACCAAGTTCGGTGCGAAAGCATCCTTGAGTAAAACGGTCATCGGACCATTGCCGTTCAATTCGCTTGCCGAAACAGATGACCGGTCACGGCGATACCCGACTATGATATTACCCAGTCTTCTCTCAAGGTCTCGTAGATTCTCCGCCAGGCAGAAAATCGCCATAATCTCACTTGCGACAGTAATGTCGAAACCACTCTCTCTTGCGAAACCGTTCGAAACTCCACCCAGTGAGCATACGATCTGACGCAACGCACGGTCGTTCATGTCAACCACCCTTCGCCAGCTGACCCGACGGCTGTCCAACCCCACATCGGAGCCCCAGTAGATTGAATTGTCAACCAGTGCAGAAAGAAGATTATGCGCGGTTCCGATGGCATGAAAGTCACCGGTGAAATGCAGGTTGATGTCTTCCATGGGCACGACCTGGGCATAACCGCCGCCGGCCGCCCCGCCCTTCATTCCGAAACATGGGCCAAGACTGGGCTCCCTCAAACAAACCATGGTATTCTTGCCGATTCGATTCAGCCCATCACCCAAACCAACTGTCGTGGTTGTCTTACCTTCACCGGCCGGGGTGGGTGTGATCGCGGTAACCAGTACCAGCTTTCCATTTTCCCGGCTGGACAGGGAATCAATGAAATCCAAGTCAACCTTGGCTTTGGTGTGGCCGTATGGGATCATGGAATCGGCTGGAATATCCAGACGCTGGGCAATCTCTCCAACTGGCTTCAATGAAGCTTCTCTCGCGATTTCAATGTCGCTTCTCACTTTCAACACAACTAATTTCTCCTATTTCAATCGTGCAGGAATTTAACCGATTTTTTGAGTCAGATGTTTACGACGATGCGGGAGTCGATGCAATGACATTCGGTTTGCAGAAACCACGTATGGCATCATCCGCATGACTTACGAACGTCGTCAATTCGGTTGGATTGTTCATTTCACGAAAGAGCAAATAATACTACACACCGAGTCGAATTTGACCGCAAAAAATATGACTGATTCATGTAGAAATTAAGGCGAGCTCGGCGACGGAGAATCAATTTCTGGCGTGGAGTGAAGAAAAGAGTCGGTCTGTAAGCCGGGTTCTGTACGATCATATGACCGTCGGCAGCCATTCATCTTGGATTTCCATCACTGAAAATCTCCAGCAACCTACCCAAATCCGACGCGGGCCGCGTCGATGGATTTCTATTTGGTCTTGCTCCAGGTGGGGTTTGCCCTGCCGTTGCCGTTACCGTCACCGCGGTGCGCTCTTACCGCACCATTTCACCCTTACCTTCCGTCTCTCTCTCACAGAAATCGACAGGTCTGGCGGTATATTTTCTGTGGCACTTTCCGTCGGTTCACACCGCCCAGGTGTTACCTGGCACCCTGCCCTCGGAGCCCGGACTTTCCTCCCGACAAACCGTCAGCAGATTTTGCCAACTGTACTGCCAAGCGACTGCCCGACCAACTCTTCTCGTAACCTTGAACATTGTACATCAACCCAACAAACATGGGGTTGTCCGTCATCAGGTTCAAAGACAACTGCGAGCAGAGCCTCTCGGTGCATAGGTAATCGCGACTGATTAGAACGAATAGCGCAGTGACATCCGAATTCCATGGCCTGCCAGCCTCGCTCGCGTCGGTGCAAGATTGAGAATTGTAGGATCTCTGCTACCGTCGCGCCAGGTCACACTACCCATACCACGACCCGTACGAACCTCACCAAGATCGGCATAACGCCAAGCAAATTCAAGAGTCATACGCTCGTTTAGCTCGGTTGAAACCCCTGCAGTCATCATCCACGCCAGATCTGTATGAACACCACCCGGTACAGTTGTATATGTTGCCGGAAAGTTCATTGTGGTATTCCCGATTTTGTTGTGCGCGACACCAAAGCCAAGGCCTAAAAAAGGCGTGAACGAACCGAAATCCACTACACCATCTTTCAACTCGACAAAACCGGCCAACATCCCAGAAATTGTCGAAAGCTCTGCTGACACTTCCTGACGTCGATTCGCGGCGAGGAAGTTAGTGCGACCTTTGAACTGATACTTTGGCCGGTATTCAAATAGAAGTCCATACCATGCGACACCAACGGTATGACCAAAGCCGAACTCCAACGCTGGCACGACGCCGAAATCCCCGACAGATCGGTGAGGCGCACCGTCACGACCGGTTCCGCAACCGTACAGTGCGGCTGCCGGTGCAGCGCTTGCACAATCCATATCCTTAAACGTCGCACCTTTCATCAAGTCAAGATTCACACGGAAAAACTTATCGTTCGCAACGGCAGTACTGCAGATCAGGGAGATAAGGATTAAGCCGGTATAAGACGCTATCCGAGTAAAGCGCATGAAGTTCCTCTTAAGCTTAAGGTTATTGATGACAATTACCCTGCCCAATTAGCAGGACTTGGGCAAGGACGAATTCGATTCCAAACTTATTGCTGTAAGAATCCTTTTCTGGTCTGGTTGTTATTATATGAACTATTGTACCCTCTATTCCGAAGGAACAAACCCGACCGGTGACTTGCAAGCTGAAATTGGGCGGCTATTTGTCGATACTATCGCCTCTGCGCTGAAGTGCCCGACGGTACAGTGCGTTGCGACTGACACCGCGCAGACGCGATGCCACTTCCGCGGATTTGCTGGCCGACATCTCGTCCATCAAAACATCGAGCATGTGGTCGATCTGTTCCATGTTGTCTTCAGATGGCGGACCTGTACTGACAATCGCTATGACAAACTCACCTTTCTGATTGTTCGCCATGGACATCACCCAATTGACCAGTCCAGCCAGTGTATCTCTTCGGATCTCTTCGTGAATTTTTGTCATCTCGCGGGCAATGCATGCTTCACAGTCATCACCGAACATCGCTCGCATGTCCTCAAGCGATCGCAACACTCTATGCGGTGCCTCGTAGAACACAATCGTGCCGTGATGGGAGCACAACTGCTTCAGCCGGGCAATACGGTCCGCTTTCCTGGCCGGAAGAAAACCCGCAAAAATCGTGTTTTCCACTGGCACCCCAAAAGCGGAAAGCGCGCAGGTCAATGCACTTGCTCCGGGAATTGGAACAACCGAAATACCCTCTTCCTGCGACGCTGCAACCAACGCATGACCCGGGTCTGAAATCAACGGGGTACCCGCGTCACTGATCAGGGCGATGCTCTCGCCTCGGGCAAGCAGTCTGACAAGCCGGTGAGTCTGAAGCTTCTGATTGTGCTGATGAAACGGAACCGTTTTGGTTGATATCCCGTACCTATGCAGAAGTTTCTGACTATGCCGCGTATCCTCGGCTGCGATCAAATCCACTTCCTTGAGAATCCTGATCGCTCTTAAAGTGATATCTTCCAGATTGCCGATCGGCGTAGCGACGATATAGAGTGTTCCCGCAGTATTCATTGGTTTTGGATAACGCTATAATTTCACATTCAGGTGCGCAACTTCTCATCTATTATGGTGATTCCATCCGAATTTATCAGCCCAATCGCATGATTTCCAAACTGTCGTTGTCAACAGGATGGGGCTC
The DNA here is from genome assembly GCA_963663095.2 of Arenicellales bacterium. Lineage (GTDB taxonomy): Bacteria > Pseudomonadota > Gammaproteobacteria > Arenicellales > JAJDZL01 > JAJDZL01. The sequence continues at coordinate 275,941 of CAXXJB010000001.1, forward strand.
GACGGTGTCTATTCTCGCCTTGTCCATGTTTCTCACCGGCTGTGTTCAGGAAGACACAACTATACCGGTTGATTCAGCACAAACCCCTGATACCGGCTCCGTGATCGCGGATGCTCCACCGACAACACCTTCCGCCGATGAGATTCCTGCGATAATCGATTTTCCTTCGGACGATTCGTTTGTCGAGGTAATCATCCCAGAAACCGAATACTCGGCTTGGAATCTGGTTAACCAGGCGGAAAGCTCGGATTTGAGCCGCAATTTGAAACTCATCGATGCAGCAAATGTTCTTTTGAGGCAGCATAACATCTCACAGGCATTGTCGATCGCAAGTCTGCTTGTGGTTGATGAGCTCAGCGAATCAGAACGGGTGGATTTCGATGTTTTCAGAGCGCGCATCCATCAGTTCAATGCCCGTCACAAAGTCGCGTTCCGACAATTGGGCAGAATCTCGAAGCGACCGATTTTGAGCCCGGAGCAAACACTGCGGATTGCACGGCTGAGGGTTCATTCCGCATCCCATCTGGACGACAGATTGATTTTAGTCAAGGAACTCGTTCGACTCTACGCAATGCTTCCAGCCGGTGACGAGCGTCTGACGACCGGACATCAACTGTGGCAAGTCCTCAGCATGGTACCATCGGATGAACTGGCCACGGCGCTATCGGATTCGGATATGGCGAACGCACGGCCTTGGATTCTGCTGGCCTTGAAATTAAATTTGGTGAGGCACGATCCCCACTTGATGGGCAACGCACTGGATAGCTGGATTGCCAGCAATACGGACCATCAGGCGGTACAGCTGATCGAGTCGGGAATAGCATCTGACAACCTCACCTACTCCAATATCGCGGTGCTTCTTCCACTCTCATCGCAGAGCAATCTGGCAGTTCGAACTTTCATGGATGGGCTCAATGCCCAATATCACGCCGATACCAGCCCGAACAAACCCATACTGGAAATCATCGATATTGGAAATGATCCCAGTCAGATCACCCAGCACTATTTTCAAGCTCTGTTCGATGGAGCGGAATTTGTCGTTGGCCCACTCGGTGTCAGTTATGTTGAGGAAATGGTACGCTCCGGAACCTTTGTCGTGCCGACTTTATTGCTGGGAGTCGCTGACGAGATTCCTCCGACCGAGCAGGTTTACCAGTTCGCACTCGCACCGGAACACGATGGATTGATCGCCGCACGACGCGCGCGACAGGACGGACATACAACCGCACTGATTCTCGAGTCGCCCTCGAACTGGTCGAAGCGGGCCACCGAGGCTTTCAGAATCGAGTGGGAACGACTCGGTGGTGCCGTGATTCAGAGCAAGGTATTCGAAACAGGACGCGATGAGTATTCTGACACCGTGAAAGAAGTGTTCAATATTGCCGAGAGCGTGCAACGGTATCGCACATTGCGCGATGAACTGGGGCGCTCGTTGAAGTTCACACCGCGGCGACGACAGGATGTGGACTGTATTTTCCTCAGTTCAGATCCTATGCATGGACGGCTGATCAAACCTCATATAGATTTTCTGAAGGCACATGATGTGCCCGTCTATGCGACAAGTCGAATATTCAGCGGTGAAATCGACAAAATTGCCGATCAGGATCTCGACGGTATACGATTTGCCGCCATGAATTGGTTGGTAGATCAAGGTGACACGACAAGCAACCTGCGGCGGAAACTGAAGTCTGAACGCCCTCTACCGGTTGGCCTCAATCGTATCTACGCGATGGGGATTGACACTTACAACCTGATATCCCGTCTGGATACGCTGCGTCAGAAACCCACCGCAAAATATCACGGCATTACATCGACAATGACAGTTGACGAGATGGGTCGCGTGGTGAGACATCCGACTTGGGCACAGTTTGCCGATGGAACTCCAGAACCGATATTGCATCTGCCTGATCCTGAAAGAATGATCCGTCCCGTCACCCGAGAACCCGATGATTCATTGACGGAACTGCAAAGATAGACATGCCTATCTATCGGATAATGTACTTGAGTTTCGGAGTTCGATTTCGGCCAAAATAATGAGATAAGGTATTGATATATTTAAATAAAGAGACCTCACCTGGGGTATAATTCATGTGTCGGGAATAAAAACCAGTTCTTCGACGCACAACACTCGATCCAAGGAGGCCTCAGACGTGAATTATAAGGACAAAACCGACCCGCTGCCCGAATTAATCGCACCGATGCTCAAAGACAACAGACATCTCATCGACAACCTGTTTTGCGAGATCTGGCATCAACTTGAGATTCCGACGCTGCTGTCGCGGACCGGTATCACCAAGCGCAGCGGTCACGATGTCGGCGTGCTGGTTTACCTGCACCTGCTGTGGCGCTGGATGGGCTCATCGAGCATCGGGGTTTTCTGCAGCCGGTCGCTGCACCATTTCAATCAGGCGCATCACAGCGCGATCTACGATCTTCTGAACAATCCGAAGCTGAACTGGCGCGGCTGGCAGCTGTCGCTGGCCAGGGATCTGGTTGACCGCCATGCCGATGGTCTGAGGGTTCTGGTGGTGGATGACTCGATCAGGCAGCGCAGCTCAAAGAAGATGGACGGGGTGTCGATTCATTATGACCATACCGAGAATCGCAGCGTATTGGGGCTGTCAGGCGGTGTCGCTTGGGCTGAGTTGTGAGACCGGCTATTTTCCGCTGTCAGATGCTCACGGCGAATGAGTTCTGCCACAAGCTGGTGCGCGGCCAATGGCACAGGGCCGCCATCGCACCCGGCGGCCGATGGCGCACCCGCGAGATCGAGGTCGAGGTCAACCTGGCCGAATCAAAATCCGAGCCTGACCGCTGGCACACGATGAAACTGCTGTATGTCCGGGGAGTGAACCCGGACAGGGACACACCCTCATCGAAACGCGACTGGGCCCTTTTCCTGAGCACCGATGCACAGCTGGGCGCCGCACGGATGCTTGAGGTCTATGCCATGCGGTGGGCCATTGAGGTCTTCTTCCGCGAATCGAAGCAGAACCTGAAGTGGCTCGGCGAGCAGAGCCGGTCGTATGCCTCGCATGTCGCCTCGCTGCATTTCAGCTCGGACTGCTATCTGATGCTGGTGCATGCCAGACTGCACCGCGAGCTGGACAGCCTCGCACGGGCGCGCGAACACCTGCGCGAAACCATACAGCCGTGCAATTGCGCCCGCCGGCTGTGGCAGGCATTCCGGGTCATCGTCCATCAGGCGGTTGACAGCTTACAGACCGTCTCGGGCACCCAGGCGACCGTCGTGATGCAGGCAATCGACCGGAAAATGGAGGATTTCCTGACCCGGATTCTGCAACTTGACCCGCTCTCAATCAGCCGGGATCACGATATGATCGGGATTTCGGCCTCATGAAATCACCGTTTTGAACTCCGAAACTCAAGTAATGTACAATATTAATGAATGTAGACACCCAGCTTTGGATGTTTATCCATTTCCAACCTTCCCCGGATACAAATTCCATGTTTACGTCATCTTCAATTCCATTTAGATTGAAAGTTTTCCGTGCGCTGACATTCGGATTTCTGATGTTATTTGCGATCGCAGGTTTCGCTCAGTCTGAGAAGCCTGTCGAACCCCGAAGTGTCACCAAGAAGATCGAAGACAGCTCGATCACGTTTCGACTAAGCAATCTGATCGCAAAGAACACACCTGAGCTGGGTTCGGACACCCAGGTCAATGTGACAACGGTCAATGGCGTCGTGCTCCTGACCGGTTCGGTGGAAAACGCAAAAGCCAAGCAATGGGTGGAGGACTTGGCGAACGAGCACCCTTACGTTCGGAAAGTTGTCAACGAGATCAGGGTGGAAAAATCCCGCGGCCCTCTGGTTTTGGGTAGAGACAAGATATTGCAAATGTCCGTTAAACACCGACTTTCCCGGGCACTGAAAGACACTTCGCCGACAGTACATGTGGTGGTATACCGAAAGACTGTATATCTGATGGGGGTTGTGTCAGAAGAGATAGCCCACCAGGCAGCGAAAATTGCGCAGAACACCAGACGCTCAGAACGCGTGATAACGGTATTTGAACTGAAGACCGAGGAAGAATCTCAGACCTGATACCGATTACCGGATCCGCTGGAACCGAATCGGGTGAATGGAGCGGACGATGGGAATCGAACCCACGTAGTCAGCTTGGGAAGCTGAAGTTCTACCATTGAACTACGCCCGCTCGAATTTGTTGATCGAACCAGTTGGCGCCGGGCGTGTACTACCCGCTTTCGCTGATGCGTCCAATATACGGTTCAAGTTCGGCAAGGGCGTCGCGGTACACCGCCTGCTTGAAACTCACAACGCGATCCGCAGCCGTCCGATAATCAACCCACTTCCAGTCATCGAACTCAGGACGGGCAGAGCAGTCAAGACAGAAATCAGACTCGTCGCCGATAAACTCAAATAGGAACCACTTCTGCTCCTGTCCGCGAAGTCTGTTCTGATAGCGATTTCTAAGATATCTTTGAGGGATATCATATCGGAACCATTGATTGGTCGAACCGATCAGTCGCACATGGTCGGGTTTTAGACCCAGTTCCTCTTCCAGCTCGCGGTACGCCGCCTCGTCAGAAGTCTCATTCGGTGCAATACCGCCCTGCGGGAATTGCCAGCCGTCGTGTCTTACCCGTCGCGCCCAGAGTACCTGCGCGTGCTTGTTGCATAGAACTATTGCGACATTAGGGCGATAGTCGGACTGTTGCATGCACTCTTCCATGGATAATCTTCGTTGTTTGATCAAGCCAATCACGATATATTCAGAATATATGATTTTAGAATTATTGTATACAAAACGCAATACTTCATCGGTCAATCAAGTGTCCAATTTTGATGACTTCAGATCAAGCCATGTGCCTGTCGCAGTCTGTTGTCTGCAGTAACAAGTGAGATTCGCAATTGCCCTGTCAATCAGCGTAATCAAGCAACTTATGATAGAGACTTTCGGGAACAATCACGCCCTGTGACCTGGCTTTCATTCGGAACTCATGACGACGGTCTCCCGGAAGCCGGACACCTTGCTCGGCACACATCGCGGCAAACATTGATTCCGATCTTTCACTGAATTCCGATCCATAAAATTCTGGCACTATCCCGATGAAGAACTGCCCGACACCGGGCGGGCCACCGCTGTTGTCACCGAATGAACCTGCGCAATGGGACATATTCGGGCCGCCGAGACCGCCCGCCAGCAAATCGACAATCATCGCCAGTGCCACACCCTTGTATCCTCCAGCCGGTGCCATTGAACCCGCCAGACCCGCTTTGGCATCCACTGTTGGATTACCTTGTTTGTCCAGTGCCCAAGTGTCGGGAATCGGTTCTCCGGATTGGGCGGCATGTACAACATTTACTTTTGCTGTCACACTGGATGACTGATCGATGATCAATGGCGGATTGTTCTTTCTTGGAACTCCAAATGCCAGTGGATTCGTACCGAAAAATGCCTTCGCACCGCCCCATGGTGCAATGGCTGGCGGTGAGTTGGCGTAAGCCAAGGAAATCAGTCCCTGGTCGGCAAGAATCTCGACATACCACCCGATGACACCAGCCGCATAGGAATTTTTTATGGCAAGTGAACCGATACCGGTTGATCTCACTATCTTCACAAATTCACCATGAATCTGATCGAAAGCGCTATGCGCAAAACCGCCAGCGGCATCTGCGACGATGACAGCAGGCGCAGTCTGTTGCCACGTGGGCGCGGCACTGCCATCAACCTTTCCGCATCGAAGATGCTCACAGTAGTGAGAAAGATAGTTCAGTCCGACATTTCGTATACCGTCAGCTTCAGCATCCTGAATCGACTTCGCAACCGGTTGCGCATTCGATCTTTGTGCACCGCAACCGGTCAGTGCATCGAGACTTAACTGGTAAACCTCTTCGAGACTCAGCGTAATTTCGTTCATCGTCATGCTCAGGCGGAAACGGGCTGATCTGCCGGAACGTAACACACGCCGGTCCCGCCCAATCCGCAATAACCATGTGGATTTTTACCCAGATATTGCTGGTGTTCCGCTTCGGCAAAGTAAAACTCCGGCGCGTCGATAATTTCAGTCGTTATCGCACCGTAGCCTTTTCTCCTGACTGCGACCGAATACGCATCAAGAGACTCCAGGGCGAGTCGTTTCTGATCCGATCCATAGGTATAGATTCCAGAGCGGTACTGTGTTCCGATGTCATTACCCTGCCTCATTCCCTGGGTTGGATCGTGACATTCCCAAAACACCTGTAACAGACTGTCATAAGATACCTGATCCGGAAAAAATACGATCCGAACCACCTCATTGTGGCCGGTCAGTCCGGAGCAGACTTCGCGATAGGTCGGATTAGGCGTATAGCCGCCTGAGTATCCAACTGCTGTCACGTAAACACCATCCTTTTGCCAGAATTTTCTTTCAACTCCCCAAAAACATCCACCACCGAACATGGCAATCCGGGAATTTTCCGGGTAAGGTTCGAACAAGGACCGACCGTTCATAAAATGAGCTTTCGATGTTGGAATGGATTCTTTGCGTCCAGGCAAGGCTTCACTCTTGTCGGGCATCGAGATTTTTCGATTGAAGTTAAAAAACATGATCAGATTCCTGGGACGGAAGTTTGACAGAAATTTTGTTCAAGTTGGACTATATACCATGACTGACGGATTCAGATTTTAAATGTATTATGGTCGATTTCGGTATTCAGTGAAGTTGGCGGCTCGGTTCATGGTAGTTGTCGTAGACAATTGTATTGAATTGGTAGTGGGCAGAAAAAGTCACGCAGTGCTCCTGGAATGTCTCGCGCCCGATTATGTGAATCAACTTGACGCCCTCGACGAGATATAGGTAGTCGGCAAGGAGTTTTCGATGACATTGTTCAAAATCAATTGGGTCATTGACGATGACAAGTCGATGGTTGCGACAAAGATCGACCAGATTTTCGATCTCAGATTTGAATGCAAGCGTTGACATGTAGTCGGCGTATCCTCGCATTCTCTTGTGTAAGGCGACATGTGGAGAATCCTCAACTTCCGATCTGGGTCCTCCGAACTGATGTCCTGCCAGGTGGAATTCAATTCCGTTGGAATTCAGTACCTGTCCAAGTGCATCCTTTCTGAAATGAATATTCTCTCCGGATGCCGGGAAAAGCCGAATGTCGACTACTGTATCCAAACTGTAGGAATCCAATAGATCGATGAATTCACTGATTGTCCGATCGCCATAGCCCAGAGTCCAGGCGATCGTCTCTTCTTTACTCATAACAATGTTCTACGGCTGGAAATTTGTGATCGCGAACTGCGGTGACATACGCACTAATTGCCGACTGAATGTCGGTGTTGTCGACCAGAAAGTTCTTGACAAATTTCGCAGGTTTGCCGGGGTAAAGTCCGAGCAGATCGTGCAGCACCATGATCTGTCCGTCAGTATGCGGACCGGCACCGATTCCGATCACCGGAATCGACAGACTTTCTGCAATCGCCTTGCCCAATGATGTTGGAACGCATTCCAGCAATATGAAACTGGCACCGGCTTCCTCAAGTAGTTTGGCTTCCTCAATCATCGTTTTAGCTTTGACGGGATCACGTCCCTGTACCCGATAGCCACCGAGGTGGTTGACGGACTGTGGCGTCAATCCCATGTGTGCGCATACCGGCACACCCCTTTCGACGAGCAATCTCGTTGATTCTGCCAACCAGGCTCCGCCCTCAAGTTTCACGATCTGCGCCCCTTCCCGCATCAGGAGCGCGGCGTTTTCCAGCGTCGCGTTTTCGGTGTAGTAACTCATAAAAGGGAGATCTGCCATCAACAAGGCGCCACGATTGCCGCGTCGGACACAGCGGACGTGATACGCAACTTCCTCAATCGTCACAGGTAAACTGCTGTCGTGGCCTTGAACAACCATCCCCAGGGAGTCCCCGACAAGCAACAACTCCACACCTGCTTCCGTCGCGGCAACCGCCTCACAGTAGCCGTAAGATGTGAGGCAGGCGAATTTTCGCCCTTCAGTCTTATGTCGGACAAATGTGTTGACAGTAGCCTTCATGGCGATAGGTTCGTCACGAATTTTGACTCAATGACGATGATCGTCAACCCACTTCGTAAATTCCGACCAGTCGCCTCCGTGGGGGTGGCGTTCGAAAATATCATTCACAGTATGATGTTCGTCAGCCGATTGTGCGACGATTTCCTCAATATTCATACCGCGCACCCTGAACCACATCCAAACCAGAATGGCAACCATGATCGGATACAGCAAATAACCAAGATTTTCCATCATTGTCGAATATCAATGTCCGGGTGTTCAGCTGACCTGGTCCCTATTATGGGACGGTTAGACCGTGCATGATAAGTGAAAACCACAGAGAGTTTTACCGAATCGGTGCAATTCTGTCCCGCCGAATGCAGTAGTCTGCAATGAAAGAAAATCACATCACCCGCTTTCAATTCGATGGACTGCGCTGAATCCATCAATGAGACATTTCGCTCAACATCAGACCGAAAGAACAATGCGGCATCAAACTGCCCCCTGTCGAAGTCCATTCTGTGTGATCCGGGAATAACGGTCAGACTACCGTTTTCATTCGATTCATCACCCAGTGCCAACCAAGTTGTCACCAATTCCGGACGATCAAAACTCCAGTAACGAATATCCTGATGCCATCCGGTCTCACTCCCGTATCCCGGAAATTTTGTCATGATGCAGTTGTGATGGTTCTGGCTCACCTGAATGTGGGTTGTCCGAAGCAGATTCATAACATGGCCGGTTACCTGCTGGTTGATCGCCCAGTTCCTGAAAACCGCATCTCTTGCAATGGCATGAAGCAACCTTCGTGGCGTGTCGCCACCGGGAGACTGTCGGGAATCCGGCGCACCTGGATACTGCACGTCAGCCTCATATTCAACCGGTGCCAATGCTGGATCAATCGACGAATTGATCACATCAATCATCTCCTGAAGATCAAAGGAGTCGCATAGATTTCTCACAATCAGGTAACCGTTCTGATTGAATCTGGCCAAACCGGTCTCATCAATCGAGAATTGATGACCATGAAATTTCTGAAAATTCACACTGCGCTCCCGCTGCTGCACACCGTCATGACATCAGACATACGTAATAAAATTCGCACGTTTCAACCTGAAGCTGTCCCAACTGCAATATTCGTCTATTTTATCGGCAATTGTGAAACTTTGACAATGGAAACGGAGTTTCAAATTCAATTCTGTAATTGACCGATTAGTGTGAAACAGCTGAATTCCGACTTTTCTATCGGAGTGACCGCCAGAGTATCGGTTCTGGCAATACCAGATTCATGTATTTCGTCGGAAGCGGGAAGTTTTTGTTGGAATACCGAGTAGTTTACATACCGGTACTCGAAAGGATTCAGATTAGCTTCGCGTTGATATTACAAATTTGCTTGAAGTTGTACAATTGATCGCGCATTTTTCGGCAGTGGCCATTCTCAAGAGTAAGCAAAGGGATCATGGGTGAGATGCCAAGTGGAATTCTCAACCTGACAGGACTTTCTGCTGCGAGTTTCCTGTTCAGTCTAATCGCTGTGTTCGCAGGCGCTTACCTCAAAGGTTACACTGGCTTTGGTGCGTCAATGCTGTGGGTGACCAGTCTCTCGCTCGTGCTTCCACCCCTGCAGGTTGTTCCGATGGTTCTGATGTTCGAGGTGGTGACCAGCATCACGCTCCTGCCACAGGTCTGGAAGAACGTACGTTGGCGATCCATCGGACTGCTGTTGTTCGGCAGCTGGGCAGGGACGCCATTTGGAATTCATGCCCTCTCCACTCTACCCGCGACACCGGTGCTCATAGCACTCAGTATCATCGTTTTCATTGCTGCGGTCCTGATACTCCGCGGTTTCGCGCTCGCGAAAGAACCCGGGTCATTGGCAACATTTGGCGTTGGGCTGATGGCCGGCGTTCTGAACGGAAGCATGGGAATTGTGGGTCCACCTGTTATCCTGTTTTACTTCTCCTCGCCAATCGGTATGGTTGCAGGACGCGCCTCGATCATCACCTACTTCATCGGCACCGATAGTGTCGGAACGGCTATGTTCGCGGCTCAGGGCCTGATCGACGCGAGCGTCTACTGGCGTACAGCAGTATTTCTGCCAATACTGATCTTCGGTGTCTGGATCGGCAATCAGGGTTTCATTAAAACCAATCAGGAGACTTTCAAGAAAGTTGCGCTGTTCGTACTCATGGCTCTTTCCGTAATTCTCTTCGTGCGAGCCGTTATACCCTCGTAATTCGAATATATTCCGATCAATTGGGAGTGTGGTTCACACTATCGCAGGTGGTCTCGGTCAAGTACTGAATCACACGAGAAAATTGATGCTGCTCTTGTCCATACAAAGAAAGCGGAGCTTGAAATTCTCACGATTCCGAACCAGCCTCAAATCAATTTCCTGCACATGTTACGTATTTGTGTTTACAATCCTAATGTAAGTGGTAACAATATCTAGCGCAGCAGTTTGGTGCGCATCTATTCGGTAAGCAGGTTGTGATGAATAACTATCGATCTTCAACAGCTGATCAATATATTCGAAGATTGTTTGCCTGCATTTTTGTCTTTCTGCTTCTGATGACACCAGCAGTCGCTTCTCAGGACTCGGATGAACTGGTTGAGGCAACAATTAAAGCAGTGATCGGACTTCGCGCGATGGTGCCGGATACCGCAAGAACTGCAAATAGTCTGGGAACCGAGCGCGAGGGCAGCGGAATCGTCATTGGCGATGACGGACTGGTCCTGACGATCGGATACCTGATTTTGGAGGCTTCAGATGTTCAGGTTACAGACAGTCAAGGCGAATATGTCCCTGCAGAAATAGTTGCTTATGATTACGACAGTGGCTTCGGTCTGGTGAGGGCGACACGTTCTCTGGGTATAAAAGGCATTCCTCTTGGTGATTCAGCTTTTCTGTTTCCCGGTGATACGGCATTGATTATTTCGCATATTGGACCGGACTACATGCAGGTCGTACAAGTTGTCGATGTACGGGAATTTTCAGGCTATTGGGAATATCTGTTGGATCAAGCCATATTTACATCTCCGCCATTTGGCGGGTTTGGCGGGGCCGCACTGATCAGTTCCAATGGCAAACTTGTAGGTGTGGGTTCATTGATCGTAAATGATGCGAAAACCGTCGAGGGTTCTCGACCTGTACCAGGCAACATGTTTGTGCCTATCAATTTGCTGAAACCCATACTCGACGATCTGTTGCAAAATGGACGGGCTTCCGGCGAAACCAGGCCGTGGTTGGGTGTCTATACAGCCGTGGACCGCGGACACCTCTTCGTTTATCGAGTGGCGAGGGACAGTCCGGCTGAAGTGGCGGGTATCAGACCCAATGACATCATTGTTGCCGTTAACGGTCAACCGGTTTCAGATATGGCCAGTTTCTTTCGACGCGTCTGGGAGACCGGTCCGGCGGGAGTTGACGTGCAGATTTCAGTCGTACGCGGTGGCACGGTCATGAAGATTACCGTGGAAACGGGGGACCGTTATGACTGGCTCAGGATTGATCCTATTCCTCAATACTCGGCGATGCTACATTGAACTGAACCGTTGGATCTGAATCAGTGCGGGGATCAACATCCGGTTTACCACAGACAGAGACAGATTCTGATTTCATTACCAAACCAGTTTGCCGGGGACTGCAGTTGCCGATGAAATTCTCGAACTGTGACTATAGCGTCTTCGGCAAGTGTCACGGAATCGAGTTCGGGGTGATCGACCGCATCTGGGTGACATAGGCTCGATTTCCCTAAGCCGAGTCATCCGTGAAATTGGCCAGTAGGTCTCAAGCACTGTTTCCACGGCCACTCGCGCGGTACGGGAGCGGGTAGGTAGATCATTGATCACGGATCACTTCCCGAAGATGTTCGGCTGCCTCCTCACCTCGCACGCCCGAAATACGCAGGTCGGCGTACACACGAGGCCATGGAGATAGACTCAGGCCTTTCTTCACCACGGAAAGCGACCTTGTTGTAACAGTAGGAAATGGACGCAGGGTTAAGTGACCGCCGCTGATCGGTTCAAGCCCGGCTATCGCAGCAATCGCCTCAAGCTCAGCGATTGTTCTCCTGCCAACATAGACATCGCAGGTTGTGACGTTCGTGAGGCAAGGAGCAAGTATAGATGATGCCGCTATTCCGGTGGCTGCCCACGAAATGCCTGCATTTTCCCACCGCTGACCGACTTCAGCTAAAATTTCCGTCGGCTCGCGCCACGTCACGCCAGCTGTAAGAACGGTCTGTGGCACAATTGTGGTGGCGGCAACCGCATAAGCGTCCAACAGTCGATCTTGATCGTCGATTCGGCGTGCCGAATTGCGCCCACGATGTGCTTCGGCACTTAGAAGATTTAATTCCATGAGGGTACGCAACGCATTTTTGACACTTCCAGCGGAAAGCCTCGTAACCTCCTGCATAGCACTGACGGTTGGCCGTCCGCCGCAGAGCAAGGCTTCTGCAACTGCGAGCACGGCGGGTGTCCAGCGAGGTGGTTTTTTCGGTTTCTTGATTTGGTGCCCGCTCTTGGAAACGATCAAAGATTCAAGAACTATCTCCGCCGCGCCGGTTTCGTCCACCCAGCCAACTCCTGCAACTGAAAGTGCTTCCCGTGCGCCGGGCGACATTCGGCGAGCCACCGCGACATCAGGATGTTGTGTGAGTTTCGCAATCAACTCGCGTGCTTGGCGCAAACCGCCCTCAACGATCAAGATATGAAGGCACTTCAAAAAGTGTCGAGCCGAGCCCAGATCACCCGTACGAGCTTTGTCAATGAGTAAAAATTGCCGAGGCGAATCAGCGAGCAATCGAACGCAGGCAACAGAAAATCGCGGCAGAAAAAGCGCAGCTGAAACGTCTGGAAACTGTTTTCAGCAAGGGGGAATCTGCATGGCAGGAAATTGAAGACCAACTCAAGACCCGAAGCGGTAGGAGCTATGATGCGGCTGCGCAAATGCTGTTCGATTTGAAAACAGTGGCGGATGAGTACGGAACGACTGGAGATTTTTTCAAACGATTGGACGTAATACAGCGAAAACACGCAAATAAACCGAAGTTCATTGAGCGTTTGGAGAAGTTGCAACGAAACCGAATTCAGATGTTCAATCTCAGCAATTAAACTGGACAAGAGAGTTCCAATTCACAAGTGTTAAAAACTGAATTGCTCGAAATTATCGCCAATGATGAAAATTCCAGAGTGGAATTCAAACGTGACAGTGTACGGCCCGAGCAGCTGGCAAAGGAAATTGTCACGATGGTCAATCATCAGCGAGGAATGATTCTCCTTGGTGTCGATGATGATGGCGAAATTGAAGGAATCAACAAAAAAGGACTCCAGGAATGGGTTATGGATACGGTTGTTGGTCGAAAGATTCACCCGCTCATTCTGCCGTCTTATGAAGAAATACAAGTAAATGACGATAGTCGAGTTGCAGTTTTATCCTTTGCACAAGGGACTTCGAAGCCGTATGTACTGCGTCACAGAGACCGGGAGGGAATCTACATACGAGTTGGCAGTGTTACAAATCTGGCGACACGAGAGCAGCAGGTCCGCCTTTTTCAGATGGGTGGCATGCTTCATGCTGAAATGCTTCCAGTGTCTGGCACGTCTATCAAGTCTTTGGACTTACAAAGAATTGCGGACTATGTGAACTCCGTTATCGCAGACACTGATGTTCCATCTTCCATTGAAGATTGGACACTTCGACTTCTCAATTTAGGGTTCCTCACTGATGAGGTTGGTGATGAGCCGGTGTGCACAATCGCCGGTTTACTCCTGTTCGGATATAGACCGAGAAGATACCTCAGGCAAGCAGGCATTCGACTGATGGTGTTTGAGGGAAAAGATAAAGACTATTGAGCAAAATTAGACGAACAGCTGGATATGCCACTGGTCGGTCTATGGAAAATGGATACTCGTGATGAACGAATTTTTGCATCCGATGGCACAATTGAGGGTGCAATTAAAATGCTGAAACCATTCATCTCGGAAGAGAGCGATACCATAAATGAAAGTATGAGGCGGGAAAAGCGATGGCACTACCCTATAGAAGCGATTCGAGAAGTCCTGGTCAATGCAATCGCCTATCGTGACTGGACACGATCGACAGATATTGAAATGACCTGCTACTCCGATCGTATTGAGGTGATCAGTCCGGGTGCCATGCAGAATTCAATGACAGTGGAGAAAATGATAGCTGGCTATAGATTCCCTCGAAACGTACTCATTGTCGATATATTGAAAGATTACAGATATGTCGATGCCAGGGGGATGGGGGTGCGGACAAAAGTAATACCGCTTATGGAAAAACACAATGGATACAGACCAGTATTTGAATCGACTGACGACTACCTGAAAACTATTCTCTATCGAGCGACAGAGTAGTGATCTCAACCCTCACATCGAACTGCGCTTCTCTTGTCCGAATGCTCTGACAGCAAGACATCGTGCCTTTTGGAAGTTCAACTTTTTTGTTGGGAATTGATTCTCTTGATCGTAAAGATATTTCTTGTTCCTGGTGTATCGTCATTCGACTAGTGTCGTAAGGTTCGACAGCGTGAAGCGCGCACCAGCGGTTGTGATTCGCGGGTCTGTCGTTGCGGTAAGGCGATCCCGGTCCGACTGTCAAGCGGCGAATCTCCGACTGATCTCCCTCATCGCTTCAATCCCGAACGCGCAGGGCAACAGTCTACCTGACGGACGGCGTCATCCGATTGAACATTCCGATCACTGTTCAAACGGAAGGCGACCGGGAAGACCGGTTATCAGGTAATACGTCCCTATCAAATCGCCGTGCCGTAGTATCATCGAGACCGGACCGGTCATTAGACCTTTGACTGGAATTTGTCGAAGGGAAAATCAACTTGATATAGGAGGTGCCGAAATTGCCGGAACAGGAAGACCTGACGACTGAGGAAAGGATTCAGAAGATACGCGAAGAAACCGAACGGATCAATCAGCGTGCCGCCGAAATGCGTGCGGAAACGGAAAAGATACGTGCGGAGACAGAAGAAATGCGCAAGGAGTCCGAAGAGAAGTGGAAGGAACTCAGGGAAGATATTGCGAAGCTGACCGTAAAGACGCAAGAACATGGCAAGCAGATCGGCGGATACGGCAACAGACTCGGAAGCTACACCGAAGCGCTCGCGGAACCCTCCATCCGGCGAATACTGGACGAGCATTTCGATGCCGACTACATGGAGTCGTACGAGCGCGGAAATCTGCAGCTGGATGGCTGGGGTGTCGCCCGCAACGGCACCGGTGCGGCCTATGTGGTGGAGGTCAAGAGCAAATTCGCCCCCGAGCATCTGGACCAGGTGTGGCGACTCGTCAGGATGTTTCGCATTGACCGGCCTGAGTTTGAGTCAAAGGAGGTGTATCCGATTCTTGCAGTGGTGGAAATTGACAAGGACCAGCGCGAGCTGGTGTGGAAGTCGGGCATTCACCTGATTGATGTGTCGGATGGTGTGTTTGAGTGGTCAAGGCCGCCCAGGGGGTTCATGCCGTGCGGCGATCATGGTGCGAGTGGTGTCGTGCAACGGGCGGTGCCGCGACATCTGCGACTGGTTACAGATAAGGGGGGCGGACACCAGCAAGCGCATTGACCAACATCCGAGCCTTGCACGATTCCTTGCGGGTAATCTCCGTCAACACCTCCCGCATCGATTGTATGGGCGCGATATCATGTCTTTCCGTTGAATTAGACCGACTGTACGAAAGAGTCTACATATATATATGGAACTCTTACGACACTGTACGTATGAAGCGACACTAGGTTTTTTTAAATAGACAAATGAGCAGTACGTGTAAAACCAAAGAACCCTTCGTACTCCGGGTAGTCGGCGACAATATGGCACCTGAATTCGAAGCCGGTTCGATCATAGTCATCGACCCGGAACAGGAAATTCGGCCAGGTGACTATGCGGTTGCTCAGGTTGCAGACCAGCTTCAGTTGGGGAAACTGAAGATTTCTGATGGAGTGTTGCAGTTCGCCACTACATCAAATGAAAGCTATGACACGGTAGTGATCGGTTACAAGGATATTCTCGGCCGCGTGGTCAAGCGCACTGACTCCAGACGGCATTCCAGCAAGGAATACATCTGAACGTTTCAGGCTTCAATTCAAAACCACTGCATCTCCCAGAATCTGGTGGAGACTGACGATCATGTCGGTTCCCAGTCCATAGTGAGGCAGTACCGCTCTGAACTGACTTTTACAAATCGCACAGATTGCAGCCATGTGAGTGACACCGTGTTCCTCTATTACCTGTTCCAGCGCACGGACTCGGGGAGATGCCCCACTTACCCGGACCTCAATCAGTTCATCGGTCAGCAACCCACCGCCACCACCACAACAAAACGTGTTCTCACAGATCGTATCCGGAGCCATGTCAACGAAATTCGTACAAGCGGCCTTCAACAGTTCGCGCGGAATCCTGTAGATATCGCGAGGTTGATCACCCATCCTTGAACCTCGCGCCACATTGCACGAATCATGGAAGGTAATGACCTTGTCGTCATGGACTGAACGGTCCAGGCGTACCCTGCCCTCGGTAATCAGACGGTACGTATATTCACATATGTGTATCGGGTCAGGCAGCTGTTGGTAGCCTTGCATAGTATCCTTGAAGAGACCATCCCAGTAACTGCTGGCAACCCGCCATGCATGACCACACTCTCCAATGACAATCTGACTTGCGCCTAAGTTCAGGGCAGTCGCCAAAATACGCTCTGCGATATCGCCCATGTGCGAGTCGTCGCCAACAAACAAACCAAAATTCGCGGCTTCTGACGCCTCGGTCGCCATCGTCCATCTGACTCCCGCTTGATGGAAAATTTTTGCGCACCCGATAAGACCATCAACATGAGGTTCGGTATAAAGGTCCGCAGACGGAACAACCAGTAGAACCTCCGAGTTTGGTTCATCCAAGGGAAATCTGACGCTTACACCGGTATCTTCCTCAACCTCTTCTTCCAGACTCTCAAGTGTATCAGCGATCGCAGGTCCGACCATTCCCAGATTGTTACCAATCTTGTGGACATTATTGATTACGGTGTGAATGTATCTCTGCTTGAGACCAACCGCATCGAGTATGGATCGGCCAGCCATGGTGACTTCCGCCGTATCAATACCAAACGGACAGAATACGGAGCAACGGCGGCATTCCGAACACTGGTAATAATAGGTACTCCAGTCCTCGATCAGTTCCTCAGTCAAATCCATCGCCCCGACAAAACGGGGGAACAATTTTCCGGGCAAGGTGTGGTAACGTCGATATACCCCTCGGAGAAGATCCTGTCTTGCGACCGGCATATTCAACGGATCGCCGGTACCTAGAAAATAATGGCACTTGTCTGTACACGCACCGCATTTGACACAACTGTCCAGAAACAGGCGAAAGGCGCGGTTCGAATCGGCTATTTCACCCAGCTTCTCAATCGCAATCTCTTTCCAACCTTCAACCAGTGCGCTGCTTTGGTCGTTTCCCGATTCGAAAAAGGGCTTGCCATGGGACATGGCTCTTTCCTTGATCTTGGGCGACTCGATTTTTTTCATGATTCGATTATGGAACGGCTGATTTACTCATTTACCGGTAGCGCTGATTGTGACTTGGGCTGAAATAGTAGCCAGGAAAATGGATGAGCTTGCTGAAAGGGAAAACAACAGCGAGCACAGCAACGCTGAAGATATGCACATAAAGCGTCAGATTTTCCGGTAATTCTTTAGGAGACAGCACGAGCATTCCAAGCATGAATTCCCGCACGCCAAATATGTTCACTTCTGTTCCGAACCGAAGCATCAGACCGCTGGCACCGATGACCAGCAACAATATCAGCATGGCATAGTCTGATGGACTGGATATGTATCGAACCCTGCTGACCACAATCCGTCTTCCGAGCAAACCGACGAGACTCGCGACCAAAAGCCATGCGGCAAAGTCCGAAGGTACAAATACCACACCGAGCCAGGCTGGGACCGGGTCCGTCACAAAAAACAGATGTCGCAACAGAACAACGGCCAGGGCGTAGTGGAATATCCAGCCGAAGAACCAGGTCCACCGGCTCGCCCGGAACAGACTTTCAAATAAAAGAGTTTCCCGAACGAGTCGGTTCAGCACTCCCAATCTCGTTCTCGGAACAGGTGCCACCGCGATCATGTGCGGTACCGGGGTGCGAGCGTATTGGATGACTTTCCACATCACGCCGATTGTGAGTACAGCCACAGCTATATATAGGGCACTGGCAAAAAAGAGACTCATTTCCATTCATATGCCCTGCGAGGGGCATCAGTTCCGTCTGTTGGGAATATTATCAGATACAACCGGTTGGTTTCGGCAATCCGGCATAGCGGCATGCCTGTTTCGCCGGTCCATGGGGAAACAGTTCATAGAGGTAGGGGCTGTTGGCCTTTTCCTTGCCAAGTTTCTTTCCCATGTGACGTACCAATATACGAATTGGTGGTGCGATTGCATACTGTGCATAATATTCCCGGAGTATATGGATTGCCTGCCAATGGTCGGGGCCCAGCTCACATCGGTCATCCTCTGCCATCTTTCGCGCCAGGCCCTCAGACCATTCTTCGGGATTCAGCAAAAAACCTTCAGGGTCGGTCGGATAGATTCTGCCATCAAATTCAAGAGTCATGCTCACGATCCGCTCAGAGCCATGAGTGTACGGCACTGTTTTTGACCGAAAGTTCTACGAACCCGTCATAACCAACGGTCTCTACGCCACTGATCAATCTTGATTTTTGCAGTCCTCGGCATTCAAGATCCGGCTCAAGCACATAAATCCGGTACCTTGCCAATGCACTTTGAACCATAAACTCGGTATGAGTGCCGGCCATTGCCGCGTAGACCGCATCCTCAATCAGGATGATATCGCTGTTTTCGGCTGCAAGCCGCAGACAACTCATGAGCGTCGATTTTTCAGATGGTGATTTGTTGACCGTATGCAGCATCGGGAATCGTTAGAACTGCAGGACCACATCCTGCCGGTCCATCAAAACGGACAAGTTGGTTGACGAGATCAGCGTCACTGCGTTACTGTCATCTTGGCGAGGAACTTCAATCAGATCCTCCGCAGTCATGCCTCGCTGCAGCAGGGACTCCTCTTCAACATAAAGATGCATGACATCGAAGTCAGGCAATGCGCCAAAGGTCCTGGAAAAGTCTTTCATATTCAGGACCGAAGGATTCTGACCGCGCTTTAACTGATACACGCCATCATCGAGAAATGCAACACTGACTTCCTGCTCAAACACCGCACCAGCCAATACGACATCGAGCGCCTCAAGTGCGTATGCGGTGCCGTATGGTGCGCGACGATTGACATACATGATACGTTTTCTTGAAGATCCCATAAGAAATTGCGCGGCTATTCAGTCACCAAATACAATCGTACGATCTGCGATGATGCTGCCTTCGATAAAATAGCCGACTCCGGCAACCTGAAATTTCTTTTCGATATTGTCCACATTCTTGCCGTATCGCAGTGCCGATTGATCGCTCAGAATGCCGCGTTTCAGGGAGGCAGTGATACATACCGCGAGATCAATTTCGTATTCGTCAGCCAACCGTACCCACTGATTTACGACATCTCGATCATCGACAGACGGCGCGCTTAAACGATTCGCGTTGTAGACACCATCATGATAGAAAAACACACGAATCACTTCGTGTCCCGCACTGACCGCCGCCTTTGCAAACTGATATGCTGAATCGGATGCCTGATGTGTGTAAGGCCCTTCATTAACAAGAATATTGAACTTCATAATTTTTATTGCAGGCGAATGAGACAGACCTCTTACGTCCATACCATGTAACGATCACTCCAATCAGATTCATTGTACCGAATTCGAAAATTGTAAATTTCGATACTGATAAAATTTAGGTATCAACGCCCAAATCAGTTATTTTCAAGCTGCGTCGAACAGCATACCTCAATTCTTCCCGGAGACTCTCGAATCAAAATCTGTACAACCAAGCTGATCATCCTGCTTTCCTTGTTCGGTGTAGTTTTTTTGCCTGCACCTCACGCCGTCGAACAGACTGAGGCACAATCCAAGAATGTGTTCAAGTCGAAACAGCTTGAACGGGAGAGCAGACTTTTCCTGCATCTGATCCGGAAAACTGTCGTTCTATCAAAAGATACACAGATCAACACCTATGTGTATGATCTGGCGAAAAAACTCGCAATGAACGCGAACATGGACTCTGACCCGCTCAGCTACCATGTCACAGTTGATTCGGCACTCAATGCTTTTGCTGGCCCGGGTGCGACATTTTTCATCAATACCGGCATCATTGAAGCGGCGGGCAACGAAGGACAATTGGCATCGGTAATCGCACACGAACTCGCACACCACAAACAAAACCATTTGTCGAGACTGACCGAAAACTACCAATCCACTCTTCTGCCATCTGTTCTGCTCATTCTGGCCGGTATCGCAGCGGGTGGCGACGAAGGGATTGCCCTTGCTGCGGGTGCACAGGCAGCACAGGCAGAGGTGATGATCGACTACACCCTGAGTTACGAACGGGAAGCGGATGCGGTGGGTCTTCAGATTCTGACCGCGTCCGGGTATAGCCCGCTTGATGCAAGAGATTTCATGATCGCGTTGGAGCAGGAAATTCGCGAACAGGGCAGCTTTCAAAGTAATATCCACAACACCCATCCGATCACGCCGGAAAGAATTGCAAGTTTTGAAGCGAGAGTCAAAAAATACAAAAATATTCCCAAGCCGCAAATTTCGGAAGATTTTCATTTCGTCAAGGCCCGGGTTCGAGTTCTCTTCAATTGGGAGCCAAACAAAACTCACAGATTTTTTGAGGACAAATTGACAACTGGCAGTGAATCTGAACAAGCCGCTGCCCGATACGGCTACGTACTGTCACTGGCCAAGGATGGGGACATCGAGTCGGCCCGAAACCATCTTCTTACCCTCCGAAATCGTCTGCCAGACAATATATGGTTTCTGACAGCAGCAGCCGAAATCGAGTTGGATGCCCATGAATTTGAAACCGCAAAATCGCTTCTCAAGGAAACAGCACTCGGACCCGAACCCAGTAGTGCCGTCGTTGAGCTATATACGCGGTCTTTGATCCGAACGGATGATCTAACCGAAGCAAGCCATTACATCAGAAAGCACATTCAGAGATTTCCTGATAACCTGCAGTTGTACCAATTACAATTCGAAGCAGCATTGAAAACCGATGACTTTTTGACAGGTTACCTTGCGAAAGTCGAAAACCTTTTTCGCCTGGGAGACTTGGAGATGGCTATGAGTGCCTTGAAAAGCGCCGAGAAACGGGCAAACGATTTCTACTCCAGGGAAGTCATCAAGGAAAAAATCAGAATGATCGGGAAAGAGATCAGCTGGCGTGAGCAGTGATTCGTACATTCGTATAGTCTGCCTGTTATCAGGTTGGTAGATGCAGAAATGCCCCGTCGATACGAAAATGCCAGATTTGCCTGGGCACTCACCGGCTCAGGCCATGATCTCAAAGAGTGTCTCGATTTTCTCATCGATTTGAAGGATGTAGATGTTTTCCTGAGCAAAGCTGTGGAGGAGGTACTCGTGATGTACAAATACATCGATCGTCTCCGCAGCGCCAAAATCCGGATGTTTCATGACTCAACCGCCAGCGCGGTTCCGGTCGGACAGTTCTATGAGGGAAACTATCACACGCTCGTCATAGCCCCCGCTACATCCAATACCGTGGCGAAATGCGTAGCCGGCATTTCCGACACTTTGGTGACAAATGTATTCGCACAGGCAGGCAAATGCCGAATCCCCATTATCGTCTACGCTTGTGACACCGAACCGGTCGTGATCACACCTGCACCCGGGAAAATGGTGACAGTCTACCCTCGGGAGATTGATCTTGAATGCGCCAGGAAAATCGGTGAGTTCGAAAACACCACCTCGACAACTGACATAAAAGAGTTGCAGCATGCTGTGTTGCATAGGGTGGAATGCCTGAGCGAATCCTATTCGTAACGGGCAAACTGGCGCACACCAGTCTGCAACGCACGATTGAGAGTATCGGTTCGGAAGCGTTCTCCTGCGAGATCCGACCTCTCGGCGTCAGCGTAGCCGCACTGATTTCCGAAGGCATGCTCAAGCGACGGTTGGGAGACGTTGAATCTTTCGACACGATCATGCTGCCCGGACTCTGCGCTGGAAACATTGAAAGCCTGTCGGATCACTACGGCGTGAAAGTTATAAAGGGGCCAAAGGATTTGAAGGATCTTCCAGAGTATTTCGGAGCACCATCCCGCAGTGCTCAGCTCGATGATTATTCTGTAGCGATTTTCGCTGAAATTGTCGACGCACCGAATATGACAATTGATCAAATAATCGACGCGGCAAGGAAATACAAAGACTCGGGCGCGGATGTAATTGATCTTGGGTGCCTGCCGGGACGAGAATTTCCACATCTGGAGGAATCCGTGGGCGAACTCAAGCGGGGACGATTCAAGGTCAGCGTTGACTCACTTCATGATCAGGAGCTCATGCGCGGCGGGAAGGCCGGTGCCGATTACCTGCTGAGTCTATCCGAAAATTCGTTGTGGATTGCCGATGAAGTGGACAGTATCCCGGTATTGATTCCCGATGGTGATGCGGGAATCGAATCACTTTACAGATCAATCGATGCATTCGGTGCGAAGGGAAAGGATTTTCTGGCTGATTCAATTCTGAATCCGATTCACTTCGGTTTTACCCGGTCCATTGTTCAATACCACGAGTTACGTCAGCGATATCCTGAAGTTCCGATTATGATCGGAACTGGGAACATAACGGAACTGACTGAAGCGGACACCATCGGCATAACTGCTGTGCTGCTGGGTATCGCTTCTGAATTGGAGGCAAGCGCAATACTGACCACCGAGGTCAGCGGACATGCGCGAACTGCTGTTGCCGAAGCCGACTTGGCACGTCGGATGATGTACGCCGCCAGACAGGATTCGAGTCTGCCCCAGCATTACAACGACGGCTTGCTCGCACTGCACGAAAAGAAACCTTTTCCGACTTCTTCCGAAGAAGTTCGCGAACTGGCGCAGATGATAAAAGACCCGAGTTTTCGAATTCAGATCAGTGATGAGGGCATTCACATATTCAACCGCGACGGCATTTTCGAGTCCACTGATCCTTACGAATTATTCCCGCACCTGAAGGTGGAAAATGATGGGTCACATGCGTTCTATCTGGGTGCGGAACTCACCAAGGCACAAATTGCATGGCAATTGGGAAAACGTTATATTCAGGATCGGGCATTGAACTGGGGTCGCCTGGTTGCTGACGAACAGGACGACGATGAATATCAGATACCTCGCTCGACACTGCGATCAAACAAAGAATCGGATGCGTCATGATCTATGAAGTTGTCGTGACGACTGTCAATGAGCAGGACGAAGTCCACATCGCGCCGATGGGGATACGGTTTGAGGACGGATTCACAGTGATCGCGCCATTCAAACCCTCGCAGACACTGACCAATATCGAATCGACCGGTGTGGCAGTCGTGAACATTACAGATGACGTGCGGTTGTTCGCAGGATGCGTGACCGGCAGAAGCGACTGGCCGGTCTACCCGGCGACCATGGTCAATGGGTATGTCCTTGATGCCGCAATTTCACACAATGAACTCAGAGTTGTGAAAAAAGCTGACGATGAGCTGCGTCCGCGAATCTACATGATCGAAGTGCACAATGCTGTGACGCGGGCTTTCCGAGGGTTTAACCGCGCACAGGCAGCCGTAATCGAAGCCGCTGTTCTTGTCAGCCGTCTTGATATGCTGCCAGCGGACAAGATAGATTCCGAGATGGAATATCTTTCGATTGCTGTCGAGAAAACCGCAGGTGCGAAAGATCTGGAAGCCTGGCGGTGGCTGGTGGATGCGATCGAGAACTTTCGAGAACAATCTGACTGATCTCGAAAAATTTAGTTTGTCACAGCCGACGCTGTGTTGTCCAACAGGTGTGCCCAGCTCAGATAGGCACGAATGTTTGCATTGACGTTGTGGACCCGCAAGATATCTACAGACTGTGCGCACAGCTGAATGGATGCGCCGACTGTCTCAGAATCCAATTCGGAACTTTCCTGTAGGGAAAACGTCTTGAGGAAACTCTTGCGCGAATGACCGATCAGCAGTCGAAATCCGTGGTTTCGCAACCTTCTTGCAGAACGCATCAACTGCAGTGACTGCAGTCTACTCTTCCCGAATCCGATTCCGGGATCAATGATGATTCTGCTCAGGTCGAGGCCCGCCTCCTCCCAAATTCGTTGTCGATCCTGCAACCAGGTCTCAAACACTTCGCAGGCATCCGATTCTGGCTCAATGCTCGCTGACGGGTTGACGGGAACCGTAACACTATGCATTGCGACGAAGGTACAGTCGCTGGATTTTGCCAGATCAAGCATTTCACTGTTGCCAAGCCCACCGACATCATTGATGATGTCGACACCATTTCGCACTGCTTTGAGTGCGGTTTCAGGATGGTATGTATCGATACTGATCTGAGGCGGAAACAGACAAGACTTGCAGATTCCCTGCACCAGTTCCAAAGTTGTCGACAACCGGTCCCACTCCTCTTCATGAGATAACGGTGTGGCATTCGGACGCGTTGATTCCGCGCCGATGTCAATTATGTTGACACCGTCCTCGATCATCCCTTTCACAGTGCTCTCAGCTTTATCCGGATCAAAGTGAACTCCACCATCCGAGAAAGAATCCGGAGTTACGTTTACAATTCCCATCCAAAGTGGGATATGGAAAGTTCTTGATTGCGTACAGCTGAGTTCGAGTACTGTTTTGGCACTCATCCCCGGAAATCGAAAATCGGGTTTCATGTGAACCATTGGAGAAAGAACATAGGAATTTCGATACACTTCGGTGTCGGGTAACGTAGTCCCGTTGAATTGAACGACCTCATTACCCCATTGCACAATATCGATATCCAGATCGCGAGGCGCCCATCGGTTATGGGAATCTTTCGCACCCATTTCTGACTGAATACTCTTCGTCAGATGTGAGAATGATTCAATATCCGATGACGTGCTACCTTGGACCACAAGATTGAGGTAGGGACGATTCCACTTGGACGGGGAGTTTGGAGGAAGCTGTGCCGGAGACTCCACGATCGGAGAAATCCGACTGATCGAATAGCCGACTTCCTGCAGGCGTGCAAGTCCCTTGTGCAGGGAGTTCCTACGGTCTCCCTTATTGGAACCCAAGCTGAGAATTACATCAGACGTGCTTGCCATGACGAACAGGACAATCCTGCCCGGGGGCTACTCGTCGGTCTCTACGTCGTAACGAATGTATCGAAATCGCTGATCCGTGGGGGTGCCTTCAAGAGAACCGTCCTCGAGTCCCGGCTGCCAGTGAACAAATTCCTCGATCTTTTTGGCAAGTTCAAAATCCTTTTCAGTAACTCCTTTCGCTGCATGATTCATCAATTTCACGACGACAAAAGCGTAGGATGCGGTGATGTCAGGATGATGCCAAGCCGCTTCGGCGAGATGCCCGACCGCGTTTATCACCATCAGAGTCCCCTTCCATCCCATCGTTCGGTATCTTCGACGAATCCAGCCGTTCTCGTAATACCAATGAGGCAGTTCTTCAGCCAGTCTCCTCTCTATAGTCGCCTGGTCGAAAGTCTCTTCTTTTCTTCGGTCGGTAGTTTCGTCAGACATCGTTCACCTCCAAATTCGTTGACTGTTTCACCGAGTTGAAAATAAGAAATTCGGCGAAAAAATTAGATCGTACTAACTCGGCAATTATAAAGATGAGCAGAATGAAAGACACTCCGGTTTTTGAATTCGTAATAAATTTTCATCTTGGTATTTGAACATCATTTCCCCCTTGAAACATCAACATTGCAAAGTCCATAAACCAACACTGGCTGCTGAACAAGGAGTTGCCGAGGCACAGTTCAGTCGGTGTCGTTGCCATCATGACGTACAGCATGCGATAGCTGCGCAGGGAACCGCCGATGCGACATCGTCAGTGACTGGGTTTCGTGCTATCCATATTGAACCGCGGCAAGCCAAAAAAGTACAAAGTTGATTAACTTTGAATGTTGGCTATAATCACCTTTCTTCAAGGATGAGGCTACATGGTTACATACACAGGATTGTGCCAATTTTTCAAATCATATCAATAGGAAATTTTATGAAATTTAACAATTTACCAGGCCGCATGATTACTTTCTTGATGGCGGCTGTCTTTTCAATCGCGGGAGCGGTTTCGACAGTTTCCGCTGATCAACCGGTTCTGAAAATAGGATTCGTAGGGGTGACGAGTGGACCAGCAGCTGCCTGGGGCATCTCAAATGTGCGCTCCATGCAGACACTCGCTGCGATGATAAATGATGAAGGCGGATATGAAATCGGCGGAACAACATACACAATCGAAATCGTAACGTTCGATGACCAAAAGGATCCAAAACGCGCGATCGCGGGTATGGAGAAGATGGCTCAAGAAGGCATCAGCTATGTGGTCGGTCCAAACGTGGATGACGGAGCCGCCGCGGTGCGCCCGGTCGCGGAGCAACAGGGAATCATTTATATTCCTTATGCATTTCCGAAAGAATTGTACTCCCCACCTGCTTCGAATGCGGTACTGGGCATGGTCGCCAACTATCAGTCAGGACCGGCGATCTATCAGTATCTCAAGGACGAAAAGGGCGTGCAGACCGTCGCTTTCGTAGCGGCCAATGAGTCCGACCCGCTAAGTCAACGAGACGGCGGTGTAGCCGCTGCAGAAGCCTTGGGACTAGAAGTCGTTTCTTCAAGCGTAACCTATCAGGTGGATACCACAGACTTCACACCGGTGCTGTTGCCGGTTGTAAAAACTCAGCCGGACTTGCTTGTACTTTCAGGTGTTGCACCAGCAAACGCCCCGCAATTGATTCGTTCTGCGCGAGAAATGGGTTTTGAGGGATTGATCTCGACAGAAACCGCGCAAGATGCCACTATCCTTGCAGAAGGAGCGGGTGAATTGGCGAATGGCTTTATTTCGGTTGGCGGCGCCTCGACTCCGGAAATCGCTTCAGATAGGATGAATGAGTTCGTAAAGGTATACACTGAAATGTTCGGTGAATACAACGATGAGTCAAATACCAAGGTATACGCACTGGAATACATTCTGGCGACTATGAAGGCGAATCCGGCGGCAATTGACAATGTTGAGGAATTCCAGAAAACCATGGATACCTTTTCCGCACCGAATCCCTACATGAAAGGCGATGCCGAGCTTCGCTATGTCGGGATGAGCTCATTCGGTCAGCGACGTCAGATCGCAGTCCCGCTTGTAGTGAATGTTTACATGGATGGTGGATTCGAAACATTGTTTATCGCCGAAGTGGACTGACAACATAAAATCACATCAAAAACTTGAAGACCCGCGCCCAAGCGCGGGTCTTTTTCAAGAACAATAATTCTGCATGGAACAAATCATCATCAATGGAATTTATCTGGGTGCGCAGTACGCATTGATTGCGCTCGGATTGACGTTGATATTCGCCTTGATGAATGTGCTCAATTTCGCACACGGGCAAATGTATGTTATTGGCGGATTTGTCACCTACACCATGGTCGCACAGTTCCAACTGCCATTCGTGGTCGGACTGTTTATTTCTGCGGCAGTTCTTGCGGTCATCGGGGGTTTTGTTGAAAAATTCCTGTTTCGTCCTGTGCTTCGCAAATCCGTTCGAGAAGAAAGTTCCATGCTGCTCGCGGCCGGTATCGCGTTTTTTCTGGATGCCGTCATACTTCTTGTATTCGGTGAAAAGCAACGCGGCGTACCCAAGATTATCGATGGGGTTTTCAATTGGGATTTTCGCATCATCATTCCGTACGACCGGGTACTGGTTTGCGTGCTCGCCATCGTATTCATTGCTGGCTTTATCGCTTTCATGCACTATTCCAGAACAGGACGTGCACTGCGTGCATTGGCCCAAGACCGGGTCGCGGCTCAACTCATGGGTGTTGACGTCGACCGATATTCCATGATTGGATTTGCCATCGGCGCGATGCTAGCAGGCCTCGTCGGCGGTCTTCTGGTGGCAATTACAGGTGTCAACCTTGGAATGGGCGGGCCAACTTCAATCAAAGCATTCATGATGGTCATGATCGGTGGCGCCGGTGTCATATCAGGAGCCATTGCCGGAGGTTTCATCTTGGGTATGCTGGAATCTGTAGGTCTTTCTGTCCTGTCACAGTATGGGGACATCACCTATCTGGTCATATTCGCATCACTGATGGTTTTTCTGGCCATCCGTCCTCAAGGATTGATGGGGAAACCTTGGGGTTAGTCTGTCATGCCGAGCAAGGGAAAACTCACAGGCGTTGCCGTTTTCTTCCTTACGATTTTTGTCCTGATTCCCTGGTGGATCGAAACAACTGCGAATTGGGGGTTTTACTACACACTCACGTCGGTGGCACTGCTTTCAATCGCCTCCGCCGGAGTCTGGTTGACGTTCTACATCGGGCGAATTAATATCGGACAAGGAGTATATGCGCTCACCGGAGGTTATGTGTCGGCTGTTCTGGTGATGGATTACGGTGTCAATTTCTGGCTGACTGTGCCATTGGCCGGTGTTTTCTGTGCGATCGTCGGTGTCCTCATCGGTTTGCCGATCCTCCGGCTAAAGGGTGTCTACTTTGCGATGATCACGTTGGTTTCGACTGAAGTGGCGCGCCTCACCGCGCTCGCACTACCAATCACCAAGGGCGCGAAAGGAATCGTTTCCATCCCATTACCCAAAGAACTTTCTATCTTCGGGCTGACGATCATACCGGATTTCTCTACACTGGCGAATCCCAAACTCGCCTTCTATTATGCGGCTGCTATCGCTATGGCGCTGACTTTCGCGGCACTTTATCGTCTGGTGAATTCCCGAATGGGGCACTTGTGTCGATCACTTCAGCAAAATGAAGAACTCGCATCATCGATCGGGGTTAACGTTCCGTATCTGCGAATCATCGCTTATGCGATATCTTCTTTCCTAGGCGGGATCGCCGGCGCAATGTTTGTTGCCATTTCGCAATCGATCTACCCCTCAAGTTTTGTAGTAACCGATTCAATCAACTTTATGCTCAATTGCTTTCTGGGTGGTTTGGGCTATGTCTTCGGCCCGATGCTGGGTACACTGCTGTTGTACTTCGGGTGGGATTTGCTGTTCATGACAGGACGTTTTCAACTCCTGATCTATTCCAGTCTGCTGATCACGCTGATGCTCATATTGCCGAACGGACTGTTGAGCATTCGCCTACCTCGATGGATTAAGGAAGTCGGCAGATGAGTGTCCTTTTGGACGTGAGAAACGTTACCAAGAAGTTTGGCGGTCTCACAGCTGTCAATGATGTTTCCTTTCAAGCCAATGAGCAGGAAATTCTATCGATCATCGGTCCCAATGGTGCCGGCAAATCGACATTGTTCAAGCTCATTTCATCGTTCTTGCGGACCACCTCCGGCGAAGTGATTTTCAAAGGCGAGCGGATAACCAATCTTGCACCTCATATTGTCGCTCGCAGAGGTGTGGTGCGTACTTTTCAGGAAACCACCATTTTCGCATCCATGACGGTTCGCGACAATGTCATCATCTCACACCATCTGCGTTCCCGTGCAAACTTGCTCGATTTCTTTATCCGCTCCAGACCGGCCCGAACAGACGAGCGAAAATTCAGTGAGTCGTCGGATGAAATTCTGGAGTTTCTCGGGCTGTATGACATCAGAAACGAAGTAGCCAGCAATTTACCACACGGACACCTCAGATCGCTTGGAATCGCAATTGGACTTGCAACGAACCCAAAGGTGCTTCTACTCGATGAACCGTTCGCAGGAATGAATCACGAAGAAACGATGCATGCAGTTGATCTGGTCCGAAATGTGCGAGAAAGAGGAGTAACCATCCTACTTGTTGAACATGACATGTCAGCGGTTATGAAAATTTCAGACCGAATTGCCGTTCTCAATTTCGGACAGAAGATTGCCGAGGGCAATCCTGAGGAAATACAGACCGACCCGAAAGTGATCGAAGCCTACCTCGGAAGCGAACATGACTCAGCGGAATTGTAGATATGACTGAGTTGCTGAAAGTAGAGAATATTGAACTCTACTACAGTCATGTTTATGCGCTGAAGGGTGTTTCAGTCAATCTTGAGGAAGGAGAGACAGTTGCCCTGATCGGAGCAAACGGAGCAGGTAAGTCTTCAATCCTCCGGGCCGTTACCGGACTCGCTCCAGTGAGAAGCGGTGAAATATATTTCCAAGGTGAGCGGATTGATGGACTCAAGGCATCTGAAATCGTACAACGGGGGATCGTGATGGTTCCTGAAGGACGCCGCGTATTTCCGTACATGTCAGTCAAAGACAATCTGTTGATGGGATCATTCTCCAGAAAGGAAAAATCGAACGTTATCGCAAATTCGCTCGACAGCGTGATGGAAAGGTTTCCGAGATTGAAAGAAAGATTCTCTCAGTCGGCGGGTACACTCAGCGGTGGTGAGCAGCAAATGCTTGTAATCGGACGTGCACTGATGGCAAATCCCCGTCTCCTGCTGCTTGATGAACCTTCATTGGGAATTGCACCGAAGCTGGTTCGTGATATTGCCCGGTCCATTAAAACCATCAATCGGGAAGAGCGTGTTTCGGTATTATTGGTGGAGCAGAACTCCCGGATGGCCCTGAGTATCTCACATCGTACGTATGCACTGGCAACAGGATCAGTCGTACTTAGCGGAGAATCCAAGGAACTAATCGAAGATGACCGGATCATTGCCGCATATCTAGGTGGTGAAATCTGATCGGTGAGCGTGCCAATGCGTATCTTGATCATCAATCCGAACTCAACCGAGTCAATGACTCGGAAAATCGAATCGACCGCCGCACAGATCGCGCGACCGGATACCGAACTGATTACGGTGAATCCACCGAACACACCTGTCAGTATCGAGGGGTTCTATGATGAGGCGTTGAGTGTCCCGGGTGCAATCGACATGATTCGATCGCATCCGGAAGCAGATGCCGTAATAGTCGCCTGCTTCGACGACACCGGGCTTGACGCGCTGCGCTGCCTGGTATCCGCCCCGGTCATCGGGATTGGAGAAGCGGCATTTCACATCGCGTCGCTAATCGCAAACAAATTCTCGGTTGTCACAACCTTGTCCAGATCGGTACCGGCGATAGAGCACAATCTTGTTCGATATGGTCTTTGGGCAAAATGCGCTCGTGTGAGAGCGTCGGATATACCTGTTCTGGATTTGGAATCGGACTTTGGCGACGCGCGCCAGCGTATCGCCAATGAAATTTCCGATGCCATTGAGACCGACCGCGCCGAAGCCATAGTGCTGGGTTGTGCTGGAATGACAGATCTGGCTGTTTCACTCGAAAACGAATTTCAACTACCCGTGCTAGATGGAGTGGCCTGCGCGGTCGGACTGAGCGAGTGTATGGTACAACTTGGTTGCAAAACCTCAAAAATCGGGGGGTATGCGTTTCCCAGAACCAAATAGATTGATCGCCCTGGCCGCAAAACCTGAGGCTTCCGCTCGATACTTGAGGCTAACCTGAAGCCGACCGAATTGCAGCTTAGGTTCAAGCTCACTTTGCACGGCCGTATTCATCCCAATCATCCCAACTTGGAAACCTAATCGTCGGGACTTGATCCAGGCTGTTCAACCGCTCTTTCCAATTCTCCTGATACAAGCCAAGCTGCTGATTGTTGTTGTCTTCTTCGGTATAGGAAAATCCGTGACCTGGATACCAAAGGCAACAAAAGGTGACAAGACACGGAAGCCCATGTAATGAAGAGAATAGTGGATAGACCATAGTATCTGATCAATATCCCCACCGCGAGAACCTGCGCCAAATGCAATTTCAGGAGCGCCGGTCGTAACAGAACACATCGCCTTCTTGCCGTGAAAATAACCTCGACTGTATCGCATTGAGCTGGTATAGAGACCTCCACTGACAAAGACCCTGTCGAACCAACCCTTCAGAATTGCCGGTTGACTGTGCCACCAAATCGGAAACTGAAAAACCACCAGGTCTGCACGTTCAAGCCTGGCAATTTCTCTTTGGACATCTTCAGGCAGTCTGTTGGTCCTAAAAGCGTGTCTCTGCTCGCTCAAGGGCGAGAATTCAGCACCATTTTCGCGGTTCTCGTAGTGTTGTCCACGTTCGCAAGGATCGAACTGTTCGCGATATAGATCAGAAATTTAGACGGAGTAACCCCGCTGTCGTAATGTAGCCTTGGTCTCATCTGTCAGTGTTGCATTGAACGACTTTGGCTCTGGATGGCAATGGACAATCAGTGCATGCATGTAGGAAACTCTCCAATTTTGACTGCGATTCCGTAACAATATATAGTATCCATATTTGTAATTAAATACGGCAAAATTGAAAGGTGATATTTCAAATATGTACAACATGCTGACATGGGATGAAATGTGTCTGGTACACGCCGTTACGAATGTTGGAACACTCTCCGGCGCGGCACGTTCTCTCGATATAAGCCATCCAACCGCGTTTCGGAGACTGAACAAGCTTGAGAAGAAAATGGGAGTTCGGTTCTTTGATCGGGCCCGCGACGGTTACACTGCGACGGCAGCGGCAGAGGAAGTTTCGACACTTATGCTAAGGCTAATGAATGATGTTCTGGTAGTAGAACGACGTATTTCCGGTCAAGATTTGCGACCGTCAGGAACACTGAGGGTCACCACAACTGACACGCTGTTATTTGGTTGGTTGTTGCCGAGTCTGCAGGAATTCCGCACTTCATATCCTGAAATTCATCTTGAACTGGTGGTCTCAAACGATGTTTTCAGTCTCTCCAAACGAGAAGCTGACGTAGCTGTGCGACCAACTGAAAAGCCCGATGAGAGTCTTATTGGTCGAAAAATCGGAAACATTGCACAAGCAGCCTATATGGCGGAAGATCTGACCATGACCATTGATAAAACTGAAGTGACAGACTTTATAGACTGGATCGGTCCGGACGAAAGCATGTCCTATCCGGCTTTAGACTGTTGGCTTCAGGAAGAAGGTCTTGTTGAGCGGTGTCGAATTCGCGTGAACTCAGTATACGGGATGCTATCTGCCGCTAAAGCCGGATTGGGCATGGCGATATTACCCTGTTATCTTGGCGAGAATGACGGACAGTTGATTCGGGTGGGCAAGGAAATTCCATCGTTGGCCACTGATCTATGGATTCTCACGCATCCCGACCTGAGGAAAACCGAGCGCATCCGAGTTTTTCTAGATCATGTGGCAAGATTTGCCAAGAAGTCACTGATGAACTTGGTGGGATAGAATGCACTGTCGAATGCCTGCTTTGTAAAAGGCTTCGCGGAGGTTTGCCTCCTCACAATCCAAATTTTGAGTGGCAACTCAACCTCTCAAATGTCCGCTATACCGTCAAATTCGCTGATTCACAGCAGTGGTCAGGCACCGCGAACCAACGCCACTCTCGTTCACACGCGGGCCAATCCTCGATCTAACCGAATACCTTAAAAAAATAAATCCAAGTGTCGGATAAATTTTTCGACTACACGTTCAACAAATCGAGGATACAAAATACCTTTCTCGCGGTTTCGATTGATTGAAAGTGACTATGCGACCATTTGTAAATATTGATCCGACCAATTGAAAGTGTTGGTCCGACTAATTGGCAGTTTCGACCCAAATTTTGACCGCAGCCAATGTTGCGGCTACAACATTCTCACGTGCGAAATGAAAAACCAGGCTGGATAATCCCCAAAAACCCCTGAACAAACCGAAAAGTCAGTCCCCATATCACTCGATTATCGTCTCGGCCAACTCGAATTCCAGGAAACGAACCATCATAATCTCGCGGTCGATAATTCTTGATGAAGTTATGGCGATCCAGCATCCAGTCAATCGCGATCCAGACGGTGTCATGAACTTCTGAATTGGGTCGAATTTGTTCGTCCTGCTCCAATACAAACGCATGGCACGATACCACGAGCCCGTGAGCCGGACTTTTCGGCGGCGCAACAAGATCGTCAAGACTACCAATTTTCATACTGGGCCTAAGCCCGATTCCGATTTCTTCCTGTGTCTCCCGCAGCGCAGTTTCCATCGAAACCTTATCGTCCGGATCCGTCTTGCCACCCGGAAATGCCATCTGACCCGACCAAGGGTCATCAGTCCGTCGTGACCGTTCAATGAACAAGATTTCGGCACCATGGGAATGTTGACGCAAGATCAACGCGACAGCCGCTGTTCTTCGGTCTTCCCGGTTCACAAGTATCGGACGATAAGCGAGAATTTTTTTCCTGACTTCGGCAAGTTCCATTGGATGTTCATCCATCGAAAGGTTCAAATTGATTCCGATTCACACCGTGTTCCCAAGTTGGTCCCGAACTTGACAACAGAATGACACGGTAAGCATCAAATTGATACAGCTGTAACTTGATCAGCGATAGCGCGCTTCCTTAATATATGGAGCCAACCGAATCAACATTGGCCAATTGAGTTTGTATACAATTAGATTTGTATATCAATAATATATTTTATGGAGGAATTCACAATGGTGAAAAAATCTAAGTTACTGGTCATTGGTCTTGCCATTGCAGTTGGCGGATTAGTGGGAGTAGGTGACGATGTCGTCAGCCAGATGAATGCCTGGCAGTCGGGTAAGAATCACAATCGAATCATTCAGATTCAAAACGAGGGAGGTACTCGAGATTCGACGGGTTCAATCGAAATCTCATACTACAGCAATTCATCATTCGGAGTCACCTCTCCTCGCGGGATCACCATGATCGTCGACCCGTGGCGCAATGATCCATCAGGAGCTTGGGGCCTTTGGTATAGAACTGAATTTCCGAAGGTAGGCGTGGACATTGGCATGTCTACACACGCTCATTTCGATCACGACGCACTGGACAAGATTGATGCCAACATGTTGTTGGACCGCATGGGCGGAACGTTTGAGCTGGGCGATGTCAAAATTACCGGTATCGCCGAC
The DNA here is from genome assembly GCA_963663095.2 of Arenicellales bacterium. GTDB lineage: Bacteria > Pseudomonadota > Gammaproteobacteria > Arenicellales > JAJDZL01 > JAJDZL01. The sequence goes on from CAXXJB010000001.1 coordinate 310,945, forward strand.
AAGCATCAATGTGTCGCGCCCGGAATGGTTCCATGGACTGAAGCTGTAAAACAATTCGAAGGTCGGGATGACCCATGTCCGCCAACCAATTTCCGGCACATGGACAATAGTCTTTATCTGATTGAGACCGGTGGAATGCGCCTTCTCATGTGGGGAGACAATCGTCCAAACCCGCCGCAGGAAGTGATGGACAAAATTGGTGATATTGACATTGTTTTTGTTCCGGTAGACGGTTCTCGCCATATTCTTGACTACGAGCAGGCTGATTCGGTAATGGCTATGACGGGTGCCAAAGTTGCGATTCCGCATCATTATCTGGTGCCTGAAACCACTTTCTACACGTCCACTCTGTTGGATGCGTCGGAATGGACACAGCGACATCCGCACACCATGCTTGATAGCTCAACCATTGAACTTAGTGCCGCAGATATCAGTGACATGAAAGGTCATGTCATGTACTTCGGCTCAAATTACGTTTCTGGAGCCGACGGCTAAATTACAAGCTCTGAGACCGCCTGGAATGCTCGTATTCCAGGCGGTTTTTCTTTTATGGGAAATTCAAACCGTATCTTTGCGGGCGGTCACCAAGCCACTAACGTTCCCATCGATGTTTCAGCTCGTCAGTATCAAATACAATTCGTAGCGTAGTTTTTGCCCGATCACATACACATTGCCGGAATGAAGCCATTTGCGAACACCCTCAGGTATAACAGGATATTCGCGGCATTGGTTCTCGGATGCACTTTTCTATTCATGTGCAACCAGGGAAATTCCCACTTCAATCTTGATCTGAATATCCGGACAATCCATGTCGTGCACACTCAACAGGGTCTTGAAGTCTTCATACGAATTCCAACACCCTATTTCCTCGCGGAACTTGCCATCGGTTCGCTTGAGGAAGGTAATCCAATCCCCGCACCATTTACCTACAACAGGGTCGAACAGGATAGTCTGAAACACTATCTCGACCTGACTAAGATCCAAAACGCTCCAGTCGAATTCGCGGCAATAGCCACCGGTGGCGTACGAATCGAAACAGAAGGCGTCTTGTTGAAACCTGAAATCGTCAATATGCGTCTGCACAGTGCCCTTCAGCAGCCGCCATTCGCCTCTTTGGAGGAAGCTAAAATCTCGCTGTCTGGAGAAACCCCGGAAAGTGTCGTGGAAGATGTCTATGTCGGTGAAACAGTGACAGATTTACAACTTCGCTATATACATGACCGTCCCGTCAATTCATACAGCTTGTCTTTCAGCTGGAATCCCGGGCTCGAACTGCAAGATGAAACCGCAAACTTACTGCTGGATCACTTTCCCGGCGAAACGCGAGTTTTTCGCTTTACAGGCATTTTGAATGAACCTGTGGAGATCACGAACTCTGCTGTGGCTGCGTTTGCAACGTTTACAGTGCAAGGCATCATTCACATTCTCAAAGGATGGGACCATCTGCTATTCGTCATCTGTCTGGCAATCGGTGCAGCAACACTGGCCGGACTGCTTTGGCGTGTCACCGGGTTTACGATCGGACACACGATTACCTTAATTGCCGGTTTTTGGGGATACGCTCCATCGGTTGCCTGGTTCATTCCAGCAGTTGAATTGGGTATCGCAATTTCCATCATATTTGTGGCAGTCACTGCGATTGGCGGCGCGAAAAGAAATTCAGACAGTCTCAGTTCATTTGTCATTACGCTGCTGATCGGACTGCTTCATGGCCTGGGGTTCTCGTTCGTACTTCACGAATTGCTGTTACCGAACGGGGCTCATCTTTGGAAGTCCCTGCTGGCCTTCAATGTTGGAGTGGAAATCGGTCAAGTTGCGATAGTCACCGCTGTATGGCTGGTTTTGCTCCTGATCGTAAGATTCAGAAGTTCACTGTTGAATTTCGCCCGCTGGGCGGTTGTCTTGCCAAGTATCGCGATCGCCGCATATTGGGTGACAGAACGTTTTCAGAGTGTTATGACAACCTTGGCGTAGCCATCCGACCGTCCGGTATCAGCGAAGTCATATCTATTGCATCACTTCAGAAGTCCAGACTTCATCATCTGATGATAACCGTCGCGCGTCTGTGGTGACTTGATTCCGAGCAGCTTACTCCCAATTTGGGTTTTTAGAATCTGCGCCGTACCGCCGCCGATTGTAAACATTCTTACGTCTCTGTACATTCGCTCCAACGGCTCCTGGTCTCCATATCCGCGAGCACCGAACATCTGCAACGAGTCACTGACGACTTTGATGGCTGTTTCAGAAGCAAACAGTTTCGCCCGAGCTGCCGAAAGAATGTCAGGAAATGGACTCCCGTTCGGTCCTCGAGAGTTTGCCGCCTCATACAGCAATAATCTGGACGCATGAACCGAAGCATCCATCTCTGCAATCATCCACTGCAGACCTTGGAATTCCGCCAAAGGCCGTCCAAATTGATGACGATCCTTCAAATAGCGTTTCGCGTGGTCCAGCGCACCAGCTGCAACTCCCATCGCAATGGTACCAGCACCCACCCTCTGACTGTTGTATGCACTCATCAGTTCGGCAAATCCCCGGTGTAGCCCCGAAGGGGTCTGAAGCATAAATCCAGCGTCAACTCTGAGGTCATCGAATCGCAACTCTGCCTCAGGCATGCCCCGCAGTCCAAGTGTATTTTCTCTTTTTACTACGGTAAACCCCTCCGGTTTGATGCCTTTCCCGGGATCATAGTGAACAATGAATGCACCGATTCCCAAATGTGATCCGTCTTCGTCGACCACACGCGCGAAAATCAGATGCAGTTTTGAAACACCACCGCCCGTTATCCAGTGTTTGACTCCGTTGATTACGTATTCGTCATCTACTTTTCTCGCGGTGGTTTGCATTTCATTCGCCGCACTGCCGGCTTCCGGTTCAGTGATGCAGATTGCCGGTTTGTCGCCGGCCAGTACAATCGGCGCACAGTAACTCTTCTGAAAGTCATCGCCGTAAGTCATGATCGCACTGATTCCTCCCATATTGGACTCAACTACGATTCGTGCGCTGAGCGTGCAGGCTTTGGCAATTTCTTCAACAACAATGACGGTGTCGTAAAATGAAGCCGATCGACCACCATACTCAGTCGGTATTGTCATGCCCATCAATCCCGAATCGACCATGTCATCGATATTCTCCCAGCAATAGGTCTGCGTTTGATCCCACTTTGCGGCTCTGGGAGCGAACTTTCCGGCAAGCTCTTGGGCGATGGTTCTGAACTCTTCGGATCGATTCTGTTTATTCATCAATTGGCCTTTGAATTTGATTGGGAATTGGATGTTCAAAAGAATAATGCAATTGTAAATTCACAACTCAATGATTTGTTGTACCCAAAATGAAACTGTCAGTGATATTATTTACCAATCATCAGAAACGCCGGAAAGTTTGTAAATATATAATTTTCTGGCAGTTCCAAATCCATCCATCGAAATTTGTTATTTTTTCGTTTTCTACATTCAGATTCAACCAGTTACATAAATTCTAGCACTTCCATACCCGAATGGCCCGTCATAATTTCAAAGTTAGCGATCCCGTTTCATATTTTGGTGCGGACAATCAACTGAAAGAAGGATTCATCGCGTCGATAAGAGGGAGTGTGGCGGAAATCATCACCGAAGATGGTTCGGAACACCGCCTGCACGTTTATGCGCTGAAACTTCGAAAGGGAATAAAACCCAAGCGTGTATATACTGAGAACCAACTGAATAAATCGCAATTTCTAAACGGCGACAAAGTCCGATTTACCGATCCCAGTGGAATAAAACTCTCCGGCACGATTGTTCGTACGAATCCGAAATACGCCAGAGTTCTGGTCGACAACCAACAGTGGAACGTACCGTATGCGCAACTTGAACCGATGGGTTCCAGTCGGGTCGGCCATGAAAACCGAAAGCGTCTGGATGCGATAGCGAGTCAGGCTGACGAACTGATCCGACACCATAATCTGGATGACTGGCGCTTCAATTTCGATTACGCCAACCGTCGTCTCGGCCGATGTTCGTACACTGAGAAGACGATCACCATGTCAGAGGAGTTCTGTCTGAACGCAAGCGAAGACGACATCAGGGACACAATCCTACACGAGATTGCCCATGCGCTCGTGGGTCCCGAGCACGGACACGACCACATCTGGTACTCAAAGGCCAAAGAGATCGGTTGCAGCGGAAAACGGACTCATGATTCAAACTTCACACCACCGAAATTAATCATGAAGTGTCGGAACTGTGGCTGGCTTACCGGTCGGCACGCTCGTCGCAATCTGATATGCAAGCACTGTCAAACTCCAGTGACGTACGAAAACTACTCACCGGAACGTTGGAGTTCACTCTCCGCTCAAGCCAGCAGTAAACTGATAGAACCCGACTCATGCGGTTGACTGTCTTTCTTGCGTTCACACTGTTCGCAAGTTTAGCTTCAGGACAGACGCAAACCGACCCCGAAGCTGCGGGAAGGATCAAAGCAAATCCCTCCGTCGAAACACAGGAACACATGATTGTTGCTGCGAACCGACACGCGGCCATCGCTGGAAATCAAATCATGTCAGCTGGAGGATCCGCAGTCGACGCGACGATTGCGGCTTTGCTGGTCTTGAATGTGGTTGAACCACAGTCCAGCGGAATTGGCGGCGGTGCGTTCGCACTAGTCCATAGTTCTTCCGGACTGACAAGCTGGGACGCCCGGGAGAAAGCACCGGCCGCTACTGCGCCTGGACTCTTCATAGAAAACGGCAGACCACTTCCATTTCTTGACGCGGTGTCTTCCGGCCGCTCGATCGGTGTTCCCGGATTGTTGCGCTTGATGGAAACACTCCACGAGATCCACGGAAACTTACCTTGGAAGGAATTGTTTCAACCAGCAATTGCTTTGGCACGTGACGGATTTGAAGTCAGCCCGCGCCTGGCGTATTTGCTTGACGTATATTCCAAACGCCTGGCGGATTCGGATGCCGCAGATGTTTTTCTTCCTGACGGAAAGCCATTATCAGCAGGAAGCACTTTGAAACAGCCAAAACTCGCCCAAACATTGGAAAGCATTGCTGAAATCGGTGCGGATTTTTTCTATACGGGCACACTTGCACATGACATTGTTGCCGCTGTCGACCGAAACCCGCGTCCCGGTACTCTCAGCCTGGAAGATCTTAAAAATTACGAAGTCATTGAACGCCCGGCAGTCTGCCATCCTTTCAGGAAATATCGCGTCTGTGGTATGGGTCCGCCTTCATCCGGCGCAACTACTGTCGGACAGATATTAATGCTGCTTGAACGATTTGAACTGGACAAGCTTGGAGTTGGCAACCCGATGCTCTGGCACCTATTTGCTGGTGTCTCGCGGCTTGCCTACGCTGACCGAGCCTACCATCTGGCGGATGGTGATTTTATTGAGGTGCCGGTTGAAGGTTTGCTTGATCCTGAGTACATCAATTCTCGTGCCCAGCTAATCGACCAGTCCAAGGCACAGAACGATAAAGCAGTTGCAGGTAAACCTCCGCGGCGAACCGCTACTCGTTGGGCACCGGATTTACAGGTGGATTTGCCGGGTACAACTCATGTTTCAGTTATCGACCGCGAGGGACTTGCGGTCAGTCTGACTGCCTCGATAGAATCAGCGTTCGGGTCCGGTCGCATGGCAGGCGGCTTTTTGCTCAATAATCAACTGACCGACTTCTCTTTCCGCCCCTGGAGTACCGATGGCTTGCTGATCGCCAACGCTCCGGCACCGGAAAAACGCCCGCGCTCGTCAATGTCTCCGACCATTGTCTACTCCGACGATAATCCGATCGTAATCGTTGGTTCGCCCGGTGGAAGCCGCATTCCGGAATATGTGGCGCAAAGCCTGATTGCGATGCTAACCTATAACCTTGACCCGGCCAGCGCATCCGCTTTGCCACACGTCTCACATCGCAACAGCGGCAGCGTTACCGTCGAACCGGGTACACCGGCAACTATTCGAGAAGGGCTTGAAGCATTGGGTCACGAGGTGACAATCAAGAAAATGACCTCCGGGCTGAACATCATCCAGATTACGTCGGCTGGCACACTGATCGGCGGCTCGGACCCCCGACGGGAAGGTTTGGTAGCCGGTCGCTAGCAGTCGCGTCAAAGTGCCAGCCATGTCAGTCACAGCTGGCACTCTGCAACGTTTGGGTTTGGTGTCAGTCGTGAGCTGCGAAAGGATGTGCCGCGCCTTTCTGGGCGATCACTTCCTGTGCATCCGGCTTACCGGTGACAGCCCGTCTGATGGCTTCCCGTGTCGCTTCGTAATTGTAGTCCTGAATTTTTGCATCATCTTCGGCATCCCAGTGGATGAATACACCGACACAGATAAACAAATCATCAGCCTCATCAGCCGGGATGGTACCATCTTCCACGCTGTCGATTACAGCCATAGCAACACCTCGTTGTGCCGGTCCGAACATCTGCACCGCCTGTTTCGCACCCTTCATGGTGACCTTATTGAACATTACAGTGTTCGGCTTCGCCGGAACGTTGGGTGATGCGACTGCCAGCAAACTGGTGAATCCGTCCTTGTTATTACACAGCGTGTTGCAAAATGCCGTTTCAACGGCAGAACCGCGAGGACCAAGTAACAAGTCGATATGGGCAACTTCGTTGCCGTCACCTACCAAAGATTCCCCTACTCTCACGTTATCAATCGCCATCTCGTCACCTCCTTTTCGATTGAAAATTATCAAAAACTCCCACTTGGAAGTCTTTATTCATTTGTATAAATTACATTCTCTAATTTACTCCATTTACAATGCCGTGTGCAAAAAGAGTTGCAACGGTCAAATCCGCACTGGTTCCCGGATTGATATCCCGCTGTTTCCATTCCGTATCAATATGTAACAACTGATTAAAAATCGCGCTGGCTGCTCTTTGGTCCAGAAACCTGCAAAATAGTTCATCAGCTTCGCTCTGAATCTCTTTGGCAACTGCAGCGCCATGCTGCCTGGAGATATGGGAATCCGGGTACGCGCTGAGAAAAGAAAGAAATAAACCGGTAACAAGATCAGATTCACCGATTTCGATTTTTTGCAATTTGTCGATTGTTTGAAAACCAAATTGAAGTATATCCGTATAACCTGATGCGTACTGCCTGGCAATCATATCCCTGTCCTGTGCGTACGCCATGATTTCCCGTATTGGCGAATTGACAGGTTCAAATACATCATAGCGTTCGGACTTTCCAAGCCCGGAAGGAGCTGCCAACCGGATCGCATCAATAATCAATCTCGCATCTTCAATATCCAGAGCTTCAATCTCATCTTGTACAGACTGTTCAAGTGATTTGACTGGTAGTGCGATACACGCTTGCCCAATCGGCGCACACAGCAAAATGATTCCCAGGTTTGTGTTCATTGCCACGGCCTGCTGTGTTGCCTGAACCGACTGGTAGATTTTCTGGGCAAGTGTGAGTTCCGAATTGATCAGAACGCCTGCCACCGCGTAAGCACTCATGAGAAAATGTTCGACATCCATCCCGTGACCAGCGGCAAAACAATGGACATTCCCAGGTTTGACGGAAGTGAGCTCGCTTACGCAGGCATTCCAGAATTTCGTGGCGATGGGACAATCAAATTCTGTTGCTACCTTTGAATTCCAAATTTCAATTCGCTCTACAGCGGATTGATGAATTTCACGTTGCAGAGGTCGAATCATTTGGTTCGTTCGGAGTCCAGAGCTACGAATCAAGCTTCATGGAAGTCGTGGGAAGAGCTTGTTACTGATGTTCCGGTAGTTGGAACGGTCCCAATTTCACTCTCAATCCCGGTTCGATTTCGCCAGGCGATTCATCCTCGAAAACCAGGTCCACCCGATGTGCATTGGCGATGTCTGAAACGATATGCAACCCCATTCCAGCTCCCGGCTGATCTTGGTCCAGCCGGATGAACGCCTTGCTAACCCGCTCGCGGTCCTCTGGTTTGATTCCTTTTCCGGTGTTCGAAACCACGACAGTGATTCCGGTCTCACTAGCTTCAGTGTAGATGTTGATCCTGCCCTTTTCAGGTGTATATTTTGCGGCATTGATCAGCAAATTGTTGAGCGCGGTTTTCAGGTGCACTTCCGACGCGAGGATAATTCTTGAGTCAAACGCTTTCTCGTCAATTTCAACAGTAATCCCTTTTTGTGCGATCAGTTCCCGAAACTCAGATTCCCCATCATTCATCTGGCATTTTTCGATCAGATCGCGCAAAGTGATTTCCACTTTTACCACAGGCTCATTTTTGATGCAAAGCAGTTCGTACAATCCGTCAATACCTGTCCTCAGATCTGCAACGGCATCAGCGGCAGCGTCGATAGTGTCAGCGACTTGCTGCCTGTCTTTGGACTCTTCAATCGCCCTTTTTGATTGATGGATGTGACTCTCGACACTCCAGACATCACTCATGATCCGATGAGCGATTTCTTGCGTGGCAAGTTTGCTGTGCTGGGTATTGGTTTGAATCCTGTCCAACATCTTGTTGAACAATTTCGCGGTCTTTTCAATTTGATCCTCTCGCTGCTCCAATGGGATTCGCTCACCCAAATCAGTTCCTTCCATCACATCGCTGATGGTGGTATTGAATTCCTGCATGCGTCGAGCCAAGTATTTCGAGAAAATCCGAGACCCCCAAATACTCAATGTGATCATGAACAGCGCGAACAGAGTCCAGTAAATCGGCTTATCCAGAAAAGCGTTCGTCGTGAACTTCCGTCCGACAAGAAGAACGTAAGTATCGTAAATCCTTATCGCCCTGCCATAGTACTCATGCAATTCTCCTTCATAAGACACCTTGAAACGACCGCGGCCTTGCTGGTCATAGTCGAACTCCGGTATTGACAAGAGGTTTCCAGCCAGCCAGTTGGAATTGAATCTTTCAGCATCCCAAAGCAAATAGACATACGGACCGGTCGGAATCTGAGTTTTGCTGCGCTCCTCAACGATCCTCACCAACTTCGATTTCGAAGGTGGTTCTCGCTCATTCGAAAAATTGGAACTCACGATTTCTCTCATCTCATTGTCCAGAAGATCATATTGATACTGAACAGTGAAATATCCCATGACCGACCAAGTCACAACAAAGGCTACGCCAATCAGTGTCGCGAACACGACCGCGAGAATGAAACTCGAATTCCTGAAGCGGAAAAATAGTCTTTCTTTAATTGCGATCACGCATAGTCCTCTGTCTCACCGGGAAATAAAGGTATACAGCCAGCAGAAAATCAGTCAGAATGCAACCCGTTATTCGGTCAGTCCCAGTGCCTGGCGCCGAAGAACATAACCCTCTCCGACCATTTCAACAAATTTTTCCTGATTCAAAGTTTCCTCGCGATATTTCGAATTCAGATTGGAGATGTGAGTTGCGATGGTTTTTTCGTATTTGTCCTTTCTGACGACCGATTTCCACACCGCGTCGTGAATCTCCTCGCGGGTCACGATACTTCGCGGCTTCCTCATCAATACCTCAAGAATATCCCGCTGCATTTTTGTGCATTTGATATCGACACCGCGTACGTTCAAAATCCATGTTTCCAGATCAAGCGTGAAATCCCCCACGGATATCTTCGGCCTGTCGGAGCATTCTTTATCAGTTTCCCATCTGGAAATCGTGGATTCGATCTTCTTAGGCAATTTCTCGCGGATGTTTGTCGGATTCAGATCCTTTTTTCTGAGAAATCCGTTTATACCGGCTTTTTTCATGCTGACAACATCATCTTCAGCCGGAATATAGGCACTCACTGCAACAATTGGCATGATGTGACCCCGCTCACGAAGATATGCAGCGAATTCGACACCATTGTTATATCTTCCATATGGGTTACTCTCATTGAGCTTTCTATCCAGGATGACCAGGTCATACGCAAACTTTTCGATTTTTTCTATGGCATCCTGACCATCCAGGGCAGTGTCAACTTGATATCCAGCATCCATCAAGACTTCGGTAAAATCGTTTCGAATGACTTCCAAGTCTTCGACCAAAAGAATTTTTCGCTTCCGTTTCCTATCCATTGATGCTGTCTCCCGGAGTTATCGAACAACATGTGATTTAGTCTATTAGAATTTTTCCCTCATAGCAAGAAAAGAGCCCGCCGCTGACTTGCATTCATCCGCGACGGGCCAAATGAGGAGTAACAAAGAAGAAGTTAGGAGGTAAAAATCATTAGGACAGGTCCACTACAGTAAAACTTTTGGCACCGTTGCGCTCGATGTGCAACAAGACCTTGTCTGATCCGGATTCCGCAATCTTTTCGAAATTGCCTAGAAACTGATTGACCGACTCGACGGACTGTCGGTCCAGCGAGTGAATGACATCACCCGGACGCAGACCGGCCATTTCCGCTGAACTTCCGGGTAGTACCTCTACAACCACAATGCCATCGACATCGTCGCCGATATTCAGCTGCGACCGTAGTTCCTGATTCAGTTCGGCGATCTTTATTCCTATTGACGGCTGACCCTGGTCGTCTTGAGCAACCACTATTTCGTCATTGCCTGCCATGTCGCCTACCTTTACATCCAGCGACACTTTTTCACCGTCTCGAATAACGACAACTGTCACTTCGTTTCCGGGCGTAGTCTGTCTCACCATCGATTGCAAGGACGCGACCCTGTCAACCGGCTGTTGGTCATATTCAACAACGATATCGCCGGACAGGAATCCCGCACGCTTCGCTGGACTGTCCGGATAGACATCCGCGACCAGCGCACCCCACTGTCCTTGAGAATTTTCATCCAGGCTCAGAACACTCGCTATGTCGGGTGTGATATTCTGAATCAATATTCCGAGCTGACCCCGCGAAACCCTGCCATTCTCAATCAACTCATAAGATACATGTTTCAATACTTCGGAAGGTACGGCGAAATTGAGACCCACACTGGTTCCAGTCGGTGACAGAATCAAGGTGTTCAGACCAATCACCTGGCCTTGTGTGTTGAACAGTGGTCCGCCGGAATTTCCCTCGTTGATCGCTGCGTCAACCTGAAACAGTGGCACCTGTGGCGCTGAATTGGGCATCGATCTCGATTTCGCCGAAAGCACACCCAGAGTCACAGTACCGGATAATCCGAATGGGTTACCGATCGCAACAACCCAGTCACCTACTCTGACTTTCTGGGAGTCTCCGAACTCAACATGGGGAAACGAATCTTCGCTTTCGATTTTCAGAACAGCGATGTCCGCTACCGGGTCCTCACCAATCAGCTTCGCCGGATATGAGGTTCCATCCATTGTCGTGACGAGAATTTTATCTGCGTCCTCAATGACATGATGATTTGTGACCACGTACCCTTGAGTATCTATAATCACTCCGGAGCCGCCAACTTCCTGTCCAAACCTTCTATTGTCTTTTCGAGGCTTGCGATTTTGGAACGGGTTCAATTGATCAGGACTGAGTTCTCCCCAGTAATTCCAATAAGGCGAGTTTCGCAAGCCTTCCGGTATATAGGAAAACAACTCTTCCATCGTGTTCGAGCCTTTCATCAGATTGGTTTTCTGGACGTGCACAGACACCACAGTCGGCGCTACCGCCTCAACCAAATCTGCGAATCCCGTGTGAGTGATATTGGCACTCAGGTTTGAATTAACCGGGGAGTTGTCAGTCGCGAGCACGGAGGGTATCGGTCGCGTAAGCAAGAGTGCCGAAATTGACAAGACAACTGCCGCAACAATCCACCAGGAAACCGGCGAACGTATAATTTTTGATTTCATAAAGGACTCCTATCCATTAATAGTCAAGCATTCGGGTAAATACGATAATCTTCCGGAAAATTGAGCCAGTTAAGAATCGGTTAATGTTTTCATACCTGAAAAAACTACCTGGATTGACATCGAAATGAACAACTCCGAACACTCTCTTAGTTACGACATCGTGATTGTCGGCGGAGGGATTATTGGCAGTGCGATCGCATACTTCCTCTCCTCGAACCCAGATTTCGACGGGTCCGTTGCGGTCATTGAGAAAGACTCGACCTACAGCGATGGATCGACCGCGCGCTCACTGGGCTCGATCCGTCAGCAATTCTCTACGCCGGAAAACATAAGGATTTCGCAGTACAGTTTTGGATTTCTGCGAAATGCCGGGGCCGAGCTGCAGGTACATGACACAACTCCGGATATCAACCTGATTGAATCGTCATACCTCATTCTGGCCACTGATGAAGGGCTCGAACAGCTGAATTCCGCACACCAAATTCAGCTCGAATGTCGCGCGCCTGTGGAATTATTGAGTGGAGAGGCACTTTCGCGAAAATATCCGTGGCTGAATACCGATGGCATCGCCGCCGGTTGTCAGGGATCTCAAAATGAAGGTTGGTTTGACCCCTACAGTATGCTGATCGCGCTGAAGAACAAATCTCTCTCACTGGGAGTACGCTACGTCGAAGACGAAGCGATAGCGGTGCGACAACGGAACAGTCTTGTAACGGAAGTTCAACTGGCATCCGGCACCAATGTCAATTGCGGTTCGATGGTCAATGCAGCCGGTGCATTATCCGGTAAGTTCGCTGCGCTGTCAGGAATACCCCTGCCGGTTTCTCCCAGAAAAAGATGCGTCTTTTCATTCAGGTCCGCTGAAGCAATTGATGATCTCCCTCTTTTGGTAGACCCGGCAGGATTCTACGTGCGACCGGAAGGTGACGGCTATCTTTGTGGATGGACTCCGTCGAAAAACGATCCAGACCCTGATGATCATTCTCTGGAAGTGGACTACGAAATTTTCGACGATATCCTTTGGCCCTTGCTGGCTCATCGAATTCCCCGGTTCGAGGCGATCCGTCTCAACCGGGCATGGGCCGGCCATTACGACTACAACACACTGGACCAGAACGGAATCGTCGGCAGGCATCCTGAAATTTCGAACTATTTCATCGCCACCGGATTCAGCGGTCATGGCGTGCAACAGGCACCCGCCGTCGGACGGGCAATTTCAGAACTGATGATCTACGGTCGGTATGTTTCGATTGATCTGACCAATCTGGGTTATGAGAGGGTGCTCAGCAACTCGAAATACTCGGAGCACAACATCATTTGAACTGGAACAATCCGATTATCTTCCGGCCGCTCGGTAGTTACCCGTCATTTTTGAATCCATCTTTCTGCAGATTGCAATTCTGCGGCACTTTTTACTCGTCCTCTGATCAGGTGAGCAAACCACAGTCAGGCAGAGTGGCAGCAACTCCAATGTACACTGGAACTGACAATTTGTCTTTCGCCAGCCCCAAGTGGAATTTAAAGTAGTTTGACTAACGCGACGATGCTATGCCGGAATGGACTTGCACGATCAGACCGGATCTGGACAATATCGCTGATCATGTCCAATCATAATCAAAATAATAAGTTACTTTTTCGCCAACCCTTATCAGAAGCGAGTTACGGTGCCTTTTTGATTACAGGACGAGCTCTTCGCTGTTTTCGTTTCGAATTTTGGTCCGTTGATAAATTCAAAGGCATTCGCATTTGTTCGTATAGCAGGAACAAGTGTTCAATTCGTTCGCGTTCCGAGGAGAATCCTGAACGACGATAAAGCTGATCGACCGCCTTGTCCAGTGCTTGATGTGCCCTTCGCAAGTCTGGAGGCATCAGATCAGGGTCATACAGGTCAGCTAGAGTTGATTCTGGGTGACAATTTCTCGCATCGAGAATTGCCTGAGCATATGGTTCAAGTTTAGATCGATCAGCATCCTTTGGGGGCAACGGGAACGTGTTGTAGACGAGACCTATGGAATAACGATAATCACTCTTCAATCGCCCACCAACATAGCGAAGCCATGCCATATGCATTGCTGAAGTAAGCAGTGCGAAGTCTACCAATGTAGAATTTGGGAGCACAAGAGCCGCATCGCTTGGAACGACAGGTGGACTGAGCCAGCCAATCGGCGCATATTCTCGCCGCTCTGAACTTACCCTCGGTATCAATAGAAAAGGAGTGGTGGGAATTACGTTTACATGATAAAGCGTCGGTGTTTCAGCGAGTTTACGTGTCTGGATGCTCTTGCTGGAATCGCGGTATGAGCGAACAGCAGATACTCGGGCTCGAACGAACGGCAACTGTTTCAGGATGTTGGGTGAAACGTCATGGAGGGCAAGAATCCAACGCTCACCGCCTTGTAGAAACTCGCGTGCACCAACATAGGGGTGGAGAAACCGTTCAGCATCAGGTTCATCTTCTAGCAATTTCGCCCGTTGCTCTACGTCGAATATGTAGTTGCCTCCGTCAATTGGTTTGGAACCGATAATCAATCTTTGCATACCATTGATCGGTGCACTTTCTTCCTGCACCACCAAGTGTGACTCAGTAAGTTTGCTGGCATCAAACAAATAAGGTGATAGTACGGTATGCTCGGTCTCCTCGGGTTCCTCGTTGATGTCAGGATAGCTGAACAGGCGTTTAATCGGCCGTGTCGAATCCCGTCGAACAAGGCCGAGAATAATGACATGCACATGTGCCTTGCCACGCGCATCCGAACCCCATGCGAAAGTGCGGTGCGCGAACGTAATTTCCAGTCTGCGACGATCGAACAACACCGGCCATAGCTGTGCAACCTGCTCACCTTGTGTAATTGAGTTGGTAGCAACGAAACCGATTCGGGCGTGACCAACTTTCACATACTCTCCTGCCTTGATGAACCAAGCGGCAACATAATCAAGCGTGCCACCACTCTTGCCCAGAGCTGCAATTCTGCGCACCTGAGTACGTTGCTCAGGTGTTTGCAACTTTGCACCGACAAATGGCGGGTTTCCAAAAAGATAAGTGCATTCATTCGGAGAAAGAACGGTTTCCCAGTCTTCTTCCAACGCATCCCCGTGCACAATATTCGGAGACGTCTCCAGCGGAATTCTTGTATAGGTTTGACCGATTTCCAGACTCAGTCTGTTGTTCATGATATGATCCATCATCCATAAAGCGGTCTCCGCTATTCGCACTGGAAATTCACTGATTTCAATTCCATAGAATTGATCAACATCGATTTTTGACAATGATGTCGCATCGATGTCGAGCTGTATCTGACCTTGTAGTCTCGAATGTAATTCTTTCAAAATGTCAATTTCAAGCAGTCGCAGTTCCCTATACGCAATAATCAAAAAATTGCCGCAGCCACAAGCTGGGTCGAAAAATCTCAAAGTTCGAAGTTTGTTGTGAAAACGACGAAGTTCAAATTTTCGACGACTTTTACGCGACTTCAAACGCTCAAATTCTGCTCGCAGATCATCCAGAAACAGTGGCTCAATAACCTTTAGAATGTTTTTCTCTGTCGTGTAATGAGCACCTTGGGCCCGACGTTCCGCCGGATCCATGACAGACTGAAATAGCGCACCGAAAATGGCAGGGGAAATATCCGACCAATCGAAATAACAGGCTTCCAACAACGCTCTTCGCATGGACGAATTGAATGCCGGTATGCGCAGTGGCTCTTCGAATAACTTTCCATTGACATAAGGAAATCTTGCAAGGTCCTCATCAAGCGTCAACTGCCGTTCGTGCTCAGTCGTGTTCAAAACCTGAAATAGTTGCGCCAGCCAAGACCCCAAGTCAGAACCATCATCATTGGTACGTGTTTCCACGAGTTCAAGAAAGATATCCCGCGGCTCAAAGATTCCGGTGTCGTCGGCAAAAAGGCAAAACACAATGCGAACCAGGAAACGTTCCAAATCATGTCCTCTGTAACCCGCTTCGTGGAGCAGATCATGCAGTCTTCCGACCAATTCCGCAGCTGTAATATTCGCTGGATGCTGATCTCGAAATTTTCGGCGCTGTACACCAACTATGAAGCCAAATGATTCGACATGTTGATGTAAATCTGCAAGAGAGAAGGATACACGCTCCCGCTCATCCAAATCATAGAGATCGAAAGTCTGAAAATCGCTGACGAGAATAAATTGCGGACGTTCGCGCTCAGACAGCGCATCAAAATACTCTCCCGCCTGCTCGTACGCTTTCTCAAGATTTCGACCTGCGCTCTTCTGCTCGACAATCAGCATGCCGGGCCAAAACAAGTCTATAAATCCCGACTGGTTGTTGAGCTTGGAGACATGATGCTCGTAGCGCGCGACAGTTCTTCGTTCAACATCGAAAACTTTGAAAAACTCGTTGTAGAAACTCTGTGTTTCACCCTTCTCATACTTGGCGTCTTTCCACTTTTCAGCGAAACTGGCCGCTCGAACGCGAATCTCATTCCATGACAAGCGCATCATCCAACACCGTATTGTGTGCCTTCAAAGGTAATATTGAATTTCTCCTTCAGACTATCCGGGATCGGACGCACGATTCCGGACCCCCCGGGCAATAGATTCCGGATATCGGATAGAGCCTCGTCGAAATCATCGTTGAGGACCAGATGGTCGTAGTCAACACATTGCTGCATGTCGTCCATCGCGGCCGCCAATCGCTTTTCGACGGTAGTGTCAGAATCACGTCCTCGGCCCATCAGACGATCCTTCAAGGCTTCAACCGAAGGTGGCAGAACAAAAACCTTGATTACCGACGGAAACTTTTTCTCCACTTGCCGCGCACCTTGCCAGTCAATTTCCAAAATGACACTGTTGCCTGATTCCAATTCCCGCATGACCGTTTCGCGAGATGTACCGTAGTAGTTGTCATACAACTTTGCGTATTCCAGGAACTCTCCTGCTTCAATCATGCGCTTGAATTCCTGTTCGGTCACAAAGTGATATTCACGTCCGTCAACCTCATTCTCACTGATTTCGCGAGTGGTGTGGGACACCGACAGGACAATTCGTTCGGACTCTTCAACCAATGCACGGGCAAGGCTGGACTTTCCGGCACCCGATGCGGCGGAGATCACCAAAAGAGCGGACTCAGTTTCTGACATCCGGACTACGCAATATTCTGTATCTGTTCACGGATTTGCTCCAGCACGACTTTCATATCGATGATGATCGTACTGAGCGGATAATATGCAGATTTTGAAGAAATCGTATTGGCTTCCCTGCCGAGTTCCTGAAGCAAAAATCCCAATCTTTTGCCGGCAACATTCTCCTCGAGCAGCACGCGCTCCAACTCAATCGCGTGCAATCGAAAGCGCTCGACCTCTTCACTGACATCACCTTTCATTACAGCAATGGCAACTTCCTGAGCCACCCGTTCGGGATCGATCTCGGATTCGAGCTCATTCAACCGCTTCATCAATCGTTCGCGCTCCGCCTCCTTGGCGGCCGCGACCATCTCAACCATCTGATTCTCGTAGTTCTTCAGTTCCCCGATCTTGTCGACAAGCAGTTTTTGAATCTGACCGCCCTCTCGCAATCGATCATCTTCCAATTCTTTCAACAAATCGTCGAAAGCGTCCAGAACGATTTCGTCGAGTTGCGTGTTTCCCACTTCGGTTGATTTGAGAACACCCGGCCATTTCAGAAGATCACGGACCGAGATTGAAGATGAGTCCGGAGCCAGTTCCTGAATCGAATCCACGTGCTTCAGCAGGTTGTTCAGAGCGTTGGTGTCGACTTCCTGCAGATCAGACTCTGCACCTGAGTCATCGAATCTCAATGTGATCTCTATTCTGCCGCGATTGAACCTGGCTGCAATCAATCTTCGACAATCCGCTTCCAGCGAAGTCAATTTTTCCGGCATTCGAATCGACAGGTCCAAGCCGCGATGATTCAGTGAGCGTGCCTCCCACTGAACAATCCCCCACTGTGTCTCGACGATTCGCCTTGCGAATCCGGTCATGCTCGATATCATCTCACGTTGAACCTATAAAGGGTGACAATTCAATTCGTGCGCGGTTCGATATGTTCAACCAATCAAATCCAACAATATAATCCGACTGTTTTCTATAATTCTCGTGAATTTGTCTTTTTCCCGAAGTTATTACCGCTAAATTGAATCGCCGCGTGCGAACAAGGAATCATGAACGACACCAATCTTGAAAACTGCCACTATGCCGCAGAAATTTCTGACCTGGAAGACAGGGAACCTTACCCCGTTGATATCGCGGGTGAGGAAATTGCCCTCGTATTGATGGACGAAGAAATCTTTGCGATCAATAATATCTGTACCCATGAATATGCCTGCCTTTCGGATGGGTATATCGAAGATGACCGCATCGTGTGTCCGCTTCATCTGGCTGAGTTCGAAGTCAGGACCGGCGCTGTCGTTGAAGAGCCGGCTGAAACTGACCTGCAGACGTATTCGGTGGTTGTTGCCGATGGCAAGGTTTATGTTCGGTTGTGATGGACTGCTCCCTTCCGCGAATTCACGAACCAAGTAACTGATCGATTAGTCCCGCGGCTTTGCGTCTGCCGTCAGCCGCCTGCATGCGCGCGCTGGTACTTGCCAGACGAGCGTGCATGGCCTCGTCTGTGAGCAGCATCTGCAAAGCGGAAACAAATTCCGTATCGGACCAGGCGGCTCTGTGCATCTTGAGGCCGTGGCCGGTTTCCTGGACCCTGGTGGCGTTGTCGTGTCCGTCCCACACGTACGGCATGATCAGGGCTGGTTTGCCAAAGTAGAGACATTCGTTGAAACTGTTGTTGCCTCCATGATGAATGACCGCATCTGCCTGCGAGATAACGGATGGTTGCGGATACCATGAGGCAATGTGAACATTGTCAGGCACCTCGCCGTACGCATCTGAATAGTCGCCGATGTTGACGAGCACCCGAAAATCCTGCCGCCCCAGAACCTCGATCATACGTTTAAGCAGGTCGGTGTCACCCGAACCCAGACTCCCGAAACTCAAATAGATCAAAGGAGATCCGTTCTTGTCTCCGAAGTCGGGAACAGTGTAATCCTCTTCTGACCGTACACAGCCTTCAAGATACTGAAACTTCGCCGGATCCAAAGCATTCTTCCTCTGATACTGCAATGGCTCCGGATAGAGCAACAGATTCATGTAAGGTGAAGCCTCGAAAAACTCACCAAGTGGATAGGCAGATTCACCGCATGACTCGATAAAGTTATTGAAGTCGTCGTGAATGGGTTTTATCACCTCATTGAAACGGCTGTTGTAGGCTTCAAAGCAGTCTCGGTCGGATTCGCCGCAACCCGACAGATGTGGTGGGATCCAAGGATCAGTGATTTCATTCTCACTGCAGGATATGATGCGAATCCACGGTACACCGAACTGCTTCGCTGCAGGGAACAGAACAACGTTATCGATGCAGATCAAATCCGGCTTCAAGTCACCCAGAACTCCGGGAAGATCCTTTTCCGCCCACTTGGAGGTATCGACAATTGCCTCCCAGCATTCCTTGACGTAATTGTCAATCTGCTCGTGCGGAGTGAGGTTGAAATTCGGAATATGCCCGTCAATGAATGTCGACCAGTATTTGGCCATCTCTTCAGCGGACATCGGTTCGGAAAGATTTACGATTCTGTATTCGAAACCGTATCCCTCATAGACCTCCGCAAAACCAGGGTCGGTGAGAAACACGCAATGATGTCCCAAATCCCTGCACGCCTGGGCGATACCGACGGAATTCAACGCCGGACCGAATGCCCCTTCCGGAAAGAAAGCGATTGTTTTTTTAGTCTCCATGGATTGATCTCCCCATATCATGTCATTCCAGTCGAATCACCAGAACTATTGTAATATCTGACATCGAAGGGAATACAATTTCTCTTATTGGGAAGACAGCGCGCAGCGTCGACAAGGTATTTAGCCTGATTACTATTTTGTATCTTCATACATCACGCTTTGTGGGTAAATTTATAATGGTGCACGGAATTAGTACTGCAATACCCTACATTTTGATTCGATCAGGCGTCAATTTTGCTCCGATATCTGAAAAAATTCGTTAAGTTTCTGATTCCAGTCGCAATTCTTGCTGCTGGTGCAGTGGGATTCGGCCTCCTTAAAGTTGACGAGATTCAGGAAGAGCCCGAAGTTCAGGAGGAGCGTGCATGGTTGGTCAATACCCAATCGATTCAAAAACAGACCATCAGTCCATCTGTCAAGCTGTACGGGCGTGTGGTAACTCCAACTTTCTCCACACTCAGCGCAATCGTGGACGGTGAGATTATCCAGGTCAATGCCAAATCCGGACAGTCGGTCGATTCCGGAGACGTGCTGATTCGATTGGATTCAAGGAATCTGGAGACCCAGCTGCGTCAGACCGAAGCGGAACTCAACAGGACCCATGCGTCAATTGCGAGAGAGTCACAGCGACTTACGACTGATCATGAGATTCTGGCGCATGAGAAAAGACTCCTGGAACTGGCAATCGAATCTCTCGAGCGGGCTCGGACGCTCAAGAGCCGAAACCTGATCTCCCAAGCGGATTTTGATTCGTTCGAGCGTGCGGAGCAGCAGGCCCACCTTGCGGTAACCGCCAGGGAGGCGTCCATTCGAGAATTCGACAGTCGTGTGGCCGTACTCGATGCCGACATTGAGCGTATCCAGGCATCGCTCGACAAGATCCGGCTCGATATCGAGGACACGGTCATTTCCGCTCCATATACCGGACGTGTCACTGAAGTTTTCGTCGGAGTGGGAAACCAGGTCAAGAATGGCAGTCAATTGCTGTCCATGTATGATCACAACAATCTGGAAGTCCTGTCGATGATCCCGAATCGCTATATTGGCGAGATTCGAAAATCCGTGACCGACGGCTACCATCCGCAGGCCACGGCAGAATTGGACGACCATCTACTGAAACTAACGTTCGATCGTCTGGGGTCGATTGTCGATCAGGGTCGTGGCGGAGTCGACGCTTACTTCAGTCTGGTTTCAAATCCACTTCAGCCGGAACTCACACGATCAATTGATCTTGTGCTGACCATGTCGCCTGTGGAGAATGCTTTCACAATTCCTTACAGAGCAATTTTTGGCCTGGACAAGGTGTACAAGATCGACGCGGGCCTATTGAAATCGGTGACAATCAGACGCCACGGTCAGGTCTTCCGTGATGGAAACTCCCTGGTGGTCGCGACAAGCGATGGACTGGTGGATGGTGACACGCTGGTGACAACTCAACTTACCAACGCGATTGATGGGCTGAGAGTCAAACCCTTCAACGGTGAGTGATACCCGTCAAGCTGTTCTCCGATGGCATACCAACCAAATCAGCAAAGACGCTTTCTTGAACTGATTGCGGCACATCCGGTTGCTGTGAATGTGCTTATGATTGTTATCCTCGCGATAGGAGCATTCTCAATATCGAGGCTTAATGTCCAGTTCTTCCCGGAGTTCCAACTCAACTTTATCGGCGTCACCACCCATTGGCCGGGTGCCGCGGCAGAAGATGTCGAACGGTCGATTACGGATCGTATGGAACTTGATCTCAAGAACATCGATGACCTCAAGCAAATGACATCCTACTCCAGTTTGGGAAGCTCCGTCGTCTTGCTCGAATTTGAACAGCATGCTGACATGGTTGCCGCAAAGGATGAAGTATCGCATATAGTCGACCCGCTGATCGGGCAGCTGCCACAAAACGCCAAGCGTCCGGAAGTCGTAACCATACGACGCTATGAAGACGTTGCGAGATTGATCGTCTCTGCGCCTTCCCGCGAACAGCTGCGAATCCTTGCCAACGATTTCCGGGATGAACTACTGAGAAGAGGAATCGACAAGGTTGAGATCCTTGGATTGCCGGAAGAGGAAATTGCAATTCAGATTCCAGGTGAGTCTCTGCGCGATCTGGGATTGTCTCTCAATCAGATCGGGCGCATCATTCAGTCGCAGTCGCAGGACGAATCTATTGGAATTTCAGGTCGGGATGATGCCGCTCGACAGCTCCGGGTTTTAGACCAACGGCGCGATTACATCGAGTTTGAACAGGTTCCCGTCGCGGCTGATTCAAACGGACGTCTGATCACACTCTCCGACATTGCGACGATCGAGCAACGACCGAAACCCGATCAACTGCTGGCTTCGTATAAAAACCGACCGGCAGTCGAGCTGCGTATCAAGCGATTGGGGACGGGCGACACGCTGAAAGGTGCCAAGATACTGCAGGAATGGAAAAATGAAACCGAAGCCATTCTGCCCAGCGGCATAGAACTTTCCATATACACCGATCAGTCCATTGCACTTCGTGACCGGCTGGATACACTGATCAACAACGGACTGATGGGCTTGCTATTGGTACTGGTTGTTCTGTATCTGTTTCTCAACGCGAGACTCGCGTTCTGGGTCGCGGTGGGTATTCCCGTTGCGCTGGCCGGAGCGATCGCCTTGCTCCTGATCCTGGGTGGAACGCTGAACATGATTACAATGTTCGGTTTCATCATGACCATCGGCATTCTTGTCGACGATGCCATTGTTGTCGGTGAGGAGGCACTGAGTCAATTCGAGGAAGATCCCAATCCTCTCCAGGCGGCCTATGGCGCGGCTCGTCGTCTGTTGATTCCCGTTCTGGCAGCATCTCTTACGACGGTGCTGGCGTTTCTACCGGTAATTATGGCAACCGGCGTCATTGGGATCGTGCTGGGGTTCATCGCGCTGGTTGTCGTCTGTGTCGTCCTGACATCGCTGGTCGAAGCTTTCCTGATTCTTCCCGGGCACCTGCGGGCATCGTTCGAAAAAATGCAAAAGAAAATCGGGAAAGCCCAACCATCCATCATTGATCGAATACTTGGCGTTGTGCGAGACCGCTGGTATCGCACAGCATTGCAACTCTCGATCAGACATCCGATTACGGTGATAGCGACAGGTATCTCACTTCTGATCCTCACAGTTGGTCTTTTCACGTCCGGACGTCTCAATTACAACTTCTTTCCGACTCCGGAACTGAACCTGCTTTTCGCAAACGTGAGCTTTTCCGCCGGCACTCCGGAACAGACCGTAGACGACTACATGGAGTATGCGTACGATGCATTGCTTGAAACGGAAGCGGATTTCGGAGGCAACCTCATTGTTTCGTCATTGATTTTTCACGGTGCCAATTTCAACATCAGCAGCGACTCACTCATCCGCGGCTCTAACAACGGCAATATTATGGTGGACCTGGTTCAGTCGGATGATAGAGAGGTGCGAACCACAGAGTTCATACGCCGATGGGAAAGTAAGCTCGAGTATGTCCCCGGACTTGAAAAACTGGTGGTGGTCACGCCCATCGGTGGACCGCCGGGACGAGATATCGAAGTCAGATTCAGCGGTTCGGAAAAGACCATCGTAAAGAATGCCGCACTCGAGTTGACCGAGTACCTCAGAGAATTACCAGGGGTATATGCCATTGAAGACGACACGAGTTACGGCAGACAGCAACAGATACTGTCGCTGACATCCCTGGGCGAGGCACTTGGCCTGTCAGTCACTGAAGTCAGTCGACAGTTACGAGCATCGATCGAGGGATTGACTCTCCAGTCATTCACCACCCGGGATCAGGAGATTGATGTCAAACTTATGCTGCCGGACAGCGAAAAAAGCCACCTCAGTGAATTTGAGAATATTCATATCATTCTGCCGTCAGGAGAGTCAATTCCACTACTCGATGTCGTTGAAATAGAAAACAGCAGAGGATTTGATACGTTAAGGCACTCGGACGGCGAATTTACCATCGAAGTCAATGCAAGCGTCGATTCCCGAATTGCCAATCTGGCCGATGTCCTGGCTCATCTTGAAGAGGAGGTTCGCCCCGAAATCATCGGCAAACATGGTGTCAAATGGGACATTGGCGCACGACAGGAAGACCAGAAGCAAACTGAGGAAGCGATGATGAATGGGTTTATCCTGGCACTGGCATTGATCTACCTGACTCTGGCACTGGTCTTTGGGTCGTATGTCTGGCCTATCGTAGTCATGCTGACGATTCCATTCGGTATTGTCGGTGCTTTGTGGGGACATCTTTTTCTTGGACTGGATTTCACAATTCTGACGATTCTGGGCATGATCGGCCTTTCCGGGATCGTGGTGAACAATGCAATCGTTTTGATCGTCTTTTACAAACAGAACCGGTATGAAAGTGGAAAAAGTCTTGAGGAAGCCATGCTGGACGCCGGATGTCAGCGGCTGCGACCGATCGTTCTGTCCAGCCTGACCACTATCGTAGGACTGATGCCGCTTCTGTTCGAAAAATCAACCCAGGCACAATTCCTCATTCCCATGGCCGCAACGTTGGTTTTCGGACTCGCATTCTCGACTGTCCTGGTGCTGTTTTTCATCCCATCGGTTCTTGCTTTGACCGAAAGAATTCTGGATCGGCTGCGAGGTACGAAATCCGGACTTGGGGAAACCGAGCAAATCAGCGAAACAGCGTGAAACCTAACCGGAAACGGTTCAGCACTGTGGAGTCTACTCAGATACTGATGACTACTGAAAAAGGCTTGTGGTCCGAACCGATCGCGTCTGAATCGATCGCACAAGACCGAATGCTGTCACTCAGTGAATGGCTGACAAAACAGTAATCCATACGAACATCCTCTCCCCGTCGTTCGGCGGTCACCCCTTCCATCTCTTTATTTCCGCAATGGGTCCAGGCATCTACCAGTCGTTCCGGATTGACAATTCGCCCGCCGTAATCTGATACAGGACCGACAACGGCTGTGTATTCGTCGGAATCAGGCGTGAAGTTGAAATCACCCATCAAGATCGATTCTCTCGGCATATCCGCAAGGTTTACCTCCTTATCGAAATCGGTCACGGACGCGTCGCCGGCGATCGGCCCACCCTCCAGTACCGCATCTCGATCGACTCTGAGAAGTTCTTGCAACTGGCGCATTCGAGTCAGCGCGCTGATATGTGTAAGATGAACGGAATATACGCGAATCCTGTGCGTACCGAATGAAATCACGCCTTCCAACGCACTTCTCTGAATGCTGAGAGGTCCGGTTGACGCATATTTTGGTAGCAAATGATTTCTGGATGTGATGATCGGACTTTTGGACAGCAGCATATTGCCAAACTGGCGGCGGCGATGCCGAACCGTTCCATCGCTCATCACATCATCTGCATTGATATCCACTCCCGCGCCGTACACCCAATGATAGCCACTCAGCTGATCGATCAGTTCCGCAACCTGATCGATATCGCCTGAACGCGGAAAAAATCTTTCCACTTCCTGCAACGCAATGACATCCGCATCACTGACGGTATCAGCGATGCGCTCAAGATCAATCCGGTCGTCCATTCCGCGACCGTATTGAATGTTGTAAGTCGTAAATTTGATCATGTGGCTATCGAAGCAAACCAACGGTGCTACGCAGTGAATTCCGAAATTCCAAACATATTTCGCTCATTATCCGTCACCACTGCATAAATTCCTATACCAACTTCCAATTGGGGGCCGAACAAAACAGACCCGCCGAGTTCCCTGCAGTTTCGTTCACTGTGGGGGAGACTGGCAACCCGAAAATACGGCAACCAAAGCTCTTTTCCTGAAGTTTCATTCAATCTGCAGTGCATGCTCGCGATCGCATTTTCGTCCGCAGAAAAAATCCAGTGGGATTCATCAGTCGGAGTTCGTCGCTCATCAGCTGTCCAGCCAAAAACCGAGCCATAGAATTCCAGGGATTTTTGCGGGTCAGATGAGGTCAGTTCAAACCAGCAGATCGTCCCGGGAATGTTGGCAATTTCGGGACCGGCATGATCAACCGGTTGCCACAGACTGAAGTCAACACCGTTCGAGTCCGTGCAGACCGCCATTACTCCCGCGTCCATTACGGCCATGGGCGGCATGACCACATGCCCCCGAGCGGAATTGACTTTCTCAAGCGTACTCGCGATATCGCGAACGTTGATATACGACCGCCAACTATTCAGTTCGTCTTCCGCTTCAGGCTGCATCGACGGTCCCAGTCCGGCAACGCTTGTATTCTCAAATGGTTCAGCAGATTCATCCAGACAGGCGAGACTGTAAACCACCTGTCCTTCGAAATACTGATCGACAAATACCCAGTCGAACATTTCGGCGTAAAATGCCTTTGCGGAAGTCCAGTCTCGAACCGACACGTCGGCCCATTTGATTGCGTCATATCGCATCGTCATGCATCGTTTGCCGGTGCGACCATCTCAACCCAGTGCTTTACCGGAACACTTGATCGCGAATTCAGGTGCAGCAGACAGCCTATGTTTCCCGTGACGATCGTCTGAGGTTTTCCGCGTTCCAAAGCCTCGATCTTATTTTCCAGCAACTGATCGGCGATTTCCGGTTGCAATAGCGAATAGACGCCGGCAGAACCGCAGCATAGATGGGAATTTTCTACAGGTTCGAGTGTCATACCATGGTCAGCGAGGATTTGCTCCACGGAATGAACAACCTTCTGACCGTGTTGCAGGGTACATGGAGAATGAAAGGCGATATTCTGGACATTGCTGCCAAGCTTGGCCGGTGGTGAATTTCTCTCGACCTCGGAAATATCGACTGTCAGCGATGAGATTTTGGCGGCTTTCCGCGCGTATTCGCTGTCATCAGCAAGCAGTTCACCGTATTCCTTGATTGTGACACCACAACCGCTTGCGGTGGAGACTATTGCCTCTGCCCCCGCTTCAATCTGCGGCCACCATGCATCGATATTCTTGCGGGCATGCCGAATCAGAAAATCTCGATCGCCCAGATGCAATCCCAAAGCACCGCAGCAACTGTCCGAAGTCCGAACAGCAGTAATCGACTGATGATCAAGATAGCGAGCGGCGGCCGCATTGATCCCCGGCTTCACCACTCGCTGGATGCAACCCTGGTGAATCACCATCTTTCGGGAATGCCTCCCTTCGGGCCAAGACTCGACTTTCTCCTTGGGAGGAATCTTTCTCTTTAGCTTCTCTGGCAGTGCAAATGAAAACAAACGAGCCAATCTCAACGCGATGGTCGTCAGGAAAAAATTCGGTACAACAAACTGCAAGCCCTTTCGAATCATACGATTGAAAATATTTCGCCCGACCTGTTCTTCAACAATATCCCGTCCAATTTCCAACAGCTTGCTGTATTTGACTCCGGATGGGCATGTCGTCTCACACGACCGGCAGGTCAGGCATCGGTCCAGATGCAACTGGGTACGGGCAGTCGGAACCGCACCCTCAACCATCTGCTTGATCAGGTAGATTCGCCCGCGCGGCCCGTCAAGCTCATTGCCGAGCAATTGATAGGTCGGACAGGTAGCGGCACAGAACCCACAGTGTACGCACTTCCGCAAGATGGAGTCAGCGGCTTGGCCCTGAGGGGTGTCGCGTATGAAATCAGCCAGATCGGTTTTCATTGCAAATTTGTCAAGAATTAAGTGGCGGCAGTTGTGTCAAACATTCGAATACATGATGCCGGAATTCAGAATCCCGCCCGGGTCGAATGACGACTTCAATCGGGTATGAAGCTCGGCGACCACACCTGACAGCTGGCTGAACCTTTCCCCCTGATAGTATGATTCGGCGCGGAACACCGTTGCATGGCCTCTCATCCGCCTTGCAAATTCGAACATTTCCTCATCAGTCTTGCCGGTATACACCCAGCGCAGCGCGCCACCCCAGTCGATCAGGCAATCTTCGCCCAAGTTCATTGCAGGCGCAGTGACCGGAACCGACAAACGCCAAAGAATCTGGTTCCGATTGAAGAACCTGAGTTTCTGCTCCTTCAGCTGGGACCAATATTCCTGCCCTCTCTCGTCGTTCTGCCCACCTATTTCAGCCTTTGCTGAAGCAATTCCATTTTCAGTCCCTGAAAGCCGGACGCGCATCAGTCCCGCGGAATAACTCAATCCGGATATTGGAATCGGCAGGCCGGAAAGACGGATCATCTCATCCAGTGCTCGTCCCTCATCATGCTCAAGCACCAGTGTTGTTTCCTGTTCGTGACGCGGCAGCACCCTGATCGACACCTCAATCAATACGCCAAGACTTCCCATTGCACCCACCATCAGTCTTGAGACATCATAACCGGCAACATTCTTGATCACCTGCCCGCCGAAGGACATCAGTTCACCCTTGCCTGTAATACACTTGATACCCAGCACAAAATCTCGAGCAGAACCCGAAAACGGTCGGCGTGGTCCCGACAAGCCGCACGCAATCGTCCCGCCCAGCGTGGCATTCTCTCCAAACCAAGGTGGCTCGAAACCGAGCATCTGGCCCGATGATGTCAGTGCCTCAGTGATTTCCCGGAGCGGTGTTCCGGCTCTCGCGGTCAGCACCAGTTCAGATGGTTCGTAGGAAACGATCCCAGTGTGCCGCTTGACATCCAACACAGACCCGACAATGGGACGTCCCAAAAAAAATTTACTCCCGGAACCGCAGATTCTCAGGGGTTCAGAATTCCGATGTGAAGTGCGGACTTTTTCAACCAGACGATTGATGTCATCACTGCCCGGCAATTCAGAATCGCTCCAGGTTGCTAAATGGCAGATTTCCTTGATGGACATGCATGGCACCGAACTCAGCACATCGCGACAGCGTCGGTACCGCCTTTCCGGGATTCAGCAAATTTTCCGGATCCCAAGCTGCCTTGACTGCATGGAACTGTTCGATGACGGGATCCTCAAACTGCATGCACATCGGTCGCAATTTCTCCACACCGACACCGTGTTCACCCGTTACTGTACCACCGACCTCAACACACAGCTCGAGAATTCGGTTACCCAACTCCTCGGTTTTCTCCAGTTCACCTTCCTTGTTGGCATCATAGAGAATCAGAGGGTGCAGATTGCCATCACCCGCATGAAACACGTTGGCGACACGCAATCCGAATTCCTCAGACAGGTTGCTGATTGCGGTGAGAACAGTACCCAGTTCACGTCGGGGAATCGTACCGTCAATACAGTAGTAATCGGGCGAGATACGACCGACCGCCGGAAAAGCCGCTTTGCGCCCCGACCAGAATCGCTGTCTCGTCGTCTCATCGGTGGCCACTTGCGTATCGGTTGCCCCATATTCCACCATAATCTTTTCAACTTTGGCGATCTGAGTGTCGACCTCCTCTTGTGTACCGTCCAGCTCGCAGAGCAGGATGGCCGCCGCGTCGACCGGATAACCGGCATGGACAAAATCCTCAGCGGCAGTAATCGCATAACTGTCCATCATTTCCAATCCAGCTGGCAGAATGCCGCCGCCGATGATTGCTGCCACGGCGTTACCCGCTTTATCAACCTCGTCGAATGCAGCCATGACTACCTGTGCAACCGGTGGAATAGGAAGCAATTTCACCAGAACCTCAACTACTATTCCCAGCATGCCCTCAGAACCGGTCATCAAGGCGAGCAGATCATATCCGGGGGCATCGAGTGCTTCACTACCTATGTCGATCAATTCTCCATCGACCGTGACAACCTTCAGTTGCTGAATATTGTGTACAGTCAATCCATACTTGAGACAGTGGACACCACCTGAATTCTCCGCGACATTACCGCCGATGGAGCAGGCAATCTGTGAAGATGGATCAGGCGCATAGTAGAGTCCCAAATGCCGGACAGCTTCCGAAATCGCGAGGTTGCGGACACCGGGTTGTACCCGAGCGGTGCGGGCAGATGCATTGATTTCCAAAATCTGATTCATGCGCGTCAGACTCAGCAGAACACCGTCCGAAAGCGGCAATGCGCCGCCTGAAAGTCCAGTCCCGGCACCTCGGGTGACTACCGGCACTGAATGCTGAGCGCATTTCTTCATGACTTGCTGTACCTCTTCAATGTTTGATGGGAGTACCACCATGAGAGGCAGTTCGCGATAGGCTGTCAGGCCGTCACATTCGAATGGCCGCAACGCTTCCTCTTCGGTGATAACAGCGTCGGCACCGACTATTCCGCGAAGCGCTTTCGCCAGCTCCGGATTACGTGACTTTTCGGAAGCCTGTAAGTCCATTTTGCGTCCAGATTTGCAGATTCTTATGACTCTGCATTATAGACGTAACCTGCATTATCATATTCCAATCTGGACTTTGAGAAGTTTTCGATGAATAGACGGTATTCCCTATCCGATCATCTGATCGGTCATGCAGACAACATGCTTCGCACACTGTTTGCGCCTCCGACAGCGTCGCGTCCGTCACCCGCGGCGGAAACTGACAATCGAGACCTCGAAACATGGGAGAAAGATGAGGCGAGACGTCTGATGCGGGTGAATCATACAGGTGAAGTGTGCGCACAGGCACTGTACCAGGGACAGTCACTGACTGCGCGCAGTCCGGAGTTGCGCGAGACTTTCCGAAAAGCGGCCGAAGAGGAAAACGACCATCTCGCGTGGTGTGAAGATCGAATCAAATCACTGGACGGTCAAACCAGTCGTCTCAATCCGCTTTTCTATGCCGGTTCCTACGCGATCGGTGCATTCGCCGGCATGCTGGGTGATCGGGCAAGTGCCGCCTTTTTGGCGGAAACCGAATACCAGGTTGTGGACCACCTCAACAGGCATTTGCATAAATTACCTGCTGCTGACCGGAAAAGTTACAGCGTTGTCAAACAGATGTCCGAAGATGAACTCGAACACGCTAAATCCGCGGAGCAAGTCGGCGACCTGCAATTGTCAGAACCCGCCAAAGGCGTGATGCGTCTTATGTCACGGGTGATGACCGGCACCAGCTATTGGGTTTGATCAGGCTAGAAGATCCAGCCATTTTCAATTAACATTGCTTCAATTTCACAACATCTGAATTCGGCGCGGTTTTGATACGCGACATCTGCCTATGCAGTTGGTTCGTTGATCCGACAGCTGAAACCGATCAAATGAATCAAATACACTGAAAGTCAAACCGAACCAGCGCCGCAAATAAACAAATGACGAAAAGTTGAAAGCGGACGGTAAAACTTGAAATACAACATTCGTCGAGTTATAAATGTACACAGCTCATCTGCCATGTGTAGAAGGAGTACGCGAAGTCGCCCCTGTTAACTCGACTAGTTGGGGCGACTTCAGTCTTTCCTGCCAATCTCTTTATCCTCCATACGGAATCTATCACGCAAACAGCGAAATATTTCGACTCTTGATTCGTAGTCAGTGCCGTATTCGGTCCTCAATAATCGACTATCCCAATTTGTCCTGTCCAAATCAAATACTATAGCGACTGAATCCATCGCTTGAGGCTTTCTTGGTTAGTATGATTCGCTAAAAAAAATCTGGGCATTATTGCTGTTTTTAATTTCCAAATTGCCAGAAGTGTCTTTAGAATCGTCGTCTTCAAACGTCGCTATAGATTTCTTTAACTCCAAGCCGAATCGATAGGCGTTCATCGCACCCCCGTTTTTCGCCGACTGAGCGATCAAAACACCCTTTGTTAAAGCAACGATCAATTTATTCCGTTTCCGAAGATTCAACGAATTCGCCCCGGCACCAAATGCAAACTCACTTACAAATGCCGCATTCTTGTAATCTAGCAAAGATACCCACAGTTCTTTATTTTCCGGTGGAAACAGTCGATTCAGACCGCAAGGCATGACGCAAATTGTGGCACCTTGATTATGGAAAGCTGTTCGATGTCCGATAGAATCTGCACCTATTGCAAATCCTGATGAAATAACTTGATTCAAGCCACAGGCTATTTCTACGAAGTCATGGACTCGCTCAGTATATGGTTTCCTGATTTTTCTGGACCCGACGACAGCGATAGCTTGATGGTTCAGAATTTCTGGATTTCCACGGACATACAGAACTGGTAGAGAATAACTACTCGAATACAGAGACTTTGGATAGAATTGGCTTTCAAATGTAAGAATGAATGCGGATTTATTACGTGCATCTTCCAACTGCTTGGAAGCACGCTCTTCGCATTTCCGGAATGTATCCTTTGACAGAGATTTCAGTTGAACCCGAAGTTTTTCTCCTACCTTTCCGCTAACCGGCAAAAGACTCGGGTCGTCAAGAATTGATTCGGGCGACATTCCATTTTGGTGTATCAGTTTGAATTTGCCGGGTCCGAATCCGTTGATGGAACCAAGGGTGTAAAGAGCTGCCAGGCGCTCAAGAGATGGACTATAGTCGCTATTGACGCCCAGCGGATTGATTTTTCTGAAACTCTTAAGCGGCAAACTCGCTTGTGTTGTTTCGTAGTTCGATCTATTCAAACTGATATAGGCAACTTATTTCAATTCGGAACCAAATTAGACGAAAATCTGCCTACCAAAAACTCATTTCAGGCTTTAGGAAATTCTAACAGACAATCTTACTGAAGCCTCTTCATTTCGTTTATTCAGAAATTTCGCTTCGCGAATTATTGCTATCATTGAATGAATTCCTTCATTATGCATTTCCATCAAATAATGTTTGCCATGAAATGCAGAACCGACTGATGTTGGCTTAATCTGCTTAAAAATAGATTCCTTAGGGTGAATCTATTCTCTGACTTGATGGGTGAACCGCAACTCTGCGGCACGACAACACACGTCCGCGAAACAGCTGACCGCCTTATATACGGTACAACTCCCGCAATTCTGTCTCGCAACAGCGGCGAGACATGTCAGGCAGCGACCGAATTGTCCGACAGAGCTGATATCTTTTCGCAATTATTTCCCGATAATAAACTTTATTCAGAGAATAAAGTTGCCTTGGTTGAGTCCCTCTGGCAATTGCTTCAAATTTGTGCGCTTGAATACTAAACCCAGAACAGTCCACCAATCACTCTGCTGGCGTATCGTGCATTGCGCTGTCCGTCCCAAGATAGTTCGCACCCGAATCACTATAGAACCGACTTCGGCCACCGGACTGAAGCAATGAAAGCATCTTCGGAACAGTTCGCCCTTCTGACTGCAATCTGTCCGCCACATCTTTCGGACCAAGTTCATCCAGCAATTCAAAAGGACCCTTCTTCCAATTGAACCCCCAGCGCATCGCCCGATCTATGTTCACGATATCGTCTGAAATCTCCGGCACCAAATCCGCGGCATAACAGAGGGTTTCCGATACCAGACCCCAAACGAATTCCCCTTCGTCCGAAGAGTCGAAAGCCAATGTGCGTACATCCTGCTCGGATTTGGAACCGACCGCATCAACCCAGCTGCTTGAAGAAGGCTCGAACATCTGTTTTCTGCGACTGCCGTCCTCATTCTTGAGCATTCGATAGAATCCGCCACCGGTCTTTCGTCCGAGCTGCCCCGAGTCCAGCATGGACTGCTCGACAGCCGGCAATTTCAGGTAGGCCCGGCCGGCGTCACTTGCCGGTAAGTTATTGTCGAGATTCGCCGCGACCAAGCCCATCACGTCCAAACCGACAAGATCAATCAGTCCATAAAGTCCAGTGGAAGGGATTCCCATCGCAGCACTCATCAAGGCATCGACTCTTTCAACCGATATTCCCTGCCGCTGAGCATCGCCACCTTTGTGAAGACCGGCCAGCATCCAGAAACAACCGATTCGGTTGCCGATAAAGTTCACCGTATCTTTCGCATAGACAACGCCCTTACCCAGTCTCTCCCTGGCGAAGGATGCCAAAGAGGTGATGACTTCGGAGTCAGTCTCTTCCCCCGGCACGACTTCCAGCAGTCGCATCACTTTGACTGGATTGAAAAAGTGAGTGACCGCAACATCCCGTCTGAATTGTTCCGGCATGCCATCGCAGATCGATCGTAGAGGAATGCCGGATGTGTTGGTGGTGACGATTGAGCCTGGCTTTCGAACTTTCTCCAATCGGGAGAACATACCGCGCTTGGCTTCAAGGTCTTCTACGATCGCTTCGCATACCCAATCGGCATTGGAAACCAGATCAAGAGAATCATCAAAACTTCCAACCGTGATCAGGTCGGCAGATTTTGGATCATCCAGCATTGGTGCACGACCAGCCAACATATTGTCCTTGCCGCGTTGTGCGAGTTCATCGGACACATCCAGTAGCACGGTTTCACAACCCGCCTGTGCGCAAGCGGCAGCGATCCCGGCACCCATCGTACCTGCACCCAAAACTGCTACAGTTTGAATATTTCGTTTACTCACTATTCACCTCAATAAAAAAGTTTGCTTTATCTCATGCCGATTCATGTGCCGCTCGAACAGCTCTCCTAATGGGATCTTCATTGATCGGAAGATGCAGCACTGCAGCTATTACACCAAGGCCAGCACAGACCCACCAGACAACTTCATAGGACTGTGTGGTGTCAAAAAGTACACCACCCATCCATACACCGAGAAAGCTTCCAAGTTGATGACTCAGAAACACAAAACCGAACAAAGTGCCCAGGTATCGAGGACCGAAAATTTGACCCACAATACCCGAAGTCAGCGGAATCGTCGCTAGCCAGAGGATTCCCATCGAGCCAGCGAAAATCAATGCACTTGCAACCGAGGGTGGAACCAGTACAAATATTGTTATCGCGACCGCTCGACCAAAATAGATGACACTCAGGATATTTTTCTTGAGAAATTTGTTTCCCATATACCCGGCTAGCAACGTGCCAATCAGATTGAACAAGCCGACCAGTGAAAGTGCCCACGCACCCACACTGCTGGATAATCCGACATCAGTCAGATAAGCCGGCAGGTGGACACCAATAAATGTCACCTGAAACCCACATACAAAGAAACCGGCTGTCAGATATACGTAACCCGAATGCCCGGCAGCTTCAGATAATGCCGCTTTGAGCGTCTGCTCGGGGCCCGCAACTTCCTGCTTTCCGGAAAGCATATACGCAAACGGGATGACAAGTACCATCAGGCAAGCCAATGTAAGGATGGTACTTGTCCATCCCAACTGAACAACAAACGAATTTGCCACAGGTACAAGAACGAATTGTCCGAGTGAGCCGGCGGCAGACCCGATTCCCAGAGCCATTGAACGCTTGTTATCAGGTACGGCTCTTGCAATGACTGCTAGTATGACAGCGAAACTCGTACCCGACAGCCCCAATCCGATCAGAACACCGTTTGCAATATAGAATCCAAGCGGCGATGAGGCGACCATCATCAGTAAAAGACCGACAATGTAGCAACATCCACCGAGCAATATCACCCGCCCCGAACCAAATCGGTCCGCTATGGCACCGAACAGCGGCTGTGAAAACCCCCAGAAAATATTCTGAAGCGCCGCGGCGAACGCAAAAATACTTCGTCCCCATTCATACTCTTCGGTAATCGGTACAAGGAATACCCCCATGGTGGCGCGTGTACCGAATCCAAAAAATATCACCAGGCACCCACAGGTAACAATGATGATTGGGTGAAACCAATTGAATCGGGGTCGAGTCGAATCAGTCGACATTTGCGGGTTTCCTAAGCTGAATTCTTATTGCTCTGAGATCGTGACTATTTTTTGCGTTGTCCTACACACGAAATAGATAGCCACCAGTCCGGAAGATATACGAATTATATTCAACGAATAACGGCCTATCGGATTATGTGGGTCGTGAATAATCACATCTCTCAATTAGATGGTCAATGAGTCGTACTCTCATACCACCAAAGCCTCTTCAAGCACATTGGTCTTCTTTTGCGGCCCTGAAATTGGTTACGGATACCAAAAAATTTACCAGTCACTGCTATGAACAGCTCTTGACTTTGATTCGCTTTGACAGCCCTGCCTAGTACTTTACTCTGAAATGCCAAGATTTCCAGTTGAACCAGGTCTAAAACGAGTTTTGAAGGGACTCTTTTCGAAATTCAGGTATCAACCGTGCCGTGAATTACTGTTACTCAGAGATGTCTGGCCTACAGGTCAATTGTGAGTAGTAGTATTTTCGCATCGACAACCGGTGCAGACAATAGTGGCACCAACTTGTCAACCCTTGGGCTTCCATGGGAAGCATTCATGAAACTCTTCGTCAGTTGGAAAAAGATTTCGAGCCGGAACATCTTGTGGTTTAGTTCCAAGACTCGCAATCACGAATTCAAATCGTTGTAACTGATGTTCTAACGCTGTATGTACTGACCAAGTTGGATGTTCCTTCAAGTCAGCGAGTACCCGCGTAATTCATCTTGTAAAGTAGTGTTGGGCATGATCAACCAATTCCGAAACCAATGGCGGGGTTTTTCCTTGGTGGACAGTTAGATTGCGAGCACGATATATGCGTTCAAGATGCCATTGTAAATTTTGTCGCAAATTCAGCAAATCACTCTTTACGATTTTCGGATCGTAGAAATTTCGCCACGCATGGAATATACGAAAGCACAATAAAGGATGGTCTGATGTATCGCGAAATATTTGCAAGACAAGATCGTTTTCTTTGGGTCCGGTGATCGTATCAAGAATATCGCGCGGTGAAAAATAGCCAATGGAAGAACGCGCAAAAAATTTGCTTGGTTGCCGAGAGACTGCCTTAAAGTATTGGTGGCAGCAGACTGCGAGATAGCGAGCAATTTTTTCAACCCGACGTAAAGCCACGATAGGTGCAATCCAAATTTCGATACGTTTGACATTCGGGTCTTGTCCATCGCTTCCAACGAGACATTCGAATGCAGTCCAAATACCAACCAAACTAGCCTTTTGCTTGGTACTGGAAAGTGCTAGCGAACAGAGTTGCCAAATCCTTGATCTAAGCAGTTTCAGTAGCGCTGGAAATTTCTGAATGATACCGGCAGACCAAGAATTCTCCGTGAGCTAACATGATTCAGTTCGAGTTGCTTGTCGAAGCTCCTTTTGGACAAGCTCTATATGACGCAACCAACGCTTGTCCTGTAAAGTTAAATCAGCCAGGAATGAAAGTTCCTCCACCAAGCCATGTGTGTCATAAAGTCTGGGACGGTACGAATAAGGAGTCGTCTGATGAAATAGCTCTTGCCATGCTTGGACAATGAATGCGGAGTTTTGATCAAGGAATGCAGATTCAGAAATTTTTGTAAATTGCATGGGGACAAGCAGGTTGGGTGACCCACTCGCGCGACACTTAATTTCTACCGAAATTTAAGGTGTGCCGAACAGGCCACCGTCCCTATATTCGGGGGTTGGTATATGGTCTAAGCTAGACTTTAAAATGTGCAGCTCGTAACGTAAATCTCACATTTTTACGAATACACACTTGTGCGAAATAACAAATTTGCTGACATTGCTATAGTCAGCAAATCCCAATCGAACAATTGAATTACATACCATATTGCTGATTAAACTGAATGAAAAGAGGATTGGAAAGATCGAAAGATTAATTTCGCAATATTAAACGCAGACAGGTTGACAATGCCGGTACCTACACAAATCGTCAATGACATTCTTTCACCCGTCAAATCGTCAAAACTAGGTACGGGGGTAAGCATTGTTCCTTGAAACAACCCAAGTTTTTACATCACCGATTAATTCGGCTAAGAACAACCCATCAAGTTGACGACAATGAATATATCCGACACATAAATTCGGCCCAGGAACAACTTGGACAAAGTGAAAAACTTGAATCAACTGACAGTATCGGACGCCATCCGCGAGCAAGCATCAATTGCTTGAATCGTTCAATATGGACAAATATCGATAACCTATTTCCAAATGGGTTTAGAGTTGGAGATATCTGGAGCGGTTCAATTAATGAATCGCTCTCTCACCTATTCGCTGGTAAATGACGAGATAACGACTGTTCAGGAGGGTTTGAATTCCCAGCTTCTCTGTTGATCTAAAAGACTGAAATCGATCGGTGTCATTCGGTCAGGAACAGCAGTCCGCGGTCAACGTTGACTCGGACTCACGCACATCGCCGGCTGTCTGGTCAGCGCAGCATTCGTCACGAGCTGTATCAATTTTGCGTGAGTACACATTCGCATCCCCCATGGAATGATACGCCTCCCAGGCGATTCCGGCTGGATCAGTCAACCATGACTTTTTCGAATGGGAGTAACAGCAGACAACCTCACCCTCATCATACAGCGTCACATTCGCCTGCTTCAGGTTTTTGCGCAAATCATCCAACTCACCTTCTTCGTCGACCTGAATACCAAGGTGATCCACACCTGATTCCTGTACCCGCGTCGAAATGGCAAAGTTCACCCGTGGGTCCTCAAGAAACCACTTTGCATAGTCGCTGTGCACTTTAGTCGGTTTCGCACCAAACAATTCACTGTAGAAATTGATGCTTCGTTCGAGATCGTCAACGCCGATATGGATGTGAAAACGCTTCATTTTTTTCTCCTCAAAGGTGAGCCAGCGGAAATTGAGTTCGAGAATGTGAATTTCGATTTACTCGAAACGAAATTATATTGTCAAACGAATCTAAGGAACTTTTCGAATTTTGACTACCGATTCACTTATTGGCGAATCGCCGAATTCCAATTTAGGTCCCTGTAACAGACTATATAGGGCTGGCTGACCGATTTTCAATCAATTACCCTGACCCGTGAGTGTTGGTATCGGTTAGAATATTCGATTGTTTTAATTCCATATACCTGCGAATCCCGCATCCTGATCAGATCATGGCCAAATCCAGATTCATGAAATTTGACACTATGTCACTTCACGCGGGGCAACATCCTGATTCTGCAACCCGCGCCCGCGCCACTCCCATTTACCAGACCGCCTCGTACGTCTTTCGGGATGTCGATCACGCGGCATCCGTCTTCAACATCGAACGTACAGGACATGTCTATTCCCGAATATCCAATCCTACCAACGCGGTATTTGAAGAGCGGGTATCAGCACTGGAAGGCGCAGTCGGTGCAATCGCAACAGCCAGCGGGCAGGCAGCCCTGCACCTGGCGGTTACCACCATACTCAGTGCCGGCGATCACATTGTCTCGTCCCAGTCCATCTATGGTGGGTCGCACAACCTGTTTTCGTACACACTGCCGAGATTTGGCATTAACACAACCTTCGTCCATCCTCGCGATCATGATGCAATACAAAAGGCCATCCAACCCAACACTCGACTGATTTTCGGAGAAGTGGTCGGTAACCCGAACTGCGAGATTCTCGATATTGAGAAAGTCGCTCAGATCGCACATGACCATAAAATCCCTCTATTGATCGATTCGACTTTCACCACACCGTATCTTTGCAGACCAATTGATCACGGTGCCGACATCGTGTTTCACTCTGCCACCAAATTCCTGAGCGGGCATGGTGTCGTGATAGGCGGTGTGCTGGTTGACGGTGGAACGTTCGACTGGCACGATTCCGGGAAGTTTCCGACATTGACGGAACCCTATGAGGGTTTCCACGGGCTTATTTTTTCCGAGGAATTCGGGC
Organism: Arenicellales bacterium; assembly: GCA_963663095.2. Lineage (GTDB taxonomy): Bacteria > Pseudomonadota > Gammaproteobacteria > Arenicellales > JAJDZL01 > JAJDZL01. The sequence goes on from CAXXJB010000001.1 coordinate 349,817, forward strand.
CCGCCGCCTATATCACCCGAGCACGGAAGGAAGGTGCCAGAGACTTCGGCGCATGCATGAGTCCTACGACAGCATTTCAGATACTTCAAGGTCTGGAGACACTGCCCCTGCGTATGGAACGACACGTATCCAATACTCGAAAACTGGTGGAATTCCTGTCCGGTCACAGTGCGGTGGACTGGGTCAGTTACCCGGAACTTCCAGATCACCCGGATCACAAACTGGCTGCGCAACAGCTGCCTAAAGGTGCAGGTGCGGTATTCGCATTCGGAATCAAGGGCGGACGTGCAGCCGGTCACAAATTGATCGACAAACTCAATCTGTTTTCGCACCTTGCCAATGTCGGAGATGCGAAATCCCTGGTCATTCACCCGGCATCCACAACACATCACCGCATGGATGCCGCTGCTCTGGAAGCCGCCGGAATTTCGGAGGGGCTGGTTCGACTGTCTGTCGGACTGGAAGATGCTGATGATCTGATGGCGGATCTTGATATGGCATTGAAATCCTCCCAGCGCAACCGATAGTCTCGCCGTTCACCCGACCCTGTCATGAAGTTCACCGTCAACGGTCATCCAACCTATGCGTTTACCGGCGGCCGCGAAATCGATCACGGCAAACAAACCGTTCTATTCGTGCACGGTGCGTCCTTGGACCATACCGTTTGGACGCTTCCGGCGCGACACTTCGCGAGACATGGCTGGAATGTGCTCGCTGCCGATCTGCCCGGTCATGGCATGTCAGGCGGCGAACCCCTGCCTGAGATCCCGCACTACGCGGACTGGTTGTGTACCTTGCTTGATGCAGTCGGCATTGAGCGTACAGCACTGATCGGACATAGTATGGGTTCACTGGTCACTCTGGACTGTGCAGCCCGACATGCTGACCGTATCCGAGCACTTGTACTGGTCGGAACCGCAGTTCCGATGCCCGTTACCGATCAGCTGTTGAACTGTGCATTCGAAAACGATCATGATGCGATCGATATGCTGACGGCCTGGGGACACAGTCCCGCCGCTCACTTCGGCGGAAATGAGACACCCGGTATGTGGATGATCGGAGGGCTGATGCGGCTGTTCGAGCGCGCCAGACCGGGTACGCTGTACAATGACCTCAATGCCTGTAACAACTACGCGACCGGTATCGAGATGGCGCAATGCGTCACTTGTCCGACAATGTTTATTCTCGGCGAACACGACATGCTGACACCGAAAAGATCAGCCTTGGAACTCGCGAAAAATATCGACAATGCCGAAATCGTCGTGTTGCCGAAAACCGGGCATACCATCATGTCAGAACGACCCGATGCGCTGCTTGATGCGCTGGTACGAATCGTCTAGTCGAACTCGGAGGCGCACAGCCGCAATTGGATATGAACGAATTCTTCACTGAGATGATCAATCAAGGCGGATCGCACCTGTGGTTGGTACAGATTGCGATTGTCCTGGTCATCACTCTGGTTGCCAGCCGAATTCGACATATCGTGATCAATCGTGTCGAGTCGAGACTGGCATCCACACAGCTCGTCTGGGGCAAGGTAACCGCCAAATCAATCCGAAGACCCGCGGCGTTATTGATTTGGGCCCTCGGAATCCTCTATTCCTTCGAAATCGTACGAATCGAATACGAAATCGCAATTCTGGACGCCCTCCCCTCGATCCGGAATGTCGCCGTTATTGCGATACTGACCTGGTTTCTATACAGATTCATCGGTGTCTATGAGTCTGAATATATTGAATCGAAAAAAGACTCCCAGACTTCTGTAGACAAAACAACAGTTCAGATCACCGTCAAGATCCTGCGAATTACCGCAGTCATTCTGGGAATATTGGTGGCGATGCAGACTCTGGGTTTGAGCATTGCCGGCATTCTGGCATTCGGCGGTATCGGCGGCATCGCAATTGGGTTCGCGGCTCGGGAAATGATCGCCAACTATTTCGGTGCACTGATGCTTTTCATGGACCGGCCTTTTCAGATCGGTGAAACCATTACATCGCCTGACCGGGATATAGAGGGAACCGTCATTGAAATCGGCTGGCGTCACACAACTATCGAACGGTTTGATTCCAGAACACTGTATGTTCCAAATTCAATGTTCTCCTCCATTTCAGTCCGAAACCTGACACGTCAAAAAAACCGAAGAATCTATGAATATGTCGGAATTCGCTATGACGATGCGGATTGTCTTGCTGGAATTCTCGAAGACACCAGGAACATGATTCTCCATCATCCGGAAATCGATCAGAAAAATTCGATCATGGTAAACTTCGATCGGTTCGCACCCTCTTCGCTGGACTTCTTTATCTATTGCTTTACCAAGACAGTGGTATGGGCCGAGTATCACGACGTGAAAGAGGACATCCTGATGAAGATCATTCAGATCATTGAGAATCACGGTGCCCAGATCGCTTTTCCAACATCCACCGTTCATCTGGTTGACGATACTGAAATCAACACCCTGTTTTTGGAGGATGTCGCAGACAATCCGTCTGTCGACTCGGACCAACCCGGTTAGACACTCGCGACAGGAGATTTTCCGCGGGCAAGTTCCCGGTAGGTGATATACAGCGTGCTCAGCATGATGATGCATGCGCCTCCCATAGCGGACAAAGTCGGCACTTCCGAAAATACGAAGTAGCCGACCAAGATCATGAATATCATCCTGGTGTAAATGAAAGGCGCGACAAAGTGAGCCTCACCCAGCGCGTAGCCTCGCACATCCATATAATTTCTAAGTGACGACGTGGCTGCCACCATGATCAGCAGAACCCATTCGTGCGCGGACGGTGTTTCCCATACCAATACTGCTGGCGGAAGACTGCCGACTCCGAGAAACATCGTAAAATACAATACGATCGTCCCGGCGTTTTCCGTCGTCGATAGCTTTTTTCCCAGGATCAGGGTCAGTGCAAAAGCTGTCGACGCGAAAATCGGTGCCAACCAGCGAATGCTGAACGGTTCGGGCAGATATCCGATCACAACAATCGCACCCAGAAATCCCAAAGCTGATGCAAATGCCCTTCGCAACCCGACTTTCTCACCAAGCAGGGGAACGCTGAACGCCGTGACAAATAATGGCGTGGTAAAGAACAAGGCGGTCACGGTTGCCAGTGGCAGTATCATTATTGAATAGAATCCAAGATTGATGGCGATCAAACCGAGAAATCCGCGAAGCAAATGCAGTTTCAGACGCGCTGTGCGAAACCTGAATCCCGATTGTGGAATCGAAAGCGCGAACACGATCAGCGAACCAGCCACACCGCGAATGAATACGGTCTGAGCCGAATGGATCGAACCCGCGAGTTCATGCACGCCTGCGGCCATGACGGTAGCGACCGCGGCGGCACCGACAACCCAGACCGCACCGCGGACATTGTTCGCAGCTAGAACCAATTGACTTTCACACGCAAATCAGACATCAGATCGGAGGAGTTTTTCTATGGATTTAGGTATCGAAGGCAAAAACGCATTGATATGTGCCTCAAGCAAAGGCTTGGGGAAGGGCTGTGCGAAGGCGCTGGCCAAAGAAGGCGTCAATGTCTGGCTCAACGGCCGCGATGAAGGAAGTCTGGATGCAGCGGCGCGCGAAATCAGCGATGTTGCCCGAGGTAGTGTGAGCACCATTGCCTGCGACATCACGACCGAAGACGGGCGAAATCTTGTAATCTCGGGAACGCCCGATCTCGACATTCTTGTCAACAATGCCGGTGGGCCGCCTGTCGGAGATTTCCGACAATGGAAATTGCAGGACTGGCATTCGGCGGTGAACAACAATATGCTCACCCCCATCGACCTTTTCAATCGGGTACTTGATGGCATGATTGAACGCGGTTTCGGTCGCATCATCAACATCACATCATCTTCCGTAAAGGCTCCTGTTCAGAATTTGGATCTGTCAAATGGCGCACGGTCTGGTCTCACAGGATTTTTTGCAGGTGCCTCCCGGCAGGTGGCTCCGTTCAACGTGACGGTGAATTCTATTCTGCCCGGCCGCTTCGACACCGACCGATTGCGCTCCAGCATGCGACCATCATCCGAGAAATCAGGACAGTCCATCGATCAGATGCTGGAAGCCGGCAAAGCGCAAATTCCATCGGGAAGATATGGAATGCCGGATGAATTCGGCGCGCTGTGTGCGTTTCTTTGCAGTGTACACGCCGGTTACATCACCGGACAAAACATATTGATCGATGGCGGGCTGGTATCTGTCAACCTCTGATCGCACCTATTGGAATTTCCAATTTGACGGTTTCCGGGAGCAGACACAGCTTATCGTCACACGCCTGCAGCAGAACCTCGATCACAGGCCCGAACTGGCTCATATCAGGTCCGTCATGATCAAGCTGCACTTTGACCTGCACAGTGTCCGACCATACTGTGATCGGGTCCGACTGAAATGCAGTGGACAACATTTCGGGCGGTGGATACACCGCGCTGACCAATGTCCATCGATCATCCGATGTGCTCACTCTGGTGCCGATCAGGTTTTCAGCGGCGGGACTATCCGACTGCACGTGCCAGCCATCGTCCAAAACGATCTCAACCGTGGCACTCACACTCGCGTCGGAAACGGACGAAAACGACAGCGACACCTTGGCGTGACCTGACGCGGCATAGTCATACATGCCGGCGGAACTGTGTTGGTGTTCCTGTATCGCCGTCAAAGCATAGACCCAGGAAGACGGAGCCAATTTCAGGTCGTTGCCAAATGCCTGGAATATTTGCTTGGCACGCGTCGAATAGAGCTTGTTGCCGGTTCGATGATACAGTTTGGAAAGGGATTTCGCGGCAACTGAATTACCCGATGGCAGTGCGTCGTCGAACCGGTCTTTGGTGCGGACAATCAACCCCCTGGAGTCATTGGCGGCAGTCGAGTAAAGCCCACCCCGTCGGATATCCCAGAATAACCTCAGAAGGTCGGCTGCCAGCTGCTCACTCCGATCAAGCCAGATCCCGTCACCGGTCAGGTCGTACAAGCTGACAAGAGCCTGAAGGAAGTAGGCATGGTCACGAAGTTTCCCGGGTTCTGTCAGCTGCCCGTCGATCTTGATCCGATCAAGGTCGCCGTTATCACCCCGATGATCGTTCCAGATTCGGCTCGCCGCTCGGACCGCTGCATTTCGATAGCGTGCATCGCCCGTGATTCGTGATGCTTCCGACAAGGTCGTGATCATCAGTGCGTTCCAGGCTGTGATGATCTTTCTGTCGACGAACGGATGTTCGCGCCTGTCCCTGTAAACTCTCATGTGCTCGGTCGCCGTGCCAAGTCTTTCCAAATACTCGTCCACCCCTGTCTGCATGGCCAATGCTCTTTTTTCCGGAGAAATCGGAACATGTAGTATGTTGACACCTTCAAAATTTCCCTCATCTGTCGCACCGTAGTGGTCGATCACGAACTGCCCATGCTCTCCTGCCGCCTCCCGGATCTGGTCCAGTGTCCAAACAAAGAATCTACCCTCCTCACCCTCACTGTCCGCGTCGGTCGCCGAGTAAAACACACCGTCGCCATCCGTCATGTCTCTCAGAACATACTCCAGGGTCTGAACTGCAACCCGCCTGTAGAGCGGCTTGCCGGTGATCTCGTACGCATACAGAAAGGCGCGGGCGATTTGCGCCTGGTTGTACAGCATCTTTTCAAAATGCGGAACCAGCCATTCACTGTCGACGGTGTAACGATGAAATCCTCCACCGACATGATCGCGTATACCGCCGAATGCCATGTCGACCAAACGCTTCTCTGCCAGTGCCAGCGCATCGGCGTCCCGATACCGAATTGCGGCCTCCAAAAGCAGGAACAGTTCCACTTCAGATGGAAATCTCGGAGTCGGAACGGTAAATTCATCCCGCGATTTTTCCTCTTCGATCAATTGCGCGATCACACCCTTGATTTCCGCCCTGCCGATGTTGACCTTGGTGGCCGATGTGTCGACGTAACCCTGTAGATGCCGGGTGATCTCACTCGCTGCCGAACGAATCACCTCCCGGTCGCGGGTCCACACTTCATGTACCCGCAGAAGTATCTGAACAAATGCTTCTTTGGGTTCGTAAGTCATCCCCACGAAAGGTTCACGATCCGGCGTCAAAAACATATGCAGCGGCCAACCTCCACTTCTTCCCATAATCTGAATGGCCAGCATGTGAAGCTCGTCCACTTCCGGATTCGATTCCCGGTCGACCTTGACTGCAACAAAATTCTGATTGAGGTAGCCGGCGACCTGCTCGTCATCGTAACTCTCCTCCTCGATGACGTGACACCAGTGGCATGAGGAATACCCGATCGAAAGAAGCACCGGAACGCCCCGTCTCTTTGCTTCATCAAATGCCGGATCACCCCACGGAAACCAGTTCACCGGGTTGTGGGCATGCTGTCTCAGATAAGGTGACTTCTCCAGAAGCAGTCGGTTGGCATATTTCGGGGTGCCGTCCGCTTGCAGATGCTGTGACCGTATCTCCCCGGGTTCTCCCTGCGACCATGCACTTTCAATCTCACTGATGATTTCAGGTGGAAGTTCGCCAGCACCTGGAAGCGGATGGAAACCGGAGGCTTGAACAGCTGCCAGGCCATTCACAATCCCTGCAATCAAAGCAGCGGAGATCGTGAGTGAGCAGAGAATTTTTTGCCAGCCAGTCCTCATGACCGTTTCAGATCCGACGAACTGACTTGCGAGATCGAATCCGCCCCCAGATCACTCCGATCAGCAATCCGGCAGTATGTGCGAAATTCGCGATGTCACCGAGCAGACCGGTCCAGCATACAGCGAACCAGATCAGCATGAACGGAATGATTGCAGGTGGAAGAATTCTGCGATAGAAGAGCGGATTGAATATCGATTGCATCCAGATATAGCCAAATAGCGCGTATACCACTCCAGACATTCCACCGAACATCGGGCCGGACATCATGAATTCCGCCAGATTTGAGATGATGGCAGAAACAAGGAAAATGAGAACTGTAAACTTCGACCCTTCAATCTGTTCAATTGCGCGTCCCATGATCAGCACCCACAAAAGATTGAATACCAGATGATAGATGTTGAAGTGGACGAAAGCAGGCGTCACCAGTCTCCACAATTCGAATTCGGCCGTGGCGTCAAGACCTGTCAGCGTTGTCGAAATCAGCAGCTTGGAGAGTATCGGCCAATTGGAGCCGAAATTGGTCAGCAGCGTCAGGAACAATGACGCTATGATGAGGCTGAGCGTAACCGGAATTCTCCGATACATTTCGATATGTCAATCTCCTAGAATTTCAATTCGGTCCGAATCGCCCAACGTTACTATTCGTCCGTCAAGCGTTGTAAAAGTCCGCCCTTTGATATTTTTCTGAAGCGCCTTGTAGATCGCGGGCTCTTCCCGGTCCACGCTGACAACATGAATTGTGATAATCGAGTTGTCATTCTGCCATTTGAAGAAATAAACCACACCGGACGCGAGCGCCAATACGAAAACGACGCTGTAGATCACCCACTTTGACGGCTTGACGAATGTCGAATCACCGGGTCTCATCTTCTGCACGGTGCGGGCGACCGGTTTGAATCGGGTCTGATACACAAGCAGGACGATCACAATGACAATGACCGTAAACAGTATCTTCGTCAGCATGAAGCGACTTTCGGAAACTTCTTCGATTGTTCGGGAAAAACTCAGGGGGTAACTCTATATTGTACGATAAATGACTGTCGTCTTTGTCCATCCAAATCAGGAATCAGCCAATTCCCACTTGTACCTTTCATCAAATTCAATTGTGATTTAATGCTTTTTTCAATCGCAGTTCACCTTCAAAACAGCAATGTCTCGGTGAAGGGATGCAAAAAATCTATCTGACAATTGCGGTCATCTGCATAGCGCATATTCTGGGCATGGTGCCATTCGCCATGTATCCCACACTGATTCCGGTCCTTCAGGCCGAGTGGGTCGCCAGCAATACAGCGATCGGATGGGTGGCCGGGATTTATTTTGGCGGCTATCTGGTCGCGGTCGCAATTCTGGTCCCGCTCACTGACCGTATAGATGCGCGCAAGATCTATCTGCTGTCGATGGGTTTGACTGCTGTCGCTCCGGTGGCATTCGCCTTCGGCACGTTCGGTGTCGGTTCAGCCAGTGTCTGGCGCTTCCTGCAGGGCGTGGCGCTGGCCGGCACCTACATGCCGGGGCTCAAGGCGATGGTGGATGCCGTTCCCGACAGCATCCAGAGTCGAACGGTAGCGGTATATACCATGTGTTTCGGTCTGGGGGTTGCTGTCTCGTTCCTGATCGCAGGCGTTCTGGTCGCGAACCTGAGCTGGCAATGGGTTTTTGTCGCTTCCGCGTTCGGCCCTTTGATCGCGCTGGGCATCGCCTGGTTTTTTCTGCCACTGGCGATACCGAAGGAGACCAACGGTAAATTCACACTGCTACCTGATTTCCGTCCTGTGCTCAGAAATAAAAAAGCCCTGGGATTCAGCATCGCCTATGGCGTACACAACGTGGAGCTGTTTGTGTTCCGTTCCTGGGCGGTTGCCTTTCTTTTCTTTGCCATGGCAAACCGGGAACCTGGATTCTTCGGCTCGAACTGGAGTCCCGCATTCATCGTTGCCTGTGCGACATTGGTCGCACAGCCATTCAGCGTGATCACCAACGAATTTGCCGAGAGGTTCAACCGCGAAAAAGTGATCACATTAGTCATGGCTCTTTCAGCCACCACCGGTATCGCACTCGGATTTTCCAGCCAGATGTCGATGTTGTTGATCGTCACGTTCGCCTGTCTCTATGCCATCCTGACCATTGCGGATTCCGCATCAATCACATCGGCGGTTGTTAGGAACGCCCACTATTCGGTACGCGGTACCACGATGGCGATGCACACGCTGATCGGTTTTTTCGGCGCGTTCGCAGGCCCGATCCTGTTCGGGGCCGTTCTTGACCTTGCTGGTGGGGATCAGGTATCTGTCGCATGGGGATTCGCGTTTTTAGCTGTTGCCGTCGCGGTGATCATCGGCCCGCTCGCGATCTGGCGCACTGCCAGATCAGGCTGATTGGTGTGTCAGCCGATGATGAGGCGCGGTTTCTCGGTAGGACAGCCGACCAGAAACAACTACAATACGGATATTTCGAAGACTCGACAGCCTATCCGCAATTATGAAAACTTTCTCTCAAACTGACCCCATTCGTCGATTTCTTGCTTTCTGTGTATTGGCAATTGCAGCAAGCGCGGTCCTACCTTCCATTACGAATGCCCAATTTCTGTCCCATGCGCGGGAGTGGCCGAATACAGATTTCAACAATGCCATCATCGACATCTCTGAGGTCATTTCCGGTGGTGTACCCAAAGATGGCATTCCGGCAATTGACGACCCTGAATTCGTAAGTGTCGATTCTGCCAAGGCATGGTTGGACCCTCTGGAACCGGTCATTGCCCTGGAAATTCTCGGAGAGGCGCGCGCCTATCCCCTGCAAATTCTGATCTGGCATGAGATTGTCAACGACAAACTCAACGATCGGTATGTCTCTGTTACTTTCTGCCCACTGTGCAACGCCTCGATCGTTTTCGACAGGAATGTCGTCGGTACCATTCTCGACTTCGGCACGACCGGACGCCTGCGTCACAGCGATCTCATCATGTACGACCGACAGACCGAATCGTGGTGGCAGCAGATCACCGGTCAAGGTGTGGTCGGCGAATTTGCAGGCATCAACCTGAAGCGGCTTCCGGCACAGATCGTCTCATTCGGGGAGTTCCAATCCGCCTATCCCGATGGAGAGGTGCTTTCCAGGGATACCGGATTCAGCCGGGACTACGGCAGCAATCCCTATCGCGGTTACGATGACATCGACAACCAACCATTCTTGCTGTCTGATCCTGCCGATCCGAGATTGCCGGCGATGGAGCGGGTTATCAATGTCTCCGTCGGCAATCGCCATCGTGTATACCCGTTCACGGTGTTTGAGATGGAACCGGTCATCAACGACAGGATAAATGGCATTCCGGTCGTCATATTCAGCAAGGATGACACCGCGTCGCCGCTGGACGGCCGAAAAATCGCGAGTTCGAGAATCATTCCGTCGGCCACTGCGTTTCGTCGACAAGTCGATAACCGGACATTGACATTTGAAAGACAAAGTGGCGGATTCTACGACCGGGAAACCGGATCCAAGTGGAACATCTTCGGACAGGCTGTGGAAGGTGAACTGGCCGGCACGCAGCTGGGTGATATCGAGAATGGACAGCATTTTGCGTTCGCCTGGCTGGTTTTCCATCCCGACTCCGAAATCTACAGCATCCAGTGAATCCCGGCGCAAGACGCAGCGACCTCGTTCTTCGATTCCGGGCCAATGGAAGAATACGATTCGTTCCCGTCTCGATCGCTCCGAACTGAGTTCGCTGGCATTACGACATCACCGGGGCAGTCTTTGGTCGTGTATCGCCGGCAATCGGACCCGTTCATGGCAGTATTCACCGTCGACTTCGAATGTGAATCAATTGTTTGATGTCTAGATGAAAAACAACGAAATATCACCCATCCTGAAGCTTGCTGGTCCGGTCATGCTCGGAAGGATCGGTACGATTCTGATTGTGACGATTGATGTTGCCATGTGTGGTTTCGCCGGTACCGAAGAACTCGCCTACTATGGACTGGCCAATGGTCCGCACGTTACTCTGATTCTCATCGGAATCGGCTCCATACTGCCGATTGCCATTCTGACTGCAAAATCTGATGGGGCAGGCAATTATGCGAACTGCGGAAAGGTTCTGCAAGTCGGTTTGATTCACGCACTCGTCATAGGAATAGTACTCGGAATTCTGATGCATTTCGGCGAGGAATTCTTTCTACTGACCGGCCAAAGTGAGGAATTGTCGGCTGGTGGCGGTCAAGTGTTGGCGATGCATGGTTTCGGACTCGCTGGACTACTATCCATGATCGCCATCTCACTCTTTCTGGAAGGTCTGCAGCGTCCGGTTCCGGCTATGATCGTATCAATCGGGGTGAATTTCCTCAATGTGTACCTGAATTGGGTTTTCATTTTCGGCAATCACGGCGCACCGGCTATGGGTGCAGAAGGAGCGGCACTGGCAACGAGTATAGTCCGATGGGTAGCGGTCGTCTTACTGGTCTGCTACGTGGCTTTGAAGATTGATCGTATCAAGTACGGTCTGAAAGAGAAACTCACACAGATTCGCGCAATCTCGAAAAACTTGCGTCAACTGGGAAATCCGACTGCGATCGGCCATGGCATGGAGTCAACGTCATTCCTGATTCTGACTCTGTTTGCCGGATACATGGGCATTGCTGAGACCGCAGCCTGGGCAATCGGGCTGAACATACTGACCATCGCTTTCATGATCGCTCTGGGCTTCGGAATGGCTGCGAGTGTCCGGGTAGCCAATCATCTGGGCCGGCAGAAACCTCAAGAAGCTGCCGGTTCAGCCTGGATTGCGTACCGGCTCGGTGTGGTCGTGCTGGGATTGCTTGCTTTTGTATTCCTGGGATTTCCGGAACAGATGACCAAAATTTACAGTCAGGAACCGAGCGTACTGCAACTGGCAGTGCCAATGATGCTTGTCGCCTCGATTGCGGTTACACTGGACGGACTGCAGGCCATTGCAGTTGGAATCCTCCGAGGTTATCAGGATATGTGGTACATCACGTTATCCCTGGTCTGCTCCTTCTGGGTGGTCATGGTTCCATTGGCTTGGCTGTTTGGCCTCAAACTGGAATATGGGCCGTTAGGACTGATGGCGTCTATATTCTTTGCCGCGCTGACCGCGAACATCATGCTGCTGACAAGATTCCGCATCCTGGATAGACGACAGAGGTCTGCGTGAACTTTTTATTCCGCGAATCAGCAAAAGCAGCTTTGGCCTGTACCCTGCTGAAATGGCAACCAATGGTTGGACTGACCTGACAGCCTACGTAAACATCGACACGAACCAATCGCAGCGGGCCTGCCGCACTGTCGCTATGCAGCGATTCAATGGCAGGATTTGTGGGGCTATTTCTTTCCAGCCCAGAGTCGCAACCAATTGGGAGAGCGGTTTTTCCGGGTTTCCAAATTCTGAAAGTCGCGTCGCGTCGCACCGGAATACAGCTGCCGCGGACGACCGATTCGCTGCGTCTCATCACCGGAATACATCTCTTTCCAGTGAGCGACCCATCCGACAGTCCGGGCAATCGCGAACAGTACCGTAAACATCGGCACCGGAAATCCGATCGCACGCAAGATTATTCCAGAATAAAAATCGACGTTCGGGTACAGTTTCTTTTCGATAAAGTAGCTGTCCTTCAGGGCGATTTTTTCCAGTTCAAGCGCTATCGGAAGCAACGGGTCAGATACGCCGAGTTCGTCGAGAACCTCATGGCAGGATTGTCGCATGATTGTGGCTCTCGGATCATAGTTCTTGTAGACGCGATGACCGAAGCCCATCAATCGGAACTTATCGTCCTTGTCTTTAGCCCGAGCGACGAACTTCGGGATGTTTTCCACACTTCCTATTTCGCTGAGCATTTTCAATACGGCCTCATTCGCGCCGCCATGCGCCGGCCCCCACAAAGAAGCGATGCCGGACGCGATGCAAGCAAATGGATTTGCGCCGGAAGAACCGGCAAGTCGAACAGTTGATGTCGAAGCGTTCTGCTCGTGGTCGGCATGCAGGATCAGGATGCGATCGATGGCTTTTGCGACGATTGGATTGATTACGTACTCTTCGGTCGGAACTGAAAACATCATGCGCAATAGATTTTCAGAATAAGACAGATTGTTCTGCGGATACATGAACGGCTGCCCTTTGGAATACTTATAGGCATAGGACCCGATCGTAGGCATTTTGGCGACCAATCTGTGTGCAGCCACCATACGCTGGTACGGGTCGTGAACATCGGTGTCACTGTGATAAAACGCCGACAAAGCACCGACAACACCGACCATGACCGCCATCGGATGTGCAGAGCGTTTGAAGCCGCGGTAGAACGATACAAGTTGTTCATGCAGCATCGTATGATTTGTGATGACAGACGCGAAATCCTCGCTTTCCTGTTTCGATGGAAGTTCGCCATGCAACAGCAGATAACACACGTCCAGGTAGTCCGCGCCGTCTACCAGCTGCTCGATCGGGTAGCCGCGATGCAGCAGAATTCCCTTCTCACCGTCAATGAAGGTGATTTCGGACCTGCAAGACCCGGTTGAAGTGAAACCCGGGTCATAGGTAAACATTCCAGTCTGACTATAGAGACTCGAAATGTCGATCAGACTCGGGCCTTCTGTTCCGTCCACAATTGGGAATTGATATTGCTCGCCGGTGCGGTTGTTGACAATTGTCACACTGTCCTTGCCGAGCAATTGACTCGTGCCGCCGGAGGATGCGGATACTTTTCTTGCGGCCATATGGTCTCCCTGAAGATTCGATTGAGTTCGCAACATCGCATTACTGTCGAATGTCGCAATTACTGAGCCTGAAACGAATTCTAGATTCGGAGTGTTGCGAATCTGTCAAGCGACAGTAGCGAGGGTTTTCAAACAATATAGTGCAAATCATGCCGAGTGTCCAAATATTTTGCCGCAAGCAGCCAGGCGATGTCCAAACCATTTCAGAACATTCAAGGAGGGGAATTCCCCTTTGAGTGTCTCTGGTCGGTTTCGGAAGCAAAGATTTTCAGGCACATTTCAGCGAAACGGGTCGCCGGTTTCGGGAGCGGGCTGTTACTTCGCTGTGCCAGCACCATCCGACTCCTGGCAACAGTTCCTTTCAGCGGTCGGCTCACCAGCGCTTTGCCGTCATAGGTCATGGCCGAGGCCGGCTTGGTCACCAGCAGCGTATAGCCGAGGCCGTGACCGACCATTCCACGAACCATCTCGAATGAGCGGGAGCGAAAACGAATATCGGGCTCATATCCGGCATCCGTGATGAGTGATTCAAAATATTCCGCGCTGGGTGGTGCATCAAGCAGAATCATTGATTCATCTTTCAACTGCTCCACAGTGAGTGCGGCATGCTTGGCGAGGGGAGAGTTTTCCGCCATCAGTACATAGGGTTCGAGTTCGGCCAGGGTGGTTGCCTTGATGTCAGGTCCCAGATTGAAATCGTAAATCAATGCGATGTCGATCTCACCGACAGCGAGACTCTCACAGATTCTTCTCTGATCGCCCTCGACCAGGTGAAGCTGCATTCGCTCGCCGGAACCCAGACGCGAAAGAATGTCAGGCAGGACGTACGGCCCGAATGTGTGGAAACATCCAACCCGAAGGACCTGATCCTGATCAGACGATTCCTGAGCAACAGGCAGGACAGCATCGACTTTCGTGGTAGTGCCGTAAGCGCGATTCGCGTAGATGAGCGGCGATCCGCGATCTGCCAGGAAAATATCCTCAACCTCTCCAAAAAAGACGTGATGGGTACCCACCCGTTCACTGCTCACAACACGGCAGTCAAAGGCAACAAGTGGGTCCACTACGCGGGGAGAACCCGTGATCTGTGTGGTCCATTTCGCACAATCGAACCTGTCATCGACATTGTCTTTCAATCGACCTGCGAAGGTGTCGGAGATATAGGTCTGATCATCCCGCAGTACGTTGACGCAGAAAACGCCGTTTTCGATCACTTTCGATGCGGTTGCACTTTGATGGTGTATGCAAACCAGCAATGTCGGTTTGGGTGTGTCGGCTGACACAGATGACATTGCTGAAACAGTCATTCCGGATCGTCCCGCCGGTCCATCGGTCGTTACGATATTGACTGTGCAGGCAGCATGACTCATGCCACTGAGAAACCTTTGTCTCATCTCAGGTGCTGAATTGTCTGAAATTGCGTCGGCTGTCATTGCTTCAAGACTTATACATCAAATCTCAGGCAGGTTTGAAGGGCAAGCTTTCGCGGGTATCGTCGAATCCAAAAAAAAGCCGAGAATTCATCCGGTACGCTGGAATTTCCTCTCCAAAGTCGCCGGCACCAGTGAATCTGATAAGTTCCAGCCACAGGTGCGTCCTGTATTCCGCTTGTATCGAAACTAAAAATATTGCGAAATCAACGGTACAAGCGGTAACATTGCTTATCGGATACTGCTCGCCATCAGTAATTGCAGCTCAGGCGAGTCGGAACTGATGCCACTGATGCCGCAACTTCAAAACTAGTGAGTATTTCTCTGGTCATTTTCGCGATAGAATCCAATTTGGGAGATTGACAGGTATGGACGAATTTCAAACCTTGGCGACTGAGGAACTGCAGACACTCGACAACAGTCATCATCTGCACCCGTTTACTGACACGAAAGCGTTGCACGATATCGGCACGCGGATCGTCACACACGCGGAAGGGATTTATATATGGGATTCCGACGGCAACCGGATCATTGACGGAATGGCGGGACTATGGTGCGTCAACGTCGGATACGGTCGGGAAGAACTGGCGGACGCGGCGGTCAGTCAACTGAGACAGCTGCCCTACTACAATACATTCTTCATGACCTCCCATCTGCCGGTCATCGCCCTTTCTGAACAGCTTGCCAAGGTCACACCCGCTTCGTTCAACCATGTATTTCCGACCAACTCCGGTTCGGAAGCAAATGACACTGTCATCCGTATGGTACGACAGTATTGGTCGATTCTCGGCAAGCCGGAGAAGTCAGTCATCATCAGTCGTCACAATGCATACCACGGAAGCACCGTCGGTGCCGCCAGTCTGGGCGGTATGCCCGACATGCATGCCCAAGGTGGTCTGCCGATTCCGGACATCAGGCACATTCAGCAACCGTATTGGTACCAGGAAGGCGGTGACCTGGATCCGGACGAGTTTGGATTGATTGCCGCACGAGCACTGGAGCGGGAAATCCTGGAGGTAGGCGAAAGCAATGTCGCGGCATTCATAGCCGAACCTATCCAGGGTGCCGGCGGTGTCATTGTCCCACCGGATTCCTATTGGCCCGAAATTTCAAGAATTTGTGAGCGGTATGAAATTCTGCTGGTCGCGGATGAGGTGATCTGCGGTTTCGGACGGACCGGCAAATGGTTTGCTACCGATTACTATGACCTGAAACCTGACCTGATGGTGATGGCGAAGGGCCTGTCGTCAGGCTACCTGCCGATCGCCGGTGTTGCCGTATCCGACTCCGTTGCCGACGTACTGATTGAGAACGGTGGTGAATTCGCGCATGGATTCACCTACTCGGGACATCCTGTCTCCTGCGCGGTAGCGGCTGAAAACATCAGGATTCTTCAGCGCGAGAAAATCATTGAGAATGTAGAGCAGTCCACCGGTCCATATTTCCAAGAGCAATTGCGCAGCCTGGAAAACCACCCGTTGGTCGGAGAGGTGCGTGGCATCGGATTGATCGCCGGAATTGAAATCGTCGAAGACAAACAGGCACGCAGAAGGTTCGACAGTGGACTGAAAGTCGGAATCCGTTGCAGAGATTTCGCCACCAGACGCGGACTAATCATGCGTGCCGTCTATGATTCGATGGTACTGTCCCCGCCGCTGATCATCACAAAATCGCAAATAGACGACCTGATTGAAATCGTCGCAGACAGCCTCGACGACATAATGCGCGATTTGAATACTTAGGTGCGTAATCAACCATGCCGAAAGATACTGCGCAACACGAACTTGAGAGCTTAAGGTCTGAAGGTGACCTGAACATCGGCGAACAGCGCGCGAACTGGTACAAGCGCAACTCAAGCGCGGAGACCGAGAGCTGGCTCGCCAGGGACGAACAGGTATTCCTGCATCAATCGCTTTCGACACCGTGTCTGGATGTACTTGAATCGGCGAAAGACAGCAGTCTATACAACCTTCAGGGGAAATCATATTTGGATTTTCACGGTAACAGTGTGCATCAGGTAGGATTTGGACACCCGAGAGTACTGAACGCGATCCGCGAACAGATCGACATCCTGTCTTTCAGTCCCAGACGGTTCACCAATCGACCCGCAATCAGGCTGGCGGAACGTCTGGTCAAGTTAAGCGCCAAAGGATTGGACAAGGTACTGTTCGCGCCGGGTGGAACAGGCGCAATCGGTATCGCGTTGAAAATTGCCCGTGCGGTCACCGGCAGATTCAAGACCATATCGATGTGGGATTCTTTTCACGGTGCTTCACTGGATGCTGTGTCACTGGGAGGTGAGGCTCTCTTTCGAAAAAATGTCGGACCGCTTCTCCCGGGCACTGAACACGTACCGCCACCGAATCCTTTTTCTTGTCCTTTTGGCTGCAGTGGAACCTGCAATCTGAAGTGTGCGGACTATATCGATTATGTTCTCGAAAAAGAAGGCGACGTGGCTGCCGTGGTATCTGAATCGGTATCCAGCGTACCCTACTTTCCACCTGTCGAATACTGGAGCCGGGTGCGAAAAGCGTGTGACCGCCACGGTGCCCTGCTGATTATGGATGAGATCCCGCACTCACTCGGACGAACCGGCAAACTTTTCACTTATGAGCATTACGGAATCGTTCCCGATATTCTCGTTCTGGGCAAAGGGCTCGGCGGGGGTGTCATGCCGCTTGCCGCGGTACTGTGTAAGGAGGAGTTTGATGTCTCAGGCGATAGAGCACTCGGACATTACACCCACGAAAAGAATCCAGTCGCCTGTGCGGCGGGATTTGCTGCGCTGAACGTGATCGTCGATGAGAATCTGCCGGAACGAGCCCGACAACTCGGCGAGGAGACTCTTGCCAGACTGAAACGAGATTTGCGAGACATATCGATGGTTTCCGACATCAGAGGTCTCGGGTTACTTCTCGGTGTCGAATTGGACCCATCGGTTAAGGAAGTCAGCACCGTGGCAGAACAAATCATGTATGCATGTCTGGTTGAGGGTTTGAGTTTCAAGATCTCGATGGGAAATGTCCTGACTCTGGCACCGCCATTGAACATTGAAACTGACGATATGAACCGGGCGATGGGGATTCTTGTCAGCGCAATCGAAAATGTCGGGGTCGATTGAGTCAGCCGATAAAAAAATTTCAGCTCGTTGACATTTTCACGTCGACGCAAGCAAGGCCAATTTTCGTCCGGACAAGGCACAGGCGAATTCCGGACATTCTCAAATCAGATTCCCGACTGTTCTCCGAAGGCTTGGCCGATACATTGCCTATCCACCGAAAATCCGTGGAAAGTGGAATTTCGTGCAATATAGAATTGGTGACTCTCTCAAACTGTCAAGCCAGTAATGTCTTTATTGACCAGTGATTTCAGCCGAGTTTGCAAGGCTGCAGTGCTTGGACGGAGTGGGCGGTGAACACGTTATAATGGAATTGGAGATTTTCCCGGTTCGGCATAGAGGACAGACCTGTAGCCTGGGGAATGATTTTTCATCCCAAAATTTCGACTTCAACCCGCGATGACTGAAAACCAAGACAAACTCTGGGGTGGGCGATTCACTCAGCCAACTGACTCTTTGGTAGAGCAATTCAGTTCCTCAGTGGCATTTGATAAAAGGTTGTATCGTCAGGATATTGCCGGTTCAGTCGCGCACGCCAGGATGTTGCACAAGGTCGGCATTCTCACAAAGACAGAGTTCGATGCCATCGCCGACGGACTGGAACTCATTCTCTCCCAGATTGAATCGGATACGTTTGACTGGGCGGTCGAACTGGAAGATGTTCACATGAACATTGAACAGCGCCTGACGGATCAAATCGGTGAAGCCGGTAAGAAACTGCATACCGGCCGATCGCGTAATGATCAGGTCGCAACAGACCTCAGGCTGTATGTGCGAAATGCCACCGATGCGATCATCAGTGAACTCCATGCATTCCAGAACACACTGTTGGACCTCGCCGAGTTGGAGGCGAGTACGGTCCTGCCCGGCCACACTCACCTTCAGATCGCACAACCGGTCACTTTCGGACATCATCTGATGGCATGGTTTGAGATGCTCGAGCGCGATCGACAACGGTTTCTGGACGCAAGAAAGAGAGTGAACCAATCGCCCTTGGGAGCGGCCGCCCTGGCCGGCACCAACTTCCCTATCGACCGCGAGATGACGGCAAGGGAACTCGGTTTCGAAGGTGTTCTGTCAAATTCAATTGATGCGGTTTCCGACCGGGATTTCGCAATTGAAACTGCATCCAATGCGGCAATCGCCATGGTACACCTGTCACGAATCGGAGAGGAGCTTGTAATCTGGTCTTCAGCAGCCTATCGGTTCATTACCATCGATGATTCCTACGCAACCGGTTCAAGCATCATGCCGCAGAAGAAAAACCCGGATATCGCGGAGCTTGTTCGAGGGAAAAGTGCTCGAACGGCGGGCAACCTGCAGGCTCTGCTGATGCTCATGAAAGCGCAACCCCTGGCATACAACCGCGATAACCAGGAAGACAAGGAAGCACTTTTTGATACACTTGATACGGTGAGTGCCAGTATCAAAATCATGCACGGCATGATTCAGAATATCGAACCTGACCGGGAAAGAATGAGACTTGCCGCAGCGGAAGGATTTGCTACCGCTACAGATTTGGCAGATTACCTGGTGATGCGCAAAGTGTCTTTTCGAGACGCTCACGAAATCGTCGGTAAGATTGTTCGACACTGTCTGGAAAAAAACAGTAACTTCGAGACGCTATCGCTGACAGAACTCAAACAGTATCACCCATCCATTGACGAAGATGTCCGCGATGTTTTGATACCAGAGTCGTCTGTCAAGGCAAAAGACCATATCGGTGGTACCGCACCTCAGCAGGTGCTTGAAGCTGTCCGCATTGGGCGTCAACGACTGGCCGATACATCAACAGCCTGAAACCATAAACACACCATCACCATGACAAAAACGCTGATCATTGCAATCTTTATACTTTCTTCGGTATTTGTACTGACATCCTGCGGAAAAACAGGAGATCTCGTACGACCGACCGCCATCGCGCCAGATGTGCACGCAGTGAAGCACATCGCAATCGTCCAACATTAGATGCACGGGTTTTCTTACCGCGGAAATCTTCTGCACGTCGAAGATGTTCCCCTGACCGAAATCGCGGAACGATTCGGCACGCCCTGTTATGTCTATTCACATACGACCCTCGCAAATAACTGGCAGGCGTTCAACAGGGGATTTGCCGGGCGCGATGTAACCATCTGTTACTCGATCAAATCCAATTCAAATCTGGCCGTTCTGTCCGCTTTAGCGAAACTTGGCTCAGGATTTGACATCGTTTCGGGTGGCGAACTCAAGAGAGTGCTTAAAGCGGGTGGAAATCCGGCACAAACTGTATTTTCAGGTGTCGGCAAGTCCGAAGATGAAATTCGACTGGCCTTGGAGGCGGGCGTTCTGTCCCTGAACCTGGAATCAGAGGCCGAACTTGCGAGAATCGAGAAAGTTGCGCGGGAACTCAACACGGTCGCACCAATCAGCCTTCGTGTCAATCCAGATGTTGACGCTGTCACGCATCCGCACATTTCAACGGGAATGCGGGAAGCCAAGTTTGGCATTCCGATCGGCGATGCTGTACGAATATACCGAGAGGCATCCGCACAGGACTGTCTGCGAACTGTCGGCATTGCGGTTCACATCGGCTCGCAGATCACGTCAATGGCACCCATCCTGGATGCCTTGGAAAGAGTGATTGATCTTGCTGAGGAACTTCAGAAAGACGGCGTGCCGATCGAGTATCTGGATTTGGGAGGCGGGCTCGGCATTCAATACCAGGATGAGCGGCCACCTGCAATTGACGAATACTGCAGCGAGATCATCAGACTGCTTGAACGACGTAAATGTGACCTCAAGATTGCGATTGAACCTGGGCGCGCAATTGCGGCATCGGCCGGGATTTTCTTGACTGGTGTTGAATTCATCAAGAATGCCGAGGCAAAGAACTTCGCGATTGTAGACGGCGCAATGAATGACCTGATACGACCGGTTCTGTACGATGCCTGGATGGATATCGTGCCGGTCGAGCTTGATAAGGAGACAGACGAAGTGATTTACGATGTCGTCGGTCCGGTCTGCGAATCGGGGGATTTTCTGGGCAAAGACCGTTCGCTCGCGATTAAGGAAGGCGATCTCGTTGCGGTGCGAAACGCCGGTGCCTATGGTGCGGTCATGTCGTCAAACTACAACACGCGTCCCCGAACACCTGAGATCATGGTGTGCGGTGACAGAGTGGATCTGGTCAGAGCAAGAGAGTCGATTGACCAGATGCTCGAACTTGAGTCAATTCCCGAAATCTATCGAAACTGACCGATTCAATCAGCTGACATCGCGCGCCATTGCGTAGAACTCGAAATTGGGTTCCATCGACAGAACATTCGCCATGCGATTGCTCAGCCCGAAGAATGCCGTAATGCCGGCGACATCCCAGATATCCTCGTCACTGAAACCCGCATCCCGCATCGTCTGAAAATCGGATTCATCGACCGCCCAGGACTCGTTGCAGACCTTGACGGCAAAGTCCAGCATTGCTCTCTGACGCGGTGTGATATCCGCTTTACGATAGTTCACTGCGACCTGATCCGCTACCAGCGGGTGCTTGGCGCGAATCCGCAGGATCGCGCCATGGGCCACCACGCAGTACTGACAGTTGTTTTCGCCTGACGTGGCGACAACGATCATTTCCCTTTCCGCTTTGGTCAATCCGCCTTCCTTTTCCATCAGAGCGTCGTGATACGCGAAAAATGCCCGAAACTCATCGGGTCGATGCGCGAGCGCCAGAAAGACATTCGGAACAAAACCGGCCTTTTCCTGGACCTCAAGAATTCGGTCCCGAATATCTTCCGGAATATCCCTGATGTCCGGAACAGGATATCTGCTCGGGGAACTTTCCATAGCGAACTAAACCCAGATTTGAGTCACGTCGGAATCTCAGATACGATCCGCCGGGGTTTTGAACAACTATTCGTAGTAACCCGGCACGAACGTCTGATCCGACATCGGCGGACGTATGTAACCCGCATCTTCTTTCCTATCCGGTAGTTCGATGGGTTCCGGTGTGAGATCCTCGTACGGAATCACACCGAGCAGATGTCGGATGCAATTCAGCCGTGCAAGCCGCTTATCGTCGGCGTTTACAACGTACCACGGGGCTTGTTTGATATCTGTATGCGCAAACATCTGATCCTTGGCTTTAGAATAATCCATCCACCGGGTTCTCGACTCGAGGTCCATCGGTGAAAGTTTCCAGCGTTTGTGCGGTTCGAGCAATCTGCTTTGAAAGCGCTTTTCCTGCTCATCGTCAGAAACAGAGAACCAATACTTGAGAAGGATAATTCCCGAACGCACCAGCATTCGCTCAAATTCCGGGCAACTGCGCATGAATTCCCGATATTCTTCCTCGTCGCAGAATCCCATCACTCGTTCGACCCCGGCACGGTTGTACCAACTGCGATCAAACAACACCATTTCACCGGCCGCGGGCAGATGTACACAATACCGCTGAAAGTACCACTGTGTCTTCTCGCGTTCGGTTGGTGCCGGCAGTGCTGTCACGCGGCAAATTCTTGGGCTCAGATGCTGGGTGATCCGCTTGATGACACCACCCTTGCCTGCCGCATCACGCCCCTCAAATATTACAACGACCTTCAATCCCTGTTCCTTGACCCATTCCTGAAGCTTGACCAGCTCCAACTGCAATCGGAACAGTTCACTTTCGTACACTGATTTCTTGATTCGCTTGTTCGATTTCTCTTCTGAGTTCATAACTTCGTCCTATGCTGCGTCCATATATGATTTAACAGTATACCAATTCGGAATACTCAATCAACATTTTGCAAATTGAGCTGTCTCACCGCCAAGAATCTAGCTGCGCATCCGAAGACCTTGAGGGTCTACCAATGGCTCGGTTACCAGTTCTGCTGATTTCGGTTTGCCAATGATCTCGATGGTGAATTCACCTCCGTCAAGCCGGTCCGGCGGTACGTATCCCAAGGCGATGCTGGTTCCAACCGTATGACCGAATGCGCCGGAGCTGACGATTCCGACCACTTCACCATCGCACAGTATCGGCTCACCACCGACGGCGTCCTGCTCGTCAACATCGACCGCAAAACAGGACAACAGCCATCGCGGCGTCCTGCCGTTTGCCTCGACCAGGAAGTCGCGCCCTACAAATTCTCCCTTGTCCAGTTTGACGAAACGGTCCAACCTGGATTCGTAAGGATCGTATTCAGTTGTGTATTCTCGCCCCCAACTGCCGAAGCCCTTTTCGAGACGCAGCGTGAGCAGGGCCCGTGATCCAAGCTGCTGCAACC
Organism: Arenicellales bacterium; assembly: GCA_963663095.2. Taxonomy (GTDB): domain Bacteria; phylum Pseudomonadota; class Gammaproteobacteria; order Arenicellales; family JAJDZL01; genus JAJDZL01. Next base: position 372,961 of record CAXXJB010000001.1, read on the forward strand.
CGAAATCTTCCCCACAATCAAGCACGAACTGCAAGACCTCCATCTGATGCTCGGCTGGAAAGTAGAATTCATAGCCGAGCTCGCCAGTGAATGCAACTCTCAGCACCCACGCCTCCGCGGAAGCGATGGTCATTTTTCTTATTGCCATAAAACGCTGGGCGTCATGTGAGAAATCCTCTCCAGTCAACAGTTCCATCAGTTCCCTGGACCGGGGACCGGAAACCGACATTCCCACCCAATCAACACTCATGCTGGTGATGTCGACACCGGTTCCGAAAGCATGCTTCCTGAACCAACGCCAATGGTTGTTCTCGGCAACGCCACCGCCGATCAACAGAAACTTTTCCTCCTCAAGCCGCGCAACGGTGAAGTCAGCGACGACCCCGCCACGTTCGTGAACCATCGGAATCAATGCCATTCGACGCAGGGACGGCAGTCTGTTCGTTGTCAGACCGTCCAACCATTCAGCGGCCCGTGGGCCCTCAACGATGAACTTTGCATAGGCGGAGGTATCCAACAGCCCGACATTGCTGCGGACGTTCCGACACTCCTGGGCGACATGCTCGAACGACTCTGTACGTCTGAACGAAAAGTTCTCGATCGGCTCGACACCGGGAGGCGCAAACCACATAGGCACTTCCCACCCGAACTGCGCTCCAAAATACGCGCCTTTATTCTTTTGGTCTTCCCATGCGGGGCGGGTTCGAACCGGGCGACCTGCTGTTCTCTCTTCGTAGGGAAAGAAAATTCGGAATCGGGTCTGATAGTTATCCGCAGTCGTTGCCAGAACATAGTCTTCCGTCACCCAGTCTCCGAAACGCGCGACATCAATCGGCCAAAGATCCAGACTTGGCTGCCCGTCCAGAATCCATTCGGCCATCATCAATCCCAAGCCACCACCGATGCTGAAGCCGGGTATGAGACCTCCGATAATAAAATAGTTGGCAAGCTGGGGAACCGCGCCGAACAGCGGCATCAGATCCGGTGTCCAGATCATTGGACCGTTCACCACCCGTTTGACACCAGCGGTTGCAAGACACGGCATACGGTGCATCGCACGCTCCACGTTTTCCAAGACACGTTCGAGGTCATCGGGAAGGAGCTCGTGACCGAAATCAAGAGGGGTACCGTCGACCGCCCAATGCTTCCCACCCTTCTCATAAGCTCCAACGAGAAGACCCTTGCCTTCCTGACGCATGTAGTATTCGCCGTCATTGTCATGAATCAGGGGAAATTCCCGATCCAAGGCCTCGATTTCCGGAATATTCTCAGTTACAAAATACTGATGCTCCATCGTCATCAATGGCAACTTTAGGCCGGCAAGCCGCCCGACTTCGCGTCCCCAAAGACCTGCACAGTTGACCAAGTAACGCGATTCGATCGAACCGTGAGGCGTCTCCACGATCCATCCGCCATTCGGCTGCTGTCTGGTCGCAGTTACCGGGCAGTTTCGATAGATGGTTGCCCCGCCCTTGCGTGCGCCTGCGGCATAGGCATTGGTCACGCCGCTGGGATCGATATGCGCTTCGTTCGGCTCGAACATCGCACTGTAGACACCGTCGAGATTGATCAGCGGGTTCAGTTCGTGAACATCTTCCAGTGAAATCATGTCGAATTCCAGACCGAGATACTTGGCTTTCGATGCCTGAATCCTGATCTGGTCGTGACGTTCCTGGGTGGTAGAAAGATAAAGACCACCAACCTTGTGAACGCCACATGATTGGCCGGTCTCCTCTTCCAGTTCGGGATACAGCTTGACAGTGTAGTAGTGAAGTTTGGACAAATTGGCATTGTCCTGCAGAACGTGGGTGTTTCCTGCAGCATGCCAGGTCGAGCCGGATGTCAATTCTGAACGTTCCAGCAACACGACATCCTTACACCCGCGCTTGACCAGATGGTAAGCGACGCTGCAACCGGCAACGCCGCCACCGATGACAATCACTTCAGCTGATTTTTTCAATTTCATATAGCCCCGAACAACATGCTTCCGCACTCAATTGGGTTTATGGTCGAGGCGGGTCATGATTCATAGCCTGCCCTGATTCAATACATATTGGGCAATCAGACCGCCAATGCGGCTTGATTGAAAACGCCGATTATATATGCCATGAGTGTGAGTTGCCGGTGCGGTTGGTAATGGTTTTGTCATGACTTGTAACGTACAAGTTTGAAACGTGGTTGCACAGGGAGTGCGGACATTCCCAGATCACTTCAGCCGCCGTTTTATCACTGTGGACTTGGGTGATTTCTTACCCGATCGAGGATGTCATTAATTGACAACCCCATGTATGAAATTACGTTCTTACATTCCCGATTAAAAGGTGGTTCAATTCCAATCACACGCTAACGTAGTCCCAGTTACACAGTAGTATTTTCCTAATCATACGAATATGTTTCACATTAAATTCCAAAGATCAAATTACAGATCAGACTATCCAGAACTACTTTTTTCGTGTTGGTCAAATAAAATATTATCACTTTTTGATATGTCTTAATGTGATATTACAACATTTATACATACTACTTAATGTATTAAATCGACACTTTTTCATACGTACTAATGTAAAATATCTAAACGAATTTTTGAATAGTAAAAGAATCCGCTAATTCTTTCGTGTTAAGGACTGTTGGATTCTCTGCAGGAGTAAAGACCTCAAATCAATTATCGTGTGCACGGCGATTCAAATCTACAGAACGTGTTAACGCTTAGTGAATTTTCAATAAATATGCTTGAACGTACCCTCCTGTCGAAATTACTCGAATGGAAAGCTAAGGCATCACGCCAGCCCATTCTCCTAAATGGTGCACGACAAACAGGAAAGACTTTTCTACTGAAAGATATTTTCTCTAAGTCCGGGAGATTCCGACGTTTACATTACCTGGATTTTGAACGTGACCCAGCCCTTGAAGGAATATTTGATGATGGTCTGGGTCCGAAATCCGTAATCACTAATATCAGTCTAAGATTCGGTGAATCGGTCAACGTAGACAAAGACCTGATCGTATTCGATGAAGTTGGGTCCTGCGACAAGGCATTGCAGTCACTCAAGTATATTTCCGAAGAGTTACCACATGCATATGTGGTCGCCACCGGTTCCAATATTAGTTTATTGCGATCGTTTCCCGTTGGCAAAGTTGAAACTATGGATTTGTTTCCTCTCACTTTCGAGGAATTCTTGAAAGCTACAGTATCTAGGATTGTTGTCGAAGCATATAAAGACACACTCGACTCGAGTGAATTACATAGACAGCTTTGGTCAGCGTTACTTGACTATTACTACGTGGGAGGCATGCCGGACGCAATCAATAGTTGGATATCATCTGATCGCCCCCTCTTGGAGCGTGTACAGAAAGTCGAGAATGTACAACGGAATCTGATCGACAACTATATGCGAGATTTCGGTAAATACTCCGGAGCCGTGAATGCACAACATATTGAGTCTGTATTCAAGAGTATTCCTGTGCAACTTGGAACGAACGTTAACGATTCTGTAAAACGATTTCGATTTCAAGCAGCCATTACGGGAAAGAAGCGATATACAGAATTGAGAGGACCTATTGATTGGTTGAATAAGGCAAAATTGGTTTCCAAGAACTATCCAATCACACAAAAACCTAAACCACCACTGAACATTCAGGCGAAGGAAAATTTATTCAAGTTATTTTTATTCGATATTGGATTACTTGGTCATTTGGCTGGGATGTCTTATGAGGACCAAATACATCAGAAGACAATTTTCAAAGGTTTCATCGCTGAGAACTTTGTTCAAAACGAGTTGATTGCACAAGGGCTTGATCAGACTTACAGTTGGGGAAAAAATCAGGCTCAGATTGAGTTTGTGATCAGAAACAACCGTGGCGATATAGTGCCTGTTGAAGTCAAAAGTGGCAGAAGAACTCAGGCGAAGAGTCTGGAATCATACATCAATCGATACAACCCAAATCTCGCAATTAAGTTAATCGGTGCCAGAGGCGCCAAACACGAAATTTTAAATACCGTACCGCTGTATTACGCATCGAAAATTCTTGATATCTAGATTCAAAACCAGTTCTAGCTCGGAAATTGATTAGCACAGTTTTTTCAAACCCCACAAAACGGGGCATCCATCAAAGAAATTGCAGTTCACGACGGTCGCGTAGTCAACTTACCCTGGCTCTGTGTTCGTGAGTTCGCCGTTCACTCCGTTTAACCTACCCGAAACGGAACTTCACGATCAGCCTTCCTGTCAAATTGGAAATTCAGATTGTTTCCCCGAGGCATATTCTCGACCAACCATTTTCCCAAGGGCTGGCGGGGCTGACAGAACGGGTACCATTGGTCGGCGTGCACAACTACAAATGTGTGCTGTTTGTCAATGTGTTGCGGCCCTTTCTCTGCAGCAAGGCGCAGAATTTCGGAAAGATGAGTCTTGGCTTGTGACTCTGTCCAGGCCTGTTGAGATTTGCGATTAGTAGTATTCATTGCCAATTGATCCAAATTGGCCTTTGTATGGTCTACTGTAGACCAAACATTACGATTCTTCTGTCAATGGCGATACAGTAAATTTATCCTTAAATTTCTTACCCACTTTAGACCAAAATTGAACAGGTTCAAGGCTATCCAGCTTTCAAATTTTGATCTGAGCCAAGCACTATTGCAACAATTAGACGGTATTAATTTTTAAAGTCCTGCTGACTGTATATTCGCTTGATTCTTGATGTCTCTGATTCTGCGTCTCTCCAATACCATATCAATAATGACATTCCGGCAAGGATGAATCGAAAACTATTCTTTGGAATACCAGCTGTACTCGATGACAAAAAAAGCGACTGGATGTTTTGGGCAGACCTGACCTAAATTTGAAACCTGTGGCGATTCGCTTCAGAAGGTGCAAGGGACTTATTGGTCTGATATTTCGATATCAGACCTTTGTGCTGATTCAATACTGTAAGTAAATTAAACTGGTTACTATGAGTCTCGAAAGAAAGAATGCGAAAAATAAAGGACATTTCGCTCAGTAACGACTCACTAATCCTCAAATCCTAGACTGTAGTCACCCGAAATCCAAATTTGTAAACATCTACTAAGGGGTCTGCATTCCCTCAGATGGCAGTCCAAGGATTGACAACCTTAATGCCAGTCCCTTCAAAGTCCCGAATGTTGCGTGTCGCTACCGTCATACCGCGCGAGTGCGCGATCGCGGCGACCTGGCAGTCTGCAGTTGCAACACCATAACCAGCGGAACGGCGTGCAGCCGCAATATCCGCATATCTTCGAGCTGCCTCACTGTCAAACGACAGTACGCGATTCTCGAACGCTTCGCGAAGCATCAATTCAATCTTCGAAAGCAGAGTATTCCGCCGTTGGCCGGGTGGTAGAATGGAAACACTAAAACGCAATTCGACTTCGCCGATCGCCGAAAAGTACAGGGTTTCCAAGTGTTGATCGGCTACCCACCTGGTAACGGCAGGGTCGGATGATTTGCGAATCAACACAGACACCACATTGGTGTCTACAAGCACAGACATACTCGAAAAATCAATCGAATGACGGTGGCTCGCGCACTTGTTCACGCGATGGCAGCTGTAAGTCTATGCCATCATCCGGTCCAAAATGCGACTTGATTATTTGCGCGGGGTACGTGTCGAAAATGTCCACATTTCGATACAATGGAAAAATTGATCCTTCGTCTGTCATTAATCAGTCAGTACAGACGCTGTTGATCTGAAACTGGTTGGAATATCAAATGTTCCGTACAGAGTAAAGCAGGCGCATACTTACCAACTTTTGAGAGAATTACAATTGGCGGGTCGAGCCTGATTTTCAAATTTTAGTTTGTGTAGTGAAAAGACGATACAGTTGGCCACAAAATCACTGGAACTGGCCCATCCGGATCAATCACAAACACGGTGTTCAACGTGGACCGATGATATGGCTTGGCGGTCAAGTCGATCTGGATAGTAAAGGTGAAGTCCAGAATCCAGGAAATTTGGTAAAACAAACAGCCAATTCCATGTCGTATTTTGGTCGAGTGCTGGAAGATCTGAACTGTCAGTTTGAGGATCTGGTGACGCTGCTCTGCTTCTATGTCAATGATGGTTCGGTTGATGAATCAGAATTCTTACAGCAAGTCGCAAACAGTCTTCCGGACGATTGTTGGACGACAGTTACCGCGATTCCGGTGCCCTATCTTGCGTACGATGGCCTGATGGTTGAAATCGAAGGTTATGCCATGCGTCGCGAGAATGGCGAACGCACGGTTCGAGCCTATACAGAAAGCCGTGGGACAAGTTCGTTACCCAAGCCTTTTGTTGAAGGACTTCGCTCAGACAAAATGATATTTGTCTCCGGTCAAAATCCGTTTGATACCGAAAACAAAGTTACCAACAAAGACGATATTGTCGGTCAGACCAATGTCGTCGCAAATCGGATTTCCCGGGTACTGGAAGAGTTTGGTGCGACTTTTGATGACGTGGTGAAGATCAATCGCTGGTATGTCGGCAGTTCCGGCATCGAAGATTTTGAATCCGCCGCGCTCGCATTTGCAGAAAATTTCAGTGAGCCCGGTCCGGCGGCCACAGGTATTCCGATACCGCGACATGCCGACGACGAGGTTCTCATCAAGATTTCCGCGATCGCAATGTTGGCAGAAGACGGTAGCCGGTTACCCCGTACCCACTCATGGCCACCAGGTTTGTGGGACTGGCATGTTCATCTTCCCTATAAACATGGACTGAAATGTGATGGCATGATTTTTCTCGGCGGGCAGGTATCACTGGACGAAAATGGAACGGCCGCCCATCCCGATGACCTAACAGCCCAAACTCACCAGGCGATGAAACACATCGGGACGATCCTGAATGATCTCGGTGCCGATTACGATGACGTGTGCAAGATCATGGCCGTGTATCAGGGAGACTGTGGTGCTGAGGACCTTCATCAGAATCTGCCGATTCGCTCATCCTATTTCAACGATCCCGGTCCAGCGTCAACCGGCGTTCCCCTGCCGGTGCTGGCATATGATGGGATGGTCATTGAAATTGATGCCTATGCGATGTTTGACGAATCGGCAAGTTGAATAACCGATTCTGTCAGACTTCCCTGTAATTCATAAAACGTTTTCAGCAACCCGTATTCATTGTCTGCTGAATCGTTGATCTCTATTCTGCGGACCAAGCAGAAAATGGCGGATGTTTTGAGCAAGTTAGCGGAATTGATGGAGTTGTAATTTGAAGACATTGGGTTTGGGAGATTTCTGCACATCGCCAGTGAGTTTCAAAAGCTGACGGTGAAAGAATCAGCGATGCAGAATCGAATTGTGTCAGACTTCCACCGCAACATCAATTAGGTTTTCTATCGCAGAATAAAGTTCGACATCAACCTCTGGCGCCCGAATTGAAACGAATAACGAATAGTCCGTTTTATGATCATAGCGCTCAAGCTTTGGGCGCGTCTTCCACCAACCAGCGGCAGGAAACACAGCTAGCATACCGCGGCTAGCCAAGTCGACTGCCTGACCTTTCCAAATATCAGAATGTACACACCCTTTACGTCGGTTGCGCGTTCCCAGTAGCCAATTTGAATCATCACCACTTGTGGTACTACCGCCTTGCTCAGCTTCTTTTGCCGCCAAGTTGATCCGCCAACGAAATTCATTGTCGGATTCCAGTGGTCGCTTCACATCAAAGCGCAAAGAATGAGACTCATAGCGATAACGGGATGTAATCCCCCTTGCTGATGGGTTGGGCTCAATAAAATAGGAAAGTGTCACCCTCATTTCCACTTGCGTATCGCCCAATGCCTCCAATTCCTCCAAGGGCCATGGTAAGCGGTGCAGATTCATCTCTTTCAGGGTGGGCGAATATTTTTCTTCTTTTTTTAAAGGATAAAGACTTTCTTCGCAGATTAATGTCAAGGAATTCTCTACACTCCATAAAGCGCGTTCCAGATCGGGCTGACCGAAGCCACAATGACGTACCAGTATGGCAACATCAGCCTTGTTGGGCTCGATGGATTAGACAGAAACTGGCGACGCATCTCCGGAGTCCACTGCGCGGAATGAACCATCAATCCACGTATAGTCTCCACGCGTAGACTGGGATATTCAGCCAATAGGCGAGCCGCCATTCTCGCCGCTAGTGCTGTTGCCACACTTGTCGCATTAGCTGTCGTAAACAGTCGATCAGCAATATTTGCACTGGTCGTCAAAAGACTAAGACTTGGCATCGACACCGCACTGTAGGCATCTTGGGCTGCATTCCCGCCCTCAAAAACTATGTCTGGCTTTAACGGCCAGTGTCGCTGCCAAGTTTGGGAAGTAGTACTGAAAGGACTCAGCCCACCTTCTGGAGCTAAGGGCTGATAGTCAGCTGTATTGGGTTCCGTGATTTGAATCAGTTCCGTACTGGCACCTACAGTCAAAGCGTTCCAAGCCTGGCCAGGATCATGAATTGCATCAAGGCTATTGCTGTCAGGATATTGTGCCCACGCATTGGGATCGTTGATATTACCGGCAGACAGAATAAACAATCGTTGTGTATGTCCCTGATTCTCATAGTCTACAGCCAGCCGATCAATTGCAGCCGACCAAGCTGACGGTCGCCCCCGATCTCGAGCATCTGAAGCGGTTATCGCCATGCTGAAAACACGCTTGCGGTCCGGTGCGGTAATTTCCGGATGGCTAACGGCCTGTATAGTCAGATAACCATGATGTTCTGAATCATTGGTATTGGAATTGTTTTGATTCAGCAATTTAACTGACTCAAGTCGATGACAAATTGCTACCGGTGCGTTGGAGTCCAAAACTGGTGTCAGATCTCCGTATAGAGCAAGACCTGCCATCTCCGTACCATGCCCGCTATTGTCATTGGTACCCCACCCCGGTTCGACAGTGTGCAAGTCTTTACTTTCCACTGCTAATACGAGCAGGGGGTGCCCTCGATTGATGCCGGTATCAAGTATGCAAACATAGGGCACACTCTTATCATTATTGGGAATGTTCAAGCGCTGCAATAGATCATCACTGAATTCGCGTTGCTCTTCAAGCCGGATCGAGTCGAAGAAATTTGCAGTTTCTTTTGCGCGCCGCAACTCTGCAATATCGCTCAGCGTCAAGACGTAGCGCTGCACCTGTGCAAATGAACCGTACATCAGCAACACAGTTCGCTCTGGGAACTCAACCTGTCCTTCCGCCACCCGAAAGTCGAGACTTTTAGCCAGTTGCCTGAAGCGCTGAACTATGTTGTCGCGATCACCTCTAACAGGCAACCATACTTCCCACCAGAGGTATTCCCTTTCAGACTTTGGAAAGATTTCCGGATCATCTGTCCACAATGCCTTCAGACCAGCAGCGCGAATGTCTTTAATGGCATCCAGGAGCTTCTGGTTTCTTGGTTTTCCATTTTTATTGTCTTTGTTCTCGTCCAGATAGGCAGTCACAAGATTTTCAAGAATATGCAATTTTCCTTCCGGAACAAATATGGTAGCCTTTGTCCGACTATCTTCATGACGCACATTGGACAACTCGATTCCAGAACGCTCCCTAGCCAATGATTCAAATGCCAGTTCAATATCCGGGAAGCTCTCGAACTCCACCTGAAAGCCAAAGCCCGCATCGATGCCAGCGAGTTTCTGCTGGTCGTGTGCTTCCTCAATTGCATGCTTGAGCGTCCCGAATTGTCGTAACAGTTTATCGCCATGTCGACTGCGTTCACGAGTGGGTACTTCTGTCGAAACTCCACCACCCCGTGGCTTAAACGGTTCAGCAGTTACCGTCTCTTTGAGTACAAAATGCAGCCTGTATTCAAGTCGTCCTTGGCCATAAGGGTTTCAGTCCGTGTTTACCGTGCACTGAGTCGAAAACGAGTAGCCATCAAACTTCTATCCTGAATTGCCCGTTGAATATCGTCTTGCGAAATAGTCCTTTTATTGCTCATCAATGTATCTTTTAACGTCTCATTACAAGCTCGAACCACTTCAGCATAGCTCAGTCCCCTCGCCTCGCTCGCCAAAAATTTCCAGGAAATTCCTCTATCAGACCTGTCACCAAGCCTGATTCTCAAAACAGTTGCAATATACGCTTCATCCGGTAGCTCATAGTGTAAGATATCGTCGAAACGGCGTAGTAATGCGTAGTCAAGAAATTCCGGATGGTTTGTTGCCGCAACAATCAGACTGTGCGACTCATCTTGCTCGATCAATTGTAAAAAACTGTTTAGAATGCGCCGTACCTCTCCCACATCATTGACCAATCCTCGTTGGGTGCCAATAGCGTCAAACTCATCAAAAAAATAGATACCTCTGGTACGACCCGTAGCATCGAATATCAAGCGTAATTTAGCTGCGGTTTCGCCCATATTTCTAGTAATCAGTCCATCCAGACGTACCCGAAACAGTGCCAATCCAAGTTCTCCTGCTAATATCGAAGCTGTCATAGTCTTGCCGGTACCCGGTGGTCCCATCAACAATAGCTTTCGGCGGGGTGACAATCCATGCTCAAGTAGTTTGGAGGCTTGCCGCTGCTCCTTTATGATACGCTTAAGCTGACTGGCCAAAGATTGATCCAGTACCATTTCACTAAGACGACTTTTTGGATAATCAACGCTGAGTAACCCTGCAAGTTCTCCTCGTGGTTGCCCGATAGGTATCGTCTTTGTAGCGTAATTTTGTGTCAGACCACGACGTGCCTTGGCCTGATTCACTAGATCTCGCAATTCTTCAGCTAATTTGCCATGACCAATTTTTGCTTCATGGGCAGCAAGTTGCAAAGCAACAGAATAAAATCGCTCGTCATCCCCGTCGGCATGAGATTTTAGTAAAGCTTTTAACTGGTCAGCTATCGCCATGACAATTTCCTCCAGCCGTAGTCATACCTTGGACACTCTCGTCTATTTAACACCAAGTGTTTGATGAGATTGACTGTTATTCCCCAAATTCTTGGTTTCGCTAATGGTTTGGAATTGTTGATTCTAATCATGGTCTGAGAATCGGCGTCAATCTCGGAAACCAGCATGATTTAACGTGTAATATAGGGGAAATTTAAAACGAGCAAGTAGGCTGATTGGCAACTTTCATTCTCCGAATACTAGCCGTAAACATGGTTGTAATCCAGTTTGGATATAGACGGATAGTTGTAAACCCAGACGAGGCAAAGCGGCACTCCTACATCCGCATCTTCTCATAGATTATCTGTTAACTGGTAGAGTCTCCTTATATCGGCTTATTTGATAGAGCGACTTTTTTAACTATAGCGACGTTTCCAGATGTCGGAATGCATCGAATTTCGGAACAAGATTGCCCTTCCTTCACTACTATTTGAAGGGATAATCTCCAAGTCGTCCTGATTTACACAGTCGATATGTAGTTCGAATTCACATAGAATCTTTTCAAGCCATAAAATGTCCGACACTATCCGCGTCCCAGAATTATCCTAAACGGCACCTACACCTGACAAACGAAACATTTGATATTCGAGTTGCACAAGTCACAATGAACAACCGATTATGGATATTGCATCTGAATTTGACAGTCTTATCTACTCCCTAGCCCTCGCTGAAGGCTGGCTGCTCCATACTGCTGCTTCGGTTATTCCCGTGTTGATGGTACTGGGGCTGAGATTCTTGTTCATGTTCCGCAAGCATCACAGCTGGATCACATTGGCAATCCGATTTTTCGGCGGCGCGGTTCCACTGTGCATCGGTGTCTACTTATTATTTGTCTTTGCCGGAAGTTCAGACATCCCGATTGTCCAGACTGATTCCGGGTCAGATAGTCTCGTCAGTTTCGGTCTTGGGTTGGTCATTGGCGGCATGCTTGCCTATGCTGCGGGACGAAAGTTCGAACCCTGGCTGCTCGCGTATCTTGATCAACGTGTAAAACAGGCTGGCCGTTCTGAATCACTGACAGACATCCGTGAAGTACAGCATAGGTTTTCGGATGTGACGGAAATCGACTTTTCCGCGGAGTTTGACAAAGCGATCGCGGATGATGAGATGTTTCTGGGATTGGGACTGGATGATGAGGTCATCACGATTGATCGGCCTACATGGAAAAGCAGTCATGTACAGATCATGGGACCGCCTGGAACCGGCAAGGGTATCCAGGCGGGTGTCACACTTACGCAGTCCATGAAATTCGGTGATGCGGTGTTCGTATTTGATCCGAAAAACGACGAATGGGCACCGAGTGTGTTTCACGCAGCCTGTGAAAGTGCAGGAGTGCCCTTCCAGTTCATCGATCTGAACAAAGCTGTCGCGCAGATCAATCCATTGCTGAATTCAACTTCTGAAGAAGTCGCCGAGATGCTGTACGCAGGACTGGAACTTGGACGCAAGGGTACTGAGGCAGACTTTTATCGTCTGGACGATAGGAAAGCTGCGAGACTCGCAGCTGAACATTCGGTCGAAGGTTCACTTTCGCTGAAGGAAATGGCGGATCGGACAAAGTCTGTCTCCGACGGCAGTCTGATGACGGGTGCGAAGGCATTCTTCGCGGCGATAGACGAGGTGGGTGAACTGCCATGCGTACAGACCCGGGAAGGTGTGGACCTGTCCACTCCGCTGCGGGAGGGCGGGTGCATCTATATCGTCGGTTCGATGCGCAATGATCCGATTGTCATACTTCAGAAAATGCTGTTCGTCAGGGTTGTGCAGATCATTGAGCGGATGCGGGAAAGAGCGCGGCATTGTTCAGTGTTTCTTGATGAGTTCAAGTACCTGCTGAGTGTCACTGCAGTCAACGCGCTGGGTGCGATCCGCGACAAGGGCTGCAACATACTGCTGGCACATCAGTCGCTGGGTGACTTCGCCAACTGTGGATCGGATCTTTCCGAATCCGCGGTGCGGACAACAATTCTGGATACGACACCGATCAAGTGGCTGTACCGCCCTGCCGATCAGGATACCGCTTCCTGGGTGTCTGATCAGACAGGACGGATCCTGGTTGCAACACAGACTGTCGAGACTGTGAGGAATCCGGAACTGTCGGAATCGCTGTCCGATGTCCGAAGTGTCGGTGAGACTGAACGCAATCTATATGATGTCAATACGGTTATGAGCCTGCCCAAGGGGTGTGCGGTGTGTATCGGTGCCGGCATCCCGAAACTGGCCAGGGCGACAGCCATCCGGGTTGACAAGGTGGATCATCGTCCGACACCGGCGCAGGTAACGGAACCTGTCGGTATCGACCTTCTGGAGCGACTTCCTGCACAGTCGGATGCAGAAGATGAATACGACGGTCCAGCTGAACCGCTTTTGGATCAGGATCCCGAGACGAGACTGTTGCGATTTCTGTTCGAGGAGACATGGACACATATCGACATCATCAAGGATCTGCTGGCGGATGTTGAAGAAGCGGAATGGACGGAGATGTTGTCGGCACTGGCTGACGGGAATTCGATCAGGAGCCATGAACTCAAGATCGGTTCGAGTTCAACCGGTGAGTACTGGGGCATCACGCGCAAAGGAATCAATGAGTACCAGGTGATGTCGGGGATTTCGGCGGAGCGACCAGCGTTCGTCAAAAGGATGCTGAATCCGAAGAGTATCCTGCACCGCCTTGACCTGCAACGTCTGCGTCTGGCTGCGGAACGCGCTGGCTGGTGTCAGTGGCAGATGCCGAGGCCAGCCAGGCTGATGGAGAAAGATCATATCTATCCCGATGCGACAGTGTTACGGCCGGACAATGTCCGGGTTGCGATAGAGGCAGAACGCAGTATCAAACGGAAAGGAGACTACGGGAAGATATTTGCCGGGCATCTCGGAGCGCGGCGACTGGGACGTTGGGACATGGTGTACTACCTGAGTCCGGATCAGAGGACTGCCAAGTGGCTGGAAAAGATGTATCGCGAGATCAAAGAGGTGGATTTTGAGGGATCGGTGGTTGCGATCAGTGATGAGCACCGGGCGGTGTTCCGTTTCTTCACGTATGATGACGATTGGACTGAAATCGTGTGACAGGTAAACAAGTCAGTTTCGGTTGAAACTCCCTAAAGGTTATCGTTGAATTCCCCTAATTGGTGTGAGTGAAGGGTTGCCTCACGAGATTCGGTTGACGATGTCGCAACATACCTGTCAACAGCGGCTGAATCTCCCTACTTTTCACGGTTTAATTTCCTCAGTTTCCGGAAGGCAAAGGTTTACAGAAGCTGTAGGCAAATGGGTCTATCAGCGCAGGCTGCCGAAGAAGGACGAAATGTCGGAGGCGAGCCAATCCGGATCTTCCAGGGCTGCGAAGTGGCCACCTCTTTCCCTGACCGTCCAGCGCTGGATGTTGGTATACATGGTCTCGGTGAGTGAGCGCGGCGGTGTCAGGATCTCGAAAGGATGCTCAACATAGGCGGTGGGCACGGTTACCGGTTCGTCTTCCGATATTATCCACGGTTCCCGGGAACGTTGGTAGTAAGGCCAGGCCGAGGATCCGATCGTGCCGGTAATCCAGTAGATCATGATATTGGTCAGGAGCGTGTCGCGACCGAAACAAGCATCGACATCCCCTCCGCAATCACTCCACGAGCGCCACTTCTCCATGATCCACGATGCCAGACCGACGGGTGAGTCAGTGAGCCCGAAAGAGAGAGTCTGCGGTTTGGTCCCCATGATCTGGGCATAACCAGACTCTTCGGTCAGCCAGTGCGAAAGTTGTGACTGATAACGTTCCTCGTCCTCAGTCGGCTCGGCCAATTCGAGTTGGACCCGCGGCCGCGGTATCAGCGTGATATGGATACCCCGCGTCTTGTCGGTATGGGCGTTGCCGAGATGGGAAGTAACAAAGGCGCCTAAATCCCCACCGTGGGCGAAGAACCGGTCATAACCCAGTACGTCGGTCATCAGCACCGCGAGGATGTCGGTGGAATCCCTGAGACCAAAGCGGCGCTGGCCAGGGGTGAAGGAAAACCCGAAGCCGGGTAGTGATGGTACAACGACAGTGAAAGCGTCTTGCGCGCGTCCGCCAAAGTCCGACGGCCGGGTCAGGCGCGGAATCAGCTGGTGGAACTCGTAGAAGGACCCGGGCCAGCCGTGGGTCAGGAGCAACGGTGGCGCGTCCGGTGACTCTCCCTGTATATGAGCATAATGCAGGTCGTAGCCCGCGATGGTGATTTTGTAGTTATTGAGGCTGTTGAGTGCCGATTGCTTAATCTACTGAATTTGGACGCGTAATCTACTAATTTGGACAAACGGTCATTGTCCGCCTTGGCGGTGGTCCTGTTTTCAGCTTTCGTCTGTCGCTATTTGACAGTATTTCCCTCCGTGTGTCAATGTGTCTGTGTGCGAGCCTGTGAGCAACACCTGTGGAAAAACCGCACCGCCGAGTGCTTCAGCACTCTGACGTCGGCGGTGTGGAGTTTTCCATCAGGTTTGGTCATGGGCGGGTGGTGGCGCCGGGTTCGGTTCCGCGTCAGCTGTGTGCATGGCGTTTCGTTTCCGCATTGATTCGCCTTTCAGCTCGATACGGTGGGCGTTGTGCACCACCCGGTCGAGGATGGCGTCGGCCAGGGTGGCGTCGCCGATGGCGGCGTGCCACTGCGCCACCGGCAGCTGGCTGACGATGGCGATCGAGGCCCGTGCGTAGCGCTGGTCCATCAGTTCCAGGAGGTCGTGGCGGTCGACGGCCTCCAGCGGACGCAGCCCGAAGTCGTCGATGATGATCAGCTCCACCGTACCGAGCCGCTGCATGACCCTGAGGAACTCACCGGTGGCGCGCGCCTGCCCGAACAGCTGCAGCAGCGTCGGCATGCGCAGGTAGCGAACCGTATGGTCCAGCAGGCAGGCGGCGTGCCCGATGGCACAGGCCAGATAGGTCTTTCCGGAGCCGCACGGTCCGGTGACCAGCAGGTTCTGGTTGCGCCCGATCCAGTCGCACTGGCCGAGCTCGGCGATCTGTCGTCGCTCGAGGTTGCGTGCGTTGCCGTAGTGCACATCGTTGAGCGTCGCCGCCATCCGGAACCCGGCGGCCCGGATCAGCCGCTGCTGGCGGCGTTGGTGGCGGCACTGCAGCTCATGGTCCACCAGCAGCGACAGCCGCTCGGTGAACGCGAGATCGTCGTAGGTGCCGGGCTGCTGCATCTGATGCTGCAGCGCCTCGGCCATCGGCCCCAGCGACAGCCGGCGAAGATCGGTCAGTACATTGTCACTCATCGGTCCACCTCCCGGTCACTCGAACGCCGCCGCGCCGCGCACGTTCTCATGATCCTGCGCCAGCTCCAGTGTCAGCTCGCACTGGTCGCGGCGGCGCAGGTCGGCACCGCTTTCCAGAATCTCACTTATCTGGTTCATGCGCGACAGCCCGTAGCGTCCGGCGAGTGCGCAGGCATCGTCGAGACGCCGGTCGCCATACTTCGAACCCAGTGACAGAACCGCCACCAGCCGGCGGCTGACCTGGTGGAAGTGACGGGCGCCGTCGAGCTGGACACCGACCCATGCCGAGCAGTGCGGGCCGACCCGCGAGGCACGGCTGCGCACCCGCTGCGGTGTCCACTTCGCCCGATGCGCATGGTTGTCCGGCATGTGCATCTCGCAGGTGGTGTGTCCGCCGCGCACGTCACTTCGGGCATGCATCGCAATACGCCGCCGGTCACTGTAGACCTGAACCGTATGCCCGTCGCTGTGAACCCGCACCCGGCCGCCCACATGCTGGTGCGGCACCGAGTACCAGTGGTGGTCGAAACTGACATGGTAGTCGAACCCGACCTTGGCGGTGCGCACCTCGATGTGGCGGTACGGCAGCAGCGGCAGCGCCCGCAACGCCGCCCGCTCCTGCTGCTCGAACACCTCGGTGCGCGAGCCCGGGCGCGCCGAGAACGGCCGCCCATTGACTGTCTCCAGCAACCGGCGGATCTCGCCGTTGAGCTCGGACAGCGACTCGAACTCACGGTCGCGCAACGGCGCGATGATCCACCGCGTCACCTGCTGCACCGCATTCTCGGCGATCGCCTTGTCCCTCGGCCGGGCCGGACGCGCCGGCACGATCGCCGTGGCATAGTGGTCGGACCACTGCCTGAAGTTCGGGTTCAGCTCCGGATCATAGCGCCGGTGACGGGTGACCGCCGACTTCAGGTTGTCGGGCACCACCATCTGCGTCGCCCCGCCGAAATACTCGAACATCCGGGTGCAGCTCGCGAGCCAGTCATCGACCTTCTGCGTCCAGCTCGCCTCGGCATGGATGTAGTGCGACACCCCCAGCGCCGCCACAAAAATCTGCGCCTTGCGTCCGCTCACCCCGACCGTCGCCCCGGCGTAGTCGACAAACACCGCCTCGCCCAGACGATACCGCTGCCGCATGGTGCGCCGCGTACGCCGCTCCCACTGCTGGCAGCAGCGGCAGAACCACGCATAGCCATGCGGATAGCCCCGCTCGCAAAGCTCCTGCCACAAAAGCTTCAGGGTCACCCCCTTGCGCTGCATCTCGCGCGACACCCACTCGAAATCAATCTGCAGCGGATCGGATGCCGGCGGGCGATCGCCATGGACCAGACGCGCCAGCCCCGCCTCGTCAACTCCGTCCGGCAGCGGCCAGCCGATGCCGGCCTCCCGCGCCCGCTTCGCCAGCTTGTGCGCCGCCGACTTGCTGATGTTCAGCCCGGCACCGATGCGACGGTACGACCAGCCGCAATCTTCCCGCAGCCTGACAATCTCGGTAATCTTCCTCATATGCACTCTCCTTCTGGACATGGCCGGCACCTCCTGCAATCCGGGCTCCCGATTCAAAACCCCCATTGAAGAACAAACCGCCGACCGGTTCAATATCGTGCCGAAAAAAAACGCCGCCGCATCCCCGCCTCAACCGCAATCCAAATCCGTCAGACCGCGTCCACATAACTGTAGATTCACCGTCCACATAACTGTAGATTCAATGTCCATATTGTGTAGATTCACTGTCCACATAACTGTAGATTATGCACCGATTCCTGGGTACGCCAGTCATAGTCCTTGGCCCAGTAGGCGCAAAGCGATTTGAGATATGCGACATCGGTGCCGAACTGCCAGGAGTCGCCGGGGGTCTGGTCAGGCCAGCGGGTGTTGCGGAGCCGGTTGCGTAGGTCGTCGAGTACGTTGTTCTCAACAGCGATCTCGAAAGCGCGCGGCGGTCGCCCGTCCCAGACGAGCGTGCTGTCGTTCTGTGATGGCATATTCCCTCCTCGGCTGGCTTCCGGGATGTGGGGTCAGATACAGAATTCCGGAAAAGTTTTGAAGAGATTTCCGCGATTTTGGACTAACCGTTAGTCAGCCGAGATTATAGACGGAGATGTCACTTTATTTTTCGGCTGTCGGGCGAAGTGAACGGAAGTATTGGATTCACAGATGGAACAGAGCGGACAGGCGTGAATCATCCAAGTTACCGCTTGGTTGCATGAGGATTGAAATCAATTTTTTCTTTTGATGGCATTCTAAATGTGAAGTTTGTGCTACTCTTGTAATTACTAACAGCAAAATCACCGAGATTGATTATGTCCATTCCAACCAATACATCAAAATCTGCGGAAAGTGTCATCAGAGTTACACCAACATCAGGCACCAGAACTTTGTTTGGCAGGAATAAATTGACGATGAATGTGGCCGTTGAGAATCTCCCGCCTACTCCATCTACATATGTCATACCGGTTGGTTTGAGATTGCAATTAACGTGTCTTGCTCGCAAATAATTGGACACGCGCTATGTGATAATGTAGTTTATCAATTATGGATGGAAAAGATGGGAAGACAATCGGTTTTGACAGCTGCGCAGCGAACTGAAGTGGTGCTTCAGCTGTTGCGGCGGGAGGATACCGGCAAACGACTGGCACGTCAGGCCGGGGTGAGTGAGCAGACCCTGTATCGGTGGCGCGATGATTTCGTGCGAGCGGGACAGGGTGCGATGAACGGCAAGTCCGGCCGAGGCGGAATGCAGGCGGAGCTTGAGCGAAAGGATCGGCAGTTGGCGGAGCGGGATCAGCTGATCGGCGAGCTGACGGTGGCCAATCGGGTATTAAAAAAAACGTCGGAGTTCGGCCTTTGAGTGCCGGGTTGCGTGAGCTGATTGAGACATGTTGCCGGGAAAGTGAGTCGAGGGTGCGCATGAGCGCAGTTCTGCGGTTGCTGGGGATCAGTCGTTCGAGCTGGTATTCGAGGCCGAGGGGTGGTCGGCGCGGTCGGTTGCCGGTGGCGATTGATGCGGAGCTTCGGGCGGCGGTGGTGCGCTGTGCGGAGCGATATCCGTGGTGGGGCTACAAGCGGATTGCGGTGGTGAGTCGCCGCGGTGGGCTTGCGGTGTCGGACAGGCTGGTGTATCGGGTGATGCGCGAGGCGGACCTGCTGCAGCGTCGTCGGGTTGGTGCGGCCGAGTCATACCAGGCGGCGAAACTGTTCGAGCTGCTGCCTTCGGGGCCCAACCGGCTGTGGCAGACCGACATCACCTGGGTGCATGTGCCGGGCTACGGGTATTGGTATGCGGTGACGGTGATTGATTATTATTCGCGCTATCTGCTGGCGTGTCATCTCAGCGGCAGCCATACGGCCGGTGATGTGCAGCGGGCGCTGGATCTGGCGAGTCGGGAAGCCGAGCGGGTCAGTGGTCCGCTGCGGCGCAAGCCGGTGCTGGTGTCGGACAACGGGCCGAGTTTCGTGTCGCGGTCGTTCCGGGTCTACGTGAAGGACCGGTTCGAACATGTTCGGATTGCGTATCGCACGCCGACCCAGCTGGGTCTGCTGGAACGGTTTCATCAGACGCTGAAGACCGAGGAGGTGTACTGGCGCCTGTATGAGAGTCCGTCCGATGCCCGTCGCTGTCTGGAGGAGTTTCGGGAGCGATACAACCGGGAACGTCCGCACTGGGCGTTGCGGCCTCGTGGCGGTGGCGATGTGCTGGTGCCGGGCGATGTGTATGTGGACGAAATGGCGGTGGAGATTCCGAGCTGGCAGGGTTGGGCGAAGGCGGCGAAGGAGAAATTGGAGCGGATGGCGGACGGTGGTCATTTTCCGCCGTTCGGCACTACCGGCTCATTGGACAATGTGGCCTGAGGGAGGGGCAGAGGACTAACACAAAAACCGTGTATTCGTGTCCAACGAATTATGATGGCAAGACAATCCCGCATCAAGTAGAATTGCAAATTTTCTCGGCCTAGACTATCTCTTAGGGCAATATGAGGCGGGGTACGAAAAGCGGCGGGTCAGATGCGCGGAGTATAACTTTGCTCGAGCCATACCCTCTTGGATTGTAGCAGCACCTCCCGCCTGTCTCTCATCAGTGTCTAATCTACCACAAAATATAAGGTGATTCAACCCTTAACAGAATTGTGCCAGTCTCGTTGAGGAGTTATCCGGACAGCCCAATTTGACCCACACGAGCCTCTCCCCGTAACCCTGTGCCGGGAGTCGGTAGTGCAACTGGAATTCGTCCGTGATGCTGTTGAATCTGAGATTCGTTGTCTGGTTTGTGCAACCGTCGGCATTTTCCCCCTTTATTACGAGTGTATCCCCGGGTACGACCTCGACGATAGAATTCGCAGGCGGATAGACCAGTCGGATGCGCTCTGCGTCGGTTGCTGTATATTGGCTATATAAATATGCGAACAGCCAGGCAAATGTGCCCGAAACCACTGCCAATATCCACTTTAGTGAGAGAATTTTTGACTTCAATTGCAGTTACCTCAGGAGCCAACTCCTGCAAAACTTTTTATTCATGCTGTCCAGAGTACCTGAAATCGGATCAGAGTCACTGATTTGCCAGGTGACAACTCCAAAACGACACCGGTTCGTACGAGTCGGCAATTCAGACCATGGGAATCTGCCATCAATGTCCGGAATCGGCAAAAGTTGAGTTGCGAGAGGTGCAATCGCGTCGGCATCAACTACAGATAGATTCGAGTCGCTCAAGGATACTTCCCTCCAGGGCAGCCGATGACCGAATCATTGGGATATACGGCCTGATGGAGAGTGTGGACCAACACAGAATTGTTGTTTTCGTGTCCAGCGTTCCATGATGGCAAGACAACCGCAGTCAAACGGACTGGTCCGTCATCCAATCGAAGTACAATGGACATGACAGGCAAACACAGCGCAACGAATCAGGGTGTGACATGCGAAGAAAAAAAGATGATGGTCCCAAGGTCCGCATTACGTCAAGAGGTGCGAGATACATCGATGCAAATGAACTGTTCCGGCGGCCTCGCGTACGTCAGGTTCTGAAGAGTATGAAGGACATCGAAAAGAAGTCCAAAGCTCTGAAAGAGGCTCCTCCGACAAATTAATGCGCCGAATCCTGCCGACAGTTCAATTCGATGGTGGATAGGATAAAATCAAACATAGAATCGCACAGTCAATCAGGGGTTAGTCAGTCATGGCTGAAAAATTCAATTTGCCGATGGACCGAATTACAGAATTCTGTCGGAACAATCATATCCGCCGTCTGTCAGTTTTTGGCTCAATCCTGAGAGATGATTTCAATGCCGACAGCGACATTGATTTTCTTGTCACATTCGAGGAATCTGCCATCCCGGGTTTTATGGGCCTCAGCCGGATGAGACATGACCTTAAGAATATCGTGGGTCGCGAAGTCGATCTGATCAGTCAACGAGGGGTGGAAAACAGCCGAAACCCTATTCGCAGAAATAGAATACTGGAATCCGCGGAACTGATCTATGAAGCGTGACCGCGAATGGCTGGTGGATATCTTTGAATCCGTACAACTCGTTGCAGAATATGTGAAAGATGTCTCACACGATGAATTTCTCGGCGATGTCCAACTTCAGGATTCGGTGATCCGGAGAATTAGAGTTATTGGTGAAGCTGCAGGTCACATATCGCGAGAGTTCTGCGATACCCATACAGAGATTCCCTGGTCTGAAATTACAGGAATGCGACATCAAGTAATTCACGGCTATGGCACTGTAGACATTGAAATAGTCTGGCGTACATCCACCGCTGATATCCCAACCTTGATTCAGAAAATAAATCAAGCCCTTTCGGATTTCAGTTGACGCTTCAGAACTTTAAAAGAGCTCTGAAATTTCCCAAGCTTCCTGCACAAGTTCAGCTTTGTATTCGAACGTCAGTTCGCAATATTTAAAGCAATGGTCAAAAATTTAAAACAAACCTTTAAAAATTCGACTATTGTTGTCAATCCGCATTGACTGCCGCCATTTCTCATGGACCTGTGAACCTTGGTGCGCTGGAAAGCGGGTAAATCAGGTGAACAACAGGAAAAACCGGGGTGAAAGGACATGAAGCGTGCAATCGATAAACTGGCGGATTTGCCAGACAACAGCCTATTCAAGGAAGTGTCGGACGGGATTCCTCTGATTGTGAAAAACGCTGTTGAACTTGATGAGGCTGCCCGATGCCTTTATGAAAATGAACAGTACCGTGTCTTGAATATCATCCGCGGGTTCGCTGAAGAAGAAGCTGCGAAGGTTCTGATTCTGATCGACCTGATCCGTTGTCCAAGGTCAGAGTCAAAACTGAGAGCTGAAACGGCTACAAGATTCTATGAACATGTCAGCAAAAGAATATACGCCGAAGCGTGCTCGGGTTTGCCATTTGACTCGTTTCAGAGTCTCAGTGACGAAGTTGAACGTTTGTGTCTTCCGTACTATTCCGATGGTCCGAATGACGCAGACTGGATTTTTCGCAATGCCATTGTCACGGAGCGAGAACAGAACCTGTATGTTGACTACGTGCAAGATGAGACCGAGGATTCAGGGGATTGTTACTGGACGGGTCCGATTTGGCCGGAAATCGGAATGTTTACGTATGTCACGCCGGATTGCGTCAAGCTCTGTAACGCTCTATTGGAAACTGGCTTCGGGTCTATTGCCGGACTGGAAACCATTGCCAAAATTTGGCGAGATTTCACTCCTGCCCCGGATACGACCCGAAGCGAACTGGAGAATCTAATCTATCGCACCCTGGAGCAGCTCCCCGACTTTGAATGGAAAGACGAACAAACGTGGCTTGCAGGTATTATTGTCGATCACTGGCAATTTCCGATGTGGTCATTGGAATTCAGGAACCCATTTAAATCTAACAACCATCAGTTGAAAACACTGCGTGAAAAACGGAAAAAAACAATCCGGTGGATCGAGGAAATGGATGCCAGACGTGATCCGCCACCGGCAATCTCACGATTCAAGGTCGCGGAGCTGACCAAAGCGTATGTGAAGTGGCAACGGGAGATAGAAGAGGCACAGATACATAAGCGAGGTTCAGACAAGGGATCACTCAAAGTCGCTCTGGATCATTCGGAATTTTCAATGCGCTACGAATTACCTTCATACTCTGGTTTCAGGCAAAAATTCGATCAGCTGACACTGAAAGAACGGAGTGCCCTTCTGGCACTGGGATGGTACGCCAGACAACGCTTGGCTGACTGGCCACCTATCTATCAAAGTGCAATTGACTATTTGGCGGAAGCAGATGGCATACATGAGAGATATGAGATTTCACAGGCGTCTTATTGGTTGAGAGGCATGTGTCGATGGCTGGCAGAACCCGAACCGTTCAGTGCTGGTCAGTTGAAAGGCTATCAGTAAAGGGATTCGGATGTCGCATAGAAGTTAACGCGATTCAAACTATGCGTTTCATGCGGCAGATGAAAATGCTCAAGGCTTGCCTGGCTCGAAGAATTTGAAGTTCGTTCACAAAATAACTCGGACTCAACTCTGTGGCTGAACAGGCAAACCTCAGTTCGTCTGCTGCAACGATGTCGGAATCGAACTGACTGTGGATACGTCGGAATTTGCGGATTGACAGCCAATCATCATTCCCAGAGCAGTTCCTGATTTCGGTCGGTCTGAATGGAGCGAAGTTACCCTATTTGAATTCGGAAATTCAGGCGGTATTTCGCGTGAAAGCAGGTACGGTTTCGCCACGAATGGATAATTCGCGTACAATAGTCGTGTTCCTACTGGAAGCTGTCTGAGCTAAATAATCGCATTTTATGCGCACCTGGATATGTTTTCCGAGCTACAGGACTTGGTGTTTGCTCGTAGTCTTAAGATGACCTGTTACGTTGATGACATGACGAATTCTGGAGATGACATTGACTGGCATCTTCTGTTCTCAATTCGTAAGATTTTAAAACGACGTGGACTCCTATCTCATCCAGATAAAGAACGAATTTATATGGTAAAGAAGCCGAGAGAGGTAACTGGATTGATCGTTTCAGAACATTGTCTACTGATACCAAATCGAAAGCATAGAGAGATTCATGAAACCTTCAATTCACACAATGGCTATCCTGACGAAGCAACAAAACTGTGATTGAGACACTGGTTGGAAAGATAGTTGCAGCAAATCAAGTTGACAACATCCATTCAGCACATTTACCTTGGCTGAGGAAGGAATCTTTGCGGTTGAAAGAAACTCTATCAGGTGCTTGAAAAATTTCTGAAGCCTCAGATTTATATTATGCTATTTTTGACAAGATCAGCTTGCTCGTAAATAATTGGATTCGAGCGATTTCTTAATGTAATTCATCCAACTAGTAAAAATTGGTAATTCCGCGAATTATTGTGAGACGGATTAAAATTGTAACTTCGTTTAAGTTGTCAGTTAGCGATAGTCAAACTGGAAATCACTATGTGAAATTTGCCTATTTTTCTGATTTCTTCAAGAGACTCTGAAAATAAATATGGCGAAAAAACAACCGCTAAGTAAAGCTCCCATAAAAGAGGCGATCATAGAATTTTGCGTTGTATTGCCAAAGCAAACAACCATTGAAGTTTTAGGTCGTGAGTTGTCTCAATTAGAATCAGACTATCCAAATAAGGAACAATTGATAAAAGGAAGTTTCGATATAAGTTTAGATAAGGATATATCTGTACTATCTGACCCTGAGCAACAAATCGAAGGATACAGATTTTCCTCAGTTAATCGAAAACAGGTCGTACAGTTTCGTTTGAATGGTTTTGCATTTAGCCGATTGGAACCTTATCGGGATTGGGAGCAGATCAGTGATTTTGGGAAGAAGTGATCAACTAGTTCATGAACTTCATGAAACTTTCAGGGAGTGCTCGACCAGAAACTGGGACGGATACGATGCATCGCCATTAAACAAGAGTGCTGTACGGGAAGCAGAACGCTTTATTCGTATCATGCCGATGTCAATGCCAGACCCTGAAATTGTACCGGAACCCCTAGGCGATATTGGTTTTCAGTGGAGTTTCGGGGACAATCGGATACTAACGGTCAGTTTCAATGGAAGCAATACCATAACGTATGCGTCCATTCTAGGTTCACCCGAGAGAACAAGATTCGGTTCGGAATATTTTACTGATTCAATTCCTGAAGAAGTTGTTGAAGCGATCGGGAAAATCCGCTCCTGATCCTGAACCGACTGCCAACATATCAGAAAACGAAACTGTATCTCGAATTCTTACAAGTAAGCGTCATTTTGCCAAAACAAAGAATGTCGTCAAATATGGTGCTTTTCCACCCAATCAAAATAGAGAAACCTCGATTTTTCGAACGACTGGTATTTCCGATAACGAGATTTGGCTGATCGGAGAAAAATATGTCCGCGCACCCATAGCAGAAAAACGCGGTTCATGTACCCTCTATGGGAGAGGTAGAATTGAAGTGAAACGCATATTGAAAGCAGAGCTCAATATAGCACCTAAACCTATACCTCATCCCAGGCATGCAGAAATTTTGAATTGGCCTGAAAGTAAGGAGAAAATGCAGATGCTAGCCACAAAGCTGGCAAACAAAGCAACTCTCCAACTTCTTCTCGACTAGTCAGCTAATTTTAGCAGTCCTGAGTTGCAGTCTTCCACCGGAGGGTTTACCACAATCGTTGATGTGGCAGATGGAGAATCAACCGTTGGAACTGAACTATCCCGACAATATTTCCAACGAATCGACAGCCAGGTACGAAATTAAGTTTCGGCGACCGTTCGAGCGAATAATTTCGTCGCCGGGCAACTCAGAATTTTTAGCTGCACTAACGCCAGTAATCAAAATTTACAAACATCAATGTAGTTCAGACCCTGGGGATGCTGATAGTGGGTATTCGAGCGAGCAGGCAAATATGATTGAGGGATTGAGGTTATTGTGCCAGCCTTTTCGGAAGTGTTGACGCTTCCATACATGGGACAGTTCTCAATTCCGTTCGGCCATCGGATTGTTCGATCCATCGGCGGGCGACTTTTACATCGGGAATCATCCTGATCAGTTCCATCAGGCCTTGTATCCCAATGACTTGGTTTACCAAACGAAAGACTGAAACAGGGAACGGAATATGAACGAGCGTACGGTTTTGTGTCGACTTTGATCGAGGACTTCTGAAATTCGGGAAAATGGTAGCGACACCTTGCGGAAAACGAATTAGATGCTGCTGTCGATATCCTGACGGACTACCTATTCAGTCTGCTAAACACAGTAAGAATCATATATGGAAAGGAAAATTGCCAAACTGGAGAGAGTTTCGATTATGACAAATAAGATTATCGGCGAGTACTGCGAGACTTCTCAAGTTCTGCCCGTTGTGCAAAAAAGTGTTTCTGAAGATTAGAATATGCCAGTCTATCCTCCCCCTCTAAACCTTCCATTCCCTTGGAAACCAATTCATGTGCGAAATGAGAGGCATCAACATACTCCATATATTGAGACCGATGAAGAGAATCTAAAGCTACGGCAAGATGTGAGAGTAAGGTCCGAACGCATGTTTCCGAATAAGAACTGGGGTCGGAATTAGGATTGCACATGACAATTTCACCAATCGATTAACGGGTTCGGAATTTTTAACAATTCTCATCTATATTCTGTAACCGGGTCATAACAGTTACATCATGGATCAATGGACCGCTCGTTCCATGAAATCATTGAGCAGAATCGAGTTTTTCCAACTGCAATTTTTGACAAAATCTAATCGGCATTTTTCAATTTTTTCGCCAATTTGCGAGCATCACGTCTCTTCAATTCTATCTCCGCACCATCCGTACGCATTTTCGCACCTGATATTGACTCAAGCAACATGGTCGCTACGCTTGACGGGACAGTGTCGTAACTGTCACTGCCTTTTTCTGTGAAAAGATTTCGACAAACACCTGATATCCATGTATCTGGCACTTCCGCATGTTCCCTTTCGCCCACCTCCATGATTGTTTCAATAACAAAACTGGCTCGGTCAATATCGTTTCCATAGCTTTCGTATTTTCGGTCTGTGCGCACATGATCGATGTAAATGCCTCTGAGCCAGTTAATAGCGTAAAAGAAAAAGCCAACCGCCGCAATCGTTAAAGCAACTGACCGAACACTTAAGCCGATCATCTTCCATTGATCCTCTGATGCATTGTCTGAGTTCAATAGATCCTGATAGCTTTCAATCGAAAAGTACCCCGCAGATATAGCAACCAGAAGAGTCATTGCAAAAATGAGCCACTGTATTCCCCACGCTCGTGGCGATACGACAGCTTGCCCGATTCTATCCTTATAATTCTTTGTGATCTGATTCCGAAGATCGCGTCGGGTGTGCATGTACTGTCGGTCATCAAGGCCCTTCTCGCGTTCGTCGAGTTCTTCCTTTTGTTTTTGTAGTTCGCTCTTTTGGTTTGCTACGTAATCTGATAATTCTTTTTTTTCTTGAGCTTTCTCATATTCAAATCTTTTCAATTTCTCTCGTCGCTCTTTATCTATTTCCTGACGTTCTTGCTCAAACGTTTCGTGATATTTTGCACGTTGGGATTCAAGACCTGTTATTAACTTTCTATATTCGTTTGCTAGACTGGCCATTTCCGCTTGTAGAACATCCACCGCACTTTGTTCCTGTTCGTCTGGTTGAAGCGGGTAAATTTTTGGAAGAGAGGCATGAATGATGTCCATGCATTTCAAAAATTCGTCAATTTCACTATTTATTTGCCCAGTGACGACTATTTCATCATGGTACGGAGAGGCAGTACGTTCTTCATGGAACTGTTCGGTATCTACACCAATTCCTCGCAAAAAATAAACTCTGATTCCAGTGGCTGTCGCTGCTTCGGATTCTAAAATGCAGTACCTATCTCCGTATAATTTTTCAATTGACTCATCGTCTCTAGCCAATGATCGTGAGCGTATTTTCCAATTGAGACCTAAGTTCAATCTAGTCGAAACGATATTCAGCCCTTCACTGAGTGCGAAATTCAATTCAAGAACCTGGCTGTCCGTAAGTCTTGCAGTTCGTATTACATGATTATTTGCCATCATAGATCCTCTATTTCAGTTGTAAGCTTTCTACGAGAAGAATTTTAGAGAATTGCGATTTTACAAGGGATGGATATGCGCAGCAGTGATTTCACTCACTAGCTGTCAGCCGAATGACCGCTCAGACGCGAATATCAACGCCCGCGGTAACACGCATTCCGACCTCCATGAATTTCTCGTATTCCGACCACCGGTAGCGGTTTCAGAAAGCGCTGAAATTTTGAATGTACCCCGAGACAGACAATACCGGATTCAAATGAATGCCAGCCCGAATTGGGTACAGTGCCAATGGGCGATCAGCGAATGCAAGTTTTTCGCCTGTTCGACCCGTATGCGCCTGACCGCCATTGTCAGAGTGACCACCACTGCCTGGAATGCCTTCATCTGCCACCTAAATTACCATCGCACGCAGCGGTGATTGAAGTTGTGGCCCTACTGAGTATCTAACCGGATACGACGGGGTGCACCGGAAACAACACGAATGTAGGCTTTTGGGGTCTCTCAGTGTTAAGCGTAAAATTATGACTATCCGAAATTTCTGCAGCGGTATCTCTTGGAGCGACGCGGGCGGGGTCTGCTATCCGAGTCCGGATCGTTCAATGGTGTATCGGTTGGAGCGGATTTCTGCCGACATCGCAGAGGTAGACTCCGAGGGGAATTGAGTTTCGATTAATGTTGGATATCGGGCGGTGTTCCGGTTGTTTACGTATGTTGACAATTGGACTGGGAACGAATTATGAGTTGAGCAATGCCGGATATGTTGACAAATGGGTGCGATCGGACGAATTTCGATGTTCTCGAATTGGGTATCACTGTTGATTCCGGGTCGAACTGGTATATTTGTGTGCCTTTATATTTACTCCATTCAACTCGCGTCCTGCACTTCTTCCATATAGCGCGTCACTGTCATCCGATATGAATGACCTGACTGATATCAAAGTTGACGAGATTGATTAACTGATCCTCAAACTATCAGTTGCGTCGAAGCGAATAAATTCAATCACCACCAGCCTGAAATGTAACTGGAATCTCCCGAAGCCAATCGTACTCCCCGCCTCGGTCGCGGAATTTCATGGCTGAGAAGTGAACCTGCTTCAGTGCCTGCTCGAACCCGACTTCCAGTATAGGGTCGCCATAGACAATGGTTCTACCTGAGCCGTACGGGCCATGCCAATAGAAACGGCCGTCGGGCGAGATCATCAGGTAGGAGTTGGTCATAGCCTCGTTATTCTCGGGGATGATTTCCACTCCCTGCCCTTTCAGCGACTGATGCCGGTCTACGAAAGCTTGAAACTCCTGATCGGAAATTACAAAGTCATTGATCGCAGTATCGTTCTCACTCTGTACCGGCAGAACCTGAAACAACTTCCAACGTCGCGGAAACAGTTTTTCAATGAATTGCCGCATGTCTTCATTGACATTGGCGCGGCTGACGACAGTGTTACACTTCAGCCTTATTCCCCTACCCTTCAATCGGTATCCGATTTCCAGCATATCCGCAACATATGATTTGTTCGTTCCCGCCGCCCCAATGCAGTGTTTACACGGTCGTCTCCCGAATCCACGGACAGGGCAATCCAGTCAATCCACTGCGACCAGTGCTCAATCAATGGCCGAAGCCTTGCTCCGTTTGACACAATAGACACCGCACAATGTCCATTGCTGCGACGTTTGATCCGCTCGCACAGACTACCCAGGTGTTTCACCGGCATCGGCTCGCCTCCGGCGAAATTCAGTTTTCTCACCTTTGCATCGACCAGAGTGTCAACCAGCGCCTCCTGCTCTGAAGACGAGAGTCGGGATGCGGAAACGTGGCAAAGCAATATGCGCAATGGGCGTTGTATGCCTCATTCAGGTGATAGTTGATTGAAATACTCGAAATATCCCGATTTGTGAGATGCATGCGAAATACTCGTGCTTGATGTGTTATTGTCAAAGGTAGTCGATCGGGGAAGTATAAAGAACAGCGTACGCCGGTTCAATAACGATGAGTGTGCATTACAGCCAACCGGAAACGTACGTCACGACGGACAAGGATAACGTAACGTCGTTTCAGACTGGAGATTTTGGAGGATTCGGGGGCGGACCCGGTTCGGAGTGGTGTCGGGAAGCCGATTTCAAATTGGTTGGGGTGGAGCTGACGGAGAAAACGGGCATCCAACACCAGCACACCATGATGCACTGAATTTTGTTGAAAACTACTTTGATCATTCAGCCTGTAGCCCGATAAAGCTCGAAACCCAACCTAATAAATTTTGCTTGATATCGCTAACATTCGAGAAAGGAATTTATCATCGAACAACAATGAGTTGAAGCCAATGTTGAAACAAACGCCAAGACAGCAATGTTGCAAAATTATCCCATTACGTTTGACTCGAATTTAGGGCAACAAATTTTCGTTTGCTGTCAACACAGAAATTCCTTGATTTCTGAAATCTCGGTCATCAGTGATCAACGTCAGATTCCTAGTTCTACACAAATTTCCAATGACTTGGTCATTAAAATCAACGCCACCTTGCGCATATTCACAAATCAAGTCTGACATGTTTAGTTGATCGAACTGGCTATCGAGACGTGAACAATGACTCAGTATGCGCGTTGTTTCGTCAGCTACTTCCTGAGCCATTGGTTCAAACTGTGGACTATTTCGAAAATCTTTGAATTTAGAGTTACGTCGCGGTCTTGTTTGCTTCCATAGCATTCTTGAATAGGCGTTAATGAACTCCGAAACAACAATAACATCGATAAATATGCTACATTCAACATCTAATATCCTATGGAAGGCGGACGAGTAGGTTTCAACCTCTGGTCTGTTTGGGTATTGTGGACCGAAGACAAAAAGCCATATGTTTGTATCCAGAAACAATTGTTCTTCTTGCCTGAAGTCGTGCTCACCTATCGACAAAATGCTGTTGACCATTGTCTTACTTTCCCAATTCTTCCTCGATCGCTTGCTTATAGATTTTAGGATTCTGAAAATACAGCTTAGCTGATTCGACAACACGCTTAAGCAACTCAGCATCGTCAGATTCAATGTCAGTTACCTGCAGCATTCTACGAATGTGATTTTCGTCAAACTGACCATATAACTGGCCAACCGCTACATTCAAAAAGGCTGATGTCAAGGTGGATACGTTGTGGAATGAAAGAGAGACAGGCTGCTCGTTGGCAAGTGCGTTATATAGACGTTTGTACACCTTTTGCCCGTCTCCCGAAGCGACACATAGGGGACTACCAACCACCTCAAACATAGAAATTGATAGGCTATTGTTCATACCTGTTTCCTCAGAAAATGTTGTCGATTGCGTATTCGGATTCCAAGTAATATAAACTTTCGTCCGCAGTGTTGATGTCTAAATTCACAACCGTGCCTGGGAGTGGATGGCGAATCGGCTCCAGCGTGGTTGCATTGTTCTTTCGACACCAATATCCAGTGTCAGAAACAATTTGAATACAGCCACCATTCAAATCAATGAATTCTCTAAGCAGTTTCAACCCCAATCCACCCGGAATATTCGCATTCTTTGTGGTATTGTTGTCCCGGGTCGCCCAATCAATCGCCTGTTCCGGTGAAATTTCCATATTGAGATAGCGACTAACATTTTCTCGTATGCCGACTCCTAGATCAACCACACTGAAAACAAGCCGATTTCGATGCGGAAAAAACTGTCCGCAACTAAAAACTCCTAAATCTGACTGAGAATGAACCACCGCATTATTGAATATTTCGAGAATACTCTGACGAAACTGTTTATGCAGACCTGGAGACATATTTGGAAACTCTTGGCGGTTGACCAGTCCTTTCTCAATATAGTTGGAAAAGTACCGGTCATCCTCAATATCGAATCGTTGATAGGGTATCGCTGTGCTCCAAAAATCAGAGATTCTGTCTCGACCATAGTGGCTGAGAAAACCATTTCTCGAAAAAATTTTTTCCATCTGTGAGGGGAGATTGGTCAATCGAACCGCGTTCAAATTTTCACCCAAACGGTACAGAATTGCTCCAAATACTGCGCACATATCAGCATCAAACCAACGAGTAGACTGCATATCGAATTCAATATTATCAAAATAACAGTTCTTGGTCTGTGCATATAGACTCGCTAAATCAGCAAATCCTTTCTGATTGTGACGAACTTGATCTTGTACGATGATTTTCACACCACCACTTCTTTCAATTCTCAAGTAATTGCAGAATAAAATCAAGATTGTACCAGCGATTTTGTGTGGATGTTGCGGATAAATAGCGCCGAATAAGAAATGAGAGGCAGCACTTATCGCAGAATTTGTTGCACAGAAAGAACCTGCTTTCTTGTATCCATCTGATTTTCCGGACTTGATTCTGAGACTCAATCTTTTTATTTTTTCCTGCAACGAATTAGTCCCTGCAAGTCTAACAATCTCAACAAATCTCTGATCTGCGTCCGTAGGGTTCTCAGCCAACATCATCGGGCAAACAAGAATCCTTGACTTTGAATTTCATCCGGAGTGTAAATCAGAGCAGACCACTGAGAGCCTTCAATGATGAATCGATCGGGGCGGATGCTTACCGATGTTTACGGGGAATTGGTGGAGGACGTTGTGTTTCAATCGCTGACAATCCATGCAAAGCCGAAAACAAGCATTGGGATTGTGGAATTTCTCCGAGTCAAATCAATCAGCACCGGTGCCACATGCCCCAAACAGTGACAGGGCTGCCTCCGGCCATCTCCTCCCGTCTGAACACCTTCTGCTTCCAAGCGCGCTTTACCGACTGATCGAATATCACCAGATACCCCTCGTCGGTCCCGCAACGGTCCATATACCCGCCAACCTGAACAACGCTGTAAGCATCGACGAAACTCCTCGCTTCCGGACTGTGCTGCCATATTATTCGATTGACTGGACATCCAGTCGCAGGAGAACCGCAAGTTAGTGCTATTGATTTAAGGGCACGTCTATTTATTCGACATTGATGATACAGCCTGAGACGGGGAGAGTGAAGGCGACTCGGATTCGCGATTTCCGGTTCGATATGAGATAATATGGACCATTGGTAAGTCATTCATTTTACGGATTAATTGCAGGGTATTTGAGATGGAGAGACGACATCTGTTCGAGCGCGAGATGCAGCAAAGGGCACTTGAGGAATTTGATGGTCTGTCGCGTATCAGGGCGCTGGTGGACTGGTAGGCGTTTGTACCTTCGCTTGAGGAGATTTTCGGCATCTCGCATGGCGGTCCGGGGCGTCCGGCCTGGGATCCGCTGGTGATGTTCCGTTCGATCCTGCTGGGCGTGATGCACTCACTGAGCGACCGCGACCTGCAGTTCATGCTACTGGACCGTCGCACCTTCAAGCGGTTTGCGGGACTTCAGAGCGATGATCAGGTGCCGGATCAGAAGACCCTGTGGAAGTACCGCGACCTGCTGAGCCGGTCGGGCCGGATTGACGAGCTGTTCGAACTTTTCAAGGCGCAGCTGCGCTCGCATGGCTACGAGCTCACCAGCGGACAGCTGGTGGACTCATCGATTGTCGAGGTTCCCCGTCAGCGCAACCGCCGCGAGGACAACCGGACGGTGAAGTCCGGCGAGGTGCCGGAGTCCTGGCAGGACAATCCGAACAGGCTGTGCCAGAAGGACACCGATGCGCGCTGGACGAAAAAGCGCAACCGGAACCATTTCGGCTACAAGAACCACATCTCGGCGGATCGGGAGACGAAGTTCATTGACGAATGGGAGGTGACGGCGGCGAGCACGCACGACTCGCAGGTGTTCGTTGAGCTGTTGCCGCAACGGCCCACGGGCGATTGTCAGGTATGGGCCGACAGTGCCTACCGTTCGGAGGATGCGTTGAGGAAGCTGCGAAAGCGCGGTTACAAACCCCGCATCAATCACAAGGCGACGCGTGCGAAGGCTTTGAGCGACCGTCAGGACGGGGTGAACCGGGCGTATTCGAAAGTGCGCTGCCGGGTGGAGCATGTTTTCGGTTCGATGACCAATGAGATGCCGGAGCGGTACATGCGATGTATCGGGAAGACGAGGGCGCGGACCTGGATCGGGTTGCGCAACCTTTGCTACAACATGAAACGGCTGAGCTGTCTGCAGCCGTCGTTGTCGGCGGCGTAGGGGAAGTTGTGTCCGAATGGTCGGAATTCAGGGCGATGAGGCTCGGATCAGGGGGTTTTCAGGCCGGATATTGCGGAAAATCACCTTCAGATCGGGAAATTTTCGGAAAATGCGGTCCGGAAGCTTGGATTATTTCAAAAATCGGTATAGGACACTCAGGGACTCTCAATTTTCAGGGTTAATAGAGGTGCCCTGAACTTGAAAATGGGTTAGGTCAGCGAAGCAGCAGTCCCGGTGATGGTGTTTCTGAAATTAAAGGCGGGGGAGATAAAGCATTTCGTTTATACTATGGTCATGCTAAAGGGAAAATTTTTCTTTTGAACGGTGGGTTTAAGAACACGAGTAAGGAACAGGATAAAGACATACAAAAAGCAAAACGGATATTGAAGACATTTAAGGAACCGAAAAATGCCAAGAAGCAAAAGTGACCTAAGGAAAATCAAGAAGTCCATTTGTGAACATTTGGACACGGAAGCAGTGCGATTGGCTTTTTTGAAATGCGCGTTGAATGATGAGGAATTTTCACAGGATAATTATGAAGAAGCGAAAATTATGGTGGAACTGTCCAGAGAGCATTTCGGCCATTCTGAACCCTTTCAAACGCCAGAAGATCAATTGAATTCGGATGCTGGGATCAGAGCTTCCGTATAGTCTGTAAACTGAATTCTCCATCAAAACCACCTTTCATAGGTGGTTTTTTGATGCGTCAGGCATGGCGCGCAGTGTCATGAATGGTGCAATACCGGTATACGTGGTGAATGGTACAGAATTTCAAACCGGTGTTAACACCTTGAGTTAGAGTTGCTGAATCTGCAGTCGTTCGAGACCCGACAGCATGCCGTTGCGGCGGTGGTGAGATTCATCGATGGTTTCTACAACACCACGCGTCTGCACCCGGCACTGGGTTACCGGTCACCGATCGCATTCGAGAACGAATTCGATAGTGTTTTCTCACAGACACGCTGGGAGTCGCTGCATGTAAAGTTTCTTAAACCTGGATTGGCGGTCTGATTCATACAGGGGTATGAGGTACCCCTGTATGAATTCCTCCAATCTCACAGTTCCCCGTGCCTACAAATCTGGGTACACTCTATTAATTCACCTCGCAATTGTCTCAAGTGAATAACCACAATGGCAATTCAATCATTAGACAAAAAAACAAGCGTCTGCTTCGACCTGTTTCTAATTGCACTTGAACTGACAGCGTTAGGGGTGTCGCTGTTTTTCAATATAACGTTGGAAGAGGGAGAATGGTTTCAAAGATCTGGGTCGCTGGTCGTATTGCTTTCCGTGATTTTAGAAATTCGTCAGTCCTTGGCCAAGCAACCCCAAGCATCACCTGATGTATTTGTAAACGGTAAACCCAGTTTAGTTGATGCAGAAACTCCAACCGTACGTAAATTATTTCACTGGATTGCTTGGACCGGTATAGTTATCGGTACTTTAATTTGGGGTTATGGCGACATATTCATAGACCTACTCATAAAGTAGGAACCACAACAATTAATCCAATTTCGTAACTTGCCCATCATCTGCTCCGCAGGCATCCCATGTCACCGCTTCGGTCTTTCGACAGCATTCACAAGCCACAGATGTCCGGCTCCGGAATCTCACCGGAAACGAACATTCCGCTGTTTCGGATAATGTCCGTGGTCCCTCTCATCTTCCAATGAGACCAGGTCTGATATACTCATGTTCAGCGCACAAACAATGTCCATGGACTGAATCATGGGTGAAAGGCAGAAAGACGATCAACGCAAGTTCATTCCGGTCGGAATTCAAAGTTTCCGCACGCTTCGTGAAGGCAACGGCTACTACGTTGACAAGACTTCCCTGATCCATCTGTTGACGGGCGGTCTGGAGAGCCACTATTTCCTTTCCCGTCCGCGCCGATTCGGCAAGAGTCTTCTGGTCGACACCCTGCATGAGCTTTTCGCAGGTGAGGAGGACCTGTTCCGCGGGCTTGCGATCCACGACAGCTGGGACTGGTCGGTCCGGCATCCTGTCGTCCGGCTGAGTTTTGACGGTCTGTACAACAGTCCCGAAGAGATTGATCAGCATATTCATGGCAAGTTGAGACGGATTGCGGATGATGCCGGTATTGAGACAGGTGAGACCGGCATCAATGCATCACATCATTTGGAAGCGCTGATTCACCGTTTGCATCAGAGTGCCGGTCAGCAGGTGGTGGTACTGGTCGATGAGTATGACAAGCCGATTCTGGATGTCTTGGACAACCCAGAGCTGGCGAGGGCGAACCGGGATTACCTCCGGGGGTTCTACGGCATCATCAAGGGCTGTGCCCGACATGTCAGGTTCGTGTTTGTCACCGGCATCACGATGTTCTCGAAGGTCAGCCTGTTCTCCGGGCTGAACAATCTTGAGGACATCTCCCTGGATCCCCGCTATGCGTCGATCTGCGGATTCACCGATGACGATCTCGACACGGTGTTCGCCCCTGAGCTCGAGGGATTGGACCGCGAGGAGATCCGTCGCTGGTACAACGGCTACAGCTGGCTGGGCAAGCACCGACTCTACAATCCCTGGGACATTCTTAACCTGTTGGAGGAAAGGGAATTTGAATCCCACTGGTTCAGGAGCGGGGCGCCGACCTATCTGTACCGGCTGATCAGGGAGCGGGATTTTCCGCTGATGGAGCTTGACGGCGGAACGATCAATAAGGATCATCTGACCCGGTTTGATGTTGGCGACATCGATCTTCGCGCGCTGATGTTCCAGTCGGGGTATCTGACGGTGGGAGAACAGCAGCGTGTCGGCCCGGATACGATCTACACCCTGGAGTATCCGAACTTTGAGGTGAGTGTGAGATTCAACGCGGGTCTTCTGGCTTATGTGGGGTGCGATGCGGAGGCCGTGAGTCGTGACGCAAACGCTGTGCTGGGCTGTCTGGAGTCGAAAGATTTCGACAGGCTGGCCGAACGGTTGCGTACGGTGTATGCGGCCATTCCGCACGACTGGTATCGCAATAACAGCAATGCCGAATCGGAGGGTCACTATCTTACTGTGCTGCAGACGTATCTGCAGGCGGTGGGTGCGGATGTTCAGAGGGAGGTGGCGTCGAGCCGGGGCAAGGCGGACCTGGTAGTCAGGCATGCCGGCGAGGTGTATGTGATCGAGGCGAAGGTGATCAGGGGCAGACGCGGGCATAGGATCGACAGGACACTTGGTGAGGCGATGCGGCAGATGCGGGATCGCGGCTACGGGGATCAGTATCTCGGCCCGGGTGGCGGGGTTCACGTGGTTGCCATGGTGTTCGGGAGTGAGGAACGCAATCTTCTGGAATTGCGCGCTGAGTCTGCCCGGGAGCTGCCTGAATCCCGGGCTGACGGAGACAGTCCCGTCTGGCGGCGTTTGCGGAATGTCGTGGCCTGGAGATGATCGATTGAACACACCCGGTGTTTTGGAAGGGTTGGAACAGTGGTCCGCATTGAACGATCTTAGATGATCATCATTCCCCATCGTGAATCCCAAAATGTTGTCCGCGTGGTCAGGGGCAAGTATCCCAAATTCTTGTCTTACATACTGTCTGTAGTTGTAACTGCCTAGAATCTATTCCGAAAGTGTAAGTGCGAGACGCATCGCATCCACCCGCTACCTTCTGACCCTGAACGCGGCAATTGTCGGCCTTTATGGTTTCCAGTCATCCGACATCAATCCCGATTGGTGGGTAAGACCTCTTCCAATCATGAGCATTGTGTTTTCCATTCTGTGGCATCGCATCATCAAATCACACCAGAAACTCAACGCCATCAAGTTCGAGATCATCCATGAACTTGGACGACATCTGCCTGCATCGGTCTACAGGTATGAGTGGCAGTTGGCGAATGAGGGGCGGGGCAGGCTCTATCGTTCATTCACCGGAATCGAGCGATGGATTCCCCTGGAGTTTCTTTTTCTGCACCTCGTTATTCTTGTGATATCTGGCATGCAATATGTTCAATTATTGAATCGCATGACGGTTGGTCATTGAATTGGAATGCAATGCAAAGAGCAAAAGTTGCCATCCCAAGAATTTGCCGGTGCATCCTGTCGCGCGATGTCTTCGACGGTTGGAGGCGGGTCTGCAATCTGAGTCCGGATCATTCAATGATGAATCGGTCGGAGCGGATATCTGCCGACATTGCACAGGTGGATTCTGAGGGGAATCGGGTTGCGATCAATGACAGGCAACGGGCGGTATTGCGGTTGCCTATGGTTGATGGAGATTGGACTGGGAACGGTGGATGAATTCGGCATTGCCGGAGATGTTGCATTTGTCAGAGGCTCCGCCGGGCGGGTCGGTTCGACAGCAACTTGGTTGATGCCAGCTGAGAATGTTCGCGGATTGTAAGATATGAGTGGTTGATCGCATTTGTCGGGATGACGGATCATTTAGAACGAGATTTCTGGAATCAGTCAGTCGGAGACACTGAAGATGATGTCTGTTTATGTCGGAGCGGGCCAAGTCTCGGTAAGGGTGAATTCTTGCGGGTGTATCGGTCAATTGGAATGAAGTAGACAACAACCCTTGATTTGAGTTGGCATCCGGCATGTTGAACAACGCTAATTACAGGGGAGAAAGTTCAACGGTGAATCAACTCGAACGGATATATGCAGAGATCAAAAAAAGTAGATTGTGAGGGGGCGTGTCGCGATCAATGATGAGCACTGAGGAATGCTTTCAGTTCTTCACTTATGATGGCAATTGGACTGAGAGCGGGGCATTAGTTCAGAATCGATTAATTTGTTGTATTATTGCAACGATATGGCAGTGTACGGAACGATTGCGGTTGATTTCGGCAATATGGGTTCGATCAGAACCTTCGTGATTTGACTTCTAATTGTAATTTCAAATTTATTTAGAGCGTAAATCATGCGGAACCTGTTTACAATTACGTTGCTGGCGGGATTATTGAGCATCCCCTCGACAGTCATTGCGGAAGCATCCTGGTACGGCTCGTTCCGTGTCGGTGTCTCTTCCGAACCGCGCGAAGGCGGTGGTAGTTCGACCGGTGTCGACGACGGTTACTCGCGATGGGGTATCAAAGGCGGGACCAGGGTGGCAGAAGGACTGATTGCGGTGTATCGGTTTGAAACCGGGATCGATTCGACAGACGCCAGCTCACGTGGGGGACGTCTTTCCTTTGTCGGTCTTAGAGGCAGGTTCGGAATGGTCTTAGCCGGACAAATCTGGAGCGCGAGCTATACCTCGGTCGGTACAATGATTGACAACTCATTCGTTTACGGTCAAGGGGAAACGAGTTATCGAATTGGTGATGCCGTATCCTATATAGTTGAAGACGACAACCTCCGTCTGCAGGCGGATGCCATCATGGACAGCACCACGAAAAAGACTGTTGATTCGTATGAGATCGGTGCCAAGATTGACGGACTGATGAAAACCGGCTCGGTCGCAATCTCGCATGTCCGGCGCAAGGATAAAGCGGTAATCATCGGCGGTTTCGCAAGTGGTACCCAAAAGACTTCATCGAACTACCTTGTCGGAGAATACGGTATCGGTGACGTGACGATGTATCTGGGTACCGGAAAGCACACTGCCAAGAACGATGGATGTTTGAGTTCCAAGCAAATTGCTCCCCACTGTATCAGAAAGGGAACTCGTACGAGTACCTATGCCGGCATACGCGGCGGAATCTCGGATACCGGTATCGAATTTGTCTTTCAGACGGTAAGGAAGAAAGTCAAATCAACTAACAATGCCAGTTCTCCGGTCACTACGAAGACTTCCATGTCGCCACGGCTTCTCGGGATTTCGCGAAGCCTTGGTGGCGGAGCGAGCATTCACTTTGAGACAAGTGATCCGGATGAAGATGGCGTATCCAGCAGCACTGGTATCTGGTTGAAGGTTGATTTCTGATCCGGTCGAGTCTAAATGATCAAAAAGCAAGGTACACCAACAACTTGTTTGTACATGGCATTGGAGTTTGTCCCATCGTCACAAGTCCAGGGATGAATTGATTTCAATCATTACGGGGGATCAGCATCGTTGTCACCGGTCTTCGATGTGCGATATTGTCAGACCCGGTGATCTGAATCATCTCGTATCGGATAGCTTCGGTGAGCGAAAGCGACCACACCCGTCTCCATCTACTCGTTGAGCGTATCGCGGACCAAGTAGGAATCCGCTGGATTCCCAATCGACAGCCAATCACCATTTGCAAAGCGATTGTTAAGTTCAGTCAACCTCATTGGAGCGCGGTGATTCGACCTTATTTCGGGCAACCGGGTTTTATGTCGCACCACTTTGAGTACAGCCTTGTCCCCGCCAGATATTTCGACACTGCAAACTCGGAAGAAAAATTGTACCCGGTAAAGCCAACACCATAACCAGGAAGGCAGGTGTTTTTCATTCATTGACCAAAAGTTCGTCGGAGGGGACGATTCGACAGCGGCTTTGTTGATGGCAATTGAAAATGGTTGTGGTTAGCAAGATATGAGCGGGTGATGGAAATCGTCGGGATAAAGGATCATACAGCATGAGATCCCGGGAATGAATCAGTCATAGAAACCATAGACGAAGTCTGTTTATGTCATAACAGGCCAAGCCGCATTGAGTATGAAAACTTCGGATGGATGGATCAATTGGATCGGTCCCAACAAGAACCCTTGGTTTAGATTAGCCTCCAGCGCGTTGATCAATGCAAATTTCAGGGGAGAGTGTTCAATGGTGAATCGGTCGGATCGGATGCTTGCCGAAGTTTATGGGGGATTCGTGGAGGGAATTGTGTTGTAGTCGATGAAAACCCATGCAAAGCCGAAAACGAGCAGTGGGATTGTGGAAATGTTTCAGGTAAAGTGATTGAGCACCGGTGCTACATGCCCCAGACAGTTACAGGACTGTCTCCGGCGATCTCCTCCCGTCTGAACACCTTCTGCTTCCAGGTGCGCTTCTCCGACCGATCGAATATCACCAGATGACCCTCGTCGGCCCCGCAACGGTCCATGTACTCGCCGACCTGAACGACACCTTCGGCAATGACACTCTCCAGTCCCTTCCAACGCAACTTGCATTCGATCACGGTCTTCTGCGCAGCTTTCCCATTTTCCCAAACCACCAGAAGATCAATGCGCTTTCGCCCTGTGCCATACTCCCTTTCGATCCTTCCGCCAGCGTTGACGATGCGCTGCAGGAACGCCTGCAGCAGCAGTTGCGGGCCCGCCTCCTGATAGCCAAATCGCGTGACCCAGTGCTCGGAATGCTCGCGGAAGAACTCCTGGAACGCTTCCATCAGCCGGTCCATCACCAGCTCGCCATCCTCAACGAACCACGCGGTTTCGTAGGGAATGGACTCATCCGCCGAGGTGATCAACTCGCGCGGGATGATCTCGCGGTAGATCGGGTTGGCGATTTCAATCGGCGCACTCTTGCCGATCAGCCCGAGATCTCGTACATACTGGACATCGTCGACCTCATATGCCGCCACCTCCGGGTTGCCGCTCACAAGGGGCTCGATCACTCGCTTCACCCTTCCCTCGCGCAGCTTGTCGGCCAGCTGGTCCAGATGCGTGTCGCGTCGTCGGATCAATACCTCCCTGGACTCGATAATGTCGTCGAGCACGATCTGCAGACTTCGGTCCCTGACTCGTTTACAAGCCTCATGTGCCAATGCATTGACCAGCCACGGCTGGCCCTGTGTCGACTCCCACACCGCCGCCAGCGCGGCATCGCTCCATCGTTGCCCGGTTTCATCGGTGTGCTGCAATAGCAGGGCTCTCACCTGAGACTCGTCGAAATCCCCCAGCCGCAGCGACTCCGCCTTGATGTTGAAGGCGCTACCGCCGGTGATGATCTGATCTTCACGGCTTGAGTGGATCCGATAGTCGCGCACATCACGCACACCGCACAGGACCACACTCTGCGGAAAGTTCTCGGGGCGCTGAAGATAACCGGCCCGCAATTGACGTAACACCGAGATCAACAT
The DNA here is from genome assembly GCA_963663095.2 of Arenicellales bacterium. Lineage (GTDB taxonomy): Bacteria > Pseudomonadota > Gammaproteobacteria > Arenicellales > JAJDZL01 > JAJDZL01. Next base: position 415,140 of record CAXXJB010000001.1, read on the forward strand.
GTCGCCGGACAGTGCGTCGATCTCGTCAATCATCAGTATCAGCGGACGCGAATCCGCCGCCGACCACCGTGTCAACACTTTGCTGAGCGCTCCGAATTCCCCTGTTGAGTCGAGAATCTCCTGCCAGATCTCGCTGACAAGAAGATCGTTCAGGTTGTACTCTGCCTCATCGCTCAAGGCCGATAGAATGGCCTGCATTCCAGCACGGACATTCAAGCTTGCAACCTGGGCGGGCTCGACATTGACGTAGGCGGCGCGGTACCGCCCGGTCGAGTTCAGCTCATCTCGCAACGCGATCAGCGCGGAGGTCTTGCCGGTCTGGCGCGGCGCATGCAGGACGAAATAACGCTCCTGCTCGATCAGCTGCATCACTCCCGAACGATCAAGACGCTCCAGTGGAGGGATGAAGTAGTTTGTTTCGGACTTGATCGGTCCGGCGGTATTGAAGAATTTCATGGAATACGATTATATAGCGGGCATTGGCGATGACAAACAATCGCCAGGGACACGACCGCCGGGGCACGTCGAGACATCAAGGGATACTGTACTGTGGTATTGAAGCTCATAAATCCCCCAAACAAGTGCGAAAGGGGCGAATCCGCAGTTGCCACTCAGAAAAAAGCATGACGCACCGCGTTTTTTTAACGGAAAGCACCGAAACACTGGGAATTGTCCATCGGCAAAAAATTTGCCAGTCCGGACAGTCAATTGATACAGAGCAGGGTCCCCGCAACTGCCTGCGCGCCATGAACCGCGACTGCAGGCTCGATGAGTCGCAACCGACCGTACCTGCAAAGTTGCGTCCCGAGATCTTCTGCTGTCCGGAGTGACAGGATATACTGAAACTGTACAAGTCCTAACCTATTGTTTTTATGAATTATTTATGAAATTACAGAAATTACAGCAAAAGTTACCCATGAAAGAAAGCCAAAATGAACTGCTGTGGATCGGGAGTTTTTCGAAAAATGCGGTCTATAAGTGTAGGAATTTACAAATACCAACATCCCGTATTCCGGAACTCTCAAAATTCAAGGTAAACAAGAGGTCTCAAGAGTTAAGAGCACCGCTAATCTGATCACCGCAATCGCGCACTACAATTTGGCATGCATGATGTTGAAACTCTATCTTTACGCCACGTAAACCATCATGTCTTGCCATCATAAATCGTTGGATACGAATACACCGTTTTCGTGTCAATCTTCGGAAATATCGAAGAACTCCCCTTCCTCATAGTCCAGCTCCGGAAAAAGATGGGGACATTGATTCAAATAGCAGTAGACATTGCCGCTAAATTGAAGAACAAAGGTATTGGATCGCGCACCGTGGCGTTGCACAACAAAATTGTGCCCCAAACCTTCCGACTCAAGTCATGAAGAGTCGCATGGGACACGATTACAATTTTCTTCGATTGACATATCGTCAGTATCGTCGCTTTAGAAAGGTCTTTGAGAAACAGTAAATCTTACAGATTCTGTACCTGTATTGAGTGCGACACCTATACAAATGGACCAGATTAGAAAAATTCCAATTTCCAAACCGCGTCCAATTGGTGATTCCGCGACAGATCAAGACTTGAAACACACTTCAGGACCTGTTCTGACCAGACAAAGTTGTATGGTTACAACTTTGTCTGAGACCGACAATCCATATATCAGGCGTGTCCACAATAACGTTTACACTTTATGCATGAGTCCTCACTGTCAGCACAGCATTTTTTTGACGCTTACCCCATCTTCAAACCTGAATTCTGAATCTGCCGGCCAACTCAGTGAATCTAAAATTCGGAACTACCAGGTCCATGCGGGGTTTGATATTCGCCTGTCACTCAGCTTAGAGAAAGGATCAATCCACTCCTTAACAATATCTGTGCCCAAGGCTTGCCTGACTTGAACAAATCAAAGTTCGTACACAATATTATTCAGGTTCAAATTCACGGCTGAACAGACAAAACCTAATCCGTTTGCTGCAACAATGTCGGGATCCAACTGACTGCGGACTCGTCTGAATTTGCGGACAGACAGCCAATCATCATTTCCAGGGCAGTAATTGATTTCGATCGCCTGAATGAAGCGGGACTATTCGATTTGAATTCGGAAATTCAGGCATAAATTTGTGCAGGTGCAGCTAACCCTTATTTCTCATTATATAGTTGAAAAGATGCGGGAAAAGCTGTATAACTGGTTGATATTGCAAAATAAAAGCAACCGGAGAGCAGTTCCCGCATGAACACACATTGTAACCCATCGAAAATCGTCTGTCCAATCCCCGACAATGCCCGGCCGGGTCGTATCGAAGTTGATTTCTCCGGCGGTGAGATCACCTCCGACGGCGGTGTCGTGCTGACCTCCGCCATCGCCGAGCGGCTGAATCTATTCGGCCGCGTGGCCGACTGCTTCGACGACTTCAGGAGTCCGAAACACATCGTGCATTCGCTGTCGACGCTGGTCGGGCAGCGCATCCTGGCGCTGGTTCAGGGTTATGAGGACCTCAACGATCACGATCATTTGCGCAAGGACAGTCTTTTCGGTGCATCGCTGGGCTGCGTGGAGTCGAAGCGTTCGGACTGCGAGGCACTGGCCGGAAAGAGCACGCTCAACCGGCTGGAACTGTCGGCGGCCGGTTGCAATGTCAAAAAGCACCGCAAGGTTCAGGTTGACTTCGCGCGGCTCGACCGGCTGCTGGTGGAGCTTTTCGTCGATTACCGGGGCAAGGCGCCGGATCGGATCGTGCTTGACATCGATGCCACCGACTTCGAGCTGCACGGTGGCCAGGAACACCGGTTTTACCACGGCTACTACCGCGAGTACTGCTACATGCCGCTGCTGGTGTAGGCACCGATTAATTTTTCCCCAAAAGCACCGACGAAAAATCCCCACTTTCGGGCGATGCGGTGATCAGCCGCTATTATAGATCGACACCTCCGTTTTTGTTTTTTTCGGTCTGCCACGCGGTTTTCTGCCGCTCGACGGCGAGTGTTGATCCGGTTGCGGCATGATCAGGTCGCGGTGTTCCCTGAGGCGGTAGCTGGCGCCTTCGATGCGGACCACAACGGCGTGATGCAGCAACCGGTCGAGCAGTGCGGTGGCGACCACCGGGTCGCCGAACACCTCACCCCATTCGGCGAAGCCGCGGTTGGAGGTGAGCACCATGGCGCCCTTCTCGTAGCGTGCGCTGACCAGCTGGAAGAACAGGTTGGCGCCTTCCCGGGGCAGGGGCAGGTAGCCGATCTCGTCGACGATCAGCAGTGCGGCCCGGGTGTAGAAGCGCAGCTTGGCGGTGAGCTGTCCGGCGCGGTGGGCCAGCGACAGCGCGTCGACCAGTTCGGCCAGGGTGCAGCGGTAGACGCTTTTGCCGGCCTTGACGGCGGCCACGCCGAGTGCGCAGGCCAGGTGGCTCTTGCCGGTGCCGGGCGGGCCCAGGAACAGCACCGATTCGCCGCGGCGGATGAAGTCCAGTCCGGCCAGCGCATGGATGCGCTGCTTGTCCAGCGACGGCTGGAACGCGAAGTCGAAGGTCTCCAGCGTCTTCGGCGGCGACAGCCTGGAGGTGCCCAGCGCCACCTTCAGCCGTCGGGTCTCGCGGAAGCTCAGCTCTTCGGTCAGCAGCGTCTCGATCGCCTCCAGTGCGCTGATCTGGCCGTTTTCCAGCCGCCTGACCACATCTTCCAGCGCTTCCATCGCAAACGGCATCTTCAGCGACACCAGGCGCTGACGGATGGTGTCGGTCACGGCCGCGCTCATGATGACGACAGCCGCTGTCCGACCGCCTCGTAGAACCACAGCGGGCGGCGCGCCGCATTCGAGCCCTCGGTTTCGGTGACCGGCACCGCCATGCGATGCGAGGGGTCGATCACCCGGCTGCCCTGGGTGTCGGCGAGCGGATGACGGGCGATGATCTCGCCGCGGTCGATGATGCGCACCTCGCAGGTCAGCGCCTGCACCTCGACGATTGCATAATAAACTGCAATCTGAACACGAAATAAACAGTTAACTGAACACGGAATAAACCTTATCTGAACGCGGAATAAACTGAATCCGAACGCGGATCGGAGGGGGTTTGAGGCATGGTTGATGTCAGGGCGATTTGAGGTTTCGCGGTCTTCGGCGTATCAATGGCGGATTTGATCTGTCAGCGGGACGCAGGAGGCGATCACGATGTCAAAGAGGAGAATCGCAATGGCAAGATTGCAACAGATATTGAGGATGCGGCATGAGTGCGGCTGGCCGATGCGCCGCATCGGTGAGGTGTCGGGGGTTTCGCTCGGCACGGTACATGCGGTGCTGGAGTCGGCGGCGGGTGCCGGGATCGGCTGGCCGCTGCCGGATGGGATGGATGAGGCGCGGCTGGCGCGGGTGCTGTATCCTTCGGCACCGGGTGGCGGCGAGGATGCGGACGGCGGTGTTGATTTCGCCTGGGTGCACGAGGAGAGCCGCGGCAAGGGAGTGACGCTGAAGCTGCTTTGGATCAAGCTGTGCGACGAGGGCTACCGGTACAGCTACCAGTATTTCTGCCGCTGCTACAAGGCGTGGGCGAAGGCCGGCCGGCGCACCATGCGCCAGCGTCACGATCCGGGCGACACGGTGTTCGCGGACTTCGCCGGCATGACGGTGGAGGTGGGCGGTCGCAGGGCGCAGGTGTTCGTGGCCGCGTTCGGGCTGTCGCACTATGCGTATGCCGAGGCGGTGTGGACACAGAACCTGCGCGACTGGCTGGGTTGTCACACCCGGATGCTGGAGTTTTTCGGCGGTGTTCCGCAGCTGATCGTGCCGGACAACCTGAAGAGCGGTGTCAGCAAGGCGTGTCACTATGATCCGGATGTCAACGGCGCCTATCAGCAGTGGGCGGCGCACTACAACGTGTCGGTGATGCCGACGCGGCCGTACCGGCCGAAGGACAAGGCGGTGGTGGAGAATGCGGTTCTGCAGGTGGAGCGTTGGGTGCTGGCGCCGGAGCGGCATCGCCGCTTCGACACGCTCGACGAGCTGAACCGGGAGATTCGCCGGCTGGTGACGGAGCTCAACGACAAGCCGTTCTCGGCCCGTCCGGGCAGTCGTGCCGAGGTGTTCGAGGCGACTGACCTGCCGGCGCTGCGTCCGCTGCCGATCCGGCCGTACCGCTACTGCGATGTGAGCTTCGCCACGGTGGGACCGGACTATCACGTGCAGTGTTCGGGGCGCACCTACTCGGTGCCGCACGAGTATGTGGGCAGCCGGGTGGAGCTGCGCGATGACGGCGCCACGGTGACGGTGTTCTACGCCGGCATGCAGATCGCCGCGCATTGCTTAATCTACTGAATTTGGACGCGTAATCTACTAATTTGGACAAACGGTCATTGTCCGCCTTGGCGGTGGTCCTGTTTTCAGCTTTCGTCTGTCGCTATTTGACAGTATTTCCCTCCGTGTGTCAATGTGTCTGTGTGCGAGCCTGTGAGCAACACCTGTGGAAAAACCGCACCGCCGAGTGCTTCAGCACTCTGACGTCGGCGGTGTGGAGTTTTCCATCAGGTTTGGTCATGGGCGGGTGGTGGCGCCGGGTTCGGTTCCGCGTCAGCTGTGTGCATGGCGTTTCGTTTCCGCATTGATTCGCCTTTCAGCTCGATACGGTGGGCGTTGTGCACCACCCGGTCGAGGATGGCGTCGGCCAGGGTGGCGTCGCCGATGGCGGCGTGCCACTGCGCCACCGGCAGCTGGCTGACGATGGCGATCGAGGCCCGTGCGTAGCGCTGGTCCATCAGTTCCAGGAGGTCGTGGCGGTCGACGGCCTCCAGCGGACGCAGCCCGAAGTCGTCGATGATGATCAGCTCCACCGTACCGAGCCGCTGCATGACCCTGAGGAACTCACCGGTGGCGCGCGCCTGCCCGAACAGCTGCAGCAGCGTCGGCATGCGCAGGTAGCGAACCGTATGGTCCAGCAGGCAGGCGGCGTGCCCGATGGCACAGGCCAGATAGGTCTTTCCGGAGCCGCACGGTCCGGTGACCAGCAGGTTCTGGTTGCGCCCGATCCAGTCGCACTGGCCGAGCTCGGCGATCTGTCGTCGCTCGAGGTTGCGTGCGTTGCCGTAGTGCACATCGTTGAGCGTCGCCGCCATCCGGAACCCGGCGGCCCGGATCAGCCGCTGCTGGCGGCGTTGGTGGCGGCACTGCAGCTCATGGTCCACCAGCAGCGACAGCCGCTCGGTGAACGCGAGATCGTCGTAGGTGCCGGGCTGCTGCATCTGATGCTGCAGCGCCTCGGCCATCGGCCCCAGCGACAGCCGGCGAAGATCGGTCAGTACATTGTCACTCATCGGTCCACCTCCCGGTCACTCGAACGCCGCCGCGCCGCGCACGTTCTCATGATCCTGCGCCAGCTCCAGTGTCAGCTCGCACTGGTCGCGGCGGCGCAGGTCGGCACCGCTTTCCAGAATCTCACTTATCTGGTTCATGCGCGACAGCCCGTAGCGTCCGGCGAGTGCGCAGGCATCGTCGAGACGCCGGTCGCCATACTTCGAACCCAGTGACAGAACCGCCACCAGCCGGCGGCTGACCTGGTGGAAGTGACGGGCGCCGTCGAGCTGGACACCGACCCATGCCGAGCAGTGCGGGCCGACCCGCGAGGCACGGCTGCGCACCCGCTGCGGTGTCCACTTCGCCCGATGCGCATGGTTGTCCGGCATGTGCATCTCGCAGGTGGTGTGTCCGCCGCGCACGTCACTTCGGGCATGCATCGCAATACGCCGCCGGTCACTGTAGACCTGAACCGTATGCCCGTCGCTGTGAACCCGCACCCGGCCGCCCACATGCTGGTGCGGCACCGAGTACCAGTGGTGGTCGAAACTGACATGGTAGTCGAACCCGACCTTGGCGGTGCGCACCTCGATGTGGCGGTACGGCAGCAGCGGCAGCGCCCGCAACGCCGCCCGCTCCTGCTGCTCGAACACCTCGGTGCGCGAGCCCGGGCGCGCCGAGAACGGCCGCCCATTGACTGTCTCCAGCAACCGGCGGATCTCGCCGTTGAGCTCGGACAGCGACTCGAACTCACGGTCGCGCAACGGCGCGATGATCCACCGCGTCACCTGCTGCACCGCATTCTCGGCGATCGCCTTGTCCCTCGGCCGGGCCGGACGCGCCGGCACGATCGCCGTGGCATAGTGGTCGGACCACTGCCTGAAGTTCGGGTTCAGCTCCGGATCATAGCGCCGGTGACGGGTGACCGCCGACTTCAGGTTGTCGGGCACCACCATCTGCGTCGCCCCGCCGAAATACTCGAACATCCGGGTGCAGCTCGCGAGCCAGTCATCGACCTTCTGCGTCCAGCTCGCCTCGGCATGGATGTAGTGCGACACCCCCAGCGCCGCCACAAAAATCTGCGCCTTGCGTCCGCTCACCCCGACCGTCGCCCCGGCGTAGTCGACAAACACCGCCTCGCCCAGACGATACCGCTGCCGCATGGTGCGCCGCGTACGCCGCTCCCACTGCTGGCAGCAGCGGCAGAACCACGCATAGCCATGCGGATAGCCCCGCTCGCAAAGCTCCTGCCACAAAAGCTTCAGGGTCACCCCCTTGCGCTGCATCTCGCGCGACACCCACTCGAAATCAATCTGCAGCGGATCGGATGCCGGCGGGCGATCGCCATGGACCAGACGCGCCAGCCCCGCCTCGTCAACTCCGTCCGGCAGCGGCCAGCCGATGCCGGCCTCCCGCGCCCGCTTCGCCAGCTTGTGCGCCGCCGACTTGCTGATGTTCAGCCCGGCACCGATGCGACGGTACGACCAGCCGCAATCTTCCCGCAGCCTGACAATCTCGGTAATCTTCCTCATATGCACTCTCCTTCTGGACATGGCCGGCACCTCCTGCAATCCGGGCTCCCGATTCAAAACCCCCATTGAAGAACAAACCGCCGACCGGTTCAATATCGTGCCGAAAAAAAACGCCGCCGCATCCCCGCCTCAACCGCAATCCAAATCCGTCAGACCGCGTCCACATAACTGTAGATTCACCGTCCACATAACTGTAGATTCAATGTCCATATTGTGTAGATTCACTGTCCACATAACTGTAGATTATGCACGCATTGCCGGGGCGCCGTCGGCGAGGTGGTGACCGAGATCGGTCACATGCCGGCCGACCATGCGTTCGTGAGGAAGTGGACACCGGAGCGGATCCGCCGCTGGGCGGCCGAGATCGGTCCGGAGTGTTCGGCCTGGGTGTGTGCCGGACTCGACGAGTCGCGGCACCGTCAGACGATCCTGCGGCCGATGCTGGGACTGCTGTCGCAGCGCGGGAAGTACGGCGACGACCGGCTCAACGATGCCTGTGCGCTGGCGCTTCGTTGCGGGATACGCAGGGTGTCCCAGGTCATCGACATTCTGAGGGCCGGCACCGATCAGGGCATCCGCGACCAGCGCGAGATCGCGTTCGAGCTGCCGCAGCGCCATGAGAATGTGCGCGGCGCCAAGGCCTTTCAGTGACCGGGGGTGGACGATGAGTGACGCATTGATGACCAATCTTCGCAAGCTCTCGCTGCGGCCGATGGCCGAGGCGCTGGCGCTGCAGCTCGAACAGCCCGCCACCTATGACGGACTGGGGTTCACCGAGCGGCTGTCGCTGCTGGTCGACCATGAGATGCACTGCCGTCGCCGTCGCCGCCAGAAGCGGCTGATCAGTCGGGCCGGACTGCGCCTGGCGGCGACCCTCGGCGAGATCGAGTATCGTTCAGGACGCGGTCTTGAGCGGCGGCAGATCGCCGAGCTCGGTCACTGCGACTGGATCGGACGGGCCCAGAACCTGCTGGTCACCGGACCGTGCGGCTCCGGCAAGACCTATGTCGCCTGCGCACTGGCCCACGCCGCCTGCATGCTGAACCTGGAGGTGCGCTACATGCGCCTGCCACAGCTGTTCGAGCGTTGCGGCCAGGCCCGCGCCCTGGGCGAGTACTCGAAGTTCATCGCCCGTATCGGCTCGGTGCCGCTGCTGGTGATCGACGACTTCGGACTGCGTCCGCTCGACGCCGCCGACCGCCATGACCTGGTGGAGGTGATGGATCGCCGTTACGGACACACCGCCACCGCGGTGGTCAGCCAGCTGCCGGTTGACCGCTGGCACGACCTGATCGGCGACGCCACCCTGGCCGACGCGTTCCTCGACCGCCTGGTGCACAATGCACACCGCATCCGGCTCCGGGGCGAATCGATGCGCAAGCGAAACGCGGTGCACGACACGGACCACACGCAACCGGATCCCGGTGTCAGTACAGGCCCATGACCAAACCTGATGGAAAACTCCACACCGCCGACGTCAGAGTGCTGAAGCACTCGGCGGTGCGGTTTTTCCACAGGTGTTGCTCACAGGCTCACGCGCACCGGCAAGGCAAAATCCGACTTGACACAGGGAGGTGGGAAAAAGTTCAATAGGAGATGAAAACGCGCCCTGAAAGACCGTACCGGAAACCCGAATGGACAGCCGGCGTTCAGATTGCTGTTTACTCCGCGTTCAGATAAAGGTTACTCGGTGTTCAGATAAGGTTACTCGCGTTCAAATTGAGTTTACTTGGCAACGATGCGGCTGTCGGTGCCGTCGGGTACCGAATAGGTGCTGCCGCGCCAGGCCACCATGCCCTCGTTGTTGACCTTGCGCTCGACCGCCACCAGCGCCGGATAGCGCATCACCGGCAACGTCATCAGGTGTCCGCGCTCGGCCTCGAAGGCCTCGCCGACGATCCTGCCGGTGGTGGCATGGCGGCGCACATTGGCGACCTCGTCGCGCCAGCTCGTGAAACAGGCGTTGAGGTGGGCCAGCGAGTCGAATGAGCCGCCGAGGAAAAAGTCCGAGCGCACGTATCGGAACACCCGCTCGACCTTGCCCTTGGTCTTGGCCCGATACGGGCGGCAGGCGCGCGGGAACGCGCCGTAGTGACCCAGAAGCCCCAGCAGCGAGCGGTTGTAGATCACCTCGCCGGTGTCGTCGTCCTCATCGACCACCGCGGTCTTCATCCGGTCATACAGCATGTGACGCGGCACCCCGCCCAGCGACTCGAACGCCAGCACATGCATGCGCAGCACGGTGTCGAGCTTCTGGTCGTCGCAGAACCGGCCCCACAGCCAGCGGCTGTGCCCCAGCACCATGGAGAACAGCCAGATCACGCGCAGCCGATCGGGCTGTTCGTTGAAGTGCACCTTGAAACGGGCGAAGTCAACCTGCGCCTGCTCGCCGGGCGGCGTCTCGAAGCGCAACTCAAAGCGACGCCGAGCCGCCGGACGGATGTCGCTGAGATAGTCGCGCAGGATCGACACCTGACCCGGATAGCCCAGGTCGCGGATCTCGCGCAAAAGGCGCGTGGCACTCAGCTGCGGATACCGCCCGATCCGCTCCAGCAGATAGTCGCGGTACGGATCCAGCTTCGAAGCTCTCGAAGCGACGCACACCGCATCCGGATCGCGGCGGTCCAGGCTCAGATACTTGCGCACCGTCTTGCGGTCCAGATCCAGCCTGCGGGCGATCTGCGAGATGTTCAGCCCCTCGTCTTTCAGTTGATGAATCATATAAAACTCCCTATGTAATATCATGCATCGTGTCCTTCGGAATGAATCGTCAAAATCCAAACCATAGGACAATTCCCCGATTTTGCCTTTCCGCCCGCTAGCGGGCGGAAAGGCAAATCCTCACACTCCGTAAAGTGGGGAATTTAAATCGGTGAAAGTGGGGAATTTAAATCGGTGGTGACAGCTGGTGCTGTGTGACGACTTTCCGGTGATGGTGCGTCTGAGAAGCGCCGCCGGTGACGCCGCCGCCGGAGTGGAGGATCTGCTCGAACAGGTGGTCTCGCAGTTGCGCGGACACTGGCCGGACACGCACATCACGGTGCGCACCGACAGCGGATTCTGCCGCGACCAGATTCTGTGCTGGTGCGAGCGGACACCGGAGGTCGACTATGTGATCGGCATCGCGAAAAACAACCGGCTCAACGAGCTGAGCATCGTCGCCCGCAACTGTGCGGCACTCGAGGCCGGACTCACCGGCGAGGCGACACGCCGGTTCTGTGAGTTCGAGTATCGCACACTGGATACGTGGAGCTGCAAGCGGCGGGTCATCTGCAAGGCCGAGGCATTGCCGGAACACCGTGACGAATCGCAGGGGCACTACGTCTGCAAGGACAATGCGCGTTACATCGTCACCTCACTGGATGCCGACGGCCATCCGGGGCGGCAGCTGTACGAGCAGTTCTACTGCCAGAGGGGCGATGCCGAGAACCGGTTGCGGGAGGTGAAGGTGGATCTGTTCGCCAAACGCTGCTCAAGCAACCTGTTCGACGCCAACGCCCTGCGGCTTTATCTGAGCGCGATCGCGCAGGTGCTGTTCATTCACCTTCGCCGCCGCCTTGAGGGCACCTCGCTGGCGAACTGCCAGCCGGCAACCATCCGTCTGAAACTGCTGAAGATCGGCGGCCAGGTGAAACGTTCGGCACGCCGCATCCACGTCGCCCTGTCGAGCGCCTTCGCACATCAGGCCGCGTTCTTCCATGCCTGGCGGAACATCGCTCCAACCTGACGACTGATCATCGTCACCGGTCGTCCAACCGCACGTTGTCCGCACATCGTGCGGTGCGCGGCTGTACCGATTTCGGCGAATCGCCGTGTTGCGTGCCGCAAATGACGCCACCTGACCGGATCCCTTCGGAAATCGGTGGCACCTGACCCCAAGCCGCCCGGATCAGCTGAAAATATCGATCCGCAAGTAGTATTATGAGAAATAGGGGCTAAGGATTCGCCTCGGCTGGAAATTTCGGGATGGCAATTGCGGAAGAAAGATTCCGCCTTGTATCAGCCAATGCCATCATCCGGTCAACGATTTTCATTTGTTTTTCAAAGGGATTGCCGGACAGGTACGGTTCACAGCGGCTTTGTTGACGCCAATTGAAAATCCGTGTATTTTGCAAGATATGAATGGTTGAAAGAAATTGTCAGGATGATGGATCATATTGCCTGAGGTTTGCGGAATGAGTGGGTATGGTTCCGTGCAGAGGTGGTGACCGGGTCAACGAACACGGTAACAAGAAGCTGTTGTCGATGACAGCTGGGATGCGTGATGTGTTGCGAGGGCTTAAGCGAATCAGGACGAATTGACCAGAGCCCGCGGTGGTTGACAGTGTTTGGAGAGCGGAATTTCCGATGCTCTATCGCTCCTCACAGTCATCCGTCCACTTCATGTGATCCAACGAGTGAAACTCGGGCTGTTTTGGATGGCAATTCAAGTATGCATGATCTGCAGATCAACCAGCGTGCGGTAGCCTGCAGCGATTGGTGAGCCGGTCTCACTCATTTGAGACAGCAGGGTGACCAGTGCTGTTTCATAGAGGAGTTGATACTGTCAGGTTGCAGTGGCTTTGCTGTGGCACTCGAGATACGGCCGGTGGTATAGATTCGGGCTGCGCCAGTCATTTGAGTGCCATCTGAATTTCCAAAGCAGTTTTGCCTTGATGCGGAATATTCAAGATGAAAATGAAGTGCTTTCGTCAGGCAGTCTTCAGTGTTTTCGCTTAAGGCACCTCTGTGTATTCTGTTTCCTTGAAAGCTATTGCATCAATTGTCCTTCATTATTCCTGCATATGCGCGGCGAACATCACTCGAATTACGGATAAATCGAAGTGCCCTCAAGTCTTCCGGCACCATGCTGTCCGAAGCCAACCCTTCGTCGACGGCCGGATGAAGGAGATGTCTGAGCCTAAACGACCGAACCATCGATAGCTGAAGAACTCGTCAGATCGACAGGATGGAAAAGACAGACGCGACGAGCCGGGGCGAGTTCCAACGGCGTCAAGCTGTAATATCGGACAACATCCACAAGCAACCCATTACCTGAGACGACAAAGTGCCGCTCCATCCGGAATCTCAGCGACGGGTGAAAACAGTCTGATCGAAACCGAGGAGAAGCAATCACGATGCGAGATGACGATGCTGTTCAGAAATATGTTCGTAATCTGTTCATAAGTGTGGCTCCTGAGCGCTGATCGGAGCTTTCCGAGCCATGGAGAAAATATGAACTGCGATTCAGCATTCCTGCGGATTGGGTGGCCGACGGTCTTTCTGTCCCGGACCTGCATCCTTTGCCCGGTGTCCGATTCAATCATCGAGCCATGCGAGCATTCCGGTTCGCGTCATTTGTTGAATGGGAAGGCCATCGAGCGATCGCTGAAAGTCTTGGGGATCGCAACATTGATCTGACTCGCTTTCGCGAATTGATCAATTGCTTTGAAAGATTCCGCAAGGAGAAAAATCCGGAGGCAGTTCCCCTGCCTGACGGAATCCCGGACCCCCGGTACAATTCCAGATGGAAAGAAATTTCCGCAGATGCGTGCGCCTGCCGAACTTGTGACATTAGCAGCCGACCGGGGACTCCTGCATGAGGTGCGTCACGTTCAACATCAGCAAGACGGAACCGGAGCATCAGAGGCAGACCTGTCAGAAATCTGGCGCAAGGAAGAGTTATCGTGTGATCCTTACGCCACTCAGCTTCTGCTTGACGGGGTTGACGGGCAGGCGGCGGCATCTGGCAGTCCAGCTGCCCCGGTCCGCCGGAAGCGGGAAGTCGGAATCTACCCTGCTCTTTTTGCGATGGTCCTGATCGGTACCGGCTTCCGGCACCCAACCAAGACTCCCCCAGCGATGGAACGCGGGTCGCGGATGCAGTCGCATTCGGGGCTGTCGCAGCATTTTGGATGGTTGATCCCGAGGTACCCGGGGCATTCAGATCTCGGACCAATGCGCTCCACCCATGAGTCCTGTCGACTCACTGATCGAATCAAGAAGGATGGTCAGCATGGAATGCCTGACCTGGTTCCCAGTCAATCCGCCGCAGCGTTCTGTCGGTCTCCCCGCACAGTTGCAAATGTGGTGGGAATCATTTCCTGACCTGTGCCGACGAGAACTCTCATCCACTCTTTGCAGTTGAACCTGAACACCCTCGTCGCAGACAAGTAGAAATGCCGGGTCATGAGCCGCCATCAATCGTACACCGGTCCGCTGCTGCGATACAGCAAGAACGCGCCTGATGTCAACCGGCTGTCGCCCGCTGCGGACCAGCCGGGTGGGGTCACCCACCCCGATGACTTCGTCACCTCAATTGTCGTCACCGAAGACAAATTCGGGCACCTGGCGCAGTGAGAATGGAGCAACTTGAAGATTGAGTTTGAAGTGTTCAGCTGATCAAAAGCCACGGTGATGAATTTGAGCGCGACTTCGGCTGCAGCAGGTACGGTCTGACCCATCTGCTCACTGTGTTCAAACCGTCAGCATTCGCCTTTCACACCTCTCACAAACTTATCTTTGACTGCAGGTGTGTCGGGGTACGCCGCGACAGCCGTGCACAGCGGTGTTCAATCACGGCAGCGGACTTCAGCTGTTGCCGGTACTGCCCGACAATTGGGTTACGCCGCTCAAGAGCCATCAGCGATAGTCACAACCTGACGTAGTGGATTGTCAACAGTCTGTCGGCGACTGTCATTTCAAGTAATCCTGAGAACAAGCGAGGAACATCATGCCTGTATCCTGAAAGGAGAATCGATGAACTATCGGCAGATATTCATAGAATCTTTTGGACGAATGTACGGCCTGGTGCATTGTCATTCATTGTCGTCGAAACCGGCTTTGGAACGGTTCGCTACCAGCTGGTACCGAATCATGAGTAAACAACATTTCCATGAGGGGACGGTGGACCCCCTGGGAAGATTGGGCGTTCGGTCGACCCTGATGGAAGTCTGGATGTGTATAGCGCAATCAGCACCGGATCGGCATGCAGAGTGCAAGTCAGCAAAGCGGGCATCCTGCCAATGTCGGAGTTTCCGATGGTATTGGCACTGAGACAGCGGACTGGAACTGAAGTTTCCGTTGTGACACCATCTGATATGTGCCTGACCAAAGTGTGAACTGCGCGGGTACGGCGGATAAAACTCACGCACGGGAAAGGTGTCTTCGCCTATCCAATAACCTGATTGGGATGCGGGCTGTCGCAATCCGCGACAGTCGCGAAGCGGCATCATACGAAGATGTGACGGAAGCGAGCTGTAGTAACGGGAATCTTCAACAATCGAGCTTCGGTCCGACTGCCAGTATCGTAGATACGGGCAAGGTTGAGTCGGTTGATATCGAGGATCAGTCTGCTCTTGCGTCGTACGGTGATTCGGAGGACAGGCCGGGCGACTGTGCAGCACCTCTCATCCGGGAACAGACCGACAACAGTTGCAGCCGGCGAGTGACCGGTGGCTGACAAGGCGGTTGACACCTGCTCCGAAACTGTCAGGTGGCACTGACACACTCAAGTGGTGATGGCGATGGTGTCAACGCCGAAGAAGCTGAGGATAAGACCGCTTGTTTTGAAGCTGGCGGCAGTTTGGGTGATGCCAGAATCGGCTTTATCCCGGGTGGACAGAGGTGAGGTTCGATCCTCGGCCAATCGATTCATTGGAAATTCGCTCAAGCAGTCGGGTCGGATAGAGGATTACAGCTACCGTCCTCCCATTGCACCGGTGCGTACGTTACCGTATCCGGCGGTTCATGTCAGGTTATGCGGACTGCCCATGGTGCTTATTCTACTTAATTGGGACGCGGAATCTACCAAATGGGACAAACCGACATTTCATTGCTTCGGCGGTGATCCCTTTCAGCGTTCTCAGTGTCGCTATTTGACTGTATTTTCCTCCTTGTGTCAATGTGTCGTTGTGCTCCTTGTGTCTGTGTGCGAGCCTGTGAGCAACACCTGTGGAAAAACCGCACCGCCGAGTGCTTCAGCACTCTGACGTCGGCGGTGTGGAGTTTTCCATCAGGTTTGGTCATGGGCGGGTGGTGACGCCGGGTTCGGTTCCGCGTCAGCTGTGTGCATGGCGTTTCGTTTCCGCATCGACTCGCCCTTGAGCTCGATGCGGTGTGCGTTGTGCACCACCCGGTCGAGGATGGCGTCGGCCAGGGTGGCGTCGCCGATGGCGGCGTGCCACTGCGCCACCGGCAGCTGGCTGACGATGGCGATCGAAGATCGCCCGTAGCGCCGGTCCATCAGTTCCAGGAGGTCGTGGCGGTCGACCGCCTCCAGCGGACGCAGCCCGAAGTTACTACAGTTGTAGTGCGACACCCCCAGCGCCGCCACAAAAATCTGCGCCTTGCGTCCGCACACCCCGACCGTCGCCCCGGCGTAGTCCACAAACACCGCCTCGCCCAGCCGCCAGCTCATCCGCATGGTGCGCCGCGTCCGGCTCTCCCACTGCTGGCAGCAGCGGCAGAACCACGCATAGCCATACGGATAGCCCTGATCGCAAAGCTCCGTCCACAAAAGCTTCAGGGTCACGCCCTTGCGCTCCATCTGGCGCGACACCCACTCGAAATCAATCTGCGACCCACAGCCGGACTGTGGATCGCCATACACCACACGCGCCAGCCCGTCCTCGTCGACACCGTCCGGCAACGGCCAGCCGATGCCGGCCTCCTCCGCCCGCTCCGCCAGCCGATGCGCCGCCGTCTTGCTGATGTTCAGCCTGGCTCCGATGCGCTGGTACGACCAGCCACACTCGCCACGCAATCTTAGAATCTCGGTAATCTTCCCCATCTCGGTCCTCTTTCTGGACATGGTCGGCACCTCCCGCAATCCGGGCCCTGTAAACAAAACCCCCGATTGAAAACCAAACCGCCGACCGGTTCAATATCGTGCCGAAAAAGATCACCGCCGCAACACCCCGGTGTCGCCGCCGGCAAGGTTCAGACCGCGTCCCAATTGTGTAGATTCGCCGTCCCAATAACTGTAGATTATGCACATGGTATCGAATCACGACATCCAGCCAGGTTGATCCAGGCAGATCGACTTGTCGCGGCTTCGTTTCTGTCTGCGACGGCATGGATGCACTCCTCAAAGTCTGATACATGCCCGGCCGGATTCCATCCAGCCTCCCCCACATCAGCCTGACCGGTTCGCCTGATTTCTGTCGTGTTCGGTTTCTTCACAATCATCCAACCTGCTCGCGCCCTGTCGTGTTCGGATCTGCAGCTGCCAGTCGGCAACCTGTCATGGACTTGGCTGACTTCTGTCGCCTCATCCCGAATCCTCTCAGAGTCGGCAGCCCCTCCCGGGTAATACGACAGACCGCCCAGGGTAATGTGCGCGACCTTCCCGCTTATGCCTGCCGCATTTACGTCCACGGTTTCCGTACGGGATTCGGGCTTCGAATCCATTGGCTTTCTCACCACCGTATCCGCCTCGTGTGCTGTTCCTGTCTGTCAGGCCAGCGGTCTGCCTTCGGTTTGCTTTGGATTCCGCCTCGCGACGGACACCTGTACCGTTCGGCTGACTGTTATCCTTGTCGGGCCGGTAGCGGACTCGCGCCGCCAAGTCATTCGGCCAACATCATGTGTACCGGTATAGTGCCAGTCAAGGCACTGTGCGCCATGCCTGACGCACCATCGGGTAGGAGGCGGGATTACTCCCGCCGTCCTCCCACACCACCGTACATACGGTTCCGTATACGGCGGTTCATGGCAAGCCACGCAACCGCTGAACGGTATCTGACAGCGATACCAGACCAAGCCGACCAAAGCAAGCAATGGGGAAGGCCTGATTCATGTGCGAGGCACCGCTGTTCCACCAGGGACCGCGTCCATTGGTAGCCGATGTCCACGCCCGAACCTCGTCAAGCCCCATCCGCATCAGATTGCGAGCACGCGTTTGACCGCGTTTCCATTGCCGCCATACAACACAGCGTAATTTGTGGCGAATCCACATGTCAAGTTCTCTCAACAGCATTTTCGCTTCGGCCAACTTGAAGTAAGCCGCCCAACCGCGCAACAGCCGGTTAAGATGTTCAATCGTGTAGGAGAGGCTACGTCCGCGTGCGCCGCGAAACACCTCCCGCACTTTCGCCTTGAAACGCCTGCGGCTTTTCATTGAGATGCGAATGGCGGTTCGCACGCCACCCACTATGGTGTAACCCAGAAACTGTCGTTTCGATGGTCGTGCGACTGCACTTTTGGCCCGATTGACCTTAAGTTTCAGCCGCTTTTCCAAAAACGTCTCCAGGCTCGCCATCAATCTCAATCCGCTCTTCTCACTGCGTACATGGATATTGCAGTCATCTGCATAACGGCAGAAACGATGACCGCGCTTTTCCAGTTCATTATCCAGTTCCGTCAGCAGGATATTTGACAGCAGCGGACTGAGAGGGCTGCCCTGCGGGGTTCCCTCCTGCCGAGGCGTCACCAGTCCATCCGCCATCATGCCTGCCTTCAGATACCGGCGAATCAACTTCAGCACACGCCAGTCCCTGACCTTGCCGGATAACCTGCCCATCAGAATGTCGTGATTCACCCGGTCGAAGAATTTCTCCAGATCCAGGTCCACCACCCAGTTGCAGCCGGCCTCAACATGCTGTCGGGCCTGCCGCACTGCCTGATGAGCATCGCGACCGGGTCGGAATCCATAACTGAATTCGGAAAACTCCGGCTCGAATATCTCACTGAGCACCTGATGCAATGCCTGTTGAATCAACCGATCCAACAGCGTCGGTATACCGAGCATCCGATACCCGCCTTGCGGCTTGGGTATGTCCACCCGGCGAACCGGCGCAGGAATATACTCCCCCGCCAGCAACCTGGCCTTGACCGTTGGCCAATGCCGCTCCAAGTGTGCCTTGAACTCGGCTGTGCCAATGCCATCGACACCGGCACTGCCTTTGTTACCGCACACTCGCTTATAGGCTTTCCGCATGTTGGCCGGTGATAGCACCACCTCCATCAGGTTCGCCTTGCCTGGCTGCGCTTTCGTCCGCGTCGGGCTCACCGTCTCCACCTCAACACCCTCAGCCGCTCCAGACGAATACTGTCCGTCTTTGGCCGCTCGGGCTTGACCACTCCGGTCAACTTGTGTCTTTGAAAGTCTCATCGGGATTTTCCCTCGCCTACTCGCAACTTGCCATGTTCAGCCCTTCGATTGCCGGTCAGCAACCTACTATGGCCTCGGCTGACTTCTGCCGCCCCATCCCGCATCCTCTCGAATGCGGTAGCCTCACAAGGCAGGACTGCAGACCTCCCAGGGTAATGCGCGCGACCTTCCCGCTTATGCCCGCCGCATATACGTCCACGGTTTCCGTGCAGGTATCGGGCTTTGAAGATATTGGCCTTCTCACCCACCGTGACCGCCTCGTATGCGGTTCCTGTTCGTCAGGCCAGCGGTTTGCCTTCGGCTTCCTTCAGATTCCGTCTCACAACGGACACCCTTGCCGTTCGGCTGACTGTTCCCCTTGCCGGGCCAGTAGCGGACTTTCACCGCCAAGTCATCCGACCACCACCACGTGTGTCGGAATAGCGCCAGTCAAGGCGCTGCGCGCCATGCCTGGCGCACCAAAAAAAAACGGGGTGCCGAAGCACCCCGTTCCATTATGAAGAAAGTATCAGAAACCTGGCGTCAGAAATTGACTTGCATTCCAACTCGCGTGTTCCCACTCTCGCCGTCATCATCGTTGCCATGCTCGAAGTGAAGCGATGCACCACCGCCGAGACTCCTGCTGACACCAAACAGCCACGGAGTGCTGCTCGCACCGTCCGCACCCTTCTTGTTTCGGGCCATCGCACGGAAACTCATGCCGGTGTCACCCAAGCCGCCATGCACACCAAAGTGCGTGGTCTTTGACTTGCCTGATGCACCGTTCACCTTCTTCGTTGTATGACCCACATAGGTGGTCACACCACCAAGACCGAACTCAAATGCGACGTGTGTGGTCTTATGACCCTTTTCCACTTTCGTATTTTCGACATCCGTCAACGTCGCGGGTGTGCCAGGTGTCACTGTCGCAACTACCGGAGTGCCGTCCTTGCCGGCTACAACCGTTGCCGGAGTGCCGGGTGTCACCGTTACCGGAGTACCGGCTACCACCGTTGTCTCCGTGCCATCAGTTATGCCATCCGGAAGTTCAACTACCGCAGTGTGCCTAATTGTGCCTTCACCAACTCCAACGTAGGAAATACGTGTAGCAAAAATCGAAACGCCACCATCGCCTGGTACTTGATCGGCTGTGTCTGAAGAGTAGTACTCAGCGACAAGTACTTCATAAGCGGTACAGTTCGCACCTGGAGTTGCTCCTTGACAAGCTGATGCCACATAAGCACCGTCGGCATTTTTCGCAAAATCAGTGGTATCGCCTTTATTGAGATAACCCGAAGTAGCAGTAGTGGGAGCGGTTGTCGTATTGAGTATGACACTTCCCGGTGTAAGAGTCATGAAGTCACTACCACCAACGGCTCCATCGGATGCCTGGAGGTTCAGAGATTGCATAGTCTTCTTCACTTCATCCTCCTTGTATCCAATTGTAGCACCCGTTATCTGAGATCCATTTATTGACCATCTCGCTGTATCTGCATAACTTACTTTTCCGTCTTTCAATGTCGCACCTGTAACGGAGCCACTTGCATTTAGTACATCCTGATCCTTGTATTTCTGCTTTGCCGGCTCGCCGGGTGTCACCATAGTCGGCGTGCCGCCAGTCACCGTGGCCGGCGTGCCGGGTGTCACTACCGGTGCGGTAGCGGGGTCACCGCCAGTTATTGTCACCGTCGGTGGGGTGCCGGCAGTGATCTTCTGCTCGGTGAATGTCTTCGTGACATCTTTCATGTTCGTGTGAGCGAAAGCCACCTTGCCGATCTCACCGAGGCCGACCGTCAGACCGAATTCAGTCTTATCGATTGCTCCGCCCGTATCCATGTTGGGATCCATGATCAGGTCCATCTGCAGGCTCACCGTACCGGCTGAAACCGCATATGACACCGCATTGCCGTGTCGATAACCGGTCTCGGAGTTGCCGTGATACATCGAGTTGTCAGTGATGCTTCCAACGTGGTTGAAGGCCGCATTCCAGATCTGACCCGCGGTTATGGTTCCGAAGCCACCGGAAAGTCCGACATAGGCCAGACGCCCGCCCGGCTGGCTGGCATCGGACGTGCTGATGTTGTGCTCGAAACGGTAGACGGCTGTCAGTCCCTCACCGGCCTCCGCCGAGCCCTTGATCCCCCAGCGGGACCCGGCATTCAGGAATCTGGCATCACTGCCGCCGCCGAATTCGACGGTGCTGCGCAGCGATCCGTACCAACTCGCCTCGGCAAAGACAACTGAGGGCATGCTCAGTAGTCCCGCTAGAAGCGTTACTGTAAATAATTTCTTCATGATCTACTCCTTAAGTAATCAGTGAATAAGAAATGTCATATTTGACAATTACGACGATAATTTTAATGGTCAATGCTATTCGCAAACCCGCTATATTAGCGAAATTGCAACATGCGCATTAATTGCAAGGCATTCGCGTTGCAAACTTGCAACATCGGGGTGGGATTCGAAAGTCCTTTTTCGTCAGACCAATTGTAATCATCGATAAACAACCAAAACATACTCGAGTCCTCGT
This sequence comes from Arenicellales bacterium, assembly GCA_963663095.2. Classification (GTDB taxonomy): domain Bacteria; phylum Pseudomonadota; class Gammaproteobacteria; order Arenicellales; family JAJDZL01; genus JAJDZL01. Next base: position 436,539 of record CAXXJB010000001.1, read on the forward strand.
TGGTGATGGCAGTAACCGACGCTTCAAAATCCACCGCATTGATTTCCGTGTCAATTTTCATCAACCTGTTAACGGTCGCATAATCCGGACTCAGGTAGTGAATCATGTCCCAACACCTATTCCGCCTTGCTCCGAGAGGTCCGAAAAATTCTTTGTGTAGCCACCCTCTGAACTAATACTGCGTTCCGTTAATTGTTGCTACATCGAAAATTTCAGGTCGTATGACTGTCGCGTCTAGATAGATTTCGACCTTTTCAAATAAATCTGCCGGTTTCAGATATTGCCAATTCAATCATCTTTTGCGGTACGCAGTTGAAGTCGATCTTTTCACGTCAAGGCGATACAGTATGCTCTTGGGATTGAGAACACACATTGTAAGACACCGTACGATTTCACAAGTTTCCGGTGCTAATCTGATATCCGTCAATTCCTTTCTGCGTGATTCCCAGAATTTCATTTGCAATCCGATTGTCAATAGCGCTTTGGTTAACAAAACCAGTGTGAACAGCGCGCTGGCGTAGCTCGATACAGGGTTACGCTCGAATGGAGATAAGGTTCGAATATGCACCTCTGCTTCAATACAGGTCGACAAGTTCAAGCAGGGCTCGCAAATTGCGCACAGTTCAGCAATGATAGATGAGATTCCTGGCTTAAACTGTTGGACAGTTCCGAGTGATAGCCCAGACTACACAGACTGCAATATGATTCAATCCGCACGCGTTCAAATAATGCGGAGCAATTGATGTTGCGTCAATCGGATAGAGCCAGGGCGTTGAGTTTCGACACTATAGCCGGAGTGCGTGACTTTCCCAAGATAGTCAACAGTTTGAGTTTCAGACCCGGTCTCAAGACTTTGAAGTCCTATGCTAATAGTATATGGAAAAATGGAATCGCTGGACTTCAGGCAGACAGTCAAATACATTATGCGGCAATGGACGGATTTCAGATGAGATTCTGACTTTTTTGCATTCAGTCTTACGTGTGCCAGAGCCCCCTATCTGAGGTGTACGAAGCGATCTGGGACTGGATCGCTCCGTACATTGCGTGCAGAACGTTCAATTGTTGACTGTCAATTATTGAATATCTGGTGTCGCTTTGATGTGTATTTGATGACACGCGCATTAATACAGGTTTTGGTCCCTTCTTCTAAGATTTACAATAATTCTGATGCGCACCTTGGTCGAATAGGCGCACGTCAGAAATTTGACGCGTTGCACCCATCAGCGGTTCTTACCGACCGATAATTAGGACTGTCTCGCGCTAGTTCATTGAACTGTAAGTCCTTTGATTCCCATCAGTTTGCTGTCGGCATCGAAATTTTTCGTCGCAATGACGTAACATTCGCGATTTAGGGAAATTACAACCTTGATGCCGAAAAAATCTCCCTCAGACTGAGCCGGATATAAGGCCACGACTCATTTTGCTCATTGTCGGCCGGTTTCAAAGTTGCGATTCGAGAGGCTTCGATGCAAGTACAATTTTGCATGCCCTCAGTTGTCTTTGCGGAGGCGTCGTGGTACGGTTCGCTGCGCGGCGGTGTCGAAGTCGGCGGCGGAACGGACGGCAAGTTCTTCGACGGCGGATCGCGCTGGGGCATTAAAGGCTCGAGCGAGGTGTCCGAGGGTCTGAGCGCCGTCTACCGGTTCGAGCACAAGATCAGCACCGCGAATGCCAGCCAGCCGGGCGGGCGTCTTGCCTACGTCGGGCTCTCCGGCGGATTCGGCTCGATCTCCGTGGGTCAGGTCTGGAGCGCGAGCTTCAACAGTGTCGGCGCGATCACCGACAACTCGAACTACTACGGAAATTCCGAGACCTCCTACCGGGTACCCAGTGCGGTGTCCTATTCGCTTTCGGCCGGCAACGCGAGTTTCCAGGTTGACGCCATCATGGATCCCAGCCGGGACACCGGTGCGGCGATTGACCAGATGGAGTTCGGACTGTCTTTGAGTCTGATGGAGGGGGCGAAGTTCGCCTTTGCGTATGTTGACTCGAAAGACACCAAGATGATGGTCACGGAGCAGGTGTTCGATGCCGGCACCCCACCGACGGTGACAGTGGAGCCCGGCACAGCCGGCACCGCACCGACAGTGACGGTGGAGCCTGGTACAGCCAGCACTCCGGCGACAGTGACGGTGGTGAACGGTAAGGCAAACACACCGGCGACGGTAGTCAATGAGGACAAGGATGCTACTCCTCCGGTGACGGGTGCTGATGCATTTGTTTTGACATTGAACGAAGCCAAGACTGCGTTCAGTATAGGCGTGGATGCCGACGGCGAGGAAACGACGAAGTGGGCGATAGACAATGGAACCAAATTCACGACCAGTCAATTGAATGCTGGTTCGATAATGCATTCAAGAATAGTCGATACAAGTAGCGGAGATAATGCTGATACCGTAGCTGGCACCGTTAAAAAATTATCAGTGCGACCGGTAATAGTCATACTGCCATCCAGCGGTGATAACACAACAGCATTACCTACCGGTACCTCTGGTGGCGATAGTGATGTAACTCAAGTTGCCAGTAATTTTGCGACAACAGCAAGTGGTGCGATTCGACATACTGCTTGTGATACCGAAGGAGTAGCCTGTGCCAACATCGGTGCCGTATTTGTCGCTGAATACTTTCATCCAACTAATACAAGTCCAGGAGATGATGGTATTGTGAGGGCGGATAAAATGTATTCGTTTGTCGCAGGTGGAAATACTGGTGTTACCCACACAGCGGAAGTTGAAGTCTTCAAAAGCGTGACACAAGGCACGGCCGGCACCCCGACAGAGGTGACGGTTGTTGCCGGTAAAGCCGGAACACCGACAACGGTGACAACAACGGACGGCACAGCGGGCACTCCGGCAACGGTGACGGTGGAACCCGGCACAGCCCCGACTTTGACGGACGTTGAAGATATGAAAATTACTGCAGGCAGCAGGGATACACACATGGCACTTGAATATGCCGTGGGCGGTATCACCGCCTATCTGGGTTATTCGCAGAGCAAGGCCAATGGCTCATCCTCGAAGAGCAAGACCACCCATTTTGGTTTGCGGGGCGGCCTGGGTGATACAGGCATGAGTTTCCGAGCAATGTTCAGAAACAAGAAGAATGTCGGCAGTGCGAATACCAATCCGTGGTTGGTTGGCGTAAGCAGAAGTCTGGGTGGCGGTGCTGCGGTTCACTTTGAACACGGCAACGCGGATGACGGCACGAGTGGAAAGACTCGAGTCGGACTGCACGTCGGATTCTGACACCAAGTTTGAAAAAAACTTTCTTCATAACGGAACGGGGTGCTTCGGCACCCCGTTTTTTTGGTGCGTCAGGCATGGCGCGCAGCGCCTTGACTGGCACTGTACCGGTCCACACGGTGGTGGCCGGCTGACTTGACGGTGCAGGTCCCCGGCACCTTGTATGCTGTTTGAGCAGAATTATTGAACTCAGGTTTTGGTCTTGCGCAAATGTAACTGTCGCAAATGGTTCCGAGTCACTGTACCGTCTGTTGCTCGTTAATCGGTTGTAACAGTGCTGTCGACGACCCTCCAAAATATTGTGAGAGACTTCCCTATCGTCAAGGTCGAGGCATTGAATTTCGACTGAAGGCTGTAAATGCGGCAATACCCGTACATACCGGCACCGCACATGAAATTGTCGATCACCATCACCGGCAGACTGCGCAGGTGAGAATGTGAATCGATATGGAACAGGTTGACGGCTGTAACGGAAACACCCGGTGTACACCGCGGCAACATGCAATCCGCTGACAAACCAGGAAAATCGGCGCAGTAATCATCATGGTTCCAGACTAATCGACTGGGTTCCTGTTGACGGATACGAATACAAGACTGTCGCTAAGGTTGGACATGGACCAGTCCATATCAACTTGCAGCTTGCCGAGTTTCATCTGTGTGATCGGGTAGGAGTGGGATTGCTCCCGCTGCTGTCTCACATCACAGTACATACGGTTCTGTATACGGTCCATGGTAAGTTCCGCAACCCGCGCACAGTATCGAATGACAGCACCAGGCCAGGTCGGTCAGAGTGACCTGCTTGTCGCGGCCAGGCTTTCGTCCGCATCAGAATGGATTAATACACCTCAACACCCGATACGTCCCTGGCGGAATTCCGTTCAATTTCCCTCGCATTGGCTGAACCAAATCAATCAACATCCGTTTTGTTCTTATTTTCACAATGCTCCGCACCAACTCGCATCCTGTCATGCTCGGCCCTTCGGCGATCAGTGAGCAACCTGTTTGGACCAACTTCTGCCGCTTCATCCCGACTCCTCTCGGAGTCGGTACCTTAGATCGGGTGCAACCACAGTTTACCCAAGATCGTTTGCGCAACCTTCCCGCTTGGACCTGATGCTGCATGTACATCCAGGGTTTCCAGTAGGGATCAGCTTCGGATCCATTGGCCTGCCCACTCATCGCCAACGCCTCGTATGCGATTCCTGTCTGTCAGATCAGCGGTTTGCCTTCGGCTTCCTTCAGATTCCGCGTCACAGCGGACACCCTCGCCGTTCGGCTGACAGCTCCCCTCGCCGGGGTCAGTAGCGGACTTTCACCGTCAGGTCATCCGACCGCCACCACGTGTGTCGGAATAGCGCCGGTCAAGGCACTGCGCGCCATGCCCGGCACACCAAAAAAACATCCGCAGCAGCGAATCGCTGCTGCGGATTGAAAGCCTGTCAACGGCAGATTGTTTTGGGCATCAATATCTGCCGAAAGGGCAATGAGCCCGTCAGAATCTTATTTTATATCCAGCCATTGCTGCGTGGTGATATTCACCATCCACCTCAAAACCGGCATATCCGAATTTCCACTGCGATCGGTCGGATTTCGAAGATTTGACCTTGGCACCGAAACTCAGGCTGTTGATTACGTCGGGTATGGGCCGCACGCTGGCTGCAGAGTTGAAATCCAACACGCCAAGCCGGTCGGACTGATGCATGGTCAAGGCATCGATGCGTTGCGACTTGGTACGCAGCGTGTCGAATTGCAGATGGGGCTTCCATATTGAGTCATTGTGAAAATTCATCCAATCCTTTGGCGTCATTTTCACGCCGAGTCCGACAGTGGCGTAGTCCTGACTGTACCCCGGTATATCTGCCTCCAGTACCTGGCCATATGCGACATGCGGTTTCTGTTCGAGTGTACCCGCCTGGAATGTTGCGGACGGTGTGAACTGAATATTGTCAACAGTCCAATTTGCACCGGTTCTGAACCGTACCTGCGAGTTTCTGAATTTGAACTTGCTCACCAGCGCACTGTTCACGACGGGATTGCCTATGACCGAATCGGCATCGAAATTACCTTGCGAAAGACGCATACCTGCAAAATACCGGTCATTGCGCCAGCCACTGCTCAGTGAATACACCGAACCTTCGGCTGAAAGACTCTGTGAGCTCACTTGCCCGGTAAAATTGGGGATTACCGAAGAGTTGATATAGAAATTGTCGTTGTTGTACAGAGTCATCCCTATTTCACTGCCGTTGGCACCGGTCGAGTGCTTCGGCTGATCAACCTGACTTGTTCGAAACCATAGCCTATACGGTTGATTGCCCGATTCCCTGATCATCAGCACTCCGCGGTCATCCAGCGAAACATGCGCCGATCGGGGCCTGTCGAAGTAATAGTCTCCGAATTCACCGGTCGCATCATCATCCGAGATGAAGTATTGCACCAGTACGGCCAACAGCCCGACTCCCACCACTGAACTGCTATAACTGTCACCGTCAGCACTTGGCGTGATCTTAATGGGAGGAGGAGTCCCGGTTGGAAGTATCAGCTTGGCAATCTGATTCGTCTTCTGCGCGTCAAACGATGCGGTTCCCACACCTGATGCGGCTAACGTGAGTGTGCCGACTTTCGTGGTGGTTCCGGCCGAATCGGACTGCACCTGTATCTCAGTCGTTGGCACCGGTGCGGCACTGCTGCCGGTGGCAATTTCTTTGACAGTCAGCAAATTCAGATCGTTGCTGCCGAGCGACGCCTGCAGATTGCCGACCTGATCATCAGCCACATCTTCGCTGATCTGAGCGAAAACCGCAGCCTCATCAGAATCAGCTCCGTCGAACTGCAGTTTGCCGGCGGTAAGCGATCCATGATCTGACACGGAACTGACTTCGAAAACCAGTTTACCCACCTGTTTGACTGTTACCGTTCCAGTCCCGGCATTCATCTGACCTGCAATGACCAGCACACCATCGTCAACATTCAAGGCACTGCCTTCAAACGTCACTCCTCCACCGATACGTGCGTACCCCTGTCCGCTTTTGTTCAGGGTTTGCACACCCAGTACATTGCCTGTGATTTCAAAGTTGTTGTATTGGTCAATGTCGAGATTCATGACATCGTTTCCCGCGCCGAAATCCACATTGCCTTCAATCGATCCTGATCCCGAAACATTCATGACATCGTCATTGCCGCCGTCAGCGAACTGGACGTTACCGTATATTTGGCTGCCGGAGATGTCCAACGTGCCTCTGCCACCCTGGAACAGCACAGCCAAGCCCGGGTTGCCATCCGAGTCGAAGGCCTTGACGGAGGCACCGTCAAGAATCTCTACCTTGGAGTGGCCGGAAGCTGTTCCCGAGTAGGACAGAATGCCAATTCCCTTTGTCTCATCAATATCTTCAGTGCCGGCATCGTCACTCGCGCCGCCATAGGCCGTGATTGCGGTAGCTTTGCCCGAAACCAGAACCATCACGTCCACATCTGTACCGGGATCATTCGTCGTGCTGTCGGTATTCGCATAGCCGTCGATACCAATACCGAATTTTTTGGAATCGCCGGCACCTGCAGTCACGGTCCCACCCGTCACTTCGATACTCGCATTTCCGGTGCCGTGTGTTACTGCACTCAGTCCAACCCGCCCATCACCGGAAGCATTGATCGTGCCGGAGTTCTTTACAGTCGCATCGCCGCTGTCCTGCACTGCACTCCAGGTATCAGCCCAGAAACCTGCAGTCAAGGCAGGGGAACGATGAATCGCTGGCGTATCGCCTGATACCGTGATAACCCCGCTGTTCTCGGCGACTGCCGTACCCCTGGCGTTGCGAGCGGTATCACCGGAATAATAGAACCAAGCCTCCATTCCTTCCGAACTTGCACCATTCGTGGTAACTGTTCCGGTATTTTTCACCGAAACCCTACTCTGTGCGTTATTGCTGAAGGGAGAGCTCAGGCTCGCACCGTCGGAATTGTCTCCATGAGTCGTGATCGTTCCGGTATTTGTACCTTTGGCCGAACTGGCCGCTGATGGAGTTTTGGCGGAATCAATCCATGTGGACATACCGTGCGCACTAACACCATAAGTGGTGATTGTGCCATCATTAATCACTTCTACAGTACCTGCATATGCTGACTCAGTCTGAGCTCGCAGACCATGACCACCGGTTCCACTTATTGCTTTACCCTGATCACTGCCGGGATTGGCGATTTTCGCCGGGTCTCCAGTCGTAATTGTTCCGCCTTGGGCATTATGAGCCATGGCACTGCCGCCGCCTGTGGTATCGGTACCGGCGTAACTATTAACTGCGTAAGGTCTCCGATCAAAAGTTTCTGCAGGGTCAGTAGACCTAAACGAGCCGCCTGTTGTGGTTACAGTACCTTTATTGATGACCCGACTGTCGCCTGCACCACCGGCGTATCCGGATACTCCGCGACCACCTAGTCCTTTCGACGTAACCGTTGCATCGGATTCATTTATAACCGTTACATCTGCGTTACTTTCAGCATCTACGCTAATTCCTCTAGGGGTTCTGACGCGCCAGTTTCGGTCCGGTGGTCGTATATATATATCGCCCTCGGTCTCCACAGTTCCGTAGTTGGTGAAATTAATGTCTGCGTCATGCTCATCGTAAACATAAATACCCCGACTACCGTCACCTTTGGCTGTAATCGTCGCGTACGATTCGACAATCAGAGGGTATATGATACCGTTATTGGTCGCTGGGTCCGAACTACGAAAGACAACGACGCGTCCATCCGTTAGATCACTTTTATTGGTGATCGTACCCGTAATAATGGTGTTTGCAGCACTTGATTCCAAATAAATATTGTACTGTTCGCTTGTATCACCGCGTACATCAAGAATGATTTTAGACTCGCCTTCTACAAAACCAGTCATGGAACCGAAAAGAGTCCTCAGAGATGCATTCGTGATGTCTTCGACCAGCACGCCACTGCAGGAAACCTTGAAGTCCTTGCCCGAGCTGTCGACTGCAAAGTCACTGCCGGTGCCGACTGTACCTTTTTGGATACTGCACGGGTTGGTCTGTGCAACTACCGGACCTGCCAGGTAAAAAGTACAAAACAAAGCCAGTGACAATAATCCACTGGCGATCGTTGAACCGGATAGAACCTTTGGAATTAAAGGCTGTCTACCCCCCCCCACCTCGTTCTCTCGGGAAGTTTAAACTGAGTTGGAACTTTCATTTGCAATACTCCAATAAATCCTTAAAATTGAGATTGTACTAAAAAAAATCGGGAAAGTACGGGCATATTGGATGATGTCAACCGTTTGGTTCGGTGTGAGAATCACCGGCCATAGAATAATTCTGCCTGAATATTTTGGACTCATCAGGCCATCAGGCCCACTTCTGCCTTTTGCAAGGCGGAAACCGAAAATTCCACCCGACTGCATGGGCTTCACCGGAGCAAACCCGCTGCATCCATGATTGCTGTCTCATCTTGTTGTCTCCAATCCATGAAGATGACATGAACTGGCTTTTGTCCCGGACAATGGTCAACTCATCAGATTACAGAAGGAACGGATACCTGACATCGTCGATGATTGATGTTCCTTGCTGACACCACCTGCGACAATGCACGGTTTTCAACCGCCGAAAAATCGTCTGTCTCCACTTGAACAGCGGCCCGAGAACCACAAACTGATTCGACAGATTCGTATGCATCGCAACCACGAAGTATGATCGGTCCGGAAGATTGATGCGATGAACCATACGTTATCCGCCATGATTGTGCTGCGCCACCCAGGTGTACCGTGTATCCAAAGGGAACCGGGTCGCTATGGTTCCCTGATTTTGGCATTGGGCCTCAGGCTGTGCGCGCGATTCGATCACAGTTCCAATTTGTCGGCCATCGATCCCATTGGTGACTTTCGGGTAACCGACAACGCCGCCATGAGCCGATTTCAGAATGATCTGAATCAGGTTTGCAGGTTGCGTTTTGGAGTTCCCCAGTGGTTACGGAGTGAAGTCCCCGGCACCTGAATGGCAGGGGTCTGTTTCCTATCCGTCAAAATCTAGGAAAACCAATCCCAAATTCTGCTATGAATCGGATTTTCGCCGATCCATACTCAGGAGGACATATGCGCGATACTGCATCGGGAGTCTCTGTAATTCACGATCCGGACTCCGAACAGCCGGGTCTTTCCGAGATAACCCTGCAATTCAATCTGAACCACTGGACGATCCGCGGATATCAAGCCTGAAAACGCGACGATCCGAAAGTGATGCCGGTCGTCGTGGCCTTTCACCAACTTGGCCGCAAACCCGGAACTCAACAGCAAAAGGCTGCGCGCCGGATGCTGTCAGCGAAATTCGATTGCGATGAAGGACGGGTGTGATATCTTCGGTTTTGGACGCAAATACGCCTCAAACAGAGACAGTCACTCGCTTGAGAATCTCACTTTGTAACTCTCACTGCCTCACTTCAGCCGTCGGACCGGAAGGCGACGGATCAGACGGCCAAACCTGTCGATCATCCGTACCACTCCGAAAGAACTGATCAGTCCCATATCCTGAGGTGAACTGCGGCAAACCGCAAGCGCTTGCAGACAAAAGCGCAAGTTCCCTACAGATCCTTGATGTTCCCTTCAGCAAATTCCATCGTAAACTCCGCTTTGCCTTCTTTGTCGTAGAACCGATAGGAATTCGGTCCGATCTTCCATAAGATCCGACAGTCCCATTTTTTCTTCCGCACTGTTGTCTGGCAGAATCCTTTCTCCTCGTCCACCCGCCATTTACGCTTGTAGGTCTTGTCCTTATACCAGACGATTCGCTTTTTCCCGTCGGGATAATAGACAAACCAATCTGGGCCGACCATGGTGTTGTTCATGGCCAGACTGGTGACCTGACTCGATGTCATGGGAACCGCACCGGCATCGATATCAACCTGTAATGTGTCCGCAGCGTTCGCGGAAGTCGCCGTCAGTGTGATCGACATGATCAATATGAATATAGATTTTCTCATTTTCGTCCTCCATTTTCTGCTACCCGCCAGGACAACCCTTTCATTGGGTTGCTGAGCCGAATTATACAGGGATGGGAATGAGTTCCTTGTTTTTGATTTTTCATTTCAGAAGGCGAAAGACGGGCTGAAAAACGTATCTCCAAACTCCGCTGTACGAGTGCGTTTTCGATCCGTTTGGGTCCGATATGCACAAATTCAATCGGAGCGGACTACCGCTTGAAAATCACGATGAAGTGAGACTGAAAGTGTCCCGGATACTCGCTATATCGCTGTTTGCCCGTAAAGCTGTTGATCGCTTGCAGCAGGCCCCGTATTCTAAATTGAAGAAGTGCCCATAACTGCATTTCGCGATACCTTTTCGGCTGCCTTTCGCAGACCCCGTACTGCGACTTTTGCCGTCTGCAAAAAATGGCTTCCGGTTCCAAACACGCCGATGGCAAAGGCTTGCCATGCTGTCCACCAACTCGCAGCATGGCAACACCGAACATTTGTCCCATGGATTGAATCTCAACGATTCAAACTCAAAACGACCCGTCCATAAAATTGAATCGGGAGGGTCGGTGATTCACGATCTGAATGTGGAAGGACTGAACATCGCGTAGGTTGAAAAAAATATCAGTGTCGCACCACAAGCGGGAAAACCACTGCAGCCGGTGAAACACCATCAAACATTTCAATGCCGGCATCGACGGGTTGCGCCATCAACCGCGACCGACCGCTCGAGTTTCGCACCCGGTTTCAGGCACTGGCATCCGATACACGACAGACCGGCGATCATGCTGTTTTCGACGAGGCATCGAATGGGCCCGCATTGGGGAAGCGGCCGATTCGTCCGTACCTGCAACGATTCTGTTACGGCAAACTGCCGTCAGGTTCGACTGATGGTGGAAAGTTGACCCGATCCCACCGGTCCAAGATGCGTTCCCGCCCTGAAAACGGCAGTATCGACTGTCTCCCCATACGTCATCGTGTAGCGACCCATCCCCATGAGGACATACATCGATTTTTCTGGCTTCGTCATTCCTGGATACATCTGTGTAACAGTCTGCAGACTGGAACAACGGGCAAGACTAAGCCGGGACCATCGAATCTGACTGCGCGGCAATGGGCGAACCGGGTGTCGCGGCTTCTGCGACGGGAGGACACCGGGGCGCGGACCATGCGGGCGGCCGGCATCAGCAGGACAACCCGCTATCGGTGACGCGGGTGTCTTTACGGCTTGTTCAGCATGAAGAGTCTTGTCATCCAACTCGGAAATTCGATTTTTCAATGATCGAGCCGACGCGCCGTCTGTCTGCGCGGTTCCTTGATTCGCAAACCGGTCATCTAGGTCTGCGCCTTCACCCTGACATCAACACGTATGACAATCTTCCGTTCACCATTTTTACACCGACGTTACGACCGACGATTCGCCCAAGAGCCGTGATTCCCGCTTCAAGAAGGTTGACGACGATATCAACTCGCGCCCGTTCGGACCGGTCTCACCCCACACAGCACGACTGCCGGGCACTGTCGCTCGATACAGGTTGGGCAAATACGCGATTGATCTCGGAAAAAATTCAGTTTGTGGCATGTCTTGATTCACTGGATCGATTCTCGGTACTTTTGTAATTGATTCATGGTGTGAATGAAATTCATTCACAACGTGAGTAGTCAGTCTCTTGTCAATCTTCCAAATCTCACGGACCTGTTTTGACTGTGTATCGATACCCGTGTGAATCTCTGCTTCCAAACGGTGTCAGCCGGGAAATACGGTACAGATGGACGTTGGCTAGATCTTCATCAATATGAATCCGAACATCCGAACAGCCAAAACGATGCGGAGTGCATCGTGCTGTATTATTCATGGTCCATCCATACCTGTTCGGCCATTCAAGATAACATCGATATCCTTGCGCTATTCCACATGAATTCAACGAATGACTGTGTGAGGCGACTGGCTGCCGAAAAAACCTTGAATCTGCATGAAAATCGCCCACCTGATGATCGGCAATGGCTGGGGAGGGGTACAGTCATTCTTCCGCGATTGCTGTATCGAATTGGCCGACCGCGGCCGTGCCGTACTGGCAGTGGATACCAACGAAACCGGGTTGTCCGAAGTCATGTCGAGTCACTCCGCACCGTTCAAGCTGGCTGAAGTCAGCAATCGATTCGGCAGTTACGATTGGTCAACTGTCCGGCAATTCAGACGTATCCTGAAACAGTTCGATCCTGATATCGTGTTCTCGCACGGACAGAGGGCAAGCCTGTTCGCCGACCAAGTGGAACCTGAAAATCACGCGAATGACCTTTGGCCTTTCTGGTAAAGGCAAGCCTCAAGTAGAATTTCTGAAAGAACTGAAACAACGCTCAATGTTCTGTATTGCGTTGAATTGTTACCCGAAAAGTGTTTCCATCCTGATCGTCCACGAATTCTATATTGGGGTAGGCCCTAATGGCCCGTTTGATACCGCTGCCAAGTCCGCGATAAGGCAACACTCTAGGTGCAAATGAGGCCAGAATCGGGTTTCTGACATTAGAGTTACCCATCTTGATATTCTCAATCGTCAGATTGTTTGGTAAATGTCCCGGGCTGATAATTTCGACTCGGTCCGAAAAAACCAGAACTTTTACAGGCGCAGATATAAAGTAATCGCGATGGATCAGGGAATTGGCGATCAATTCTTCAAGAACGATCTTCGGAATTTCCGGTTCACCAATGGAGTTGAAGCCCTGGTCATGTTGCACATGCCGAAGATTAGCCCTCACAAATCCTACTACTTTTTGAAAAATATCGGACAACTTGCCTTTCACATCCTGACTGTCGATGTAATGTACATCTTCAATGTCTACTCCAGGGAAAGCGACTGCTTTCACTTGGAATACTGGGAGCCGGTTCTGTGGTCGCGAGGCAAATAATAGGGTGCTGCAAATATTTAGAATTCCCTCTCTTGCCAAATTCATGTTTTCTAGAAGTTGAGGAAGAGAATTCTCCTGTTCTTCAACCTTTTGTCCATACTCCTTCTCAAAGAATGTGTCAAAAAAATCCTCATCAATGTCTGCTACCGACGATCCTTCAACCGGGAGACCATCAGCATGTACTGACGACGCATCCTGGAACATTTGCAGTAACTCTTCACGAGCATTTACCTTGCGTTTGTCTGCTCCACTTTTCACATACACATGAAGATTCTTGTCAAAATAGGGTTTGCTGATACCTTCGCTTACTGAAACCGCCATTACCAGGCCATTCGGCATAGAAAAGTTCTTCGTAGTTGGGCTAATGGGCGGACGAATTTGGTCTGTTGCAGTATTGGATACGAGTTTGTTCAATCGCCTGATATCGTCAGAATCAAGTCCTGCGATACCACCATCATCTGTCACACCGATCAGAATCACACCTCCTTGAGAATTACTGAACGCGACCATTTCCGTTGCAAGACTTTCGGCATTCCTGACATCCTCCTTAAACTGACAGCTGGGGTCTTCGCCACTAGCAATCAAACTGAAAAATTCTTCGGTTTCCATTCTTCATAAACCTGTTTCCGCTTCTCAAAAGCCTCTGCACCGCCTTCCATAATATCAATTATGTGCTGTTGAATTTCCGAGCAGTCAATACTGCCGCTAAGAGTTCGAACTTTATCATCTAGATACTCACATGCGATAACCTGCTCTGCATCACCCAATACAGGCATATTAGCGTTGTGTGTGGCAAAGACAAACTGTGTCGTCGGCTTTAATTTTCGGATCAACTTAATCACATCTTCATAGATCGTTTGATTATCCAAGTCATCTTCCGGCTAGTCAATTATTACGACATCATTTTCTCGCTGACTTAATATAAACAGAATCAGTGCTGAAGCCCGCTGACCCAGTGAGTGGTTGGTCAACGCTTTTCCGTGATATTCAATTGTATATACATTGGGAACTTGCCAAGTGAGCAGAGTGTCCAGATTCTCTTCGAAATTTTTCCAGAACATTTCAAATGAACTGCCCAGTATCGATTGCATCTCGTCTTTCCCGCGCCACATAGCGCCAAAATCGCTGAACTGCTTCACTGCGCTCTGCAATGTTGTCCCGTGAATACGACTCCCGCGAAACAATTTCTGAATCCACCTGAGCATCGCGGTTTTATCAGCCTTGAACTGCGGTACGATTTTAAGTGGTGAATCTACCTGATTGATTTTGTCCAGTTTCTGCTCAATTATGCGATATTCCTCCAACCACAAATCATTCAGCTGATCCAACTCGCGCTCAAGGGATTGATTCAAGGTTACCGATTGATTTTCAATTTTGGCCGATACCTGAAGCATTAACTCGGACTGGTCCAGCAAGGTTTTCAGTTGCCGGAATTCCTGCGGACTAATTGCCTGCGCACCTGCTTGCTTCAATTCATTGGCCAGTTTGCGTTCAATTTCGGCAAAATCTTCCTTCAAATCTTGTTTGTGCTGTTGAAACTCGTTGAGCCTTCCTTGCAATTGTTGCACAGAGTCTTGCCCGTCGGTGGCGAATTGCTTAATGGTATCGAAGCCTTCGAGTAGTTTCTGATAGATAGCGAAGAATTTCTCAAAAAATGATTGATTCTGCGTCGATTGGTGCAAAGTACGGTTCTTCAACTCATCTTCAAAGCGAGAAAGAAGAACGTTCAATTCGGACAGGAATTCCTGCGCCCCTTGAATGACCTGACGAACCTTTCGCTCATCACGGTCAAATTCGATCTGCATTTGCAACCTGGCTTCAACACCATGGTGTTGATAAAACTCCAACTTGAATTCAGCATCCTGCTTCTTGTGCAACCATTCGTCCTTTTGCGTTGACGTGCGGGCTAGTCGTTGGATTTGGCGGATGGCATCAGTCACATGCAACTGTCCCTGCTCAATTTTTCGTCGCACCGGGATCAAAACTTCACCCGCAAGTTTTTCGATCAGGTCTTTTTCAAACCCAGTACTGGTACTCGATAAGTCTTTCTGACCAAAATAAACCGGCTGATGCAATACAGTCTCCCGAATGGATACTCCAGGTTGCAATACCGAGTCCACATATACATCAGGCCGCTCACCCAGAATACGGCGTATCTGATATTCTTGCCCTCGCCGGTCAACAGCGTCAAGAGTGATTCTCCCACCACTTCGCAACAGATGCTTTACTAGACCTTCTTTGTACTCAACATCTGCCGCCTGATCGCCCAAAGGGATATTCAGTGCATAACGTACCCCTTCAAGTACTGAGGATTTCCCACTCCCGCGAATGCCAATCAGGGTGTTCAGTTCGGATGACAGACAAATTTCGGCACCACCGAGAGTTCCAGCACCTTCGAAGTAGATTTTTTTTAATATACGAATGATGGGAGTCAGGCCGATTAGCGCGTACCCGAGCCGCTTTATCGCGCAAGGCAAACTTGACGGCTTCAAAAGTCAAATCACCCAGTTTCAAAAAACTGGTATCTTTTCGGGCAGACATATCGGACAAATTCTTGGCATCACAGCCTTCCACTTCCGCTGGGTAGAAATCACCCAACTCCTGTTGAATTTTTGCTCTCTCATCTCGTGTGCGCACTTTCTGAAACGCTACAACCCTGCTTCGGACAGCCTCATTTTCAAACAGATTTTTTATTCGTCCGGGTGATAACTCTTTCCACAATCCTTTCGGTGCCTCCACATGGGCAAAAATCAGAAAGTAGTCCCTGCTGAACTGATTCAGTTCGCGCACCGTTTCAACGATGTCGTGGAATGTGTGTTTTCATCCTCGAAATTCGCTACGCCAGCGAATGTCAAGTTGAGGAAGCTTTGCACATGGTTTGTTTGTTCTCTATTTGCATACCACTTTTCAGAAAATACCACTATCGTGTGTACCCCCGATTGCCCATCCTTGACTGACAATTCGATTCCTGGCAACAGACCAATTCCAAATTTTTTGGCTTTCTTACGCAGAGCCTTGAACTCCTCTCGGTCGAACTTGTTATGATTGGCAATCACACCAAGACCAATCCCTGCATTTCGCAATCCGTGAACATAATCATTCAAGTAATCATTGTCTTCGCCTCTATAGTCGAATTCCTCGTCCGCACGAGTATGGAGGTGAAAGTCAGCCTTTAGCCAGCGACTGCCGAATTCAAACGTGTTATGACTCATCACTGTTGTCCCAACGTCAGTTGATCGTATATGTTATTGTTTTTTAATATTATAATGCACACGAACAGGAGGTCAGAGACTTGAATTCAATCAATCCATTTCTCCAACACCCCGCGACATCAGTTCCACAATTACATCAAGGGTGATTCTCGGTCACGTACTAAGGCAGTTCAGGCCGTCAACAAGTTATGGATTGTGTGTCTCGGCATTCTTCCAAGGATTCCATGAATCGCAATTTAGGTTAGCACAAGCTCAAGCATTTAGGCTACATCGAAAATTTCTTCTTCATGACATTCGCACAATTCGATGGACATAAGAATCGCCGGTCGACATCGATTAGTTGTCTGCAAATACTCAGTAGAACAAAAATATACAAGTGAAACTCCAATGAATATTCCCATAATTCAGTGACCAAATCCAACGAGTCTCCGCAACCGACTGGTCTATGCACCGGACCCTTCCACCATAAGTCTTTGTTGAACTCTACGATAGACAAACTGACCAATTAAATGAAATCGCGAGGCGTCCGAATACCTGATTGTCTGATTTGAGTATCGCTCAAGCAACATATTGAGCAATCAAAAGATCATCAACACTCAAATTCCCAAGATCGTAAGAAACTTACTTTGAACTCAAATGACTCGCCACCGGGGTGCCGACAACACATTCGGTGCAAGCCACTTCGTTTCGTTTCCGGTATGCAACAACAGATCTGCCGGTGCCGGATCTTCATATTCCATCAGGAAAGTACGCAGCTTTTCCGCATCTCCGATGTGTGGTCGTTTGCCAGCCCTGACTTCAATCGGACTTATACATTCAATTGATTCAATCACAAAATCAATTTCCTCTCCCACCGTCGTCCGTCAATATTGGACTTCGGCTTTATGGACCTGACGGTCTTTCCATACCGGACGAGCGTGAAGTATCAAATTTTCAGGTGAGCACCTGATGGCTCTTTCTGATCCGAAATGTTCAGAGCGAGCCCGGTATCGCAAAAATAAGGCTTCGGCGAATTGATGAGTCGCTTTGTTCGATTGATGAAAAACGGCTGCAGACGAATCAGCAGGCAGGAAGTTTCTGTCAGGTCAATGTATCGATACACTGTAGGCTGCGAGATTGCGGTTTCTCCAGCCAAATTCGTCTGATATGAAAGACCACCCAAGTGTTGGCAAAGAACGCTGACGAGTTTTGCCAAATCCGCTGAAGACGCGACTGCTGACAACTGTTGAAGGTCCCGCTCCCGATAGTACTGCTACCGGCATCGTCGTAAAATTCACGCTGAACAAAGACGTGAACTGACCTCGGAATAACATTGACTGAAGGTCCTGATTCAACCACTCTGTCCAGGGCAAATTTATTCTCGGGTTTGATTCATTCCGGGAGTATATCACAGGCGATTTTCGGCCCTGTCTGAGCGGTTTCGGTCACCGACTGCGGCGAATGATCGGTTGTCACGGGACTGATTTGCGGGATTTGTAACCGATTCCGGGCAGTCGGCCGGTCACAGGACGTGCGCAGTTGTGCCACACGGTGTGTGGCAGACAGGACGGGTCGGATTGCTGGTTTCGGATGCGGTGTGGTCAGGCCCGAAGCGGCGGCACGTCACCGGGCATCCGGGTTGTTGGTCTCGGCCGGGTATTGCCGGTCAGTCTGAGATAATCCAGTATCCTTCTGAGATTCAGGCACAGTCGGCGCAGCTGTTCGGTGATCGGCTGACCGTTTCGCTTCTGATGGTGCCGGAGCACCGTCAGGGCGAAGCGTCGGAGGCAGGCCATGTTCTCGGGGCCGTGTTTCTTGCGGATCAGGCAGGCGTCCTCATCGAATGCGTGGGAGCTGTCAAGGATGTTGTGGGCGGTTTCGACGGACCAGTGTTTCCGGTTGGTTGCCAGAACCTCTTCGGCGGTGGTCGCGTCTTTGCCCAGCGAGGTGATGCCGAAGGCGATCTCGACCCGTGGTTTCTTTTTGCCCTTGGGGTCGGTGACCGTTCTTTTCACCGCGAACGCGAGTCTGACATGCGGGAAGCTGACATGGTCGCTGAGTTTGTCGGTCAGCCAGATCGCACGCTGCTCGATTCGGCCATGGTTCTTGACCGGATCCTCGATGAAGTCCGGCGGCAGGCTTTTCGCCTCGACCTCAAGCCCGTACCAGGTCTGCACCGCCTCCAGCAGGTTCTTCTGGTTGCCCTTGACCGAGAAGTGGAAGTGTCCGCCCCGGCTCACGATATACTCGGCCGATTCGCGCTGGGTGTGCATGGCGTCGGCGGTGACGGTGCGACCGCCGATGTCGATCGACTGCAGTACGGGGATGAAGAACCTGATCTCATTGGACTGTTTCTCCTCCTCGGAGTCCTTCACCGGCAGCGTGCCGACTTTTTTTTTCATAGCAGTAGCCGCTGTCGTGGCCGATCGCGTTGAGCACATGGATCTGGCGCTGACCGTTGTCGGCATCGGCCGATCCGCACAGCACCTTGCCGTCGACCGCGATCGCCTCATGCGGGGTGCCGAAGTGGTGTTGGCAGAACGCATTGATGTGACGCTGCAGCACCTCGGGGGTGATCTCCTTGAGCACCTCCCGGATCACCGTCACCGAGGGTATCTCGCGGCGGCGCTTGTAGAACCGGCATCGGAAGTGACTGCGGTTGGCCTGGCTGAGCTCATCGCACCAAAGATGGATGCCCTTGTAGCCGCGGGCGCCGGACAGTGTCGCCGCCGCCGACAGCGCCAGCACCGTCGCCAGCGGATGGCGACGGCCCTGCGCCTGCCGGAAGTCCTCGATCTTCTGGAAATACTCAAGCAGCGACCTGCAGTCGCTTTCGGTCAGTCTCATTGTCTCCACTCTATGCTGGAATGCGGACGGCAGTTGCGGCGCACACAGGATGCGCCGCGCATCGCGCCGCAAAGGCTTGACGAACACGAACTTGACCGACTCCACCGGCACCTGACTGTAGCCGCCGCCGATGCGACGGTAGCCGCGGGTCTCACCCACCATCTGCCAGTTGTCGGCCCGGTAGATGGTGCCGGCATGATGCTGTGAGTCGACAAAGGTCTCCAGCATCACCAGCGGTTTCGAGAAGTGCCGCTGCCAGTCATCGGCCAGACGATGACGGCAACATGATAGAATACGGGTGGCCAGGTTCGGGTAATGGTGTCCGGGCAGGATCAGGAACCGCGAATTGTTCGCGATCAGCCGCAGCCGGTCGGTGCGGTGGCGGCGATGCCAGCCGATCCACCGGTCGCGGGCGGCGCATTTCAGCGCCGCCGGCGAGAAGCTGACCAGCGCGATCCATTGCCCGCCGTGCGTGGCGACATAGTGCAGTTCATGGCCGATGCGCCGAAGCGCACCGCGCCGGTGATGACTCTCCATCAGATCATCGAACCGCGCCTGCTCGCCACCGCTGATCAGTCGCAGATGCAGCGTCGGCGGGTGGGGCTTTATTGTCCTGACACTCCCGAACATGGCCATAGGGTATCAGAAACACCGGCAAAAGTCCAGCAGCGGACGTTAGTTCTTGATAGCTATTGCATTATTGGAGAGAATACACTCGCCCTGCCACTCTGTCTTGCTCGCAAATAATTGGACACGAGCTATGTGATAATGTAGTTTATCAATTATGGAGTGAAAAGATGGGAAGACAATCGGTTTTGACAGCCGCGCAGCGAACTGAAGTGGTGCTTCAGCTGTTGCGGCGGGAGGATACCGGCAAGCGTCTGGCACGTCAGGCCGGGGTGAGTGAGCAGACCCTGTATCGGTGGCGCGATGATTTCGTGCGAGCGGGGCGGGGTGCGATGAACGGCAAGTCCGGCCGAGGCGGAATGCGGGCGGAGCTGGAGCGAAAGGATCGGCAGTTGGCGGAGCGGGATCAGCTGATCGGCGAGCTGACGGTGGCCAATCGGGTATTGAAAAAAACGTCGGAGTTCGGCCTTTGAGTGCCGGGTTGCGTGAGCTGATTGAGACATGTTGCCGGGAAAGTGAGTCGAGGGTGCGCATGAGCGGAGTTCTGCGGTTGCTGGGGATCAGTCGTTCGAGCTGGTATTCGAGGCCGAGGGGTGGTCGGCGCGGTCGGTTGCCGGTGGCGATTGATGCGGAGCTTCGGGCGGCGGTGGTGCGCTGTGCGGAGCGATATCCGTGGTGGGGCTACAAGCGGATTGCGGTGGTGAGTCGCCGCGGTGGGCTTGCGGTGTCGGACAGGCTGGTGTATCGGGTGATGCGCGAGGCGGATCTGCTGCAGCGTCGTCGGGTTGGTGCGGCCGAGTCATACCAGGCGGCGAAACTGTTCGAGCTGCTGCCTTCGGGGCCCAACCGGCTGTGGCAGACCGACATCACCTGGGTGCATGTGCCGGGCTACGGGTATTGGTATGCGGTGACGGTGATTGATTATTATTCGCGCTATCTGCTGGCGTGTCATCTCAGCGGCAGCCATACGGCCGGTGATGTGCAGCGGGCGCTGGATCTGGCGAGTCGGGAAGCCGAGCGGGTCAGTGGTCCGCTGCGGCGCAAGCCGGTGCTGGTGTCGGACAACGGGCCGAGTTTCGTGTCGCGGTCGTTCCGGGTCTACGTGAAGGACCGGTTCGAACATGTTCGGATTGCGTATCGCACGCCGACCCAGCTGGGTCTGCTGGAACGGTTTCATCAGACGCTGAAGACCGAGGAGGTGTACTGGCGCCTGTATGAGAGTCCGTCCGATGCCCGTCGCTGTCTGGAGGAGTTTCGGGAGCGATACAACCGGGAACGTCCGCACTGGGCGTTGCGGCCTCGTGGCGGTGGCGATGTGCTGGTGCCGGGCGATGTGTATGTGGACGGAATGGCGGTGGAGATTCCGAGCTGGCAGGGTTGGGCGAAGGCGGCGAAGGAGAAATTGGAGCGGATGGCGGACGGTGGTCATTTTCCGCCGTTCGGCACTACCGGCTCATTGGACAATGTGGCCTGAGGGAGGGGCAGAGGACTAACACAAAAACCGTGTACTCGTGTCCAACGAATTATGATGGCAAGACAATCAAGGTAATTTAAAAAACAACAATGCCAAGCAGATACATTTGCAATCCGCGAATGTGGAATTTACAGAATGCAAAGCCTATCCGGCGAACGTGTAGAAACGCTGTCCATTAAAAAACCGATCGGTACACCATACATGGTTTTGCACTATGATATGATGTACTTGCATGCCAATGTTGATTCGCAGCAACCGGTAAGGGAGGAGTTTCATGTATAGAAATATCATCACCGTAAGGAGTTACGTGTGGGGCAGTGATGATGACTGGGAAGGTATTTGCACGACATTTGACATTGCAACTCAGGGATCGTCACTTAAAGAAGTGAATACGTTGTTGCGGGATGCGGTCGAGGATTATTTGGAAGAAATCGAAAATTATTCTCCCCAGGACAGAAAGAGACTGCTCAATCGCAAATCCCCTTTGCGTCTGAGAGTTCTGCTACATTCGCGATATCTATTGAGCAGAATGAGTCGGATTGTAAAAATTACTACACAAGTCGACAATCACCTCTACAATCCAGTATGAATTACTTAGAGGTTGAACGTATTTTGTTGAGAAACGGATTTGAGAAAAAACAGGGTAAAAGCGGTCATCGCAAATTTATTGGTATTGTTAACGGTCAACGCAGAGTGGTGCCAGTTCCTTTCCATGGCAAAGGTAAGGACGTTAAACCAGGTGTGTTGTCGTCAATTATTCGGCAATCTGGTTTGGATAGAGATCTCTTCAAATAACTCGGCCGCTTACCTCTCTTTATTCGAAAAAACTTCCTGACCCCTTGGGTTGTTTATTGCAGGAGCGAGTCTGTACAACAAATTGTTATCACACTTTTTTATGAAAACCGACTTTATTTCTGGGTTCGGGATGGCAATTTAATTTCTGTACATCAATGCCAATCCCATTTTTCCGGCTGGCACAAACTGAAGAAGTTAAGCAACAGATTGTGTTCTTGCCGACAGATCACCTGATGGAGATAGTTTGCTGTGAGGTGGACGAAAGGAGTATTCTCCAAGATCAGGTAAGAAAGTCCGGGATGGAAGTGAAAGTCAGGGTAGAGTGTACCCAGATTTGTAGACACACCTGATGTATAGATTGTCAGTCAATGGATTTGGGGACAAACTATGTATTTCTTCATGAGAATTCAAATGACCCGCCACCAGGGAACCGACAATACATTCGGTGCAAGCCATTTCGTTTCGTTTCCAGTATGCAGCAACAGGCCTGCCGGTGCCAAATCTTCATATTCCTTCAGGAAAGTGCGCAGTTTTGCCGCATCTCCAATGTGCGGCCTTCTGCCCGCCTTGACCTCAATCGGAAGAATCCGTTCGTTCGATTCGATCACAAATTCAATTTCCTCTCCGATTGTTGTCCGCCAGTAGTAGACTCCCGCCTTTCGGACCTGACTGTCCTTCCATACCAGGATATCGTGCAGAATTAGATTTTCCAGGTGAGCGCCGGATGGCTCTTTCTGATCCGAAATGTTCAGGGCAAGTCCGGTATCGCAGAAATAAAGCTTCGGAGACTTGATGAGTCGCTTTGTTCGATTTATGAAAAACGGTTGCAGGCGAATCAACAGGCAGGACGCTTCAAGCAGGTTAAGGTATCGATACACCGTAGGCTGCGAGATCGCGGTCTGTCCGGCCAGACTCGTCTGATTCAGAATACCACCCAGGCGCTGGCAGACAATCCTCACGAGCTTCGAAAAGTCCGCCAGGGACGCGACTGCTGACAACTGCTGCAGGTCTCGATCAAGGTAAGTTCGTTCGTATGCCCCGAACCAGACCAGGCGTTGCATATCAGAAGAAAATCGAGTTGCAGGGTCTGGAAACCCACCCCGCCGCGCCAGTTCCCGCCAATCTTCCGGTTGCGATTCGAATTCGTTCAAAACACCCAACCAATCTTCTTTTTTATTGTCGATCAGCCTGTCCCAGATTCCGCAGCGACCCATACCCATTTGTTCCCGTCGGGTCATCGGCCACAAATTCAGATAGCTGGCTCTTCCTGCAAGCGATTCTGAGACTTTCTCCATCAGCAGAAGATGTGTTGAACCGGTCAGAATGAACCATCCCGCCTGTCTGTTTCTACCGACCTCAAGCTTGATGTCGGTCAGCAGTTTCGAAGCCTTTTGAATTTCATCCAGTGTAACCGGCGCGGTTCCGCCAATCAACGCCTGCGGATCGCGGTTGGCTGTATTGAGAGTTTCAAAGTCGTCAAGGGTATGGAATTACCTGCTTTCTTCCCCGATGAATTCGGCCAGTGTACTTTTGCCGGTCTGTCTCGCTCCCGACAGCACGACTACCGGCATCGTCGACAGATGCAACTTGACCATGGACGTGATCGACCTCGGAAGATAGCTCGTTTGCGGCGTGTCCTGATTCATCGATCGGAGAACCAGCATTTGTGTTAATTATTCACGATGTGAATAATAATATTTATTTCTGATCACCCGAATCCGACAGATTCAGTTCGTACTGATGTCCGAATTCCAGATGGTCGTATCAACTTCGAATATGGTTGCCGTCCACACGAGAAAAGACCAATATGGCAACAAGCGAGACTACAGGCTTAGACCGAATGAATTTGAATATTCGGAGCGAACTTTCATGGAAACTACCCGATCAGCAATGCTACAGCATAGTCAACAGCGATTCCGGCATCAGTCAATCCTGGGTCGGAGGATTTCCAAAATTATTTTCCGGCTGATCACACAAACGGATTTATCACAAGAATTCCACCGTAGTCTTGCTCATGATTCAAATCTTCCGAATAAACTTCAATACAGCCAGCAACCTTGGCAGCGGCGAGTATGGCACCGTCCCAATAGGATATGTTGAAGCGCTGGCTGATCGATACACCTTGTCGAAAAACTTCGAAAGTTACATCCTGCACACGAATGTGTCCGATGCTTTCAATGAATGCCAAGGCACTGTTGTGTGAGATAGCATCTCGCCGACTCGAACGGGTTGTTTGGTAATAAAATTCCTGGAGAACCTGGACTGATACGTTCAACTCATCCGCGATCAGAATTTCCAGAGCAATGTCCTGTTTTGCGGCTTCGGTGGGATTGGGGCTGATTGCGTAGATTAGGATGTTTGTATCGATGAAACGCATTGGGCAATCTACGCTGATTACGCTACAGATTATCGTTTTTGGCTATCTGGCCCGAGTAAAATGAACCAGGGTCAGTTCCGGCCCGGTCGTAGAGAGCGTCGCGCGAAAGATTGTCTGTGGCACTGAATTCCGGAGACGATAAACGAATGTTCTCGATAGCTTCCCTCAACTTTCTTTCACGATTTTCGACTCTTGTCTTCTTGCTGACTTTTCCACTCAGTTCCATCTTTTTTCCTTGATCATCAACTAGGGTGCTTAGATAGTCGCGCACCAATGCCGATACTGAGGTATCCAGCTCAGCAGCCCGGATACGAGCAACGCGATGTGTTCTATCGTCTACTGTTACGGTGATATTTCTCATTACAATAACACAGATTCACAGTTTTAAGTATACATGATTTTATTAAAGCACACTGTCCTGGTTCAAAACCTACACACACAATATCAAAAACTGTGGAATATTCGGTTGCATCTTGCAGATGTTTTAATCAGTAAGGAACTGTCATGCCACCATTTTCCTTCTGTATCCATCGGTATATATAACTGCATCAGGGCGTGCATACCTCCCGGTAATCCTTGTGCAAATGCTGCAGGACATCACTGCGCTTCGCCGGTTTACGATCGCGGTGATCCGCCGCCGTGCCAAGGCTGTCACGACGACGATGCGCAAACTGCTGCACCAACACACGCCCGCTACTCGATTACCTGTGACTGCCCGGAACCTCCTGACACTGCGGACTGCATTCGCCGGTCACCGGGACCTTATGTCGATAACCCGTCGAAACCGAATATTGGAACATTGCAGCCCGGCAACAGCCGGGATCTGAATCATTCTTACTGAAATAGGACAGACCAATGACGGAATACCGAGAATCCGCGACCGGCGCACCCGAAGCGACGGAAATCAGACAAAGTATAGGGTCCCATGCCTTTACTGAAGTTTCCGGTGACTCCAGGGCTGAAACCACAAGGTCGAGAGCGTTCGTCACGCATGACTGGAAATTTTGCTTTATGGTATAATGTGATAGTGCTGAAAGCGAAATCGAGACGCAGATTATTTTGAATAAATCAAATCCCAACAATGTTTATGAACTCAAAAAAGATTATTGTCGCAATTGTCCTGTATTTGGTGTCGAATAGTGCCTCAGCAGTCATTTGTCAGAATTTAAACTCTATTGACGGGACTGATTTTAAGATCGGATTTATTCAATGGGTCATTGAAACCTGTATAGAAGGGGAGGGTGTGGACATAAATTCATCAATCAATGGTGAAGGTCATACCCTTTTGCATGTGGCAGCTGCAAATACAAGTGATACCGAGGTGGTTGCAGCACTGATAAAAGCTGGTTCAGATATTAACGTCAGAGATAAATATCAAAGATCTCCCCTTGACTACGCTGCCGATGTAGGCGCAAATTCGTCAATCGTGAAATTGCTGTCACAGCTGAGTTCTTCTTCAGCCAACGTTTCCAGCAATTCAGGTGCCAATAGTTCAAACGAAGTGATTATTCCGGAATGCATGGGGTGGAACTCAAGATACTGGATGTCATTTGCAACACAGGAGAAGATTGCTCACTGCATTCGTGCCGGGGCCAATGTCAATGCCCGGGCGGACGACGGCAGTACGCCTTTGCACATTGCGGCGATGATATTCGAGACTCCGGAAGAAATTAAACTGCTGCTGAACAGTGGCGCCCTGCCCAACTCTCGCGATATCAAACAGAAAACACCGCTTCACTACGCGATAGAGAAGGCTTCTGCAGCAACAATCCATTCATTGCTGTACGCAGGTGCGAATGCGAATGCGAAAGACCGGGAAAATCGAACTCCTCTGCATTATGCCGCGGCCTCCGCACCCGCTGATATTATTCAATCCCTTCTGTTTGCCGGGGCGAACACGAACCTGAAAGACAACAATGGTCGTACCGCATTGCACGAAGCGGTATTGAACAGCAAGAATCCCAACGTAGTGAAGATGCTGATGGAATCTGGCGCTGACGCGGAATCGCATGACTCGGAGGGCAAGACGCCGCTTGAGATTGCATTGGACAATAATTCGGTCTCGGTTCTCGTCAATTCGCTGTTGCAGACGGTTCCCGGGCCTGATTCGTTGAGTGACGATACTCGCATACGATTGTTCACATACATAACAAACAGACAGAAAGTATCCGTTTTCAATGAGTTCCTCAAAATTCGCAATGCTCAGGGACAAACGCTTTTGCATCATTTCGTAACAGCCGAATTCGAGAATATCGGAATCATCGAGGCTTTGTTGAACGCTGGTGTGGATCCCAACATCCAAGATCGAAAGGGTTATACGGCACTGAATTACGCTTCCGCATTCAACCGCAATCCAACTGTCATTCAGATCCTGTTGAATTCAAATTCTAATCCGACAATACCTGCGCGCGATCGCCTTACACCGTTGCACCACGTCGCAAGCTGGAAAAACGGGAATACTGATGTGATCGGCATGCTACTCAACGCCGGCGCAGGCCCGAACGCACTGACGACGGATCAGAACACACCACTCCATCTGGCGGCGATCTGGACGAACAACGTAGCGGTCATCGAAGTGCTGTTGGATGCCGGTGCCTCGATCAAGGCAAAAAACGCCGCCGAAATGACCCCTTTACAAGCTGCAAGAGCCCATAACGCAAACTCAAATGTGGTCAAGGCGTTAAGGAAAGCGGGCAGACGGTCTAACGTCGGAGCACAACATACCAAATGAAAGTCTATAGATTCTCAGGCGAACGCATATCGAATTGAATTCCAGACGCAGCGCCCACGACTGACAGCTGCATTGATGACATCTTTCAATAACTCAAAATCTGCTTTCCATCAAATCAAGAAGTGATGGAAGACGCATTTGGGCTAAAGTTGTCACATCTCACTGGGTTGGGCGCATAGTTGTTCATGCCGGTCGGCAGTTGAATCGGTTATTTTTGAACATTGACTGAATCGGCAAGAACTCGACTCTGCACTGCAACCGGTGCGCAAACCGATGACGCGTCGGCAGGAATATGTTCGAACACGATGGGCATGACGGCAACACGAATCAGCATGATCACCTTTCCTGATACGACTGGCGTCAAAACTTGGCGCAACAGCGACAGGCTCCCATGCGAGCAGGAATTGAAACAAGGAAGAAATCACCACGAGGGTGGCCAGCCTCGCAGGCCCTCCCTGAGCGACAGCAGAAGCACAAACAGCGATTGAGGCTCCCGAAGTATCCATTGCGAGCACGAATTCGGCTCCAGCTCGAACAATTCGAACGGCCTGAACTACGGACATCACACCGCGGACAGGAACAGCTCCGAACACTGCCCATGCAACATAGGATTCTTCCCCGCCCGATGTCCTGATCCCTATCGCCGGTGTCAGTACCACACCCGCAACATTCAGAACGGTAGCTTGGATTGTGAGTCCGCCGGTCAGCGCATGCGTCGACCGTTCATCAGCCTCATATCGAATGCTGGTTGAATCACCTGAAAAGCAACTGGCATCCCATCTAATTCGCTCGAATTTACGTCCTTCCGACTATTCTCGACATCACGAATTTTCATTTCTTCGATCACCTTGGATTGACAACCAACAAGCATCCACCTGAACACAGCCACCCAAATACATCCATCACTTCAATTCTGCTGACGGCTTGGGCATATTCGCGCTGACGCAGACTTGATTTACAGTTTCCCGGCCCGCTCATACCGAGAATCTCACGCTATAAATTCCATCATCCCTATAATATCGGCCAACCATTTCGATCTGTTTCAAACCGAACTATTTCAATAAGATTCAAGAAACAACAATCGACGTATCCCGTTCAATGGACTCTTGAATACCGCATGAAAATCGCCCACCTGATGATCGGCAACGGCTGGGGCGGAGTGCAGTCTTTCTTCCGCGACTGCTGTATCGAAATGGCCGACCGCGGCCATACCATCCTGGCAGTGGTCCGAATCGATGGATGGCTGTACAAGGTCATGTCGGATCACACCGACAACCTCAGACTCGCCACCGTCAGCAATCAATTCGGAAATTATGACCGGTCAACCATCCGCCAGTTCCGACAGATCCTGAATCAGTTCAATCCGGATATCGTAGTCTCGCACGGACAGCGATCCACACTGTTCGCCAACAAAGTGAAGACAACAGAAAATAGCCGCTGGCCCCAGGTGTCGCTGGTGCAGGCGAGCCTCAGACAGAAATACTACAAGGGCGTGGACCTGCTGATCCCGCACACAAGATCCCAGGCACAAATCGAATTCCATGCGGACCTGATTGATCCGAACTTCTCCGAAGTGATCCCCCTGTTCGCCTCGGCTGAACCTGTTGACAGCGTTGAGAAAAAATCACCGATTCGAAAACTGTTCTCCGCCGGAAGACTGCATGCGGACAAGGGGTATACCTACCTTGTTGACGCCATGCGCCACCTGTCCGCTGACCGACACGACCTTCAGCTCACGATTGCAGGCGACGGACCCGAAATGAAAAATCTGCTTCGACAGCGCGACGCCTTGAACTTGCAGGATAAAGTGGAATTCATCGGCGTCTCGGACCGGGTTGGAGAGTTGATGCGACAGTCGGACCTGTATGTTCTGCCGTCAGTTTCGGAAACCTTCGGAGTCGTCCTTCTGGAAGCGATGGCATCGGGCCTGCCCATCGTCGCAACCAAAACAAACGGGCCAATGGAGATTTTCGACGATTCCACTGCGGTACTGGTCGACAAAAGCTCGGCAACCGCATTGGGTGAGGGAATTCAAACCGCGATTCACAACCCGCAAGCCACCTTCCAACGGGCTTGCAACGCATTGGACATCTACAAGGAACGCTATACCGCCGACGTGGTCGTACCGAAATTCATCGGATTGTTCCAACGCTGCATCGAACAGCGGAACCAAGCGGCTGTCCACCCATGAATCAGATCGTCGGCATCTTCCTCATCCGGAACGAAGAGCATTTCATCGCCTGGTCGCTGATGAACGCAGTGAACTTCTGTGACCATATTATTGTGCTCGATAATCTCTCCACAGACCGAACTCGGGAAATCGTCGACAACATCGCCGGGCTTCACCGCCACATCGAAGTCATCGAAGTCAGGAACGCCAACAACACCCAAACCTATCTGGAGAGATATTTCGGCTCCCGAACCTGGGTACTCGGAATCGACGGTGATGAGATTCATGATCCGATCGGACTGGCGCGAATGCGAACCCGCATTCAGTCAGGTGAATTCGACCATCTCTGGAGTATGGCGAGCCGATATCTGCATGTCACCGAATTCGATTTCAATGACCTCATCGTACGCGGCTATCCTTCGCCACCCGCCAAGGCAGGACTGAAACTCTACAACTTCAACGCAATTGACAGCTGGCAGTCAAAATGGCGCAGGCGTGAAAGATTGCATGGCAAGGGGCTTGTCTTTCGGGAAGGATATTCAAAACAGAATTCCTACAGCTTTTCCAGGGAGACAACCTGGGACGCGGCTGACTTCAGATGCCTGCATCTGTGTTTTCTGCAACGATCTTCACAAGACAAAACCAACACTTCATCCGGTATCCTGTCAACCAGAAAAAACCCCGCTGAATCAAGAATTCTGCGACGGATCACACGAAACATCGAACAGCTGAACCCCAACAGCTCGGACTACAGAAAAAAAAGGTACGCGAGGGGAAAAGTTGAATCTTTCGACTTGAATAATTTCGGCAAGCCCGATGATTTCGCGTCGGTAGATGCCGGTTGCGATCAAGTCATGGACTATCTGCGAAGCGTACGCGTAGTGGTTTGAAAAACCATCAGATGCGCATATTTGAATATGCAGAGTTGACCGACAGCAGTGGGTCTCGATGGTCGGTTGTACAAACTTCAGCTTCGGATTGATGGGAAGGGGTTGGTATCGGTAAGGATCGCGCAGAATCAGGTATTTGGAACAAGTGATTCAGAGAGTGCAATTTACCTGTTGAATTGAATCCCCAACCAACCGCGCTTATCGGCTTCGGTCACAAATTAAAGATACGGTATCCGGATTTGAAGCTGGATTCGTCAGGGAAGACTTAATAGCCAGTCTGGAAAATTTCCGCGACCGCCAGATTGGATGAACTCTCCGGTTTTCAGGTATTCCCATAGCTCTGCGAAATCTCTCCTCTTTCGCGACAGCGTCGAGTCAGTTGTCGATGTAGTATTTCCACTCTTCGTCAATTTGCGCTTTTGATGGCAGATGACGCAGAATCAGGAGAATATGGAAAATTCTGTCGTTACCGGGTGTATTAGGTGAATCCACTCTCTTTGGTGCATCCGACCTGGTGTTATGGATAGCTCCTTGTTCCACAGGCGGCCGTGGTGTGAGCAGATATTGCGGAATTAGGTGAGTGTGCGAAGCCAATCAGCCAGGCTCATAAGGTGTAAATCCAATTTCTCCGCGATCACTCCCTTGTCTTCATGTTTCAATCCGTAATACCCCCGAGACAAATTCCCAAGTGGAATGAATTCCGTCACCATCCAGATCGGTAAAGTGGGGAAACCGGCATATTTGTTCTTATAGTGAACCATGAACGCCTCTATATTTCCGGCCCGAGCAGTTTCTTCCTGAAGTTTTGTCAACCAATCATCGTGATCAAAAGACTCGTAAAAGTTAGCGGAATTTGTAGGTCCAAACGCGCCGTACGTACATTCCATCCAATACGCCATCATAAATCGTTGGACTCGAAAACATTGATTTTGTGTTAGGCTTCTACTTCAAAACCAAGTGATGTTTCCAACGAACTTACAACCCTGATTGATGGAAAGTGATCATCTCCAATAATTTGCCCCGATGAAAGCGCAGCCTAGAGCGCAACAATATTCTCCCTGCCGGCAATGTTCCGGCTCAGGACAGACATGTTCGAAGAAGATGGCTCCACCGTGACAACCGTCGCATCCGGGTACATCTCCGAGAACTTCAATGCAGCAGTTCCGATGTATCCGCCCCCATCGACAATCAGTCCGCTGTAACCCTCAGGCGACAGCTCTCCAAGATATTCGAATTCCTCTGTCAGGTTGAGGATCGCCACCCTCAGGTCCGGCGTGGCCGAGCGGACCCATATCGGCCAGCGGCCGTCCACCACGACCTGTCTCTCCACCCTGCGCCCCACCAGTTTCAGGAGCTCGAACTTCAGGTAGGTCAGAAGACCCACCGCGTATACGCGAAGTGCGATCTTTCTCACATTGTTATGGATTTTAAGCCTTGACCTGTATTTCATCGGGGATTACCTGGATTCGTAATGTCGGCAGCTGTTCACACACAAATCAGGATGGCATGTGTCCATCCAGATCTGGCTCTATCTCCTTGCTTTCCTGTCTTCCATCAGGAGCAGTACAAAAATATCAGGCGCAAGCGGTTCGCATGCATTCAAGTCCAAAAAATCAATTCCTCCAGATAACTGTCAAAGTCAACACAACCCTCTCCTCCGCGACAGTTCATCGGCACTGCCTTATCCGGCTCCGCAATCAAAATTGATCGAACATGTGAACACAGTTGATCAGTGATCTTTCGACTGCCTGTCATCCACCGGCAATTGCGGACCAGTCGCAACATGCGCAAAAGAAACCGTATTGTGATGTTGACCGAAAACAGATATCAGGCTTTCCCAGTCGTCAGGCTTGATCCGATTTGATGAACTCAGATCATCGATCATTTCGCCGGATATTGTATATCCCCACTCTCTCCCTGCGTAAACCAAAAGACTGACTGATTCTCATATCCGTATCCGAATTCGAAGACAATGGCATTCTGACGCTCTTCTTTGAAATACGATGCTGCAGCTCAAATCCGTTCCCCCCTCAATAGCAATCATATTGATGAATTCCTTCTATAATGTTGCTCGGGGAAATCAAATTCATCCGTCGGGATCAGACTAGCGACTCCCAAATCCTCAATGGCTGAACAAACCCATTCCGACGACGCCATCATGACCATTTGGGGAAGCGTCCTGCCGCACCTCAGTGACCACAGTTTGTCTACTTCGTTGAGGAAAATGCCGATGTCCACAGGACAATAGAACTGGAATTTCAGTAGTTTCCCGTGTACGTCGATGGTGAGCTTACTGTAATTACTTCACCTTCAGACACTGTTGATCTGCTCCCGCAGAACCCTCGAATAATGCTTCCTGCCCATCTCGGATTCCCCTCCCGGCGTCTCCGCCTTCGGTTGCTGACGTATGATACGTCGGAAATCCCCGTGCCCGCAAATCTCACCATCGGCTGTGTCCACAAAAGCGCGACCAGTCAAGATCTAGGCAGAAATATCGGTATTTGTGTAGGGGAATTTGCATATTGGTATCGTGAATTGCACTCACCACCAATTTTGGATTCCGAAGAACTAAGAAGTCACCATCGGCGTAAAAATCCCTGGCTAGTTAGGGGTCTTCAAATCGCGATATTTGCACCTAATCAACACTACTCCGAGTGGGAATAGCGACTTCCAATTGGAAACAAATTGGGGTGTTGCTTGTTGGTGGTAATTACAAGGAGTATCTCGTTTAACTTATACTTGTGTCATGTTCTACTGGCCGCTCTCGGTCAGGAAATCGATCCTTTTTTGCACCAGCTTCGGTAGACAAGAAAATTAACAATTGTCTGACAGAAATAGATTTGAACTACTCGTTACAAATCACGTCTCAAAATTCATTGTTCCGTTGTCGTTGGATTTAAGAAAATGCCAACCGCACGCTATAAAAATCTAGTCGAAAAAGCAATTGAAGCTGGCTTGGCTGCCGTGGAGATTTACAACAAACCCAACATCAAGTATAGAGAGGAGACATTTTCAATTCTTATGCTCAATGCTTGGGAACTGATACTCAAAGCTCGATTGCTTCAGCACTACCGTAAATTGGAATCTATACATGTCTACGAACCTATTCGAAAGAAAGAAGGGAGTAAAAGTCACCGAAAGCAGAAGAAATTGAATAGGTCGGGAAACCCTATGACAATAAACCTTCAACGTGCTATGAATGAGGTAAAACAGCTTCCCACAAATCGGATAGACGAAAATTGCCAAAATAATCTCCTCCTCCTTCAGGAAATACGTGACAACTCCGTACATTATCACGATGTTTCGGGGGAACTCCGTAAACGAATACACGAAGTCGGAGCAGCAGCTTTAAGAAATTTTGTTGATGCTGTGGATATTTGGTTCGATATAGATCTCAAACGATACAACTTTAATCTGACTCCATTATCACCCTACCCCACATCAATAGTTGCTGAGAGTCTAGGCGGAAGAAAAGAACCGGTGTATATACGTCGTCTGCTAGAGAAAATTTCTGAAATGGAACTAGAACATTCTGAAGATAGCAACCAGAGATTTGCTGTAACTGTACAAGTAAGGGTGAAATTTCTTCGATCCCATCGTGAACAATCTATTCCGGTAAAATTGACTAACGATGATCCAAATGCAATCCCTATAAAGACCAATGAAGAGGATATTCTGAAAAACTTTCCGTGGAGTTATCAGGATTTATACCGGCAACTTAAGTCTCGTTACACTGACTTCAAGGCGAATTCCGATTTTCATAAAATGAGAAAAACAATTGTAGAAGACAATAAATATTGTAGAACCCGTTATCTTGACCCCAACAGAAAATCCAGCAGCTCAAAGAAAACGTTCTACAGTTCTGGCATATTGTCAGAGTTTGATAAACACTACCATCGAAAAGACTCCTGAGCGAACGTATTGACGTAATCGAGAGTTATCTATTGGTTTAACTATGAGATCCGATAGTCAAATATCGCTAAGCCAAGTCGAATATACATTTGGAGGTTCTATATTGAAATGACTGTAACAAAGAGACACAAGGTATTTGTCAGCTATCACCATCATCAAGATGAACATTACAAGGAACTTTTTTGCATGCGGTTAGTCGGAGATATTGTTGATAGGTCGGTTGGAGATGGAGATATTGATCCTAGACTACCAATTGATTCTGTCCGTCAACAGATTCGCGATAAATTTATTGCCGATGCGACCGTTACGGTGGTCTTGGTGGGCAAGTGCACCTGGCAGAGAAAACATGTCGATTGGGAGATCGGATCTAGTCTACGGGCTACCAGAAGAAATCCGCGATGCGGTCTGTTGGGCATCTTGTTACCAACTCACTACGACTATTGGAAGGGTGAGTATAGTCATAGGTTGCTACCTCCAAGATTGGCTGATAACTGTGGATATGAAGGTGCATTTGCAAAAATCTACCACTGGCCTAACCCTTGGAACGACGATACAGTCCGAACCTGGATTCACGATGCGTTCTTACGCAGAAAATCGGCTACTCCAAATAATAGGCGCCTACAGTTTGGAAAGAATCGGTCGGGATATTGTAGTTTTGGATGGTCAGATTGACTTAATAGTTCGTAATTCTTTTCGATTACGAGACATAGAAGATCATAAAAACGTAAATTTGCATCAATGTGATGAGAATGGTGAGCTAAAGAGGTGGACTTAATTGGCGATTCGATTTAACAAATTAATACAACCCGGCCGACGAGACACTATAAGTCGGGTAATTGCAGAGCAGGCGATGTTTGCTAGATATACCTATGAAACATTGGTATTCATGTCACATAAGACAGGTGATATTCGAGCGGAAGATGAGGCCAGATATATCTCGGACAGACACGGAGTGCAAGTGTATATGGCCGAATGGGATGACAGTGTTGATGGCGACTCCAACGAGCTGCCAGACTACATCATGAATGCGATCAGAGAATGTGACGGCTTTTTGGTCAATGTCATTGCCGAAATCGTAATTTCAATGTGGATAGGATATGAGATTGGCGGGGCTCACGCCATGCAGAAACCCCGAGCCAAGATTTATTACGATACAGTGTACCGGTTACCATCGGTCGTAAGGGCATTAGAGTCTCTGCGCACTCGATATGAACTAGATCAATGGATCATCCGAAATATTCTTAAAAATTAGACTTGGCCTGACTTAGGAGGCATAGTCAGTGTGAGACTCTTTTCAAAACAGGGTAATTGTTTCAAATTTCAGCACGAATCGTGTCGCACTATGATTTTCTAATACTACAATTTAGAACGAAAAATTTGATGCTGTAGTCGAGGTAATAAAGATGTCGGACGAACGCCAAGTGTTATTTGAAACATACAAACTTCACACCGAACTGGCGCAAAGGGTGGACGAAGTAAGAGAAAGTTTGAATAAGACTTTCTCAGGGATGGTGTCAAGCATTGTTGTGGCTTCGGTTTTGCTGCAGCGCTTCGCACTGGATTCAGAATCAACGTGGTTGTTTCCTACACTTGGGGTCGCTATATCTCTGTCATGGATAATATCGCTAAAATCCTTGACGGGCAAGTTGACTGCAAAGAATAAAATTCTCAAAGTATTGGAGGAGAAACTTCCATTTGATTTCCTGACGCAAGAGAATATTTGCTTTGAAGAGAAAGGCTTTCTGAGAAGAAAGCTCTCGGGGATGATTATGCCTATTTTCTTTCTTGCGATATGCGTAATTTGGGGCTTGAGTTTGCTGGCTCCATTTTTATGCCGAACATGTTAGGTAGAGCCAAGTTGAGCGATCCTGAATGTTGTTGATGGAAAACTCGGAGAAAGAAGATTCATAAGGTCTTCATTAGCTATCATCACGACAATGATCAATGGTACAAGAAAACATTAATCGATTACTGCAAAAGCTTCAGCTTGTTTATGGACAAATCGGTTGAATCTGGAGATATTCCCGAATACCTGACGATCAGGCTATACGAAAAAAATTCGTGACGAGTATTTGAGAGATTCAACTGTTACAGTCCTTCTGGCTGGAACAGAGACGAAGTGGCGAAAGCATGTTGACTGGGAGCTTTGCTCAAGCATGTTTGATGGCACGATAAACAAGAAATCAGGGATTCTCGTTATAAGTTTACCATCTGTAAGTTGCACGAAATTTGTTGCAGCACACGGTAATACTGAGAAGCAATTGATTTACCCGGAAATAAGTTCTTGGACTGGTATTGATGCGCGTAAGGAACAGGAAAGAGGTTTCCCACACTTGCCGGATCGGATAATCGACAATTTGCTGGCTCCAAAAGTCAAGATTTCTGTAGTACCTTGGGATCGACTTTCGCCCGACAAACTCAAGTTCTTGATTGATGCTACATTCCAGACAAGAAGTAGTTGCGAGTATGACCTCAGCCGACCGATGAGACGACGAAACGCTTGAGGTCTCGTTTGTAGCCTTCAATGGAGATTCGGAATGATTCTCCTCCATTCAGCGAAAAAACGTGTGCCCAATTGACTCCCTAAACCTGAGTTTCACATTTAACTCGATCCGCAGGGACTTGATAAAAAATTTGCCAGGCAGTAGCCAAAAAAGTCGTATATCCGCGACCAAACTGATGGATACGGATTCCCAACTCAAATCGCGTTGCCGATCGAATCAAATCCCATCGATGCCAGTTATTCCGGTAGTATCGTTCCATATTTGTTGGATGAAATTCAAGCAAAATTCTATCCTTCTAATCCCTGATTGTTGTGGGCCATTGAATTTTTTTATGCTGTCCCTATATTGAGTATTTCATCACATGTGAAAAAAAGTTGTTTGAGACAGGAGAATGAAATGCCATCTTATAGGCCATCGGGACACCGCCATAAGGTTTTTGTCAGTTACCACCACGAGAACGACCAAAACTATCGAAATCGCTTTGAAACACTGTTTGGTAAAGTTTTCGACATAATGGTTTCCAAGTCAGTTCAGATCGGCGAATTGGGTCCCTATTTGCAAACAGAAACGATCCGTCAGAAAATTCGAGATGACTACCTCAGGGATTCAACCGTGACAGTTGTACTGATAGGAACTGAAACTTGGAAACGAAAACATGTCGATTGGGAAATCGGAGCAAGCATTAGGCATACTAATTTCAATCCACGCTCTGGTCTACTTGGAATTTACCTGCCTACATATCAACAAAAAGATCACTATGGTCGATACGACCCAGCCGGGATTCCCCCAAGGTTACTCGATAATGTCAAATGCGGTTTTGCTGATCTCCATTCATGGTCGAACGACCCCAATGAAGTGCAAAAATGGATTCACACCGCTTTTGAGAATCGAAACAAGATACTTCCCGATAACTCGTATACATCGTTTGTGAATAACCGTTGATCAGATGTATGAAGAAATCCTTGGTCTCGGGATCAATATTCGAATGGATTCAGTTTGCCTGGGAAACTGGTATCGATAGTCGTCGAATTTCCGAACATCACGAGCAAGATTTGACACGGGAAGAATAGTTTCGTGACAATCGTTACAAAGTCTCCTCTGGAACTTCATGTGATCTTGCATCCGGAGTACGCGCTCGGTGGCGAACTGTCAGAGACACTCATCACGCACTTCAATTCCATACGTTATCGTAATGTGACAGGGGGTGTGGGCGTATTTGTGTTCAAACATGATATTACCAGTCTCGGCATTCAGTCTCGCGATCAGTCCAATTCGGAAGATGCGGATATATCAGTACTCATTTTTGCAATTGATCAAAATTTTGCGAACGACGCGGATTGCCGGAAAATTCTGCAGGAGTGGTCAACCCGATATTCTGGTCATAAATCCAATCTCATCGTGATCCCTGTGATCGTAGATTCAGGTATTAAATTCAGTGACTTGAAATTGGACTTGCACGCACTATCCTGGCACGGATTGAAAAATGAACACAAGCCTCGATTCTTGCACAAACTTACATATGAATTGTGCCGAATGCTGAGAGATCGGTTGTCGCGGAAGGCAAGGCCAGGTACAAACACTGATAATAACTTTGAAAGCTATCTGGAGAAATTTCAGGTATTCTTGAGCCATACAAAATTTGACAATGACGGCGAAAAAATAGCTTGGAAAATACGTAGATGGATCAGCGAGAACAGTGCCTTATCTACGTTTATCGATGTCGTTGACATTCCTGCAGGACTTAGGTTTGAAGACGTTATCCTAAGAAATCTCAATATAGGCGCATTTGTCGCAGTTCATACTAATCTTTACTCCTCTCGCCCATGGTGTCGCAGAGAAGTAATCGAGGCCAAGCGCCACAATATTCCCATGTTGGTCGTCAACAGTCTGAGAGATTTCGATGAGCGTGGATTTCCTTACATGGGCAATGTCCCGATTGTGCGGATCGACCCTGATAGAATGACGAATATTGAACAGACCGCGTATCGAATTCTCGATGAGATTTTCAAGGATTTGCTCTGGCGTTGCGTTACGGAAGAGATTAGAGTGAAACACAAAGAGGTGTTGTTCATTCCTCGTACACCAGAGTTGATTGTCTTGACCTGCCCGTCAGCGTGTGGTAAACATATTGGGAAGGAGCAATGTATAGTCTATCCTGATCCTCCTCTAGGAGGCGAGGAGCAAAAGTTATTTTCGTTGATTTCAAACAATATTCAACTGCGTAGCCTGACAGAATGGATGGGAGAATACTGAGATATGAGGCTGGAGCAAATATCCAAACCGAATACTATCGCCGTTTCCGTATCAGAAAGTGAGAATCTGGAGAGATTCGGACTCAGCGATTTTCATGTTCAGGACGCGATGTCGAAAATCGCTGTTTTTATACTCTCCTCAGGGGCAAATCTGGCATACGGTGGAGACTTGCGACCAAACGGATTTACACAGCAACTTTTTGAACTGGTTCTGCACTATAGCCGACCGGGAATGCAGGAAACCCGCGTGGTCAACTATTTGGCCTGGCCTGTCCACACAGATATTAATTACGATGAACTGGATCAACTGAAATCGGATCTTGATGGTGTGGCCGAGCTTGCGTTGCTGAAAAAAGACGGATCCAGAATGAATTTGGAATGTCGTCAGACGCTGAATCCTGAAACACTGACTGATGATGAGTGGTCCGCAGGATTGACAGCGATGCGAAAGACAATGAGAGACGAATCTGATGCGCGAATACTGCTTGGCGGTCGTGTACAGGGCTATAAGGGAAGTATGCCGGGAATTGCTGAAGAGGCGTTGCTGGCATTTGACTCGAAACAACCCATCTTTCTGATCGGTGGTTATGGTGGTTGTACGCGAGATATCGCAATTGATTTGGGGTTACTGGACTCGGGTACTGGTTCGGGAATTCGTTGGGAGGGTCGAGAGCAATTTGACAAATTCAGCACTGACGATCTGGCGAATGGATTGACGGAAGAAGAAAACCGTGTACTTGCACGAACGCCACGCATCAATCAGGTGATTGAGTTGATTCTCAGAGGTCTTGAGCGGTCGCGAAATTGCAAGACCACCAGTCAATCCAAATCAAATTAAAGAGACTTGCGTCGTAGCGATTTTGGTGTCCTACAGTGCCCGAATCGCAGTTTCACCCGACTGTCTGGCTTGAAAGTCAACGGTAAGCGGTGTGTATCCTGTTGGTCCAGCGTGAATTCGTAGCCAGAATGAAATTTTCCCAGGTTTTCGACTGAGTTCGGATGGGGTGAACACCAGGGAAGTTACTCCAGAATCAGGCTACCCCCTTTTAACCAACTGTTTTCTAGGGCAAGGTTTTTTTGACCCATCACGGAGCCGTTGGCCTGACTGGCTTTCCGGCATCGCAAATCCCTCTACTGACCAGTCGTATCTGAGGGAGCTGGACTGGTCGTGGAGAGTCTGTTGACGCGCAAGGTCACTGACCATTTGTAAAGCGATTGATGAGGCTGACCACTACTTGCCGCCTCTAAATCCAGCTTTGGTGCGACAACATCCTGGTCGACTGCTCTGAATGTGCCTAAGAGTCAGTATCTGCAGTAACTATTGGCGGGTAACTCTATTTATTCGCAACGCGCTCTATGTCCGCCACTTAGATGTAAGACATCCTAAGAATCTTAGAGCAATTGCTTTCAAGGAAGCAGAACTAATTGAAACACCCTTTTTATCTGGCGCGCTCCGCTTTCTCCATTTTCCGAGTGAAAACATTAAACGTTTTTTTCATAATCTCTTTATCCGCACTGATATGACGCAATATCAACAGGTCGTGGGCGTGCAGCATCCTATACACCGTATATTTCTCACCGACACCTTTCAGATTCTTGGCAGAAATTTCTTTCTTCACATACCGGAAGCAGTCTAGGTAGTGAATACCACCGCGTTGACTGATGTATTCAAGGGTTGTCTTCATCAGCCCGCTACAACCTACTTCTTCATCTGAATTGGATGTCCGGTGACAGGTAGCTTTGAACAGATTCTGGCCGACCGTAACCACGCCTGGCAGAGCAAATTTCGTCGCGCGAAAGAAACGATCCACTTCCCAGCCGATATAGTCTGATCGAATTGCCGTGATCAGGCGTCTTCCATCTCCCATGAAGTAACCCGCATGGAAGCGGTTGCAGAATTTAATAAAGTCCTCACTATTTCTGTTTTCTTCTAATCTGAGAAAATCGGAGGCATGTTCGGTCATGAACTCCCTGCGCGGTTCGCTGACCCCAAAGGCGTCGTCGAGAATATCAACGTAAAACTTCAAGGGCAAATTTCGTGTCTCCCAAGACTTGTCCTTGGAAGGTTCGGCCCCTTCCGGTGCCGAAGTCCACATGATTAGCCGATACGCCACATCCAAGGCCGCTCGCAACAGACGTACGAAAAGCGACTCCAACTTCCATCGATCGTCTTCGCTCACCTCGTACAATAGCCAGATTTCGTCTCCAATCCCTTTGACGTAAAAGGTATGCTTCCAATCCCAAGCCAACCCGTCGCCCCCTTCCTGGAACAACATCGAATAAAATTGCCACTCTCGCAACAAGAATTGGCGGTAAAACTCCCCATACCACTTGTCTAGTAGTTCTTCATCATCCTGTGCACAATCCTTCATGCACTTCTTTAACTCCGTCGACCCACAGACGTCCATCGACACCGAGATTACACTGAATCGACCCTGGCTACTTCCATCCGCGTTCATAGGGCTGCGTTCAGAAAATTGCACACTCAAGTTCTTGAGGGACGCACTAAGCTCGTAATAGGTCTCTTGGTCTACTTTATCCTCTAGCCAACTTACAATACTATCAAAGCTTTCTGGAGTTGCAAAGGCCGCTGCAGCTGCCATTGCAGCAATTGCTGTGTCCTCGCGTACTTTATCTCCCTCGGACTTCGCATGCATCGCTTCCGCGTTGATGGCGATTTTCGAATACTGGTTCGTCCCGCGTAGGTCTTCAACAATATCTGCTGTCTTCGAACCAAATTCCTTTCGGATACGCTCAAGCGGTACTTCCGGTAACAAAACCGCTAGTTGGGCTGATTCCCTCGAAGTCCAATCCATGTCCAAACAGTCCGCTGCTTTCTCCACGGCGATGAACGCCTTGAGTGAGGTGCTTGTCAGGATTCCTCCCTTGACTTCGTTGGCCATAAATTCCAACACCTTTGTATGATCGGCCTTCTGTTTCATCCTCTTCCTTGCAGTACCCAATTTTTAGGTAGTGAGTAACTACCCGCTCCCAATAGGTCAGATTAGTGTTTGTGAATTATATTTCGAGTGATTTTATTTGGATTAGTCATGCGTTTCCACTGAGTCAACGTTCAATGGCATCTCTACGGCGGCGACAGAATGTTTCATCATGGCTATGCAGTCCACTACGAGAGATTCCTGAAATCCTATGTGGAGGATCGAGACCGGCTAACTGTAATATGCGAGGTGGGCATCCTG
Organism: Arenicellales bacterium; assembly: GCA_963663095.2. Classification (GTDB taxonomy): domain Bacteria; phylum Pseudomonadota; class Gammaproteobacteria; order Arenicellales; family JAJDZL01; genus JAJDZL01. The sequence goes on from CAXXJB010000001.1 coordinate 478,618, forward strand.
AATGGATCGGGACTGGCCATCCGGTGCGACCTTTTCCCCAACTCGCGCTTTATCGGACTCGATATAGACACTTCCATTGTCGATCGGAATATGAATAATCTATTCGGGCTCGGCGCCTTTTCAGACAACTCACCGGAACTCTACAGATACGATCAGTTTATCGACTCGACCGAACTTCTCGATGACATCCTCAACCATGACGGGATTGACCTATTCATCGATGACAGCGCCCAGTCCGACAACGCCATCATGACCACATTGGGAAACGCCCTGCCACACCTCAGTGATCAGTTTGTCTGTTTCGTCGAGGACAATGCCGATGTCCACAGGAAAACAGAACTGGGATACCCACAGTTTCCCATGTACGTCTACGTTGAGACTACTGTGATTACTTCTTCATCAGGCACTATGCACTGACATCTCATCAACCGGCCATTCCGTTTCCCAATATCAACTGGAAAGACTCGTGAAAATGAATCCGTGCACCGATCGACTGATCTACCTTGCAGCTCCATAGACACTACCGGAAAATCGTCGATCACTCCCGTTTTGGGAAAACACATCCTTTGGCCGCTTTCGATTTCGAGGTTCAACAATCCGATTGGCCTGTCCCCCAACCTGACACGTTCCTTTAAGACCAGTGCTATCAGTCATTTCAGTCTCTTCAAGCGTCGTTCGTCAATATTTTTATCAGTAATTGTTTATCCTGTACCACTCACCACGATGCCACACCATATCTGACAAAAACTCCAGAATACGGAGCTATGAACTGACCAAGAGGTAATCTCATCATGTCACCGCTAGAACAGAAATTCGATATTGCAATAATTGGAATTTATCACAAAGCTCGAGACATTGGTTATACAGCAAGTTATTTTTTGCAAATGCTTGATCGAGAAGGAGGATTAGCAACGGCAAAAAAACTTATCAACTCTACTGACATCTCTTCTGGATACTCGAGCCTCTGGGAGTTGGAGCGACTGGATTTAACTGTAGAAGCCCTAGTCCACGACCACCCGGAATGGCATCCGCTTTTTACCGCCGAAGAAATTGAAAAGTGTCGAGAGCGTTTGGAAGAATGCGATTACGAATTCGAAAACTAATGAGCAGGAAGAGAGATCTCAAGAACAATGAGTAACGTTCACCGTGAGCACTCGCAGTTCGTAATTTGTTGTCCGTGTCGGTCGATTTATGATTGCAAGAATCTTAGAGATAGTTGGAAACTGCGAAAATGAAACCTGAGTTCAGTGAGTTTACCTATGGATTCGCATTAGTCAATGAACTGAGTAATGCACTTACTTGTAAAGTTGTGCCTATTTTTCCTAGTTTAAGGGAGGAAGGAAAGAAAGGAGGCTACGATGTTCAAATTCTTTCAAAAAGAGGAATGATTCTAAACCTTCAATTCAAGCTAAGTGAATGTCTAAATCGAGAGTATGCACGCGAGTTCAAATTGCTTAGCGATTGCCTCTATTTGCCCGGACATTGCCTCAGTTTGCCATATTACAGATTCAAAATAACAAGCAGACGAATTTCTCAGCAACACTCGCTGTTGCAAACTGTGGAGACTCAAGATCCGCTGACGTATTATGTCGCTCCAAATTTTCACTTAACGGACGACATCAACAATTACTGGAATTCAGGTCAGGTGGCAGAGCACTCGGTTTTTGTTAAACCGAGTTCAATTGGAGATTTGTCGGATGATGATCCCCATAGAGTTTGTTTTGATAAGTGCACACTCGAAAATAATCGGGCGTTCTTGTTCTCCGACCCGAAATTGATAGAAATTAATACGTTCAGTAGCTTTTCTGAATTTGTAAGTTCGCAGGTCGAACAAGGAGAAATTCTAGCCCGTTCAATTGAGAGAAGCCTCAAGAATTACGCTTCCGTTATAGAACTGAGAATTGGGATTACACCACCCCTTCGAGTTGACCCTGACTCTATTGAAATTCGAAAACAATTTGACGAGCGTGAAATTCTACCGATATTACCGATACTACTGGAACGTATCCACAGTCAACTTCAAGTATTCGAAAGCGATCGCTCGAATCCACATGAAGGTGCAAATCTGCTTAGACTATTCGCTGAAGTTTCAACCATATTCGGGGGTGTTCAAGCTATTGCGTTGATATTTTGATTTCAGGCGTAACTTTAGGTAAAATTAGGGGATAATCGTGAATAGTTTACAGGCAGAAATTCAATCCGATTTCTTCAATTTTTCGGAAAATTATTGCTTTTTATCTTTCGCTTTTACTTTGGGGAGAAAATTCTTTCTAAAAAGTTGAGTTTGTCAACTATAAACGATGATTCCCTAAAATTAACCATATCCTACCGATGTCGCGCATCGTCTTTCAGCAATGCTTTCAACGAACTGAACGAAATTTCTCCGTTTTCCGCCGCAAATAAATTACCCTTATCCATAGTGGTGTACCTCTTTGGTTGGACTGTTAATTTGGATTTCTACTTTCGATCAGATACACTGCTTTTTTAAACCCCGTCACACACCACTTTTGACCAAATCTAAAATTATCAATTCCAATGTCTAACACAAATAACAAGTTTTGGCAATCGGTAGATGCGATTGGATTGCAAATTGACGAAGTTGACGCAGCAACCATTGCAACTCTCGCAATCGAATACGGAATTCCCACAAATCAAGCACTAGAAGCAATTTCTTCGAGATGGCATGGTGTGGGTAAAAAAGATCTCGGAGTCTTTGTTGCGCTTTCCAAATTTGTATCAGAATATTGTGAAGTTTCTTCGGCATGCCGTATTCTTGAATTTTCTTCGTCACCTAGATTATTGACTACAACTTTCCTCGAAAACAATAAATCCGCAATTGGAAAATTTCTGACAGAATACGAAGACTTAACAAACGCGTTGGAAATTCTCTTTGGAAAAGATTCTGTAATTCAGACAACTGACAATACCGACTTCGACGAAGAGTTCGACTCCATAGTTTGTCAAACGGAAATCGGGCAAAGAAACAAAAACAGGCATTCAGATGGACTTGGTGGTGAAATTTTGATATCGCTAGCGACGAAATTTTCAACTGTGGAACGATTGCTTTGGATGACTTCTCGAAATGCCTTGTATTCGAAAAAATCAAAAAAAACTTTCGAGGAATTATCAAATTTAGGTTTAAATATCGCCGCTTCAATTGAAATTCCAGTTGGTGGATTGTATGGGACCTCTATAGAAGGTGTTCTGATAATTTTCCAGAAAAAATTACCATCTAGAAAGTTTGTAGGCGCCCTTCTCAACGATACTCCAATCAGTCGAATGGCAACCGCGTTGTACCAAGGCCCAACCAGAAAGAAAGGACTGAGCTGGGAGTGGATTGAATTTGAAGACTGTCGTTCGTATTTTGATATTGAGAGACTGAAATCAATTGAGAGTCTAATACCTCGTGGTCGATTTGAGTGGTTTGAGTTAGGTCATATTGTTGAAGAAAATGGGATTGGGAGACTTGATCCATCAATGACCGAAGACAACGAAACGACAGGCTTTATCTATGTTCCAGAGTACGTGCCTAGTAAGGTTTCGAATCGAATAAAAGAAATTACTGTCAAGCCAAGAAGTGTTTATCGTATAGGTATCGATACAACCAAAGCGAATCCACAGTTCTTGGAGATACTCCTAAACAGTAGGTATGGTCGAGAAGTCCGTGATGCTAAGGCCCGGGGGTTAACCATTCGACGCATAAACAGAGTCGGTTTGGAAACGCTTAGATTGCCATTGCCTGATTTGGCAATCCAGAATCGAATCGTCCAGGCCGAACATGAACTTTCAAACCTGCTCCCCAACATACTCGAACTGCAAGAATCCTTAAGCGCAGACTGGGGCGATCTTCCTGATATAGAACAACGTGTCGATGAAATTAAGTCGGTGTTTGACATTGATACAAAAATTGAGAACTGGTGGAGTGAACTTCCTTATCCTCTTGCGACGATTTATCGCAAGTATCAGTATTCAAAAGATCCGAAAGAACAATTTGAACGATTACTTCATTTTTTTGAGCTATTTACCATTTATATTGCTTCGATCGGTGCGAGCCACGTCAAGGCATTGGAGCATGAAAACAAATGGCAAGAATGTTTCTCAAAATGGTTCTATCCTGAGAAAGGTAATGACATTGAAAGAGCAGATTTTGGATTTTGGCTGCAACTCGCTCAAAACAGTCTGAAGGAAGTTCGACGCATTTCCAGCAATCCTGAGAATCGCGAACAAGCCATAAAACAAGCACATGACCTACTTTACACAACAGAGAGGATAGGAAAGTTAAGTGACACCGTAACTATTCTTGACTCTGTTAGAACGATTCGTAATGAATGGAAAGGTCATGGTGGATATATCAATCCAGCCCTAGCAACGCGTCTTGTAGAGGATCTGCAAGAATCGATCCGCAAGATTTATTCGACTACAGCGACAATTTTTCGACAATTGTTGCTCATCCGCCCTGGCAGCGCTACTGTACTCGATGAAAGTTACAAATATGAATACACAGAGTTGATGGGTAGTGATCCTACTTTTCGGAACGAGTCAGTCGAACTACGCGGCAAGACCAAATCGGATGCTTTGGCTTTTTGGATGAAGGGATCAAAGACAGCATGCCCCGCGTTACCATTTTTCCGCTTCAGTACTCCGGAAGATCCGCAGGGATCATCCTTTTATGTATATAACCGAATCAAAAAGAAGGGATTTCGATGGATTTCTTACCAGGAAGCCCAAGAACCGCATTTAATCGCACCTAACGACGAGTTGCAGGATTTGATTGTGCTTGCAAAAAGCAATGAATCACAATAACTTGGTTTGCTTCGCATCAATAGAAAAACGATACCAATTTCTGAAATACAAACTGATAACGTTGAGTGGTTGTACTCAGCGAATTAGCGGTATCTGTAATACCCAACTTAGTCAATTTATATTTCAAATTAATACGACGAAGCTAAGGTTCAACAAATTAGTTAACCGGTAGCCACAGCATCTTATCTTGCCATAATCATAGATCGTTGAACACGAAACTCACATGATTGAGTTGGTCTAGAGTGTACCCAGAATTGTGGACACGGGGGATTGTGAGATTGGAGGAATTCATACAGGGGTACCTCATACCCCTGTATGAATCAGACCGCCAATCCAGGTTGTGTAAATTGTACATGCAGAGACTCTCAGCGTGTCTGTGAGAAACCACTTTCAGAGTCGTTCTCGAATGTGATCGGTGACCGGTAACCCAGTGCCGAGTGCAGACGCGTGGTGTTGTAGAATCCGTCGATGAATCTCACCACCGCGGCACCGGCCTGCTGTCGGGTGTCGAACGACTGCAGGTCCAGCAGCTCCAGCTCCAGGGTCGAGAAAAAAGACTCCGCCATCGCATTGTCATAGCAGTTGCCGACCCGGCCCATCGAGCGCAGGATGCCGGCCTGTTCACAGCAGTGGCGGAACTCGGCCGAGGTATACTGGCTGCCCTGATCGGAATGATGCACCAGGATGTCCGGTTGCGGACGGCGTGTCCACAGCGCCTCGTTCAGCGCCGTCACCATCAGTCCGGCGGTCTGACGCACCGAACTGCAGTAGCCGACAATGCGTCTCGACCACACATCCAGTGCCACCTCCAGCACCCGCGCCATGGCCACCACCGCAAACTCGGCCCGATTCGCCGCCATGAAACGATAAACGCTCACTGTCCTTCCAGATTCTCCCGGGCGAACCAGGCCGCGGCTTTTTTTAATATCGCCAGATCCCGCCGCAACCGCTCGTTCTCAGCCCGCAACGCCGCCTTGTCCGCCTCCTCACCGACCCCGTCACCATCACTGACCGATTCCGCCAGCCAGCGGTGGATCGTGTTCGCACTCGGCTCATAGTCACGCGCCACCGACGCCACCGATCGTCCGCCGCGTACCTCGCCTATGATCTGCTCACGCAGTACCCTCGAATAATGCTTCCTGCCCATCTTGGATTTCCCTCCCGGCGTCCCCGCCTTCGGTTGCTGACGTATGATACGTCGGAAATCCCCGTGCCCGCATATCTCACCATTGGCTGTGTCCACAAAAGCGCGGCCAGTCCAGAAGCATTCACGCCGAAAGTGAAAGGAACGAAAACTACCCCACTCCAAAAAATGGACAGTGACTCCAACCGACTCCATTTCCGTCCATATCATCATATCAATCCCCACAGCAAACCCAGTAAATCGCCGACTTCGGGCCCCTTGAGACCGCAATGTAAATGCCACTGACAAACTATTGAACGGATCCGAAATATATAACCTTTCTTCTGCCTACGGAATCAGTAGTAAGCCGCTGCTCATAAGTGTTCAAATAGAACAGTGAATATCACCTGAGTCGGTTGACACCGAGTACAACCCACCGTTCCAGACCTATGGCAAGAACCAACTTGCGTATCAGTAGCTGAAAGCACAAGCCAATGACTCTCGTCTGGCGTAACAATAAGTTTACCTCGGCCTCCACTTCGATTGAATTTGTAGAATTTATGTTACAGAGATAAAATTACGATTGACTCCAAAGCTTGCGAATTGCATTACGACGGTAAATCACCCTGGAATATTCGATGACACAATCCACCGGTCCCATTTGCATATCGGTCATCAATATGAAAGGTGGCGTAGGCAAAACCACTGTTGCGGCACTGCTCGGAAGATATGCCTCGATATTCTTGAATTTGAAAGTACTTGCAATTGACTTGGACCCTCAGGCCAATCTGTCTCAGGCTTTTATGCGAGAAGACTACAAGCGGTTTCTTGACGAAAAAAAGCCTTCGGTGGTCGAATTGTTTCGCGGGTATATTCCACCCAGACCAGGAGTACCTGCGCCATCATCGATTGATTTAAACAAGATACTTGTGCGCAATACTCCTCTCGGTGGTGGCAATCTATCGCTGATTCCATCCAGATTCGATTTTTCAGAGAATTTGACCGATTCTGTCAAACCGAACCCACAGATACTAGCGAATCTTATCGCGGAAGAGTTTCAACAGCTTGATATAGTAATTGTCGACTGCGCGCCGACAGAGTCAATTTTGACAAAAGTTGCCTATCATGCTTCTCGCTTTATCTTGGTACCGGTAAAACCGGAATATTTTGCGACTATCGGGTTTCCTTTGCTCAAGAAATCGCTGGAAAATTTTCGAAATGAAAATCCAACCCATTCGATTGATGTCGCTGGAATTGTGATAAACAACTCCACTTATCACTACAGTCAAGACATTGGTGGGCCCGAGAGCCGCAGATCGAAAATAGAACTGGAGGACGAAGCCGTCAGGAACAACTGGTTTGTTTTCGAGAATGAATTTCCTTTCTCCCGCGGTTTTCCCAAGATGATGAGAGGCGATTTCACTCATCTCGGAGATGCTGTACTATATAAGGAATTTGCGAAGGAGTTTTTTAACAAAATCTAATCAACCGATTGAATTTGTGAAGGCTTGAGAATGAAAGAAAAAGGGCTTGACGATTCTCTAAACGAGATCGTTCATCAATATGGAATCGCGAGAGTTGATAGGGCATTGCGAGATATTCGCAATTCCACGCAGTACCAAACAAATCATGAAAACCCGTCAGCGTCAGATTCCAAAAGGCGTTATGAGCGGCGCGCTGAAAAACGTCAACGAAAAAGAGCTACAGCCACCGGATTTGTTTCAAATCTTGAGGAGTCGTCAGAAGTAGGGAAATTGCTGAATGAACTGGCAATCAGATTTGATAAAAAAGAGTTTCTGCCAAACTTTGGAGAAATAAGGAATTTTTGCGAGATACACGGAATAGACACGCCAGTTTCAAAATCTCGAGAAGCCGCTGTTCCACGGGTGTTCAAACACCTTTCGCAGGTGGATATTCAGGATTTGCAGTTCATGATTCAAGCCAAGTCATTTTCAGGTCCGACTCGGCTCGGTCCGATTGCCGAAGCCATCAGGCGTAGTTCCAAATTCAGTTAGGAACGTCCGCCCGATTGCAAGACAGGCGATTAGTCCATGTGTCAAGTGAGCAAGCGAAGAATAGTGCTGAATCCCGAATCTCTGATTCCACCAAAGATATAAAAGATGCCCAATAGTCATTTCACCTTCTGAATGGATTTCACCGATACCTTGTATCCTGTGACAGCGTCATCACTGCAAATACAAAATCAGATTGCTCCACCCATTGCGGATATTCCTGTTCGATTACCCTGTGGACTTCCCAATTGTTTTTCAGAATAGACAAACTGATCGTATTCGAACAGCTCAGGTGAATTCTCACCGAATGCACCGAGATCTCGCAGATTGTCCATGTTTCCCTTAGCATTGGACAAATCAATATCCAACCCGATGCAACGGGCATTCGGAAACAGGTCACACCAGATCGCGAGTCCGGTCCCTTCCAACACCCCGACTTCACAGATCACGATTCGCTCGCCGCGATTCTGCACGTAAGGTTCAAGAAAATTCGCATAGTGATTGGCATATCCTTGATGAAGCATTCGATCACCGCCTGAAACCAAGGTCTCGGGTTCCCCTCGGGGATCAAGGGGACTGCTTTGTGTGGCCACACCGAAAATTTTTCCTCCGTACTTGACTTCTGCCTCAATCAACCACTCCCGCGTTCCAGGTACCGAACTCGACCCGGACTTCAGATAGGCGCGTTCAAACAGTCTGATGCGCGCCTTCTTGATTGACCTGTGCCAGCCTTGGCGAGTTCTCCAGGATCTGAAGTTGATTCGCCAGGTCCGGTAGTTCTGATACCAGACACTGTCCCAGATTTTCGCTCGAATCCACTGCCTGTATCTGGATCTGTACGCATGCTTGCAGGCTTTGTACCAATGCCGAATAGTCCTTTCCATTATTGTCAATTCTTCCTTCTCTTCAGTGTCAATGACCAAGCATTGAAAATAATCCTGATAAAGCAAGTCTCTTCGTGCTGGCAGAACTCCATAACAACCGATCATGCCAGAATATTCGAAATCATTCCGTACACCCGGCGACTCATCTACTCTTCAGATCCGTAAACACAACAGCAGATCGACCACGCCCTTTCCGACGAATAGCTTCTCCTTGCCGCTTCCGAATTCGGGGTTCAGCAAACCATTGTGTTTGTCCCCTAACTTGACAAGTGCTCCCTTTGGAACGCTGAGTTCAGTCCTTTCGGGCGTTGATGAACTCAAACCATTGATCATATCGCCGGATATTGTATATCCCCACTCCCTCCCTGCGGAAACCAAAAGACTGACTGATTCTCATATCTGTGTCCGAATGCAAAGGCAATGGCATTCTGATACTCTTCTTTGAAATTGGATGCTGTAGTTGAAATCCGTTCTTTCTCAATGACAATCGAATTGATGAATTCCTTCTGAAGTGTCGCTACAGGAAATTGAATTCATCCGTCGGGATCAGGCTCGCGACTCCCAAATCCGCAATGGCCGAACAGGCCCATTTAGACTGATAATCTATAACCAATGTACCGGCGGCGACAGAATGTTTCATCACGGTTATGCACTCCACTACGAAAGATTCCTGAAATCCTATGTGCAGAATCGAGACCAGCGACTCGTGATATGCGAAGTCGGCATCCTGAACGGTTCCGGACTCGCCATCTGGTGTGACCTTTTCCCCAACTCTCGTGTAATCGGACTGGATATCGACATCTCCATCGCCGAACGGAATATGGGCAACCTGCTCAAGCTCGGCGCCTTTTCAGACAACTCACCGGAACTGCACAAATACGATCAGTTAATCGACTCGACCGAACTTCTCGATGAAATACTCAACGGCGACCGAATCGACATATTCATTGATGACGGCGCCCATTTCGACGATGCCATCATGACCACAATGAGAAGCGTACTGCCACACCTCAGTGATCCGTTTGTCTGTTTTGTTGAGGACAATGCCGATGTCCACAGGAAATTGGAACTGGAATATCCAAAATTCCCCCTGTTCGTCGATGGTGAACTGACGGTGATCACTTCACCGTCAGGCACTGCGCACCGAATTACTGCCGACCAGCTGCCCGGTTTCCCAAATCCGCCGGAATATCTCGCGAAAATTAGTCCGTTCTCGCAGTGCCGGATATTCGTCTCGCGATGCGGACCAGTACTCGTGTTATCCCAATCACCCGACAGTCCCCTGAGCCCCCAATCCGCATCAACTCTATCCGACTGCCTGCGCCGCCGATATGGCCGGGTCGGACGCTCGGCGGAGTGGCCGTACTGGTCCCACCACCCTCCGAAACTGATCGCTGAAAACCATCTGCAGGATCAGTACTCCCAGCTCGTCGACTACAAGTGGTTCTGCTTTCAGGGAGTCCCCGGATTCGTCATGGTCTGCAAGGACCGGTTCGTCGAACATAAACGATGCTTCCTTGACCCGGACTGGAATCCACCGCCCTTCTCGGACCCCCGATATCCCACATTTCCAGCCGAGGAGATTTCCCCGCCGAAGTCTCTCGGACAGATGCGTACAGTCGCCGAACAGCTGTCACGTGATTTCCCGTTTGTCCGGGTGGACCTGTATGACATCGACGGTGTCTGCAGGTTCGGAGAGCTGACACCCTATCCGGAAGCCGGGACCGACTGCCGATTCACGCCGAAAGACTGGAGTCTGAGAATCGGTTCATGGCTGAAACTGCCGCAACCGAAGATCAATCGACGTCTCGCGTACTCCCGCTTTGTCGTATAGGGAAATCGATCCCTCACTGGATTCCGCTCTCCAAGACATTCGAATTCCTCTGTCAGGTTGAGGATCGCAACCCTCAGGTCCGGCGTGGCCGAGCGGACCCAGATCGGCCAGCGGCCGTCAACCATCACTCGTTTCTCAACCCTTCGCCCCACCACTTTCAGGAACTCGAACTTCAGGTAAGTCAGAAGACCCACCGCGTATACTCGAAGCGCAAACTTCCTTACACTGTTATGGATTTTAAGCCTTGACCTGGATTTCATCGGCGATTACCTGGATTCGTAAAGTCGGCAGCTGTTCACTCACAAATCAGGATGGCATGTGTCCATCCAAATCCGGATTCATCCTCTTGCTTTCCTGTCTTCCATCAGGAGCGGTACAAAGATATCAGGCGAAAGCGGTGCGCATGCATTCAAGTCCAAAAAATCAATTCCCCCAGATAACTGTCAAAGTCAACACAACCCTCTCCTCTGCGACAGTTCATCGGCACTGCTTCATCCAGCCCCGCAATCAAAATTGATCGAACATGTGAGTACAGCCGATCAGTGATCTTTCGACTGCCTGTCATCCGCCGGCAATTGCGGACCAGTCACGATATCCCCAAAAGAAACCGAATTGTAATGTTGACTGAAAACAGATATCAGGCATTCCCAGTCGTCAGGCCTGATCCGACTTGATCACCTCAAACCATCGATCATATCGCCGGATATTGTATATCCCCACTCTCTCCCTGCGGAAACCAAAAGACTGACTGATTCTCATATCCGTGTCCGAATGCAAGGACAATGGCTCTCTGATACCTTTCTTTGAGATTCGATGCTGCAGCCCAATTCCGTTCTAGCTCAATGGCGATCGGATTGATGAATTCCTTCTGAAATGCTGCTCCAGGAGATTGAATTCATCCGTCAGGACCAGACCCGCGACTCCCGAATCAATAGTAACTGAACAAGCCCATATCGACTGATACCCCTAAACCTCGTTACCGGCGGCGTAAGAATGTTTCACCTTGCTTATACAGTCCATTACAAAAGACTCCTGGAATCACGTGTGCAGAATCGAGACCAAAGCATCGCATGTGCGTCATGCCACCCGGAATGAATGCCGAGAATCAACAAGATATCTGTCTCCCCAGTGTGATGTTAAATATTGCAGGGCCTTAATCCGAAACCTGATCAAGCTATCAGGGGGCTTGTGACGAATAGGACAGCCATATATCAACAGGGGCTTATTATATAGACCGACATTCACCCGTTGGGTGAAGTCCTGGACCAACCCCTCAAGGTACAAGGCAGTCGGGAATTCTACGGTACGCCATCTATTTCAACGATACTGTCATGACTGCATTGGGAAGTGCCCTGCCACACCTCAGTGATCAGTTTGTCGACTAGTTGAGGAAGAAGCCAATGTCCACAAGAAATTGTGCAGAATGCAACACTATTTCTCAGTGTCATTAGTTCTGGCTATGCTGGTTTAGGAAAATACGAAAATCAATCAACTCTTGGAACACTAAATTCTCATCTGACTTCCACGCCTTGAATGTTGCTGATTTGAGATTAGATGGTTGCGAGAAACCTATCTGACGAAAGATACTGTTTATTGCCTGCTTCCCTTCGCAGTCCTTCCAAAGATCCGTCCCATTTCTAACTTGCTCGTATTGTTTCATACTCTCAACTAGCAACGATTCACATTCCCGCAACTCTACTTCAGATAGATTTGAATCTTTCAAAATGTCGTTGGCTGTCTGATTGTAACCGCTAGAAATATCAGACCATTTCATTTGTTTTGTTAAAGCCTTGATAGCTTTGTTGGTCACTGTGAATTGGTTATTTTGCTGCGACGATACAAAATGCTGATATATCCAACTACCGGCGCGTTCATCTGAAGCTTGTTGAATAATCTGACCTACATCTGCATTTTCATTGCCATTTTGATCCAATAGTTGCTTTAGTGTATTTGGATTAAGAAAAAAATTCTCAACTTCGTGAACATGCAATACATGTACTTTGTAGTCTTTTTCAATTTGCGCTATTTCTTCACTGCTCCTGAAATCTCGGTCTACTACACCAACAACGCGAATATCCGAATTAGCCTCTTCCGCAAGATTTTCTATGATTTCCACACGTCTTATTACTTCATTACAAGATCCGCACGCAATAAATTTAACTTCTTGGGTGGTGTCAGCCAATTTCTGAAAGAGCTCACGTTCACCCAAATCTCCCTCGCCTTCAACGAATACAAACAGTTGATTTGATATCGAAAAAGCCGGACTACCGACAGCCCGTGATAACGTGGAATAAACTGGTTTTGTATCTAATCGATTGATGTTATTAACTTTGCGCGATATGCTATCCCTTTCAAGAACAAATGTTGCCTCCGTGCCAGCTGCTTCGACAGCTTCAAGTGAGTGCGTTGCAATCCACACCTGACCCGTCTCAATAGTGGTTGTGAGATACGTTATCCATGACCGAATCAGGTTTGGATTCAGATGTAATTCCGGTTCGTCGAGAAGAAATAGCCCTTCGCGCAGAGAAAAGCGATCAATTTGCCCCAAGAGAAATGCTATTTCTTTCTCTCCGCCACTAATTTGATCGAAAGATAAATCCAATCCAGATGTATTGAAGAGTAGAGAATTATTCGTTGGTTCTACACCTAAAAATGAAAGATGAGGCAGCACTTCCAGTATAGATTTTTTATAGTTATCGAAATGATCCTTGAAATTTGGGTCAATTTGGCCAGACTCACGCGCCTTTCGAATCGCATTATTATGCCTGATACCAGCTTGGCTTTCTAATGCGAGCATATATTTGAGCCATTCGCTATAGAGGTGTTCAGTCGGTTTATATGAATTAGATTTTTTGTATTGGGTATTGCTCCAATCAGTTCGCAACGCGTTGCCGATATCACCAGAATTTACAGGTTGTTTGGGGTAGGCGCGATTGCTGTCGAGAAAAAGGAAAAAAACTTCTTCCGAGTTTCGCACTTCATCGATCCAAGTCTCGACAATAGGTTCCTCAGTAAATTCACCGCTACCATTTCCAGCAAGAATCTCAATTTTAGAGTTATTGCAATTGATCTTTAGGGCACCATCCCATTGGTTAATCCCAAGGTTAGACATTAAATCGTTTCTTTCGGTAAATTTGGACTGGTCCGGAAAATAGATCTCGAGGGAAATATTATGTTCATCTGAAAATGGGTTACCACGGGGAATATCTATTCCTGGTGTCAACCCAAGTCTATGCGCACAAGCGGCAATTAACTCCAAGATATGACTTTTGCCGGTACCGTTATCACCAACAAGGCATATGAGTTTTGAATTCTTGTCAACTTCAAGTTCGACATTTTCAAAATTCCGCCAAGAATTGATTGTTATGCGCTGAATTTGCATGAGATATGACTCAAATTTGGTGGTCAATAGATAAGTTTCGGAGTTCAGAACCCCAATCGCATTATCCCAAAATTCGGCGGCTCACATCCTCCAGAATGATGGTATCCTTAGATTCAACAACTGTAGATTTTGGGTGCGGTCGAAAGTGTTGTGTAAAGCTTTACGCAATGCTTTCAATCACTCCCAGTGCGATTAGTAGTCCGAGAATTATTTGATTTCTACCGGAAAAATTAAAGTGCCGGTCGCAATGAGCGCCTTGCTCCATGACCCTTGGCACAAATTACTTAAAATTTGCGTAACCCAAACCAGGCATCAAGATGACGGCTAGAATTCTGGAACTTCAGTATCCAAGCGGAGAAAACTTACCATGATTGAGAGATTGAGAAAAAAATACCGAAAGAATGGACAATTCAATGTCAATATAGGGCAGAAAATCACGGATGCAGCAAGGAAAGCCAAAGTCCCTGATGACAGGGGAATCTACCTGATATACGAAGGATTCGATTGCATTGGAGAATTGATCTACATTGGTCATGCCGGAACTATGACAACGAATGGAATTATGAAAATACAAGGAATAAGAAAGAGATTGGGTATGAGACAGGATGGAATGTATAGAAATGATTTTTTTATTCGGAAGATGAAAAAGAGAAAGAAAGGAATTTCAGTTGCATGGTTCGTGACCTGGAATTACGCGGGAGAAAAGGTTCTCCCCGCTTTTGCTGAAGCGGAAGCCATACAGGAATATTATCAGTCGAACCGCGCACTTCCGGAACTGAATAGAGAATTCTAGCGAAACCCAGAGAAATTCGTCCCTAAACGCTCGTCCCTGAACGCAATAATCTCAGAATCAATGTTTTCGTATCCGCGATTTGCGACAGCAAGACTGAAGTCTTTCGTCAGACAGCATTAGGAGGTAAATTCTGATCTCTGGTAAACTCATCGATGATTGACTGTATATCGTATTTGCGATCTAGGGCTGTAATGTACTCATCGAATTGCTTTGCCTTCTCGGGGTCGTGAAACTGAATGACCACATTCAGTAGTGAAACGAATTTCTTGAATTCAAGTTCTTTCTTTTTCTTTATCCAAAGAATAGACGTAAACGCAAACTCTTTACTCACATCTGGACACTCTGGTAAATCACTCGAGAGTGGGGAACCCGCTAGAATGTCGGCGATGATTTGCTGCAAAGATTCGGGTTTACAACCGAACTCTTCCAGAAAATCCTTGTAGAGTAAACGTGTTTTGTCTAATTCGTTAGATTTCCACCCAAGTTCGTTCATCTGCTTATTCTCCTAAATGCGCGACTTCATAATCATTTCCAGATATGCACCAAGATAATGCGGTTCAATTTATTTTATTGCAATCTGAAGTCGGAGCTATTTCAGGAAATTGTTCAATTATTCAGGTTACGACTGCTTTGGAGGCATTCGGTGTCGTTCTTTCCTTAGTTTCCCTTGTCGAGACCGAGTGGATATATCACTGCGAGGACGACTGGGTGTTCACCGCCGACGGATTCATCGGCAAGTCCTTTATGGTCCTTTAGAACTAGGAAAACCTTTCCATTGTCAACCCGCGTTCGAATGAAAATCTGATAATCTGTACCTTTGTCCCAGCCCGTAAACCGGAACAGCCTCTGACGTTCCATTAGAGGTCTCGGATTTAGAAATGACAAATTCAGTTGGTGGACTTGCAGGTTTACTTTTCAATCCGGACTTGCGTAGGATGCGAGACTACCGAATTGTTGGACCGTTTGCTGATTTAAGTTTGAAAGGAATTTAACCTTGTGAAAGTTCTGTATCCCACTGCTATTCGGATCTCGGTTTTCAAGTCGCCTATCTCACCGAAGCGTGCGTGCGTCATATCGGATATGAACAGCGTGTACCCGACCAAAGACGCAGAGTAATCAACAGGCACTTCCTTAAAATGAGGTAATCAATACTGAAGCACTGGTTGCCGCGGAAGTAGAGAGTCAATCCGGAAACAGATCCTTGGCTTGCCGTCAGGCGGAGATTCGAACAGGCGCGACCGGGCATGTCCAACTGGCAGGACTGGGATGATTGATTCTGTACTGATATCGATAGTTCTTGCATTCTGTATCTATGAACTGCCCCCTTGTGTCAACAGTGCCGCACTCGATAAGCTTCCCCCTGCCCTTCAAGTTACCGCACATGGCAACCGTGACAACTGCTACTATGGCTCGATGCGGATCAATTTTCGCAGGCTTCTCTCGAAAACTGAGGGTTTTCTGACTGATTCCGGTTAGTCTTTAACAAAAGTGCAAAACACCTTCAAGGTATCGGATGCATTCCGTTCCGAACAGTGTGCTCACACTTGTTGCCGAAATTTCAGTTATCTTCAATCCATTAATCTTGTGGGCTACAAACCTCTGACCGCCATCCAACTCGCCCTTACAAGGCAAATCCGCAGACATTCTCAACAACACCGCTAGTAAAATTACACTGACCACAACAACGGTTGTCAAACCTACAGAGTTACGAGGAACACGTTTATGGCGATTCGATTCAACAAAATAATTCGACCTATTAAACCAAAAGCACAAGATCCTAATTTGATGGAGTTTTATGTTGGCCCCACAGCCACTTCTGACACATGGCTATTCATGTCCCATAGGACAGGCGATAAGCAAGCGGAGATTGAGGCGGAATACATCGCAAATAAGCACTTTGTGAACGTGTACTTGGCCAAATTTGATGATAGCGTCGATGAAAACTCAAACGAATTGCCGGACTACATCATGAATGAAATCAGAAAGAGCGACGGGTTTCTGGTCAACGTAATTGCCGAAATTGCGGTATCAATGTGGATCGGATATGAGATTGGCGGTGCGCATGCGATGCGTAAGCCACGGGCCATGATAAATTACAAAAATGTGCATGATTTACCGTCGGTAGTAGATGCTTTAAGTTCCATACGTAATAGGCATGAACTAGACAAATGGATAATCGACAATGTCCTTTGAGTGTCCTCCCGATTAGCACCGTAGAATAATTCGTCGTGAAATTCGGATTCGTGCGAATCGTCGGTGTGAAATATATTGCATGAAGTATGTGACGGGCTGCGACTAGTGAAACCGAAAATAAATTGATTCAGTAACAAATGTAACGATAGTGTCCGACGACCAGCAACTGCTATTTGAAACATACAAACTTCACACCGAGCTGGCACAACGGATAGATGAAGTTAGAGAAGGTTTGAATAAGATTTTCTCAGGGATGGTGTCAAGCATAATTGTGGCTTCAGTTTTGCTGCAGCGCTTTGTGCCGGATTCAGAATCAATGTGGCTGTTTCCTACACTTGGGATCTTCATATCTTTGTCGTGGATAATTTCACAGAAATCCTTAACAGGCAAGTTGACATCAAAGAACAAAATTCTCAAAGATTTGGAGGAGAAACTACCATTTGATTTCCTGACGCAAGAAAATAATTACTTTGAAGAGAAAGGCTTTCTGAGAAGAAAGTTCTCAGGGATTATTATGCCTGTCACTTTTCTAGCGGTATGCGTCCTATGGACCTTAGGTTTACTGGTTCCATATTTTTGCCAATCATGTTAGGTCTAGCAAAGTTTAGCGATTCTGAATGTTGTTGATGGAAAATTCGTAGAAAGTAGGATGCATAAGGTTTTCATTAGCTATCACCACAGGAATGATCAATGGTACAAGAAAACATTGATTGATTACTGCAAAAGCTTTAGCTTGTTTATGGACAAATCGGTTGAGTCTGGGGATATTTCCGAATACCTGGACGATCAGGCTATCCGAAAAAAAATACGTGATGAATATCTGAGAGATTCGACTGTTACAATCCTTCTGGCTGGAACAGAGACGAAGTGGCGAAAGCATGTTGACTGGGAACTTTACTCAAGTATGTTTGATGGCACGATAAACAGGAAATCAGGAATCCTCGTCATAAATTTGCCATCTGTAAATTGCACGAATTATGTCGCAGCACACGGTAACGCTGAAAAGCAATTGATCTACCCAGATATAAGTTCTTGGACTGGCATTGATTCACGTCAGGAACAGGAAAGGCGCTTCCCACACTTGCCTGATCGGATCATCGACAATTTACTGGTTCCAAATTCCAAGATTTCTGTTGTACCTTGGGATCGACTTTCGCTCGACAAACTCGAGTTCTTGATTGATGCTACATTCCAGGCAAGAAGCAGTTGCGAGTATGACCTGAGCCGAGAGATGCGACGACGAAACGCTTGAGGTTTCGCGTGCAACCTTCAATAGAGAATCGGAATGTTTCTCCTCCAATTGGCGAAACAACGCGATCCCAATTGACTCCCTAAACCCGAAATTCACATTTAACTCGACTCGCAGCGACCGGAAAAAGAATTTGCCAGGCAGTAGTCAATAAGTCGTATATCCGCGACCAAACTGATGGATACGGATTCTCAACTCAAATCGCGTTACCGATCGAATCAAATCTCAACGACACCAGTGATTCCGGTAGATTCGTTCCAGATTTGTTAGATTTAATTCAAGCAAATTTCTATCCTTCTCATCCCTGACTGTTGTGGACCATTGAATTTTATTATGCTGTCCCCATATTGGGTTTTTCATCACATGTGAAATAAAGTTGTTTGAAACAGGAGAATCAAATGTCATCTCATTGGCAATCGAAACACCGCCACAAGGTTTTTGTCAGTTACCACCACGAAAACGACCAACGCTATCGAAATCGCTTTGAAACACTGTTTGGTAAAGTTTTCGACATTATGGTTTCAAAATCAGTTCAAATCGACGATTTTGATTTTTTCTTGAATGACGAGACTATACGTCGAAGAATTCGTGATGAAAACCTCCGAGAATCAACCGTTACAGTTGTATTGGTTGGAACCGAAACATGGAAAAGAAAGCATGTGGATTGGGAAATCGGGGCGAGCATTAGAAAAACTGATTACAATCTTCGCTCTGGTTTGCTTGGGATTTTCCTACCAACATATCAGCGACGGGATAAATTTGGTTGTTTCGACCCGGCTGGGATTCCCCAAAGGCTATACGACAATGTCAAGTGCGGTTTTGCATCAGTTTATCCGTGGTCGGAAAATCCAAATGATGTGCAAAATTGGATTCACACTGCTTTTAAGAATCGAAACAAAATTCTTCCTGTTAGCTCTCGCCGATTGTTGAGCGAAAACTATTATTGAACTGCTTGGCAAACTTCCTAAACTTCAGGATCAATAATTCTGGAATTTGGGCTCACTTTTGAAACACAAAACTTGGTGTGTCGAGTTTCGGAACATTGCCAACATGGATTGATTGGAAAGGAATAATTTCGTGACAATCGTTACAAAGTCGCCTCTGGAGCTTCATGTAATCTTGCATCCGGAGTACGCTCTCGGTGGCAAACTGACAGAGGCACTCATCACCCACTTCAATTCAATCCATTATCGAAATGTCACTGGTGGCGCGGGCATCTTTGTTTTCAAACACGAAATTACCAGTCTCAGCTTTCAGTCTCGCGATCAGTCCAATTTGGAAGATGCGGATATATCAGTACTCATTTTTGCAATCGATCAAAATTTTGCAAACGACACGGATTGCCGGAAAATTCTACGGGAGTGGTCAACTCGATCTTCTGGTCATGAATCTGATTTCATCGTAATTCCTGTGGTCGTTGATTCAGAAGTTAAAGTCAGTGACTTGAAATTGGACTTGCACGCACTATCCTGGCACGGATTGAAAAATGAACACAAGCCTCGATTCTTGCACAAACTTACATATGAATTGTGCCGGATGCTGAGAGAGCGGTTGTCGCGGAAGGCATGGCCAGGTGCAGGCACTGATAATAACTTTGAAAGCTATCTGGAGAAATTTCAGGTATTTTTAAGCCATACAAAACTTGACAGGGACGGTGAAAATATTGCTCGGAAAATACGCAGATGGATCAACAACAACAGTGCCTTGTCAACTTTTATCGATGTTGTGGACATTCCGGCAGGACTTAGGTTTGAAGACGTAATTTTAAGCAATCTCAATAAAGGTGCATTAGTCGCGATTCACACCGATCTTTACTCGTCTCGCGTATGGTGTCGTAGAGAAGTAATCGAGTCTAAACGCCACAATATTCCCATGTTGGTCGTGAACAGTCTGCGAGAATTCGATGAGCGTGGATTTCCTTACTTGGGCAATGTGCCGATTATTCGAATAGACCCTGATAGAATGACGAATATTGAGCAGACCGCGTATCGAATTCTCGACGAGATTTTCAAGGATTTGCTCTGGCGCTACGTTACGGAAGAAGCTAGAGTCAAGCTCAAAGAGGTGTTGTTCATTCCTCGTACACCAGAGTTGATTGTCTTGACCTGCCCGTCAGCGTGTGGTAAACATATTGGGAAGGAGCAATATATAGTCTATCCTGATCCTCCTCTAGGAGGCGAGGAGCAAAAGTTGTTTTCGTTGATTTCAAACAATATTCAACTGCGTAGCCTGACAGAATGGATGGGAGAATCTGAGATATGAGGCTGGAGCAAATATCCAAACCGAATACTATCGCCGTTTCCGTATCAAAAAGTGAGAATCTGGAGAGATTCGGACTCAGTGATCTTCATGTTCAGGACGCGATGTCGAAAATCGCTGTTTTTATACTCTCCTCAGGGGCAAATCTGGCATACGGTGGAGATTTGCGGCCAAACGGATTTACACAGCAACTTTTTGAACTGGTTCTGCACTATAGCCGACCGGGAATGCAGGAAACCCGCGTGGTCAACTATTTGGCCTGGCCTGTCCACACAGATATTAATTGCGATGAACTGGATCAACTGAAATCAGATCTTGACGGTGTGGCCGAGCTTGCATTGCTGAAAAAAGACGGATCTAGAATGAATTTGGAATGTCGTCGGACGCTGAATCCTGGAACACTGACTGATGATGAGTGGTCCGCAGGATTGACAGCGATGCGAAAGACAATGAGAGACGAATCAGATGCGCGAATACTGCTTGGCGGTCGTGTACAGGGCTATAAGGGAAGTATGCCAGGCATAGCGGAAGAGGCATTGCTGGCATTTGAATCGAAACAACCCATCTTTCTGATCGGTGGTTATGGTGGTTGTACGCGGGATATCGCAATTGATTTGGGTTTACTGGAATCGGGAACTGGTTCAGGAATTCGTTGGGAGGGTCGGGAGCGATTTGACAAATTCAGCATTGACGATCTGTCGAATGGATTGACGGAAGAAGAAAACCGTGTACTTGTACGAACACCACGCATCAATCAGGTGATTGAGTTGATTCTCAGAGGTCTTGAGCGTTCGCGAAATTGCAAGAACACCAGTCAATCCAAATCAAATTAAAGGGACTTGCGTCGTAGCGATTTTGGTGTCCTACAGTGCCCGAATCGCTGTTCCACCCGACTGTCGGGCTTGACGGTCACCGATAGGTGGTGCGCATCCTGTTGGTCCAGCGTGAATTCGTAGCTGGAATAGGATATTCTCAGTTTTTCGACTGCGTTCGGCTGGGGTGAAAACCGGGAAATTTACTCCGGAATCAGGCTGACCCCCTCAAACCAACCATTCTCTAGGGCAAGGTTTTTTGACCCATCACGGAGCCGTTGGACTGACTGGCTTTCCGGCATCGCAGATCCCTCTTTTGTCAGTCGAATCTGAGGAAACCGGACTGACCGCGGAGATTCTACTACAGCTCGCCGGACCAGCCCAGTGCCGGACAGATACGCCTGCATGGTACTCTCGGACATACCGGCGATTCGCTTATAATCAATGGTGCTTTGCCGTAAAGGCGAGTGCGGCTTCGGGACGCTTTTGCAATTCGACGTGTCGTCCCCCTATTGTGAAGATTGGTTACATGGTGACCTGCTCATGTGGGCACCACTTCACTATAGATCATTAACGGCCCGGAGTGGAATAATCTGATGACTTCAACTGACTGCAACGATCAGAACAAACCAGCCACGGCAGCTTAGCGGCTTCGTTCAATCAGCTTTCGAATCCAGAAATCTATGAATATTAGTAAGGTTGTTTTTTTATGTTCGATTGTTCGAATTTCAATGAATCCAATGCGATTTATAACTGAATCAGCACGTTGACCAATTATGAATTCCGCTATTCAACACCGTATAGAGCGATTAAACAAAGAAATCGCTAATCTTCAGCTTGCAATGGCTCGTGAAAAGAGCAAAATCGTCAAGATTCAACTAAGTATTACCCGGTTGAAAGAATCGATTGCTCGATCACGTAATAAAGTCCAAATTCAAAGCAAACTAAGGGAGATAGATCGGGAAAACAAAAAATTAGCTTCGGTCCAGAAGAAAATTAATGGAATTTCCATAAAGATCTCAAACAAATCTAAAATGTTGTATTCATGTCAAGAAAGGCAAATTCGTGAGGAAAAACAAATTTTTACGAATGCCGTGAGGCAGGCTCAAAAATTAAGATTACCTGATCAACATAAACCAGACAGAACTCTGCAAAATGTAGATTCACTCGTTTCTGATAGTGCGATGAACTCTTCCTACGATTTCTTTATTGCTCATGCAAGCGAAGACAAGGATGATTTCGTACGTGATTTAGCGAATACGCTCACCGAATTAGGTGCCGAGGTGTGGTACGATGAGTTTACTTTAATGATTGGACAGAGTCTACGGCGGGAAATTGATCGAGGATTGTCTAATTCACGATATGGAATCGTTATACTGTCAAAACATTTTTTCAGAAAGGAGTGGCCTCAAAAAGAACTGGATGGGCTGTTGACACTCGAATCCGATACTAACAATCGTATTCTTCCGATTTGGTACAGAATCTCGAAAGATGAAGTCAGTGAATATAGTCCTACTTTGGCAGATAGAATTGCCTTGAAAGCTCCTGCCACCAGTACCGCAGAAATCGCTGGAAAACTAATTGAGCGTATCAAGCTCAATAACTCATAACCTAAATAAAGGGATAGTGATAACGCTTGCGCGGTCATCACTGACCTCATACATCCTGACCAAATAAAATCAAACGTTTGCAACCAATCCGGGAAAGATTTATTTTTATATCAATTATCCAGAAATCGTTAAAGATCGGACTTGATGTTCTGCCTGCGATTGAACAAAAAGGTATGTAACCAATTTTCGTCCACCGAAGCACACCTCTGCCGCAACTGGTGACGTTCAATATTCAACAACTCGATTGAAACCTGCTACCCACATGGTACTTCAATACAACGCCATTGCTCGATCGGTGCGAATTTCATCCTCGGCAAAGCACTGTATCATGTCAATTTGGTTGAGGTCAGGAACTCTGAACCTTTGAAGTTCACTGACTGGAACAATGTAGATATCACAATCTCACTTGACTTCTCGAAAGTTGACATCTTTCAACTTGTTTGAGCCGAGAGGATAAAAGGATTTCATAGTTGATTGCCTCGTGTATACAACAAGGAGAAAGGAATATGACAGACCTAAAATTCAATGAATTAATTGACGGATTTGACCAAGTTCTAAAAGACCTTAAATCGATGGAACCCATATGTAGCGTCAAAAACTTCAAGGTCGGAAAGCGAGATGAAAAAGTTTCCGGTGTCTATCTATTTAGTGAAGAGGGTAAGGACCTTTACATCGGACGTTCTAGAAATATCCGTCAGCGTTATTCCGGCCATACTCACAATAATCCGAGTTCCGCATCCTTCGCCGTTCTATTGGCGAGAGAGAAAACTGGTAAAAAAGCTAGTTATGTTTCAGGCAGCGAAAGCCTGAAAAATCTAATGCGAAATTCTGAATTCAAAGCTGCATTTGATGAAGGTAGACGCAGAATTAAGAAAATGGAATTCCGATACATTGAAGAATCATGTGCAAATAGACAGGCACTACTAGAAATTTATTGTGCTGTGGAACTGAATACACGCTACAACAAATTTCGAACGCATTAGACTCTTCGCCACTGTATTGATCGAATTTCAGATTTCCCACTGCGAGGGCGACTGGGAGTTCATCGCCGACGAATTCATCGCCAAGTCCTTCACAATCCTTGAGAATTACGAAAGCTGTTCCATGGTTTCTCTTACTTCGATTGACGAATAAAGCCGTCTTCGCTGCTTCAGGAAATCAATTTGAGGTGATAGATTCAGAAGCGACCAAAGAGTTCGGTGCATGCATCGGTTTGGGATTCCCTCCTGGCTTACGCAGGATGCGAGATTATCGAGTAGTCGGACTTTATACTGATTTGAGAATGAGAGGAAGTGACCTTGGTGAAAGATCTGTATGCGAATGCGATACGAATATTGAATTTCGGGTCACCCATCTCACCGAAACGGACGTGCCCTTAAAATGAGGCAATCAATACTGAAGCGCTGGCTACCGCTGAAGTGGGGGCTCGATCCGGAAACAGACTCGTGGGTTGCCGCTAGGCGGAGGTGCGACTAAACATGTCCAATTGGCGAGACTGGGACAATTGAGTCTGCGCTGAAACCGAAGTTTCTTGCAATTTGACTCTATCGTTGACTCCATAAAATCACAAGTGCCGCGCTCAATCAGGATCCTCCCTCCCCTCCGACTTTCGTACATAGAAACCAAAGGCTGCTTGGCTGGATTGCGAATCGAATATTTACTGGCTTCTTGCTTGAAATAGTGGGTTATCTGGCAGACACTGGGTTAGTTTGAGCAAGCTTCAACAAAACTCTTAGCGACCGTCTTATGTGTTCAAATTTCGAACCTCCCTAATGATTTCACCAAACGGCAAATCATTGTCCTCTTCATATGCCAAAGTGCCGATTGCATGAGTGAGAAAAAACAGTGGTGGCTCGACGTTCATCTCCTCAAATGTCACTAACTCTGGCCAGCGGTGGACATGCCTGATCAACTCCATAAGTTGACCAATTTCAACGTCTAGAACATCATTAAAATAATTTTGGCCGAAAGATGCTTCATACCCAATGAACAAGATTGCCGCATAGAAACTGCTAAACATCTGATAATATCCTCGCAGACATCGGGTAGAGTATGTGAACACAGGATCATCCACACGATCATCCCCCCAGCCTGTAGCTAACAGCGGCGTAGGGTTGAAATGAACAAAATTTGATGCTGCAAAATAAAGGTATGCATAAGTTGAGGTTAAACCTACCTCTTCTGCCATTTCACGAACAGTTGGACCACCTGACCTGGAACAATTCATTGATCGCCAAAACTCGCGAAGTTTGTTTTGGAATTCTCTCACTGAATCTTCGGCATCTCTCCGGCTTACGTTGTTACCTAGAACTGGTTGAACTGGATTATTCACTTCGAAGAAATTTCTCTGGACAGCTATCGCCTTGGCATAATTTCGACCAATCAGTAGAGTGATCAATTCATTCGCACTTGTTTTGTTCATTTTGGACAAATAAGTCAGCCAAATCAAATCCTCGCAGATTCCCCTGAGATTACTCATAAGAATGAACGTAGATTCTGTCTTTTTCCTTTCACGATTGGTTTCAATGTTAAATTCGACGCATTTTGCTGTGGATGCGTGAACAAGGTTGAACAACATTTCTTCTTGCAACATAGAGAGAGGAGCTGATGTGAAATCCAGTTTTCTTCGTATACCCAAAAATGTTCGCATAAATGCTCGTTGGATAGGCATTTTGTTTTTTTCGGGGAATGGTTTATCGGAATTAATCATCATTCATCTATTCATGGGTGGGTTAATTCGCTATGTTGAACCACGATGAGTCAAAGTGCCAAAATAGCATAGTGAATTACGGCAAGAATTCTCACTTGATTGCAATGCTATCATAGATTCATTACTCAAATCCTAGTCTACATGCATCGACGTTGATGCCAGCTTTTTCAACTTAGTTTCCAATTCGTTTAACCGTTTCCGACATTCTGCATCATTTGGTTTGTCTTTCAATTTCTGACGTTCAATATGTACTTCCAAGGCTATCGAGTGAAACTCCATAGCTGTAAGGAAATTCGGTACACCGAGATTTAAATCTTCCCAGAAACAAAGTAAGAATGGATTCTCGCGGTATGGCAATTCTCTGTACTTCTTGGGATCGTATCCAAGTTTGACAAGGAGCGCGTCAATGTCGTTAGGCAAATCATTGATAAATTTACTCAAATCATGTATGCAATTCTCCAATCGCGAGACTGATTCACGAAAGCTATTCAAGTGCACAGAAGCGTCCTCGGAATATTCCAGATGCATTGCTAAATTAAACTCTGCCAGCCAGTCAGCATTTTTCTGATTCACATCGTGTTGAAATCGCAACTCTTCTTCAAATATTTTTTGAAGTGCTTTGTCTGGAATTTGATAGGAGCTTTCTGCAAACTGACTCTCGTGGTCAAGTTTCATTTTCTTCAGGCGATCAACGTCATATAGTTCGGGTTTCTTGTCTATGAGTGTGTGGTGATTAGGACACAAAACAATCAAATTTCTTGGGGAACGAAGTTCATCATCAGACAAATCATCATTGAAACGTGCACCTCTTTTTCCAGCCGCTTCGATATGACACACCATACCCAAGAAATCATCGTCTTGGTCAATCAGCAGCTCTGTGCATTCCGGGTAAGCGCATTGATTCCCTGTTCGAGCAAAGAGTGTTCGGTAGTCCTCTTTTGTATTTGCCTTTCTTGCCATGAGTGTTGAGCTATTAAGTTTTCGGTCGGGAAGTATTACACGATTGAATTTCGGAACTAGTATTCACTGCTAGCCTCTTACCATTGAAAACTTGTACCAGATCTAAAATATCCTTCGTTTTCTTGCGAATGTCACTCGTCTCGTGCATCAACTGAATCACATATAAAGTCAACACGCGCAGATGATGAAAATAGTACCTGAAGGTAACCTATCGATAATTGCCGCAGACTGGAAATTTGTTGCTGATAAAGCGATTGAAAACCAAGACTAATTTTACCATTCAAGGCAAAAGTGGTAGCTGACACTTGGATCAGGTACACTCCCCGACCGCGTACCAG
The DNA here is from genome assembly GCA_963663095.2 of Arenicellales bacterium. Lineage (GTDB taxonomy): Bacteria > Pseudomonadota > Gammaproteobacteria > Arenicellales > JAJDZL01 > JAJDZL01. The sequence continues at coordinate 505,580 of CAXXJB010000001.1, forward strand.
ATTCGTTTAAAATAATTTGCCTAACCTATAATGCCGGAAAATAGCCAATACATTAAAATCAAGTATGTTTCATAACATCGACGAAAAGCCTCTGTTGAATTTTCCTATTGAGAAGAACAGTGAATCAGAATAGATATCATCTTGGTGTTCGTGACTTCGGACCGATTATTGAAGCCGATATCGAATTGCGTCCACTGTCTGTGTTCATTGGCCCGAGCAACACCGGTAAATCTTGGATGGCAATCCTGATTTATGCGTTGCATCAATTTTTTGCCAGTGATTACAAATCCATAACAGCGGTTGATATTGCCACAAATTTTGATTTGTTCTTTGGCGATGAGAACGATCGACAGCCGGGAGATACCCTCACTCAACAAATTGATGGATTGCAGAAAATTCTGGCGGATTTCGACGCAAATGATGAAAAAAACATTGTGTCGACAAATAAATCGATTGTTGAACTGTTGAAACCGAGTTTGGATGGAAATGGTGAGCGGCTAAAACTCGAGCTGTGTAGGTGTTTCGGAACGAATGCCGACGGATTCATTCGTCGAGCCGGCAAAACCAAACCAAAAATAACGATGCGACGGACGAGTATTGAAGACAGTGAATCGTACGATTGCAAATATGAATTCGCGCCTCTTGAGGGGAGTTTGAAGTCAAATTTTAGCGAGAATTTTGAATTTAAATTTAAAGAATCCAAAATATTTTTCCAATCACTCGACGAAGCCATAACATACGAACATTATGAAGGGTGGTTTTTGATGATTTTGATTGCCCAGATAGTCATGTCTATACGTCGGGAAATGGTAGGTCCTCTAAGTCAACCGGCATACTATTTTCCAGCAGATCGAACAGGAATCATGCATGCGCATAATGTTGTTGTCAGCTCGTTGATAGAAAGTTCATCAACGATCGGACTACGTCCGAGTAGAAATTCACCGATGTTGACCGGGGTTTTGGCAGATTTCCTCGATAGATTGATTCAGGTAGGCAGTATCTCCAAAAAATCCGAACTTGATGCCACACACGCGATGGAATTGGAGAGGAGCATTTTACAGGGTGAGGTTGGCGTAGAGCGAGGTGAAATCACCAACTACCCGAATTTTACATATCAACCTTACGGATGGGAAAGCAGCATTTCTCTGAGCAATGCTTCATCTATGGTATCAGAGCTGGCACCCATAGTTTTATATCTGCGTCACATAGTATTGCCCAACAGCATTCTGTTGGTTGAGGAGCCGGAATCCCATCTGCATCCAGCCATGCAGGTCGAATTTATTCGCCAGTTGGCCAATCTTGTTCATTCTGGCATTCGGGTGATTGTCACAACCCATAGTGAATATTTGATGGAAGAGGTCGGAAACATAGTTCGTAGATCATCAATTGATAAAAAGTCACGACTTAAAGAAATTTCAGATAGTGACGCAGCGCTCGACCCGAGTGACGTAGGGGTATGGTTTTTCAAACCAAAAAAAAACCGTGGTCGGACTTTGGGTTCGAAAGTCGAGGAAGTCCGACTTGATGAGTCAGGTCTTTACCAAACTGGATTTGACGATGTCGCCATGGCACTCCACAATGACTGGGCGAATATTTCAAGTGAGATCGGGAATACCGATTGAAAGAACGACTTGAAATGACAGGTCTTGTGAACATCGTCCGCAAGAAAGCGGACAAAAGATGTCTGGTTGCGGGAAAACTGAAGAAAGAGGGTTGCAACGTTAGTTTGAAAGATGCTCCTGAGTCACGTGTGATTATTGACTTTGATAAGCCTGGTTCGCCGATTTCACAAAACGACAGTAAGTGCGACTATCTCTTTGTTGCAGACGAAGAAGAAATTGGGTGGATTGTACCGATTGAACTCAAGAAAGGGAAGTTGGATTCAAGCAAAGTCATCAAGCAGTTGAAAGCAGGTGCCAAGGTTGCTGAGTCGTGGGTATCCGCTCAGGTGAGTGTTAATTTTCGGCCAGTCGTAGTATTCGGGGCTACCCACAGAGCGCAAATTGATTCGCTGAAGAAAAATAAAATCAAATTCCATAAAAAATATGAGGTAATACGAACAATGAAATGTGGAAGAGCTCTGAAAGGAGTGTTGTAGACCTGAAATCACAGCGTTTTTTTACTCACCAGTTTAGCCTGCTGATCATTCGATTTCCAAGCTGAGTGCCAAACCACCAAGTAATACGAATCGATGATAACGAAATCATTGGTAATATTTAGACTGAACTTCCAGATTCAAATCAGGCATTTGTTTTTGATTCAAAGACCATAATTTCATAATCCTATGTCAGATAAATTGACATGCGTTCAGGGTATCTCCGGATTTACGCGGAACTGTCCCAGAGCATTCTCCGCAACCTTGCGGCTGTCTTCTCTATTGTGGACAATCATGTCTGACTCAGACGGCAACGAACGTTTTGTCTTCACTTGCTGAATGCTGACGTTCACCCGCAACTGCACCATCGAATCGAAGCTGCGCACCGCTATTTCGTCTGCTGTGTGCTTGTCGGAGTCCTTGCTCCTTGACTCAACAAGCCAGTGCACGCAGGTAAATCTGTGGACTACATGTTCCTGAAACTGATGTTTGACTCGCTCGTAATTACTCGTTTTCGCAAGACCAAATCAAATTCACTGCTATTGTCTGAAAATCATGAAAGAAACCGAAAAAAATCAATCGCCCGACAGACTTCTTATCGGTGTGCTTGGCAACCAAAGTTCTGGAAAATCTCACACATGGAATGATTTGTTTGGCAAAACGGTACAGCGTGGAAAACATCCGCGCCCTCTAACACTTAGGCCGGGCGAGTGCGTAGAAATATTCCTTGTCAGCGGCTCATTTGAAGAAAGAGGTGAGTATGCCGGCGACATCCTCGCCAATCAAGTTTGTCGAATAGTGCTGTGTTCTTTACAATATTCGGAGGAAGTCAATTCAACACTGGACTACTTCGAATCCAACGACTTTTTCCTCTATGTTCAATGGCTGAATCCTGGTCGTTGTGATGCCAGCGAACAATCGGACGATCTGAAAATTGTGGAGAAGATACTTTCCGTTCCATCGTTGGTTTCAATTCGCAACGGTTAAATTGACGCGGCAACGCGTGTCCAGGAAATTCGCGAATTCATTTACGGTTGGGCAAAATATCGTGACCTGATTATTTCTTGCTGACTATATCCACTAACCAATTCGCCCGTCGCAGATTCGAACAAGCACAGACGCACCAGCATCAACCTAAGATTGTGTTTGTTCCCAAGTAGCGCGACACCACCCACTTTATATCGGCTTTCGATGCGAGATGGGTAAGGCTTCGTGTAATCTCGCACAGAATATCCTTCGATATGTTGGAATATTTGGTCTCGAATTTCCGGTTTTCCAACATTGTCAGTCAACCCAGTAACGCGTCCTTCATCAGATATCTTTGACAATGATAGAAGATCGTATCCAATAAGAAAGCACCACTCTTTAACCGGGTACTATGCCTTACTTTCGACTATCACTTCCGACAACTTCAGAACTATTCGAAAAGTTCAACCTATATTGAAAAAGTTGTTTTTCAGTCTTGAAAACACATAGTCAGAACCCCAAGTAACACTGTAAACATCACCAGTAGGTGACGCGACTGCCAATGTAAATCTAAGAATCTAAACGAGCGGAGAAAAAAATGAAACATGAAAAATTTTTTGATGACTTTCTCAAAGATCATGTCAACTTAAATCAATCCAGACTAGACCGATTGAACCGAGGAGTCAAATCTGTAACTGAATTGTTGGAAGACCGGTTGGAGGGGTATCGGGAATACAGTCCTCAGGGGTCTTACGCCCAGGGAACCATAATTAAGCCAGTACAAGGTAATGACGAGTTCGATGCTGACATCCTGATCTTTTTGAAAGACGATTCCTTTCATCCATTGGAATTCTCAAGAGACTACGTGAAAGACTTGTATATGTTATTCAAAAACACCAACACCTACGGAGACAAGGTACGACTGAAAACTCGATGTGTGACAATAAATTACGTAAGAGATTTTCATATCGATGTTGTTCCATGTATTGAATTCAACGGCCGAATATATATCTGTAACAGAGATGACGAAAAATACGCAGTTACCGACGGCGACGGATACAAAAAGTGGTTGGAAGGCAAGAACAAGAGTACCGGTGGTAATAGATTGAAGAAAACCATACGACTTTTGAAATTTCTGCGAGACCACAAAGACAATTTCACAATTCCCTCAATCCTATTGACGACATTAGCGGGTAGTTCCGTCAACGATGGGTACTATATCTATAGTACGGATGCATTCACCGATGTGCCTACCACGTTAAAAATAATCTCCAATCGAATTGATTCGTACTTGCAATTTCGTAACAGTATGCCGCAAATCCTAAATCCGGTTTTACCGAGTGAAGACTTCAACAGGAAATGGGATGAACAGAAATACCAAAATTTTCGAGACAAGTTTCAAATATATAACGAAAAAATCAACAAAGCGTTCGACGAAAAGGATCACGACAGAAGTGTCGAACTTTGGAGGGCATCATTCGGTGACCACTTTGGGAGTCTGAAACTTACAGCCAAAACCACTGCAACGGCGGGGGTTGCTGCGTTGATGCCCACATCGGTGCCCGCCACTAAGCCGTATTCGTATCGTGATTGAATACAGTCCAGAGGAAATGCGGATAATAAATTCCAAGTTTCCGAATTTGTACCATGACGACGGAAAAATAAAGGGAGAAATTGATTTCAAGGCGAAATATGTCCTATCAAGAAAGAAAAAAGGACAAACAGAAAAATGGATGATTGTTGATTGTGAAGATGGCGAAGATTGCATCACAGACGCTTACGATATTGTGATCCACCTCGACACCTCACCTCCGCGAGTTTTTGAAACCAGTAAGAGAATCCTCAAGCTCGCGTCCGAACGTAAATTGGGCCTAATGGACGTGCATCTCTTTCTTCAAGATGAAAGCTGCTGTCTTGGTATTTTTCTTGAAAATCCAAACGAAACTCTGAGTTCGTTTGTTTTTCACAAAGTGTACCCCTATTTTGTGTGGCAGGCATATTTTGAAAAATTTCGAAAAATTCCCCCAAGTGGAGAATACTCACATGAGATGAAAGGACATCGAGAATTTGCAAAAGAGTTGATGTCAGTATCCAGAAACGATCCCTGCCCCTGCGGAAGTGGCGAAAAACTTAAACATTGCTGCTTCGAAATTCTTTTGGATTTAAAAGACTCTCGAATAGCTCTCGAGAGCGCTCTCGTCGCATATAAAAAAATTCGCAGCAAACTTCTTTGAAATTCCAAAATATCGGAGCGCAGGAAAAGCCCCCAAAACTTACCAGATAAATCTACAAATACTATTTGGGGATTCACGCCAATTGGTTTGGCGGAGTAGAAGGTATGAAAATTCCGAGGACTACCCCTTGGCAACGTAATAAACGCTACCTCTATGAGGGAATATGTAGTTCACCAACTGGGAATTTGATCCACTGAGTCCGATAAATCTTCCCACTCGTCCTGTTCAAACTCTCTTGATTCTGCAGAAATTAAAATAAGCGTCTGATCGTAGTATGGCATGTATATTGACGATTGTGTCAAATACCATGAGGATGCTTGATTCTCGTCTAACCAAACATCCGCGTCGACCGAATTACTCTCTTCCGACTGTTCAGTACTCGATACCAAACCTCCCTTATTTAACCAGAAACCCGTCTGTTTCATGTCGTGATTACGCCGCCATTGAATAACCCTGTTCTCTTTAACGATCACAAGTGCTAATGGTCTATTTGCCAATTCCGCCATCCGGTAAGCTGTGGCAGTCAGAGATGTTTGATACCGTTGCGCCAGTTGACGGAGAAGCATGATAGATGGTTCTTTACCCTGGCTAAATTTTCTGAAATCATCGAATGGCATAAGCAGGGTGACCGCAAACTGATTCGCTTCTTGCTCAATATTTTCGGGATGCTTTGGACCCTCGGTAAAATCAGTGAAATCTGCCCAAGAGCACTGCAATTCCTTTCTATATTTGTGGAGAAAGAAGTGACCGAGTTCGTGCCCAATGGTGAAATTCTTGCGTCCATCTTCCCGGATATTGTTGTTGTAAATTATGGCCTTCAAACCTGGCTTAATGAATAATGCACCTTGAAATTCGGAACCTAGGTTATCACCGTGCACTTTTATTCCGAATTCCTCTGCTATCGCATAACAGTCGACCGGATAACGGTTGGTTTCCGGCTTTTCATAGAACCACGCTTTTAAAATTTCATTTGCAGCCCGTATCGGGGAACTAGCAGTCACGACTCGTCCTTCAAAACTCTCAAAATCGAATTAAGTTTTTTTTTGGTTTCCAAATCTAAATCCTGATATTCCCTAAAAAATACTTGACTCTCATTGTCATCTTCACTCACTGATTTGCCCAATAAGTATTCCACTGTGGTATCCAGTTCTACAGCGATCTGATAAATCTTTTCGGCTGACGGTCGGACAGACGGTTTGTTTTCAAGCCCCCAAATATAGCTCTTGGTCGATCCAATCTTTTCTGCGAGTGCCTCCAAAGTCATACCCTTCTTTTTTCGTAATTCGCTGATCCTATGGCCGATTTCATTGTCTCCCATCCTGTGTACTCCAAAAAATTAGTTCGCACTGAACTTACATTATGTTATACTAGTATTTACTTCACATTTAACAAACCATTGTTTAGTATACGGTAAAAGTCATGAACGAATTTAACCTCAAGTTTCAAGGATACCGGATAAAGTCTGGAATTGATAGTATCCCAGATGAATCCGGAATCTACTGTGTATATGTCTGCAATTATGACGAAAATAAAGATACAGTCGACTTGAAGAAATTGATCTATATCGGTGAATCGGGAGGTGTAGGCGGGCGTATCGCCAAGCATGAAGACTGGTCGGAATGGCAACGCTACTGTGATGCCGAACAGGAATTATGCTTCAACTTCGCATTTATCTCTGAAGGTAGAAAACGCGCGGAAGCAGCCTGTATCTACGAGCATAAACCACCGATAAATACCGAATACAAGGATAACTTCCCCTTTGCTTCCACCAAAATTACGACATCTGGCAAAAATTCGATGCTCAAAGCACAATTCACCGTTTATCGAACCTAATCTGAATATTTTTTAGTTTTGATTTCATCTAATCCACTTGACTTAGGAGGTCTATAGATGAGCAATAAACGTAACATACACGTAGTTCCACATCCAGATGGTGGATGGGCCACACGCCGTGCAGGCTCCGACCGAGTGAGTGACCGCCATCGCACCCAACGCGATGCGATTGACACAGCAAAGCAGCATGCAATGTCTGACCGTGTCGAATTGATCATCCATCGTCCAGACGGGCGGATTCGCGATAGCGACAGTTACGGCAACGACCCATTTCCGCCGAGAGACAAGAAGCATTGAACGACAGACGAACCATGATCTTCGCTTATCGCAGGCGATGTACGCTATCGACAAAGCCTGCGAGAATTTTTCCTTCCGTCCGTGCGAACGAGGTCGCGATGTACTGCGGAATTGCCGATATTAAGGTTGCAGAGGTGGTTAGGCACACCATACTCCAGAGATTGACTGAACTAAGCCACCCAATCGCTCTTCAACCAAATGTACGCCTCCTATAGACGACGTAAAGGAGAACGGACATCAACTACTTCCAATCGAATTGGTCGATTCAATTTAACCTTTTTGATGAACAGCAAAACTACAAAAATCCTTTCAGTGTTTTACAAAAATCCTTTCAGTGTTTGTCAAGGGAAACACCTAGACGCAACGCAATTTATCGACTCCTTGTGGACCATTTGGGCTCATCATAGACATCATCTCTCGTGGTTACCTACAATTTTCACTTACAAAGGCATAATTAAAAATGCATAAGATACTTTCCATAGATGGCGGCGGAATTCGGGGAACATTCCCGGCAGCATATCTTGCAGAACTTGAGAAAGATATTGACCACCCTATTCACCAATATTTTGATCTGATCGCTGGAACTTCCACCGGCGGAATCATTGCCATTGGTTTGGCAATGGGAATAACAGCAAAAGAAATTCTTGAACTATATGAGTCACGAGGACCCGAAATATTCTCCCAGCAACGGGCTGGCTTCGTAGGCCGGGTTCAACGAAATTTACGAAAACTCAAGTGGGTTGCCTGGGGACCAAAGTATGATTCTCAAGCCCTCCAAGCAGCTCTTGTTGAAACTTTGGGTGAGAGAAAGATTGGAGAGGCTAAAACCCGCTTACTAATACCTGCCTGGCACCCACAAACGAACGCAGTCTACATATTCAAGACAGCACATCACAAACGTCTAAGCACTGACTACAAGGACTCTGCTGTAGATGCGGCTATGGCAACCGCCGCAGCCCCAACCTATTTCAGGGAATTCATCACATCTCGCGATGTCGGGCTCGTTGACGGCGGTGTCTGGGCAAACAATCCAACAGGCTTTGCGGTCGCCGAAGGCATCGGTACCCTTGGATGGCAACCTTCGGAAATTCAGGTTCTGAGTATCGGGTGCTTGGAAGAGATAACCGAAATGCGCGATGCATACGGCGCAGCAAGGTTGACACCTAAACTTGCTGGGTTATACATGAACGGTCAGTCGCGAGGATCAATCGGTCTAGCTCATATTTTAACCGGAGACGTTGGCGGCTCAAACCACAAAGCGATTTATCGCATTTCTCAGCCAGTCCCCGAGAACCTATACTCGCTGGATGATACAAAGAAAATCCAGGAACTCAAAAGCCGTGCGTGTGCGCAGTCTCGCATAGACAAACCAGATCTACTGGAAATCTTTTTTGACGAAACTGCTGAACCATTCAATCCCATTTACAGGTAATCAAAATGAATACAACGAACAGAAAAATGCTCCAGAACCACGACGATGTGCTTGAATCTATCGCTCAAAAAATCGATATCACAGAGTCTCTCGAAGAAAAAGCTCGTACGCGCTATCAATCAGTCGGAGAGTGGCTTGACCGCGAAGATTCCACTATCAGACGGTACTCTCCCGAAGTGTACCCGCAAGGTTCGTTCTTGCTGGGTACTGTCATTCGACCTGTCGGCGATGCGGACGCATTTGACATTGATCTCGTGTGCAAATTACGAGCAGACAAGCGCCATTTCACAATGGCATCCCTCAAAAACATAGTCGGAAACGAACTTTTTGAATATTCCAAATACCACAGAATGCAAAAATACCCGAAAGACGGACGCCGATGCTGGACATTGGAATATTCCGACAATGCCAAATTTCACATGGACATTCTACCCGCACTCCCGAATGAAAAAGATTATCAAGATTTACTCGAATTTAGCGGGTATAGAAATTTGGCCAACGACAGAGAAATAGTACAAGAAGCAATCGCTATCACCGATAAGAAGAATCCCAAATTTTTTAACTATACCGACGATTGGCCGATTAGCAATCCAAAGGGCTACGCTGTCTGGTTCAAATCTCGACAAGCAGAGGTTATCAACAATTTGAAGCGTTCAATCATGGAAAGGGAAATTATTTATTTTAGTATTGAAGAAATCCCCGACCATAAAGTAAAAACACCGCTCCAACGTGCCATCCAGCTATTGAAGCGCCATCGCGATACGATGTTTATAGGTCGAAGCGATAAACCAATTTCAATAATAATTACTACCCTTGCAGCACATGCATACAATGGAGAGGTAACAATTAGCGAAGCACTTAGAACAATCCTTAAATTAATGGGTTGTTACATAGAAAATCGTAATGGTACCTATTGGATTCAAAATCCTGTGAATCCAAATGAAAATTTTGCGGATAAATGGGCGGAAAATATCACTAAGGCGAGTGATTTTTTTGATTGGTTAAAGCGTGCACAGCGCGACTTTGGCACTTATTTGACAGACGACTTCACCGTGATTAATCATGCGCTTAAAGAATCAATGACTGAGATAACGTTGGCGAAAGCAATACCATCCATTGCGCTTTTCGCTCCTACCGGACTATCTTCTTCAAACGCAGGTCTTGAAGAAGCAAAGAGAATTATGAATCAAGGCGGACAGACAAGACCTTGGCTTCAATAAATCAGTGTCATCTGATTTCGTTACTAAACGAAATCAAATCAGTTATTGCATTTGATCAACCTAAGCTTTCAGCGACATTACAGAACAATTTGGTGCTTGTGGACGGCGTATTCCGTGTATTGCAAAGTACAGGTAAATTCGCCCCCGACGGTGCGATCGCTGAGTATCGAATACATATCGAGTTCGACGTTGCATTTCCTGAAATTGAACCAAAAGTATTTGAGACTGATAAAGCTATCATTCGAGATGGAGAGCATCACATTAATCCAGATGGCAGTTGTTGCACTTGCGTCTGGGAAGTATGGATTGCAACTGACCGCGACATTTCAGTCCAAGATTACTTTGACGGTCCACTAAAAAATTTCTTCCTGAGTCAATACGTCAAAAGAACTACAGGAAAGTGGCCTTTCGGAGAGGAGAAACACGGCAAAGTGGGATTTATCGATGCTGCTGCTCGTTTACTTGGCTGTGATAATAATGAAATACAAGTCCGTCGCCTACTCAAATCGCTGTCACAAGATTGGCCACGTGGGGATTGGGATTGCCCGTGTGGTAGCGGCCTGACTATCAGGAAATGTTGTTCTAAGGAACGCTCCGAACTGAGTAAAAGGATACCCCCAAAGAACGCTCGTAGGATGCTTGAACGTCTGGATTTTATCTAGAGTAAGCACAACCGTATACGTTCACATCCGAACAACTACCTAGTCGGACGGGCAACATTATGGGGTTCGAGATTGAGAATGAAATTAATCGAAACAGTCCGACATGTCCACCGTAAATTCAATGATTCTATTCATGTCATTCAAGGAAAATCCAAATTTTTGAGGGGGAAGACACACATGGATCCAGAAGGCAAAAAGACCAGATATATGCGCATCGGTGTGTGGTTTGACGAGGAGAGCGAGAATATTAAAATTTCTGCTCCGGATGTGCGTGGATTTAAAGTTACAACGGTACGTCGAAATCCCAAAAACAAACGCGGCCACCCTCCTCTATATTGGAAACTCGCGCGTTTCCTTCAAGACGAAGGCGCACCAGCTCCTGTTGTTCCGGAAGATATCGATGTCTAAAGGGTCACCAGATCTCAAAGTTAAACAAGCAACACGTGACCATAGTTTTGCGCGAACAAATTTTAGGCATTGTTTGTTGAGATTGTCATGTGAAACGAAGAACTGACTTGCGTTCAAATCCTAGCTCAAACTAAAGTATGGGTGAATTTCGCATATCTGGACTTTGGAGAGTTTATGCTGCATGCAGAAGGTTTGTTCAACGCCTAAAATCATCAGCCCTTCTTTAAAATTCGCTGGGCAATTTGCATACTTGAATACGAATAGAGAACTACACTCCTAACTGATATCGGGACAATGATGAATCGCTGGTGTATTTACAATGACATTTTGGGATTTAGTCACTTATGGCAAAGTGATGAATATAAAGTGACTCAAGCTGTAGAAGCGCAATTGCGGGCTATCTTTCAGATTGGAACAAAAGTCTATCCGACCAGTTCAGAACGGCTGCTTGTTCACCAGATGGGAGGAGACGGTTTGGCCGTCGTGAGTGAAGCTTCTGAACATTCACTTGAACGCCCCATAGCTATCGCGGTGGCTCTTATGCGCCATATCACGACCGCTGGTGTATTTGCTTCCGCTGCGATCGGGGAAGGAGATTTTGCACATATCGGCGGATGGCACCCCAAAGAATTAGAGATCAATGACTGTGGGAGAATATTGTTGGGAGAAGGCTTGATGACCTTGTCTACATCGGTGATGGGAACGGCGCTTCTTCGAGCATATGAACTCGACAGTGCTTGCCCTTCCGGACCGTTTTTAATGATCTCAGAGAATGACCGCGATCGTATTCCCGACGGTTTGGATGTTCGGGAAACCACCAGTAAAAATATTTTATCGATAAATTGGCTGCAGACTGAACTGGCTGAATTGTCAACAATCTGCCAGAAGACTGACATCGATCTTCATTCGGCTGAAACTATAAGGCAGAAAATGAAGGATTATTGTTCTCAGAATATCGATATCGGAGATAAGTGGAGAGACCCTCTTCTCGAACTTCTTGATATTCAGGTGTAATACATCCAATTTTTCAACAGTTGAGCTAACAAGATGAACAAAAAAATGTTCGATATAACCACAACGTTTCTCGAGTTGGGTGACTTTACATCGCACAATCTGGAACTATCGCAGAGCGACGATGTTTGCGTAAGCTACGGGGAAGAAACAATTACAGAACTAAATCTGTTGGAAATCGCGCGACGTCATCCCGACCTTGTACGCATCCGAACTTATTCAAAACGTAAAGAGGGAACAAACGGTGCAGACTGGGAATGGCATATCATCGGCCGAGAACGCAAATACAAAATGCGGGTGCAAGCAAAACGAATTCAGAGTAACGACGTGCTGAAAATAAAACACGAAGTGAAATCGTCAGGCAAACAGCAGCGCGATCTTCTGATAAATGAAGCGATCCGTGACAATATGAAACCTGTCTACTGCATTTACAGCAAAGAAGATCAGCGGAAAACATGGAAGGAATTTAGGTCATCGTCTGGATATGGAAGTTTTCAAGCGGGATGTTTGTTGGCTGATGCAAAAGATGTACCACTTGACGCGACCAGACTCGAACAAATAGAAAATAAGTGCATTCCTTGGCACTTTCTATTCCATCGAAATTTAGTGTATAAGAAAGTAGACCAATACGTAAAGAGAAGTACCGGAGAACCTGTTAGATTTGTTCAACATAAACAAATACATTTTCCAACTGTGGCTTCTTCTGATATCGCCAGTGAGCACCCGGAACTTTCTGACATTTCAGATTGGAACCCACCAACGATCAGGGACCTGAATAATAATACGGTACGAGACTTTGACAGGACTGGAGTCGAAGAGACCTCAAATCATAATTCTGAATTTAAACGATTTGACGATGGATACTTCATGGAGAAACGGATCTTCCGTATCGTAGTGATAGATGTTCGCGATATCGCTGAGGATCGCATACTACATTAATTTGGGCATCGAATGGCTGCCATTTTTGCGATAATCTATGCGAATGACTTTTGTCTGAAAATCGATAAGAACAAGGTTCAGTAGACCGCAAATCAAATAACGAGTTTGACGTTCCGAACCACCGTTCAATCAGATGCCCTTTCCAAGGTTCTGTTCCATTTTCCTCTTAAAAATTTCTGTTTCTGATTTGTCGGCCTATGACGAATTCAGACCCAACTACTGGATTCGGCTAAAGATATTGCGAAAATTCAAAATTCTCACCTTCCCACCGTGCAATTCCCGTATAGTTGACGTCGAGAATTCTCGCCATAGGAAAAAGGCACGAAACATCAAGAGCTTCTATGTCTCCATATAACCGGGTAAACCCATGGCACATTATGATTTTTATCTGATCGGGTCTTATAGCAGCTCAGAATTTCGTGCGGTCCGTGATGCCATTTCGAGGTGTCTGCAGTTTGCAGGTGTGGAACAAAGTGATGTCGGGGTGTATACTCGATTTGATTCAAATGGCAAGCATCATGATGGAATGCGCCCCATAGTCGTTGCATGTTTTAAAGACATAAGCGAAAATGATATGAAAGTGCTGGATCAGTTGCGGAACCGTCGAGTGCCGATTATCCCGTTGCGAAGAAAGCGAGAGTCATTCACTGATTTCCCAGGTGAAATACAGATGCTGAATGGTATTGAGTTCCGCAACGAGAGAAAATTTTGCAACCACATCGCGAATTCAATGCTGGATGCAGTCGGTTTGCTCAGGGAACAGAGGCGGATATTCATCAGTTATCGTCGCACTGAATCAACCAATGTTGCCGTACAGCTGTTCAATCACTTGTCGGCATCTGGATTCGAGGTGTTTTTGGACACCCATAGAATTAGACCCAGTGTGGACTTCCAGGAGAGTTTGCGACATCATCTCTGCGACTCGGATGTGCTAGTAATGTTGGATACACCGAACTACTTTGAGAGTCGCTGGACTGTCGAAGAATTCGGCCGCGCGCAAAGCTCCAATATTCATATACTTCGTTTGGTCTGGCCGTATCACAAACCAACACATTCGACCGGTCTTTCCGAAACTGTTGAACTTAAATTAACCGACTTCAAGAATGGTCAACTAACAGACAAAGTACAGGATACAGTCGTTGAAGTAACAAGAAATATGCGTGCAAAAAGTATCGCTTCACGACACACATTGCTCAGCGGGAAACTCCGGGCAGGTGTGGAGCACTGTGGTGGTCGAGTGGTAGGAGTCGGTGCATTCAGGGCGATTGCAGTAGAAGTTCCGCGAAAACCGCCTATATGGGTATATCCCGTTGTAGGTGTTCCCACATCTTATACTATGAACAATATTGTACTGCGTGCCAAAAACTCAAAGCATATGAAGCCATTTTTGATATTTGACGAATTCGGTATCTCGAAGCCGTGGCTCGATCATCTGGAGTGGTTGAATGAACGTGTGCCGGAAGTGGACCTCATGAGGGCCTCGGATGCATCGAATGAAATCTCTCGGAGATAAAGTCAGACATGAAAGACGCAATTTTTCTTTCGGCTAGTGTGCCGGACCAGAAATCACCCAGTTTCATCAGGGAAGCAGACGCTATCGCTGTTGCGTCTGCGGTACGTGCGCTGATTTTTGTTATTCTGGGACGCAAAAAACTGATCTGGGGAGGGCATCCTTCGATTACTCCGATGATTTGGTCTGTAGCACAAATGCTCAAGACCAGTTACGAAGATTGGGTCACACTCTATCAATCGACTTATTTTGAGGATGAATTTCCAGAGCAGAATGCGAATTTCAAAAATGTAGAGTTGGTTGACAAAGTTGTCGGAGGGCGTGACGCGAGTTTGTGCGAGATGCGAAGCCGCATGTTCCGTGAGAATTCATTTTCCACTGCGATCTTTATCGGTGGAATGAGAGGCACTCTGGACGAGGCCAAGTTGCTTTCGGAATTGAGTCCGGAGACAAGGCTTTATCCGATTCTTTCTACGGGTGGAGCTACCGAGGAGGTATTGGAGTACAGCAATGTCAACGACGAAACACGCCTTCGGCTGGAGACCGATGTAGACTACATACTCCTATTCCACGATTTATGCAATGTTCCATTCGAACTTGATCGAGTGCAAGCAGATTGACTCATTATTTACTGACTATGGCGTAGCTGCAGATAAGTGATCAAACAAAGCGAAATACTGCGTCACGCAGTTTCAAAAACTGCTAGAGAATCTTCGAGATTGATTGAGGAAGCTCGGAGACAAGGTGTACAGACAGCGTTCTTATCGCATAGCTCTTCCGACAGGGAATTGGCAGGACGGATTCAGACATTTCTAGCGTCAAATGGATGGGAAATGTACGTTGATTGGCAGGACACTTCCATGCCTGAAAAACCGAGCAGAGATACTGCCGCGATAATAAAACGACGAATAAAGCAACATGATTGGTTTATTTACCTTGCGACGGCAAATTCAAGCAAGAGCAGGTGGTGCCCATGGGAAATTGGCTATGCCGATGGGGTAAAGGATATTAAGCAGATTGTAATCTTCCCGACTATGGATGAATATGGAAACTATGGTAGTGAATATCTCAATCTATATAGACGGATTGGTCACAATTTGCTGCGAGAAGATGTGGGACTGATTGGAGCGGGTCAAGAATTCATTTCTCTTCGCTCGATTTATTGATTGAAACATTCAAACGATGAATGACGAATAATCTGTCAATACCCATCCTGAAACTGATTTGACAATGAGGGATTCCTCTCACCACCCAGGTTGGTCGTCCAACGACCAACCGAGAATTTCGCAAATGCCTCCGAGCACCCTTCAACAAACCGATCATGCAACTCCATCTATACTACCGGAACCTCGTCTATCGCCCCTCCGCCACTGAGCAGCTCTTTCTCACCGCCTTCAATATCCAGCTTCAGAATCCCGATCTCCCTATCCCCGAACCTGGCGGAGATCTCCTCCAGGCTGATGGAATCCGCTGATTCAAGAACTGACGAGTTCGAACCGTCAACCTCATCTTCCACCACCGTGTATCCCCACTCTTTCCGTCCCGGATCAAAAAGATCGACTGAACCGTCCCGCCCCAATGAAAGTGCAGTCCTGACCGCAACTATATTCTCCCTGCCGGCGATATTCCGGCTCAGGACTGACATGTTCGAAGAGGACGGCTCCACCGTGACAACCGTCGCATCCGGGTACATCTCCGAGAACTTCAATGCCGCAGTCCCGATGTACCCACCCCCATCGACAATCAGTCCGCTGTAACCCTCAGGCAGGAGGTGTCTGAGAACTTCAAATTCCTCTGTCAGATTGAGGATCGCCACCCTCAGGTCCGGCGTGGCCGAGCGGACCCATATCGACCAGCGACTGTCAACCCTGACTCGTTTCTCGACCCTGCGCCCCGTCAGCTTCAAAAGTTCGAACTTGAGGTAGGTGAAAAGACCCACTGCGTATACATGAAGTGCAACCTTTCTCACGCTGTTATGGATCTTCAGCCTTGATCTGGATTTCATCGGCGATTACCTGAATTCGTAGAGTCGGCAGTTGTTCACACACAAATCAGGATGTATCCTCTTGCTTTCCTGTCTTCCATCGGGAGCAGTACAAAGAAATCAGGTGGACGCGGTGTGCATGCATTCAAGTCCAACAAATCAATTCCTTGAGATAACTGTCAAGGGCAGCACAGCCCTCTCCTCTGCGACAGTTCATCGGCACTGCCTTATCCGGCTCCGCAATCAAGTTTGATCGAACGTGTGAGCACAGCCGATTGCTGATCTTTCGACTGCCTGTCATCCGCCGGCAATTGCCGACCAGTCGCAACATGCCCAAAAGAAACCGTATTGTGATGTTGACCGAAAACAGATATCGAGCTTTCCCAGTCGTCAGGCCTGATCCGATTTGATGAACTCAGATCTTCGATCATTTCGCCGGATATTGTATATCCCCACTCTCTCCCTGCGGAAACCAAAAGACTGACTGATTCTCATATCCGTGTCCGAATGCGAGGACAATGGCTTTCTGATACTTTTCTTTGAGATTCGATGCTGCAGCCCAAATCCGTTCTCCCTCAATGGCAATCGAATTGATGAATTCCTTCTGAAGTGTCGCTCCAGGAAACCGAATTCATCCGTCGGGATCAGACTCGCGGCTGCCAGATCCACAACGGCTGAGCAGACCCATTCCGACAACGCCATCATGACCGCATTGGGAAGCGCCCTGCCACACCTCAGCGATCAGTTTGTCCACTTCGTTGAGGACAACGCAAAAGTCCACAGGAAAATAGAACTGGAATATCCGCAATGTCCCATGCAAGTCGATGGTGAACTGACTATCGTGACTTCACCGTCAGTCACTGCGCACTGACATCCTGCTGACCGGCCATTCAGTTTCCCCACTACAACCGGAAGGACTCACGAATACAGACCCGTACACATTTCGACTGATCTGCCCTGCAGCTCAATAGACACTGTTGGAAATTCGTTGATTACTCCCCTTTCGGCAAATCACATCCCTTGACCGCTTCGGATTTCCAGACTCAACAAGCCAGTCGATTTATCCCCTGCTCTGACGCGTGCTTTTTCAGGAATGATGACATGAGTCCTTTCGG
Organism: Arenicellales bacterium; assembly: GCA_963663095.2. GTDB lineage: Bacteria > Pseudomonadota > Gammaproteobacteria > Arenicellales > JAJDZL01 > JAJDZL01. The sequence goes on from CAXXJB010000001.1 coordinate 523,286, forward strand.
GCTCTGATGAACTCAGATCATCGATCAGGTCGCCCGATACCGCATATCCCCACACTCTTCCTGTAGAAATCAAAGAAGACTGACCTTTTCTGACATCTGTGTCCGTCTGCAGAGACTATTGATCTGCTCCCGCAGAGCCCTCGAATAATGCTTCCTGCCCAATTTGGATCTCCCTCCCGGCATCCCCGCATTCGGTTGCTGACGTACGATACGTCGGAAATCCCCGTGCCCGCAAATCTCAGCCTTGGCTGTGTCCATAAAAGCGCGCCCGGTCCAGATAAACCGGATTATGTGTCTGAAGGCATGAGTCGCACTCGGCTTCAGATCGTTGTATTACCGATCAGTCGAGAGTATTGGATTACCTGCCCGCCTGATCAATGAAACGGGCATTCACCGATTATGGCCGAATCATCGGTGTATCGGGTTTGACCGATACGTCATGAAAGGATTTTCGATGCCAAGCGTCAAGCTCCCTGCTGCCAGTCTGCCCGGCGGGAATGGTCCGCAAACAATATTCAATCCGGGTTGACAGGGGCGGTCGCCGCGGACCGAAGATAGTCCCCCAAAGATGGAATTGGAAACTTATATCGCGTCAGCAGTCCCTTCGCCGGCGCGAGCAGTCCCGCATGCAGGGACTGACGTAGGAAGTCATCAAAGGAAGTTCGGGTTTTCTCCAGCTCCGGTGCTGAAAGGTTCCTGAGCTCGTCAACGCTCAAAACCCCGTCGGCATTCTGTTCAGCTGCCAATGCAAGTTCGATATACAGATCAGCTTGTGGATAACCGGCCTCTACGCGTTGTTCGTAGTACTCGTTTTTCAATTCATTGGCTTTTTCGAGTGCCTGTTCAAGCAGATGGTCATCCAACTTTCTTGTGTCATTCTCGGCAAGCGTCAGACCGACGGCGACACCAGCCCGATTGATGTGCTGCGGCCACCCCTGAGACAGTTCGGCCAGGGCATTCGTCCAACTCTCATTCTGCTCCCCGGTACCGGTATAGTAGACATCAATCATGTGCCGAATGGATGCTTTCGCATCCGTCAGCGGCAGGGGATCCAAGTTTACGATTCGTTGGCTGGAGAGCCTCGAAAGCCCACACCGGCGCAATACATCTTTGGTGTCGCTCAAGCCGAAAAACGCAGCTACCAGCGGAATCCCCTTGGGGTCGCGGTGAAGATAGTCAAGTACAGCTTTGGTCGTGGTGCCTTCCGGCGTATTCTGTGCCTCATCAACAAATACCACCACCCGAAACTCTCTGAGTAGCGGTGCCATTGTCCGGAACGCGCTGTCAGCAGTCAGATTCGAGCTTGAGCCACCCTTGTCCTGCAACTTGCCACCGACTGAAATTCCCGACAGACTGAATCCCCGATCGGACAGCTCTGCAAGCAGAGCCTTACCCAGTTCCAACAGTCTGTTCAGAGGTGAGGTGCTGTTCTGCGAGTCAATTGCCAACAGCCGCTGACTCTCCTGGTGCGTTGCGTTCACCATCGCAATCATGAGGTCTTCGGGAGAATCGAGAATCGTTGGGCTGACACAGACTGCGACCCACGGGTCCTGCGGATTCGAATGGAGTCTGACCGCTTCCATGCATTCGAGCATGAGGGCAGATTTTCCGGCCCCCGGCGCACCCTGGAATACCATTGTGCCACCACCTATGTTCCCATCGCTCAGAGAGAGTACGGCGTTGCGGAATACCTCATACTCGGCATCTCTTCCACAAAAAAACGGTTCCCGCCCGACTTCGGCGCGATCGGTCCGCCTGAGCCACTCCTGTTCGGGCAGCGGCTTTGCTGTCGGCGGTTTTGGGAAAGGGCCTGGGTTCATGCCAAATATTTCATTTTTGTAAGGGTCGGTCCCAGATTTTACCACTCCAACCTGCCGTATACGGAATAAGTGCGAATTCCCAGCAATTCTCATTATGTGATTGTGTTCATGTCAAGGCCCTCCGAGCCGTGAAAGAAAAAGGATTGAAAGACTGGATCTGGAAGACGCGGCCGGGCCGCCTGTCTTACGGCGGCGCGCGGGGACGACGCGGATGAATGATGCTGTCCAGCAGGTCGTGCCAGCCGCTGTAGCAGTTGTATTCGTTGAGCACCGACAGGGTGCCAAGTAAACTCAATTTGAACGCGAGTAACCTTATCTGAACACCGAGTAACCTTATCTGAACGCGGAGTAAACAGCAATCTGAACGCCGGCTGTCCATTCGGGTTTCCGGTACGGTCTTTCAGGGCGCGTTTTCATCTCCTATTGAACTTTTTCCCACCTCCCTGTGTCAAGTCGGATTTTGCCTTGCCGGTGCGCGTGAGCCTGTGAGCAACACCTGTGGAAAAACCGCACCGCCGAGTGCTTCAGCACTCTGACGTCGGCGGTGTGGAGTTTTCCATCAGGTTTGGTCATGGGCCTGTACTGACACCGGGATCCGGTTGCGTGTGGTCCGTGTCGTGCACCGCGTTTCGCTTGCGCATCGATTCGCCCCGGAGCCGGATGCGGTGTGCATTGTGCACCAGGCGGTCGAGGAACGCGTCGGCCAGGGTGGCGTCGCCGATCAGGTCGTGCCAGCGGTCAACCGGCAGCTGGCTGACCACCGCGGTGGCGGTGTGTCCGTAACGGCGATCCATCACCTCCACCAGGTCATGGCGGTCGGCGGCGTCGAGCGGACGCAGTCCGAAGTCGTCGATCACCAGCAGCGGCACCGAGCCGATACGGGCGATGAACTTCGAGTACTCGCCCAGGGCGCGGGCCTGGCCGCAACGCTCGAACAGCTGTGGCAGGCGCATGTAGCGCACCTCCAGGTTCAGCATGCAGGCGGCGTGGGCCAGTGCGCAGGCGACATAGGTCTTGCCGGAGCCGCACGGTCCGGTGACCAGCAGGTTCTGGGCCCGTCCGATCCAGTCGCAGTGACCGAGCTCGGCGATCTGCCGCCGCTCAAGACCGCGTCCTGAACGATACTCGATCTCGCCGAGGGTCGCCGCCAGGCGCAGTCCGGCCCGACTGATCAGCCGCTTCTGGCGGCGACGGCGACGGCAGTGCATCTCATGGTCGACCAGCAGCGACAGCCGCTCGGTGAACCCCAGTCCGTCATAGGTGGCGGGCTGTTCGAGCTGCAGCGCCAGCGCCTCGGCCATCGGCCGCAGCGAGAGCTTGCGAAGATTGGTCATCAATGCGTCACTCATCGTCCACCCCCGGTCACTGAAAGGCCTTGGCGCCGCGCACATTCTCATGGCGCTGCGGCAGCTCGAACGCGATCTCGCGCTGGTCGCGGATGCCCTGATCGGTGCCGGCCCTCAGAATGTCGATGACCTGGGACACCCTGCGTATCCCGCAACGAAGCGCCAGCGCACAGGCATCGTTGAGCCGGTCGTCGCCGTACTTCCCGCGCTGCGACAGCAGTCCCAGCATCGGCCGCAGGATCGTCTGACGGTGCCGCGACTCGTCGAGTCCGGCACACACCCAGGCCGAACACTCCGGACCGATCTCGGCCGCCCAGCGGCGGATCCGCTCCGGTGTCCACTTCCTCACGAACGCATGGTCGGCCGGCATGTGACCGATCTCGGTCACCACCTGTCACCACCGATTTAAATTCCCCACTTTCACCGATTTAAATTCCCCACTTTACGGAGTGTGAGGATTTGCCTTTCCGCCCGCTAGCGGGCGGAAAGGCAAAATCGGGGAATTGTCCTATGGTTTGGATTTTGACGATTCATTCCGAAGGACACGATGCATGATATTACATAGGGAGTTTTATATGATTCATCAACTGAAAGACGAGGGGCTGAACATCTCGCAGATCGCCCGCAGGCTGGATCTGGACCGCAAGACGGTGCGCAAGTATCTGAGCCTGGACCGCCGCGATCCGGATGCGGTGTGCGTCGCTTCGAGAGCTTCGAAGCTGGATCCGTACCGCGACTATCTGCTGGAGCGGATCGGGCGGTATCCGCAGCTGAGTGCCACGCGCCTTTTGCGCGAGATCCGCGACCTGGGCTATCCGGGTCAGGTGTCGATCCTGCGCGACTATCTCAGCGACATCCGTCCGGCGGCTCGGCGTCGCTTTGAGTTGCGCTTCGAGACGCCGCCCGGCGAGCAGGCGCAGGTTGACTTCGCCCGTTTCAAGGTGCACTTCAACGAACAGCCCGATCGGCTGCGCGTGATCTGGCTGTTCTCCATGGTGCTGGGGCACAGCCGCTGGCTGTGGGGCCGGTTCTGCGACGACCAGAAGCTCGACACCGTGCTGCGCATGCATGTGCTGGCGTTCGAGTCGCTGGGCGGGGTGCCGCGTCACATGCTGTATGACCGGATGAAGACCGCGGTGGTCGATGAGGACGACGACACCGGCGAGGTGATCTACAACCGCTCGCTGCTGGGGCTTCTGGGTCACTACGGCGCGTTCCCGCGCGCCTGCCGCCCGTATCGGGCCAAGACCAAGGGCAAGGTCGAGCGGGTGTTCCGATACGTGCGCTCGGACTTTTTCCTCGGCGGCTCATTCGACTCGCTGGCCCACCTCAACGCCTGTTTCACGAGCTGGCGCGACGAGGTCGCCAATGTGCGCCGCCATGCCACCACCGGCAGGATCGTCGGCGAGGCCTTCGAGGCCGAGCGCGGACACCTGATGACGTTGCCGGTGATGCGCTATCCGGCGCTGGTGGCGGTCGAGCGCAAGGTCAACAACGAGGGCATGGTGGCCTGGCGCGGCAGCACCTATTCGGTACCCGACGGCACCGACAGCCGCATCGTCGAGGTGCAGGCGCTGACCTGCGAGGTGCGCATCATCGACCGCGGCGAGATCATCGCCCGTCATCCGCTCGCCGACACCCAGGGCAGCCGGGTGATCGACCCCTCGCATCGCATGGCGGTGCCGGTCACCGAAACCGAGGGCTCGAATGCGGCGCGCCGCCCGCTGTGGTTCTACGAGGCGGTCGGACAGCGGCTGTCGTCATCATGAGCGCGGCCGTGACCGACACCATCCGTCAGCGCCTGGTGTCGCTGAAGATGCCGTTTGCGATGGAAGCGCTGGAAGATGTGGTCAGGCGGCTGGAAAACGGCCAGATCAGCGCACTGGAGGCGATCGAGACGCTGCTGACCGAAGAGCTGAGCTTCCGCGAGACCCGACGGCTGAAGGTGGCGCTGGGCACCTCCAGGCTGTCGCCGCCGAAGACGCTGGAGACCTTCGACTTCGCGTTCCAGCCGTCGCTGGACAAGCAGCGCATCCATGCGCTGGCCGGACTGGACTTCATCTGCATAATCTACAGTTATGTGGACAGTGAATCTACACAATATGGACATTGAATCTACAGTTATGTGGACGGTGAATCTACAGTTATGTGGACGCGGTCTGACGGATTTGGATTGCGGTTGAGGCGGGGATGCGGCGGCGTTTTTTTTCGGCACGATATTGAACCGGTCGGCGGTTTGTTCTTCAATGGGGGTTTTGAATCGGGAGCCCGGATTGCAGGAGGTGCCGGCCATGTCCAGAAGGAGAGTGCATATGAGGAAGATTACCGAGATTGTCAGGCTGCGGGAAGATTGCGGCTGGTCGTACCGTCGCATCGGTGCCGGGCTGAACATCAGCAAGTCGGCGGCGCACAAGCTGGCGAAGCGGGCGCGGGAGGCCGGCATCGGCTGGCCGCTGCCGGACGGAGTTGACGAGGCGGGGCTGGCGCGTCTGGTCCATGGCGATCGCCCGCCGGCATCCGATCCGCTGCAGATTGATTTCGAGTGGGTGTCGCGCGAGATGCAGCGCAAGGGGGTGACCCTGAAGCTTTTGTGGCAGGAGCTTTGCGAGCGGGGCTATCCGCATGGCTATGCGTGGTTCTGCCGCTGCTGCCAGCAGTGGGAGCGGCGTACGCGGCGCACCATGCGGCAGCGGTATCGTCTGGGCGAGGCGGTGTTTGTCGACTACGCCGGGGCGACGGTCGGGGTGAGCGGACGCAAGGCGCAGATTTTTGTGGCGGCGCTGGGGGTGTCGCACTACATCCATGCCGAGGCGAGCTGGACGCAGAAGGTCGATGACTGGCTCGCGAGCTGCACCCGGATGTTCGAGTATTTCGGCGGGGCGACGCAGATGGTGGTGCCCGACAACCTGAAGTCGGCGGTCACCCGTCACCGGCGCTATGATCCGGAGCTGAACCCGAACTTCAGGCAGTGGTCCGACCACTATGCCACGGCGATCGTGCCGGCGCGTCCGGCCCGGCCGAGGGACAAGGCGATCGCCGAGAATGCGGTGCAGCAGGTGACGCGGTGGATCATCGCGCCGTTGCGCGACCGTGAGTTCGAGTCGCTGTCCGAGCTCAACGGCGAGATCCGCCGGTTGCTGGAGACAGTCAATGGGCGGCCGTTCTCGGCGCGCCCGGGCTCGCGCACCGAGGTGTTCGAGCAGCAGGAGCGGGCGGCGTTGCGGGCGCTGCCGCTGCTGCCGTACCGCCACATCGAGGTGCGCACCGCCAAGGTCGGGTTCGACTACCATGTCAGTTTCGACCACCACTGGTACTCGGTGCCGCACCAGCATGTGGGCGGCCGGGTGCGGGTTCACAGCGACGGGCATACGGTTCAGGTCTACAGTGACCGGCGGCGTATTGCGATGCATGCCCGAAGTGACGTGCGCGGCGGACACACCACCTGCGAGATGCACATGCCGGACAACCATGCGCATCGGGCGAAGTGGACACCGCAGCGGGTGCGCAGCCGTGCCTCGCGGGTCGGCCCGCACTGCTCGGCATGGGTCGGTGTCCAGCTCGACGGCGCCCGTCACTTCCACCAGGTCAGCCGCCGGCTGGTGGCGGTTCTGTCACTGGGTTCGAAGTATGGCGACCGGCGTCTCGACGATGCCTGCGCACTCGCCGGACGCTACGGGCTGTCGCGCATGAACCAGATAAGTGAGATTCTGGAAAGCGGTGCCGACCTGCGCCGCCGCGACCAGTGCGAGCTGACACTGGAGCTGGCGCAGGATCATGAGAACGTGCGCGGCGCGGCGGCGTTCGAGTGACCGGGAGGTGGACCGATGAGTGACAATGTACTGACCGATCTTCGCCGGCTGTCGCTGGGGCCGATGGCCGAGGCGCTGCAGCATCAGATGCAGCAGCCCGGCACCTACGACGATCTCGCGTTCACCGAGCGGCTGTCGCTGCTGGTGGACCATGAGCTGCAGTGCCGCCACCAACGCCGCCAGCAGCGGCTGATCCGGGCCGCCGGGTTCCGGATGGCGGCGACGCTCAACGATGTGCACTACGGCAACGCACGCAACCTCGAGCGACGACAGATCGCCGAGCTCGGCCAGTGCGACTGGATCGGGCGCAACCAGAACCTGCTGGTCACCGGACCGTGCGGCTCCGGAAAGACCTATCTGGCCTGTGCCATCGGGCACGCCGCCTGCCTGCTGGACCATACGGTTCGCTACCTGCGCATGCCGACGCTGCTGCAGCTGTTCGGGCAGGCGCGCGCCACCGGTGAGTTCCTCAGGGTCATGCAGCGGCTCGGTACGGTGGAGCTGATCATCATCGACGACTTCGGGCTGCGTCCGCTGGAGGCCGTCGACCGCCACGACCTCCTGGAACTGATGGACCAGCGCTACGCACGGGCCTCGATCGCCATCGTCAGCCAGCTGCCGGTGGCGCAGTGGCACGCCGCCATCGGCGACGCCACCCTGGCCGACGCCATCCTCGACCGGGTGGTGCACAACGCCCACCGTATCGAGCTGAAAGGCGAATCAATGCGGAAACGAAACGCCATGCACACAGCTGACGCGGAACCGAACCCGGCGCCACCACCCGCCCATGACCAAACCTGATGGAAAACTCCACACCGCCGACGTCAGAGTGCTGAAGCACTCGGCGGTGCGGTTTTTCCACAGGTGTTGCTCACAGGCTCGCACACAGACACATTGACACACGGAGGGAAATACTGTCAAATAGCGACAGACGAAAGCTGAAAACAGGACCACCGCCAAGGCGGACAATGACCGTTTGTCCAAATTAGTAGATTACGCGTCCAAATTCAGTAGATTAAGCATCATCCGCCGCGGCGAATCGGTGCTGTTCCTGGGCCCGCCCGGCACCGGCAAGAGCCACCTGGCCTGCGCACTCGGCGTGGCCGCCGTCAAGGCCGGCAAAAGCGTCTACCGCTGCACCCTGGCCGAACTGGTCGACGCGCTGTCGCTGGCCCACCGCGCCGGACAGCTCACCGCCAAGCTGCGCTTCTACACCCGGGCCGCACTGCTGATCGTCGACGAGATCGGCTACCTGCCCCTGCCCCGGGAAGGCGCCAACCTGTTCTTCCAGCTGGTCAGCGCACGCTACGAGAAGGGCGCCATGGTGCTCACCTCCAACCGCGGCTTCGCCGAATGGGGTGAGGTGTTCGGCGACCCGGTGGTCGCCACCGCACTGCTCGACCGGTTGCTGCATCACGCCGTTGTGGTCCGCATCGAAGGCGCCAGCTACCGCCTCAGGGAACACCGCGACCTGATCATGCCGCAACCGGATCAACACTCGCCGTCGAGCGGCAGAAAACCGCGTGGCAGACCGAAAAAAACAAAAACGGAGGTGTCGATCTATAATAGCGGCTGATCACCGCATCGCCCGAAAGTGGGGATTTTTCGTCGGTGCTTTTGGGGAAAAATTAATCGGTGCCTACACCACCTCGCCGACGGCGCCCCGGCAATGCGCGGCGATCTGCATGCCGGCGTAGAACACCGTCACCGTGGCGCCGTCATCGCGCAGCTCCACCCGGCTGCCCACATACTCGTGCGGCACCGAGTAGGTGCGCCCCGAACACTGCACGTGATAGTCCGGTCCCACCGTGGCGAAGCTCACATCGCAGTAGCGGTACGGCCGGATCGGCAGCGGACGCAGCGCCGGCAGGTCAGTCGCCTCGAACACCTCGGCACGACTGCCCGGACGGGCCGAGAACGGCTTGTCGTTGAGCTCCGTCACCAGCCGGCGAATCTCCCGGTTCAGCTCGTCGAGCGTGTCGAAGCGGCGATGCCGCTCCGGCGCCAGCACCCAACGCTCCACCTGCAGAACCGCATTCTCCGCCACCGCCTTGTCCTTCGGCCGGTACGGCCGCGTCGGCATCACCGACACGTTGTAGTGCGCCGCCCACTGCTGATAGGCGCCGTTGACATCCGGATCATAGTGACACGCCTTGCTGACACCGCTCTTCAGGTTGTCCGGCACGATCAGCTGCGGAACACCGCCGAAAAACTTGCTTATTCTACTTAATTGGGACGCGGAATCTACCAAATGGGACAAACCGACATTTCATTGCTTCGGCGGTGATCCCTTTCAGCGTTCTCAGTGTCGCTATTTGACTGTATTTTCCTCCTTGTGTCAATGTGTCGTTGTGCTCCTTGTGTCTGTGTGCGAGCCTGTGAGCAACACCTGTGGAAAAACCGCACCGCCGAGTGCTTCAGCACTCTGACGTCGGCGGTGTGGAGTTTTCCATCAGGTTTGGTCATGGGCGGGTGGTGACGCCGGGTTCGGTTCCGCGTCAGCTGTGTGCATGGCGTTTCGTTTCCGCATCGACTCGCCCTTGAGCTCGATGCGGTGTGCGTTGTGCACCACCCGGTCGAGGATGGCGTCGGCCAGGGTGGCGTCGCCGATGGCGGCGTGCCACTGCGCCACCGGCAGCTGGCTGACGATGGCGATCGAAGATCGCCCGTAGCGCCGGTCCATCAGTTCCAGGAGGTCGTGGCGGTCGACCGCCTCCAGCGGACGCAGCCCGAAGTCGTCGATGATGATCAGCTCCACCGCGCCGAGCCGCTGCATGACCCTGAGGAACTCACCGGTGGCGCGCGTCTGTGCGAACAGCTGCAGCAGCGCCGGCATCCGCAGATAGCGAACTGTACGGTCGAGCAGGCAGGCGGCGTGACCGATGGCGCACGTCAGGTAGGTCTTTCCGCAGCCGCACGGCCCGGTGACCAGCAGGTTCTGGCTGCGCCCGATCCAGTCGCACTGGCCGAGCTCGGCGATCTGTCGCCGCTCCAGGTTGCGTCCGTTGCCGTAGTGCACATCGTTGAGCGTCGCCGCCACCCGGAACCCGGCGGCCCGGATCAGCCGCTGCTGGCGGCGTTGCCGGCGGCACTGGATCTCGTGATCCACCAGCAGCGACAGCCGCTCGGTGAACGCAAGATCGTCGTAGGTGCCGGGCTGCTGCATCTGATGCTGCAGCGCCTCGGCCATCGGGCCCAGCGACAGCCGGCGAAGATCGGTCAGTATATTGTCACTCATCGGTCCGCCTCCCGGTCACTCGAACGCCGCCGCGCCGCGCACGTTCTCATGATCCTGCGCCAGCTCGAGTGTCAGCTCGCACTGGTTGCGGCTTTGCAGATCGGCGCCGTTGTCCAGGATCCGGCGGAGGTCGCTCATGCGTGACAGATCGTAGCGTCCGGCGATGGCGCAGGCGCCGTCGAGACGCTGCTCTCCATACTTCGAGGCCAGTGCCAGAACCGCCACCAGCTTTCGGCTGACCTGGTGGAAGTGACGGGCGCCGTCGAGCTGCCCACCGACCCACGCCGAACAGTGCGGTCCGATCCGCGACGCATGGCTTCGCACCCGCTGCGGAGTCCACTTCGCCCGATGCGCATGGTTGGCCGGCATGTGGCTGAGGCAGGTGGTCTGCCCGCCGCGCACCTCACTTCGGGCATGCATCGCAATGCGCTGACGGTCGCGGTAGACCTGAACCGTATGCCCGTCGCTGTGTATCCGCACCCGGCTGCCGACATGCTGGTGCGGCACCGAGTACCAGTGCCCGAGGAAACTCACATGGTAGTCGAACCCGACCGTGGCGGTACGCACCTCGATGTGCCGATACGGCAGCAGCGGCAACGGCAGCAGTGCCGCCCGCTCCCGGGTCTCGAACATCTCGGTGCGCGAGCCGGGACGTTCCGAGAACGGTCGTGCATTGAGCTTCACCAGCAACCGGCGGATCTCGCCGTTGAGCTGCGACAGCGACCCGAACTCACGGTCGCGAAGCGGCGCAATGACCCACCGCGTCACCTGCTGCACCGCATTCTCCGCGATCGCCTTGTCCCTCGGCCGGGCCGGACGCGCCGGCACGATCGCCGTGCCGTAGTGATCCGACCACTGCCCGAAGTTCGGGTTCAGCTCCGGATCATAGCGCCGGTGACGGGTCACCGCCGACTTCAGGTTGTCGGGCACCACCATCTGCGTGGCACCGCCGAAATGCTCGAACATCCGGGTGCAGCTCGCGAGCCAGTCATCGACCTTCTGCGTCCAGCCCGCCTCGGCATGGATGTAGTGCGACACCCCCAGCGCCGCCACAAAAATCTGCGCCTTGCGTCCGCACACCCCGACCGTCGCCCCGGCGTAGTCCACAAACACCGCCTCGCCCAGCCGCCAGCTCATCCGCATGGTGCGCCGCGTCCGGCTCTCCCACTGCTGGCAGCAGCGGCAGAACCACGCATAGCCATACGGATAGCCCTGATCGCAAAGCTCCGTCCACAAAAGCTTCAGGGTCACGCCCTTGCGCTCCATCTGGCGCGACACCCACTCGAAATCAATCTGCGACCCACAGCCGGACTGTGGATCGCCATACACCACACGCGCCAGCCCGTCCTCGTCGACACCGTCCGGCAACGGCCAGCCGATGCCGGCCTCCTCCGCCCGCTCCGCCAGCCGATGCGCCGCCGTCTTGCTGATGTTCAGCCTGGCTCCGATGCGCTGGTACGACCAGCCACACTCGCCACGCAATCTTAGAATCTCGGTAATCTTCCCCATCTCGGTCCTCTTTCTGGACATGGTCGGCACCTCCCGCAATCCGGGCCCTGTAAACAAAACCCCCGATTGAAAACCAAACCGCCGACCGGTTCAATATCGTGCCGAAAAAGATCACCGCCGCAACACCCCGGTGTCGCCGCCGGCAAGGTTCAGACCGCGTCCCAATTGTGTAGATTCGCCGTCCCAATAACCGTAGATTCACCGTCCCAATTGTGTAGATTCGCCGTCCCAATAACTGTAGATTATGCAAAACTCCAGCATCCGGGTGTGACAACCCAGCCAGTCGCGCAGGTTCTGTGTCCACACCGCCTCGGCATACGCATAGTGCGACAGCCCGAACGCGGCCACGAACACCTGCGCCCTGCGAACGCCCACCTCCACCGTCATGCCGGCGAAGTCCGCGAACACCGTGTCGCCCGGATCGTGACGCTGGCGCATGGTGCGCCGGCCGGCCTTCGCCCACGCCTTGTAGCAGCGGCAGAAATACTGGTAGCTGTACCGGTAGCCCTCGTCGCACAGCTTGATCCAAAGCAGCTTCAGCGTCACTCCCTTGCCGCGGCTCTCCTCGTGCACCCAGGCGAAATCAACACCGCCGTCCGCATCCTCGCCGCCACCCGGTGCCGAAGGATACAGCACCCGCGCCAGCCGCGCCTCATCCATCCCATCCGGCAGCGGCCAGCCGATCCCGGCACCCGCCGCCGACTCCAGCACCGCATGTACCGTGCCGAGCGAAACCCCCGACACCTCACCGATGCGGCGCATCGGCCAGCCGCACTCATGCCGCATCCTCAATATCTGTTGCAATCTTGCCATTGCGATTCTCCTCTTTGACATCGTGATCGCCTCCTGCGTCCCGCTGACAGATCAAATCCGCCATTGATACGCCGAAGACCGCGAAACCTCAAATCGCCCTGACATCAACCATGCCTCAAACCCCCTCCGATCCGCGTTCGGATTCAGTTTATTCCGCGTTCAGATAAGGTTTATTCCGTGTTCAGATTCAGTTTACTGCGTGTTCAGATAAGGTTTATTCCGTGTTCAGTTAACTGTTTATTTCGTGTTCAGATTGCAGTTTATTATGCACAGGGTGTTGAAGAAACGGTATCGGGTGGAGATTCGGTCTCGGGCCTGTCGCCACCGCGTGCAGATCCGGTCGCACACGGTATGGAAGCCGAACGCGATCAGGTTCATGGTCAGCAGCAGGTTGGACAGTCCGTCGGTGCCGTGTCCGAAGTTGTGCTCCATGTGACAGCCGTTGTTTTTCAATATGTTGAACGACTCGTTCTCGATCTTCCAGCGTGCCCGGGCGGCGTTGGCCAGCGCCTCGATGTTGTCTTCGGTGGGTTCGATGGAGGTGATGAAGCTGTTCTCATAGGTGGTTTTCCCGCGGTACTGAATCTGCATCGAGAGCCAGTACACCTGCAGTGCGTCAGCGGTGTCGCGGATCGGCAACGGCCACCGGCACCAGCGGTAGGTTCGGGTTTCGCGTCCGGCACCTTTCTGTCGTCGGGGACGGGTGACCCGGCTGTTCAGCTGCAGTCCGTCGAGGAAGCTGTAGAGCGTCTTGTGGGAGGAGGGTTTGGCAGTGAACAGGAAATCACAGCCGGCCTCGACGATTCTGTGGCAGATCGGGTGATGGGCGAGAAGGTCATCGGCGAGGATGACCGGTCTCAGATGTCGGTAGTGTGGCAGATGATGTTCGATCCAGCGGTGGGCGGCCTTGGTCTCACAGTCCTGTTTTTCATCGCCGTCCTGCGGGGTGATGAACTCCGGACGCAGCGGCACCACCTGGTTGTGGCCGTCGGCGACCAGAGTGGCGCACAGCACCGAATGATGATACGAGACGGTGTCGGATTTCTCATGGTATGTGGTGGAGCACTGCGGACACTGGATTTTGTTCGAGTGATGGAACTGCGAGCCGTCCAGGGCGATGAGGATGCGGTCATCGAGCCGGGTGAAGTCGCCAAGTGCCTGATATTCAACCAGTTTTCCCAGTGCCATGTCGAACGCCGGATACAGCAGCCGGCAGTCGATGTGGTCGAGTTTGTCTCGGATGTGGTTGTCGGTGGGAATGCGCGCGACACCGAACAGCGTGTGGCAGGCGTGACGGTTGGGTGCCTCCAGGAATCGGCGCTGGTGGTCCAGGAACGAGGGACACTGCATGAAGAATGCGCTGAAAGCCGCCATCGCGATATCGGCGAACCGGAACCGGCAGTTTTTGCCGGTACGGGGGTCGGGCAGGGTCTCGAAGATGGCCCGCAGTTCGCTGATCAGATTGTCGACTGTGAAATCCACGGACTGTGGTTATACCACAAACCGATCCAAAGTACAAGTCCTAACCTGTTGTTTTTATGTATTATTTTATTTAATGACGGAAATGGCGGCAAATTTTCCCATGATGATCAGTTTAAAATGAGAATTGCTGGCGAATTCCCGTTGACGGCGACAGACACAACTGCATCACTGAATGCGAGTACTGCTCCGATTATTGAGAATCTATCCTCACGTGATTGGCGTCAACTATGGAAATTGGTGAGCGTTTTATCAGAAGCCGCAGACGAACGAAGCGCTGGTATCCCAGAGAGTTGGTTTCAATCGACTGCAACACTTTCGTCGTATACTGCTGTGATTCTGCTCGAAAGAGTCAAAGATCAGGAAAATGTTTGTCGATTGTCTCGTACTTACTTTTCGAACTACTCCGGGGACGATACCGAAATATCGGTTCGCGCGGTTCGAAATGAACTGATTCAGTCGGATAAAGATTCAATAGATTGGAACTGCATAAAACGCATGTCTACGCGAGCACGAGCTCTCGGCTTTGGTAGACTTTTTCTATTTCAAAGGGTTTTTATAACAAGAATTCCAGAAGCAGTAGCAAGGGATGTTCTCGAAAACTTCGAGCTCTATAACGAACAATTTGTATCGTTGTGTGAGAAAGCCTACGCTACGATTGTTGCCCAGAATGCTTCTAAAGTATCGAAATTGGCTAAGGATGATGACTGGTAGAGTGTACCCAGAATTGTGAGATTGGAGGAAATCATACAAGGGTACCCCATATCCTTGTATGAATCAGACCGCCAGTCCAGTTTTAAGAAACCGTACATGCAGATCCTATCAGCATGCTAGTGAGAAATGACTCTCGAATTCGTTCTCGAATACGATCGGTGACCGGTAACCCAGTGCCGATGAATTTGAAAGCGAGACAGGTCTCGCTTTTGTGTCATACTGAACAGCGGAGGCTGACAGTGGTCGAATTTCTAATTGGCAGCGGGAGTGTCAACTCCTGTCTCCGTAACTAAACGCCAATGATTGAGGGTTCAATCTTTCCGCACAATGAAAAAAGTATTTTTCAAGACAATACTGATTCTATCCGAGATTTGGTTGGAGTAATTTATCAATCATGATTCTACCAGATAACGAGGGCAGAGCGTACGACGCTGTTGTGAGAATACTTGAAAAGCTGACGCGCAACACGCGAGCAGATATCCGTTGTCCGGACAAGGAAGGGGAGAACCCACCTGTCGACCTGCGCCTGAAGCTCGGTCCGCAGGCGTATGCGATCGAGCATACTCGAATTGAATCGCAGGAGAATCACATTTCAAAATTCGTCAATGCGAATGAGATCATCCGTTTTGTTCAAGAAAAAATCCCAGACCCATTTCCGACCTTGGCTTATTTCGAATTGCAATTTCCGGTTGATGTTTCTATGCCTAAAAAACGACGCAAAAAAATCCGAACTCTTGGTAAACTCATCACATGGGTGCATGATCAAGTGAAAATTCTGAATGAACGGAACTCAGACCAATTCTGTCCCGTATGCGACCCCCATATGGCAAGTGATCGAGTCCGTGGAATACCAGATGGATTCGATCGCGAATTCGAACTTTTTTACTGGCCAGCCGTGTTGGTGGCAGGACGAGATCCGGGCATACTTTCGTTTCGATTTATTCCACCGAATTATCCGGAAGACCTGCGGGTAAAAAGTCTGTGTCAGACCTTTTTGAAAAAATGTCCCAAGCTACAGGAATGCAAGATGGAAGGTGCGAGAACCGTACTGGTACTTGAGAGCAGCGACCGTGCGCTTACTAGTTTTGAATTCCGAGGCAGTCTGCTTCCATCTGTGTTGGCTCAAAATACGAACGCACCGGACGAAATCTTTCTCGTGGAAACCCGCCGAACCGACTCCTGGCTTGTCACGCTGCTCAAGCGGGACGGGAGTCATTGGCCGGAAAAAGGAATGCCTGAATTGGGCAGGTTCTACTACGACCCCGACACATCGGACATACCAGAGTACTTGGCGAGTATACCCAAACACGAGCGCGATGCTTTCCAGTTGGACAGATTGTATACCCCAACCTTGCGGGGATGGGCTCGCGAGCGCTTCAACAGAGATGAGCTGATCGACTTGATGGACGGGTGCGATGGTGTGCGGTAGAATTCACGCCACCTTGTGCGGCGTGTTGAATCTTACTTTTTATGTTGCGCGCAACATAAAACACGGGAAATAACAGTCATCCCTATCCATAGCGGCGTACCGCTCTTGCTGTTTGCAAAACCTGCATATCTGCATTCAACCGGATACGCCGCTTTTTTCCGATCCCCGTCACGCGACACTTTTGACCATATCCCCCACCACCGGCATGTCCCGCTTCAGCTCAATGTAACAAAACACATCCTTTTCCAAATTCAATCCAAAGGTTGTGTCATCGTTGTCGCCTGCATAAGAACTTCCACCTCTCGCTGGCTAATCTTAGTTCAGTATTCCAACTGCGAGGGTGGGATGACTCCATTTCATCTTATCAGAATTCGAGAGGAATTGAATATGGGTAATAAGTCAAAAGGTGGAGGCAGCGGCAAAGGCCCTGGAGGCTATCCTTCAAGAACCGGGAATCCCTCCGGTGGCGGACGAACCAATGATCCACCGAAGAAATAGCCTGAAACCTGCGTGTCATCCCTGTCCCCTGGGCAGGGATGACGCCCGAATACCAACCCGTAATCCCGTGAAGTCGGCTGATTCGTGACGACTGTCCCAATGCGTCCACCACTACCTGACAAATGCCGACAACACACTTCTATCCGCACAGATGAATATATCTGCTTTATCGCCTGTTCTTGACAATAACCCAAACAACATGATCTAGGAGAATTGATGATGCCTTGCAGGGTCGGAATTACGACGGACCCAGAGAATCGAAAGAAAGATTGGGAGCGCCAAGTTGTTGGATTGACGAACTGGCGAAAGGAATTTGTAGGTTCAAAAGAAGACGCGCAACAGAAGGAGTACCTTTGGCAATTGGCGTGCAATTTAAATCAGTTACACGGAGAATGTCATGCTCACCCCGGTGGAGGGGACCCTGACAAATACGGATGGTGGGTATACGAATTTGACTATGAGCGTGAAAGTTAACCAAATACCACGTACTTGAATCGTGATGACATCTGAACTTAAGAATCGCCATGGTTACTGGTGTCGCGATAATGTGTTATCGTATGTAACCATGAGAAGCCCTCACCTCCTGTTGATTGATCTCTGTTCATTATTCTAAAGCGAGGGTGGGAGGTTTCCATATCATCTGTATTATTCAGCCGTACACTACATGCAACTATGGTGACAGAACACTGTGGCGAAAATACGACACTTGAATAACGCCCCGATAAAAGAAGCGATCATAGATTTTCGCGTCGTGTTGCCCGAGCAGATGGCCGTTGTAGAATTTGACCGTGATTCGCGTGAATTGGGAATCGAATACTACCCAAACAAGTCAGTTTTGCGACAAGGTAGTTTTGGATTTAGGTTGGATAGCGAACTGCCTGTAGTACATGACCACCAGCAATCTATCCAAGGCTACAGATATTCCTCTGTTGATGACGCACAGGTCATACAGTTCCGATTGAATGGATTTACTTTCAGCCGATTGGAGCCCTATCAGAATTGGGAACAGCTGAAACAGGAGGCGGAAAATATCTGGGAAAGCTACAGAAAAATCGCAAGACCGTGCAAGATAACCAGAGTGGCAACTCGATATATCAATTTAATGCCAATTCCCTTTCCAATTGTATGGAAAGATGTCCTGACAGCAGCCCCCCGGTTTCCGCGCAATCTGAAACAGGACGTAAACAAATTCTATAATCAGATTGTCGGAAAAGATGAAGCAGTCAATGCCACATCCATAGTCACCCAGGCATTTGATACTATTGCTGAGAATCAAGCCCAGGTCATCCTTGATATTGATGTCTATACAGAGCAGGATTTTCTGCCGGGCGACATGGAAATCTGGGATTGTCTTGATAGATTGAGAGACTTCAAAAATAAGATTTTTTTCAATAGCATTACTGATAAAACCGCGGAACTATTCGAATGACAGCGACTTCAGCGATTCCTACGACAGATTTTTCCTATTTTTACATGGAAAATACAGTTTCAAGTAAAAATTTTAAGGCATTGGAAGTGCCGAAGAATACCCACAATGAACAATCCAGTAATTCTGTTACTTGGACAAAAAGCTTTCAGATGTTTCTGGAAGTGCTTGAGGTCATCCGTGAATCCTCGACTCCGAACTGGGATGGTTATGATGCATTACCACTGAAAGCAAATGCAGCGCGGGAGGCTGTACGCTTCATTGAAATCATGCCGATATGGATACCGGAACCTGATATCGCCCCATTACCTAATGGCGATATCGGTTTTCAGTGGCACTTCGGGAAATTTCGAATTCTGACGGTAAGTCTGAGTGGAAAAAACATCGTTATCTATGCATCCATTCTCGGTTCGTTGGATAGAAAAAAGAACGGTTCGGAATATTTCAATGATTCCATTCCCGAAGAGGTGCTGAAAATAATTGCGCAAATCGGATCCTGAGCCAGCAGCAAACATATCTGGTGAAGAAACAGTTTCCCGGTTTCTTCTGAGTAGAAAAAACTATGGAAAGGAAAAACGTTCGGTTCATTTCAGAGCGTTCATACCAAACAAACACGGACAAACCTCCGTTTATCGAATTACTGGAATTTCCGATTCCGAAATTTGGCGGATCGGAGAAGTGTTTGTCCTAAATCCTATCAATCAGAAAAACGGTTCACGTACACTTCATGGGAGAGGTGACATCAAAGCGAAAGATGTAATTGACGTAAATCTGACTTTGAAGCCAAATCCCAATCCTCATCCCAGGCATGCAGAAATATTAGATTGGCCGTCAGACCCAATAGCTCAACAGCAGGCGGCAACTGATTTGGTTGCTGTAACAACTCTCCATCTTCTTACCGATCAGTCTAATGCCTACACATAACCCCAATACCAAGTAATTGGATACCCCCTCTGCAAATGTGGACTGGGTGCGCTTTTGTGGACACAGCAAATGGTGAGATTTTGAGCGGAAAGTTCGGACTGTCAGAAGTCAGGTTGATGCCGTACCGGAAGCACGGACAGACACAAGGTCCTGCAGGATGTTTCAGCGGCAAACCAGTTCAGAGCGCTAGTCCTTATTCTCGCGAATCCGGATTCTTGACTGTCATCCAACCGTGACCAACATGAACGAGGAATTTGGCAGATTGACGTTCTCGCAACGTGAAGGAGAAGCCCCGCTGCCCGAACCCATGCGACTGAAGCATGTTCCACAAATGTTCAGGCACCTGGTATGGCGTACAATCAGAACCGATATTGACGACCGAATTCGGCACTCCGGTAAATATGTCAATACGGAGGGGCTTCCTGAAATAATTGAATCATATCAATTTGATGTTGACCAACAGCAACACAATCACATTCCAAGTCCCATCCCCTCAACCGACCGGGAATTTGCCAGACGAATTGTATTGGACGGTAAATATCACGAGATCATTACGTTTGTCGAATACATCCTGCGACACGATCAATGTACTGAAATCTTGAAGGACGAACTGATAGAAGCATTCGACAATTGTTCAATCGCCTATTTCGTAGCTTGCCTGAATGAAACACCCACCGTCTGTCCCCGAATAAACCATGAAACCGGTGAAGCGACCAAAAATGCCCTTGAAGCAATTCGGGACGGAGGTATGGTAGGTGCGGAGGCGCATTTCAGAAAAGCTGCTCAACGGATAATTTCACAGGAATATGGCGATTCAATACAAAACAGCATTCATGCCGTCGAATCCGTTGCGCGCAATATAAGTCCCAAATCAAGAAATAGTCTGAAGCCTGCGCTGGACACACTCAAAAACGAGGGGATATTGAAGCATCCAACACTCAGGAAGGGGTTTGAACAGTTGTATGGCTATACCAGTGATGAACAAGGCATCCGACACTCCTTACTCGATCGAGATGCTGCCGATGCCGGACCGGATGAAGCTATGTTCATGTTCGGTGCGTTCGCATCGTTTACCGCGTATCTGGTCAATAAACACCTGCAACGCGATAGACAAGAATAATGTTAACGAATAATTTAATGTAAAGTTCGGGTGAATTATGAACTCCGAAACTTCAGAATAGAATTCAACTTTGTATTCTCACGCTTTTTCATGCTGTAAACCCAGGTCGTCGATTGGAATGTAATTCCGAACGGAAACAATCTCGGATAACGGAAAGTACAACTTGAACTTCGTAAAATCCTTTTCTTGCTGAGCAGAAAACAAGCCGGTGTAGTCGTTTGTAATCTTCAAGTCTACGGAGAACCCTATGTTGCGGAAACCGGAGGGGAAACCAACTGCTGGCACGACTGTCAGGATCGATGCTGGCATGCCTGCAAGTCCATATCCGAGCTCAAAGTTTCTTGAATCACACACGATCGTATAAGTGCAACTCAGATTGACCTGGTGGCGATGCTTGGCAGCGAAGGACTTGCCAGATTCACTGCCGAAAAGAATACCATTCGAGACCTCCTGATTCAACTTGGCAATATCGTTGAGGCAACCCAAGTAAGGCAACGTAATGGAGCTGGCACATACCTCGCCGGTCGTGGAGCGGTTCCTCTGCACACGGATCATCCTGAAGCGGAATTTGTCGCGTGGCAATGCCGGATTCAGGATCAGCAGGATGGAGCGATTCTACTGGCTGACGGGCAGGCCATCATCCATGCGATGGGAACGAATGCGGAGTACCTTCATGATGTTGAGATACGTGTTCCTCCTCAATTGCCACGACAGAAACGTGACCGTGCCAATGTATGGGATGGTGAGCGACTGTATTATGCACCTTGGTACCCCGTCGTAAGTACCAGTAACAAAGGTCAGCTTACACTTGACATGTTCGAGAGCCTGTTGGCAGTGGGATGCGGTCATCGCCGTATCCGCCTCAGGGAAGGTGAAATGTTGGTCGTTGGCTTCACGGACGCGACAGGCTCCCAGAGAACAGCAATCGATAGTTGCAACGTTATTGGATTCGCCGAGTACCTCTGTATAACTGATCTCGACCAGAAATCTCCATTTTACGTTCGTATTTGCCCTGAATCGATTACAGCATCAAGGTAATTTAAAAAACAACAATGCCAAGCAGATACATTTGCAATCCGCGAATGTGGAATTTACAGAATGCAAAGCCTATCCGGCGAACGTGTAGAAACGCTGTCCATTAAAAAACCGATCGGTACACCATACATGGTTTTGCACTATGATATGATGTACTTGCATGCCAATGTTGATTCGCAGCAACCGGTAAGGGAGGAGTTTCATGTATAGTAATATCATCACCGTAAGGAGTTACGTGTGGGGCAGTGATGATGACTGGGAAGGTATTTGCACGACATTTGACATTGCAACTCAGGGATCGTCACTTAAAGAAGTGAATACGTTGTTGCGGGATGCGGTCGAGGATTATTTGGAAGAAATCGAAAATTATTCTCCCCAGGACAGAAAGAGACTGCTCAATCGCAAATCCCCTTTGCGTCTGAGAGTTCTGCTACATTCGCGATATCTATTGAGCAGAATGAGTCGGATTGTAAAAATTACTACACAAGTCGACAATCACCTCTACAATCCAGTATGAATTACTTAGAGGTTGAACGTATTTTGTTGAGAAACGGATTTGAGAAAAAACAGGGTAAAAGCGGTCATCGCAAATTTATTGGTATTGTTAACGGTCAACGCAGAGTGGTGCCAGTTCCTTTCCATGGCAAAGGTAAGGACGTTAAACCAGGTGTGTTGTCGTCAATTATTCGGCAATCTGGTTTGGATAGAGATCTCTTCAAATAACTCGGCCGCTTACCTCTCTTTATTCGAAAAAACTTCCTGACCCCTTGGGTTGTTTATTGCAGGAGCGAGTCTGTACAACAAATTGTTATCACACTTTTTTATGAAAACCGACTTTATTTCTGGGTTCGGGATGGCAATTTAATTTCTGTACATCAATGCCAATCCCATTTTTCCGGCTGGCACAAACTGAAGAAGTTAAGCAACAGATTGTGTTCTTGCCGACAGATCACCTGATGGAGATAGTTTGCTGTGAGGTGGACGAAAGGAGTATTCTCCAAGATCAGGTAAGAAAGTCCGGGATGGAAGTGAAAGTCAGGGTAGAGTGTACCCAGATTTGTAGACACACCTGATGTATAGATTGTCAGTCAATGGATTTGGGGACAAACTATGTATTTCTTCATGAGAATTCAAATGACCCGCCACCAGGGAACCGACAATACATTCGGTGCAAGCCATTTCGTTTCGTTTCCAGTATGCAGCAACAGGCCTGCCGGTGCCAAATCTTCATATTCCTTCAGGAAAGTGCGCAGTTTTGCCGCATCTCCAATGTGCGGCCTTCTGCCCGCCTTGACCTCAATCGGAAGAATCCGTTCGTTCGATTCGATCACAAATTCAATTTCCTCTCCGATTGTTGTCCGCCAGTAGTAGACTCCCGCCTTTCGGACCTGACTGTCCTTCCATACCAGGATATCGTGCAGAATTAGATTTTCCAGGTGAGCGCCGGATGGCTCTTTCTGATCCGAAATGTTCAGGGCAAGTCCGGTATCGCAGAAATAAAGCTTCGGAGACTTGATGAGTCGCTTTGTTCGATTTATGAAAAACGGTTGCAGGCGAATCAACAGGCAGGACGCTTCAAGCAGGTTAAGGTATCGATACACCGTAGGCTGCGAGATCGCGGTCTGTCCGGCCAGACTCGTCTGATTCAGAATACCACCCAGGCGCTGGCAGACAATCCTCACGAGCTTCGAAAAGTCCGCCAGGGACGCGACTGCTGACAACTGCTGCAGGTCTCGATCAAGGTAAGTTCGTTCGTATGCCCCGAACCAGACCAGGCGTTGCATATCAGAAGAAAATCGAGTTGCAGGGTCTGGAAACCCACCCCGCCGCGCCAGTTCCCGCCAATCTTCCGGTTGCGATTCGAATTCGTTCAAAACACCCAACCAATCTTCTTTTTTATTGTCGATCAGCCTGTCCCAGATTCCGCAGCGACCCATACCCATTTGTTCCCGTCGGGTCATCGGCCACAAATTCAGATAGCTGGCTCTTCCTGCAAGCGATTCTGAGACTTTCTCCATCAGCAGAAGATGTGTTGAACCGGTCAGAATGAACCATCCCGCCTGTCTGTTTCTACCGACCTCAAGCTTGATGTCGGTCAGCAGTTTCGAAGCCTTTTGAATTTCATCCAGTGTAACCGGCGCGGTTCCGCCAATCAACGCCTGCGGATCGCGGTTGGCTGTATTGAGAGTTTCAAAGTCGTCAAGGGTATGGAATTACCTGCTTTCTTCCCCGATGAATTCGGCCAGTGTACTTTTGCCGGTCTGTCTCGCTCCCGACAGCACGACTACCGGCATCGTCGACAGATGCAACTTGACCATGGACGTGATCGACCTCGGAAGATAGCTCGTTTGCGGCGTGTCCTGATTCATCGATCGGAGAACCAGCATTTGTGTTAATTATTCACGATGTGAATAATAATATTTATTTCTGATCACCCGAATCCGACAGATTCAGTTCGTACTGATGTCCGAATTCCAGATGGTCGTATCAACTTCGAATATGGTTGCCGTCCACACGAGAAAAGACCAATATGGCAACAAGCGAGACTACAGGCTTAGACCGAATGAATTTGAATATTCGGAGCGAACTTTCATGGAAACTACCCGATCAGCAATGCTACAGCATAGTCAACAGCGATTCCGGCATCAGTCAATCCTGGGTCGGAGGATTTCCAAAATTATTTTCCGGCTGATCACACAAACGGATTTATCACAAGAATTCCACCGTAGTCTTGCTCATGATTCAAATCTTCCGAATAAACTTCAATACAGCCAGCAACCTTGGCAGCGGCGAGTATGGCACCGTCCCAATAGGATATGTTGAAGCGCTGGCTGATCGATACACCTTGTCGAAAAACTTCGAAAGTTACATCCTGCACACGAATGTGTCCGATGCTTTCAATGAATGCCAAGGCACTGTTGTGTGAGATAGCATCTCGCCGACTCGAACGGGTTGTTTGGTAATAAAATTCCTGGAGAACCTGGACTGATACGTTCAACTCATCCGCGATCAGAATTTCCAGAGCAATGTCCTGTTTTGCGGCTTCGGTGGGATTGGGGCTGATTGCGTAGATTAGGATGTTTGTATCGATGAAACGCATTGGGCAATCTACGCTGATTACGCTACAGATTATCGTTTTTGGCTATCTGGCCCGAGTAAAATGAACCAGGGTCAGTTCCGGCCCGGTCGTAGAGAGCGTCGCGCGAAAGATTGTCTGCGGCACTGAATTCCGGAGACGATAAACGAATGTTCTCGATAGCTTCCCTCAACTTTCTTTCACGATTTTCGACTCTTGTCTTCTTGCTGACTTTTCCACTCAGTTCCATCTTTTTTCCTTGATCATCAACTAGGGTGCTTAGATAGTCGCGCACCAATGC
Organism: Arenicellales bacterium; assembly: GCA_963663095.2. Taxonomy (GTDB): domain Bacteria; phylum Pseudomonadota; class Gammaproteobacteria; order Arenicellales; family JAJDZL01; genus JAJDZL01. The sequence goes on from CAXXJB010000001.1 coordinate 547,823, forward strand.
CGATACTGAGGTATCCAGCTCAGCAGCCCGGATACGAGCAGCGCGATGTGTTCTATCGTCTACTGTTACGGTGATATTTCTCATTACAATAACACAGATTCACAGTTTTAAGTATACATGATTTTATTAAAGCACACTGTCCTGGTTCAAATCCTACACACACAATATCAAAAACTGTGGAATATTCGGTTGCATCTTGCAAATGTTTTAATCAGTAAGGAACTGTCATGCCACCATTTTCCTTCTGTATCCATCGGTATATATAACTGCATCAGGGCGTGCATACCTCCCGGTAATCCTTGTGCAAATGCTGCAGGCATACACGGTGGCATCGGGATTCGGGTTCCATTCGTCGTCATGATACAGTTGCCGTGCCGAATGGATCAGTCGCTGGGTGAAGTCCGAATAGATTCGCCAGTCGCGTCGCTTGTTGGCGTTCGCCAGGGTGTTTCGGGACACACCGTTCTGGATGCCCATGTGAGCGAGCTTGCCGGACTGCGCCCGCAGACAGGTCTCGATGTCGCGCAGACTCTCGCGGTAGGTCAGCTGTGCGAATGCCATGCAACGGTACTGCTGGGTACAGCGAAACGATTTGACCTTATGGTCACCGCGGTAGCGCCTGATACAGCGCCGCATCGTATGCCATGGTATAAAATCCATCAGTTGAGAGAACACGAGGTTGCCATGATTCATGTCGATAATGCCTGTGATTGTTGAAATGACCCGAGAATCGGGGAGTCGGAACCATCTTCTGGGGTATTCAAACCTCTGACACCCCAAATCAGGCATATATGTTAGCATTATCAACATGTTACAGGAGTTTTCAATTCAAACGTTGGGACAGCAGTGACACTACATATAAGTTTCGACACTAGTAAATATCGACAACCCAATTAACAATTTCAAAGGGCGACGATTTACCTTAGCCCACGAGTTTTGCCACATTCTGTTCGATCAATGCAGAGCTCGACCTTTGGCGCACAGTAGTACACCGTGGGCATCACCTTCGGTGGAACAGAGAGCAAACGCTTTCGCGGCAATGTTGTTAATGCCACCGTATCGAACACGAAGACCAGAAGCGGACAATGATATAGACTTGAAGCGTAGTATTGAATTATTGGCGGATCGTTTGCGCGTTGGTCGTGTTGCATTGAAACGGCATCTTTCAAACATAAACGAAATCAGCGCATATGAACTGGGTTTCGTTTTGGGAGTGCCGTCGCAAGAAATTTGATTTCACAGCCTAAATGCTGTAACCAATCTCGTCATCTCTGGAGTTGATTGCCGGTGCGGTAGAGGTGAGTAGCTTGCGGTAAAATGCTGATGACGGCTTCCGTACACATACCAGTGTCTAAATCGGAGGCAGTTTTAAGTTTGCAGTAGCCGCTCATTAAACTGAGTACGCCGTTTCCCAGCACTCAGCTCTCAAGCAAAAGTGCATCCACAGTAAAAACTCTAAGCTAAGAATCTCGCTGTAAATCACTTCTCAACAAGTACGTTCCTTGTCAAAGAACCCCCTCAAACCTCAAGCCCACAGAAAATCCACTGGAATTGCCCACAAACTGTCACCAAACCGAACCGCTTTACTGCCTCGATACAGCACGATGCCGCAGATAAAATCTCCTTTGGCTAATCTACGCAACTCATTGAGTCCGATGAAATCTGATGCCGCGACAGTGTCTTTATTTTTGATCTCGATACCTGCCAGTTTCCCGTTCGGCTGCTCCAATACAATATCTACTTTTTTGTTGTCGCTTGTTCTGAAATGTTGAATCTGTACCCGGCTTTTCGAAAATGACAGCTGTTTCAACAGCTCACTGACGACGAAATTCTCAAACACTTTTCCAAAGACGTGAGGATCCCGCAGTTCCGCATTGGCCATATCGATTTGCTGCAGATGGCACAGCAGCGAGGTATCAATGAAGTAGCCCTTAGGGGCTTTGACCAGACGCTTGCCGACATTTCTAAACCAAGAGCGTACATCAAGGGTTAGGAAAATCATTTGCAGAAGGATTCGGTGGTTTTCCGCCGTTTCCTGATTTTGTCCGATTGTCCGTGCAACATCTATCTCGTCAATCAGTCCCCCGGCTCGTGCTGCCAGCACCGCAACTAGATTTGGCAATACATCAAGTTTGGCAACATCATAGATTTGTCGAACATCTCGTTGCAGAACGGATGTGATATACGCCTCAAACCATTGACTGCGCTCGGCCTCCGGCTTATCTGTAATCTCCGGGTACGTGGCACGACTCATGATGTCGGAAATCTTGTACTTTCTCTCAACGGTTTCAGGCTCGAATTCGTCTTCCAGCAACCTTGTCAAAAAGTCCCCTCTGCCTTGCGCTATTTCCAGCGCGGACAAGGGGTAGAGGGTCAGTGTACCCATTCTACCTACCATCGCATCTGCAAGCTCGGGCAGCATGATAAGGTGCGTCGGTCCGGTTAGCAAGTAACGACCGTCGGCTCTGGTCCTATCGTGAAATCTAGTTTCGTCAATCAGAATCTTGAGCATCCTGAACAGACTCGGAGCCATTTGAAATTCATTGAGGACCAAATTTCGTTCATAAGCACGTAAGAAACTTCTAGGATTCCCCTCCGCAGCATCGAGCATAGTCGCCTCATTGAAGGTGACATAGTCGGCTGGCCAGTCGTTCTCCATCAGATGCCGGACCAAAGTACGCTTGCCTGCTTGTCTGGGACCGTTGACAAACACTGCAGGAAATACTTGCTGATATTCCAGTATCCTGGTTTTCAAATGTCTCTCAATCTGTTTCACGGGCGGATGTCGGATTGTTTTGTAAAAAAAATTGACTCTCATAAATTGTAGTAAAATCGAACATATATTTTGATATATTGTTCGATAAACGAACATTATGGAACAAAAAACAGTGAACGCACATCATTTTTCGGTCGATCAGATTTAATCAACCACCGATAGATTTCTTTTCGGTAGGTCAGTACCCTATCGAAATTGAGCAGAGACCCCTGATATGTCCATGCATCCAATAACCGCCTCCAATTCTCTGGCTACCGCACAACTTTCATGTTGCTTCGGACTACCGTGGGAAGCACAATTCCGGATTCGAAGAGTGTAATCAGCGGGTACGAAAGTCTTAAACAATTCCATGATATGGCAGGAGAATGCTGAACAACTATCGATATGAACAGAGCACACAAGAAATCAACAGAACGTATTTCCGAAGAAGGCGATTTTGATCGGGTCAAATTGGGTATGCGCTTACGCGACGTGCGGCGATACATTAACCTCTCACAGGAAGTTGTAGCTCGCCATGTAGGAATCCCTCGTACAGCGTTGTCGCAAATCGAGTGCGGTCGACGAAAAATTGATGCACTTGAATTGAAAAAAATTGCTAATCTCTACAAACATCCAGTTTCATACTTCACGGATGAAATGCCGACTGAGGCAGGAACCCCGAAAGAAAGTGCACGCTTCGAACGTGCGATAGCAAATTTATCAGAGCACGATCGCGCAGAACTCAATCGATTTGTCGAATATCTACATGCCCGTGCGCAAAAAATCAGATCAGAAGAAGATTGACCTTGATTTTTCACTGACTAACGAACAAATTAGCACGCAGAGTACAAAAAGTTACTCTGCAAATCCAGGAATGAAAACTCAACAGCTACTGTAAGGCTCCGAAGTCTCTACAAATTCCAAAGGCTTTTTGCCATAATCTGGATTACAGAATCTTGGTATTTGCCGCAATATTTCGATATTCAATGCTGTATAAACGTCCTAAGGACGTTTATACAGCATTTTTTACCATAAGTCAACATATTTTATACCGAGAGTCTAGTCCAGCGAAGTTCGGACTGAAACTCAACGAGATACCTACAACAAATTGGATGAACTGAATTCACTCAGACTCAGTAACGACTAGGTAAAAAGCACCTAAGGGCAACTTTATCGGATAAAACCCAGAGCAAAATCAGTCAGTCTATATCACGAACTCGAACAGCACCGAATGAAACACGGCCCAATCACATCGAGAACTAAACCGTAACAAAGAAAATTTTTCCGAATCTAAACACATTATCTGTCCGGTAATGCGATTGAAAGTAGTGGAATTACCTCGATTGAGAATAGGTAGTCGCTAGTATCGAGGCATATAAACTTGGCGACAGCAAACCAAGTTCGGAATAACTGACAAAAATTCTTTATGACAACTTTGACCAAGGCAGTTGTTTATAAAAATTGGCGATACACTCAAAACAGACATCAAAGTCAGGCACTTCCCCAATTTCCAGTTTAAGTGTTTCCCATTCAGATTGCGCCCGAATTCTTATCTCAGAATTATCAATGGAGTTTGGAACTGCGTTAATATCACGCGACCTGCATTTTTCTATCAGTGCTGTCAGGATCTTTGTTTTTTCTTCGTCGTTGAAGTTACGCCTTTGTATCAGGAAATCTAAATCATAGACATCTTGGGACCTATAGCGATTGCGTATTTCCTGTTGATGTAACGCACGATATTTCTCTGCGACTAGATCGGTTAAGGAGTAAGCTTCCAATTCTTCTCCCCCGCTGATCCCCAGGACTTGAGGTTTGCTTATAGTCTCATTGAAAGACAAATCGAGTAAGATGGTATTGCTTGCCTGGCCCGCGTGGAATTGTTTTTCTTGTCCGCTACCACGGTTCGCGTACGCGATTGTTAACTTCAAAGCTGGAAAGCTGGCATTAGGAAACCTACTCTGCGGCAGTCTCTTTATAGTTTGAACACGAACAACAATGTCAGCATAGCCGATTTTTGCTGCCGCACGAGGTAAAGCGGAATTCAGTAGATTCGTAAATTGATCGGATGAACTTTCCACTGGAACACCATCTCCAACGGAAAAATCGATATCACTGGTTTGGCGAGGGCTATCGTACACTAGCCCCATTAGAATACCGCCCTTTAGAAACAGATTTTCTTTTAGCTTCGGTGTACTTGCGATGGCGGTTAGCACAATATTGGTCACCTGACGCTGCCTAAAGGTTAACCTATCGGCCTCAGCTCTTCTAATCCATGTTTGGATGTCAACCTTAATATTCGGCTTAGACATTCAGTGAAATGCACCAAGTCTCAGAATGCACAGAAACGTATCTTTTAGTCGGGTCCAGCTTTCGACTTCCCCCTCGCTGGACTGAGTTCTTCCACATTTCAATTTTCTCATGTCTCATGCCTAGTCGCTCTTCAAGTATGTAACCAGCTCGACTTTTTACAAGGTTACTGTCCGAAGAGTCTACAGAAGAGACAATTTCATTGAGCCAAAACTCACCGTGCTCATCAAAGATACCCAGAATGTGTGGCATCCCACCACAAAGTTGGGGTTGCTGTAACATGTCGAGAAAGGTTTGACCTATCGTTGCAATTCGAATTGCAGTATCACTCAAATTTACGTAAGTTCCGGATTTCCTGCTTTCAAATATTCGGACCTGCCGACCGCGAACTACTTCGGGGTGTCCGATATAAAAAAGACGGAATTGTTCTGGGGGCAAAGGGTCCGAATGATCGGACATAATTTGCGACAACTTGACAACCGAGCTTTTCCGGTCAGGTCGCGTACAGATAAGTGCATAAGAAGACCGATCAGTCAATCCCCATACGTGCATGGCTGATAGGTGCGAAACATAGCAGAGCGGGTCAGCCAGACAAACCACCTCATCGGGCGATTGTTCTGGAATATCAATGACGCGGATTATTCGGTTTCCATAGTCTCTATCGTATTTGACTACACCCGCTTTATACAGGTATCGAAGATACCTGATGTGATCTTCCTTGGTCGCTGTTGTGTGCTGTAAATATAGACTCCCACCTTCTCGATACATCCTTTGTAGCAATAGAAAAAATTCGTAATGTGTGATTATTGGTCGCGCTTCCGCAATCAATTGACTTTCAAGAAATTTTCCTGTACGAGTCAGTTCTCTCGACTTGGGCATGCTGTTACCAACTAAAGATAAAAGTAAAGACGCTGTATAAACGTCCTAAGGACGTTTATACAGCGTCATCTTATTAAAAGTCAATAAAACTTACAACAAGGTAGAACACCAATATCAAACAGATTTGCCTCTTCAAACTTAATTTCAATCACAGCATTATTAAGCCAATTGAAAAATCATAATTAAGACAGTTTTTTCTGGCTTCATTGATTTTGTCTGTACCATCAAATTCTGTTAATGTAAATCTACTTTACAGTAATTTCCACATACTGACCTGGAACAATTACTTGATTTTGAAGTCCAATTCAGGTAAATTAGATATCAACACAGCAGTCACGCCTCTTCACAATGCGCAACCTTGGCGGCTATTTTTTTATCCCTACTATTGAACTTCTGGAAGTTGAAGAATACAAGAAACCTGCTGTCAACTTTCGTATAGGTCACATCAAAAAGAGTTATGTGGGGAAATGACTTCACGAGATATTCTGATTCGAGAGTATTTTTCGAATCCGAGGCGATGCAACACATATCTCAAATGAAATTCACTACGCAACCAAAGTGGAGCTTTTCGGTTTAACAATCGCTTCCGATCAACCGCTGACTCATCCAGAAGAAATTCAAGGTAACCTGCAACGGCTTCCGTGAGTAGTGATTTAGATTCTTCCAACGAAACACCTTGGACAGCAATATCTAAATCTGTGCAAATCGCTTGCCAATCCGAATTCTCGCCGTACAAATAGTATCGGAAATATTGACGTTTCATTACTTTTTCCTCGTTACCAGTTAAATCTACTTTGTAAATACTTCAACTTCTATATTCCGATACAACGAAGTTCCATAATTACATTGTGTGTACATTGGTATTAGGTGGTTTGAAAATGGGAATTCTCTTTCAGTAAATTGGGGAATCTGCTGCTGCGCAATTCGACTATGATGCGCTCGGACAACTTCCACGGGGTACCGCGGATACGCGATATCAGCTCTCTCCACACCAGATTGAACGCGTCAACTGCAACACCGTCATCAAATCTGACTTCGAATGGCAGCAAAGGTGCGATATCGTCTGTCAGGCTTCCCTGCAACTTTTTGAGCATGCGCTGTTCCGCGTCCGCTCGCACTATCGTCATATCGTCCATCGCCAGGTAGTATTCCAAGCAGGAGATAAGCTTTTGAGAATCCATCCTGCACTGCCTGACTCCTTCATATAGGTCAAACAAGTCGCGATTCTTGTTTCGTTGTAGCAGCGCCCTGAGTTTTGTCCCGAATAACTCTTCGGGTTCAAAAGATAAGATTTCCGATTTCGCCTGATACCAGCTGCTGTTCAACTCAAATGGGTAGCTCTTTATCCCATACAGGCTCTTGTGCTCTCGTGTATTGATTTCAACCTTGACTTTAAGTGTTGAATCGGAATCTGTTTCCGGGTCATACCTAAACTCCAGGTGAGTCGAATGCCTGGTTTGTCTCGTTCTGCAATTGCCCAGCCACTTCAATACATCGCGGATGGTATCGATAGCATTGCCGATGGGTTCGGGTTTTGTCTGTACCAGGTCGATGTCTTCCGAATATCGCAATGGTTGCTGCAACAGCAGTTTGTGGATAGCGGTGCCGCCTCGGAATGCGAATTTGCCATATAGATATTCTGAGTTGAACAGGTCACACAAAGTACGCGAGATAATCAGGTCCTGCTCGACTTGTCTCATATCGAGCCAGGGTGCCTGACTGCGCCACTCCTGAATATAGTCCAGCGGGATCAATAGTCAAGCTCCACGACTTGATTGACCTCAAGCATCCATTTGTTGTTTTTTGGATGACTTTCGGTAAAGGCATCAGACAATGTCCTGGCTGAGGGGTCCAACTGCTTTATGGATTTTGCTCGTTTGGTAAATTTAGCCAGAGCTTCCGACTGACGATTGTGGCCGACATGTTCCAGCAGATAACCGAGCCGCCGCACTGAAGAGTTTTCGTATGCCTTGGCAGCCTTCGTCAGTTTTGTCGAACTGGCTTTCGCACCGACATCTTTCGCAATCTGGGCTACGCCATTGATTCCGCCGGCCTTGTGGAAGTATCGACTGCAGTCGAGCAAGGTGAGTTCCACACCCGCTGTATTGGCAAATCCCGACCGGCTTTTCCTGAGCACCAGCCAGTCAGGATTGTTGGTTTTTGAAAAGATTGAGGCAGTCTGGTAGACAAACTGGATTCGGAATCGACCGACTTGGATTTCGCGCAACTGTCTCGGCGCGATAACCTGGAACACCATCGCGGCCTGATGGGTGGCACCATGGAAAGCTGCTGCCTGCAGCAGGGAAATACGATACTCAAGACCCAGATATCGCATCAGGGGATCAATCCAGCTCTCCGGCTCCGGAGCACCGGTGAATCTGTCCTCAGGACGCAGGATAAGATAGAATCCGCGGTACGGACAGGCGAGCTGTCTTTTCTGTTTCAGTCGGTTGGCGGAAGCGATGAATGCTTGTGGGCTCAGGTCGAGTCGTTCCAACACTTCCTCGCGAGTAAAGTATGCCTTCCCCCGGGAAAGCAAATCGTCACTGTATTGTTTCAATGAAGCCATGTCCTGATTATATTGAAATAAGTATGATAAATGTATATTTATGAATATATTTGGGTATCCGAGCAATTATCCGGATATTGGATTGGCCGATGGAATTCGAATGCATCGGATAAAGACAAATAATCATGTGATTGCCGAGTTGAGTATGGAACCAACGATTACCCAAATTGACCTAAATTCCGAACATTGTTCAAGGTCGAAATTAGCAGCCAATTCGCTCAGCATCAAGGAAGCCTTTGATCACGGCAAGGTCCGTCACATACCCAGCCAATAACCGATACTGCGGTGCCGTACCATTGAACAGTGGATTGTCGTTGGGCATGGACAGCCACTGATCAGCCAGCGATGGGTCGGGAAAAAGGATTTGCAGGGATCTATAGATTCCAAGAATGTAACTGGCTCTTTCCAGATCATCCAAGGTCAACTCTGCATTTGCTGGCTGGTTCTTCCAGTCATTAAGAATATTCCCGTCGCTGAGTCCCAACAGAGTCATCTGCTGGGCGTCTGTCAGGCACCAATGGCGAATATATTGAACACGGCCTGTAGCAGTGAACTGGTGGTACCGAAGCCTCGCAGCAGTTGTTCGGATTGAGCAATCATATCTGACTCAGTTTATTTGGCGCTACAGTAAACATAACTTATCTGCATTTGAACCAATACGCTGGGTTCTCATACCCTATGACGCTCTGCACTGTGAAGTTATCCGGAAGTAACCGTCGCCGAACATTTATACTGGATGCTCAGTACCTAAAAGCAATTCCACCATTCAGAAAACTGATTGCGAACGCGTAAAATCAAACGACGAATTCATCAGGTTCGTGAAACAAACGTCATTCGAGTCCAGCTAATATCGCAGCGACCCAGATGGTCGCCTTCGTGAACCTGTTCAAGTTGAACAAAATCGGATTCTCTGGCGAGTGCCGCTACTTCGTCACCGGGAATATCCCAGAAACCCTCAATTTCATCAAATGGTCCGTGCCGAAGTGTGATGTAGACCAAACCTCCAGGTTTGAGCAGACTGACAATCCGCCCGAATGCAGGTTTTCGTTCGAAAGGTGCCAAATGCATCCACACCGCGCTCAGGAATATCACATCATATCTTTCGCCCAGTTGAATGACTTGATCCAGTTTCGGTAATTTGTCGTCAATCCAGCGAATATCGGATTGTGTATGGCGTGATTGGGCACGCGTACGCAGTTCGTTAGACGGTTCGACGGCAACCACCGCGTGTCCAAGATTGGCCAGTCCTGAAGCATCTCGACCTGTACCCGATCCGATTTCTAGAATTTCGCAACGTTGCTGTGGCAGGTGCTTGAGGAAACTTGAATGAATGGCTTCGAACTGAATCTGTTCACACTCTTGCGCGAAAAAGTCTGCATTGACCTCGTACCACTCTTGCGTTGTTCTCGTTGAGATTGGTTGTCTGCTATTTTTTGAATTTTTAGACGAATATGGCATCTCAGTTTGCACGGTCTGGTTCGATGCTGTTTGGTCAACAAACGTGTTTCAATTGTAATCTACCAATTCGATGATTTGCGCGAGCAACTTCACCAAGAACCGCGGATTTTTCCAGACACTCTCGGCCGTGATAGTAATCGTTACATGACATCGCCATCGAATAAGTCAATATTGACATAGTTAGGATGTCGCTCTCTGAGAAGGGTAGTCTTGCCGGTTTTACGAGCCCCAAAAGAAAAGTCGTCTGACAGTACGGTTGCGAAGATCTGAGTTTTCTCTCGTACCAATTGGGATACATATTCCCGATTAGTTGAACCAATTCGGAGCTATGTTCCGGATTAGTCGAACCAATTAGGAATAACATTCCTAATTGTCCTGATTCTGTATCACATTTCCGCACAAGGATGATCTCGACCAGAAATTCAACCAAACTATTCACAGTGTGGTTCTGATTGACACTCCAGTTAACTTTGCGATGGGAGTAATTCAGTTTGGAAAACCACTTTGGTTCAATCGCTCATCAAGGAATTGAATTGTGATATTTGAGAGTGCTCCCTCATTCAACATTCATCATGAGGCAGCAGGGAACCATGATTTTACAGTTGATTGATCACATGTTACGTGAGTAAGCCCGTTTCCAGATTTCCACCATGTCCGCTGAAAAAAGACAAAACGTAATGTCCATCTCGCCCCAACCTGCCTCCCCACAGACTGCCAAGGAAATCTCGGCTGCTTTCGCGTGAGGGAAACGGAAGACACCACAGGATATCGCAGGGAAAGCAATCGATTCGCAATTATGGCTCTGTGCCAAAGTGAGCGAGCTGCGATAGGCCGCTTCAAGCAGTTTCTCGGGTTCAGGATCAACGTCATAACGTGGCCCGACAGTATGAATCACCCAGCGGGCGCGAAGCCGACCTGCCGGGGTAATCCTAGCCTCGCCAACCGGACAGCGAACGCCATCAATTGATGGAACTTGACGGCAATGTTCCAATAGTTCGGGACCCGCAGCGGCGTGGATCGCGCCGTCAACACCCCCACCTCCCAACATGGCTGGATTGGCGGCATTGACTATCGCATCTGTGGTTGCTGCCGTGATATCTCCTTTTATGACATTGATTGAGTTGCTCATAACGAATTCTCACCGAATCAACCCGGCATTTCCCCGGATGAATAATATTCTCTCGTACAAATAGTTGGCTGGTCATTCCGATCCCATCCATTCTTCATTGTAATCAACCGAGTCGTTCAGCTCTAAATCAATACATGGAATAGTTCAGTCCGAATCCTTTCTCTTGCCAAAGGTCTGCGCTGCAATCAGCAACCCGGACGAGATGACAATCAGTATCGTCGAGATGGATGCGATCGTGGGATCAATCTGATCGCGAAGCGACAGGAACATGCTTCGCGTGATCGTCGAGTTCGGACCTCCGGAAATGAACAGCGCTATGATGACTTCGTCAAACGAAGTCAGGAAAGCGATCAGGGCGGATGAAATGATGGAAAAGCGGATCTGTGGCAGCGTAATCTGAAAAAATGCCTGCAGTCGTGTTGCACCGAGTGAACGTGCGACCTTTTCCTGGTTCATGTCGTAGTTGTTCAGTGCGGACATCACAATGATCAGCACCAGAGGCATGGCGATGAGCGAGTGTGCCAGAACCAGGCCCAGAATGGAGTTCACCATCTTGACTTTGACGTAGAAGTAGAAGACACCGATCGCGACCAGGATCAAGGGGATCATGATCGGTGAGATCATCACAACAAACAGCAGCCGTGTGATCTTGGTTGAGGAGTTCAGCATGCCGTAAGCGGCCATGGTTCCAATCGGAGTCGCAACAAAGATAGTCATGACAGCCACTTTGATCGAGGTCCAGGTGGCCGCCATCCATTCAGACGAATTGAAGTAGTGCAAGTACCAGCGGGTTGACCAGTTCTCAGGCGGAAATTCGAGGTATTGGCTGCCGGAAAATGACATGGGAACGACGATGAACGAAGGTGCGACAAGAAAAATCAGGATAAGGATTGCAACGATGTACAACCAAAGTCTCTGGCCCAGACGAATCTGCGTTTCCGATACGATTCGGTTGAAAAATCCCATCCTCTAGCCTCGCGAGCTCATTTGATCCAGTGAAACAAACTTGGAAGCGATGTACAGAATGATAATCGTCAGCACCAGAAGCACCACGCCAAGCGCGCTGGCCGCTCCCCAGCTGAAGAAAAGCTCGATATTGCTTTGGATTTTCATGGAAACCATGATCACTTTGCCACCACCCAGAACTGCTGGAGTGACATAAAATCCAAGGCAGATCACAAATACGATCAGTGACCCTGCCAGCAGTCCGGGAACAGACAGCGGAAAGAATATGGTCCAGAATGCCCGAAGTTGGTTGGCACCCATGCTCGCTGCAGCCTTGAGGTAATCTGCGTCGATTGCCCGCATGTTCGCGTACAGAGGCAGAATCAGGAACGGCAGCATGATATGCACCATGCCGATCAGCGTGCCGGTCTGATTGTGCATGAGTGGAAGAGGTTCGGAAAAAAGTCCTGACTCAATTCCGAAGTTATTCAGCAAGCCCTTTCGCTGCAGCAGGACCAGCCACGCGTAAGTCCGGACCAAGAGACTTGTCCAGAACGGAATAAGCACTGCAATCATACAGAGGTTGGCGGCACGACGCGGGAGCTGCGAAATGAAGTAGGTCAGCGGATAACCGATCAGGATGCATATCAGGGTTGTAAAGACACTGATTTCAAATGTGGTAACAAATATGCGGTAGTAGGCTTTGCTTTCAACCAGGCGGATATAGTGCTTGAAAGTGAAACTTCCGTCCGGGCCGACGAAAGAGGTTCCAAAGAGCCATCCGATCGGAATGACGATCAACAGGATGACGACAAGCAGATAGGGGATGGTCAGCCCCATCATCACCAATTTTTCATTTCGCTCCTGTTGGCGGAGCGACTTTACATTGATTTGATTTCCGACAAGGGTGGTCATTCTTGTTTCACAATGAAACTGTCCACTTTCTCAAGTGCGACACGAATCGAATCCCCGACCTGCGGTATTGCCGCACTGTTGGCTGATGTGTTCGCGATTCTCAGATTCATACGGTACGGCTCGCTGTCCCCTGACTTCATCGTGTCAAGTCGAACGATAAGGAGCTGACTCTCTCCCTGAAAGATCGACTCTTCAACAGTGCAGGGAAATTGATTCGGTACGGTTGAATCTTCTGTCACCAAAACCAACTTTTCAGGACGCACTACAAGCAGGTAGGAACCGTCCGAGCCGACTTCGTGATTAACAGAAAGAACTGATTCACCGAATCTTGGTGTGGAGTCACGGACTTCAACAGGCAGAAGTGTCGATTCGCCGATAAAGTCGGCGATAAATGCATTCGTTGGATTGGTATAGATTTCCTGCGGTGAACCGAGTTGGTTGAGAATGCCATGGTTGATGACGGCAATCCGGTCTGACATGGTGAGCGCTTCTTTCTGATCATGCGTCACATAGACGGTCGTCATTGCGAGACTGTCATGCAGTCGACGCAATTCGATCTGCATCTCTTCGCGAAGTTTCTTGTCAAGCGCCGAAAGCGGTTCGTCCATCAAAAGGATTTTCGGCTTGAACACGATGGCTCGGGCCAAGGCAACGCGCTGGCGCTGTCCCCCGGACAACTGTCCGATTTTCCGATTGCCGAGTCCAGTCAGCTTCACAGTTTCAAGTGCTTCCTGAACTCCCTGCGAAATTTCGTCCTTTGATTTGCGCCGCAACTTCAGAGGATAGGCGACATTCTGCTCGACAGTCATATGAGGAAACAGGGCGTAATTTTGAAATACCATGCCAACGCCGCGCAAATGCGGCGGTTTCAGCACGATGTCTTCAGAACCGAAGAACACCTGGCCATTGTCCGGACGAATGAACCCGGCCAGCACCATCAAAAGTGTTGTTTTGCCGGACCCGGATGGGCCGAGCAGTGTCAGAAACTCACCGGCCTCTATATCGAGACTGACATCGTTCAGAGCAAAGAAGTCACCATAGGTCTTGGTCACACCCTGGATTGAGATCCGCAGTGCCTGCTCCCTGAAGTCGCTGTGAGATGCCATAAAATTGGGAGGGAAGGTTCTCGAAAGAACCTTCCCTGAATCCCTGAGTCGCCAATGCCAAAATTTTATTCGGTCAGCATTTCGGCATACATTTCAGCCGCGATGGGTTTCCACTTGCTGTACCACTCAAGACTCACAGGCACCTGCAACTTAACATTGTCCGGGTGCGAGGGTAGCGCGCGTGACAGTGCTTCATCAATGGTACCGAGATCATAAGCTTTTTTGTTTGTCGGTCCATAGGTGATGTATTTCACAAACTCTGCCTGATACTGCGGTTTCGAAATCTCATTGAGGAACTGCATGGCCAGGTCCTTGTTGGCCGCGCCTTTGGGTATCGCATAGCCGTCATAATCCAACAACGCTTGATTGAACGAGTAACTGACCTTTGCGCCGTCTTTCTTCGCAACGTCAAATCGCCCGTTCCAGCCGGTCGTCATGTCGACTTCGCCATCTTTCATCAACTGAGCGTGCTGTGCACCGGATGTCCAGAATACAGCGATATGGGGTTTGAGTTCTCGAATCTTGTTCAATGCCCGCTCAATTCCCTCGACACTGCCCAGGACTTCATAGACCTGGTCCAGTGGAACGCCATCGGCCATGATCGCGGGTTCCAGTGCTCCGTCCACCTTGGCACGGTAGGCGCGTTTTCCGGGGAATTTCTCGACATCCCAGAAATCCGCCCAGTTCTGAGGTCCGCTGTCACCGTAGGTTTCGGTGTTGTAGGCCATCACGGTCGAGAATACATCGCCTCCGACGCAATGATCCATCCAAAGCCCCGGGTAGAAGTCAGATACATCGATCACGTTGTAATCCAGCTCTTCAAGAATTCCTTCCGCCGCAGCCGCTGCGCAACCGCCGGAACCGCTGGCAACAATATCCCATACCGCCGCGCCGGAATTCACTTTGAGCTTGACATCCGACATGCCGCCATAGGTTTCCTCATTGACGGTAATGCCCATATTTTCCGCAGCCGGCTGAAACAGCGCGGTGCTCTGCGCATACTGATACGAACCACCCCACGAGGCGACAGATAGTTCATCTGCATTGACTGTGAGGACGCTTCCGAGAAACAGCGTCAAAGCCAGTATAAGTTTATGTTTTCGTAACATGGTTTCTCCTTTTGACAATTAAACTTCAAATAGTAAAAAAATGTGGCAGGCTCTGCGACTAGGACATCGCTTACGTCAATTTACCCGAAGTAAATTCGTAAACGGTGGCGCCAACCTCCAGACAAAGAGAATAGCATACTTTATTTCCGCCTGTCGCGGACTGTAAAACGGCAGAAACTCGTTGAGGCAACTGTTGTCAGCGTACGCGCTTCAATATCTACCCCACAGTTGATCGGTGCAATTTCCGCCAGCCTTCCTTGCTGTCACTGGACGCATAGCTGCGCACACACCTGCAAAGTCAAATTTCTATTTGGTCGGACCTTATGATTCAACTCTCGGATTTTGAATGACATGCTAATGAGTTCAGATTGACATCCCATCGTAGTTTTCTGGATGCCTGACTGCCCTTGAGGTAGGGTTCAGACAGCAATGAGCCATGTCTCGATTCAACTGTAAACCTGACCAAGTGTGCACATTGGTCTCCTGCCTTCGCGCGCTGTTCCTTGGCGATCTTGACGAGTCTGTCAAGATCCGATTTTCCAGATGAGAATTTTCTGACTCGAATCAGCGGACATCATGTTCGGCCGCACTATTCACGGATTCAACTTTGACAATCGTTCCCTGTTCATAGTGGTAACGCAGATAGCGCTAATGGATGGCATCCGAGAGTGTCCGCGCGCGCATTACGCCATAACACTGACCCCTCGCTCGAACACTACTGTAGCGGATACCGTAACTTTTTGCATTCCGCAATGCACCGCCCAGTTGCTGAGCCTCTCCATAGTCATCTGGATCATAGATTGCGTGCCCTTCCAGGTGTCGTACATCATGTAAAGTGACCGGACCCAGTTGTGCACGGATTACTCGCATTGTCTGAGTAGTTTTTTCAACTCTCGATTCACGCAGAAATCTTGCCCGGTAAAAGGATGACTCAGCAATTGCAACTGTTTCATCAGCTGTACAGTAAAACATTCCAAAAACTCGGTTGAAGCGTCCGCCACGACCATCCATGGGTAGATGAGTGAACGCAGCCATGATCCAAGACGCACCATCGCCATAGACCCGGTCTTCCGGTGATACCAGACGGATCTCCCCTATTTCATCACGTAATCTGGGGTTAGTCAGCGATTCGACTGCATAGAGTACATCCCAATCCTTTGGAACGGTGACGCGTTCAAACAGGTTTATCTGGGGATAGCGAGCGAGAATGATACGATAGACGGGTTCATTCACATCACTGGTGGGTAAAGTGTCGACATCGATCACCAGCCACCTCGTTCAGCATCAAGGAGAATTCGGACCACGGTCAAATTGATTATTTGCCCGGCTAACAGCCGGTCCAGCGATGTCGTTCCGTTGAAAAGCGGATTGTCGTTGGGTGTGGACAGCCACCGGTCGGCCAGTGCCGGGTCAGAAAACAGAATTTGAAGGGACTTATAGATACCTAGAATATAGCTATTTCTTTCCAGCAGATCCCGGGTTAACCTAGCTTTTTCGGGTTGTTTCTTCCAGTTATATAGAGTCTTCTCGTTGCTGAGCCCCAGCAAAGTCATCTGCTGGGCGCCGGTCAAGTGCAACTGACTGAAGATGTTGAAAATTGCTGGTAGAATTGAGCTCGTAACTCTAAAGCCTCGTTGCAGCAATTGTTCTGTTTGAGCGATCATATTTAACCTCATTACTGTATTGTTACAGTAAATAAATACAGTAATACAGATCAATTAATGACATTCGACCACTGCTGTCCCAACGTTTCAAATAAAATTCCTTATAACATGTTGATAATGCTGATATATATACCTGAATTGGGGTGTCAGAGGTTTGAACGAACTTGCGGATCAAGTCGATCTATGGCAACTCTGAAAATGCTGTCAACTGTCAGTTGTGGATTGCATTTCAGTTTACGTATTGTATACAATCATCAAAAATCAGTTGCAATCGGAACTCAGTCTCTACACAATCGCGCAGACTTTGATCCGGACCCTGTTCAAGAGAAGGCCATTGAATCAACCACTTGCAAAATCCGATTACACAGACGATTCGGACGGTATTCCTATCTGATTGAATTTATTCGATAAAACGTTGGGACACTGGTGACATTCAACAGTATCATAAACTCGCGATTTAGGAAATTCTTGCTCTTATTGTCTTCCCGCCTGGTAGGCAAGTCCAGCAGCCATCCAGATTAAATCGTGTGACTCTGGATCTTGTCCCGGTTCAACTGTAAATTTGTCAAGGGCACAGGCGTGCAAGATTTTAAACTGCTGCCTTCTCACACTGTTCCTTGGCGATTTTGACGAATCGGTCAAGTCCTTCCTTGACTCCGGCATCAAGTTCCGGTGGTTCATACTCATCCAGCAGACGTTTGAACAGTCTATTTGCCCTGACAGTCGAATCGGTTGCACCATCTTCGTACCAGGTCTCGAAATTTCGCCAGTCAGACAGTATTGGCCGATAGAATTCCGAGTCATAGCGCTCCATCGTCTGTTGAGCGGCAAAATAATGACCACCCGGACCGACTTCGCGAATCGCATCGAGCCCCAATGTATCGTCGTCAACGACTACCGGCTTGAGGACCTCGACCATGCCCTGCAGAATCTCGGCGTCAATGACAAATTTTTCGAATGACGCGCAAAGCCCGCCTTCCAGCCATCCCAGCGCATGATGAATCAGATTGGCGTGTCCCATGACACAGCTCCAGACTGCCATCTGTGATTCATAGGCAGCCTGTACGTCAGGCGCATTCGATGCATTGACATTGGAGGAGCGGTAAGGCAGATTGTAGAATCTGGCGAACTGCCCGCCGATCAATGTCGCTTTGACGTATTCCGGTGTGCCGAAAGCGGGAGAGCCGGTTTGCATGTCGACATTGGATGTGAAGCCTCCGTAGACTACAGGAGAGCCTGGATTGACCATTTGAGAAAAGGCAATTCCCGCCAGCGCTTCGGCATTCTGCTGTGTCACGGCACCCGCTAGTGTGATCGGTGCCATCGCCCCGGCCAGTGTGAACGGAGTGATGACAACAACCTGATTCATTCGCGCCAGCTCGATGATTCCCCATAGCATGGGTATGTCGTATTGCAAAGGAGAGTTGACATTGACGACCGTGAACAGACTCGGTTCCTGCGACAGCTGGGTGCGGGAAATATTCCGACTGATACGCGCAATCTCGATCGAGTCCACAACACGGTCGCGTCCCAGCGAATAGCACCTGAACACCTTGTCAGTCAGTATGGCATTCGCCTTCGCGGTATCCAGATGTCTGGTCTGAGGGTTCAGATCCAGAGGCTCAACCGGATGACCGGAAATCGCATGTGCGATGTTCACACAGTGTGCCAATTTGATGAACTTGCAGTAGTCATCGTAGGATCCGGAGCGCCTGCCATTGTCAATGTCACTGCAGTTCGGCGGCCCGGCGACTGTGGAAAATGCCAGCCAACGTCCGCCTATTCGCAGACAGCGGTCTGGATTTCTCGCATGGATGGTGAATTCAGACGGTGCCGTTTTGATTGACTCCAGTATCAGGTTCCTGTCGAACCTTACCCGTGTACTCTCTTCGTCGACATCGGCTCCGGCCGCCTTGAGTATCTGTCGGGCCTCGTCAAGCAGAAAATTGACGCCCACCTCTTCCAGGACTGTCAGGGAGGCATCGTGAATCCGCTCCACCTGTTCATGGGACAGCAACTCAACAGGGCTGTAGGGATTCTGTACCTGTTGGAAGGGAAGTTGCCTGACAGCGGAATCGGACGGCTTTGGCCGCCGCTTTCTCCTTACTCTGGATTCAGCCATTGCTTGGGTCTGTCAAATTCGACACTCCGGAATCGATGGATTTCCAGTGGAGCCCCCGAAGTTCAGCCTGGTCATAATTAATCGGTTCATGTCGAAACGAAAGTCGCATCAACCATCCTCAAAATCCCTGCTTCCGTGCATTCGGACTTTCAGAAATTTGCGGCGGATAGAACGATACACAACTTTCGAAAACAAGCAAATAATATATATTTAAACGCCTTAGAATAATCACGTTATTTGCCCATCTTCTGTCGAACGATAACACATGAATCCAAAATCAGACCCCCTACTCCAACCATTTCAGCTGAAGCATCTGAATCTTAAAAATCGGATCATCAGCACAAGCCATGAACCGTCGTACTCCGAGGACATGTTGCCCAAGCTCCGTTATCAGCTGTATCACGAAGAAAAGGCGAAAGGCGGTATCGCCATGACCATGTTTGGCGGATCAACACTGGTCGATCGGGATTCACCACCGGCGTTTGGAAATCTCTACGCCGGATCTGATGAGATTGTGCCTTATTTCAGGCAACTGGCGCATCGGGTCCATCAGCACGGCACTGCGGTGATGTGTCAGATCACCCATCTGGGACGCCGAACCTCGCCCTACGTCAATGACTGGCTGCCGACGGTCGCTGCCTCGTGTATACGGGAGCCTGCCCACCGTTCCTTTCCGAAGGTGCTTGAGGTTGAGGACATTTCAAGAATTGCCAAGGCTTACGGAGCGGCTGCCAGACGTTGTTTTGATGGCGACCTGGATGGAATTGAGATCGAGGGATACGGACATCTGCTCGACGGATTCTGGGCACCGCGCACCAACCGCCGTACCGACCAATACGGAGGAAGCCTCGACAACCGCATTCGTTTTACCGTTGAAGTGATCGACGAGATCCGAAATCGGGTAGGCAGTGACTATATTGTTGGCATTCGTATGGTCATCGACGAGGACCTTGAGGACGGACTGGAATTTGACGAGGGAATGCAGATTGCAAAAATTCTGACCGATACCGGCAAATTGGATTTCATCAACGTAATCAAGGGACATGTCGATACCGATGAGGGCCTGTCCCATGTCATACCGAATATGGGAACGCCTTCAGGCCCGCATCTGGAGTTTACTGCGGCGGTACGTTCCGACCTGAAGCTGCCGGTATTTCACGCTGCGAGGATAGCCGATGTCGCGACCGCGCGCCATGCAGTCGCAAGCGGTTGTGTCGATCTGGTTGGCATGACCCGGGCGCACATGGCTGACCCGCATATCGTCAGGAAGATCGAACAAGGTGCAGAGGATCAGATCCGCCCCTGTGTGGGCGCCGGCTACTGCATCGACCGAATCTACATGGGCGGTGAGGCGTTGTGCATTCACAACCCGGCAACCGGACGCGAGGAGCAGATGCCTCACATCGTGCCATCTTCCAAGACAAGTCAGCGCATTGTGGTGGTCGGTGCCGGTCCCGCAGGACTTGAAGCTGCGAGGGTATGTGCCGAACGCGGTCATGATGTCATTCTGTTCGAGGCGGCCGATCAGCCCGGAGGACAGCTCAATACTGCGGCGCGTGTCGAACGCCGTCGAGAGATTCTGGGTGTGGTCGACTGGCTCTACGGACAACTGCAACGTCTGTCGGTCGAGATGAGGTTCAACCACTATGCCGAAGCCGAAGCCGTGATTCGGGAAAATCCCGATGTGGTCATTGTCGCGACAGGCGGATCACCGAACCTGGAGTTTCTGAAGTTCGGCGGGGACCACGTCACCACGACCTGGGATATTCTGGACGGTGTCACCGCACCGCATGCCGACGTGTTGATCTACGATGACAACGGGCAACATCAGGCAATTTCGTGTGCCGAGTTTATGATCCACAGTGGTTCATCGGTCAGGATCGCAACCCCGGACCGGCACGTAGCGGAAGAAGTCGGCGGTACCAACTATCCGATCTACTACAAACTGTTTTATGAAAACAATGTGGAGATGATTGTCAGTCAGCGTCTGATTGGAGTCGAAAGACAGAACGGCATGTTGGTCGGTCACTTCTACAACGAATTTGACCGCTCGACAACCCAAAGGGAAGCATCTCAGATCGTCGTTGAGCATGGCACACTTCCAAACGACGAACTTTACTTCGACCTGAAAGGCAGCTCGCGCAATCAGGGCATCATCGATTTCGACGCCCTCGTCAACGTAGTCCCCCAGAATACGGTTGTGAATCCTGACGCTGCCTATCAATTGTTCAGGGTGGGTGACGCAGTGGCAAGCAGGAACATCCATTCAGCACTGTATGATTCTCTGAGGCTCTGCCTTCAAATCTAGATGACTGCAAAATCCATCGACATCGCCATCATCGGTGGCGGCATCGCCGGCGCGTCAGTCGGTGCCTTTCTCGCGGATTTCGGTGTGCAGGTGCATCTTTTTGAGATGGAAAGCTCGCTGGCCTATCACACAACGGGACGAAGCGCCGCGCTGCTGACACCCTATTACGGACCCGATTCAATGAAGGCGTTCGCAACAATCGGACGCTCATACCTGGAATCCACGCCGGCGGGAGCCGAAGGCCCGCTGATTGAGCCTCGGGATCTGCTGACCGTTATCGACAGCAGTCAGACAACTACGGTCGAACGACCACCGAATAGCGTGTGGTGGGAGGAATCCACCTGCCTCGAAAAAGTACCGTTCCTACGTAAAGGGAGGTTTCTCGGTGGTGTTGTGGACAAAGACGTAGCCAGTATCGATGTACATGCCCTTCATTCGAGCTATGTCCGTACGATAACCCGCAAGGGTGGTGTCATTCATCTGGATGCACGGATCGACAGCCTCAATCAGAAACCATCGGGAATTTGGGAAATCCAGGCCAACGGTGAAACTTATCAGACACCGACAGTCTGCAATGCGGCCGGTGCCTGGGGCGATCACATTGCCCGCGCTGCTGGAGTTGCGCCGGTAGGTCTTGTACCGAAACGGAGAACTGTCGTTGTTCTCGACAGCAGTCAGTTCGAAGATGTCGATTTTGATATCGAGACTTTCGTTGTAGTCGAGCCAAACTATGTTTATTTCCAGAATTTCGGTGTCGGTAAACTGATGCTGTCAGCCGCCGATCAGACTCCCAGTGTTCCCTGTGATGCGCAACCCGACGAAATGGATATGGCAGTCGCCATCTCAAGGTTCGAGGAGGTGACCGATCTGAAAGTTACCCGCATTGATCATAGCTGGGCCGGTCTTCGGACTTTCGCGCCGGACCACAATCCTGTGATCGGCTGGGAACCCTACTGCGAAGGTTTCTTCTGGCTGGTCGGTCAGGGCGGTTATGGCGTGTTCTCGTCACCCGGTATCGGCCGCTACGCCGCGTCGTTGCTCAGCGGACGCGGGATTCCGAAAGCCTATACGGAGTCACCGTTTGATTTCGATACGCTTTCGCCGAGCCGCTTCCGATTGACCTGACTCCGACTCTCCGAAAAGTCTAAAGTTCCGACAGGGCCTGATCGAGGTCCGTGATCAATTCATCCGCGTCCTCGATTCCAACCGACAGTCTTATCAGATTGACGGGGACCTGACTGTGCGGCCCCTCGACCGTTCTTCGATGCTCGATCAGACTTTCGACACCGCCCAGTGAGGTTGCACGGACGAATACCTTTACAGACGAAACAAATTGCCTGGCTGCCTCAGCACCTCCTTTCATCTCAACGGACATCATGCCGCCGAATCCATCTGACATCTGCCTGCATGCGATGTCGTGAGACGGATGGCTCGGAAGACCTGGATAGAGAACTCTATCGATTGCTTCGTGCGATTCGAGAAACCGCGCAATCTTCAAGGCATTACTTGATGCTCGCTCATATCGAATGGACAGCGTTCTCATTCCCCTCAGCAGCAACCAGGCCTCAAAAGTTCCGAGAAGTCCACCGGTCAATTTACGGACTTCAATAATGTCGTCCCATCGCGGAGTCTTTTCTCGGGTTACAAGCACGCCGGCATTCAGGTCGCTGTGACCGTTCAGGTATTTCGTTGCCGAGTGAAACACGATATCCGCCCCAAATTCCAGGGCACGCGTTGTAACCGGAGGTGCTGCGGTACAGTCAACCGCCAGAATCGCGCCGGCTGCGTGCGCTTCGTCCGCCGCCCTGCGAATGTCCAATACGTCCCAAGACGGATTGATCGGCGATTCGATCCACACAATCGCAGTCTTCCCGGGTTCGAGTGCATCTTTGAGTCCATCCGGGTCGGACGGATGAAACAACGTTAATCCCAGGTTTCTTTTCTGGGAAATTCGCTTAAGCCAGTCGACAGTGCCGTGATACATGATTTTGGGTGCGGCGATATGCTCCCCCATGTCGACCGTTTCAAACACCGCGGCGATTGCCGCCAACCCGGAGGCGAAAAACAAAGCCGCCTCACCACCCTCCAATTCACAGATAACTTTTTCAAGTTGCGTATAAGTCGGGTTGTCATAGCGGCTGTAGACATAGTCACCGATCAGCTCCAGACTGTCGTCTCTGGCAAATGTAACGGAAGGCATGATCGGGGGGACGACCCCACCGCTCTGCTCGTCGATATAGTGTCCGGCCTGGGCCAGTAACGTCTT
Organism: Arenicellales bacterium; assembly: GCA_963663095.2. GTDB lineage: Bacteria > Pseudomonadota > Gammaproteobacteria > Arenicellales > JAJDZL01 > JAJDZL01. Next base: position 571,355 of record CAXXJB010000001.1, read on the forward strand.
GTAATCGTTCATTTTGTATAACCAATGGTAGTTTGTCGGCCAACTTCAGCTCGCAATGGATTGACCAGCTGTTGCGTCAATTCAATCAGATCTTCAGGTTGATGGGCGACCGCATCAGGATCGGCTGACAACAGATGACCGACTGAATGCCACCCCCAACTGACCGCAATGGTCGCGACATCAGCCGCATTTCCTTCTTCAATATCGCTGATCGTATCGCCAACCATACATGCTGTGACTGATGCGGAATCAAATTGCTCGATCAGAGATTTGATTTTCACCGATTTAGCGCCGGGTGTATCGCCCCCGATTACACGATCGAAGTACCGCTCGATCGAATGGAATTCCAGTACCTTGTTGATGATGTGCGCAGGTGTGGCCGATACGATTGCCAATGTTCCCAGTCGACCGAGTTGTCTGACAACACGTGCCATATTCGGAAACAGTGGGACTTCGCCCGCGGCCCGGTAGAGTTCCTGATCCAGCACCTTGAGGAACTCGGGAATCCGGCTTCTGCCGATCTCGATATGATCGCTGATTTCCTCGATGGTCATTCGCTGGATGCTTCTCAAGTCATCCGGACAAAACTCAGTCGGCCGGTTCAGCTTGCCGGCGGCAACCCGGACCGTTCGCGCAAAAATTTCAATCGAATCGACTATGACGCCATCGTAGTCGAGTAGTATGATTGGCTTCACGTCGTCGCGCTGGAAAAATACGGTGTGGAAATATGCGGAAACCGATGCGTCGGAATGTCACTCTGTGGCGCGCGGACGGCATCAGTACTTCCGCATCAATTACCCCGAATACATGAAAATTCGGGGCATCATACAAATGACGCCCCTTTTTGTTCCGGACACGGTCACATTCCGAAAAAATCTAATTCGGAACAGAACCGTCGACACCCATTACATAGTAGTTCATCCCCAGCAGATCACCGTCACTCATGACCTCGCCGGCGGCAACAACTTCGTTTCCCGCTTGGTCCATGATGGGACCGGCAAAAGGATGAAGTTGTCCGCTGCGGATCCCTTCAACAGTTGCCCGGGCTTTCGCAATGACATCGGCCGGCAGAGACTCGGCATTGAAGTCTGCCATCACCACCATTCCGTCCGCGATTCCCGACCATACATCCTGCGATGCCCAGGTTCCGTCCAATACATCTTGGGTTCTTTGGACATAGTACGGTCCCCAATTGTTGATGATCGCCGTCAGATGTGCGTTTGGAGCGAAGGCATGCATGTCCGAAGCCTGTCCGAAGCCCAAAATTCCGCGTTCCTCAGCGACCTGCAAAGGTGCCGGAGAGTCCGTATGTTGGGTGAGGACATCAGCGCCTTGGTCTATCAATGCCTTGGCGGCATCCCCTTCCTTACCGGGATCAAACCAAGTGCTGACCCAAACCACTTTCACCTTCGCATCGGGGTTCACACTGTGAAGTCCCAGAGTGAACGAGTTGATGCCGCGCACGACCTCGGGAATCGGAAACGATGCGATGTAACCGATAATGTTCGATTTGGTCATCGCGCCCGCGATCTGTCCATTGACATATCTGCCTTCATAGAATCGGGCGGAATAGGTGGAAACGTTGTCAGCGCGTTTATAGCCGGTCGCGTGTTCGAAATGAACATCGGGAAACATCTTGGCGACTTTATTCGTGGGGTTCATATAACCGAATGAAGTCGTAAAGATGAGATTGTGGCCGTCTGCGGCCAGCTGTCGGATCACGCGCTCAGCATCCTGTCCTTCCGGTACAAATTCCACGTAAGTTGTCTGGACTTTATCGCCGAATTTCTCTTCGACTTCCAGTCGTCCTTCGTTGTGCTGGTAGGTCCAGCCATGATCTCCAACGGGTCCAATGTAGACAAAACCCACTTTCAGCGGCTCGTCCGACATAACTGCCGAAGAGGCCGCCAGACCGAACAATGCGGCTGCAAAAGCCAATGCTAATCTTCTCATATCCATCTCCAGTAACTTAAACTGTCAAATGTACATATCGTACCAATTTCAATCGATTGTAAGGAATAATTTTCTTCACTATCCGACTAAAAGTCATTGTATAAATTTTCGCCTGAGTAACAAGGTGAATTAAGGGTTCCAAAAACCGATGCAGAGAATACCGAGAGAAAGTAAATCACGTGCAGTAACGTAATTTTTTAAATCAGCACAGTCCCATTTCATGAAATGTCCTGCGGTCACACACCAGTTGCTCCGCATTAATTCGGCAACACTGTGTTCGCTTCGTCGTTGACGGGTCGATATAGATAATTTTGTCGATCATATCGGTTCTCTATCGACTTTATTTTCGAGACCCGGTTTTCGCGTTTATGTATTATTGGCAAATCAACAGTCTTAGGCGACCAGGAGACAGAACCGTTGGAAGAGATCACAATTCAGACAAGAAATCTTGAACTCTCGGCGCTCGCGTGGGGCAGCAAGGATCTGCCGACAGTCATTGCGTTGCACGGCTGGCTGGATAATGCAGCCAGTTTCGTCCCGATCTCCGAACATCTTGAAAATTTGCGGGTCATCGCCCTCGATATGCCAGGGCATGGAAAATCCCAGCATCGCGCCGGGGTCAACGCATACCACTTCATCGACTATGCAACCGATGTCATTCTCGCCGCGGATGCACTGGAACTTGAAAATTTCAGTCTGCTGGGTCACTCTTTGGGTGCGGGTGTCGCCGGAGTCATCTGTTCGGTAGTCCCCGAGCGAATCGATCGTCTCGCCATGGTCGAAGGACTGGCTCCGGTAACCGGGCCACCTGAAAGATTTGTCGATCAGTTGCGCAGCCATGTTGATCGGGCAACTCAAAACCCCGTCGCGCCCAGAATCTATAAAAATCTTGATGATGCCGCCCGGGCGCGGCAACAGGCGGGACTCATGTCACTCACTTCAGCAAGACTCATCGTGCGCAGGAACCTCATCGAAACTGAAGATGGATTCACATGGCGTACCGACCGCTTCCTGCGTCAACCCTCACCCGTCTATCTCGTCGAGGAACATGTAACCCGCTACCTTGAGAGTATCCGGTGCGAGTCGATCCTGATTCGGTCCAAAGACGGGATCATACTCAATTGGCAAGCCCTGCGGGGCCGGGAGCAATACCTTGATCGGCTGACCGTAATCGACATCGATGGAGGACACCATTGTCACATGGATCAACCGGAAATGGTCGCTCGTTATGTGACACCGTTTCTCAACGGCCAAAATCGGTCGGAAATCAAACAGGTGCATAATGCATAATTGACCTAATCGTTGCACAGTCGCAACTTCTTCAGCAGGGGAATTGTGATGAAACCATTTGGCTTTCTGGCCAACGACAAATTCAGGAAACGCTTCAGGCAGCTTGGCATCATAGCGTTCCTGTTCTTTCTCATCAAAGGATTGCTGTGGCTGATCATTCCCGGATTGCTCATATACTTCGGATACTCCGGATTCGACTGGTAGCGGCAGACACCGTCAAATTACCAACTGACAGGAACAAACCTGATAAAATTCTGATAAACCGAACTTCCAACTGATCGCCCGAAAGGGATTCAACTGCCATCATGCCTGCAAAAAAGAAAAAGATGTATCGCGTCCTGTTCCACAACCAGTCAAAGGTGTACGAACTGTACGCCCGGCATGTCGTGCAAAGTGATATTTTTGCGTTTCTTGAGGTTGGAGAAATCGTTTTCGGCGAACAATCGACGCTGGTCGTCAATCCGGGCGAAGAACAGCTGAAAACCCAGTTCGGCGGTGTCAACCGGACTTACATACCCATTCATTCCGTCATTCGCATCGACGAGGTCGAAAAGGAAGGTTCGGCAAAAATTCATACCAGCGGTGAAAAGGGTGTCGTCACGCCATTCCCTCTGCCCTACACACCGCCAGAAGGCGTTTCCAGCGAATAAATTGAGTTTTCGTATCGTTCAGTCCTGCAAGACTGAATGAACAGACATCGAACCCCTGATTCAGGTTAATCGTTGCGCTTTTCGTGTTCGTTCCGGTCGAGCTGACTGAGCGCGTGGACACTTTTTTCCAGAAGATAATCGCTGTCGCTGTCTTCAGAAGCGCACAGGTCAACGACTCCGGCAGCCACCGCCTGATGCAACTGCTTCTGACGTTGGTCAATCTGGCTGAGTAAAGACACGGTATCGATAAAGTGGGACCGCACGCTTGACCGATATTCGTCCATTTCGGTTTGCAATTTTTCAAGCTGGACCTTCGAACTGTTGTCCTTACTTCGATGTCGGGCAATCACGTATCCGACAACTCCGCCGACAATGACTCCGATGGCCAATGCCAGCGCGATAGCAGTAGTTATATTCACAGCATCCAATGCTTGCTATAGGTGCCAGCCAGCTCAGTAAGTCTTGAAAAAAAATCAGACATGACTTTCTGGGTTAGGAGTAACTAAAGGAACTTCATTCCCTGACTGTTCCCAAATTGGATGTCCCCACTCCTCGAGACTAAATACGGAGTCTTCAACGTGTCGGGCCACTTCGAATACGAAGTGATCGTGTACGATCTCCGTAAGGTTACCATGAAAATATCCAACATGGTCAGCGGGGTCGTTTTCTTCGATGTAGAAATAAATCTCGGAATGTCCTTGAACGACCGTTCCGAATCTATCCGTTGCAACTTTGTCGACAAGTTTGATGTTCATATTTTTACCGTCGGACATTGTGCCACCGATTGCGACATGCGCTTGTAAATTGATTGCATTATACGCAAGTGACGCCAAATCGCGCCGCTAATTCAAGGACAGTCCCATTCTCATATTTGGTGCGAGTTTGCACGCCCGACCACAGTGAAGACAGAAATTTTGCAGTAATTCATCCTTATTATCAGACAGCGCAATCCGACACACCATCTTTTATGCACTGCGGTGTCAATTTGATACGCGGTCACAACGTTATGTTGTTCTGTTCCGGTGCCGCGTCTGGCCGTCAAGAGTACTGATTTGGCCGTCATTTCCCGGTACAAGATCTGGTGACGCTGCACCTACGGTACGTAATCGAATTTACCATGAGAACAATCGGCATCTGCAATGTATTGATGATTCCGATGAAAATGATCGCGGCATCCTTCGAATAATGTCGATTTCGGAGTCAGGAAAAACCGGCCTGCCGAGCAAAGGCAGGCAAAGAATGTCATTGAAAATTACGATGTTCTATATCGTTGGGTTGTTATATTTAACCAAAGGAGCTTGACAATTGAATATTTCATTGAAAAGTCCATAATAAAGGCAACATTGCGAATCGCCATTCACGCTCGAGGTTTTTGGGAATGGAGTTCTTTAAGTACACCGGATCAGGATCAGTTGATATCCAAAGCATCAATGCTTCACCGTTACGTGGGCGGCTATGCTACCTGTCGTTATTTGTTTTGGTGCTTGTCACCTACCATCCCCAGACAGTCCGGGTTGCCGATGCCGAAACCATCGACGGAGCGCATGCGGCCTACGTCGAGGGTCGATTTTCCGAAGCGGCGCAATTGGCCAAAGCCGTTGGAACTTCTGAGGGGTATGCACTTGCCGCGAAATCGTTGACGATTTACGGTCGCTACATCGCAGCGGCCGACGAAAAAAGATTGTTGTTTGAACAGGCGATGGAGCTGGCAAACGAGGCGATACAGGTCGATCCGAATAATTCAGAAGCTTATCTGGATTTGGCGCGCGCGATGGGGCGGCATTCACACCATATCAGTAAGTTCAGGGCGGCTAAAGAAAACTATGCGAAGAAAACTCGAGAAGCCATTGAGAATGCGGTCCGAATCGACCCCGAATCCGCCTCGGCATATGTGAGTTTGGGCCGATGGCACGTGGGAATTATTGCCAGAGTCGGTTCAATCGTGGCGCGCGTCACATTTGGCGCCAGGAAAAAGGAGGTCGTAGCATCCTTCGAGCGGGCAATCGAACTCAATCCTGAAACAAAAGCGGACTATTTGGACATTGCCATCGGATATGAGGCTCTCGATTACAAAAAATATCAGGAAAAAGTGCACGATTTACTGAAGCGCGCAATTGAATTGCCTGTAACAGATGCCTATGACCGCATAATTCACGAAGAGGCGGTCAAGTATCTTAAATCCCTGGAAGTTCCCGATTGACAAGGGGTTGGTCCATAACCAGAACTCAACTTCGCTTGAGAGCGGTCAACGAGATTCAGTTCATGTGAATTTTGTATAAGTCCGGCCTAACAAAGCGTCTGAACGAGTTTCAACTATCAGACGTGTGCAATTTCCAAATTCTTACTGACCGCCAATGTCCATCAAGTGTAAGAAATCAATCCAAAATTTCTCCATTGCAGTATTGACGGCCAATTGCGAACGGAGTCTGCAGTATCCCAATGAGCATGAGATCACTCCCAGAGTCGACAACTCCACCAAATATTTCACCGGAATGAATTCTTTCCATGCCATAGCACCTCGGGCCGGAGCAATTCGCGCTTTCAGAATTGTAGAAAAGCCAGCGATTTGAGACAGGTCAATAGACTTTTTCCAAGGATTCGGCTGATCAGAGTGGCTCAGGCAGATTTGAGGACGATCTTCGCGATTTTTAACTTGACCGGTCCCGGAAACCCGAGCGGTTGTCATCCCCACTGCCGTATTCGCGTCATGCGCTTGACTTCATTGCCGATTGTCTTTGGATCCGACGAGTATCGACCGCTTTGCTGAATCTTCAACGTCCGCGAAAGTCTATTTACACAAAATTCCCTTCAGAACCCCAACGTGTTCTTGTGCGGCCACTTCGGATCTTCAATACCGATATCCCCGATTTCTGCGGCGAATGCGTCAGCCACCAAGTCCGCTACGTTGCTACCGGTCAAGGTCAGCAGAAATGCCTCGAGATCCCTGATTTCCGACTCGGACAGATTCAGTGGACGAATGAATGGTGACAACAGTTCATTGGGAATTCCGCCTTCGTTGTAAAATTCGATGACTTCCCTAAGCGTACTGAACTGTCCGTTATGCATGTAAGGTGCGGTCAATGCGATATTTCGAAGCGTCTGGGTGCGGAACTTCCAGCGATCATCCGGATTTTCAGTGATTCGATACAGTCCCAGGTCGTTGGTATTTCGGTTTCTTGAGACAGACAAGATGATCTGGTTGGGGACATCTGCGAAAATGCCAGGCGCCAGCTGAACCCGCGTGGTTCGATTGTCCGCTGAGGATGACTGGCCGGTTGATACCGCGAACCCGATTCCGGTGTTGTGAAAGTCGTGGTCAACGAACAGCGCATGATCTTTCTGCACTCGATGACAGACGATACATTGCCCTTTCCCGGAGAAGATTCCGAAGCCACTCCTTGCGGATTCGCTGATCGCATCGGGCTCCCCACCAAAAAACCAGCGATCGAACGGAGAATCGCCGGAAAGCAATGTCCTCTGGTAGCTTGCCAATGCAAAACCGATCGTCGCAATATCCGGTCCCCGGTTATCGAATGCCGCTTCGAATAATCCATCGTAATCCCGGATCCTGCGAATTTTCTTGATCACGTAACCGATCGATGGAGCGGCCATTTCATTTCGGGCTGTGATCGGTTGCCAGACCTGGTTCTCAAGACTGATTTCACGGCCATCGAGAAAAAGATGTTCCTGGTATGCCACGTTGTACAACGTGGGAGAATTGCGCAAGACCGAACGTCCTTCCACGCCGACAGCCGTGGCGATTTCGTTGTTTGTAAAACCTTGCTCAGGAATATGGCATACCGCGCAGGACAGTGTATTGTTGATCGATAGGCGTCGATCGAAAAACAGTTTTCGCCCGAGATCGATCTTCTTGCGTGTGATGGGATTCTCCTCCGGGAGCAGAACCGGTGGAAGACCCAGAGGCGGGTTCTCAACGTAATGTATCAGGTCTTTCCTGACACCCCGCCTTTCCAGCAGGCTTCTGGAATCAGTGCGATACTCTTTGCTCTCGTAACCTTCCTTGACATCGCCGGGGCCGAATGCCTGACTGGCATCAAATCGCTGGTCGGTTTCCAGTTCCCCACTGGTACTGGAGAAGGTTTGCAACGCGACTATCAGACAAAAGAATCCACCGACTGAACAGCCGATTGACAAAAATCGAGGTTTGTAACTCATCGGACATCATTCAAGTTGGGATTCCATCACCAGAGTCTCCAAATCGTTCATCAGAATATCAGGGTGCAGAAAGGAAACACTATAGATATTGCGGATATCCCGCTTTCTATCGATCAGATAGACCCGTAGCAAATGCACATAGTCATCCATCTGCACACCATGTTCATCATGAGGCCGCACAGCGAATTGACCATATCCGTCCAATATCGGCTGCAAATCACTCTGGTTGCTTGTTGTCAGGAATTCCCAGTCGACACCGCCGCGGTGGAACGATTTTTTCAAAGCGGAAACGATTTCTGGCTTGTCAAATTCCGGGTCGAATGAAATCGTCAGCAAAGAAACCTTTTCAGCCAAGTCCGGACGTTGATTGATTCTGGACTGCACCTTGTAGAGAACAGCATTCGCCAGCGGGCAGCCATTGACATCCGAACAGCGGGTGAAAATGAAACTCAGAAAAACGATTCGATCGGACATCAGATCGAACAGGTTTGCCGTCGAGTGGTCTTCCTTCAATACCACACCATTGGTGGCGGACATGATCACCGGCAACTGGTAAGTTCCGGCAGCCGGTGGAACATAGGACAACTCACCCCAACCGGGTCCCCTGGATGCCGAATGAACCAGAGCAGCCGTACACGAAAAGCACAGTACGAACATCAACACAAACTGTCTGACTCGTACAGAATTCATTAGGTCGACTGCTCTAGAGTTTTCTCCTGAGTTCAATGACATCCCAGCCAAGTTCCGGCAGTTTTGGACAGAATCAGTTCAATCCACCGTTGACTTTGATTTCGTCAACTTTCGCCAGTTTGGTTTTCGGATTGACTTTACCGTAGAGTGCGTATGAGCCGAAGCGCATCTGGTGAGCTCGACCGAGTCCTTCCGCATAGAAATCGACGGTCCATTTGTGCTCCAGCTTTTCGCCGTCCCAGTGATACAGCTTCACGTACTGTTCGTCATCGTCTCCGAGTTTGTCCCAATTTCCCAAAAGCGAACTTGAGAAATAAACCCGTTTGCCATCCCAGCTCTGTGACACCATGTTGATCTGCTTGCCGATCACTTCCTCGTACACCTGCTTCGGCGCATGTGGATCGGAGATATCAAAGTATCGCGCCTTCCCTTCAAGAAAGGTATCAACCCACAAACCCTTGTCATCTGATGTGATGGAAATATCGACCGGCAACGGTACCGACGAGGGATCGCCGATATCGGCTACCGCTTTGGCCTGCCACTCGCCCTGATCGTCTTCGTAGATCAACCAGATCTGCGAAGTCAGAGCCGTACTGGTGAAACAGTACCGGTTATCCGCACCCCAAGCACAACGGATTTCCAGCGGAGTGCCCGGGACATCAAGCACCTTTTTCGGCTGTCTCGCATGCATGTCCCATACGATCATCGTGTTCCCGAAACGCTGCATCGCCGCACCGTCCTGCAGCATCTGACCGAAGTCCATCATGTAGTTCGACCAACCTGTAAAGGAAGAGGTCAGCATGATATTCATGTCTGCTTTCACTCGGACATCGTAGCCATATCCGTCCGCGAACTGGCCCGACTTGGTGGCGCCACGCAAATCGGAATCAGTGGGCATCCAATGCGTCGCCACGTATTCACCGGCATTGTTGTATTCCGCCATTCCGGTACGACCGCCGTGATCAACGTTATTGGACAGTGCGGTTACCATCATTCGGCCGGGCAAGGCATAGAATGTATGCGGTCCGACCAATCCACCGGATTTCTCGGTGAAATCAGTGATAACCTTGTGCAAGGTCGGTGTCCGCGGGTCGCTGTGTATGTCGAAGATGAAAATCTGATTGGTATCCAAACCACCCGCCCAAAGGTACTTGCGGTCGTCTGACAACCCTGAATGGTGTGCCTCGTTGCGACCCCCTACAGACAGGACGTTGACTACGGTGCCGTAAGACTCGGAACTCGGATTTGCATCGATTGTGACCAGCTTATCCTGCTCGTCACCGACACCTTCGACACCCAGTGTCCAGACATATACATAGTCTTCCTGACCGGTAATTTTGGCGATATAGGGAGACATGCATGTCTCATCGGCCTTGACAGTAAACACCGATGCCAATGGTATTACCGCAGCTATGACCAGATAAATTATTCTTTTCATCTCAATTTTCCTCCAGCTTCACGAACTAAGTTATCTAAGCTGCGATACCGAAATTTTCAGATCACAACTTATCTAATTTATTGGACTATATAGAAATTCAGCACCATTAGCAAATTATGTTCAACAAAAGGAAATGTTGAAACTCCCTCAACCCACCTCGTTTGATGCTGACAATGAAAATCCGACCCGGTTCTTTCGGCAGTATCAACCGTATTCTGAATGTACTTGGCAGCTGTCAGGTGTGATCCCGACAAGGTTGCCATTCTCTGGTGTCATAAAGCCGAAATTCCCCACAGACGCAAGCTGGGGCATCCTGACGCGCGTGCTTCCTCTGATACCATAACGTTTGAGCGACAGATGCGGGTTGAAGTGGGCAATTGTTTCGGTTTCAAAGTCACACAGTCCAGTCTAATACGCTGACCTGACATCACCCGGTACCGGTGAAAGTGTCTGCTCGATTTCCGCGCGCAAGGCTTCGGTGTGACTTGGATCCGTCAGTGGTGCCTCAAGACCACTCATCAGTACATCAATGTACCGCCCGATACGTACGGACGAATCCTCGCCTGTGGAGCCATCAACGATCTGATCAAGCTCACCGGCAAAAGTCGCATTTCTCGCTGCTGCACGCGCGCGAACCTGTCGATGAAATTTCCTCAATTCGTCATCGGTCCGGATCTCATTCTCGAGCCAGGTCGTATAGACGAACACACGTTCGACGAACTCGTAGATTTCGGGAAGCGTCTCGAGTCTGTTTTCATCGGTGACCGGAAGGTTCGGCATCCTCCGATGAACGCTGCGTGCATAGAGGCCAAATGAATTTTTCTGGACGATATCGCCATGTGAATTGATGACCGGCACATCGCCTATGCCGCAACTTGGGGACTTTGCCTTGAAAATGTAACCGCCTATTCCGGCAAGTCTGTCGGTCGAGATTTCAACTGCAAACTTTTCCATTTGAAAGGTGTAGTCTTGCCTTTCACCATCGCAGGCGATCATCGAGAGGCCTCCCGACTTATCCTGAACCAGTGCGAGCGGCGGTCTTGGAACTCCCATACCCAACTCCATTTCAGGGCAGATAGCAATCAGTTCTGCGAGCGGCTTCAGCGCGTCAATGATCGTTGCGTTTCGCTTGTGCCTGCCGTCGTAGCGCACTCTCTCACCGATCAGACAGCTGCTGATTCCAATCTTCATACCGGTCCTGAGGTTCATAGGTTTATAGTGCTATCAAGAGTGCCGTCCAATTGAGCGCGTATAATATGGCAATGAAGCGTTCAAAAAATCGGAAGGTTCACCATGTCGTATAAAAGAATTCGTGCGCTGATTGTGGGATTCGCCCTTTTCTGCGTAATCGCACCGCCCGCACTTGCAGCCGACAAAGATACGCTGGTCATTGGAATTTCTCAGTTTCCGGCATCATTCCACCCGAATTTCGAAGCCATGGTTGCAAAGTACTATGCGCTCAACCTCACAATGCGTCCTTTCACCGCTTACGACAAGGATTGGAATCTTGTCTGCTTGTTGTGTACGACCTTGCCCACGCTGGAAAACGGCGGTGCCAGGATCACCGATCTGGGAGATGGGAAACAGGGTATCGCGGTCACCTATATGATACAACCGGATGCGACTTGGGGTGATGGCACGCCGGTCACCGCACGGGATGTCGAATACACAATTGAAATCGGGAAAAATCCGGAAACCGGAATCCTGGGTGCTGAATTCTACCGTCGAGTGCTGTCCGTCGATGTTGTTGATGACAAGACATTCACCCTGCAGATGGATCGTATCGACTACAAGTACAACGAACTTGATCTCTACTTGATTCCCGAACACGTAGACCGGTCGGCTTACGCCACTCCAGCCGAGTACAGAAACAGGAACACGTACGACAACGATACCTACAATCCCGGACTGTACTTCGGACCTTATCGAATCTCCAAAGTCGAACCCGGCGCGTACATCGAATTTGTGAGAAATGACACCTGGTACGGAAAGACGCCCCATTTCTCGAAAATCATCATCAGGATCATCGAGAACACAGCCGCGCTTGAGGCCAACTTGCTGTCGGGCTCAATTGACTACATCTCAGGTCTTCTGGGAGTCACGCTCGATCAGGCGCTGGCAATCCAGAAGCGCTACCCGGACGATTACAACTATGAATTTCGACCAGGGCTGATCTATGAGCATATCGATATGAACCTCGACAATCCGATATTGGCGGATCCCCGGATTCGAAAGGCACTCATCTACGCCATTGACCGACAGGCAATCAGTCAGCAGCTGTTCGGCGGACATCAGCCGGTAGCTGACAGTTTTGTCAGCCCTCTTGATCCGACCTACAACAAAGACATCAAGAAATATGCTTATGACCCTGAAAAAGCCTCTGACTTGCTGAGCGAAGCGGGCTGGGTAAAGGCTACACCCTTTGCTGATGAAAGGGCCTGGACGGAATTCGATGACGGTCCGCGCCACAATGGCAGTGGCGAACCCTTGCGGCTTGAATTCGGAACCACATCCGGGTCTCGGGTCAGGGAAGCCGTGCAGCAGGTCCTGCAAATTCAGTGGAAGCAGATCGGTATCGATGTTCGAGTGCGCAATGAACCGGCTCGGGTGTTTTTCGGCGAAACGATTGCCAAACGACAATATCCGGGGTTGGCGATGTATGCATGGCTCAGCGACCCTGAAAGCTCACCGAGGACCACCCTGCACTCCGTCGAGATTCCGAGTGAGGAAAACAACTGGGTAGGCACAAACATCCCGGGCTACCGAAATCAGGAAGTCGACCGCCTGATCGATGAGGCTGAAGTCACTCTGGACCGTGAAAAACGCCTGAAACTGTTCGCTGAAATACAGGATCACTATGTTTCCGACCTTCCGGTCATACCACTTTATTACCGCTCGTCACCATTCATCATTCCCAAGTGGCTCAAAGGTGTGGAACCCACCGGGAATACGTCTACGACAACACTCTGGGTAGAAAACTGGTCGGTGAGTCAATAACTGTGAACATGCACATTCGCAATTTCAATTACAATTTATCTACTACAATGAATTTACATTTCTCTTTAGGAGGTATTTCACTATGAAGAAAACATTTATTGCAATCGCCGCGTCACTGTGCATGACTTTAGCGGCAGGTATCATTCCTGCGCAGAGCCAGCAGCAGTTTGTCAGTATTGGAACTGGCGGTGTGACGGGCGTGTATTATCCAACAGGTGGAGCGATCTGTCGATTGGTCAACAAGAACCGCAAGGAACACGGCGTGCGCTGTTCCGCCGAGTCAACAGGTGGTTCAATCTATAACATCAACAACGTCCGAGCCGGTGAACTGGAGTTCGGTGTTGCACAGTCTGATTGGCAATATCATGCGTACCATGGAACATCGAAGTTTGAGGATCAGGGTAATTTTGACGGGCTCAGAGCAGTGTTCTCTGTACATCCGGAACCCGTTACAATCCTCGCGCACGATGATTCTGGAATCCAGAACATCACCGATCTCAGGGGGAAGCGCGTGAATATTGGTAATCCAGGTTCCGGCACACGCGGAACTTGGGAAGTCATTGAGGAAGCTTTTGGATGGAGCAGAAGTGACCTCAAGCTCGCAGCTGAGATGAAATCAGCGGAAACCGGCCAAGCACTGTGCGATAGAAAAATCGATTCCTATTTCTGGTTGGTCGGCCATCCGTCGGCCCTGACTCAGGAGTCGCTTTCAACCTGCGCCTCTCACCTGGTCCACGCAACCGGTGACGTGATTGACAAACTGGTGGCGGACAATCCGTATTATCGGCATGCCACTATACCAGCCGGAATGTATAACAACGAATCAGATATCAATACATTCGGTGTCGGTGCGACTTTCGTCACCAGCGCTGATGTTCCTGCTGAAGTCGTGTACGTTGTCGTCAAAGCGGTGTTTGAAAATTTTGAGGACTTCAAGAAACTGCATCCGGCATTCGGCAATCTGAAACCGGAAGAAATGATTTCCGACTCTCTTTCTGCGCCTCTGCATGAAGGTGCGATGAAGTACTACAAAGAAAGAGGCTGGATGTAACAATCCAAATCCAACAATGAAAAACCGGGGAAGAGATATCGTCTTCCCCGGTTGCTTTCTACTCCAATCAGGTACTGAGGTTGAAAAAGCATGAACAGTGAAAAGAAACACGACGTTTCAGCGGAAGAAATACTTGCAAGCGCTGATACAGGATCCCGCGCAGCAACCGGCTGGCAGGGCAAACTTATCTTGGTTATCGCATTTGTCTGGGCTTTGTTCCAAATTTACATTTCATCTAATTTCCCCTTTTACCTGACCGAGCTTACCGGAGTATCTCTTGTTGTAACCAGTGCCAACGCCAGGCTGATTCATCTGGCTTTCGCGTTTATTCTCGCAACAATGTCATTCCCGCTGCTGAAATCCAGTCCAAAATCGCATATACCGTGGTACGACTGGATACTTTTGACACTGGGTGTGATTGCGTGTCTCTATATCGTTGTGCTGCGCAATGAGATTGCGGTAAGAGCCGGACTGCCTACAACCGGTGATCTGGTGGTTTCCTCAATCGGAATGATTGTGCTTGGAATCACCGTATTTCGCGCACTTGGACTGCCACTGCTGATCGTTGCTTCGGTATTCGTTCTATATGTGTTTTTCGGTAATGCGGAATTTCTGCCGGAGTCGGTACAGTGGAAAGGTGCGTCTTTCGGAAAGGCGATGTGGCACTACTGGATGCAGAATGAAGGTGTATTCGGAGTGGCATTGGGTGTTTCCGCTTCACTCATTTTCCTGTTTGTGCTGTTCGGTTCCATACTGGAGAAATCCGGTGCTGGAAATTTCTTTATCAAGGTTGCATTCGCACTGTTGGGGCATTTGCGCGGCGGGCCGGCAAAAGCTGCGGTACTGGCCTCGGCAATGAGCGGACTTTATTCAGGGTCTTCCATCGCCAACACGGTAACCACCGGAACGTTCACGATCCCACTGATGAAGCGTACCGGCCTTTCAGCTGAGAAAGCCGGAGCTGTGGAGGTCGCCTCGTCCACCAACGGGCAGCTGACACCGCCGGTCATGGGTGCGGCAGCCTTTCTTATCGCTGAATTCACTGGAATCAACTACACCGATATTATCAAGCATGCTCTGGTTCCGGCTCTGGTTTCGTACATCGCACTGGTTTACATCGTTCACCTGGAATCCCTGAAACTGAATCTGAAAGGTCTGCCAAAACCACCATCATCCCTGACACTGATGATGAAGATCATCGGATTTTTGGGTGGATTCATCGGCATAGCCCTTCTCGGACTCGCCGTTTACTTTGGATTGGGTTGGATCAAGGTGGTATTTCCATCTGCCTCTTTCACCGTCGTGGTCATTTTGTGTGCGATCGCGTATCTGATTCTCGTCTGGCAGGCTTCAAAAAGACCCGACCTTGTGGTCGACGCGCCAGATGCCCCTATCACTGAACTGCCCCGCGCCGGTGCAACTGCGATCACTGGCCTGTACTATGTTCTCCCCATCGTCATACTGATCTGGAGCATCGTACTTGAACGACTTTCGCCCTCATTCTCAGCATTCTGGGCGATGGTGGCGATCACAATGGTGACCGTAACCCAACATCCGCTTAAAGCGATGTTCCGCAAAACTGGCAATCTCGCTCAGGAATTCAAAAAGGGAGTCGTTGAATGGAAGGACGGTATGATCGCGGGTTCAACCAATATGGTTGCGATTGCAGTCGCCACCGGTGCCGCCGGAATCATAGTCGGTACAGTTTCATTGACAGGCGCGCATCAGGTCGTCGGTGAATTCGTCGAATTTCTGTCAGGTGGCAGTCTGATTCTGATGTTGCTGCTTGTTGCCGTGATGAGTCTTATTCTGGGAATGGGACTGCCAACAACCGCAAATTACATTGTTGTCTCGTCGCTGATGGCTCCGGTCATTCTCTTGCTCGGTGCCCAGAATGGATTGGTTGTACCGATCATCGCAGTACACCTGTTTGTGTTTTATTTTGGCATACTCGCGGATGATACGCCGCCGGTCGGGCTCGCCGCTTTCGCGGCGGCCGCAATCTCAAAAGGTGACCCGATCAAGACGGGTATTCAAGGATTTGCCTATGACATCCGAACTGCGCTGTTGCCATTTCTCTTCATCTTTAACACCGATCTTTTGCTGATCAACGTTTCCCCCCTTAAAGCGATATTGGTTTTTATCATCGCGGTGATTGCGATGATGCTGTTTGCTTCAGCCACCCAGCGCTATCTACTGACAAAGAACAGGCTGTGGGAATCTGCGGTTTTACTGCTGGTTGCATTCACGCTGTTCAGACCGGGGTTCTGGCTGGACCAGATTCAACCGCCGCACGTCAGGGTAGAGCCCACCAAAGTCTACGAAATTGTTCGTGACATTCCGCGAAATGGTGTCATGTCTGTCGTCATAAGCGGTCCCGACTTCGATACCGGAGAGACTACGAGTACAACAGTGCTGGTTCCTCTCGGTGACTTGGAGGAAGCGGAAAAAAGACTGACCGATGCCGGCCTTACAGTCACCAGTGAAGATGGGCAGGTAAGAATTGAGGAGCCGTTCGTCGGGACAGAGCTCTTCAGCAAGATTGGCGATATATTTGATTTCTATTCTGACAATCCTGTGGTCATCGATCATATCCAACAACCGGCCGAGCGAATGCCGAAGGAATTATTCTATATTCCGGCACTTGTTGTATTGGCCGGAATAATCTTCATTCAGTCCAGACGAAGAAAGCGTGAAGCAACTGCCTAGTGGACATCCGAACAAGGCACAGTACTCAAAATCATGAGCCCGCCAGTGGATGTAGCGGCGGTTGACGAACTGATTGATTTCCCTCGCGCAGTCGCGTTTTCCGAAGCGACTGCGCTTGAACCCCTGCCGAATCTCTCGATGGACTGCGGTGGTGCCAAACTTTACGTCAAACGGGATGACTGCAACTCTCCGGCTCTGGGTGGAAACAAGGTACGTCAGCTTGAATATTACTTCGGGGACGCTGTCGCGCAGGGTGCGGATACGGTATTGATTACGGGAGCTGTCCAGTCAAACTTCGCCCGGATTACTGCTGGTTTCGCCGCAAAATTGGGCATGCAATGCCATATTCAACTGGAATCAAGGGTCGACACCTCGTCGGACTTCTATCATTCATCGGGAAATGTTCTACTGGACCGACTGTTTGGCGCCCGGCTGCACTATCTCTCGGAAGGCGAGAACGAGGAAGCCGCAGACGCCAATCTGGAGGAAATTGCAGACAAGCTCCGCTCGCAAGGTCGAAAGCCCTATGTGATTCATCTGGCCCCCGGACACAAACCGTTCGGTGCACTCGGTTATGTAAGGGGTGCCGCGGAAATTGTGCAGCAGTTGCGAGACCGGAAACTGTCAATTGACGAGGTTTTCGTAGCGTCGGGCAGTGGCAGCACACACGCGGGTCTTCTGTTCGGCTTGAGAGCGTTTGGGTGCGGCACCAAAGTTACCGGAATTTGCGTTCGACGAAGAAAAGAATTGCAGGTGAACCGAATTCGGACGCATTGTATCGAACTGGCCAGGATGCTGAATTTTGACCCTGGTCTGCAAAGCGATGATTTTGTCGTAACCGACGAAGTTTTCGGTCCAGGTTATGGTCAGGCCAGTCCACAGGTGTGGGAGGCCATGTTACGCGCCGCAAGACGCGAGGGACTTGTCTTGGACCCCACCTATTCCGGTAAAACAATGGCAGCGTTCCTCTCACACGCACGACAGTCGCCCGCCGACTCACACCTGGTTTTCATCCACACCGGCGGAACACCGGGAATCTTCGCCTATCAGGATCAATTGGAGAAATATCTCTCCTGAATCAACGAAGATCAACCGCGTCGAAACAAAATCTTAAGTCTGAAAATCTCCAACCCGATCAGAACCGCTCCGGTTGTGATGCTGGCATCGGCCAGGTTGAAAGTACTGTAATGCCAGCCTGCATAGTGGAAGTCCAGAAAATCGACTACATGACCATGTGCCACCCGGTCGATTAGGTTGCCCACCGCACCACCGATAATCAGCCAGATACCGGTTACAGCCTGACTGCGGCCAGGCCTCGACTGCCAGAGAATATATAGAAGCAAGGCCAGAATTCCGACATTGACAAACAGGAACAGCGTATTGGCGTCAAAGTCAGAACCGGCTAGAAATCCGAATGCGGCTCCCTTGTTGAATACCAGATAGACGTTGAAAAAGTCAGTCACTGGAAGCGGTTTGAATGGCTCAAGACTTGCCAATACAATCGCTTTCGTGAACTGATCCAAGACCAGCACAAGCAAAGCGATTCCAACATGAACTCCCAGTGTCTTGCGTTCGCTGAACTGCGGCCGGGTGTCTGACATATTCGGTCTGGTTTAAGGCGCGCTTCGAATTCCAGTTACGGTCCGAATCATACAAATTGCCTTTGCTCGCCGGTACCGGAGATATTGGATACACATCTGAGGCAGATCTCCGGGTGCCGCTCATCCTGTCCGACATCCGGTGTCTGGTGCCAGCACCGAATACACTTGCTATGCTCGGATTTAGCCACCTGAATCGCCAAACCATCAATCTCCGACTTCTCCGCCGAGTTGTCCATGGATTCCACCGGCTGAACCGATGCACTGGAAGTAATAGTCACGAAACGCAGTTCATCGCCGAGTCGGCTCAGAGTCTCTCGCAACTCATCCGAGCAGTACAGCGAAACATCCGCCGCCAATGCTGAACCGATCAATCCAGTATTTCGACTTCTTTCCAGTTGGCGATTGACTTCTTCACGGACCTCGATCACCTTCTTCCAAAAGTCCATTTCGATTGCACCATCGCTCAGAGCTGTTTTCGGCCAGCCTTTATACCACTGCGACAGAAATACTGACTGCTCGCGCTCTCCGGGGACAAATTTCCAAATCTCCTCGGCCGTAAAACTCAAGATCGGTGCGAGCCATCGAACAAAGGCCTCAAGAATGTGATACATCGCCGTCTGCGCCGATTTTCTAGCTCGACTGTCCCGCGGCATGGTATAGAGACGGTCCTTGAGAACGTCCAGATAAAATCCACCCATATCGACGATACAGAATCGATGAACCTTCTGGCATATCACGTGAAAGCGATAATTCTCATAAGCCTGATGAATTTCATCATTCAATTGGATGGCCGTTCGTACCGCCCAACGGTCCAGTTCCAGCATATCGTCCCAGGCTACGCAGTCCGACACTTCGAATCCATTCAGGTTGCCGACCAGGAATCGCGCGGTGTTTCTGATGCGTCGATAGGAATCGGTTGTACGAACAAGGATTTCCTGTGAAATGCCCATTTCTGCTTCGTACTCGGTCGAAGCAACCCAAAGACGCAGCACATCCGCACCCAGCTTGTCGATGACTTCCTGCGGACTGATGATATTGCCAACCGATTTTGACATTTTTCGTCCGTCGCCATCAACGGTGAACCCATGGGTAAGCACCGAATGATACGGTGCGGTTCCAGTGATTGCCGCGCTGACCAGCAGACTTGACTGAAACCATCCGCGGTGCTGGTCTGACCCTTCCAGATACATGCCAGCGGGATTTGTGAGTTCGGATCGCTTGTCGAGTACGCTGTAGTGCGTCGCACCGGAATCAAACCAAACGTCGAGTACGTCGGTGACCTTGTCGTAGTCGCCACTGTCATCACCGATGAACTCCGAATCATCCAGGTCAAACCAAGCATCGATTCCGCCCTGTTCCACTTTCTTCGCCACTCTCTCGAAAATTTCTAGGGTATCCGGATGAAGCTCACCCGTCTCCTTGTGGGTGTACAGGGTGAGCGGCGTTCCCCAGACCCGCTGCCGTGAAAGACACCAGTCCGGGCGGTTTCTGACCATGCCGTCTATGCGGGCCTCGCCCCATTGCGGTACCCATTGAACATTCTTGATGGCCTCCAATGCAGTGTCGCGCAAATCGGCACGCTCCATACTGACGAACCATTGCGGAGTCGCGCGGAAAATGATCGGAGTCTTGTGCCGCCAACAGTGTGCGTAACTATGCTCGATCACATCGCTGCAGACCAGGTCACCGCGCGACTGCAGCAACTCAGTCACCACCTTCGCACCGACATCGACAGGCAGACCTGCAACATGCGGAACATTGGACAGGAATTTGCCGTCAGGACCGACAGGATTGTAGATTTCGAGATCGTTACGCTTACCCAGATCGAAGTCCTCCTGTCCGTGACCCGGCGCGGTATGTACCAACCCGGTTCCGGCATCCAGCGTAACATGCTCACCGACAACCGTCGGCACCGGTCGGTCGGCTCCATCGAGAGGATGACCGAATTCAATCCCCGCCAGCTCACTGCCACTGGCACAGGCGACGATCTGATGCTGTTCGACACCATAGCGTGCCAGACATGACTCCACCAGTTCTTCCGCCAAGATAAAAAACTCATCGGCGCTGCCGTTGACGGCGCCCCTGACGAGGCAATACTTGAAATCAGGATGCACTGCGATTGCGCGGTTGGCGGGCAATGTCCATGCAGTCGTCGTCCAGATCACCGCACTGACGGGCAGACCGTCGGCATCGCTTTCTGGCATGTCGAACACCCGCATCACCGCAGAGCGATCAATCGCCTTCATCCGAACATCGACTGTGGCTGATTTCTTGTCAAGAAATTCCACTTCCGCTTCCGCCAGCGCAGAGCCACAGTCCGAACACCAGTAAACCGTCATCAGATCATGCATGATGTGCCCGTTCTCCATAATTCGGGACAGGGCTCGGATTCCGTTGGCCTCGGTCTCGTAGCTCATGGTCAGATAGGGGTTGAACCAGTCTCCGATCACACCCATACGAATGAAACCGATTCTCTGGATATCAATCTGTTCCGTGGCAAACTTCCGGCAGGCCTTTCGAAACGCTGATGGGTCTGTACGGTAAATTTCACGACCCATCTTCTTTTCGACTTCGTGTTCAATCGGCAGCCCGTGACAATCCCAGCCGGGAACATAGGGAGAATCGTAACCGGCCATTGTCTTGGATTTGACGATGACATCCTTCAGAATCTTGTTGACCGCATGCCCGATATGCAATGCGCCATTCGCATAGGGCGGGCCGTCATGCAACACCCACTTCTCGCGGCCTCGTCCAACTTCTCGCAGACGTTGATACAGATCAATCTCATCCCAGAATGCAAGCATATCCGGTTCTCTCTTTGCGAGATTGGCGCGCATGGGGAAATCAGTCTTCGGGAGATTGATCGTATCTTTGTAGTTCATCGCGAATTGTCAGTCAGATTATGGAAAATTGCCGGTGCAATGGGAGGCCATCATATTGTTTCCGGCTTCAGGAGCTCAAACAACGGAACCGTCAGAACTTGTGATCTAATTTTATTAAATTGAATAAGATATTTCTCACAGAGGTTTAAGAAACACGCTGTGACTGCTCATTCCTGAAGTACTCCCGGGTTCTGAGAATATCCTGCTGAATCTGCTCACACATGGTTTCGATGGAATTGAACCTGACCTCGTCCCGGAGCCTTTGCAGGAATCGGACCCGCATTCGCCGGCCGTAGATGTTGTCATCGAAATCCAGCAGGTGCACCTCCAAGACAAATTTTGATCCATCTACCGTCGGTCGGGTGCCGAGACTGGCCACTCCGGGCAGCCAGCTCCCGTCACTGATATCGGCTTCAACGACGAAAATTCCCTGTAGAGCCGGTTTCTGAATCTTGATTTGGACATTGGCGGTTGCGAAACCCCATTTCCGCCCGTTTCCATCGCCACGCACTATTCTGCCTGACAGAGAATAATCCTCTCCCAACAGCCGGTTGGCATGTATCAGGTTTCCCGATGCCAGACACTCACGGATCCGTGTGGAACTGACACGCTCATCGCCGACCATGAATGAATCTGTTCTTACAACTTCCATGTTGAGTTTTCGACCGAGCTTTCTGAGCATTTCAAAATCGCCCCGACGGTTTCTACCGAATCTGAAATCATCGCCGACAACAATGTGACGAACGCCGAGCTTCTCAATCAGCAGTTCCTCAACAAATGCCTCGGGTTCGGTGTTTGCGAGCCGATGGTCGAAAGTCAGGCATAGAAACCGGTCCACGTCCAGCTTGCTCAAACCCTCCAGTTTTTCGCGTACAGTCATCAATCGGGGCGGAGCTGCGTGCGGTACGAAGAATTCCAACGGGTGGGGTTCGAAACTGACGATCGTCACCGGCAGGTCGAGTTCCCGTCCTTTGCGCGCCAACGATCGGATCACCTGTCGGTGTCCTGGATGCAGACCGTCATAGTTACCGACGGAGGCGACACATCCATGATGGCGGGAAGTGATGTTATGCGCGCCGCGAATAAATTCCATTCAATCGGTCCTGATCCATGGCAACCGAATCCTTGAAACGGATACCGTCACGCCCAGTTCGGGTGACTTTCCTCGATGATTTCGGATACCGGCCGACGGGCCGCAAATCCACCGGTATAACTGTGATAGTGCGATACCTCCAGCTCCGGATACTTCCAACAAAGATAGCCGTCCCCTGTATCAAAATCGACAAGCCAAAGCCCCTTGACGATCAGGCCGAGCCGCTCCAGCTTGGAAATCCACTTCTTGACGATCTCCTCGTATTGCCGCTCAACTAAAACCACTCTCGGATCGCTTGGAACGAAATTGCGAAGTTTCTTTTTGATGACCTCAAGTTCTTCGTACGAGTCGCGGGTAATCTGTTTGACAAGCGGCAGTGTCTGATTGGCTTCTGCGAGTGTGAAATACCTGGGGGATTCCGGCGAACCGATCTGCACGACTGTCGGCTGCGTAGAATCGATCTGTCCAACTGTTGACTTTGCGGTTTTCATTTTCTGATCAACTGGTGGATCCTGATACCAAGGGCAAGAAGCGAAACGGAATATACGGCCGCACCGGCGAGAACATAGCCGAGCAGACGAAAGACTCTTTCGACAATTCCGAAATCCAGCCAAAAGGCAAGACTCGGAGAATGCCACCATAAGACTGCTCCCATTATAAGTGAGGCGGTTGCCACGCGGAGAATAAACATCGGCCATCCGCGCTGAGGAACGTATGCCCGATCGCGCCGAAGCCAATAGTAAAGGAGTCCCGCGTTGACAAATGCCGCAATCGAAATCGCTGCTGCCAATCCCACATGCTGAAAGTAAATCGCGAGCGCTACCGCCAAAATAGCGTTCACCACCATCGCGATGGCGCCAGCCCGTACCGGTGTCTTGGTATCGTTGCGAGCAAAAAATCCCGGCGAAAGTACGCGAACCGCAATCAGTGCGCTGAGGCCGATACTGAATGCGACCAATGCCCGCGCCGACATGACCACATCAGTCTCGGTAAAGGCTCCGTGATAGAAAAGTGAAGCCACGATCTCATCGGCCAGCACACTCAATGCAACGGTCGATGGAAACGCAATCAGCAGACACCAGCGCATTCCCCAGTCCAACACCCGCGAGAACTCCTGATGGGCGGTGTCAACATGCTCTTTCGAAAGACGCGGCAAGATGACAGAACCCAGTGCGACTCCGAAAACACCAAGTGGGAACTCCATCAATCGGTCGGAATAGTAAAGCCAGGAAACGCTGCCGGTCACAAGGAAAGAAGCAATGAAGGTATTCACAATCAGATTGACCTGGGCGACAGACGCTCCGAATACCGCCGGCAACATCAGCCGATAGACTTCCTTCGCACCTTTTTCGGCATCGCCCCTGACTTTCCTTCGCAATCGGGGCCTGGGCATCTTTCCGATACCGATCAGGAAAGGCAGCTGAAAAAGAAGCTGGACCACCCCGGCACCCAGCACCCCGATTGACAGCGCGATTGCCGCATTCTGTGTCACACCGGTCAGCCACAGCGCAGATGCGATCAATGAGATATTGAGCAGGATCGGCGTGGCGGCAGGCGCGGCGAATCGTCCATGTGTATTCAGGATCCCGGCACTGAGCGCAACCAGGCAGACAAAAAGCACATATGGGAATGTAATTCTGAGACTGTCGACGGTCAGTTGAAATTTGTCGATGTCGCCGCGAAAGCCCGGTGCGAGAATTGAAATGACCATCGGTGAGAATATGACACCGACAGCCGATAGTATGATCAGCGCCGCCGCCAGCCTTCCCGTCACCAGATCGAGAAACCCCTGGATTTCCGACTGGCTCGAATTTGCCTGCTGCTGCGTATAGACGGGAACAAAAGCCGCTGAAAACGCACCTTCGCCGAATATTCTGCGGAAGAAATTGGGTATTCTGAATGCGACAAAGAAAGCATCAGCAATGTACGTACTGCCCACCAGCTGCGCGAAAACAATATCCCGAACGAGACCGGTGATTCTCGAAATCACTGTCATCGAACCAAACGCCGCGGTCGATTTGAGGAGTTTAACGGTTCCTCTCGGTTGTGATTTGGGATTGTGGGGTTCGTCAGTGCTCATACAGATCTTTTGGGAGATGTGAGGTGGACAACAGGGGAAACCGATAGCCTAGGTGATGATATTGCAATTTGCGACATTCACAGGCGTGCTAAGCCAAATCATACAGGCAGGCCATTCGGTTGACGAACTCCTTGTTTCCGCCGTAACTGGGATGCCGGACGGAAAGCATCGGGATTTCGCAGTCAAATTCCGACAATGCCTTTTTCGCATCAGCTCCGACGCAGACCAGGCGCTTCGGTCGCAGAATAGCGATCAGTTCTGACAGCACCCTGATTCCAGCCTTCCGCTCTGACGCATTGTGAGCACGGTTGGAAAAAGGACGGCCCGCAAGATGGGGGTGAAACGGAAACACATTCCAGAGAAAGATCCCGGAATCCGTCTGGTCGAGCATCTTCCAGACCACCGCGGCGGTCCGCTCGTTGACCCCGCTTCCAACCGTCGGTGACGATGCTGTGATCTTCCAGCGCTCGCAGTGTGCGGCAAAAAATCGGTCATCAGTAAATGCCAGTCCGGTACGTCGTCCACCGCGATAACCCAGGTCTCGTCCAATCCAGATCGAATCGATTTCGGATTGCGCCGCGGCATCAAGCATGAGACGCAGCGTACGTCTCCGCATTGCAGGCGCATTGGCTCGGTCACAAAGCTCGCACCGGTCTCGATAC
The DNA here is from genome assembly GCA_963663095.2 of Arenicellales bacterium. Lineage (GTDB taxonomy): Bacteria > Pseudomonadota > Gammaproteobacteria > Arenicellales > JAJDZL01 > JAJDZL01. Next base: position 596,627 of record CAXXJB010000001.1, read on the forward strand.
GGATTGAATACGTTGTCAAATCTCAGACACCGAAGATCTCTTACGAATCGAGCTGCATTCATCCTATCTTTTACCATTCATGCAAGACTGAAAGTAAATTCATGCAATAGCATAATCAAAATGCCAGCTTACCGGTCAAGCGATTCAAACGCGGTCAATTTGCAATAATTCACGGTCATATCGATTCAATCTCAAAGAAATCACACACGGCTATTGACAATTGACGGAAAAAATAGCATATTTTGCGCTTTACCATATTCGACATAGAAAAAGGAACGGATTACTTTGGCAAATTCTCCTCAAGCTCGCAAACGAGCCAGACAAAACGTGAAACGACGCTCCCGTAACATGAGTGAGCGGGCGGCGGTTCGCACATACATCAAGAAATTCTACAAGGTACTTGAATCAAAAGATACCGAAGCGGCACGGGCAGCCTTTGAGGCGGCCTGCTCCAAAATTGATCGAAGTGCCCAAAAGGGACTTCAGCACAAGAACAAGGCAGCGCGGCTGAAAAGCCGAATGAACGCACATCTTAAGGAACTGGCAACAACTGCCGACTGAACACAATCGCAGATACCACCAAATTTGCGGTATCCTGACGGCGTTAGTTGCCTCCGTATATGTACTCTGGCAGCCAGAGTACAAGTTGCGGGAACAGGATGATCAAGGTGAGTCCGATCAGTTGCAGCCCCATAAACTGCATCATTCCGAAGTAGATATCCTTCAGATCCCATTCGGGAACAACACCCTTGAGGAAATAAGCCGATAGCGCAACAGGTGGCGATAGCCACGCGGTCTGTAGATTGACTGCGACCAGGATCGCAAACCACGTCAGGTTGAACTCCAGCTGATTGACCAGTGGAATCAGTATCGGTACGATGATCAAAACAATCGGTACCCACTCAAGCGGCCAGCCCAAAAGAAAGATCAGCGCCATGATGATAATGAGAATCACATAACGATTGACTTCAAGATCCAACAGGAATTCCGTCAGCATCGTGGGGGTGCCGAGTCTTGAGAACACCGCTCCAAAGAAATTCGAGGCGGCGACAAGCAACATGATCAACGCGGTAATCTCTAGCGTCTTGATCAGTGCGTTGAACAGTTTCCTGGCGGTTAGTTTTCGGTATGCAAGGGTAAGCACCAATGCACCGAACGCGCCACAGGCCGCACCTTCTGTCGGTGTGGCCAGACCGAACATGATGCTGCCCAGCGCGGCGAATACCAGTGCCGCCGGCGGCACCAGACCAAGAAGGAATTCCTTCCAGACATAGGCCATGCTCTCGGGCTGTTCCTCTTCCGGCAGTATCGGGCCCAGACTTGGATTCAGCCAGCAACGAACCAGCGAATAGGCAGTGTAGAGAAATGCCAGCATAATGCCCGGAATGATCGCTGCGGAGAAAAGATCAGTCACCGGGATTTCCATCACCGGCCCCATGACGACAAGCATGATGCTCGGTGGAATCAGTATTCCCAGCGTCCCTCCGGCTGTGATGGTACCGGATGCCAGACGCACGTCATAGTTCGAGCGGTTCATGGTCTTGGCCGCCATGATGCCCAGAATGGTAACGGACGCTCCGACTATTCCTGTCGCTGCGGCAAAAATCGTCGAGACAAAAAGCACTGCGACGAACAAAGATCCCCGTACTCGGGACAGCATGAGCTGTACAGAATTGAACAGACGTTCCATCAGACCCGCCTGTTCCATCATGATCCCCATAAATACAAACAGAGGCACAGCCGCAAGCGTCTGCTCCATCATGACCGAGTAGAACTGGAAAGTCATCAGATAAAAGACAACTTTTCCAAAACCGATGTAGCCGAATACGAATCCGAGGAAAATCAGTGTGAACGAAATGGGGAATCCCACAAAAATCGCGATCAGCATCACCGCGATCAGGATCAGGCCGAGAATTTCAGGAGTCATTAGACCGGCCACTTACCGCGGGTCGCCGCGTAAATACTTTTCAGAAATTCCGATACACCCTGGATCAGAAGAAAGAACACGCCGACAGGAAGTGCGGTCTTGATGGGTGCGACGTAAGGCATCCATGCGGTGTCCATGCCTTTTTCCATTCTCACCCAGGAAAAACCGGCGAAATCCATCGCAGTCCAAAGAAAAACCAGCATGCCGGGGAAATAGAAGAACAGATACAAGGCGGCATCAACCAACCCTTGTGTCCTAACCGGAAAATTTCTGTAGAGGAAATCCGCTCGGATGTGAATTCCTTTGGAAAGCGCATATCCAGCACCCAGCATGAACAAGGCGCCATACATCATTCTGCTGATGTCGTATACCCAAACCGTCGGCGCCACAAAGACATAGCGCATGAACACTTCATACACTACGATCAGGAACAACGGAAGTGTCAGCAGGCAGACAACCCGCCCAATCCACAGACTAATGGTATCGATCCAGAATATCAGGAAAGCCATCCAACCGGGCATATCATCCGGCAGATTGGACAGACCGCCTGATGTCCGCCTTTCGGCGATCATCTCATCTGTCACATCTGTGATTTCCGGCGCGTCTTCAGGCATGGGCCCAACTTTTCTGTGATTGCAAGGGAATAAACCAACCGAATGAATCCACAATGGTCAATTGAAAAAATGTGCAGACTGTATATCACTGTCTGCACATTCTTCAGTTTATTAAAGCGTCAATTTGACAGATCAATACGCTACTTTTGTTTTGCGTAAGCCATGCCAAGATTGGCATTGGTTGTCTGTGCACCCGCCCAGAACGGAACAGCAATATCCGCAAATTCCTTCATAGAAGTCCATACCTCGTTGAAGAACGCATTTTCGGCTTTATGCTTGTCCATGCTGTTCAACACGGCATTCATGTACTCAGTGAAGTAATCTTTCGGAGTGTCGTGCAGAATGACACCATGATTTTCAGTCAGGTCTTTGAGCGCCTTGCCGTTTTCGTAAATTCGATAGGCAAGCGACTGCATCAAGGAGGCGTCAGCAGCGACTTCCATCGCCTTTTGCTGATGCGGAGTCAGGCTGTTCCAGACATCGCCGTTGATGTAGACATCAGCGTTCACGACAACCTGGTGCAAGCCTTGCAGGTAATAGTGTTTCAAGACTTTCTGGAAACCGAATACGGAATCCGGCTTTGGACAGCACCATTCGGCCGCGTCAATGACGCCTTTTTCCAACGCCGGCAGAATGTCTCCACCGCCCATGGATACCGCAGCAATTCCGATGTCAGTATAGGTCTGACCCGGAATGCCCGGGGGTGTTCTGAATCGGTACTTGCGGAAATCCTCCATGCTGGCGATCGGCTCCTTGAACCAACCCAATGCTTCCGGTCCGACCGGCTGAAGCATCAAGCCTTTGACATTCATTCCCATCTCGTCCCAAAGTCGGTTGTACAGTTCCTTGCCGCCACCTTCCATGTACCATGAGATAAAGGCAATATTGTCGATACCGAGTCCTGCACCTGCTGTCGGAGACCCGAACAGCATTGCCGCTGGATGATAGCCAGACCAATAGTGCGTCCATGCAAATCCACCTTCGATAAGGCCGTTATGAACAGCCTCAAGTGTTTCCTTGACACCGACAACAGCACCCGCTGGCAGAACTTCAATTTCCACCTCGCCGTTGGTCAATGCAGAAACATTGTCACCGAACCTTTTCAGCATGACCGTTTCATCTGCTGACACCGGAATCACTGACTGGATACGAATCGTAGTTTTCGCACTTGCCAAACCGGGTAGCATCAGAACGGCAAGTGCTGCAACTAGTCCGATGATTTTTTTAGTTATAGTCATAATAAGTACAATACTCCAAATAACAAAAATTTATGAATTGAAAAATATACACGAACTAATGAATTGAATTAGGGGTTTTTACCGCATAATCACCATATTGTCGCGATGTATGAGCTCGTGATCGCGCACATAACCCAATATTGATTCTATACGTCCGGTTCGACGCCCCTTGATGTTATCCGCCTCTTCGGAATCATAGTTGATCAACCCTCTTGCAATCTCTTTGGATTCGGTGTTTACGCATACAACCAGGTCACCCCGTTTGAACTTCCCCTCAACATGTCGAACTCCTACCGGAAGCAGACTTCGACCCTGATCCAGCAATGCGCTTACGGCTCCATGATCAAGATACACTTTCCCTGCAACCCGGAGCCGACCGGCCAGCCATTGCTTATGTGCTGTGATTCGACCTGCTCTGGATTGCAGCAATGTACCGTTGATCCTGTTGCTGTGAATGTTGTGTAGCTGGTCAGGCTCCAGCCCTGACGCGATGATTGTCGCGGCACCGGAACGCGATGCCCTGCGGGCTGCCTCAAGCTTGGTTGTCATGCCGCCCCGACCATACTTGCTGCTTGGCCCGACCGCCTGATCGAGAAAATCTTCATCCGACCAGGCCCGCTCGATCAATGAGGCTGAAGGATTGATACGGGGATCTGTCTCAAACAGTCCCTGCTGATCTGTAAGGATTACCAGCAGGTCGGCATCGACGATATTGGTGACCAAACCCGCGAGATTGTCGTTGTCGCCAAACTTTATGTCATCGGTTGTCACGGTATCATTCTCGTTCACAACCGGGATGACATTCATTTCCAGCAGACTGCGCAGCGTGTTACGGACATTGAGATACCGTGTGCGGTCGGCGAGGTCGGCGTTGGTGAGCAGAATCTGGGCTGTACGATAGTCATACTTGTCAAATTCGGTCTCATAGGTGCGAACCAGTCCCATCTGCCCCACCGCCGCTGCCACCTGCAACAGGTGAACTTCGTGCGGCCGCTCCTTCCATCCGAGACGCTTCATCCCCTCCACAATTGATCCCGAAGACACCAGGGCAATTTCCACACCATCACTTTTCAGTTCGGCAATCTGCTGTGCCCAAGACTGAATTCTCTCCAGATTGATTCCGGACTCAACATTGGTGATCAGTGAACTTCCGACCTTGACCACCCAGCGTCGCGCCTGCCTGGCATCGAATCGTTCGTTCATGTCAGCAACTCCGCCTCGATATCGGAGGACTCGGATGCTTCGCTCTCGACACGGTTGTTCTCCAACCAGGTCATTCCCATACCAGCCAATTTTCTGCAACCCCTTCCTGTCAACGCTGACACGGCAACCGTTTCCCCATCAAAGTGAACACCATCCAATACACCATCTATTCTGAGGTCTGCCTCTTCGTCGGATAAAAGGTCGATCTTGTTGAAAACCAACCATCGGGGTCTCTCCAAAAGCTGTGAATCGAATTCACCCAGTTCTCGCTCGATCGTCTGTATTTCTTGGATCAGACTGTCGACATCATCGGACTGCGCGATGTCGACGAAATGAAACAGCAACCTGGTATGACCGAGATGCTTGAGAAACTGAATCCCCAGCCCGCTGCCCGCCGAGGCCCCTTCGATCAGGCCGGGGACATCAGCAATGGTGTAGCTTCGCCCGCGATCCATTGAGACCACACCGAGCGCCGGCTTCAAGGTGGTAAAGGGATACGGTGCGGTCTTTGGGGTGGCATTCGTGACCTTTCTGATGAATGACGATTTGCCGGCATTTGGCAGTCCGACCAAACCGACATCCGCCAGCAGTCGCAACTCCAGGTCAAGCAGCCGTGCTTCACCCGGTTTTCCAGGCGTGGTCTTTCTGGGTGTACGGTTGGTACTGGACTTGAAACAGGCGTTGCCGAGACCGTGGGCTCCACCATATGCGACGATCATGCTCTGTTCGGGTTTGAGAAGCTCGCCGATCAGCTCCCTTGTCTCGGCATCGCTGACCATGGTTCCGACGGGAACCGGGATGTAAAGATCGTCTCCATCTTTGCCGGTGCAGTCGCGTCCGGCACCCGGTCTGCCATTCTGCGCCCGGAATTGCCGCGAGGACTGAAAGTCGACCAGGGTATTCAGGTGTGGGTCCGCGATCAGGTAGATGCTGCCGCCGACACCGCCATTACCGCCGTCGGGACCACCTCTCGGTGTATGTTTCTCGCGTCTGAATGACAGGCATCCTGAACCACCCTTGCCTGCTTCAACCTTGATTTGTGCTTCGTCGACAAACACCGTGACGCACTCCTGAAAGGATCGAACGACGAGAAATTCCGGAAGTGGAACGACCAATCCGCAAACGGTCGTTCGGAAAGCCGTCAGGCTGTCAGGACGGTTATCGTCTTCTTGCGCATCGGGCCCTTGGTTTCGAACTTGACGTGACCGTCCGCAGTTGCAAACAACGTGTAATCCTTACCCATTCCGACATTCCGTCCAGGATGGAAATGGCTGCCGCGCTGACGTACGATGATATTACCGGCCCGGACCGGTTCGCCGCCGTAACGTTTCACGCCCAAGCGTTTTGAATTCGAATCGCGTCCGTTTCGTGAACTGCCGCCCGCTTTCTTATGTGCCATGAGTCGATTACCTCATATCCAAATATCAATGATCGCAAAGATCCAGTCAGCTGGATTCCGATTCAGTCTCCTCGACTGCGATTTGTTTTTTCTTCGACTTTGCCGCCTTTGGCTTTTTGCCGATACTTAGAATTTCAAGTTCTGTGTAGTTCTGTCGGTGGCCTTGAGTGCGCCGGTAGTTCTTTCGGCGCTTCATCTTGACGACCTTGATCTTCTTGCCTCGACCGTGATCGAGAACTTTTGCGAATACCGGTGAGTTCTCGACATGGGGCGTACCGATCAGGGTCTCATCATCCTTTACGACAAGCAACACATCCTCAAACTGGACATCCTCGCCAATCTGAGCGTCGAGTTGTTCGACCCGAATTTTCTCCCCGGGTTCCACCCGAAGCTGTTTTCCACCAGTTTGAATAATTGCGTACATAGAATCTTAATTGAGTTTGCGTTCAGGGAACAATCGTGTATCTTGTCTATTGCGTTTGGCAGATCACCGTATCTGGAATGACAATACGTTCAATCTGATTGCCACGGCGACCGAAACCCGAATCAGAAACAGAAAGGCAAAATATACCTGCACTTTTGAGTTTCGTCAACAAATTCGGCAATATTTGTGAATGTTCTATTCGCTGATTGATGCTTTCTGACTACTTGTCCCGCATGGGCGATCAATCTTCGGTCACCGCCTGGAATTGCCTAATCGGACTGATTAAGCCTAATAGGAGCGAGTCCGGTAACCGCGCTCTCGATTGATGCGCTTTTCCTCCCGCTTAACCGCAGCGGCAGCCTTTCTTTTCCTCGCAGTCGTTGGTTTCTCATAATATTCACGCTTTCTGACTTCGCTGAATACCCCTGCCTTTTCACATGAACGGCGAAACCTGCGAACAATTACGTCAAATGGTTCGTCATTCTTGACACGAACACTAGGCATCGATCAAAAACACCTCCAAAATGTTATCGATAAAGAATTTGCGGACGATCAAATCCGAGTTAGACGGCGTATTATATACAAGTCAAATCACTCTTTCGCTGTTTTGTGGCAGCTGATTGCGAAGTCTGGTATTCGGTTTTCCACGTTCTCATCAATCGACTGCATTCCGTTGCGATGAGATCAAGTTTCACCGCCTCGACAGTAAATTGCAGAATTGCCCCCGCTGAAAGTTATCCCTGTCACATACTCGTTATGACGCACGCGAGATATTCGAAAGGTCAGAACCGGAAGCTGACATTTATAGGTCAGCGCCCGTCGCAATACATTGTCGCAAATACACCATAAATTAGACAGTGTTTGCAAAATTCATTTGTGATTGATGTTAATTGGAGTTATGATTTACTACGAAAGAGGTTTAAAGAGGATTTTTTCGACATGGATAAAATAGATCTTGAAATACTGGATTGCATTCAGCATGACGCAAACATGTCGGCGAGTCAAATAGCCGAATCGGTCAACCTGAGCACCACACCCTGCTGGCGAAGACTTCGAAAACTCGAACAGGACGAAGTCATTCTGTCGAAAGTCGGTTTACTGAACCGGGATAAGCTGAATCTCGGGGTTGACGTATTCGTCGCCATTCGCACCAACCAGCATAACGCTGCCTGGCTGGAAAAATTCGCGAAGGCTGTCATCGAGTTCCCGGAAGTGGTCGAATTCTACCGAATGAGCGGCCAAATCGATTATTTGATGCGGGTTGTGGTACCCGATATCGATGAATTTGATAAATTCTACAAGCGTCTGATTTCGGTTGCCGACATCCATGATGTCAGTTCCAGTTTCGCCATGGAGAGACTGAAGTATACAACCGCACTGCCGTTGCACTATGCACATCATAGCTGAACCCGCCTGCTGAATGTTCCAATTGCTGTCAGAAGGGTTTGTCAGCGTCGTAATTGGGCCGAAACCGGCTGAAACGGAGGATTGATCCATGGGCGCACAACTATGGAAGCCGACTGAGCAACGAATCGCCGAGGCGACAATCACCGAGTTCGCGAGCTACGTCAGCAACCGCTGGGATGTCGCGTTGCGCGATTTCGATTCCCTGCATCAGTGGTCGATAGACAATCCAGAAAACTTCTGGCAGGCGATCTGGGATTTCTGTGACATCAGAGCCTCCAGAACGGCAACAGGAATCGTCGAGAACAGCGAGCGTATGCCGGGAGCACGGTGGTTTGCAGACGCGCAGTTGAACTTCACGGAAAATCTACTGCGTCGACAAGATGATGGTCTCGCGATCATATCTCGGGGGGAGGACAAGACGGACCGTACCATCACGTACGCGCAACTCAATGAGCAGGTCAACCGTTTGGCAAGGGCCTATCGCGCCTGTGGTATCAAAGCCGGGGACAGAGTCGTCGCCTACATGCCCAACATTCCGGAAACGGTGATTTGCATGCTCGCCGCGGCATCTTGTGGCGCGACATGGTCATCGTGCTCGCCTGACTTCGGTGCCCAGGGGGTAATCGATAGATTCGGACAGGTATCTCCCAAAATTCTCATATCGGTTGACGGTTACACCTATGGTGGCAAAAAATTCGATGTCAGCGAAAAGCTCTCAGAAATTGTTGATCACCTCCCGTCGCTTGAGAAAATTCTGATTGTTCCCTATCTCGATGCACCGACAAGTCATGAAATTGACGGAGCTGTAATGTTGGATGAATTCGTCGAAAGTCACAGTACGGAGCCTGTAAATCACACCCAGCTGCCATTCAATCATCCACTATACATCCTGTTCTCATCAGGCACTACAGGTGCTCCGAAGTGTATCGTTCACGGAGTTGGAGGAACACTGCTGCAACATCTGAAAGAACATCGACTGCATGTCGATCTGAAAAGAGATCAGCGACTTTTCTTTTTCACGACTTGTGGATGGATGATGTGGAACTGGCTGGCTTCGGCGTTCGCTTCGGAAGCGACAATCGTGCTTTACGAAGGTTCTCCGTTTGAGCCAAGTGAAAACGCGTTTTTCGACTACATATCGGAATATTCGATCGATTATTTCGGAATCTCCGCAAAATATATAGACTTCATTTCGAAAGCTGGAATCCGCCCAAAAGACACACATGATCTGTCTTCTCTCAAGACTCTGATGTCGACAGGATCACCGCTGATTCCGGAGGGCTTTGACTATGTCTACGAAGCAATCAAGGAGGATATCTGCCTGTCCTCCATTTCGGGCGGAACCGATCTCATTTCCTGCTTCGTTCTCGGCAATCCTACGTTGCCGGTGAGGCGCGGTGAGATTCAATGCAAGGGCTTGGGCATGGATGTCGCTGTTTTTGACGATTTTGGTGACGAGGTGAGTCCTGGAACAAAAGGAGAGCTGGTCTGTCGCAATTCATTCCCATCAATGCCGATAGAATTCTGGAATGACGAGAATGATGCGAAATATCGTTCGGCATATTTTGAGAAATTTCCCGGTGTGTGGCATCACGGTGACTATGTCGAACTGACTGAACATGGTGGAATGGTTGTCTATGGACGCTCCGACGCGGTCCTCAATCCCAGTGGTGTTCGCATCGGTACCGCGGAAATCTATCGCCAGGCGGAGCGCGTCGATGAGGTTGTCGAGAGTCTCGTTATCGGTCAGCGATGGGATGGTGACACCAGAGTTGTGCTGTTTGTCCGTCTGCGAGACGACCTGGAACTCGATGAGAACCTGATCTCCAGGATCAAGTCGGTAATCCGAAATAACGCATCACCTCGCCACGTACCGGCAAAGATCCTGCAGGTCGCGGACATCCCGAGAACAAAAAACGGAAAAATCACTGAAGTCGCGGTGCGCAAGATCGTTCACGGTGAATCAATCGACAATATTGAGGCATTGGACAATCCACAGGCACTTGATCTGTATCAGGATCTGCCCGAACTTCAGACTGACTGAAACCTGATTTTCAGTGAATATCAGTCACAATCAGCAAACGCGAACTTACATGTCACTCAGAAACTGCGCCTCATACAACGGCCATACCTGCAGGCGTTGACTTTCTTTGTTCCCTTGCTTTTCAGCGAGAATGACAGCAAGTGGGGGATCATATCGTTCAATATAGGAACGCAAACTGCGAGCTCGGGTACGCGAGCCACTTTTTACCTCGATTGGAACCACGGTGCCATCGCGACATTGATGGATGAATTCAATTTCAGCTCTTGCCTTCCGCCAGGAATAAGTCGGATAGTTCGAACGCGATGAAAGTTCCATTTGTACGAAATTCTCTGCAATGAAGCCCTTATATCGGTAACTCTGGGTTGCCTGTGAATAGTATGGAATATCGAGCATGTGACCAAGCAACCCGATATCAAAAAAATACAACTTGAATATATTGACCCGAATTTGAGATTGAATCGGAACGGTGGGTCTGCCTTCGATAGGAAAACATTTCAGTACAAGTCTGGCTTTTTCCAACCAATCAATAGGACCTCGAAAATCTCGATATCGCTGCTTCTGTTCCACAATACCTTTGAATTTGAAACGCTTAACTGAATCATCCCGACTCGCGGATAACTGACGCGGCACCGAAGAAAATACTGAATCAATATGCAGTGCATTCAATTCGCCGGCATACTTTCCAAAGTCTTGACGATAACCCATGACCAATTCACGATGAACCTGCTTTACGTTATTTATCCTTTCCACAAGTCTGCTTCGAACATCAAACCAGTGTGAGACCGCTTCCGGCATACCACCTACAAAGTAATAGTCGAGCAGTGTCCGCCAAAGCTGTTCAAATACAGTTTTGCTATCTCGACGTTCTCGAAAGGAATCCAGTAACTTTGAATTTTGCTTCGCCATCAGGAATTCTTCAAAGCAAAAGGGATTCAGTTGCAAGTGGTGGACTGACCCGACAGGAAATGAGTCTAACAATCCAATGTTTGAGCCCGTTGCGCAAACGAATGCAAAAGAGAAGTCCTCCGCAAAATATTTCAGTGAGTCAACCGCTTTCTGGCACTCTCCAACTTCGTCGAAGAAAATTAGATCTTGTTCCAAGTTGATACTGACATCAAGGCGTATTTCAATATTCTCGATTATCGTGTTCGGATCGAGAGTCTCTGCAAATAGATCAGCCAATGTCGGATTCAATCGAAAATCAAGCCGATGTACCTGTTGAAATTCTTTTTTCCCGAATAATTGAGTCAGCAAGTAGGTTTTTCCAACCTGTCGGGCTCCATCAAGTAACAGCGGTTTACGGTGGACTTGATTTTTCCATTTGAGCAAATCGTCGGTTCTTAAGCGTTGTAACATGATGATTTCGGTTTTGTCGGTAGTAAGCAGGTCTGTTCAATGTATCTACAAATGAAAAAATTACAATAATATGCGCATTATAGTGTGAAAGAACATCATATTTATGCGCTTTATAGTGAAATATTTGACATATTAATGTATACATAAATGTAAATAATGTCATATTTATGCGCTTTATAGTGAATAATTTAACATATTAATGGACATAAAAGTGTCGAAATAAGAATCTTGCCTGATCAAATCTCAAACCAAGCAGACAATTCGTCTTCAGGAAGCACATCGAAGAAAGTGTCGTCGATTTTGAATTTATCCGTTGCAACACCAGGCTGTCATTTCGTCTAAGAATGAATGTCAGGGTGCCAGTCGGAGTATATAATTCCACAGCAAATCAACGACAAACTTCAACAGAGTACGTGAAATTGTGAGCACCAATATTGCAACCCAAATTCTGAACAGCGTTTGCCCGCTCGATTGCCCGGACACCTGCAGTCTGGAGGTGACAGTGGAGGAAGATCATATCGTAAAGGTGCGGGGGTCAAAGGCAAATCCCTATACCGCCGGGGTAATCTGCAACAAGGTCGGACGTTATTACCCGGAAATGATTCATGGCGGGAAACGGCTGAGAACACCTTTGATCCGAACCGGCGAACGTGATTCCGGGCAGTACACGAGGATTTCCTGGGAAGATGCATTGGAACACGTGCACCGTGAATTTTCGAAGGCGATCGATCAGTTCGGGCCTCAGTCGGTGATGCCGCTCAATTACGCAGGTCCGCACGGGGAGCTTGCCATGGGCTCCATGGACCGCCGGTTCTTTCACAAGCTCGGTGCTACGCTTCTTGATCGCGGTCCGTTGTGTGGTGCTGTACGAGCGACATCGTATTCGAGTCTGTTCGGCGAAGCGCCCGGCATGGCTCCCGAGCATGCATTGCACTCGGATCTGATTGTGGTTTGGGGCAATAACGCGACCGTCTCGAATCTGCATCTGGCAAGGGTCATCAAATCCGCCAGGGAAAATGGCGCAAAACTCGTCACAATCGATCCGAAACGAATTCGAATCGCTGAACAAAGCGACCTTCATATCCACATCATGCCAGGAACCGATGTTGTACTTGCGATGGCGATAGCGGCAGAGTTGGAAAGAAGGAACGAATTGGATCTTGAATTCGTCAGTCAGTGGACTTTCGGATACGACCGCTATATGGAGCAGGCGCGTCAATACTCGGTGGAGGACGTCATCAATATCTGCGGTGTCAGCAAGGAACAGTTCAATCAGTTCATCGGATTGTACTGCGCGGCCAAGAATGTGGCGGTATCGGTTGGCAACGGAATGGAACGCGGGCATAGCGGCAGTTCTGGAATTCGATCCGCCATGGCGTTGCAGGCTTTGACCGGCAACCATGGTCGGCTGGGTGCCGGCGTGATCGCAGAACCTGACCTGACTGTCCCGAGGACGACCGACCGACTGCGGCGTCCGGACCTGGCTCCTGCAGGAACCCGAACTTTCAATATTGTCGACGTTGCTTCACTGTTGCTGGACGAATCCCTGGACCCGCCCATCAAGGCGTTGATGATCTACAACCACAACCCGGTGGCCACTCATCCGAATCAGCGGGAAATGATCAGGGCGCTGAAACGCGAAGACCTCTTCATTGTCGGCTCAGATATTGTCATGACGGACAGCATGTCGTACGCTGACATCATTCTGCCTGCCGCCAGTCATTTTGAGTATGCGGACATCTATGGCGCATATGGTCAGAACTACGTACAACGGGCAGCGCCCGTCATTCCACTTGTTGGTGAAGCGCTCCCCAATACTGAAATCTTCCGTCGCCTTTCAGCGAAATTCGGATTCGACAATGCCATATTCAGCGAAAGTGACAGCGAATTGATGGATGCGGCTTTCGACTCAGGCGACGCACGCTTTGAAGGTTCCCGCCCGAGCGAACTTCCACTGGATCGCGCGATTGAATTCAATCAGCCTGATGGCGAATTTGCGATCATGTGCAAGAATGTCCAACCTGCAACCGAGTCAGGAAAAATTGAACTGTTCTCAGAAAATCTGGAGAGCCGATTCGGATTTGGCGTGCCTCGCTATCGACCGGTGCAGAAGGATTTTCCTTTCACGCTGATCTCTCCCTCATCGAACAAGCGGACGAATGCCACTTTTGGCGGTTGCGAGGCATCAGAAGGCACCGAAGTTGTTGAAATCAATCCCGAGGATGCCCGGATGCGCGGTATTGAAGACGGCGATATCGTCGAAGTCTGGAATGAGCGCGGCGAAGTCGTGCTTGAGATCGTCGTTTCAGACGGAGTCCGACCGGGTGTGCTTTATTCGCCCAAGGGCACCTGGCGCAATACCAGCGCTACGAATATGACCATCAATGCGTTGATCCCCTCTGACATAAGAGCGGATATCGTTGGAGGCGCGTGTTACAACGAGACGTTTGTCGACCTGAACCTTCGGGCGTAATTGCAGACCTATTCAAGTATCCGATACTACGTCACCATTTCATTTCAGCCGAAATGGAAATGGTGCGCCCAATACGCGAGGAAATCGGCGAAGTTGAAGCTAAAACACTTCGATTGGTCGGGTCCAAAGATGGGCCTTCATCGGTTACATTCAAGATGCCACCGCGAACTGTCATTCCGGTTACATTGAACGCATTTTGCCAACTGAATATCAAATCATGTCCAATCCATGTCTTATAGCGTGCGCTTCTTTGCTGATTCCAATAACCTGAAATTGCCCCAATGCCCCACGTCGCCGTCAAATCATCACGTCTACCTGTAATCTGAACGCTCATTCGATTCTTAGGGTAATCAGTGGAGGTATCTTCTCCGCCATTGTTGGTGTTGTAGCGAACGGTGTGCAGTAAGTTGAGACCAACATCCAATTCACCCCATCCGGTTTTCCGGACAAATCCTGATCGAAGGTCGACACCGTCAACCTTGATTTCACCACTGTTCGTCAGCGGAATATTGATTTGCTCGATTTCCCCGCCGTTTCTATCCACACTCGCACGCGGTGGAAGCTTGTTTGCTTTTTCCAGTTCGACAATTTTTTGAGCGGTGAGAGAATCGGGGACTTTTTTTCGGTCAGTGGTGAAGTAATTCACCGCAATTGTCAACGGATCGAATTCAGCCTGTAATCCGAAGTTGAAAGTCCTGACTTTTTCGGATTTCAGAGTAGGATTTCCTGTGGTAATGGACTTGTACTGTGCGGTGACAGCCCTCTTTTGGCTGTTAGTTCCGGTCTCACAAATAGGATTGGCAACCACATCACAGACGTAACGGTAAGCGACAAAATCATCAAGATACAGATCTTCAAAGCCCGGTGGTTTGTCTCCTTCGCCAATTGAGGACAGTATTTGGAAATTGTCACTCAGCCGCATTCGAGCAGCAAGTTGGCCCGAAAGTGTATTATCCACATCGCTGTGGTTTTCGTAACGTGCCGCAGTTGACAATTCGAGATTATCGAGAACTGAAAATACGGATTCCCCGAATACAGACCAAGTATCCCGCTTGCCAGAGTACGAAAGGCCTCCGGAACCGATCGCATCCGTCAACGGATAAGATTTGTTGTTGATGTCGCGGTGGTCGAAATCATCAGTTCTTTTGACCTGCGAATACTCTGAACCTGCGCTCCAACGAATATCTTTGACGTTATTCGCTTCCAAGGTCCCTTTCATTGTCGCTAGCAATTCTGTCGTCGAGATCTTGATGTCTTGACTCTGCGTCAAGCTTGATTGCTTGATCGCATTCAGATGTCTGGCTTCCGTCGACAGTGGGTTAATGAAGTGATACGCGATGTCCGTGGTAGGATTGGCGAGGATTGCTTTGATTTTCTCCTCGCTCACGAAGGTATTGCCGATCTCAAGGTCTGCGTACGAGGACCGACGCAAAGATACATCGTATCCATACCCGAATTCTGTTTGATTCTTGAAGCCGATAGTCAGATCAAAAATGTCTTGGTCTGTAACCCAATCCCGATTTCCGTGCCCGATAAATCGATGATGGAGGCGCACATTTTTCGTAGGGTCCGCATCATAGAAATCGTGGGTGTCCGGCAATAAGCTAGCAGGAATTTCAAATGTGCCGACCGGTGGAGCGAATCTGAAATCTGATTTTTCGTCAGACACCATAAAATTCGTATAAACGGAGGAAACATCCGTCAAATCGAATTCAAAATCCAAAAAGAAATTGGTTCGCTCGTCACCGGACAGATGATAGGAATAGTTGGCGTATGGGAATCCACAAACAGTGCCATTTGGATCGTTTTGGTTAACCCTATTCAATACGCCGGTGTAGTAATTCTCATCACAGCTGCCGACGGAGCGGAATTGATTTTGGCTTGAAACTGTGTTTCCAGATAAGGAGACACCCTGAGTATCTCCAAAAGCACCTCCATTTTCCCAGAATGCTTTGCTAAAGAAACGGTCCGCAGCGCGAATTTCTTCGCGCCTCCAATGTTCGACACCGGCGAAAACTCTGGCATCCTGTATCACAGGGCTCCATATCATACCCGTAGATTCCATATCCGCTCCAGGTTCGGAGGGACGTTCCATATCACCCCAGGCTTCATATCCTTCGAAACCCATGCTACGAGTTACCACATTGATCGCACCGCTGATGGCATCACTGCTATACAATGCCGCCGCGCTGTCACCCAATATTTCGATTCTCTCAACTACTGAAAGTGGAAGCGAACTGACGGTCGAACTGGAAGTCGGATTTCCGTTCAGAAGAAATGCTACATTGCCTGCATCCTGAATCAATGACCTGCGGAATCCCAGTGCATTGAAATTACTTCCATTATTGAATATCAAATCATTGAGATTTGAAATTCCGGAACGATGGATATCTTCCCTGGTGATCACAGCAATCGGACGAATGCTGTCGTACGGAACATCGGTCGAATAAATTTCCGTACTATCCGACACAGTGGATGTGCTGGTATCAGCATATCCAGCAAAAGGAATTGTAAAAACGAGAGTCGCCGTGAGAACGAGCGAAAACAACCAATCACCTCGAATCAAGGGGATGTTATTCCATGGATCATCCAGACCAGACGCTAGACGATAGTTCTTCACTTTTTTCACCCCTGCCTCTTCAACAACCAATCGTTCATTGATTGTATCTTAAATTCCCAATATACCAAATGAACGAAGAACTCGGTCAATGACTGTTCGATGGAAAAATATACGAATTGGCGCAAGAGGAAATGACTCCAAATTTGTTCAAATGTACGTGGCATTCGATGTATGGAACTTTGGCCGATTGAATCAAGTCGCCTGACCATTCAGCGATCGGGTACAACCTCAATACGATGTGGACACTTTCTAAATTACGCAGTCACTCTTCTAAAGTTTCAATTTTCACTATATCTTCGAAACATACAACAGTCTTTAGAAAATACACCCTTTTTGAGTTCGGATGTCCCGATACAATTGGACGCAGGATCGTAACCTCAACCAACGCGAGTTTCATTCAGGATATCTTCATCCAGTTCAAACCCCAACCCGGGTTTTGTTCCCAAGTCAAGAAATCCATTTCCGTCATGCATCACGGGTTCTGTCAGCATGAAATCCCTTTCCTCCAATGTCCACTCGGGTGGGTCAATCGCATACTCCAGATAGGGAGGGGCTCCAGTCCCAGCCGCGAGATGTGCATTCGCCAAGAATCCGATTCCATTACCCCAGGTATGAGGACTGAATGTGACACCATGAGCCGCTGACTCCTCCGCGATAGCGGCCAGTCCGGTGATCCCGCCGAAGTACACGCAGTCCGTCTGCAGCACATCCAGACACCCTGACGACATCAGATGCCGGAGTTCGTGATACTCGGTATTCATCTCTCCGCTGGCAATACGCGGTGCACCGGCAAGCGAACGCAGTTTTCGCAACCCCTCAAAATTTCCGCGATGCAGCGGCTCCTCAAGCCAGTACAGGCTCAGCTCGCGGGTCTTGTCAATCATCGTTTCGGCATCTTCATATGTCCACCAATTAGAGGTGTCCCATGGCATTCGCCAAGCCTGATTGGCGTCAACCATGATTTCGATTCCGTCGCCGAGAGCTTTGCGCACCGCACGCAAAGCCTGGACATCCTCATCCGGTTCACGTCGCCCGACCCTGAACTTGATCGCTTTGAAACCCATGTCTTTGATCCGGCAGGCCTGCTCGGCAAGTTCGGCAGGCGGGCGAACCGTACCTGTTGACGCATATAGTGGAAGAATACCCGAATCGCAACCAAGTAATTTGTAGACCGGTTTGTTTTCCACTTTCCCATATAGGTCCCACAGAGCCAAGTCCAGCGGCCAGCATCGCGCGGTAAAGAGTGAAATGCTGTCCAGAACCCGATTATGACGATCAAAGTCGAATGCATTCTCGCCGATGAACAGATTTTTATATCGCTCGAATCCGACCATCGCGTCGCCGGACGAAATGCCAACCATGCCATTCTCCGCTGTGACGCGGATCATTGTGGTGTCCCAGTCAGTCAGAGGCCTGGGATCCCATGAAGAAGGAAACGGTGGCTTGATTTCCAGTTTATGGCGCGTAATTTGAATATCCTTGATAAGCATGCTTGTTTGACAGAGTGACTTGAGAGATTGATTTTCGAATGCAACGTCGAATTGGAATATCATTGAAATCCCGGCGAAGATTTTACATCCAATAACTGTCAGCACCCGACACAAACTTCAATCAATCCCAACCGCGCGAACCCGTTGCTCATGAATCAGCAGATCCTTGATGTAGATATCTGGCGCGGCGACCAATCGGGTACATACAGTTCGTACCAGGTGCCGCGTAACACCCGCCAGACGATACTGGATATCGTGACCTACGTCCAGCGCGAACTGGATGGTACACTGTCCTACCGGTTCTCCTGCAGAGTCGGAATGTGCGGTACCTGTGCAATGACCGTCAATGGCGTACCGCGCTGGACCTGCCGTACTCAGGCGGCGGTCTTCAAGAATGAATCACGGATCAGGATCGGACCCCTACGGAATTTTCCCGTCATCAAGGATCTGGTTGTCAACATGGACAACTTTTTCGAGAAATGGGACCGGGCTATGGGTCATTCGGATCAGGAGCGATCGAGTTCGGAGGGATTCGCTCAAATTCGGCCTGACAGCGCGAAACGCAAAGCAGTTGATCAGGCCATCGAATGTATCGGATGCGGAGTGTGTCATGCCGCCTGTGATGTGGTCAAATGGAACCCCGACTACCTGGGACCCGCGGCGCTGAATCGTACCTGGTCTCTCGCGAATGACGAGCGGAACAAAAACAGAAATGAACTTTTCCAGGGTTCAGCAACTGTATCCGGTTGTCTGTCCTGTCATACAACAAGATCGTGCACCGGTTACTGCCCCAAAGAGCTTGATCCTTCGGCATCTATCGCCGAGCTCAAGCAGCAGATATTTCGGTCACTGATCTGACTCAGTCCGAGACTCAGGACGGAAGCACTTTTCCTGGATTCATGATATTGTCGGGGTCCAACGCCGACTTGATTGAGTTCATGATGTCCAGCTCAACGCTGGATTTATACCGCGTCATGTCCCGTGTCTTGAGAAGACCGATGCCGTGTTCGGCGCTGAACGACCCGCCCAGGCTGTCTGCGATCTCGTGCACTATATCGGTGACAGCATACCATTGATCGAAGAAGGCGTCACCGTCCATGTTTTCGGGCTGGCTGAGATTGAAGTGGATGTTGCCATCGCCGATGTGCCCGTACGCAAAACATCGAACACCCGGAATCATTGATTCCGCGCTGGCGATCGTACGATCGATAAACTCTGCGATGTTGGAAAGCGGCACACTGACATCATTCTTGATGCTTTTGCCTTCATAGTTCTGACATTCGACAATCGCCTCTCTCAGCCGCCACATCTGCATCGACTGCTTCTCACTCTGCGCCAGTACGGCATCCAATAGGATGCCATCCTCAAACGCGCGTCCGAGAAATCGTTCGTTGAGCTGCTGGCTGATCCCACCATCGGTGCTATCTCCCAGTTCCAATAGGACATACCAGGGATAGACCTGACCGGGAAAGAAATCGCTGCACTCCGGAATATGCCTGAAAGCCGACTCGACACACACTCTGGACATCAGTTCGAAAGAGGATGCGAAGTCAGAAGTCTCTTTACGCGTCCTGGAAAACAGCTCCAATGCATCCGGCACCGACTCAACCGCGATCATTACGGTCGAACGATTGACCGGCCGCGGAAACAGTTTCAGTACCGCAGCCGTAATGATACCGAGCGTACCTTCCGCCCCGATGAAGATGTTCTTCAGGTCATAGCCTGTATTGTTTTTTCGAAGCGAGTTCAGTCCATTCCAGACGTTGCCTTCCGGCAACACCACTTCCAAACCCAGAACCAGGTCCCTGGTGTTTCCATATCGGAGCACATTGACGCCACCGGCATTCGTTGACAGGTTACCACCGATCTGACATGTTCCTTCGGCACCGAGACTCAACGGCAGGTACAGGTCATGTTCGATTGCCGCGGACTGCAGGTCGGCCAGAATACAGCCGGATTCAACCTCCATCGTGTAACCGGTCTCATCAACACTGCGAATTCGATTCATTCTCTGAAGATTGACAATAACCGATTCAGCATCGGACACCGCACCGCCACACACGCCGGTATTGCCACCTTGAGGCACAATCGGCTGATTGCGCTCACGGCACAGACGGACAATCTCGCATACTTCATGAACGCTGGCCGGCAATACAACACACATTGTCTCACTGTCGAAACGACCGCGCCGTTCCTTCAGATATGACGCTGTCAATTCTTCCGTGGTGAGTACATTCGCCTCGCCCACAATCGACGCGAGTTCCTGTTGAATTGCTGAATCTAGATTGTGCATTGCCAGTTTCGGGACTGTGTTGTCACACAGCGGTCAAATCAACACCAACAGCTGCCGCGACCGGAGACTCGACAAATTATCTTATGTTGAGGTCTATGTATGCTATATATTTGTGATACGTACTAAATATACCAAATAAGGAGGAACAGTTATGAGACTGAAAACCCTATTGACAATCATTGTGTCAGGTCTGTTCATGGTTCTGGCCAGTGTTGGTTATTCCGCCCCTGTACTCAAAATGAGCAGCCAGTGGACGGAAAACACTCCAGGTGGTCAGGTTGACTTGTGGTGGGCCGATCAAATCAGGGAAGCTACCAACGGAGAAGTCAATATCAAGATATTCTGGGAAGGTGCACTGGGCAAAGGTAAAGAAAATCTTGGCCTGATACAGAGTGGTGCGATTGAACTTGCCGCCATGTCACCGGGATACTTCCCTGCCGAGCTGCCATTTCACGCAGCACCCAATTCGATTCCAATGGCCATGTCGGAGGTTCCACAGGCAACGGAATTGATGGAGCGACTGCTGGTGGAAGTTCCGGAGTTCGAAGCCGAAGCCAAGCGCAATGGCATGAAGGCACTCTTTTTCCATCATCTGAATCCGTACCTGCTCGTGTGCAAGGAAATGGTGTCAAGCGTTGCCGATATGGAAGGCAAGAAGGTCCGAACCTGGGGCAAGGACATGCCTCGAATGGTACAAGCCGCAGGTGGCGTGCCGATCACGCTCGGCTTGCCTGAACTGTATGAAGGGCTATCCAAGGGAACGGTCGATTGCATTCCGTTCTCAGTCGATCTGATGGTCAGTTACAAGATCTACGAAGTGGCCAAGCATATCCACTACATCACCCTTTGGGAAGGCCCGACCAACGCGGTCTGGATCTCCAGTGCCATCTGGGAAGGCTTTACTGATGAGCAGCGGGCTATTGTTCAGGATCTTTCATTTCAAGCCGCGCGGCGGGACCGGGACCAGGTGCTGGCTGCCGGTGAGGAAGCCATCGGCTTACTTGAAGCTCAAGGTGTCCAGTTCCATGAATTTCCAGCGGAAGAAGCGGCAAAATGGCGAGCTGCCAATCCTGATTTCTTCGGCGATTTCATTGCCGACATGACTGAACTCGGTCGCGGCGAGGATGCCAAGAAGACTATCGAGATATGGAGAGAGGTTGTCGCCAACTGATCATCCTGATCCTGTATCTGTCATTACGAATCCCGAGTGACCAACGACTCGGGATTCGTATTTAACCCCCTGAACTCCAGTTCCCGATGAACCCCGCCAAAATTCTTCTCAAATTCACCCGTGGCTGTGCCATTCTAGCGGGTATCGCGATCCTGCTGATGATGCTTGCGGGTGCTGCGGATGTGTTCGGTACCAATCTTGATGTTGTCGGGCTCAGAAGTCGGCCCATTCCAGCGACATTCGAGTTCATGGGTGCGATGATGGTTGTGACGGTGTTCCTCTCGGTCTCATACGCGCAGCAAAGAAAAAGACATATCCGCGTTGAATTGATTGTGCGACGATTACCGGAGATCTGGCGAAAGCTGGCCGATATATTGCAATATGCCCTGGCGATGATACTGTTCGGACTGATTGCTTATTTTGGCTGGGTTGTGGCACTTCACTCTTTCAACGTCGGTGAATACTCGACTGGCTTGATCAACTTTCCTTTGTGGCCTGCGCGGTTCTGCCTTGCGATCGGTGTGACCCTGATGACGGTGCAATGTCTGTTCGATATGCTCGGTGTGGTGTTCAGCAAATTTCGTATCGTGGAAGATGAAGAGGAACCCCCATCCCAATTCCGGGTAGACTGAGATGGATCCGATACTGGTCGGTTATGTTGGTGCAGGAATGCTGTTCGTCTTTCTGGCGATTGGCATTCCAGTGGGTGTGGCGATGGGCGTCATCGGTGTCGGCGGCATGCTGCTTGGTGCCGGGGAATTATTTACCTGGGGTCAGCTGAGGAATCTGCCGTTCTGGGTGGTCAACAACTACGCTTTTGCTGTTCTGCCCATGTTCGTACTGATGGGTGTGCTCGCGGAATCTTCCGGGGTCACCCGCGATGTCTTCTACTCCTCGGACCTTTGGCTGAGACGATTCCGAGGTGGACTGTACCAGGCCGTCATTGTCGGATCGGCGGTTTTCGCGGCGATTTCCGGATCCACCATCGTCAATGCGGTCGTATTCACGCGAATCGCATTTCCCCAGATGCTCAAGTTCGGATATTCGCGCAGTCTGTCCATCGGGGCAATCGCGGGGTCAGGCAGTTTTGCCGCCATGATTCCGCCTTCGATCACCATGGTCATATACGCCATCATCACGGAACAATCCGTCGGACAACTGTTGATGGCGGGTGTCATACCCGGTCTGATCACGGCATTTGTGTATCTCGCCGGTGTTTACCTGCTGGTGCGGATCCGGCCTGCACTGGCTCCGCCGATCAAGGACCGGGTGCTGCTGAGCGAAAAATTCAAGTCAATGATCTATGTATGGCCGGTCCTGTTCCTGATGGCGATCGTTCTGGGCGGAATTTACACGGGTCTTTTCCCACCTTCAGCGGCTGGCGCGGCCGGTGCTTTCGGCGCCTTCTGTCTTGCGATTGCGAAAAAAAGAACCCTGAAGCGATGGCTTCCACCTGCGCTGTATGATGCGGCGACGATCAGCTGCGTAATCTTCATCATACTGATCGGTGGGCTGCTGCTATCCAGAATGCTGGTGGTTGTAGGTATTATCGACAGTCTCGTCGAACTCATCACGTCAGTCGCCGATACACCGCTCAAGTTTATGATATTCGTCTCGATTCTCTACATTCTGCTTGGCTGTTTTCTCGACACCACCTCGATGATGGTGGTTACACTACCCTTCCTGTTTCCCGTAGTGGTTGAACTGAACATTGACCCGATCTGGTTTGGAATCGTGCTGGTCAAACTGATCGAGATCTCGGTGATTACACCACCCGTGGGGATCAATCTATTCGCGGTGTTGAGCGCGCTCGGGGATCAGGCGGAATTTCATCACGTCGTCAAGGGTGTGATTCCCTTCATCCTATTTGATATTCTTGTCCTTGCGTTATTGATAACTTTCCCTGAACTGGCAACCTGGCTTCCGCAGAAGATGATAGCGGGATAACCGCGATGGACGGTAACCGTCGACCATTCATAACCGGAGCGTCCATGATCGCGTTTCGGCGCTATCGGGATGGTTCTACATTCCGAGATTGGATTCGACAGGTCGGCAAAGACGCGCTTGAAGAGGCCCAGCTTGAAAATTCAGAAATTGATTCCGTCATTGTAGCCAGTGAAAGCGACATGCTGTCGTTGCAAGTCAGTCCGGCGGCACTGGTCACGGATGAACTGGGACTGCAAGGTGCGGCGGCTGTTCATGTTGAAGCCGGTGGTGCCAGCGGTGCGGCGGCATTGCGCGAAGGATACATCCAGGTCTGTTCAGGTCTTGCCAGAAACGTCCTGGTGATCGGCTATGACCAGACCGCAAGCCGGCTGTCACGCGCCGGTGTGCAAAAAGTCTATAGCCTTTCATTTGACGCTGACATTGAAGGCTGGAGCGGTGTCAGCACCGCAAATCTGTATGCCCTCTCGTTCAAGCTTTACTGTCGGAAATTCAATGCCACCTCAAGACAGGCCGCGCTGGTTTCAGTCAAGAATCACAGGAACGCGATGCACAACCCATTTGCACACAAACCCATGGAAATCACCGTTGATGACGTGTTCGAATCAGACATGATCAGCGACCCTTACCGCCTTCTCGACTGTTCGATGGTCAGTGATGGCGCGGCGGCCATCGTACTGTCAGCCGACGGTAGCAATTCCAGCCGACAACATTCAATACGGATAACCGGAAGTGGATGCAGTACCGACTCCGTGCGACTTGGAGATCGCAGTGCACCACATCTTTTCGCGGCAAAATCACGGGCCGCCAAGCAGGCTTATTCACTCGCGGGCGTCACAGACCCTGGTCAGGAAATCGATGTCGCTGAGGTGTATGATGCGTTCAGCGGTGCAGAACTTCAGGGCATCGATGCACTCGGACTTTGTCAATCAGGTCGGGCGGGTCCGGCGATGGAAGAAGGGAAGTTTCTTTCGGATGGAGACCTGCCGGTCAATCTGTCCGGTGGCCTGATTGGACAAGGCGGCGTGCCCGGCGCTACCGGTATCGCTCAGGCGGTGACCATCTATCGCCTGCTCGGCGGCACCTATGAACCGCAGCTTCAACCCGCACGAAAACTCCGTCGGGGGCTGACCGATGCGCATTCTGGAATCTGTACCGTCAGTGTTGTTCACGTAATCGAATCGGTAGAACCGGAATAAATTCTTGGTATTCATCTATGAAAAATTGACTTGATCGAGCTTCTTATACATATAAAATATCGCAGATTTTATTCGGACATGGTCATCGCATCAAAGCAATGAATGGGTGAAATTTGCTTGTCACATCAACAACTCCGCTCCAGTGCGAGTCCGCACCATTGGCTGTCTTGAACTCCGAATCGATTTTGGCGACTGAGCCCGTTGCATTAACGTCCGGAAAGGATATTCGAAAAGTCGACTTGGCGGCACACAACCGCAATCGGATTCGACAGCAAGCCTGCAGTCAAATAAGCGTTCTTCATTCAGTCGCAGGCTTTCGATGGCTCACACCCATTGAACTGAACGGAAGGCATTCTACCAATGAATAGTGAATCGGCTCACCAGCACGGAGCAATGGAATTCACCGAGCCACCGGTCGATCTCGACAAGGTTCGTCTTTATCGGTTGAACAGGGTTCGACAGAAACTCAGGGAGCAGGACCTGGCCGGCGCACTCCTGTTTGATCCTCTCAATATCCGCTATGCGACCGACACGACCAACATGCAGATATTCTGTTCCCGCTACGACGCACGCAGCGTTTTCGTGGCGACGGAGGGACCGGTGGTCCTGTGGGATTTCGGCGATTGGCCACATATTGTAGAAGGATTGCCGACCATAGATGATTACCGCGAGATTCCACCTTTTTATTTCTTTTGGGGTGGCGGCAGCAGTCATGACAATGCCCGCAGGTTCGCCCGTGAGGTTTACGATGTCGTCGCTTCATGTGCCGGCACCAATCGTCGAATTGCAGTTGACCGATGTGGGCTTCTGGCATCAAGCGTCATACGGGATATCGGATTGGAGATGGTCGAAGGACAGGGCCTGATGGAGGTTGCCCGGTCTTTGAAGTCGAAAGAAGAGATCGCCCTGTTGCAGCATTCCATTAACGTCGGTGAAAATGCGGTTGCCAAAATGCGTCAACTGATGGAACCGGGCATTACAGAAAATTCATTGTGGTCAAAACTGCACGAATCCAACATCGCCATGGGTGGCGAGTGGATCGAAACCCGGCTTTTGGCATCCGGAGCGCGAACCAATCCGTGGTTTCACGAATGTTCGATGAAGCCTATCGAAAAAGGTGAGATGGTTTCCTTTGACACCGATATGATCGGTCCTTACGGCTATATCTGCGATATGTCGAGATCTTGGATTTGTGGCGAAGTCAAGCCGAAACCGGATCAGGCGCATCTGTACCAGCTCGCCAACGAACAGATCCACTTCAACATTGAATTATTGCGGCCTGGCTTGAGTTTCCATGAATTTGCGCGGTTGGCCTGGCCGCTACCGGATGAATTCAAAACGCATCGCTACGGGGTCACCGTTCATGGGGTAGGTCTTTCCGACGAGTATCCTGCAATCAAGTATATCTTCGACTTCGGTGAGCACGAGTTTGACGGAATTTTTGAGGTGGGTATGACGTTGAGTGTCGAGTCCTTCATCGGTTCGATTCATGGCGGAGAGGGTGTGAAACTTGAGGAGCAGGTTCTGATCACCGAGACTGGATGTAGAAAACTGACCTCATATCCGATCGAGGACTGGTGAACGGTACGAGTTCCTCTGTCTGTGGGACTTATATACAGTATGGTATCGGCGACGAATACTTTCTGAGCGGAACTTCAAATTTTCGAATGTCAATAGTTCGGTATCTCGAATCTAATTTTTATACGCGGGTCGAAGGCGCAATCCCCTTGAAAAAAGGCGGTCTGGAACCTGTCTGAACCAACATAGTGGACCGCTCCATGCTGAATCCCATTTCGCCAGCGTCGGTTTCTGAAGGACCCTGTATCGGAGTATTTGGACAGCCAAATGGATTGAAAATTTCAATAGTTATTGAATTCATATTGAATCAATGGTCAATTCTGGTTGTTTGACTGTTCTAATTCCGAAATGTCGTCCTCCCATCCGTGAATCAAAACCTACAACGCATCTCGTTACCAACGTTCTTCCTGAGAATGTTATTGGTTGGTGTGTTGGTCGCCGTTGCAGCAACCAACTCAAACAGATCATTCGGACAGGAATCACGGACGAAAGAGCAATTGTCGATACTGATACAGAAAGCCCAAGAAGGGTCCCCCGAAACACAGTACATTCTGGGAAGACTGTATTACTTTGGCAAAGGTGTCCCGCTAGATTACGCTGAAGCAGCCAGATGGTTTCACCGTGCCGCCGATCAGCAATCGGTCAATGCACAATTCTTTCTCGGGATCCTGTATTACTTTGGTAAAGGCGTTCCATCGGACCATGCCAAATCAGCCCATTGGTTTCGATTGGCCGCCGACCAAGGGTCGATCAACGCACGATTCAGACTCGGCATACTGTATTACTGGGGCAAAGGTGTTCCGCTGGACCATGCCAAATCAGCTGAATGGTTTCGACTCGCTGCCGACCTGGGGTCGGCCAAAGCGCAGTTCAATCTCGGGAACCTTTATTCGCGCGGAAAAGGTGTGCCTCAAGACCATGCGGAGGCGGTTAGATGGTTTCGACTCGCCGCTGACCAGGGGCTGGCCGAAGCACAGCTCAATCTCGGTAATCGCTATTATGCGGGTGAAGGTGTTCGGCAAAGCTCTAAGAGAGCGGCCAGATGGTTTCAACTTGCCGCCGATCAGGGATTGCCCGAAGCACAGCTTAATCTCGGGAACCTCTATCGTTCAGGCAAAGGCGTTTCACGGAGCTCTGCGAAAGCAGCCAAGTGGTTTCGACTCGCCGCCGATCAGGGATTGGCCGGCGCTCAACTCAATCTCGGTAACCTCTATCATTCGGGTAAAGGTGTTCGACTGGACTATGCGGAAGCGGCCAGATTGTACCGACTGGCCGCCGTACAGGGATTGGCGGGAGCACAGCTCAATCTAGGCAACCTGTATCATGCAGGCAAAGGTGTCCCTCAAAATGAGATTGACGCCTATGCGTGGATAAATGTCGGAACAGAGCAAACTGGCAGTGAAGAAGGAATGAAAATTCTAAAAACCATATCCGAGTCTATGTCAAGTTCTGATCTAACCAATGCGAAAGAACTGTCAGATCGATACTGGGAAGCATATGTCGAAAACAGCAATCCTTCCAATTAGCAGTGTAGTTCGTCGGTACCGTTTTCTCGTTATCTGCTGGTTTAGCCCGTGTGAACTCATCGGAGTGTCTAATCGGCCGATTGAGTATGGGAGGCTGTAGGCTGAATACAAGCGGGGCTTCAACGGCCAAGTCAAGAAGTTTGCACGTTCGTCGCACCGAAACTAACCCCCTGTCAACCGATTTCCCTACGACATCTAGGTAGCTTGAGTGCGAATTATCTTTCCAAATGGGTCAAATTTTTGACTCATGGTGAAAATCCGTGTTGAACCCCCACATGACTCGACGGTTTGAGGCGAAGCCTCGCCAGGTATGGTTTTAGCAATCATCCGAATGACAATTTGTAATTCGAAACAAACGTTAGACCACGATCGGGGATGGTGGCGTGATATCAAGTCAGCAAGCTGACTCGCCGCAGCCGTTTTAGACTCACCCCACAACCACTGTGTAGTTTGGTATGACCGTATTGGATTCTTCCGGTGAAGCAGGATATCGCGCTGTAACCAGGCCGCGATGGTCTTCTGGAATTCGTCGGTAAAGAAAATCCGTTTCATTTCCCGGTTCACCCTCCACAAAGAACTGAGTGGTCAGTGTACGCGATCCAGGTGGCGTGATCTTTGCGTGAATATGGGGTGTTCGGCCGGTGTATCGAACCGGACGAATGGTACGAAAGCGATACTCCCCCTTCTCCAAACTACTCGTCGCACCATACCCTTGAAATTCCGGTTCCGAAACATCACCCCGGTCTCTGGGATGTTTATAGGCACCAAAGGCGTCGCACTGCCAGATTTCTACCTTTGCACCGGATATGGGCTTACCGTTTATATCGACGACTTGACCGGTCAGATGAACGACGATTCCAGTTGCCGGCCGGGACATCCCTTCAACCTGAATCAGATCAGCGTCTGAGTCCAAAGGAATTTCTACAGGATAGAACGGCCCTTCAGAATTCCTCGGTGTTAGCTTGAGCATCGCCACGGCCGCTGATGCTGGTGTCAACAAGGCGAATCCGGCCGCCTTAACCCATGTTCTGCGTGTGATCGGCATCTTCTCTATGATGGGTAATCAACGATCTTTATCGAGTCTGGGCCGTACACCAATTGTGCTCTCAGAAGAACGATTCAAATTTAACTTTACTGCTGCCAGTCATTGTACCCCAGTGATGAACACCAACCGACGAGAGATTTTTCAAACTTCTGAATTTGATTCTGGTGACTATCCGCAAATGTTCCAGAATTGACGATACTCGCAGCACATTGCTTAGATCGTTCACTTCGGGTTAGGTCATATCTGAAATATGTAAGATAATTTTCTCTGAACAACAGTAAAAATCACAATTCCATATATCATTCAATTTACGCAAAAATTGATGGAAATTCGTCACATAACTTTGAATACCTAATTCTATTGGCATTAGATTAAATCAATAACTGAGCGACAATAGTATTCAAATTTGATTTGAGGATGGTAAAGTCAAAACAAAAAAGTATCAAATTAATCTGAGTGGACTTGCTGAAAAACAAGGTCAAATTAGTGCTGTCTCACTTCATCATATCTTAGGATCTTTGATCAAAACTGCTGAGTGCTCAACGCGTTTATTGGCATATGGGTATGGGCATGGAAAGGGTAGAAATCCAAAGTGGTTAAATGATTCAATCGATTTCACAGTTACCGGACTGCGACGAGGTTCAACTGTGATTGAAATTGAAGCACCAACATTTCGAGATACAGCTCACAACGTATATAGTCAGCAAGACTTTTGGAAGTTTCAACCCGACCTGGAAAGCACTGCCTTGGACATGGTGTCTCTCGCGATAGAAGAGGCGTGTCAAGGGCACGTCTATTTATTCGACATTAATGATACAGCCTGAGACGGGGTGAGAGAAGGCGATTCGGATTCGCGATTTCAACGTCGATATGAGATAATATGGGCCATCGGTAAGTCATTCATTTTGCGGATTAATTGCAGGGTATTTGAGATGGAGAGACGACATCTGTTCGAGCGCGAGATGCAGCAGAAGGCGCTGGAGGAATTTGATGGTCTGGCACGTATCAGGGCGCTGGTGGACTGGGAGGCGTTTGTACCGGTGCTGGAGGAGATTTTCGGTGTCTCCGATGGCGGTCCCGGGCGACCGGCCTGGGATCCGCTGGTGATGTTCCGCTCGATCCTGCTGGGTGTGATGCACTCGCTGAGTGACCGCGACCTGCAGTTCATGCTGCTGGATCGTCGCACCTTCAAGCGGTTTGCGGGACTTGAGAGCGATGATCAGGTGCCGGATCAGAAGACGCTGTGGAAGTACCGCGACCTGCTGAGCCGGTCGGGCCGGATTGACGAGCTGTTCGATCTTTTCAAGGCGCAGCTGCGCTGGCATGGCTACGAGCTCACCAGCGGCCAGATTGTGGACTCTTCGATCGTGGAGGTTCCGCGTCAGCGCAACAGCCGCGAGGACAACCGGACGGTGAAGTCCGGTGAGGTGCCGGAGTCGTGGCAGGACAATGCGAACAAACTGTGCCAGAAGGACACCGATGCGCGCTGGACGAAAAAGCACAACCTGAACCACTTTGGCTACAAGAACCACATCTCGGCGGACCGGGAGACGAAGTTCATTGACAGTTGGGAGGTGACGGCGGCGAGCACGCACGACTCTCAGGTGTTCGGGGAGTTGCTGCCGGAACACCCTGAGGGCGACCCTCGGGTGTGGGCCGACAGTGCCTACCTTTCGGAAGATGCGGTGAGGGAGTTGCGAAAACGGGGTTACCGGCCGCGCATCAATCACAAGGCGACGCGTGCGAAGGCGTTGAGCGATCGTCAGGACGGGCTGAACCGGGTGTATTCGAAAGTGCGTTGCCGGGTGGAGCATGTGTTCGGGTCGATGACCAATGAGATGCCGGAGCGTCACATGCGCTGTATCGGGAAGACGAGGGCGCGGACCTGGATCGGGTTGCGCAATCTTTGCTACAACATGAGGCGGCTGAGTTATCTGCAGCCGTCGTGGTCGGCGGCGTAGGGCAGGTTGTGCCCGAATGGGCGAAATTCAGGGCAGTGAGGCTCGGATCAGGGGATATTCAGGCCGGATATCGCGGAATATTGCCTTCAGATCGGGAAATTTTCGGAAAATGCGGTCCGGAAGCTTGGATTTTTTCAAAAATCGGCATCGGACACTCAGGGACTCTCAATATTCAGGGTTAATAGAGGTGCCCTCAAGAAGATTCTCCTGGAGACCGCTTCGACAAAGCAGTGCTCGATTCGATTTCAAAGTTAAAACGCATAATCAACAACCCCGAAAAACAACTCACAATATTCCAAAAAGACAAGAAACGAGAAAGATTGACACTCGATAAAGGAAAACTTGATCGAGCTGTAGGACGCGCTGCCGAAATAATCGAGCCTCGAGCGTATGTAATTTCTGGAATTCTGGATCGCATCGAGCATAGAGACGAAAAATTCGTTCTCCGAGTAGATGGTGATAAATCTTTGATGGGACACATAGACCCTGAAAATTTGAATGTCGAACTACTTAGATCCTTGTGGGGAAATCCAACGACGATCGAAGGAGTTGTACACTTCAAAGCCAACGGTGAACCAAGCTATATCTGGGCTCGACGAATCGGTGAGAAATCAAGCAAACATAACCTGTATGAAAGACTACCGACAGGTGTCGAGGACGATACTGTGCGATTGAGTAAAGCAGCTAACTTCAAACTAAAGAAGCTCTGGGGAAAATGGCCGGGTGACGAAACCTATGAGGAAATTATGGAAATTCTCGAGCCATCAAAAGGTGGGAATTCTTGAGGGGATTCTTGCTCGACACCAATTTGATCCTCGGAATTCTCAAGGGAAACGATTGGGCTCGAAAAACTTTTGATAAATTCCAGCTCGATAACGTCGATGCACTGATTCAAAGATCAATAGTTTGTCAAGGCGAAATTTTGACGATAGCATTTCGTAACAAATGGCAAGAACAAAATTTGAATAGGTTGAGTGAACTGCTTGATCAAATTCCCATCATTAGCATTGACAGACGAGAAATTGCAGAAGCATACTCAAAAATTCAATCATGGAGCGAAGGAAAACTTATCGAGTCGCCGAATAAATCTCCCCCTCCCAAACCTTCAAGAACAATGGGTCAAAATGATTTATGGATTGCGGCTACCGCGCATCTTTACAATGCTACTTTACATTCTACAGATAAAGATTTTCTGCACCTCAAAGATGTATGGATCAAATTTGAATATTTGAGTCAAACCTGAAATTTGCGAATCAATAAGTGCAATATGCCAATGTTCGCTATCCGAACTTATCGAATCGAATCTTTCTGACAGAAAATTTCCTTTCTCGGACCAGCATCTGCAAAGATGCTTCGACCGCGGGCGGCGGACCTGCAAGAAAGGCAACTGAGACTTCAGTCAGCTCTCCCAGCCATGCGTCACCCGCCTCATGCAGAAATCCGCGAGCAAACTCCAGATTCGTAAACTGGGCCCGAAGTGAATCCACTCCGTCGTCATCAACCAGAGAAACCAATACACGCAGTGTCGGATGGGTTGCGCAGTAGGAATTCAGCAATTCAAGGTGGAAAATATCATCAATTCGATTCAATCCGAAAACAACCCGCGCCTTGTATCGCTCAAAGTGTCCATGAAGCGATGCGTTTTCCAAAATTGCCAATATACCCGCGATGCCTGTACCGCCAACCATCGCGATGAAATCGCCATCCATCTGAGACGAGTATACCGCCCTTCCGAGCGGGCCGAAACCGACTAAGGATTCACCATTTCGGTTCCCGCTAAAAATCCAGTCGGTAAATTCACCGTCGGGAACATTCTTGACGACAAAACTGAGAACGTTAGTGGGATTGTCTGTGAAATTGGTCATGGAATAAGCCCGAAAGCCGGGCACCGCATCCGTTGCGACGCTGATGAACTGCCCTGCCAAGAATGAAATCGGGCGCGACAACCGATAGTCGAACGCGATAACCAGCTCGTTCAAAGTTTTCTGATTCTCAATCTCTCCTTCCAGTAATTCTGGAACCGGTAACGGAACAGGTGGCTTGATTGCGGGCCGTACCTTGATTTGAACGTCAGTCTCAATTACCGACTGACACATCAAAATCTCATTTCGTTCCGGTCTGGTTCTCTCGTACCCCGGTGCCTGCGGCCACTGCGAGCGAACGGTACCAGATAGCAAGACCGCCGTACAAGTCCCGCATTTTCCTATACCACACTCATAAGGCAGCCGGACACCATGACGCAATCCACAATACAAGACCCTTTCGTCACTCAGCGCGCTCAGCTCTTCTGTTCCCTCTCGACTCTGAACAATCAGTTTCATCAGTAATATTCAATCGGTGTAATCCAATCTGCGAACTCGTGACGTGCCCAGTAGAGACTTTTGAGTTCCTTGGTAATCGGTCCGACTTCGCCATTCGCAATCGGGCAATCATCCACACGGGTCACCGGCATGATTCCACCTGCGGATGATGTGATGAACACCTCATCGGCTCCCATCAATTCACCGCGGGAAACTTCGCGACCGCTCACCTCATGACTCAATACTTCGCATAAATCAAATACTGTCTGCCGTGTGATTCCATGCAGCACACCCGAACGGGGTGTCGATAAAATTCCACCCTTGACAATGAAAACATTGAATCCCGGCCCCTCCGTTATATTGCCGTGCATATCCAACAACAAAACAGTCTCGCCAGACTTTTCATAACCCTGCAACAGTCCAAGCACGAGGTCCAGCCAGTGATAGTTCTTGATCGATGAGTTCACCGACTGGGGTGGAATACGGACGATGTCACTCACTGCAACATGCAATCCCCGCTCCATCTGTTCATCATTTGCAATGAATCCCAGTGGAATTGCGAAGGCCAGGAACCGGTTGACGGCATCTCTGGGATCTCGACTGAAGCTCGGCGAGCACCCCCTGGTGCAGACCATTTCTACATAGGCACGTTTAAGTCCGGACAAAGCAACACAATTCATCAGGATTTCAGTGAGTTCGTCTCGGGTGTACTCTACAGAAAGGCTTAACTTCTCCATACTCGAAAAAAAGCGGTCAAGGTGAAGATCCAGGCGAAAGAAAGCACCGTTCCAGACGCTGACTGTGTCATAGGTCGCATCGGAATGCAGAAAACCATAGTCAACGACCGATATCTTGGCTTCGGAAACAGGTATATACTGGCCATCCTGAAAAGCCACACCTTCCGGATATTGATGCGGGTCCCTGTAACGGGCTTGGATTTCTGGTCGGGTATCCATCTGCTTGAAATGCATGGCGCCTAGCCTGTCACCGTGGTAGCAATCGATTTATTTCCACTCGACTTTTTGATTTGATCGGCAAATTTTATGGAAATTTGATTGATACCTGGCGATTTTTGCGACAACCAAACGCAAAACAGCGTCATTCAGTAGTAGCCGATTACATCGCCCTCAGTCGTGACACCCAAACCATTGAGCAGTCGGTTGACGTAGCAGAAATAACCGACGACTTGATTCAGCTCCAATATCTCCGCGTCTTCGCAACCAGAATCCTTCAGCGCATCGAAATCGTTTCTGGACATCTCACCTACGTTCAGAGTCAGTTTCTCGACATATCTGAGCATCGCCAGTTCCCTGCCCTCAAAAACGCGCTCTGGTCGCCGATCCTCCAATGCGCGCAGCACCTGTTCCGACCTCTCTTCGTCAGCTATAAGTCTTCTCAGATTCAGACTGTGGTGGGTGACGCTATAAGTGCATTTGTTCAGAATGCTGGTGTAGGTACCGGCTGTCTCAAGAAACCAAAGTGGGATGGTATTGTCCTCATGATGCAGGACACTTCGATAGAGTGTGATGTGTCCATGCATCGTATGCGGACGAAGTCCATGGACTCGTAAAACATTATCGACCGTCCCATGCGGGGTCCTGGCCCCGTCAAGCGCTTCCTTGGCTTTTCCGGTCGCCTCAGCATCGGAAATCATTTGAATCCAGGCACTCATATCCCACCGTCCGTCAATCTCGCAGATTTTCAGTTGCGATAGGCAAATGAACGATCGAACCGCCCGCTGATGTAGGTATCGCTTTCTATTGGATCATACAGTGTCTTTTCACCGGCACCAACAACAGGGTCGATCAGCGTTCGTGAATCGGGGTCGACGAATACGACAACCGAGTATCGGGCGTCATTGTTCTCGTTTACAACACAATGGGGGACTGAAACGAACCTATCGTTGGTCCAGCGCGATAACAAATCTCCGATATTGACAACAAATGTATCGGAGATCGGGTCCGCACGATGCCATTCCCCCTGCGGAGTCTGCACGCGCAATCCAGGGCTACGCTGATAGAGCAGAGACAGGCATCCGAAGTCGGTGTGCGGTGAGACACCATATTCTCCATTTGTCCCGGCATTCGGCGGATAGTAGATCAGCGACCCTCGTGAAGTCGGTCGTCGAAAGTACTTTGAAAAATGGTCCTGCCGCTCGCCGAGGAATACCGCTGCGGCCTCCAGAATGTCACGTGCGCACCCGTGGGTTGCCGCAAAGTATTCGTTCAGTACGTCTCTCATCTTCGGCAGGGATTGCGGCCAGCGATTTGCGGCCAGCAAACTTCGTTCGTCGTCTGCCTCCGACGAACCAGCATCGATATCCAGACCCCAGATGTAACTTTCTTTGAGATCCGCTTTACGGTAACCCTCCATCGTCGAGGCGCCGATTCCCAGAAAACCGCGATGCGATTCCGATACAGCAACTTCGTTTTTCGACTCATCAGGCAACGCAAAGAATTCCTGCGCTGTCTCAAAGACAGAATCAATCACCGACTTGTCGATTCCGTGACCCTTGACATAGAAGAATCCATACTGCTGTGCGGCATCACAGATCTGTTCGCCGACCGGCAATAACTCACGCCTGCCACGCCCGTTGACCGATGACAGATCGATTACAGGGAAATAACTCACTTGTATTCCAGTTGATCTTCCATCATAAGCAATCTTTTTTGAACAAGTTCAGATGCACAAGATGGATATTGGTTAATATTGACGAAAATAGTCCGAACAGTTGAAGACGAACAAAGCAGTATATAACACGATTGCACTCGCGCTCGACCGTTCACACGAAATTCGGTTTCGAAGTTTCGGTATTTTTCGCAATGGGTACAGTATTGTCGAGTGTTGTTCGTTCGAGTTCATACAATCCTATCTTCTATCTTTGAATGGTTACCGGAAGACCGAAGTCGCTCAAGATTCCTGATTTACCAGAACCGTGAGTGCTGGTAAATTCTGTCCAAGTGAAATTGCGAGACGCTAAAATATATCCAATAAATTTGGTCCTGACAATTCCATCTCAAATGTCCAGTTCAGAAAAACCCAGTAAGACAGCAGACTTGACGACCGCAGCTCGGGCGGCTCATTTGCGTCGAAGTGACCCTCCGATCATTGATGATTACCTTGCGTTCGCGATGTGCAGCAAAGCCTGGAAAATCATCGTCCCGAATAAATTTCTGCATTGGCTTGTGATCGATGTGGTGCTGAAGGATGTCGAACCGATCACAATGGCGGTCTATACCCGGGCCAGATTCGCTGAGGATGAGGCGTCGCGGGCGGTTGAGGAAGGCACTGATCAGATCGTCATTCTAGGTGCCGGATACGACACGTTCGCAATGAGACATCCCGAACTGAGCGACAAGGTGACGATTTTCGAACTTGATCAACCTGCAACCCAACAGGAAAAAAGATCAAGAATGAAAAACAACAACATTCCTGAACCCGACAATGTCCGATACATCGCCTCCGACCTGAATGAGGATGACCTGTTCGAGGTTCTGGCGGCGAATGGATTCGAAACCGGTAAGCCCGCATTGTACTCCTGGTTCGGAGTCACCTATTACCTGCCGTTTGAAACAGTCGAATCCACTTTACGTGAGATTGCACAGAACAGTGCGCCGAATTCCGAAGTGCTGTTTGATTACGTTATCGAAAGATCATGTATTGATCCTAAATGGCTGGGTCTGCACGACAGTTGTGCGAAATTTGTCGGAAAAAAGGGCGAGAAATGGATCAGCAGTATCGATCCCGGTACCATGGCGGAATTTCTTGGCAGATGCGGCTATTCGGACCTCAAACATCTGACAGCGGATAAAATCAACTCACAGTATTTTGCGAATCGTGCCGACGGTCTCGTCTATCCCGGAGTCGTCGAGATCTGCGCGGCGATTTGTAACTGATTCCGGATTGCCGGCGCTACTGTGGCAGTTCACTCACTGGTGCTGACGGGTATCCCATCTTTAGGTCGAAGACAATGACTGGAGCAACACTTCTAACCGACAATGACCCTTTTCCGGTCAAACTGCACAAACCCGTTTCTCCCTCCAATATCCTTGTCATTTGTGATCATGCAGGCGATCTTGTCCCATATGCGCTGCGAGACCGGAATGTTTCACCTGCCGACCTGGCGACTCACATCGCCATTGACATCGGCGCCTACGCTGTCGCTGTTGAACTGGCAAAGAATCTGAATGCGACTCTGGTCAGTCAGCGCTACTCGCGACTTGTGGTGGATATGAACCGTCCGACGATATCGGATCAAATCATGCCTGCGTACAGTGACGACATACGGATTCCATTCAATCAAAGCCTTGACGACACCGAGCGGCAAAACCGACTGGATGAAATTTACAAGCCATACCATAGCGAGATTGAAAGACAACTCAACAGAATCGGAGAGTCGGCGGTTCTGATCGCGATACATAGTTTCACGCCCAAGCTCAGAAACGCGCCTGAAAGAATTTGGCACGTCGACCTGATGACCAGAACGCACAGCAGATTCTCCTTGGACCTGCAGCGAAATCTGGAGGTAGAGTTCCCGAATCTGAATATCGGTCAGGGTGAGGTCTTCCAAATGTCAGATGAAAGGGATTTCACATTACCGTTTCACGGAGAATCACGAGACATTCCGAATATCTCCATTGAAGTCAGAAACGATTTACTCCAGACCGAGAGCGACATTTCTCGATGGGGTTCGGTACTGGCACGCTGCATACCTGCATCATTGGAAACCGCTCGCAACGCGGAATTTCAGATCGCAGTCTGACCTGTGAAAGTGACGATTGATTCCACATACGAGCCGCTCGCTCGAATCTCCAACCTGTTTGCGGAACCCTGCAATGGTCATTACCGAATCGGTATGCCGGTCAATGCCAATATCGCCGCAGATACTGTGGGGCGATTCGCGCAAAATGACAAGGCTGACCATACGGCCCTCATCCACGAACACCGGGACGGAACCCTGGAAAAGTACACATTTCGGGAACTTGACGACCTCGCATGTCGTTTTGCCGTATATCTGGCGAATTTGGGAGTTCGCCGAGGCGAGCCGGTTGCAATCCACACAAGCCAGAGTCCGCAGACTGCAATCGCACATATTGCAATCTACAAGCTCGGTGCGATCGCCATGACTCTATCCCATCTTTACGGTCCGGACGCGGTGGCACACGTAATCAGCGATTCAAAAACCAGAATAATCATCACCAAAGAAGAATTCTGGTCGAAAATCCGCGACCGATGCAAGGCACTGAATATTCTTGAGCACTGCATCGTTCACGGCGACACGGAAGCCGGCGAGATCAGCTTCGACGACTGCATCAAGGAGTCAGCTGAAGGTTTCGAGCCGGTTCTTACAGCCACCGAAGAGCCGGCATTGCTGATGTACACCTCCGGTTCGACCGGAATGCCGAAAGGGTTGATGCACGCCCATCGAATCATACATGCCTACCTGCCTACACTGACCCTGATTTATGATTTGGAACTGGACTATCCTGATGCGGTGTTCTGGAGCCCGG
Source organism: Arenicellales bacterium (assembly GCA_963663095.2). Taxonomy (GTDB): domain Bacteria; phylum Pseudomonadota; class Gammaproteobacteria; order Arenicellales; family JAJDZL01; genus JAJDZL01. The sequence goes on from CAXXJB010000001.1 coordinate 635,349, forward strand.
CAGATTGGGCGTGGGTCGGCGGGCTTCTGGATCTGGTATTGCCGGCCTGGCAGCACGGACAGACCGTCATTTCAACCCACCAGCGGTTTTCCGCAAAGTGGGCGTTCGAATTCATGGAAAGACATGGTGTCACCCACTCGTTCATGACACCGACTGCGCTGAAAAGACTTGCAGAAGTCCGACAGCCGAGAAAGCAGTGGAACCTTTCGGTGCGAGTCGTGTGCACCGGAGGCGAGAGCCTCCCGGGCGAGGTGATGCGATGGGCCGAGGATGAATTCGAGATCATATGCAACGAATTTTATGGGCTGACCGAGTTCAATCACATGGTAGGTTGCTGCAAACGCCTGTTTCCGACAATACCCGGATCCATGGGTCGTTCGTTCCCCGGACGACACGTCGAAATTATCGATGACCAGGGCAATCGGTTACCCGACAGCTCGGTAGGAGAGATTGCGTCGTGGAGACCAACTGACCCCAGCCTGTTCCTGGGATATTGGGGTAGCCCGGGTGTGCCCGAGAAAATGAAGCTCGGCAACTGGCTGCGCTCAGGCGACCTTGCTGTCAGGGACGAAAACGGCTACTTCTGGTATCACGGGCGCAATGACGACCTGATCAAGAGTGCCGGCTACCGAATCGGACCGAACGAAGTGGAAGATGCGCTGGTGGCGCACCCCGATGTCGCGGAAGCCGCGGTCGTGGGAAAACCGGACCGCGAGCGCGGCTCTGTGGTCATGGCCTATGTGCGGCTGATGGCGGGTGTCGAAAAAGACGACCAGACTCGGGAAAGGCTTCAAAATCACGTCAAGACCAACCTTGCGGTATACAAATACCCGAGAGTCATCGAATTTGTGGACTCGTTTCCGCTAACCAGTTCGGGGAAGATCAGAAGGAATCTCCTGCGTCAGCGCGCCGCCGAAACATCCGATTGAAGATGCCGGAACGATCGGTCAATATCGACTTGTTTGTCTTTGTCACACAGCGCGTTACCGGTGCCCTGCTCGCGCTGTTACTGCTGATACATCTGATCACGATCATGTTCGCGGTGCAGGGGGATCTTACGGCTTCGGAAATCGTCGCAAGAGTCCGCGGGAACATCGCCTGGATAATCTTCTACGGGTTATTCATCATCACCGTAGTTGTGCACGCGATGATCGGACTGCGCAACATTCTCGCTGAAATGTCCAATCTGAACAGACGGGTGATCGATCTTACAGTAACCACCTATGCCGCGGTCACTCTGATACTGGGAGTCGAGGCCATCAAGGCGATCTGGTAATCCGGTATGGGAATCAGGGACAATCCGAATCATCTGGCATTCGTCGTTCACCGAATATCCGGTCTGTGTCTGGCTGTGTTTATTCCCATTCACCTGTATGTAATTTCCCTGCTCATCAGAAACCCGGAACAGCTGGATGTGTTCCTGACGTGGACATCGGCACCGACCGTCAAACTGTCAGAGACCCTGCTCATCATGCTGGCCGGTATACATCTCGCTGGCGGAATCCGAATTCTGGTGGTTGAGTGGTTTTCGGTCAGCGGCGTAAAGAGTCGATGGATCTCAATCGCCGCTGGATTCTCAGTCATCTGTGGCGTGCTGTTTCTGACAGCATCAGCCCAATAATGCCCATTGTTCGGGACTCGTCCATGAAGAAATTCCAGACTGATGTCCTGATTCTCGGAAGCGGTGGTGCGGGACTATTGGCCGCAATCCACGCCCACGATGCAAGTCCGTCCCTTAAGGTAACAGTCGCCACCAAGGGCCTCGCCGGCAAATCCGGCTGTACACGAATGGTCCAAGGTGGATACAACGTCGCATTGAGCGCGGGCGATTCAATTGAGAAGCACTTCCGGGACACTGTCGAGGGCGGAAAGTGGATCAACGATCAGGAACTGGCATGGACTTTGGTCTCAATGGCACCGGAGCGCGTTCTTGAGCTGGAAAACCGACATGGTTGCTTCTTCGATCGCAACAGCGACGGTACTCTTCATCAGAAGGCATTTGCCGGACAGACTTTCGACCGTACTGTCCATAAGGGTGACCTCACAGGAATTGAGATTATGAACCGACTCGCTGAACAGGCACGTCGCCGCCCGATTTCGATACTGGAGGAGCACCGGGCAATCGAACTGATACCAGATCGGGACCGATGCCGGATCGCCGCCGTACTGCTGGTCGACATTCGCAGTGGAGAATTTGTGCTGATTCACGCGCGCGCGGTAATCATCGCGACCGGAGCCGGTCCGACCATGTACAAGTTTCACACGCCATCCGCTGACAAGTCCTGCGATGGATTGGCACTCGCGCTTCGCGGTGGATTGACGCTGAGGGACATGGAAATGGTTCAGTTTCATCCGACAGGACTGCTGGCCGGCGCGGATACAAGAATTACGGGCACCATCATTGAAGAAGGTCTACGCGGAGCCGGTGGATATCTTCTGGATGGTGCGGATTACAGATTCATGCAGGACTACGATGAGCGAGGCGAGCGCGCCACACGCGACATTGTGAGCCGCGCGATGTTTGATCAGATGCGTTCGGGAGCCACAGGGCCCAACGGCGGTGTTTTCATCAGTATGAACCACCTGGATGAAAAATTGGTCCGCACACAGTTCAAGGGAATGGTAAAACGATGCAGGGATATCGGGCTTGATTTGGTTTCGGAACCTGTTGAAGTGACTCCAACGGCACATTATGTGATGGGCGGTATCGAAATCGATGTCGACTGCGCTGCCTCGATACCAGGTGTATTCGCCGCGGGTGAGGACTCCGGTGGTGTACACGGCGCCAATCGACTGGGTGGAAATGGCGTTGGAAACTCTACGGTATTCGGTGGTATCGCCGGTCATTCGGTCGCCAACTGGCTGAAGCCAGAACGAGAGTTGGCAGAACCCGATTCGCATGTGCTGGACGTTGCCGTCTCGCGATCGCTTGCCCCGTTTGACAAACCGATTCAAAGCCTGAACCGTATCCGGGAATCGCTTTACCACGTGATGTGGGAACACGCCGGTATTGTGCGGTCTGCGCAGAGTCTGGAGACTGCGGCAACTGTACTGAACGACATTGAGCAAGAACTCGACGAATGCGGAATCGACTCATCAACCCGTTCCTTCAATCTCAGCTGGCACGACCATCTGAATCTGAAAAATCAGATTTTGGTGAGTCACGCAATTGTCGCGGCGGCGAAAGCGCGCACAGATTCCCGGGGTGCGCACTATCGATCCGACAACCCGCACATGGGCCGACTGCGCGATTCCGAATTCACACGACTGGTCATGCAAGATACTAAAATAGACACATATTCTGAAAAAGTCAGATTTACTCGTCTTGAACCACCTGATGACGAGGTGTAACTCGAAAAATTGGTAATGATTTCCGAAGCTGCAATTCAGAACGCCGCACTTGAGATCACCCGAAACGCGGCAATTCGTATACCGGAAGACTATCGCAGCGGTATACGGGACATACGGGAAACTGAGCAAAACTCTCTGAGCTGTTTTGTTCTGGACACCATGATTGACAATTGGGATACGGCGATCGCAGACCAACGCCCGATGTGCGCGGATACCGGATTACCCCGATACTACGTGAAATTCGGAAATGAAGTTTCCATTGAAGGTGGGTTTGTCGCGTTGGAACGCGCTTTGCGAAGAGCGACCGCCGAAGCGACCCAGACGATTCCGCTTCGTCCGAACAGGGTTCATCCACTGACGCGCGAGGATTTCAATAACAATGTCGGTGCCAGGGCGCCGGAGATCGAGTACTCCGTGGAGCCTGATGCTGATTGGTTGGATATTACGACTGTCCACAAAGGTGGATTATTCGGTACGGACTACCGGATGCTGTTCCCCGGTGACGGGTGGGACGGTGTCAAGAAAATGTTCCTGGATACGATGATCCAGTTCGGCAGGCGAGGTCTCGCCTGCCAACCGGCGATCGTCGGTGTCGGTATGGGAGGCAGTAAAGATACCTGCATGGTCCTGGGCAAGCAGGCTGCCTGTCTGCGGGTTGTCGGCGACCGTCACCCCGACCCGAAGATTGCAGAGCTTGAAGACGAACTAAAAGAACTGGGAAATCAGATCGGTATGGGACCGATGGGCTTTGTCGGCAGCTCAATGGTTGTCGACTGTCATATCGAGATTGCCCATACGCACACGGGCGGAATGCCAGTCAGTATCCACAGTTTCTGCCTGTCCTCGAGGCGCGCAGTAGTTCGAATAAATTCCGACGGGGGTACAGAGTTCCGCACAGACCCTCAGTGGTTCACGCCATACCACAGACGGGAGGAACTTGAATGAGCGATGTCAGACAGAATACTGTCAGACTGCAGGCACCGGTTTCAGAATCTGACCTCAAACAGCTTGACATCGGCGATGTGGTCTATATCGATGGCGTGATCTACACCGGACGTGAAGGTGTCTATCGAAAAATTGTAGATGAAGGATTGACACCTCCAATGGACTTCTTGAACACATCGAATGTGAACTTTCATTGCTCTCCGGCAGCAGCTGTACAGTCAGACGGTTCCTACACCGTTGGTGCTGTAACCGCTACGGCAAGCTTCAGATTTTCAAAGTGGATGCACAGGTGGTTTGACATATCCGGCTGCAAGGTGGTCATTGGTAAAGGTGGGATGCCGGTAGAAGACTACTCGCAATATTTTGTGCCGACCGGTGCGGTCTATCTGACGACTGTCGGTTACGGAACCGGCGCGCTGTTGGGACGCGGCATCAAGCGGGTATTGGATGTGTGCTGGCTTGAGGAACTGGGTATCGCGCAGGCGATCTGGATTTTGGATGTAGCTGAATTCGGACCCTTTCTGGTCGAGAGTGATCTCAATGGAAACAGTCTGTTTGAACAGTCCAATAAAGCGATCGATCAAAATATCGAATCGCTCTACAAGGGCCTTAAAGAACCGGCGCTGCGTCGTTTCGGTGAGACGACGCAGCGCACGGATGAGGTTATCTGAACCGGGTGCGAAACCGGCACCGGTCAGGGTTTTTCCCCTCGTGCCAGACGCTCATTCACATCATCGATCACATCGAGAAGTTCTGGAAACTCGTTGATGACATAATGTGCGCCGGTTTTCTCCAGCATTTCCCTTGTTTTTGCAAGACGACGCTCGATTTCCTCATCTGAAATGGTCTCCGCCTCTTCCAGACTGTTGACATTCATGTAGTTGCTGTAGCGGGCCATTCCCACTGTCCAGCATCCGGCTTCAAGACCTTCACCGACTCCGGTAATGGTGTCGTCGACCTTGATCACGGATTGAATCGGATGAATATCCAATATGTCCAGATTACGATAGACCATGAATGGTTTGGGCCTTGCACCATGAAACACCTCATCGCCAGCGACGGTTGTATCAGGATGATAACCCTGCTCCCTTGCGTCAGCCGCCAGAATGTCCACCATGCTTCGTACGAATCCGGTTGTCATGCCGACTTTGATGCCATCGGACTGAATTTTTTTCGTGGCCTCAACGACACCTGGAAGGAGAGTTGTATAACGTCGCAGGCAGTCGAGCTGCATAGGCACGAAATCGGCAAACATGTTGTCAACATCATCCTGTGTCGGGTCGGCATCCTTGATTTTTCGCCAACGTTCTCGTATATCAGGATTTTGCGTCAATGCAGCGATGTGAAGGTCTTTACGCAGTCCCATCGGTCCGCGAGCCTCCTCCATGGTAATTTCCACACCTTGCTTGGCAAATACATCCACGAATACCACAGCTGGTGCAATCACGTAGGCATCCGCCACAGTTCCGCTCCAGTCAAGTATCAGCCCTTTCACTTTTCCGCGATAGGTTCGCGTATATACAAAATCAGATCGCATTATGTTCCTCTTGATCAAAATTCATAATAGTTCCGATACCGCAGACCGAACACACCTATTCCGGCGACAACTTCAAAGTGACTCCACCGTACGCTGGATACAATGAATACTCGTTTACCCGGCTCAGAACCAAAACTGTAAATTATGTATCAAATTCATCGCACTGCTCAAACTTTTTCCATGGTTTTTTTTAGTTTATTGAAAACCTAACCGGTATTCGTGCCTGACCTGACCGATCACAAATTGTTTAAATTGAGACGAAAGAAAAAGCTCCAATGATTTCATATAGTTTGCGATACTTGTGAATTTCTGTTGACTTCTGTGGAAGTTAAGCGTTGCCGACGAAACTGAAATAATCTCCCATTGATTTCGATTATCCATATAATCAGAAATCAATTGGTCGTTCGAATCAGTTGAATTTTTCGAGTCATGGACTGACAATCTGTAGTTGTAGAGCGATTTTGGATTTAGTGTCTCAACTGGATTTGAGACAAAACTGAGGGCGATTCATTTAACTTTCCAAATTGGAATTTGATCGACATTAACATTTACAAAGGTGATCATCATGAAATTTCCAACACTCGCGAAAGTTGCTTTGTTAGCAATCCTTTCGTTTTTCATTTCGACAATCTCGTTTGCAAAAGAAGAACTGCTCGTCTATACGGCGGTTGAGGCAGATGAGCTGGCGATGTTTGAAAAGGAGTTCGAGGCGGACTACCCTGATATTGATGTCAAGTGGGTTCGCGATTCCACCGGCATCATGACAGCAAAGTTGCTGGCGGAAAAAGACAATCCTCAGGCACATATCGTATGGGGATTGGCGGCAACCAGTCTTGTGTTTCTGGCGAATGAGGGATACTTTGAGGGATATTCCCCGAAAGGCGTTGAAATGCTGGATTCCAAATACGTCGACCCGACCATGAACCCACCGCTCTGGGTCGGCCAAAGAGCCTGGATTGCCTCAATCTGCTTCAATACTGTCGAAGCGGAAAAACATGGTCTGCCAATGCCAGAATCATGGAACGATCTGACTGACCCCGTTTACCAGGGCCATGTTGTGATGCCAAATCCAAACTCGTCCGGAACTGGATTTCTTGATGTGTCGAGTTGGCTGCAGTTGTGGGGTGAAGAAGGAGGCTGGAAATTCATGGACGCACTTCACGAGAACATTGCGTGGTATACACATTCCGGCTCCAAACCCTGCAAGCAAGCGGCTGCCGGTGAAATTCCGGTTGGAGTTTCGTTCGCCTATCGCGGTGCAAAACTGAAAAACAGCGGTGCGCCGGTTGAGGTCATCGCTCCGAGCGAAGGTGTAGGATGGGACCTTGAAGCTTTCGGAATCGTCAGAGACTCGAAGAATCGCGCCGGTGCACAGGCGCTGGCAGATTGGTCGGTCACTCGCAAGGCGAATGAAATCTATAACCGCGAATATGCCGTTGTCGCGATGCCGGGTGTCGCGCAGGAAGTCAAAAACTTCCCGCCGAACATCCTTGAAAAGATGATCAACAACGACTTCGCATGGGCAGCCGCAAATCGCCAGCAAATTCTGGCAGAGTGGCAAAAACGATATGGAGCCAAATCCGAGCCCAAATCGTAGAAATCTTGACTAGTTTGGCTGCAGACAGCGTCGTACTTTCACCTCGCAAGTCTGTGCCTTGACAATTATCAAGCGACCGGGGGTTGTAAACATTTGCAACTCCCGGTTCTGTTAGATACCAATTGACTCATTGCGCATGACCCAGGAAAATTCGTACCTGCAAATCCGATTCCTGACCAAGAAGTTCGGTACCTTTGAGGCGCTGAAGGAAGTCAGCCTCAATGTCAATCAAAGCGAACTGGTTTGCCTGCTTGGTCCATCCGGCTGTGGAAAGACTACAGTTTTGCGATGTATAGCAGGCCTGGAATCCCCCACATCGGGAGAGATCATACAGGACGGCGTTGATGTGGCTCCCTTGCCACCCGACCAGCGGGATTTCGGAATTGTCTTTCAGTCCTACGCCTTGTTTCCCAACCTGACGGTTGACGAGAACCTCGCGTTCGGCCTTAGAAATCGGAAGATAACGAAATCAGCAATTTTCGAAAGGGTTGAGGAACTCACGCGGATGGTTGGACTGGAAGGACATGGCGACAAATATCCCGGACAGCTTTCGGGAGGACAGCAGCAACGCGTTGCCCTCGCACGGGCGCTTGCGCCGTCACCCAGTCTGTTATTGCTAGACGAACCACTATCGGCTCTGGATGCAAAAGTACGCCAGCATCTGCGACGGGAAATTCTCGATCTCCAGAGGAAGATTGGCATCACCACCATTCTCGTCACGCACGATCAGGAAGAGGCGCTCACCATGGGCGATCGGATCGTAGTCATGGACCACGGTGTCATCGCACAGATCGGTACCCCACAGCAAATTTATGAACTTCCGGAATCTCCATTTGTAGCTGACTTTATCGGGGAGATGAACTTTCTTAAAGGCCGCTTGCAAGGTAACAACCTCGTGGAGGTTGGGAACCTGAATTTCTCCTTTGAGGGCTCGACTGGCTCCGCCCAACAGGGAGATGATGTCAATCTTTGCATTCGTCCCGAAGACATTGTACTGACGAATATGTCTGATATGGGTGAACAATCGAATACTGTCGCGGCTACGGTGCAAGATACGGAATTTCTCGGTTCAATCTATAGAATTCGATTGGCGTTCGAAAAAAAAAGTGACACTGAATTTGTCGCACAGGTGCCGCCCGCAAACATGCGCTCGCTGGTACTGCAATCCGGCGCGCAGGTACAAGTCCAGTTCCCGATTGATCGGGTGCGCGTGTATCGACGCGACACCTGACAGGTTCGAGTGATGGCTTTCGTGACGACCGCTGGCAGCGTCAGGACAAAATACAGCCGCGACGACAAGATTCAAGGGGTTTCGCTGCTGGTGATTGTGGCGGTCATTGCCGTTACAGTCTTCCTTCCGCTCCTCACAATATTCCTCAAAAGCCTCCAGAACAGGGACGGTGGATTTGTCGGCGTCGCCAACTATCTCGAGTATTTTCAGACACCGGCTCTCGTCGATTCGATCAGCAACACTCTTTTCGTCGGTGTCGTAACCATGGTCATTGTTATCGCAATGGCATTTGTCTATGCATACGCGCTGACTCGAAGTTGTATGCCATTGAAAGGTTTTTTCCGATCGATTGCGCTAGTGCCATTGCTTGCACCATCGCTTCTGCCCGCCATCGCGCTCATCTACATGTTCGGAAACCAGGGATTCATGAAATGGGCGCTTTTCGGTTACGAAATACGGGGCCCGATCGGTATTGTGATATCGCTCACGTTCTGGATCTTTCCTCATGTGGTGATGCTTCTATCGACAGCCCTGTCTACGTCAGATGGAAGACTGTATGAGGCTGCACAAGTCTTGGGCGCCGGCAAAATACGCACATTTTTCAAGGTGACCCTGCCTGCTGCGAAATACGGCGTCATGAGCGCATGTTTCGTCGCGTTCATCTACACGATCACGGATTTCGGAGCATGCAAGGTGATCGGTGGTTGGTTCAACGTGCTTTCCCTCGACATATACAAGCAGGTTGTGGGACAGCAGAATTTCCAGTTGGGTGCGGTCGTCAGCGTCATGATGCTGTTACCGGTTGTGATAACCTTTGCTGCACAGCAACTCGTCCAGCGCAGGCAGACAGCGCAAATCACCCCTGGTTCAGTACCCTACAATCCCAAACCGAACACCCGCTTCGACCTGATCATGCTGATTTACTGCATCGCGGTCGGAATCATACTGATGGGTATTCTGGGTACGGCCGCGTACGCGTCATTCGTAACTTTCTGGCCGTATAACCTGAGCCTGTCGCTGCAGAACTATCAATTCAATCTGATGGACGGCGGTAGCTGGCTGTCATACCGAAACAGTGTTGTGATGTCGGTCTACACGGCATTCATCGGTACCGCAGTGATTTTCAGCGCCGCTTACTTCATCGAGAAGTCACGACGATTCACCGGCATCCGCTCGGTGTTGAATATCTTCTCCATCATTCCGCTGGCGACACCCGGTATGGTGCTTGGACTGGGTTATCTGTTTTACTTCAACGCACCGTCCAATCCATTGCATTTCATCTACCACACCATGGCAATACTAGTTCTCGCCAACATCGTACACTACTACACCGTGCCACACCTGACTGCGACCACTGCCCTAAAACAGCTGGATGTAGAGTTCGAATCGGTGGCCGCCTCATTGAAAGTCCCGTTTTACCGATCATTCTGGCATGTGACACTGCCCATCTGCCTGCCAGCAATCATCAATATCTGGATCTATCTGTTCGTTACCGCAATCACAACCGTGTCCGCAATCGTATTCCTATACGGGCACGATACTGTCATCGCCGCGGTCGCCGTTCTGAACATGGATGACGCGGGAGACATCGCGCCTGCAGCAGCGATGGGAATGATGATTGTCTACACTGCGGCCGGTGTACGTATCCTGCATTGGCTGATCGCGAACTTCATTGAGAAAAGAACCCAAAAATGGCGACTCAGCAAGGAATACGGACTTTAGCGTAAGACAAAAGCATTTGCTGGTTGACATTTGAATCAGACTCAAAAGCACTGCCTATTTTTCATCATTTACCAATTCTTCCGACACCAAAAATCTCTTGTTTGACTCTTGTGTCTAATGACACAATATTGAAACATCGATAACCCGCCGACAGCGTGCTGTCGGTCCAGGGACTGCCTCGTGGTAGGTAGTCCCTGATTTTTTGAGAGACTAATATGCGAACGAGAGTCTATGTAGATGGTTTCAACTTGTACTATCAATTAAAAAAGTCGCGAACCAAATGGCTCAATCCGGTAGAGCTTGCTCGTCTCGTTCTGAAAAAGCACCACAAGATAGACAGACTTCGCTACTTTACAACACGGGTATCTGGAATTCCAGATCAGTCAGCTCCGGCTAGACAGCAAGTTTATCAAAACGCACTCGGAACATTGCCTGAAGTAGAAATACATTTCGGCAGTTTTTGTCCAAAACAATTTGGCGACCAGTTATAAACTTACCGGTGGCCGGTGAGCCAATCGAAATCAACAAATCAGAAACAGTTACTTTGCCCAAGGGTAATCATATGGTTACCGGTTTGGGCCAGACTTTGTCTGTTGGTGAATACACGAGTTCGTCCAATAGGAGGAAACAGCGGAACAGCAAAATGCCGCTTTCTGATCCGATTAAGGTTGAAGTTCATACAATGGAAGAGAAGGGTTCTGATGTAAGTCTCGGCTGTCACCTGTTGAATGATGCCTGGAAAGGGTCGTTTGACGTGGCCGCGATAATTTCAAACGATGCGGATCTATCACCTCCCATTGAAATCGTAACGAAGGAATTAAATAAACCAGTAGTTGTAATCTGTCCGAAGCCTAGCGGTGCAACTGAAAAACTTAAAGATGTAGCGAGCAGCATGCTATATGTTCACCCGCGAATTTTGAAATCAGCACAGTTCCCAGCATCCATTCCAAATTCTTCAATAACTAAACCGCCCGGGTGGTAAGGATTCACTACCAATCTAAACATTGGATAGTTTACTTGCCAGCTTGGTTAGCGGGCAAGTTAGCAACAAAATTTCGCAAATCTCAGCTGTGTTCACTTTTCCAGGCCAGCTTTGAACTCACCCCAGCGCAGAGATAGTTTTCCTCCAATTGAAGCAAAAGGTTCAGGTGGCAATTTTTTCGGTTCAGCTTGCTGTTGATAATGTTCCAGCGATGCTGACTTGATGCCGCAAATTAAATCAGCAGTCAATTTTCCAGATAGTGTTCCTTTTGTTGTGCCCAGTCCGTTCTGGCAGCATGCCGAAAACAGGTTCTCCTCCAGTTCGCCAAATGCTGGAACCGCATTCCGGCTCAGACAGAGCAGTCCACCCCATCGATACTCCATCGTCACTTCACCAAGTTGTGGGAAACGTTTACGAAAAGTTCGGTCATGAATCTTTACATGACTGTCCATTTGATTTCCGGAAACGGTCCGATCCGGTGCCCAGGATATACCGTTGCGAACAACAATTCTGTCGCCACCAAATCCTGAAATTCGTCTGACAGTTGTACCGTACGGGTCTGACGGTGTCAGCCCCCATTGAGACTCACCTCCGAGTTTCTGAACCTCATCCTGCGTCAACCGACGCGTCATCGAGGCATACAGAATAATATGGATAAGGCGGTGTCTGAAATAGCCAAAACTCTCCACATGTCCATTAACGGCAAGAACGACTGTTCCCGCATCGATTGAAGCAGCCGGGGTCTTCAATCTCCAACCGATACCTTTTCTGACAATGTCAATGACCGGTGTTTTCTCAAATATTTCGACACCTGATTTGTGAATTCCCTGTGCGAGTCCTGTGATATATACCGCTGGCTGAATCATCGCCGTTCCGGGCATCGCAATACCCGACAGGTAATAATCAGAACCGGTAATCTCCTTCATCCCCTTTGCATCAAGAATTTCATAATTCTCCCCAAGTTGATCAAGACGCTTGGCAAAACTCATGTTATGTTTGTGACCGGACTCGGTTGCCGCACCGTTGATTTTGCCGGATATCGCGAATGCGTCTTCCGACAAGGAATATTCATCCGCTACCTGGTTTGCAAATTCGATCGCTTGTCGATTCATTGAAATCTGCTGACGGTCGTCATCCAGCGTTCCCAGATAATCCTTGGATCCGAGGTTGTGTGGTAAATCGATCAAGAAGCCGGAGTTACGACCCGCAGGCCCTTCAGCGATATGCCTGGCCTCAAGAACAATGATCCGACTTTTCGGATTCAATTCATGAAGACGTTTGGCCGCAGACAATCCAGCAAACCCAGCGCCAACAATTGCGACGTCGGCTGTCAGTGACTGGTTTAATACCGGATATTCCAAACCGGCAGGCATAATTTGCACCCATCCAGAAACGCCGGCATCACAAGGTAGATTTCTTACTTTCATGGACAATTCTGTCGGGTTCCGACAAATGAATTGGGAATTATAGATGCTATACCATTGACCTGTAAGTCAACATAATTCGATATTTTTTGTTTATGGGATTGGTTTTTGTTCGAATTGGCTAAATTTTTGTACGTGGAATCAGAAACTAAATCAATCAGAGCTAGATATGAAGAATGGAAGAGATCAGCTTGTCGCGAGGAAACTGACAGGGGGAAATATTCTTCACTCCAAAATCATCCGCGTCATTTGATGAAATTGAAAACACACTGACATCCAACCCGCATCTTTCATAATCAGGACCGGAGCTGACGAATTTGGCATATTGGGGCTGATAGCGTAGTCGAAAATTCGGCGACGCTCAATTGCAGGATGAATTTTATGGCAGGCATTTTCAGATTTCCCTTCGCTCACCATCAGCTTTTTTTCCTGAAGTACTCCCAATAAGGTGCTTGAATTCTGATTCTTTCGGTGTCATGGCGGGTCAGATGTAGTGCTTGAACAGCACTAATTTGAGCAGAAAATCATCTAAAATGCAGATTAATTCGAACACGAATCATTAATAAATCAATGAGCACTTACGCTGCAGCAAGGCTACCCGAAAAGTTAGGCAAACGTTTGACAGATTTGGCCGAACGTACATCTCGGCCACGTTCCTACTATATTCGCGAGGCACTGAAACTTCACATCGATGAATTGGAGGACATATACCTCGCGGAAAACACCCTTGAACGCATCAGACGCGGCGAGGAAACAAAACTTACCTTGAACGAAGTCGAGCGTGAACTCGGACTGGACAGTTAAAGTCGCTCGCGACGCAACGAAACAACTCGAGAAACTAGACCCACAGGTCACAAGACGTATTTTTAAATTACCTGCGGCGGCTGGAGGCAGACGCCGATCCAACGCGCCAGGCGGAGCGATTGAAGGGTAGCCTTGCAATGCTGTCACGATATCGCATTGGAGATTACCGGATTATTTGCGAACTCAACAGAGAAGTATGTACGTTCACAGTGTTGCGTGTAGCTCATCGCAGGGAGGTTTATCGTAAGTAATTTTCATAGTTTCGTTCGGCTAATACTTCAGAACCCGCTGCGGTATGCGCTAACGAACATACCTCCTTACAATTTCGGTGTCGACAGATCGGATGAAGTAGGAGTGCGCTATCCGTGTTTAAGCGATCAGGAAGGTTTCAGCTCAGAAGTTTATATCCTTCTGTGATCGCTTAGATAGTAACTTCTTTGGTAGTCATCGGGCAAGAGTGTGGGCAAAACCTACTGTTGCCGCTAGTGTGCTTACTGCTGACATGGGTTAGAGTGGCAATGAAAACATCGTAGTTACCGTTAGGCACCAGTGCTAGATGTCAGCGGAATGTCCAGTTAGATTGCCCCAACAAGCTGACCGCACTAGGAGAAAATTTCCCGAAATCAACTCGTAATTGCTACTCGACTACCGTTCAAATCTGTAGAATTATCCGTCGTCGAGGTTTCAATGATGCTCTCAATAGGAAGATTTCTTCTGATGGCAAGGCTTGCACAGCATTTGTAAGTTTTCATCTACAGTGCTCCCGCCATCCTTCCAAGGGAGAATGTGATCCCCCTCCATTTCGTTGATTCTGAATTTCTTCGTACACATCGGGCACACTCCTTCTTGAAGCTCATATGCCCTTTGCTTCATTTCATCGTCAAAAATTCGAATCTTGAGGTGCCGCTCATTTCCGTCCAGAAGGTACGGATATATACCAGAATGCTTCTGAACATCTTTATTTTTCAATAATTCAGCTATTCTTTTTTCAAACAATTTCGAGTCAAGGGATTGATCTTTGTACTCTGCATAGAGTTTACCCCAATCAACACTTTTCATGATTTTCGGCCGTGCTACGGTAAAGGTAGACTTTATCCAATTGATGACATCCTGAAAGTATGTCCATAAACACTCTGCACTTTCATCGTGCTGACACTGTCCCATATAGTCCTCAACATCGCCATTATTTATCCATTTGATGGCTGTCTCAAGCAAGTCCTGCCTTATTGGATCGCCTTTAACATAATTTTTACTTATTTCCTTTGCAACGCAGTTGTACCTACTAAAATAACGCTTTGCGTCCGTAACCCAAGGACCGGAGTAAACTGCATTGCACATTTCCTGATTAGTTAACTTTTCACCGGCAATATTTATAATTCGGAACCAGTTCAGCTTCTCACTATCTGCTCCATCACATATATAAATCGCCAGTTCGTAGTTATTGATGCGAGACTGCACATCGTCTGGCTGATTGCTGTAATACAGTCCGTCAACGGAAAACATCTTCTTTTCGACATATTGGCAAATTGAGATGGTTCTTTGCTGGCCATCAAGAACCTCATACTTACCACTATCCCCTTCCGCCCAGTACATTACATTGAGTGGAAACCCATTTAAAACCGATTTGATTACATCGTTCCTTTGCTTATCCTTGTATACGAACTCGCGCTGATACGAAGGCCGGATGTCCAACCTTCCGCCATAGCCGACAACACCCTCCTCACCTCTATCTTCATAGCCATCAACCAGATCAGCAATCGTAATCTCATGCTTTTCAATTTCCATTGGATACACCTTTATGCCTAATCACGACCCTCGCAAACTTCTCTTTTCCATTCAAAATAAACCGGCTTTGTTTTCCAATCAATGTCTTGGTCAACATCCTATCGATACCAATTAAATCGAATTGATCTGGATTGTGTCTATCGAGGAACGTGATTGGGACCCCCATATTGCCCTCGTAATCCACAGGAATATCGGCGAATTGGGCAACCTCGATTGCATCATAGTTTTCGTATTTTGGGTACGCCTCGGGTGTGTATTTCTTGTAAAGAATTAATTCTTCGTGCCGCTTGAAGTGATCAAGGTTTGTGTACCAGCAAATTCTACCCATACTGAAAAATTTCTTTCCATTTTCGATTTTTTTCCTAGACTGCGTACGAATATCGTAACTTTCGTTGACCTCGAACCATTTTGTTCCGCCATTGTCAACGCCGAGCCAGATTTTCCTTTGCTCGAAGAAATTGAACACCTCTTTATAGGAGATTGCGTTCTGGTCTCCGAGTATCAGGAACTTCTTGTCAAATTCGACAAGTTGAGCTACGTACTCGCGAAAGAGGGAAAACGGAGGGTTGGTAACAACAATATCCGCCCGCTTCAATATATCCACACACTCTCCACTTCGAAAATCACCATCGCCCCTAAGGTTCCACACACCGATGTCATCTAATTTCGGAGTTCGCTCGCCGTCTCTGAACCCATCATATTCCAGTGCAATGGCTCGTTCAGTATCATGTTGCGAAAACAGATCTCTTTGCTGGTTTTTGTAGCAGGTGGTTATAAGTTTCTTCAGCCTTAAGTCCTCAAACTTCATAGAGAAATATTTAAAGAAGTTGCTGACCGTCGGATCATCACAGTTGCAATATACGACTTTGTTCTTGAAGTGATTTTGATAGTGAGATAACTCCTTCTCAATGTCTGTCAATTGGGTATAGAACTCATCTTTTCTCGCCGCGGCGGCGGCAATCAGTGGTTGGTTATCAGCTGTCATGCATTTTCTCTAATCACATCAAAAGTTGCTGGTCAGAAAGTCTACCGACACTTACAGAAGTCAAATTCTTATTTAGTAGAAATAAATCAGGTGGTTACAAAGTAATTATACTCAGACGAAGTCTGCGGGTTGGTCTGTGGCGATACGATGGGGTGCGATGACTCGCAGTTTCCGTCTTTCCCACTGACTCCTTGGGTGAGGTGCAAACGGCTTGTGTAGGGCAGGTCGATTTAGGGTTAGCGAAGAAATACTCGAAATAAAAGAGAGGATGGACTCGAAACTCTCCTTCATGCTGCGAATCGGGTTCTCAGCGAAGTCATTAATTAACAATTTCGTGCCGAATTCGCACTATTTCACGGTTGATCACGACTATTCTTTCCGCCAAGGTGAAACCGAATTGGCAGTACTTATTTGATCGGATGTTTATTTGATCGGATGTCTCACATCAGGTAGGAAAAGTATATTTTCCTTTGCATTCACGCAGCTTCGCTTCCTCGCGTTTCGATTCCTTCTCGTTCTTGCACGCTTTTGTTCGATAAACGATGTTATTCAGGTTTCTGGTTACATACTCAATTTTTTCTTGATTGTTTCTGTTTCCGGAACCGCCTTTTAGAAGCGAGGCCATTCGAGCGGCTACGTTTTTGCTCCTTCCGAAAAGTACAAACTGATCGGTATTCCGATCATACAACTCATAGACACCGTATCCAAAAGGGGCGTATATATATTCTTCCTTTTGGGGGTTCGGAAATGTTCTGAATTTAGTCCAACTCACTCTATAACCTCAGTGTTTGAGTTGACGAAGAAAAACTTGTCATTCTCGGTGTGATAAGAGGATATCGGCGATACTTTCCGTCACCGGTCTGATGGCATGGTTCCACTTCGTATGGTATTGTTGTACCCGTAGCGAAAAAATTCAATAAAATTTTATTCGAATAGCTGGGTTATTACACAATTCAGGGATGTAATTGCAAGTTTTTCTTCGCCGACCCGTAACATCCACTAGATACGCCAGATGATTCCTGAACAATTTCCTTGATTGAATCCATTCAACTGATCGATAATCCAGTTCATCTCCGGAAGGACACTGGAGAGCCTACTCTGCTCCTCTTCATCCAGTGGTTGCATGAGGTTTCGCAGTGGCCGCTGTCCAATCCGCACTACCCATAACTTATTATTCTTGCTAACTTTTCAAGCACGTAAAAAATCCGATACTACTCTGTTATATTACTGCATTGCCTGCAAAAGCCTCAAAATGTAATCAAAATGCTTGTCTGATTCAATTTTAATTTGCGCCATGAAGTCGAAGTAATTTGCTATACCAGATCTTGCCAAGTCTTGTTCAGTGACACTCGTTAGTGAATCGAATATACGAGCAATGCAATTATCAATTTCAATTTGAGAGTCCCAGTCATAATTTCCATCCGCCAAGTCGTCGTAAGTACTTTCGTAACTATCGTACATAAATTCGTCATAACTTAGTCCGTGTTCCCTTAAGTGTTGGACGCTCTGATGTTTTGTTGCTATCAACCAAATCGCTAGCGTCGTCGTTCTCATCATAATTCTCGCACGCTCTTCAGATAGATCACCATTTTCATAATTCGCCAAGGAAACTGCGTTAATCGCTCCGTTACAGGTGGCTGCGGCAATTATGTTTGGGTCCAAGTCAAAAATATTTTTTTCGACTGTTTGCGCATTCGCAATACAAACGTAGAATATCAACGCTGTTGTCATCAAAATAATTCTGAAAGTTTGCATCAAATTAATCTCATTACTTACTTGGACTGACCATATTGAATCGAATAGAGGGTGAGAAGGACTTGCGGTCTCGCAATACCCTAATCTATGGGAAGTAGCACCGTAGAATTTAAAGGGTTCGGTTGACAGTCGTCGCTGATAGCGTCTGATCGCTAAAATCTGTATGAAACAGATCCCACTGAGCAAGAAAGGCTATTTGACACCAATTTTGTGCCGCAACATCACCACATGATTCCGGCCGTTTTGGCAATGTAGGGATTTATCGATTTCGAACCACTCATGCAACACTTTCTTGCGGACCGGTATCCGACAAATCAATCCATATCGTTTTCAGTTCGGTATATTGATCATGCGCGTGAATACCATTGTCGCGGCCACCGAATCCGGATTGCTTGTAGCCGCCGAATGGCGTTGAGATGTCACCCTCACCGTAGTTGTTGACAGTTACGGTTCCTGCTCTAAGTGATCTGGCCGCACGCAGCGCCTTTTTCGCATTCGCGGAATAGATGCTGGCAGTCAACCCATAGTCGGTTTGGTTCGCCAGTTCAATGGCTTCATCAAATGAGGAAACTGTCAGCACTGATAGAATAGGACCGAATATCTCGTCGCGTGCAAGCGGATCTTCCGGGCTCACGCCATCGAATATTGTCGGTTCTATGAAATTTCCATTCACGCTGCCACCTATGACAGTAGTGGCTTCTCCAGCTCCGCTTTTCAGATAGCCTGAGACCTTTTTGCAGTGATCAGTGTCAACCAGTGCACCCAGATGATTTGCGGGATCAAGCGGATCACCGGTTTTCCAGTCCCGGGTTCGAGCGACAATATTTTCCAATAGGCGTTCCTTGACTTTTTCGTGTACGATCAGGCGAGAGCTCGCAGAACAGTTCTCACCCATATTCCAAAACGCGCCATTTACGACATGGCCGGCAACCAAATCCAGCTCTTCCGCATCTTCCAGGACAATTGCAGGATTCTTCCCTCCACATTCCAACACGACTTTCTTCAAGTTGCTGTCCGCCGCATATCGCAAAAACAGCTTTCCGGTCTCAGTTGATCCGGTGAAACTCACCATGTCGATATCGGAATGTCTGCCAAGCGCAGCACCGGTTGATGGACCTTCGCCGGGCAATACCTGCAGCACACCACGGGGCAGGCCCGCTTCCATGGCAAGTTCCGCGACACGAAGCGCTGTCAGTGAAGTTTGCTCAGCGGGTTTTACGATCACTGAATTTCCAGCTGCAAGCGCCGGTCCGATCTTCCATGCCATCATCAACAATGGGAAATTCCACGGCAATACAGCAGCGACTACGCCTACCGGCTCGCGAACTATCATGGCAATTGCATCATCTCCACTCGGCGCGGCCTGATCGTAGATCTTGTCGATCGCCTCAGCATGCCATTTGATCGTGTGAATCGTTTCCGGAATATCAATTGTTTCGCAGTCGCGAATCGGTTTGCCGCTGTCGAGGCTTTCCATTACGGCCAACTCTCGGCGATTTCTCGTGATCAACTTGCACAAGCGTATCAGCACATCCTTACGGTCAGACGGGTGAAGCTTGGACCATCTGCCCTGATCAAAAGCCTCCCGCGCTTTCTGAACTGCGAGGTCTACGTCATCTTCGCCAGCTGAATTGATTTCGCAAATCGGTTCTCCGGTAGCCGGGTTTACTGTTTTCAATTTCGAACCACTACCAGCGCGAAACTTACCATCGATAAATACAGTTCTTGGAAAATCAATTGATTCCGCGATGGCGTTGTATTCTTCGTATGTCAACAAATCGCTCATGTCATCTCCTGGTCGATTACCGCGTTCATGGTACGAATGACTTCGGCCACAAGGCGCTTTTCATCCTTGTTCAAAGGCTGCAACGGCTTGCGCGGCGGACCTGCTTCAATGCCCCGCAGCGTCAATCCGTGCTTGACACACTGAACAAACTTACCGCCTTGCTCGAGTACGCGCATAAGCGGAAGCATCGCTGACATGATTCTTCGTCCTTTGACGAAGTCTCCATCTACCATACAGGTTCGATACAGCGCGATATGAGCTTCCGGAGCGAAATTGGACCCCGCACAAATCCATGAGCTCGCACCCCATGCGAAGAATTCAAGAGCCTGATCGTCCATGCCACACGAGATCTGGATATGGTGATAATCCCGCGCCAGCATGTGCAGGCGATTGATATCTCCGGAACTCTCCTTGATCGCACAGAAATTCGGACTGCGACCCAATCGGTCCAATGTCTCCTCGTCCATGTTGACGCTCATACGGCCGGGATAGTTGTAGAGCACGATCGGCAAATTGGCGACCCTGTCGACAGCCAGGCAATGCAATGCAATTTCGCGTCCGGTCGGACATGCGTACGGAGGGGTGGCGACCAGCAGTGCATCCGCACCTATCGCTTTCGCTTGCTCGGCAAAATAGATGCTGTCCTCGGTCCGGATGGCACCCGTGCCAACGATCACCGGCAATCGGCCGTTGACCAGATTTTTGGCGAATGACATCATTTCGACGCGTTCCGGTGCGGTCTGCGAGTAATATTCACCGGTGGTACCCGCGACGACAATCCCGTCCACTCCGGATTCGATCAGAAATTCAATAGTCTTCTCGTAGGCCTCCCAATTGATTGAAAAATCATCGTTATAGGGAGTGACGACCGGAGTGTAGATGCCTTCAATTTTCATAACGGAAATGTGAATATCTCAGTTCAAGTTAAATAGCATTCCAATTGGTTCGCTGACTTTTCCTGCATGCCGACTCCGGTACGGTGATGATCAGACAGACTCACTTACTCGACACACAGGCGTTCCGTCAACAAATTTAAGTGTCAAATAGCACAACAGGGTTGATAGACGAATGATTTTACGCTGATTTGTTGTTATCCGATGACTGTTGATCACTCGTTGCAACGCTCTCCAAGGACCAACAAAAGAGACGACTAAATTATCCAAATATTCAGATTCCGTGGATAAATTATTCCGAGAAATCAACTCGAATTATCAATTAACCGATTTGCACAATTCATCAAGTATCTGTAATGTCTCGAATTTTACCATTGATTCGAAGTCACTCCGAAAGTAATTGATTGCCTCAGCCGTCTCTGTGTGCCCACCGTATGGCAAAATTCCTCAAGGTACGATTCTCGACCGTTGAATATGATGATCTGAACCTATACTGATGTTGCACATGACGTGCCTGATTTGGATCCCGTTCCAGTGGCCTCAGAATTTTCGACAAAGTTTCCTCACTTGGGCGTTGAAAACAGCTTCGCGATGATTACGCTCGCAGGCGAGCGTTCTGAGGGTCGTACGGTGGTGATTCCAACACAGTCGCATTCTTTCTGACACCCAGAATTGGTATCTCAAATGTAGCACCGGCATCGGAAAACTGAGGTTCGACATATACGTAAGCCAGACTCATGCCCGTTCGATGTCCGAATGCACCGCTACAGACGATTCCCATAGGTCGGTCACCATCCAATGCCGGTTCATTTCCGAGACAGTCCGCATCATCGGCATCGACTGAGACCAGTACCAATTTGGTTTCGATTCCTTCAGATTTTCTTGCGATAACACATTCCTTGCCGATGAACGAACTATCGTAGTCAACAAACCGCTCGATATCTGCCTCAACAGGAGTGATTTCAGTTGTCAGTTCACTTCCCCAGCCCTTATAGCCCTTCTCCAGCCTCATGCTGTTGACCGCATAGGATCCAAACCAGCCCAGGCCATACTCCTCGCCAGCCTGCTCCAGCTGCGAGCAAAGCGAACCCATCGAATCCATCGGATGGTAGAGTTCCCAACCGAGTTCTCCGACATACGAAACCCGCAGCGCTATGACGTCAATCCCACCGACCTTGATTTCCTGACCTGTCAGCCAGCGAAAACTGTCATTGTCCAATGCGGTATCGGTCAGTTTCGATAGCAGGTCACGTGAGCTCGGACCGGCAATCGCGAGCATGCCCAACTGATCGGTCACATCCTCAATGCTGACATCTTCGCCGCCTTCCACATGCTGCTCCATCCAGTCAAGGTCATGCTGCTGCGCAACAATTGCCGAGGTCAGGAAAAAGCGATCGTCAGCCAGGCGCGAAATCGCGACTTCACATTCAATGCCGCCCAGCGTCGTCAGCATGTGCGTAAGCGAAATTCCACCACTTCTATTAGCCACACGGTTGGCTCCAACACGATTCAAGAACTGTTCGGCATCTTTGCCGGTAACCATGTACTTCGAAAACGCTGTCAGATCGGCGATCCCGACTCGCTCCTGTACACATCTGCATTCGGCCGCAACAGGATCAAAGACGTTTGTTCTGCGGAACTCATATTGCTCCTCGCTTCCATCAAGCGAAAACCACTTCGGCCGCTCCCATCCATAATATTCGCCGTAAACTGCCCCTTTTGCTTTCAGTCTTTCGTAGATTGGTGTGGTTTTGACAGGTCGACCCGCTTCGCGAAATTCACCCGGAAAATGCACCTGATACATTTCCTGGTATTCATCTATCGATTTGTCGACTACATAACGGCCGGGAAGATTCGCGAATTCTCCATAGCGCCTCGGATCCATTTCCCGGACATTGATCTCAGTCTGTCCGTGAACCATCCACTGGGCCAGGTATTTCCCGGCGCCCGGCCCCTGCGTTATGCCGATCGATGCGCCGCAGCACAGCCAATAGTTTTCGAGTCCGGCTGCAGGACCCAGCAGAAATCCGCCATCCGGCGTGTGGGTGATCGGTCCGTTCACAACCCGCTTGATCCCGGCCTGTCCGAAAAGAGGCACGCGCTCGGCGGCCTTCATCAAGCTGTAGTCAAGCCGATCAAGATTTTCCGGAAGAAGTTCCATGTCAAAACTCCAGTCGATACCGTCCAGCCCCCAGGCAGCCGCCTGAGAGGTCTCATACGGTCCGACCAGTATGCCTTTCTGTTCCTGTCGGATATAGCAAGAAGCAACCGGGTCCCGGACAACCGGTGGCTCTTTATTCAGAGCTTCGATTTCGGGAAGATTTTCGGTTACAAGATATTGATGCTGCATATTGACGATCGGCAATCGGAACCCCGACATCTGCGCCACCTGGTCAGAAAAACTTCCCGCAGCATTGACAACATGCTCACAGACAATCGAACCCTGCTCAGTGATCACATTCCATTCGCCACCGTTTGTGCGTTCGACTCCAATGACACGATTTCTTCGGATGATTTCCACACCGCGGTTGCGTGCACCGACAGCCATCGAATTGGTGCTGCTCGCCGGATCAGTATGTCCGTCATTCGGCGTATAGAATCCGAGTTTCACATCATCCATCACCAGTAATGGATGAATTTCCTTCATTTCAGAGTGGCCGACGAGGTGCGATTCAGCACCGACGTAGTCCAGTATTCCCTTGACGTAGTGAAACCAGTCAACCTCAGCATCCGTCACAGCAAGCCGCAGTGCGCCGCAACCATGCCATCCCGTCGCCTGGCCGGTTTCCTCCTCAAGTCTGGCATACAGCTTGACACCATAATCATGGACTTTCGCCATATTCAGACTACCGATGAAATTGGGAATCAGACCTGCGGCATGCCAGGTCGACCCGGAAGTCAGCTCACCCTTGTCAATCAGGACAACGTCGTCCCAGCCTTCAAGCGGGAGATGGTAGGCGAGACCGACTCCCATCGCACCTCCGCCGATAATTACGACTCTTGCATGCTCTCTCATTTTTCCTCTATCTGATGTTGTCGAAGTTCACGATGGAATCAGTCATATCCTTAACTGTCGCGAGACCCGATGGCATGGTAATTGACTTGCGATAGTTTTCGATCGCCTGTAGGGAGAAGTCAGAGTCGGGCTTCTGCTCATGGTCGAAATTACGGAAATAATCGGTTCCTCGAACCAGCATGGCTGTATCGTGGCCTCCGTTTTTCAGCTGA
This sequence comes from Arenicellales bacterium, assembly GCA_963663095.2. GTDB lineage: Bacteria > Pseudomonadota > Gammaproteobacteria > Arenicellales > JAJDZL01 > JAJDZL01. Next base: position 659,374 of record CAXXJB010000001.1, read on the forward strand.
ATGACATCGGCGGCAATATAGCTGATCGACAGACCGATTCGGGAACGATCTGAATGGTTCGGACCGGAACCATGCAACAGCATGCTGTGATGCATCGAAAACTGCCCGGGACGCAGTTCCACTGTCACTCTGTTCCTTTCGTCCTCATCGGTCAATTCTGCGTTCTGATCGCTCATCAGCATGTTGTTTTCGTCGTAGCTGTTGTCGTGAAAACGAAAGCCGTTTTCGTGACTTCCGCGGATCACCTGCATCGCGCCGTTGTCTTCGGATGCGTCGGTCAAAGCCAACCAAACGGTCAACACACCATTCGGCGGCTGCAGCCCCCAGTACAGCAAGTCCTGATGCCATCCGACATGCGCGGCGTTACTGGGTTCCTTGGCGAAAAATGACGCTCCCCACATCAGAATATTCGGTCCGAGTATTGATTCGACCGAATCCAGTATATTCGGATTCCGAACGACTTCGTTCACCCAGGTTGATACCAGGTGTGACTTGAGCAATTGCTTGGATTCGGTCCATCCAGCCATCCGATCGCGAATCTCGAAGAATTTCGGAACCATTGACAGGGCCTCCTGCTTATCATAAGCATTCAGCGGAGCAACAGCTCCGTCCCGCCAGTACGTTTTGATCTGCTCATCAGTCAGTACGGAACTCATATTGGTCAACTCTGGCATACCCTATACCTCTCTGATCAGAATAAGAATCAGTCCCGGTAGGACATATCGATACTGTCAAGCTTACGCAGCAAGGCAGGCCACTCAAAAGTACCGGAAAGTGGCTCCATTTGATACTGCTCGGCAGCATGTTCGCGGACTTCCTCGGGAGGAAGATGGATCTCCCTTCCCATCGAAAGCACATCCATCTGAACCCGACACGATAACTCCAGGTAGTACATGCGTATATAGGCTTGTGCGACTGTCATTCCCGTCGTCAGCAGTCCGTGATTGCGCATGATCATCACCGGATTGTCACCTAGACTGGCAGCGAGCCGCTCCCGTTCGTCCAATTCGAGTGACAATCCTTCATACTCGTGGTACGACACCTGGTTATAAAACTGAAATGCATCCTGAACCAGGGGCAAAAAACCTTCCTTCAATGCAGAAACCGCCAATCCGGCGCGGCTGTGGGAATGCATGACGCAGTTCACATCTTCCCGCTCGTTGTAGATTGCACTGTGTATCACGAAACCGGTAAAGTTGCTGTCGCTCGTGTCAATGATCTCGCCGTTGGCGTCCCTGGGCGGCACGGCAACCTGCCCCTTCTCATCCAGCGTGACAAGGTTCGACGCGGTCACCTCATCGAACCGCAACCCGAATAGGTTGATCAGGAAACGATTCGGCTGTCCGGGTACGCGAGCACTGATGTGGTTCCAGACTATGTCACTGAACCCATTCAGTTCCGCCAGTCGATGACACGCGGCCAGATCGACCCGCGTCTGCCATTCCTCAGTGGTGACTGTCGACCACTTGCCTGTCACAACATTGTCTGAGAGTTTTTGACCTTTCATGATTTGATACCTCGATACTAACGATTCCATTCGCTGTTTTCAATTCGCCCAGAGTGAAGCCAAGCAGAGTCTATTCCCTAGTGGTACTCAATCCGAATTGACCTTGCTTCTTTTGTGCAGGATTGCACTATAAATCTCGTATTCATCAACCGCACCAACAATTTTCTTATCCGAATCGCAGAGCAATACTGGAATTTTGCTGCTGTGGCAGATTTCAATTGTACCCTTCATCGAAATTTTCTCCGACGCGCAATACAGATTCCCGGACTCGACTGCCGTTTCCGGCCCCCAATCGCGTATCGGAACTGGTTTCGCATTGCGTGTGGCTTGCTTCAGACTGCCATCCGCCGCAACCGATAATTCAATGTTTGATTCGTCCAGCCGATAGATTCCTTCACCAATTCTGAAATTCTCGATCGGACTCATGATGGAACTGGCCTTCAACACTCCGACGGGATTCATGTGCGCGACGAAATCGGCAACATACTGATTGATCGGATTGAGAACAATCTCTTCCGGTGTCCCGAATTGCACAATTCTGCCACTTTCCATGATTCCGATATTGTTACCCAACTTGAGTGCCTCATCAAGGTCGTGACTGACGAACAGGACGGTCTTGTGCAGCCGTTCCTGCAGCTCCAGCAGCTCATCCTGCAGCCTTGATCTGATGAGCGGGTCAAGTGCTGAAAACGGTTCGTCCATCAGCAGTATGTCCGCGTCGGTAGCGAAAGCGCGTGCTAGCCCAACTCGCTGCTGCATGCCGCCGGACAATTCGTGCGCATATTTGTCGCGCCACTGGATCAGACCGACCATTTCTAGTTTTTCATCAATGATCGCTGTTCTTTCGGTTTTGGCGATACCTTTCAGTTCGAGTCCGAATGCCACATTTTCTGCAACTGTTCTCCATGGCAACAGGGCAAACTGCTGAAACACCATCGAAACACGATTCATACGCAGCTCTCGAAGCTGCGAAGTTCCAATTCTGGAAACGTCGACCTGACTGCCGTTGTCCGCGATCAGCACCTGCCCTCTGGTGACTTTGTTGAGCCCGTTGATCGCGCGCAGCAATGTCGACTTTCCGGAACCGGACAATCCCATCAGAACACAGATCTCACCCCTATTGATAACCAAAGATGCATCATACACACCGATTACCGTATCGGTCTTCTCCAGAATCTCTTCCCTGTTCGCACCGGATTCCAAGAGCTCGATCGCTTCATCTTCGCGATCACCGAAAATAATGGCGACATCCCGGAGTTCAATTTCCGGATGGGTCGAGTTGGTATTCATCGGTTCACCGGTGCTGGATCAGCTGACTTCTCGTTGTTTGCAGATCCGGTCAAGCAGGATGGCGATTATGACGATTGCCAGTCCGGCCTCGAACCCTTTCGCGATGTTGACGGTATTCAGCGCCCTCAGCACCGGGATACCCAATCCAGGTGCGCCGACCATCGACGCGATCACCACCATCGACAACGACAGCATGATTGACTGAGTAACACCGGCCATGATGGTTGGAAGTGCGTGCGGCAGCTCAACTTTCCACAGCAACTGTCGTTTTGTGGCACCGAATGACTCTCCGGCTTCGATCAGAATTTTTGGAACGCCGGTAACCCCCAGGTAAGTCAATCGGATCGGTGCCGGAATCGCAAATATCACGGTAGAGATCAATCCCGGTACGATCCCCAGTCCGAACATGATCATGGTCGGGATCAGATAGACGAAAGCGGGCACTGTCTGCATCAGATCAAGGATCGGACGCAGAAATGTATACAGTCTCGCGCGGTGTGCCGCAGCGATTCCGACCGGTACCCCCACCACGATACAGACCAATGCCGAAGACATCATCAGTCCAAGCGTCTGAACGGTCTCTTCCCAGTATCCCAGATTGATGACCAACAATAAAGACACTGCGATCAGAACAACAAGCTTCCACGAACGATGCAGAAACCACCCGATCAGAACAAAAATCAAAACGAGCAGTACCGGCGGTACCCAGAGCATGAGATTGATCAGCCCATCGACAAGAAAGTTAACTGCTTCAGAAAAAAGATCGAATACGAAGATCAGATTATCCTGAAGAATTTCGACGAAAGACTTGATCCATTTCCCCAGCGGGATTTTATTGGCGGTCAACCACTCCATAACTACAGACCCTATAAAATGACGCTGGGTGCCAATATCGGTTATGGCACCCAGCTTCAGTTAGTTTCAAATTGTATCTGGCTCGAAATGAACTACATCAGCATTTCCGAGACAGCCGCCATACCGTCACCACCATCAAAGGTCGTAACCCCTTCGACCCATGCTTTCGGGACATCGGGATTGGCTTTCAGCCAGCGTGCAGCAGCGTCATTGGGTTCCATCCCTTCGTCGAGAATTGCACCCATGATTTCGTTTTCCATGGCAAGTGAAAATGTCAGATTCTCTAGCAACGCTCCGACATTGGGACATTCCTCGCTGTAACCCGCACGGGTGTTTGTATACACTTCCGCGCCCCCGTAGTTGGGACCGAAGTAATCATCACCGCCGCTGAGGTAGGTCAACTCGAAATTGGCATTCATCGGATGAGGCTCCCAACCGAGGAACACCACGGCCTCATCGCGTCGGTTGGCTCTCTCAACCTGCGCCAGCATGCCCTGTTCGCTGGACTCGACAACTTCAAATCCCGAAAGTCCAAATGCATTGGAATCAATCATCGTCTGAATCAGTCGATTGCCATCGTTACCCGGCTCGATTCCGTAAATCTTGCCATCCACGGCATCCCTGATTTTCTGAATATCTGCAAAATCAGCGACACCCATGTCCGCCGCAATCTTGTTGACGGCCAGCGTGTATTTGGCACCGGTAAGATTCATATGCACAGTCTCCACAGAACCGTCTTCGCGGTAGGGTGCGATGTCAGCTTCCATAGTTGGCATCCAGTTGCCGAGAAACACATCAATATCGCCATTTTTCAGACTGACATAGGTAACTGGTACAGACAGAACGACCGCTTCGGGTTCATAGCCGAGTGCCGAAAGAACAACCGACGTGGCGGCTGTGGTCGAGGTGATGTCGGTCCAACCGACATCCGAGAATCGGACAGTCTTGCAGCTGTCAGGATCAGCAGACCAGGCAGCAGTTGAAAAACCGAGTACGAATACACTTGCGACAAACAAGGTTTTGAATAATCTAGTCACAATTACTTCCCCAAGTTATTGAAATTTCATTTTCATGAATTGATTCATTGTAATTCTGAAAATTTTAACAGGAAAAACAAAAAAGTATTCAGTGAATATTTAACCGTTCAGTCCGGATTTCGGCCTTTTCGCATCGTATCAAGGTCACCAGTTTCGACATTTCCCAAATAGTCTGCGATACACAATCCCCTGCTCCATCCAGCACAACCGGACAATTGGAATCCACGGGAAATTCAGAAACTCATTTGATTCAGTCGACTAGAAAGCGACGGCTGACCGGCTCATGAGATTATCTATTTGGAATCGTGCACCGGCCCTTCGAAACACGGCGAAGATGCCGCAATTCGGACAACAACATTGCGGAAATACCATCAAACGATACCCAATTTGTGCAGCAATAAACAGTAAAAATTTCGAACGGATTCAGAAACCGTGAAGGAGTTTGATTCGCGATGGTCAGGCTTGAGGTTTCACACAAGATCACCTGTATGGGATACGCTAGGTTTGCATGCATGGGAATCGTGAATTCTGATAAAATCATCAAACCAATAATTTGAATCAATAACTAAATTGGGTTCACAGTCAACTTGCTGCAAGAGGAGAGAACTGCGCAATGTACAAATCGCTATTGATTGACCCGGCCAAATGTACCAGTTGCCTGCAGTGCGAACTGGCATGCTCTTTCGAAAACGAGGGAGTGTTCAATCCGGCAAAATCGCGGATCAAGATTTTCGAATTCGAGCACGGACTCAAAGCCATCCCCTACACCTGCACGCAGTGTGAGGAAGCTTGGTGCCTGCATGCCTGTCCGGTTGAAGCCATTACTATCAACGCGCAAACCGGTGCCAAGGAAGTCAACGAATCCATCTGTGTCGGCTGCAAGGTATGCACCATCGCTTGTCCGTTCGGCACAGTCAACTACAATTCTGATTCCGGCAAGGTCATCAAATGTGATCTATGCGGTGGCGATCCTCAGTGTGCGGAAGCCTGCCCGACCGGCGCGATCACGTATGTCGATTCGGATTGGACCGGTTATTCGCGAATGCGCGACTCAGCGGTCGAAACTCACGGCTGAACCAAAGCACATCTGAATTACATACCGAGGAGACAGCAAGTGCAGCACGTCATCGTTGGAGCTGGGCCAGCCGGTGTCATCGCGGCAGAAACCCTTCGAAAAAAATCACGCAATGATTCCATCATCATCGTCGGTAACGAACCGTATCCGGCGTATTCCCGTATGGCTATTCCCTACCTGCTTGCGGGCGATGTCAAGGAGAGTGGAACCTATCTTCGTCATGACAACAATCATTTCGACAGACTCGAAATCGAGATTCGTCATGATACCGTAACGCGAATCAATACCAGCGAGAAAACTCTCGCGCTCGCAGAAGGAACGGATCTACGTTTTGACCGGCTTCTGCTCGCAACCGGATCAAGCGCGATACGTCCGCCCATCAGTGGAATGGATTCACCTCGTGTCCACAACTGTTGGACCTTGGATGATGCTCAAAGAATGCTGAATGAGGTTCGAGCCGGTGATCGGGTCGTACTGCTCGGCGCAGGATTCATCGGCTGCATCGTGTTGCAGGCTTTGGTTTCAATGAAACTCAATCTGACCGTAGTCGAACTCGCTGACCATATGCTCGCCAGAATGATGGATCAGGAAGGCGGCAGGATGATCAAACAATGGTGCGAGAACAAGGGTGTCGCTGTCAGGACCGGTGCGGAGGCGGTCGCTGTCACCGAACAGAATGATAAGCTTGAGATAGAACTGGCCGATGGCTCCGGCATCGAAGCGGATCATATCGTGTGTGCAGCGGGGGTGCGTCCCAATATTCAGATGCTGGAAGGCAGTGGCATCGAGGTTGATGCCGGAATATTGGTAGACAATCAGTTGCAGACCAGCGTAGCGGATATATTTGCGGCCGGGGATGTTGCCCAGGGTCCTGACCGCAGTACCGGTGACCGACAGGTCCATGCAATTCAACCGACAGCGAGTGAACATGGCAGAGTGGCGGCTTTTCAGATGTCCGGCGATGCCTCTCCGTACGGTGGAAGCCTGTCTATGAATGTTCTCAACACTTTGGGACTGATTACCAGCTCTTTCGGACTCTGGGATGGTGTTGATGGCGGTGATAGGGCATCCGTATGTGACACAGCCAGCAACCGTTATCTGCGACTGGAATTCCAGGATGATCTGCTTGTCGGCGCGCTGGCGATCGGCCTGACCCAGCATGTCGGTGTCCTGCGAGGCTTGATCCAGACCAGAGTCAAGCTTGGAAACTGGAAGAAATTGCTCCTGAACGACCCATCACTGATCATGAATGCCTATCTTGATCGCATGCAGGGAACGCGTGCCTGACCTTTAATTTCAGTCAAACTGCTTCAGCTGAATATTTCCGAATCAATCAGCCACGAATTCGGAATTCCTCAACGATATTCAAGCTGGTTTTCCGTCGAGTCAGGAGTAAAGGCGGAGTCAGGAATCAAATATTTCACTGAGCGACGCACACTGCGGAATCACTACCGATTGGCAATATTCTTTGCGCGCAATTGCGACTAATTGTGGACCAGCTCAAAGCAATGTTCCTTGATATGCCAGTCGTCTTTCAATAAATCAATGATCAGACACGAAGGACCACCTTGGGTACGAACACGTCCCGCTGCGCCGGGGTTGATGACCCAGGGCTGCAGTTCTTGATCGATCACCCTGTGATGCGTGTGCCCGTAAACGACCAACCGACTATCGGGATGCCGTGCTCTCAGTTCCTCATGGTAACGACTGGCGTTCCTGACTGCGTGTCCGTGCTCTACAGTAATAGTCCCCCCTGTGAGCAATATGCGTTGAACCAACGGTATAAACTCCAGCAGGTACGAATCACCCGTATCCCAATTGGATGCGTTATCGTTGTTACCCCTCACCGCCAAAACTTTCCCCATCTTGGGTGAGAGTTCATTCAGAACCGACGCTGAACCGATGTCACCTGCGTGAATTGCCAGTGTACTTTTTGAAACAAGATCGGAGATCCGCGGGTCTACTACCCCGTGCGTATCCGAGAGTACGGCAATTTGAATTGGGTCCCCTGTCAGGTACCGCAGATCTGTGACGTTCGATTTCATATTGCAGTTGATTCTTGATTGGTCTGTTGCCAAGTATGTAATTGACGGACTCGTTTTTCGCTGTTATACCGGATAACACCTATCGAATAATCGGTTGTGTCGGTCACTCAGACATCCGACAGTCGGACTGAAAAACTTTTAATATATGAGTAATTTCCGAAAAGGTGTGAATCTCAATTCGATTTCTGATCAGTTCTGAGTACCCCGCGATTCGTAATTATAGGTTAGAGAATTTCGTTGTTCGGATTATGTAGGTTGTAGTGGTAAACTATTTCGCAATCTGAATTTTCCTGCGGAGGTCGCGCCCTTGTCACCAATTCTGCAAATTGATGGTATCACGAAGCAGTTTGGCCCTGTGACTGCGGTCAGGAATTGCAGTTTTCAACTTGAGGCCGGGAAAATTACCGGTTTGATCGGTCCGAATGGCGCGGGGAAATCTACTCTGTTCAACATTGTTGCCGGAGTGTACCATCCTGACTCAGGCGAAGTCAGACTTGGCGGTGAAAACATAACCGGATTGCCATCTCACGACCTGTTCGCCCGCGGTCTTTTGCGAACCTTCCAAATTCCTCAGGAATTCTCCAGCATGACTGCGATCGAAAACCTGCTCATGGTACCGGCGTTTCAAATTGGTGAGAAGCTGACCAACGCACTGTTCTTTCGCAAAAGGTTTCTCTCTCAAGAACGAGAGATACTGGACAAGGCGGCCGGTGTCATCGACTTTCTCGGACTTGATCATGTCAAGAATGAACTCGCCGGCAACCTATCCGGTGGTCAGAAAAAACTTCTTGAACTGGGCCGTACCCTGATGGTCGATGCGAAAGTCGTCTTGTTGGATGAAATTGGTGCCGGAGTCAATCGAACACTCCTCAATACACTATCAGATCACATCGAGGAGCTAAACCGAGAATTTGGAAAAACCTTCTTCATCATCGAGCACAACATGGAGTTCATATCGCGAATGTGTCATCGGGTAACTGTGATGATTGAAGGTGAGATCGTAACCGAAGGACTACCTGAACAAGTACTATCCGATCCCTTGGTTGTCGAAGCGTACTTCGGCGGCGGAAAACGCGCAAACTCCCCGGTCTGACAGGATTGATGCTGGTCAACGCGACAAAATTGGTTGCAGGGTATGGAGGAGAACCTGTACTCAACGGCGTGGACATCGAACTTGAAGCAGGACAAATCGGTGTCATCGTCGGGCCGAACGGTGCCGGCAAATCGACTGCCCTGAAAAGTATTTTCGGACTGATCGGCTTGCAGCAGGGCAAGGTTGAATTCGAGGGCAAAGATATCTCGGATGTGCCACCCGACCGGCGCGTGGGTTTGGGTATTGCATACGTCCCCCAGGAAATGAATATTTTCCAATCGCTGACGGTGCAGGAAAACCTGGAGATGGGTGCCTATATCCGACGGGATGACTACACTTCTGCAATGGAAAGAATGTTTGAGCTTTTCCCACCGCTCAAGCAGAAACGAAACGCCGTCGCCGGAAATCTGTCGGGTGGTCAGCGGCAGATGGTAGCGATCGGTCGCGCACTGATGGTCGAGCCCCGACTGTTGCTGCTCGACGAACCGACTGTGGGACTGTCGCCCGCTTTTGTACACGATATTATCGACCGCATCGTCGCGGTAGCCCGCTCAAACGTCGGTGTTCTGGTTGTTGAACAGAACGCGAGACGCGCGCTGGAGATCGCCGATACCGGATTTGTGCTCGCCGGCGGCCGAAACCTCTATACGGATACCGGTGAGAACCTCCTGAACAATCCTGATGTCGCAAAAAGCTTTCTGGGAAGATAACTCGCTGTGAACGAACTGATTTTCTTCATCAACAAGGTCGTCCTCTCCGGTGCGATCATCGGTTGCATCTATGCTCTCGGTGCGATCGGTGTTACCCTGATATTCGGAATTCTCCGTTTCGCCCATTTTGCTCACGCTGACCTGATGACGACCGGAGCTTTTTTCGCGCTGATCTTTACATCGCTATTTTCCGGTATCGGGCCGATTACCGGACTGCCGACAGGATTTGTCGTTCTTCCGCTGGCTGCCGCAGCCACTGCCTTATTGGCGATCGGTCTTGACCGAATGTTCTATCGGCCGCTGAGGGCCCGGAACATCAAACCTATCCTGCTGCTGGTGGCCTCACTCGGAGTCACGTTGATGCTTCAGGGAATCACCAGGTTATTTGCGGGGACTTCTATCCGAACTTTCTTTACCACTGAAAAGAAAGATATATTTCGAATAGAAATGCCCTTCGATCTTGCAACGCGCAAGATTGTGATTACTGAGCCGCAGTTATTGCTTTTCATTACCACAATTGTAAGCATCATCTGCCTGCATCAGTTTCTGACTCGGGCCAGATTGGGTAAAGCCATGCGTGCCATGGCGGACAATGCCGACCTGGCCCTTGTTTCGGGCATCAACACCGACACCGTCGTAACCGTCACATGGATAATTGCAGGTGTTCTGGCCGCTGCGGGTGGCGTACTTCTCGCACTGGACGTGGCCCTGAAACCCGACCTGAGTTTCAATATCCTGCTACCGATTTTTGCCGCCGCGATCGTGGGTGGTGTGGGTCGTCCTTACGGTGCGATCGCGGGTGGATTGCTGGTCGGGTTTTCGGAAGCCTTGGCTGTCTTCAACTGGTCAATTCTACTGCGCCCGTTCGCTGAATTGTTGCCAACCTGGATCGAGATTCCCACACGGCTGACTATCGTCCCGACAGAGTACAAGCTTGTCGTTCCCTTTGTGATCCTGATTGCTGTCCTGCTTTGGCGTCCGACCGGAATTTTCCGCGGTCAGATTACATGAATTGAGGTGTTTTCGTGACCGGGTATCGTAGAGAAATCATCCTATTCGCCATCATTGGAATGGCAGTGCTGACGATACTTGGAATTTTCGGACAGGCCTATACTCTCAGGATGCTCGCTGAGGCGGCTTGCTTCGCCATCATTGCGTTGGGTTTGACAATCCAATGGGGATACGCGGGTTTATTCAATGCCGGAATCATGGGATTTGTGGCGGTTGGCGGGTTTATCACCATGTTCCTGAGTTTTCCCGTCAATGACAGTTTCTGGCAGTCGGATGCGCCGCGCTCACTCGCGTTGTTCGCATTGCTGGTTGCTGTAATCGTTCTGGTACTGATCGGATTGAGCCAGATGCATCGGATTGGAATCGGTCAGAGACTCAAAACCGCGCTCATTCTGATCGCATTGGTTATTGCGTTTTTCATATTCAACAGCAACCTTGATCCAATTGCACGAATGATCGAAAAGGAAGCCGGTTTCATCGGCGGGTTGGGACTGCCGGTCTTCGCAGGTTGGCTCTTGGGCGGCATCGCGGCTGCGTTTGTGGCCTACTGGATCGGAAAGGCATGCCTGGGACTCAGAAGCGACTACCTCGCTATCGCCACGCTTGGGTTTGCGGAAATAATCAAACACATTCTGAAAAACGCAGATTGGCTGACGCGCGGTACACTGACCGTCTCTCCTCTGCCCTGGCCGGTGCCCACTCCAAATGATCTCGGATTTGTTACGGCACGCGCGGCATACCTCAGCCTGACCGCAGTCCTGGTTGCCGTGATCTTTATCTTGCTTCAACGCGCTTACAAGGCACCGTGGGGAAGAATGATGCGCGCGATTCGTGACAACGACATAGCCGCGGAAGCGATGGGCAAGGATGTCAATTTTCGACGCTTGGAAATATTTGTACTGGGCTCAGGACTGATTGGATTCGGAGGCGCGGCACTCGTCTCATTCAACAGAATATTCGACCCTTCGGGCTTTACTCCCCTCAAACATACATTCCTGATTTGGGTGATGGTTTTGCTCGGTGGATCCGGAAACAATGCTGGCGCAATTTTCGGAGCGATTGCAGTTTATATCATCTGGGTCATGTCTGAGCCGCTCACACTGTTTGTGTTCGATTATGCGGCACAATATGGTTCGCTTTTGTTCGGTTGGGAGCCACCTGCTGACCTGACAACCCGCGCACTTCAGTCGAGGGTATTTGTGATCGGTCTGACTATCACGCTGACGCTCAGATTCGTGCCACAGGGGTTATTGCCGGAACGCAGAATCAAGGTTTCCTGAGTCATAAAAATAGAAGGGGTGGAACTGCACATTCCACCCCTAATTTCATTGTCTCATAAATTCGGTATTTTTACATGATCTGACCGACTTCAACCAGTTGTCCGCCTTGAACGGAAATCTCAACGATCAATCCCGAAACATCGCCATTGTTATCAAAGTCGAGACTGCCTCCGGCACCTTCGTAGTTGATGTCCTCACCAGCCGCCAATGCTTCCACAGCTTTCGCCCAGTCGCCAGGATGGATTACCATTCCGGGAGGGCTGGATATGGATCGAAGAGCGGCTGACATACCATCAGCACTGGCGGAACCTTTTTGCTGCATCGCAAGTGCCAGCATGAACATCGCGTCGAAAGCCTGACTGTCGTAGACAACTTCGCTCATTCCGGCTGCTTCACGCATGGCTGTGAACTGATCGATACCCGCACCGGCCGGTGAACCGGCTCGCGTGATGATCATGCCCTCAAGCGCATCCGCACCAACACCCTCGATCAGGGAATCACTAGCCATTCCGTCGCCACCGACAAAATTGCTGAAGTCTCCGCTCTCGATAGCCTGCCGTATAATGGTCTGACCGGCACCATCCGCATAGCCGAGCACAACCAGATGCTCCGCTCCGGTGGCCGCCAAAGCACCAATTTCCGGTCGGTAGTCCGCCTTGCCGTCCTCGTGTGCCTCACTCGCCGCGATTGTGCCACCCATTCCGGTATAGGCATTCGACAATGCATCAGCAAATCCCTTGCCATAGTCATTGTTGATGTAGGTGACCGCGACGGTATTGATTCCTTTGCTCAGTAACAGCTTAGCCAGTGATTCACCCTGGAACGAATCTGAAGGGACCGTTCGAAATACCAGATCATTGTCTTCCATCGAACTGATGGCCGGGCTCGTTGATGCCGGCGACACCATCACCACTCCGGCAGGAATGGCGACATTGTTGGCCGCGGCTATGGTCGATCCTGAACAGAGTGCGCCGACGATCGCGACAACACCATCCGAGTTCACCAACCGGTCAGCAGAATCAGTCGCCTGATTGGCATCGACACAGGCGGTGTCGCCCGAAGCCACGTCGATTGCCATGCCTCCGAGCAATCCACCTTGCTCCGCGATGGAACTTGCAGCCAGCTTCGCACCACCTTCTATGCCAGGTGTGAGCGTTTCGATCGGACCGGTAAAGCCACCTAAGAACCCGACTTTTACAGTATCTGCACTGTATGCGACTTGGGCGAAAGACGACATGCAAAAAATCAATGCCATCGCTGCCAGCCCTTTTGAATTTTTCGTCATATTCATGTTGACATTCTCCATTTTCGTTCAATCTAACTGTATTCGATTATATACCCGAATTTTGCGAAATCTTAGCCCGAAAAAACTGTCTGAAAACGCTGTATCGGCCAATTGAGAGGTTCGACACCAACTTTCGGCAACTGTCGAGTGTCATACCCGAATCGGATGAAGCAGTTATCGACTGAAGTCGATTTCGACCCACTCTCGCCAGTCGGGTATTTATTGAAATTGACTGTCCCGCCAACGGATGGCGGATCGCAGGCCTTCTCGCTGGGCGACCTCAATGAATCGCCGGTAACTTTCAGTCTCCGATGCTTCGACCAGCGCACCATTTTCAATACCGTACTGCATACACTGATCGAATCCCGCGTTTTGCGCGGTAAAGTTCATGCATGCTTTCATCAATTGTACCGCTTCCGGATCAGCCGCAGCCACCCTGCGCGCATAACGCATGGTCTCCTCTTCGAGATCCTCGTCCGGAAATACGCGATTGACCAGCCCTATCCGCAAAGCTTCATTCGCATCAATGATGTCGCCTGAATAAAGCAGTTCGCGTGCATGCCGCAATCCGGTAACCCAGGGCATGACGATCGCAGGAGGAACTGCAGAGAATCGGATTTCCGGCTCACCGAATTTCGCTGTTTCGGAGGCATAACTGATACAGCACATCATCGACAGTTCGCAACTGCCGGCGAGGCAGTACCCTCGGATCATCGCTATGACCGGTTTGGAAAAGCGCCAAGGGTTCATTTCAAATTCCACGCACTCGGAAAGCATGCGCCGAACTCCGAGCGGGTTTCTCTCACCGTACAGGTTGCGCCAGTCGACTTTCAGGTCATAGCCAGCACCGAAATGATCACCGACTCCACTCAACACGACAACCCGAACATCGGAATCGGTATCCGCCTCGCGAAAGGCATCTGACAATTCTGTCATCAGTTCCCGAGAGATCGCATTTCTGGACTCAGGTCGATTGATCCTGAAATGGACTACATGCCCCTCCTGCTCAGTAATCATTAGACCTGCCATTTGAGAATTCCCTAATTCAGCCGCTCTAGCAGATTGTCAACAAATTGCTCGCATTTTTGAACCTGACTGATGTCAATGTACTCATTGGGTTTGTGCGCCTGATCGATATACCCCGGTCCGCACACGACCGACGGGATACCGATATTCTCAAACAGTCCGGCTTCGGTTCCGAAACTCACACAGCCTGTTCCGGTCGTATTCGACAGTTCCTGTGTCATGTGTATTAAATTCTCGTCGCTGGTAGACAAGGCCGGAATAACTGACAGTTCCTCCCATTCAATACCCGCCTCGGGATAAACTGCCCGCATTTCGGGCAGGATCTCATTGTCAATGAAATCGTGTAGCTGATTCCAGACCAAATCGGGATCATCGCTGGGCAGATGCCGAATTTCCGCTTCAAACGCGCATAACTTCGGCACAATGTTCAATGCGGTACCACCTTTGACAATGCCGGTGTGGACTGTGGTGTACGGCGGATCAAACTCTTGATCATAGGGTCCCTTGTCACGGAACCTGCGTGCATGCCCCTTCAGGAACGCTATGATTTCAGCTGCCGCCTCAACGGCATTGACACCGATATGCGCCAAACCCGAGTGCGCTTCAAGTCCATGAATCGTACATCGGCGCGAAATCTTACCTTTGTGCGCTCGCACCACCCGCATCCCGGTTGGCTCACCAATGACACAAAGACGCGGTTTGTTCGGACGCCGCTCAAGTTCACGCAACAGGGTCTGAACGCCGACACAACCGATCTCCTCATCATATGAAAACGCGAAATGAATCGGAGTCTCCAGGTTTTTTTCGATAATCTGCGGAACTTTTGCAAGACAGACAGCGATGAAACTCTTCATATCGCAGGTGCCCCGGCCGAATAATCTATCATCCTTGCGATTGATCTGATAAGGGTCGGAATCCCATGACTGACCGTCAACCGGAACAACATCGGTATGGCCTGAAAGCGCGACTCCGCCGCGATCGGTGGCGCCGATTGTGGCAAAAAGATTGGCCTTTCTGCGTTCGTCGTCGAATACGAGCTCCGATACGATTCCAAATTGCTCCAGATAGCCTTTTACGAACTCGATCAATTCCAGATTTGAATTCCTGCTTGTGGTATCAAATCCGACCAGATCTGTGATCAATTCGATTGAACTTCTAGTAGCTGTCATTTGTCTGCAATTTTCCCTTTGGCTGCCCGGGTGAATTCAATGGCGATTGTATAGCATATTACAATAATACGAATTGCACTCACTGATTGCAGATTATTCGCAAAGGAGACATTGACCAAATTGAACGATTCAAGTTCGAATACTGCGCGCAACACCATGTTGATTTTGGCGGCATTTGTCATCGTTGTCGCAGGCATGAAAGTTGCAAGCCCATTGATTGTGCCGATACTGCTATCACTATTTATTGCGACCATCAGCGCTCCACCGCTTTTGTGGCTCAAGGACAAGGGGCTTCCGACATTTCTGGCAATGCTGGTGGTAATCGGATTCATCCTCGGTGCCGGCATTCTTATCGTGACGCTTGTCGGGGCATCGCTGGCTGAATTCCAGGATCAACTGCCAATCTACGAACAGCGTCTTGACGGGCTCTTCACAAATGTCAGCGCGCTGGCGGCGAAATTCGAGATTTCCCTGAATTTTTCAGATATCGCCAGTGTCATTAATCCAGCTTCTGTGGCAACAGGCGTTGGAAAGTTGGTCAACGAAATCGGCGGCCTGATCGCGAATGCCTTCCTGATTTTCATTGTTGTCGTCTTCATGCTGTTTGAGGTATCGTCGCTGCCCGATAAACTTAAAGCGATGATGTCCCGTCCGGTGGATTCGATCGAACGTCTGTCCAACTTCAAGAGCAGTCTCCAACGCTATCTCATCATCAAGACGGCAACCAGTCTGACGACGGCACTGCTGGTATGGATTCTGCTGAAAGTACTCGGAGTCGATTTTGCTGTATTGTGGGCATTGCTCGCGTTCTTTCTGAACTTTGTCCCCAATATCGGATCGGTGATCGCGGCGATTCCCGCAGTCATGATCGCACTTTTGCAGACTGACTTGCTGACGGCAGTCTGGGTTGCAATCGGTTATCTTGTCATCAACAGCGTAGTCGGAACAGTCATCGAGCCGCGGGTAGCCGGCCGTCATCTTGGACTCTCACCGCTGATCGTCTTTCTGTCATTGGTGTTCTGGGGATATATTCTCGGTCCGGTCGGTATGTTTCTTTCGGTGCCCCTGACAATGGTTGTCAGATTGGTCGCAGAAAGCAGTGACGACACCCGTTGGATATCAATCCTTCTGAGCGAACGCGTTCATGAGTCTGATACCGGTACTGCTGGCGGGCAACCGTGAAAGAAAGCATGCTGCCACCGGTCGCGGCGCAAACTCCTAAGATTCTCGAGCATCACGGCGACCGGCGGGAAGACCCCTACTATTGGCTGGGCAATCGAGACGATCCTGAGGTCATCAGTTACCTGCAGGAAGAAAATAAATATGCCGAACATCTCCTCGCGGAATCGAAAGATTTGAGCGAGCAGCTATACGAGGAAATGAAAAACCGGATTGTCGAATCCGATATGTCGGCACCGGTGCGCGATGGGCCATTTGAGTATTACCGCCGAGAATCCCGCGACCACAACTACATTACGCATTGTAGAAGATACCTTGGTCAGCCGGATACCGAACAACTGATCGTGGACGAAAACGAGCTGGCCAAGGGGCTTCGCTACTTCCGTCTTCGCAATTTGATCATGAGCCCTGACCATCGGATTGCAGGATACTCAACAGACACCAGTGGAAATGAGAGATACACAATCAAATTTCTGTGCTTGACAGACCGGCAGCTGCTACCAGATGTAATTCGGGACACCTCCGGCAATCTCGAGTGGGACAGTAGCGGAGAATATGTCTACTACACGACTCTCAATGAAGCCAATCGCCCCTTCAGACTATATAGACATCGCATGGGGGACAATCCGGATAACGATCAATTGATTTTCGAGCAAGCCGATGAGGCATTCTACATGGGTCTATCCAAATCCAGCAGCAGGAAATACCTGCATGTGACACTTCAGAGTGCCGTCACGACAGAAATCCACATGCTGGATGCCGGCGACCCAGCTGCGACTGTGCATGTCGTATTTCCCCGTATACAGGATGTCGAATACTCGGTTGAGGACAGGGGTGATTCCCTGTATGTGCTGACGAATGAACATGCGGTCAATTACCGTCTGATGAAAACCTCTGTCAAATCGCCAGATAAATCAAACTGGGAGACAGTTGTCGGGCATGCGCATGATGCCACGCTGACCGATTTCGAGGTTTTCGAAAATTTCATAGTCATAGCGGAGCGACGCGATGGGTTGCCGGGTGTTTGTTGCATCGCGGATGACTCAACTGACATTCACAGGATCAACAAACCACCACAGACCCAGGAGCTTCACATCGGCGACAACCGGGAATTCAGAACTTCCAGATGTCGTCTGAACGGAAACTCGCTTGACATGCCCCTTTCGCAGTATGACTGTGACATGAATTCGGGTGCATGCACTTTGGTCAAGACAAAGCCAGTCGGTGGTGAGTTCAAGCCAGACGACTACGCGACTGAACACTATCGTGTACGGTCGCATGATGGCACCGATGTTCCACTCTATCTTGTCTACCGTAAGGATGCTGTTCGATCCCGCCCCGCGCCACTTCTGCTCTACAGTTATGGTGCCTACGGAATCAGCTATCCTCTTTACTTTTCCTCAGCCCGGCTGAGCCTGCTTGACCGTGGCATCATTTTTGCCGTCGCGCATATTCGTGGCGGTGGTGAGCTCGGTGAAACCTGGTATCACGCAGGCAAGTTGTCACAAAAGAAAAATACGTTCCATGACTTTCGCGCCTGTGCTGACTATCTGATTGAAAAAGGCATAACAAGCCCGGAACGACTCGCCATTTCCGGTGGCAGTGCCGGAGGACTGGTCGTCGGCAACTACCTCAATGACTGTCCAAACCGGTGCGGGGTCGCAGTGGCACATGTGCCTTTTGTTGACATCCTGACGACGATACTCGA
This sequence comes from Arenicellales bacterium, assembly GCA_963663095.2. Lineage (GTDB taxonomy): Bacteria > Pseudomonadota > Gammaproteobacteria > Arenicellales > JAJDZL01 > JAJDZL01. Next base: position 677,644 of record CAXXJB010000001.1, read on the forward strand.
CGAATCCTTGCCGCTATCGATCACCGAACGGGAGGAATGGGGTGATCCGACTATGAAGGAACTTTATGACTACATCAAATCCTATTCTCCCTTTGACAACGTACAGTCTGTTGAATTCCCCGCAATGTTTGTCACGGCAGGCCTGAATGACCCGCGGGTCGGCTACTGGGAACCTGCGAAGTGGGTGGCGAAAATCCGCTCCCGGAAGCTGGGCAGCAGACCGATTGTGCTCAAGACGGAAATGCATTCCGGACACGGTGGAAAATCAGCAAAACACGAATCGCTCAGGGAAACCGCTGAGGAATTCGCGTTTGTCATCAATCAGTTGCTGAAACAATGAGTTCGCCGAACGCAGTGGGCATTACTTAGAATTACCCTCATTGAAAGTCAGTGTCCACTAACCGAATGTCTTCCGCTTAAATGCCTACTTGCGTGCACCCTGAACCAGGCGATCAAGGATCATGGCACAGAACAGGATTGAAAATCCTGCCAGGATTCCCTGCCCCACATTTGCATACTGCAGCGCTTCCAGCACGTCTTCCCCCAAGCCTTTGGCACCGATCAGTGATGCGACGACAACCATAGCCAGAGATAACATAATGGTCTGATTGATTCCGGCCCGGATCGACGGGCTCGCCAATGGCAGGTCAACCCTTGTGAAAAGGTACCATTTGCTGGCACCGAAAGAAATTGCCGCCTCGCGGACGCTTTCGGGAACACCGCGAAGACCCAGCACCGTGAGACGCACCACGGGTGTTCCGCCGAAAATCATTGTGGTGACCACCGCCGCCGGTTTGCCAGTTCCGAAAAACGCGATCACAGGGATCATGAACACAAACGCTGGCATGGTCTGCATGAAGTCCATGATCGGCTGAATGAATTTGTAGAATCGGGGCCTGCGAGCGCAATACATGCCAAGCGGAATACCGATCGCGATGGAAAGACAGGCTGCCGTTCCCAGCAGTGCCAATGTGGTCATCGCCTTGACCCAAAATCCCAGCAGCCCCATGTAGGCCAAAAAAGCACCGGACCAAATAGCGGTCCGAATGCCCGCGGTAAGCCATGTCAGCAAAACGATAAAACTGGCAATCACGATCCATGGGGTATTCACGAACAGAAGTTCCAGTGCATCGAGAATCAGCCGGATGCCAAAAGTGATGAAATCAAATATCGCCTCACCGTTTGTTACGCAGAAGGTAAAAAATCCTTCCACCCACGCAATGCTGGTGAGCCGGATGTCAGGGTCTGTCGGAAATTGTGTGAGCATTTCAAGCTGCCCGGGGAAACAGTAGTGGTACATTGCCGCACCGACGATCAGAATCATGAAAACAGCACCGAAAAACAACTGTCGCGGCGGCATGCCGGAACGAATACTGCGGTCGGAAACCCATTCTGAAAATCGGGATTCCAGAGCGGTATTGGCAATTGCAGATTGTACGGCTTTTACAGCCAGCAGGATGACCACCCCCATCAGCGCGATCCAGATTCCCTGATCTGCGATTTCCTGGGCTTCCAACCTGATTCCGCCGATCGAATCCTCCAGGGATTTAACCGTACGTTTATAGACATCAACCTTGTCAGACTGAGCTTCGATTGCGGCGGCCAATTGCTGACGGCGTAATTCCAAAGTCCCCTCAATCGAGGCGATTCGGTCGCGAGCTTCCGCTGCAAGGTCACCGAACAATCCACGCGCCAACTGCACATAGCCCAGGGTTTCAATAATCAATAAAGGAATTGCCCACATCCAAAGGCCCCGAGCACCGAACCAGATCGGTCCAAGTATCCCGGCGGTCGGGTTGAACGTTGGCGTAAATCGGGAACTTTCGCCGATCTTGTCAAACTGGCTGATGTAATAGTCCGGGTTGGTGTGTACGAAAGATCGTATGTTTTCCCGACGTTCTGCGGCGTATTCCTCAGCCGCTTCTTTATCAATAGCGTCAAGCTGGTTTTCCACTTTTTCTGTCATGACACATCGGCTCCTTCTATGACAGTACGTAAAATATCTTTTTTCGTGATGACACCGACATCGATGTTTTGGTCTTCAACCACAATCGGTGAGTCGTTATTGATGGACAGCTCAATAAGCTTACTGAGTGTCTCGCTTTCATTGACTCTCGGTACATCTGCGGGCAGGGGTTCGTTGGCGGCCAAATACTGGTCCAGTGGATTCATGACCACATGGGCGCGGACCACCTTCAGGCGGGAGATGCCGGCTACGAAGTCGGCTACATAATCATCGGCAGGGTTCATCACGATATCCTCGGCGGTTCCGATCTGAACGATCATGCCGTCACGCATGATCGCGATGCGGTTTCCGATACGTACGGCTTCGTCCAGATCGTGCGTGATGAACACGGTTGTCTTTTTCATCATATCGGAAAGCCGCAGAAACTCATCCTGCAACTGGCGCCGGATCAGCGGGTCAAGCGCGCTGAACGGCTCATCCATCAACAGAACATCGGGATTGGCAGCCAAAGCCCGGGCGAGACCGACACGCTGCTGCATGCCACCGGACAGCTCGTGGGCAAACTTGCTGCCCCATGCTCCCAGTTCGACAATGTCCAAGATTGCGGCTGCATGACGCATTCGCTCATTCTTGCTGACCCGTCGGATTTCCAATGGCATCGCCACATTGTCGAGAACGGACCGATGCGGCAAAAGTGCGAAATTCTGGAACACCATTCCAATATTTCGATTGCGAAACTGTTGCAGCTGTGCGCTCTCCAGCGCCAACACATCGGTTCCATCAATGATAATTTTTCCTGCTGTGGGTTCCAGCAAACGGTTGAAATGTCTGACCAGCGTTGATTTGCCGCTGCCGGACAAACCCATGACGCAAAAGATCTCACCTCGATTGACGCTGAGGCTGGCATCCGCGACACCGACTACCGCATTGAATTTCGCAAGCACCTCTGCTTTGGTGAGACCCTCCTCCTGAACGAATTTCATTGCCTCAAGGGCATTCGCTCCGAAGATTTTCCAGACATTAGAGATTTCGATGACAACATCGTCAGGCGTGTCTGGGGAAGTGATTGTCACGACGCTTCCTGCGTAAAGTCTGTTTGGTGCCTGATGTGATGGCACCCGAGACTATGCTCCGGTGCCATCACAATCGTGCTTGTATTTCAGGAATTAAAGTCCGAGCCAGGCATCGACGCGATCAGGGTTGTTGGTCACCCATTCTCTTGCGACTTCACCGGCTTCCCGACCATTTCCAGAGATTTCAAATGCAAAATTGCTGACATCATCCGCAGTCAACGCAAATCGCTCGAAAAACTCGACAATGGCAGGCGATCGGTCCGCCAAGGAATTTGACCAGGCGATCTGAACATCCTTCAGAGCGTCTTTGGATGCGACCATCGACTGTTCGTACCAATCCGCGGAATCGGACGGCTGAATCATGATGTATTTTTCCGGATCATAGGTCGGCTCAGTCAACATCTCTACGTCAAACATGAACCAGATTGCATGAGGTTTATAGCAATAGAATGCATATCCCTCGCCTTTGGCGATCGAATCCTTGACTCGTGCGGTCTTGACGCTTTCCTCAGCGCGAATCGGCTCGATGAAATCCAACAGACCGTAGTCACGGACCTTGACTTCATTGACGTTCGCTGAAGCCCATCCCGGAGCACCGATCCACATCTCGCCGCGACCATTGCCATCACTATCCATCGCTACTGCCACGTCCGGTCGACTCAGGTCTGCGATATCCGTAATGTTGAATTTCGCTCCAAAATCCTTGGATACACAGAATCCCTGGTTGCCCTCGTAAGGATTGCTCGACAATGTGACCGTACCGGCACCGTCAACATATTTTTTGGTGAAACTTTCTTGGTTCGGAAGCCAGACATCCGGGTGCACGTCAATATCACCCTTGCCCTGGTCCATCGCCTGAAAGATTGTCGCGTTATTACCCGGTACCAATTCGGCCTCACCGCCGATACGCATTTCGACGACAGACGCCAGAAGGTTCGCAATCGCTTGAGCGCCAGTCCAAGATGGCACACCGATTTTTACCGATTCACTTGCAAGCGTTGGCGTTGCACACATGGCAATCGCCGCAGCGAACAATATTGGTCCAAATTTCTTGCTCATAGTTTCCTCCTATGAATTTAATTTCCGGATGTCTCCGGTATTGACTTGAAAATGTCCTGACAAATATGCCTAACCACTCTGGCCATTCCCTTGCGAGAATTGACGAGTCAGACAATTGTCTCGCATACTTGTCTTGAGTCGGATCGTTTCAAGCACCACTTCTGTCGGCATGCCAATTGCATTTCCGACAAAATCGTCATTCAGTGGTATCCTCCAGTTGAACTCGAAAGCTCTCCCTAGTTCACTGGCAATCGGCCGGAATGTCTGGGAATTGCCAACCCCGAATCTTCGCATGAGTTCCGTATACGGCTACTTGGGACTGAGGTACAGTTACTGGCTACAGCATCTGCGAGCCACTGATTCCATGTATTCATTTTAGTAATTGTTAAGTCGCCGAAACCGTGGCTGCACCTGGTGTTTCTCGGAGCGACTATACTCGACTCTCTCCGGAGTGGATTGTGAATCTTGACTCTCATTCTCGAGAATTACATCCAAACCGGAGGATTATCACCCGAAGAGCATGCCAAATAACTCGTCTAGGAATGTTCTCCCGCGTTCGTCAAGAATGATTAAGTATATCAAGTACAGAAAAGTCGAATTGATTTTCGATGGTGGTCTGATTCCTAGGTTCAGAAACCGAAAAAGAAATGCCTTATTCTTATGGTGAGTTAGAATTTACCAAGATAACGATCAGTGGTCGAAGTGACGAGTCAGGCTTTGCAAATCTGCCGAAGAATACCGCATGCAAACGTGAATCCATCTATCATCAATTCACTTTACAGACCAGACTGAATTATTCTTGCTCGCTTTCTTATGCCTTCGAATATCGGACCGCTCGTTGACTCCGGTACACCAACTTCCGCAGCAATCGTTGCTGTCTCCGATATTGCATAATCCATCCCTACTGTCAGATCAGAGAATATCATCTCCATGTCCTGATCTCGCAGACCAACTCTCTGGGCGGTTTGGAAGAAATGCCGCAGTTGAATCTGGCTCAGGCGGTAGTACCCCCTACTACCGATAGCCATAGCCAGTTTGGTCTTCTGAACCGGAAATTGCGGATACGGTGCCGCGGACATAACATCATAGATTGGTGTCAACCGGTAACCACCAGGCGTAATGAATATGGAAAAATTTTTGGCGTGGCCATCAATGGCAGCCAGCATCCAAAACACTACTTGCGTTTTCATGAAAGTCAGTCGATCATCACTCGGGACAATGGCACCATTAAGAAATTCCATAATGTCCACAATGCCAGGACCGCCATCGTTTTGGTATTTCCGCATTGGAGGGACACCCAGTGCTTGGCAGAGATCTTCCTGCGGAAGCCGATACAGTACACCATCGTGCCATCTTCGGTCGAAACGTTCTACGACTATCACGGGTTCACCCCCAAAATGTTGCACATCAGCCTCGGCAGTTTTCAGTCCGAACGCGTTACAGAGTTTCAGGCACAGAAATTCATTCCAAGGTGTATCGGAAAAATCAGCGCCGGCGGGACCTTCCCGAATAGCGGGTTTGAAGATGTGAGAAGTTGGTGTTGGTCCGAGTGGAATTTGCCATTGATTGTTAACCCAAAGAAAAGCGGTCTTTTCTTGAACGCCGGCAATTGAGAAACGAAAATCATCTTCAGTTAGATTGACGGTGAGTGGGTAGCTACGTAAGGAATCCAGCCGAGAGGCGATTTCAACGTCATCGACTGAACGGTAACTAATTTGAGTTGAGTCAGTGGAATCAGAGTCTTCCGGTAGGAATCGCAGAGCCCCGACGCAATCCCGCCCGATCGCGGCGAGTAGATCGAAGGCTCCGGCACTTTCAGCCCTTTGGTGTGTTGCGATCTTTTCTCGGATAGTCTGGTCATCCGGTAATAAACCATCGAAGTAACTAGTTGCTCTTTCTCCAGTCCAGACTTGGTCTGACAAAGGTATTGACATTGAAATCGGAAATGCAATATCAGACTTCAGCCAATTCGAACCATAGCGAAATGAAATCGCACCGTTCGGTGAACGGGAGAGCTGTCCGACTTTGCTGTTGCCGACATACACATCCAATACGCGGTTCCGACGCTTTCGTCCCACACTCAATACTCCCAGGGATCAAATTCGGTTGTTCGGCGAGAAACGATCGACATGTCAAGCTCAAGTGCAGCCAGCACTCTAGTGATGGTATCGAGTTTTGCTGTAGTCACGCCGTTTTCGATATCCGAAATCAGTGCCTGCCGTACAGATGCTTTCCGGGCGAGGTTCGCTTGCGTCATGTTTTGTCTCTTCCGCGCCATGCGAATAATCGACCCGAGTTCCCGCTTGCTACGTACTATATTGTCCACTATGTGCTAGAAATTTTATTCGATTAAACGTATAAAATTATTATATACGATTAATCCGATAAAACAACAATATACGTCTGGACGAATATTTGAAGAATTCACTGAGTGTCGAAGTATATTATCGACCAACTTCGAAGGTGTGTGGAATCGAACATATCTTTGAAGCCTGTCAAGAGGAAGGTACACCTAACCCAGTCTTCAGGATAGAATCGGGTGAAATTCAGGTCGAACTTTTATTCTCTGAAGTTTATCTCGATAGTGTTTCAACCGGCGATTGACTTCGCGAGACATTTGGACGGACTACCGAAGAAATATACGAAACTACCCAAGAAACCGATGAAACTATACAGGAAACTACCTAAGAAACAAATCTCGTTCTACTACGTAAGAATCCAAATTTCACACAAAACGAACTCGCGGAGCGAATTGGGATTTCTCCGGTCGGCGTCAGGTATCACTCGGATAATCTGAGGAAGTCAGGCCAAATTCGGCATGTCGGGCCGACCAAGAAAGGCTATTGGGAAGTCAAGGTAGATAACAACGAGTAATATGAGTCTAAGCCAGATTCTTGCGCAACCCCGAAATACTAAGTTCTCTCAGCAAAGGAAGTGGCTACGCTCGGCAAGATCGTTAGAAGATTTTGCTGGAACCGTGCGTAGGTTTAGTGGATTTGATGATTCCCGATTTGCTCAAATCGCATCGCAAGCTATTTCAACCCTTAAGGGTTCACCTGCTAAAAGTACGAACCACTAATTCAACGACTTCGTACTTTGATTCAATCAGTTCGTCGTCAGGATATTTAATTGTAATACCAACTATATCGTCTCCTTGGCATCTCAGTGTCACTCTGAATTTGGTAGACGTTGGCACGACGAACACTCAACTCCTGACTGTCGTGACATAAGAAGTAGAGAAACTTACAGATTTATAATCTCTAAGTATTCCAAACTAAGCAAAGCTACATATTGTGCCCAAAGTCAGTTCCAAACTACAGATCACGCTTCCAGCAAACCAGTGCAGAGAAGTCGGAATCGAGTCAGGTGACGAATATCGGAGTTTTGTCGCAGACAATCATATTACAATCATCCGTCAGCAAACTGGCAGTGCTTGGGGATGTCTCGCTCATCTCCAGGGAGACGACACAGTTTCAGAACTACAGTCGCGTCAGGATTCGGTCGAGTGCTAGCACAGATGCCTAACAAAACTAACGTAATTACTATCGATGCACGAGTCACTAGTACGTTTGCTCCTGAATGATGATGAAGTGCGAATTCCAAACTTTCGCTGTGACGGAAATGCAGTGGTGTGGAGACTCATCGAACCCTATCGTAAGGTAGGCGCCGATTTTGTGGGTTTCCGAGTAATGTATGCAAAACTCGGAAAAAAGTTTTTGCGGACAATGAGCTCGGAGAAGTCTATACACTCGTAATTGAAATTCAGGAATACGAAAGAAACTTTACCCTACTACATTCCGAAAGTGTCTACTAGATATCGTTAGACACGAAAAAATTGAAAGACAACCACTCCTGATTGGTCCATCTTTACTGGAACAAATGGGGCAGAATCGCTGTCCTAATATGAGCATTGACCAAATATTTCGAAGTTTCAAACATAGGCGTAGAGGAACTGATCTAAGAGATAGAATTTACTCTTCTACCATTTTTCACTTAGCTTTCAATCTCTTGTCGCACCAAGTTGGTAACAAAAGGAAGATTACTACGTACCGCTAGTTCGTTTGCTACGATCACTGGAATGGCTCCTTGCGTTATCTGATAATCCTCAATCGCCGGGTCAACTGGATAGTCCGATGTCAGCGGACCGGAAAGAGCAATGATAAACATCTTTCCTGAACTTACCTTTGCCAATATAGGTGCGATTAAGCCTTTTGACTCACTGTCCAATCTTGAGTTAAGTTCAAATTCCACACCTTCCATACCTTGACGTAACAGATCGTGATACAGAAGAATGATCGAACTATACAGACGACCTGCATTGAAACTCGGTCTTTTACTTGTCACAAGATATTCCAGAAGTTCTGCCCCTATATGGCGGTCGAGAAGGCCATGTTCAAATTTGTTCTTGTAACTACGTAAACACCTGTAGCACGACGCATCGCAGCTTTCTGGACAATTTTTCAACACTTTCAAAGCTTTCTCAAGCAATTCCTGTCCGATGTCGGCGAGAAGTCGGGAAAATCCGGCCCCTCCTGCCAAAGTATCATAAAGAAAAATCTCTGCCTCCAATCCAGTCTTTCCATCTGAGGTTAGTGCTGGTCGAAACTCAGCCATCAGTTCCCCGTCTTCTATCTCGAGCAATTGGCTAGCCGCTTTGGCCAATGCTTCACTGACAGTCCTTAACGCTATATTGGTGGCAGAATGCCCTGGTCGTAGATTTATAGGCGGGTCTACACTTATAGAGAAAAGCGCTATGTCCGTGATGAAGTCTGCTCCGAGTACAAGATACCTACTTGGATTGATACCTTCGCAAATCAAATTGGTATCATCTTCGGGATAGGGTTTTCTATGTGCACTACCGAGCTTCGGCTCTCGCTCATGACTTGATTCGATCCTACCGCAAACCGTGCAGTACGTATAGCCGTCCTTTCTAGGTCCGGTGTTGGTGACCAGAAGATGCTGCCGGTCCGCCAAAATACGTACACGGTTATTGATTTTTGTCCATCCCGCCGACTCGTCAGGCGTGCCCATAGTTAGCTTCGCTCTCGTCGCGTAACTCGTCTCAGGCATATCATCTGGAGAAGTTACTTCTTTGACATCCACGGGGTGGGCGAATCCTGGAGGACGCAGCCAGACTCGACCCGGTCCGAAACTGCCAACTCCGTTGCATGCTTCGCAGTTGCGAGTCTCCCCGGGGTCTACCGCTGTTGTCTCGAATGTTCTGGCGAAACCACACTCGGAACATTCCATGTATATCCGTTTCGCGGCCCACGCTTCAAATCTTTCGTCTCGCATGGGGGAATAGATTGCCCCCGACGTATAACACTTTCCAGAAATCCATACCTGCTTACCCGGGGCGTATTGAGATAAAGCGACTGGTAACCCTTGGGATGGTGCGAAACGCATAATCGGCTTAAAGCTTGACGAACGGGCTTGGTCGAAAACATGAAATGTCGCTACATCGGTTGGGAACGCGTAACGCGGTAGAACACCACAATAGAGAAGACGGTCAAGAAGTTTCCCTGAGTTCCAAGACTGCTGAACTCGCTCCTCACCCTGCTCCGGTACACTCTCTGTTTCGGTTCCCAATTCTATGTCGCTTTCTCTATCCGTTTCGGTTTCGTTGTCAATGTATCGGATAGCTCTATCAACTGCGGTTAAGCAATCTTCCTTCATCCTGATAAGAAGTTCATTCCGATCTTGTTTCGTAAGCTCATCAGGAATCCACGAATCAACCCGTAGTTTCAAGGATTTTTCATGCTCTGCAAGCCATTTTTCGAAGTCATTGCGATTCAAAATCGAATTGTTACTTCGGAACTCGGACACCGTACCTAGAACAGAAAAAAGATCATGCCGCATTCCAGAATCGATTTCAGGAATTCTATCCTGATGATAGTTCTGCAATAAAAAAGCGCGAATATGACGGCGAACGATATCCGCGTTATCGAGAGTCAATATTGGATCAACCACATCTCCACGTATCATACCGTCGGGTTCCGAAAAATAGTGTTCATCGTGGCTATCGGCACTGCCAAACGCTATAACTGTAGCCACCGCATTGCCTCGACGTCCCGCTCTGCCGCTTCGTTGCTGATAATTAGCTCGGCTGGGCGGCATGTTGCGCATCGCGACCCCAGATAGAGCTCCAATGTCGATACCAACCTCCATTGTCGTGGTACTCGATAGGACATCAATCGCTGTTGCTCCTGTACCGTCCTTTTCAAATTTGATGTCTTGAAACAGAAGTTCATTTCCTTCCGCCTCTGAAAACGCATCCTCATTTTGGGGAGAATTTAATTGAGCCGTATGTTCTGCGGCGATAAGTGCCATAGGCTGGCGTGGGGGTTCTTCAAGAGCTTCCGTGACAGTCTTCCGGTAGAACCCTTTTCTAGCAAGAAACACCAAATTTGAGTCTGGATTCAGATTTCGAATTTCTAGTCCGCCACAATCCAAGCAGTACAATAATCCCGGTACAGGCCGATGCACCGATTTGCAGGTTAAGCAGGTAACCCAAGTTCCCTCAAACATTAGTGTCAACTGACCACCTCTCAGACGCTTGACTCCCCCTCCCATCTCTTCAGTAAACAAATTTAGAAGTTCGGGCGACCATTGTTCCCAAAATACCTTTTGAGCGTCTTTGTCGCCAAGTATTGTTGCCATAGCAGTAAATTTACCCTTTTGCCCGTCTATGCTGGTGCCCTGCGATCTCGGCCGCTTCCACCAAACACTTGGCATGGAGTTTAGCCAGAAACCCTGGCCTTGCCAACATCGTAGCCAAGTTCTCACTAGCGCAACCTTCGCATCTGCGCTCTCAATTATCCCTGGAATGTCGCTTAACGACTTAAGCATTTCAGTATGTTCCCGGCGCTCAACAATTGACGCTAAAGCCAATGCCTCAAATCCAAGAAAATGATGCCGAATTGTTGTAACTATATTGTCAAGAAGAGCTTCTGGTGGTCGTTCATTTCTGAGTTCCATGCACAAACTCAGAAGGGCCACGTCATCCTCAAGTACTCCGTTCTCAACAGCACTAGAAACAATACGGTCTGCACTAAAACTTTCACCGGACTTAATCTCAGGACGAAGTCGGACTTTCAAACTCCTTGATGCGAGTAAGACCGCCGAGTACAAGTCGTCAAGGCTAAGTAACCGCTCTATGCTCGACACACGTTGGAGTCGGCGATAACCCCAAGCGATAAGTGGTCGCAGAGAATCTCGGTCAGAATAGAGTTGCAAATTAGGGGCGAGGCGCGCAGCGACCTGCCTTGAATCCGAAAACGTCAACACTTTCCTCCCTTGCAAAGGAGCGAAACTACTCGCCTCTACTGGTGCCGGTGGTTGAATTTGAATCTGGCGAGAAACAAGCGCCTGAAAAGGCTGATCTCCTTTAGTTTGATGGTCTTGAACATATGATCGACCGAATCGAGCTGTTTTCTTGCAAACAGCACACTTTATAAACTGTGCATACGACTCCGCATCCTGAAATGTTTCTTCATCTTCATCGACCGCGTCAGTTATCCTGTCACCACGAATGAAGACACTACGCATGCGGTGACCGCACACCGGTGGATTTAATTGACCAGTTTCAAGATCGTAGTCAGCGATTTCAACTATTTCGTCATCCAGTGGCTCTTCTAATAGCAAGTCAATCGCCCACAGCGGCTCAGAGTCTCCGCTCGCCATCCGAAGATGTTGCCCGGGTTCAGCCCAAAGAGCCGAAGGATTAAGAGCATCATCGGTGTATGCCCTTGCGTATGCACTTCCACAGTTTCGACACGTGTATAGTTCCAGCACTCGGGCGCCACAGAGACAGAGTTCTCGCGGCTGCCCGTACATCTTCCCGCAAATTCCGTCCTCTAATTCTTCTCCTGTTTCCGAGCAATTGGGGTCCATGCACACCCATAGCCCCGGTAATCCTCGAAAGAAATTGTGAATGCGGCATGGCAACAAGCCTGGTGTATTCGGTTCCTTTCTAGCCATGCTTCCAAGAGCCATCAAAGTAGCAAGTGCTGAATCGACTTTTCTGTCCACCGCGGTCGGGAAAATTTTCTGACTAAGTTCTCCGATCGGTTGTGCTTGCTTCATAGTCGAATTTATAAGTAGTTTCATAGGACCAAAGTCCGAAAGGGCGTCATATAGTGCTGACTCGACCGTCTCGCCATTCGTGACGCCGCGATGATCTAAAAATTGTTGGACAGTGCTGATTCGTTCGGAGTCTGTAGCTGCACCATAGAAGCGTTCAAGATTGACAGAAGACAGTATGTCTGCGTCCGTTACGGTTCCAGAACTCTCCGCCACTCTTAGACTAAGTGAGCCTCTGATTGGGAGAAATGTACTCGCACAATTTCCCGACAGCTGTGCACCAAATTCCCTCGCATACTCGTAATCCCGAAAACTTGCTGTCGCACAAATTACCTGAAGTCGGTCTTTAGTGATGCCCAAGCGGTCCCGCAATCGACGAATCAGTAACCCCACCTCAGCACCGCCTGCTCCTCTGTATAAATGCGCTTCGTCAAGTACCACGAGGAAAGTATCGTCAGGATTACTTTCAAGCCATTCTCGCGTCCGGTCGAAAATCGGGCGTTCAATCGGGCGCATAAGCATATACTCCAGCATTGAGTAGTTGGTTACTAAGAGGTCCGGTGGTGCAACTTGCGTTTCATGGCGCGTCAGTAATTCTGAATCATTGGGCAATGTCACCGCGCGTTGGAATTCGCCGGACACCGAGTTCTGCCATCGACCGCCTTTTTTGCCAAACCACGCAACGAGGTCGGGCTTGGCTGGCCACTTTCCATGTTCCTTTAATTGCATAAACAAATTTTGTGCCTTCTCTCGCTCCTCACTATTCTCCGACCTTGTTTTGCGTTCGATATCAGCATAGAATTCCTCAAACAATCTCAGTCTACGAGTATCCTGTGTTGAAGTGCGCATACCTGCGTAAGGTGTCCGGCTTGTATATCGTGCAAAACGAGGTGGACGGACAGACCAACTCTTGAACAATTCTACAACCCGCGGATCTCCGAACAGACCCCGCAGTCGACCAAGTTGGTCATTCACGAGTGCATTCATCGGATAAAGCACAAGTGCCCGCATAGCTGATAACGAGTCAAATGTTTTCGGCTTCGCTTTTGCTTCGTATGCTAATTTTCCGAGAATTGGTAGTAGGAACGCTTCGGTTTTTCCTGAACCCGTTCCGGTCATGATGACTAAGTTTTTCTTGTCAATTAAGCAACCACGGATTGCATCGAACTGATGACTGTATGGTGGATCAAAGACGAGTTGCGGAAGATCTCCCTCTTGATTCGATACAGCCAGAAAAGCCTCCAAAGCGGCTGTCGGAAGGTCATTCATGTTGGCGAATTGCTCGCCTGATTCGTAACGCGGCGTCGATTCCAAGTATGGAATCTGATGTATCAAGCCAGGTTGCCTTAGTAGTTCTTTCCGTCGCTGAATTAGGGAAGGAGCACTGATATGGTAAGTCGCTTCAATGTACTCGCTAAGTGCTCGGTGAAGCTGCTCAATTGACTCTTGCGTCGTATGCATAAATTTCACTTACTCGGAATCTTCCCGACGAGAGAGCCAAAGCCGCTTCTGAAGGAATTTCTCTTCGAACCCGGCCACACCCAGTGGCAATATATAAGACATAAGGCACTTCTCTCGAGGAACGGGGCGGCCGAATACCATGAGGCGTCTCTCGGACCAAGCTGGCAGCGGCGAGAAAAAGTCAAAACGGCATTCATTGTCGTAAAATTGAACCCGATACTGTTGCGGACTGCCTCGTTTCGCGTCGATGGCCATTTGTAAGTGCCACGCTTCATCACAGCCGCGCCAGCGAGAATTACTTGCTGGTAAGTCTAAGAATCTAGTGACTCTACCTGCTTCCACATCAGCTATGCACCAAATTGGTACACCAAATTCTTGAGGCCGCCTACCTACAAAAACGCCTGTTTTTCCAGTACAAGTCGACCAACGTCTAGAATAATAGGTAACAGGCTGATCCCCGTCAAGAATTTCAAGTTCATTGACGGTACCCGCTGGAGGCGTATCCGCTAGTTTACGTTCAAATCGAATAAGCATTTGTCCAAAAGATTCAGCGTTGGGGGATTTTAGCCAAGAATCTTCGGATAGCCTCTGAAGACCTTCATCGTCCAACTCGGTAGACAAACAATCCTCATTGTCCTCGGGTACGATTAATCTGGTAAAGCCCCTCATACAGATTCGGGACGCTAAAGAATTTGGTAGGAACGTGTCCTGATCTGCCACTATCCCAACAATAAAAATTTCACCACTTCGACTAACAATGTAGCTAGGTGGAGCGGCGAACACCCAAGTACTTTTAACTGAGTGATCAAAAACCCCTACATCATGCAATTCAAGCAGGTCACCCGCAACAACCAATCCTTCGATGGTCGTCTCAATGCGCTCTGTTAGCGATGTATCTGATTCATATAAAAACTGAAGAGCATCGGTTAGAGAACTGACTAAGGTGGCCCGAGAACACGGACATTGAATTCCTGCACTCCGCCGAATCAACGCGGTCAATAGTTTATCCTCGACGATTGCATCGTTAGTATCATTCAACCCAAGAACTTCGCGACATCCTGCTAGAACCTCTTGTCTTGTTATTTTTTTTATCATTCTGTGAATTTTAAATCGAAGGCTTCATTTCTGCTGCGTTCGAGATCCCACGCATTGAAGAAAACGGGCTCCGCGTAGGACAGATGGATTCGATTGCACAGCAACAAGTAGTTTGTCAAGATTGTTTTCGAAATTTTTTGGAACTCTGTGAGCTTCCATCGCCAACTTGAATGCAAACTCAGATAGCGTTGGGTCTTTACACACCTGATATTTTTGAGCTAACTCTGAATACCACGTGGAGTCATGTCGGATACCGCCAATCAACCCCTCGCATTCGCTACGTAATAGTGCACTAAAACCAATTGATCTTTTCTCGACTAATGTTTGAAGAGTATTGATTGCCGCTTCGAATGCCGGTGTTGAATCACGAGAATTGTTTAAGGACTCTTCGGCTTCTGCCCATTTTTGCCCACAGATTTTCTCATAAATTAGAGCAAGAAATTTATTTTTCAACTTATTCCACCTAAAATTCACGAGAGGGCCGTAGAGTCGTGCATTGTGCCATTTTGCGTACAAGCGTAACGTGCTCGCTAAGACTACTGAGTTGTCCTGAAGTTGAGAATAATCGGAATTAATACCTATTTCTTTGAAGTTCTTCGCAATGAATTTACAACTGACAACTACAAAGTCCTCAAAATCTCCGTGCTTTGCGTACAACAGCCCTCCAGGTTGTTCAACCGCTTGTCCAACTATAAGCGCATCGCACGAGAGATGGTCTTCAATCAACGGTGATTTTATGTTGAAAAAAGAAACCTCTGGTTCAGACTCTTCAAAGCCTGTATCATCCACTAATCTCGCGATAATATTGTTTCGCTCTCGACTTAGAATCCACCGCAAAGGCAAAACATCATGTTCGAATCGAAATGAAATTCGACCGAGTTCTTCAGCCAATATTTCCAGTTCGCCGCTCGCGGCCTCTAGATAAGCCCAAGCATTTTTCTCTCGCCTTAGAAAGCTATCAAATATTTCTCGCCAGTACTCCGAACGAAGTGGGAGTTCGATTCGATCTCCGACTTGTTCACAAAGAAACTCATCACCTTTCCTGTCCATTAGTCGGATTTTGGCAGTAACTGACCGGCTTGACGGACCTATCACTGATAACTTTACCTCATTTCTCCAGAATGTTTCTAAGTCCGGATCATGAGGATCAAGATTCGCTATAAGTCCACAATGCATCGCAACGCCAGGAATCCATGGCTCGGGGTTTCTCACCCGAAGTTCAACATATCCCTCCGCGACTGGCGACGATACAACTTGATCAAGGGCTACACTACGCTTCGCCTTAACCGTAAGAATGTGCTTGCCAGCAGACAGTCGTGGCAACCGAACAAACACAGGATCTCCACATGCCCCCGATTCAATCTTTATCTCGGATTCACTGTCAAGTTGAAGTATATAGCCGTCTACTGGATAGTCGTTTACCATACCGAAGCACGGCATTTCGGTAGTAAGCCACTCGCTCTGACCCTCGCCATTCCAACCCCGACTAGGGAGTCCGGCAGGCCAAACGTAGGTCGTACGTGCTACCAGAAGCTTGAAGTTAGAGAGCCACTCGGTGAACTCTGAAGAAACGTCAGCTGGCACGTCCAAGCGATAGGCCCAAATCCCGGCACACTCGACTTTGATCCAACGCATTCCAAACCGTAACTGATCCTGCTCCTTCTTCATGACAATTATGTATTTAAATCCTGGACGAACTATACCACCTGTGATTTCACGGGCAGTACCATCGCGTCCAATGCGATACAGCCAGACCGGACCGGAATTCGTATGACACTCGTCTTGAAGAATATTCTCAAGTATTGCATTCGAGCTTTCAAAACAAATCATTGGCTTCTGTGGGTTGGGCCACCACTTCAAGACGCTTTTTCTATTTCTAGACAGCAACCAACCGCCCGGCTTAAAGTCGTTGGAACCGTTGAGGCGGCATCTTGTAGTTTTGAGGAATTGACGCATGCCCACATATAACGATGCAATTTCCTTAAAAGAAGGTATATCCGCCCAGACTATCCATCTTCCTCCACCATGATGACTCAAGTACAACTTAGGTTTTACATCAAGTTGATGTCTAACTCGTCTGGATGATTCACCGCGAGATCCGGCTACCTCACGCCTAGGTGACCCAGTTGCTATCCCTACGAATCGATCTTTGACGTATCGCCGCGTTTCTTGGAGCCACTCACGTGATTTACGAACCTTCTCTAAATCTCTAACTATTCGCTGAAGGGTTAGCGAGTCGATTGGTTCACTACCTTGAACTTTATACTCACCGAGAAGTGCAAGTACAATCCGTCCTGTCAATTCCTCTTCTTGAAGAAACTCCTGAAATAGAGTTGGCGCATAATGTGCATTTTCGGCGAGCCGTTTTCCGATTTCGCGTGAGTCTAAAGGTGTCAAGCTAATCAATCGGTGGCGCTGATGATAAAGCGTTCGGGCAAAATGAACCTGCAAATATTTCGGCAAGATAGCGTGCCTAATTGGTCGTGAAATAATACTGAAATGATCGGCCCATCGACCAGTCGGTACCACTCCCTTGTAAGTACTTTGAAACTTGTTGAACCACTGTTTAGCCTGATAGCGCATCCTACCATTCCAGCAGGGTGTTTGTTGCTCAAACGAGAGCCAAAATTCGTCACCCTCGTACCTATACCCATGCTCGGTCAAATAGATTATCCAAAGTAGCCAATGAGGTGATAGTTGTAAACCATTCTTCAGCCGTAAACGAAGTCCTTCGGATATCTCTGAGACGATTGATTCATCCAGTCCGTGCTCAAGCGCGAAAATGTCGAGACCTGACTCTGCTCGACTCTCCGCAAGCACCTCAAAATGGTGCTCGAGCCGAACTTGCCATCCGTCTAGTAATCGTGACATCGCTATTCCATTGATACGTCTACTATACCGATTTAGCTAGCTCGTGAGAGCCTCTCGGCAATTCGGCGACTATGGCGACCAAACAACGACAACAGTTCCTTGCGCTCCCAGTCACGATAATCGAATATCCGCTCTGAACGCGGGTGAATCCAGCGTTTAAGGGCTAACAAAGACACTTCATCGACAGAAGATAGAGTCGCGAGGCTCGGCTTACCCTTGCCGGTCCGAAGGTACTCTATACCGTCCGTAGATAGAAACGATATGAAAACCTCTCTTTGAATTCCGTGACGAAGCAAATTATCTCTGAATCCTAACTCCTTTAACGCAGCACGCGTCGTTCGCAGCTTCCAGTTTGGCCCGGCTCCGAATTGATGATAGTCTGCATATGGGTGCTCAATACTGCGTAGGTAGTTCCGTAACTCTGAGAACAGTCGATCAGGTATATGGAAGTGCCCCCACCCACGAGTGTAACCGATAGACCTAAAATATTCGATACCGTCAAGCTTCAACCTGTTATAGACAGAGGAGCGACCCATCGATGAGGACGTTGTGACCGCTATCAGTTGCGCATGCTTCTTTTCTCCCGAAATTATGCCTCTCGAATCGCCGTACGTGAACAGAAAGTCCTCGAAAACTTCTCGAGTACGAATCAAGCATGCCACCAATTTTCCAGCTAACAAACGATTGTATGGTGGAACAGCACCTAGTACGTATGCATCCATGATATTCACTAAGCGGGCGCTTCGATCTTTTGCATCCCAACCAATCAGATTGTCTCGGACTGCAAGGTTAAATACTGGGTCTCCGATTGCAATCAAACCAATCAGCTTCCCATTATTGTTATCCCACACAAGATACCTCAGCCTGCGGCCAAAACCGTTCGAAACCGGTACAGACCAAGTAAGTGACGCGAGCCGAAATAATTCAGCCTGCCATGTTCCAGCTTTTATTTTCTCCAACGTCGGTGATATATTTTTCGGTTGGATATCTGATCCAGAAGCAAAGAACTTAAAGAGTTTAGGAGCACGATTAATCAGAAAATCATGGTTCATTTGCAATCGGTCATTTCTTTGATGTCCATGGAGTGCCCGCACCATATCTTTACTGTCGCTGCTAATTGATAGAGTTCCATCGTCAAGTTTCTGAAACCCAATTTGACGCAGATGCCGTCGTATTTTCCTCTTGAGGTTAGCCTCCTGCAGAGAAATATTTATTACATCTTGACTCAATTACAGCCTCCAAGTTTAATACGACAAGCAATAATGATTGTTGCTGTGCACATTCAAATTGTAGCAACAATTCTCACTTTAGAGATCGATCATAATTTCTGCAGAATCACAGCGTTCAAAATAATTTGGTCGGTACCAGTGGTGTCTGTACCAATGGGTAAAATTAGATTTACGGTGGGTCGTAGGTTTTGCTGACCCACGACATGTAACCATGCTCAGCGGATTAACTACGCAGTTCTGAAGACGAATTTCATTCAATCGAGGAATAGATCGAAAAACATTTCAAATAGAAGTTCCGCAATCTAATTGAGTGGCAGCACTGCTATGAAGAGTCATCCTCAACAGGCAACTCGCGAGGAAGACGCTTTTCGGCATCATAAAAGGGTAATTTACTGATCTCGCATTTCTTATCGCCATACCGCGAGGAGCGCAGAATCAGTGTTCTGCTACACCAATCACCCGGGTGGTCAAATCGGACATAGCCAATGCCCGCTTCCAGAAAAGGGGAACAGGCACCGGTGGTGACACGTCCTACCAAGCTACCGCCATCATAAACCAGATCACCACCGCTGGGAATCGCACCTTCACAACGTAGTCCATAGATGCGTGAACCGTGTCTAGCATCCAGTAGCGCGTCGCAGCCAATGAAGTCGTCCTTGTCCAAGTCAATGAACCGGTCCAACCCCGCTTCGTACGGTGTCATGGTACTGTCGAAATCACTGCCGCTGTCCAGAATACCCGCCTCGATTCGACGAATATTCATAGCTTGCATTGAACTGAACGCCATACCCACAGACTCTCCAATGCTCATTAGATGTTCCCACAATTGCGGACAGTCCGTCGAATCCCCCAGCGTATATATCTCGTACCCCAACTCACCGGTCCAGCCAGTGCGCGAGACATAGACATCCTGACCGTCAAGACTAAATAATCCGATGCGGAAATATTTAAAAGTCTCATCAAGCGTACCGCCCGTGGCCGTGTGCATGATCTGATAGGACTCCGGACCTTGAAGCTGCAAAACGCGAGATTTTGGATCAGACATTGTCACGTCAAACCCAGTACGATGCGCCATAAGCCAAGTATCGAGATCACCGTCGGGCTGCACGAACCAGAACCGGGTATCTCCCAATCTAAACAGTACACCATCCATGAATAGCCCTCCCTGATGCGTACATGCCAGCAAATAGCGTCCTTGACCGATTTTCATATCGGCAATCCGCCGCGTAAAAATCCGTTCCAGAAACGCTATTACATCCGTACCGGATATCTCCACGGGTCGTTCGGGCACATCAAACAGTGCGGCTTTCCTTCGCAATGCCCAATACCCCGCAATTGGGTCGTCGCCGTTATGATGGACATAAAACCGACCGACGGCCAAGCGCAGGACCGTGTGTTCATTGGCGTAGCACTCATGGAAAGGAGACAACTCGTTACCACCCACATAGGTAGAGAAAATACAGGATGGGTCCAGGGAGGGATATTCGCTCACAGTACTACCTAACCGTTCGGTTCAGCACAGAAAGCGCAGATTTTGTTCCATTCCGGATCGCGCAGATAACCGTAGCAGATGTTGCTTCCTTCCTCGCGCGGTCCTGGCGTACCTTCGTCGGTACCGCCGCTTTGCAGGCCAATGGAGTAAAACTGATCAAGGGCCTGCATCGTCGGTGCTGCAAACGCAATCATGGTTCCGTTACCGAAGGTACACTCACCCCCATCGTAGGGCAAGGTGACATAGAATTCGATCGCCTCGAGATCCTTCTCAGGCGCATAAGCGACATAGCTTTCGGTTCGAGACACCTGCTTTAGACCAAGCGGCATGAGAATGGCGTCATAGAACGCCGCCGACCGATCAAGATCATTGCTTCCAACCATGACATATCCAATCATTTTATTACTCCTTTGTACTGTGAAATTTTGCTACCGCTGACAGGTCGCATAGTTTGGATTCTGCCAGATTTGGATATCGATGGCTGGCAGAGGTTCAAGCCCCAAAATTGCGTCACCGAGCTTCTCCGCAATCATGATGGTGGGGCTGTTGGTGTTACCATTCGTCACGTACGGCATAATCGACGCGTCCACCACACGCAGGTTTTGCAGACCATACACCCGACCTTGGGTATCGACAACCGATTCTTTGTCCTCTTTCGTACCCATCCGTGCGGTACCGGACAAATGCCATTGAGTATGGCAATATGTATTGAGAAAGCTGTCAAGTTCAATGTCGCTTTGTGCGCTTGATCCCGGAAAAATTTCCTGTCCGCATAACCCGCTGAATGCAGGTTGCTCAACCAGTTCGCGTACCAAGTGGATGCCTGTCCGCAACATTTCCCGATCGCGGGCATCGTTCATATAGTTGACTAGGATACGCGGCGGGCTCGAAGGGTCAGAATCACGCAACTTGACCTTGCCGCGGCTGTAAGCCCGCATCAAACCGACATGTATCTGGAACGCATGCTTCGGCAAAGTGCTCCATGTCTGGTTGTCGACGGCAACAGGCGTAATTGTTAGCTGAAGATCAGGATAATCTACCCCAGAAGCGGAGCGGATACACGCCACTGCCTCAAAATGGTTGGATGCGCAAGTTCCACGTCTTGTCAGCAGCCAGCGAAGCCCGGCGGCGATGCGTCCAGCCGGTCTGGTTTTCGGCCAGAGAGTGACAGCTTTCAGACACTCGTATTGCATCACAAAATCAGGATGGTCGTTCAGATTCTGGCCAACGCCGGGAAGGTCAAGCACAACATCGATGCCTATTTCCCGAAGATGCTCGGCTGGCCCAATCCCTGAAACCATCAGAATCTGCGGTGTACCGATAACGCCCGCCGAAAGAATCACTTCCTTTTGTGCATGTGCAGTAATGCGTCGGCCTTGTTGGAGATATGTCACCGCGTTTGCTCGGCCACCTCCGAGGTCAAGCTTCTGTACATGGGCTTCGGTCTGAATTGTCAGGTTGGGCCGAGTTCGGGCTCTATCAAGATAAGCGCGTACCACACTCCAGCGTTCGCCTCGATAGACGGAGGAGTCCAACACACCAAAACCCTCTTGCGTAAAGCCATTGATGTCATCGGTCAGTGGGTAACCAGCTTCCTCGCCTGACTTCAGAAAGGCTTGGACCAGCGGATTGTCCGGGGCGGCACGTTGGACATGTAACGGTCCGCTTCCTCCTCGAAAATCATCTGCTCCGCCTGAATAGGTTTCCATTCGTTTGAAGTAGGGCAATACGTTTGCGTACCCCCAACCCTCACATCCGCCTTGCTGCCAGCCATCAAAGTCCATTGCGTGCCCGCGAATGAACACCATGCCATTGATTGATGAAGATCCGCCCAGTGTCTTGCCCCGATCATGCTGCAGCTGGCGGCCGTTCAACTCTGGCTCAGGCTCTCCCAGAAAAGCCCAGTTGTGCTTTGTACTGTTGAGGTTGGACAGAACAGCCGCCGGCATTTTCAATGACAGCGTGTCGTTATCGGAGCCTGCCTCCAGCAACAATACCTTGGTTCGAGCATCAGAACTCAGCCGTTCAGCCAGCACGCAACCCGCTGATCCAGCGCCAACGATGATGTAGTCAAACTCCATGCTGAAAATGTCGGGCTATTAAGTGGTTTTCCTTCGGCGCAGCAACGCGATACTGGATAACTGTCGATTGTTTATCTCGCTTGGCGCAACTCGTCGATTCTATTGCTTCCTGCTTTTGTCCGATCATCCCTAGAGTACGGATACGGATTTTTCCTTGAAAGCCTTGGAACCAAGTGCTATTGCTGCGATGGTTTCCATCTTTGATCTGGCATTTTTATGTTTGGCAGCACCAATCTCGTCATTGGGCGGCAATTTGGAAATTGCGTATTCCATTTCGGAAATTGCCACTTTGCTTTCAATCGGCTCGACCAGCATACCAGCACACACCCAGATGCCATCGATCAACACTCCGAGTTGAAGCGAAGTCGACTCGGCCTCCTCCAAATCCAGAAAATGTTTCAACTCATGTTTCAGGTTACTGTAAATTCGCTGGTTGCAGGCGATCTGTATTCGCTGGCACAGTTTGCTATGCGGAACTTCGGAAATCAGCGATATCCAAGCCTGACATACACGCTGATTGAATATCGTTTCGAAAAAGTTGGCAACAATTATCGCCCAGAGCTTTTCGTATGGTTTTTCTGCAAATTTACATAGCTCGATAAACGATTCACTCAGCAGAGAGTTAGATCTGCGAAACACCGCTTCCAGTAACGTACCCTTGTCCTTGGAGTGATGGAGCACGACACCTTTTGAAACACCGGCGATTTCACCAACCTTGTCCGGTGTCGTTCTGCGCCACCCGTAGCGAACAACCGCCTCGAAAGCTGCGCGGGACAACTCATCGCGCCTGATCGTCTGAATGGAACTAGATCGCATTGTGTATTTCCTCTGATTTGAACAATGAAGGACTTCTGACTTGCATTGAGCGTGGATACCGCATTGGATTTGAACCTGCAGACTTTCGTTTGTACCGCGAGAGACTCCGAAGTATGTCGCCGCAAGCGCATTATCAGATACGGACTGTATATCTGCCTGGCGGACTGTAACCACTGACTGCACTCGATTCATAGCGACATTGACTTTTCAAGTTTGATCAAATACGTGTAAAGCCTCAATATTCCGGGTCTGCGATCCACGGTTCGTAGACAAGTTGCACGCTTGGGCGCTGTACGACGAGGTCAGCTATGCGTTTGACGTTGGTAAATTCGCCAACAGATGGATGTCCCTTGGCCGATCTCAGCCAAGTGGTCAGCATGAACAGATAAATGTCAGCTGAACTGAATCGATCGCCGAGCACCCATTGGTTGTCACCGATTTGATTGTCGATCACACTCCAGGTTTCCTTCAGACGTCGATTACCGCGTTGTTGCGCACTTGGCTCATCCGCCGGTGTGTTGACAAAACGGTCCGGGTAATAGGTCAATTGGAACGCATTCTGAATGGAGTTGGAGAAATAGACGAGCGTCTGCAAAAAAAGTGCCCGAGCTGGGTCATCCACAGTCGGTGCTAATCGCGCTTCAGGATGCCGGTCGCATAAATGCATGGCTATCGCAGCGCATTCGTACATTGCACCACCTTCCCATAACAAAACAGGTACCCATCCGTTGGGATTGATTGCCAGTTGCTCGGGTGGACGGGGTTTATCCATATCAACTGTCGTCTGGACCAATTCATAGGACACACCGATTTCCTCTAATATGACTCTCACACCCATGGATGCGCTTTTCAGCGCATAGTAAAGTTTGTACATTTTTGAAGTTTCCTACAAGTAAAGGTGATGCCATGGATGCCCCTTGGCAGACGCAACATCCATACACTCATCAGTGGTAAGTAGAACAATATTTTCGCACACAGGAGTACGATTGATGTCAACTCTCAAATTCCTCTTTCATAATTTTCTATTTCGTAAAATTTGTAAGCAAAGGTAACATCGGTCGCATCGTCGGTACGGTATACATCCAGTCTATCGGAAAATTTTTTCACAGATTTGATTGGGGTCAGAAAGTCCTTTGGCCGGTACAATCCAACGCATTGATTGACACAATCATAAGACTGTAATGCTAATTCAATGCTAACTCAGCATTAAAACGCGCATTAAACTGGTTTCAATGCTCGTTCAATGTAACCTTGAACAAGGCCGTACTTCCGGCTGCTATTGATTTTACCGATAGAACACTTTCAACCAACTTTTTCCAGCAGTGTGTGAATTTATGAAAGACCCGTCGTCCAAACTCGAATTTGATGGCAAAAGAGTCAGCATACCGTCCGACCGGGCAAAGTCGGTAATTTCAGAAATTTTCCACAACATCTGTTGTGATGTGAACACTGCAACGATTGTTGCAGATCATCTTGTCGATACCAGTCTGTGCGGAGTGGAAAGTCACGGGGTGATGCGCACGCTTCAATACGCTGAGCAGATGCAGACGGGCTACCTGAATCCGCATGCACAACCGTGGTTGGATATTTCCGACAGCAGCAATGAATTAGTAGATGGTGATGGCGGAATCGGGATTCCAGCAATGCAAATGGCCTATGAGCGCGGAATGACTCGCTCAAAAGAGTCCGGAATTTCATCGATTTCGGTACTGAATACCGGCCATACCGGGCGGCTCGGTGCTTTTGCAGATGAGGCGGCCAAAAAGGGGTTTCTCACTTTATGTTTCGGTGGGGGAAACCACAAGAACTGGAGGCAGGTCGCGCCCCATGGCGGATCACAGGCGGTCCTACCGACAAACCCTGGTGCATCGGAATACCCGGTGGGGAACTGGGACCGGTGGTCGTAGAATTCGCCACCTCAAAAATCGCCGGAGGCTGGGTCTATGCAGCCCGTTCAGCAGGTGCGCAATTACCTGATGATTGTCTGATTGATCGGAACGGCAATCCGACCAATGACCCGGAGGATTACTTTAACGGTGGCGCAATTCTTCCGGCTGGAGGGCACAAGGGTTATAGTCTGGCGTTGATCGGTGAGTTGGTTGCAGAAGCACTGCTCGGACCGATTGAAACCGAGGGTAACTGGTTAGTGATTACGTTTGATACAACCAATCTGCGGCCCGGCTCACAGTTCAAAAAAGCCGCGGAAGAAGTGCTGGAAGAGTTACGAAACTGTCCGCCAGCCCCTGGGTTTGAGCGGGTGGAGATCCCGGGCGAGAAAGAGCGCAATCATAGACGGGCAAGCAATGGATGGGTCGCAGTGCCTGAACGAACCTGGCGGCAAATCTGTAACCTTCATGACAAAGTAACCCGAGTCGACCACCCGCCGGTCTGAGTTTTTCCTGCCAGGCAGTCTCGCTGGCATCGGTGCGCTGACGGTAGCTTTATCTGGTCCAGCAATCTTTATATTCAAGGCATCAACACCGGTTCAAGCCATCGTCTGAGATAATCGCTCAAATCACAAACCTGAGAGTAAGATTCTCCTGCATTTATGTCGTTCACTTTTCTTCTCATAGGTATAATACCCACCGTATTCGGCACATGGATAACCTTGCCGTTAAAGGAAAGGAATTCCTTTTGCATTCGGTTGGCAAACTAAACTTGGAGGCACGCGCGGTTGATCTTGATGTGCTGGAACTCAAAAGGACAGATCACGATCAACCCAATACCGACAAACAAGCCATGCAGTGAAATGTTTTGTCTGGCGATCGGCCCAAGGAGGCTCGATACGCCGCGCGCGTTAATAGATTGAACGCAATTTTCGCGCTTCCTTGGAACGGAATCCTGATCTCGCGGTGATTTCGGTCAACAGGATGAAACTACATCGTTATCAACTTTTGATAAATATGATTTTGAATGTTATATAAAGCAGTGCAAATCAAAGCCCATAAGGGAGACAGTTGATGTCAAGAGTATTTTTCGGATTAAGAAACCTGCTTCGGCTAGCAGTGGCCGCAGTCGCGTTCTTACCTTTCAGCGCCTATTCGGAATGGGGGCTTAATCTCCCGCCACCGTCTACGCCGATAGCGAGTCGGATCCTGGACCTGCATAACGCAATCATGTTGGTTTGCCTCGTAATCTTTATCGTCGTATTCGGTGTGATGTTCTATTCACTTTATGCACATCGGAAGAGTCGCGGGTATAAGGCGCACCAGTTCAGTCACAACTCGAAACTGGAAGTGGTCTGGACAATCATTCCATTCTTCATCCTGGTTGGCATGGCCATTCCGTCAACCGCGACACTGCTCTTCATGGAAGATACGACTGACTCCGATCTGACCGTCAAGATTACCGGCTACCAATGGAAATGGCAGTACGAGTATCTTGACCACGACATCGATTTCTTCAGTAATCTTTCCACACCTCGCGCACAGATTGAAAACCGCGAGCCCAAAGGTGAGCACTACCTGATTGAAGTCGACAATCCAATCGTGTTGCCCGCCAATCGAAAGATTCGTTTTCTGCTCACTTCCAATGATGTGATTCATGCGTGGTGGATTCCGAAATTCGGTGTCAAGAAAGACGCCATACCTGGTTATATCAACGAATTCTGGGCGAATATCGACGAGCCCGGCGACTATCGGGGTCAGTGCGCGGAACTATGCGGAAAAGATCACGGCTTCATGCCGATCGTCGCGAACGTGATGGCGGAAGAGGATTTCGATGCCTGGATTGCGGATCAACAGGCCATGAAAGTCGCCTCGGCAGGAGAAGCCGACCGAACCTGGACCATGGATGAACTGATGGCACATGGTCAGGAGGTTTATTTTCAGTGCATTGCCTGTCACGGGGATCAGGGACAGGGCGTGCCCCCGACATTTCCACCACTGACCGGCAGTGAGATCACCATCGGTCCCATCGGTGAACATATCAACATCGTCATGAACGGCCGACCGAATACCACGATGGTTGCGTTCAAGGAGCAGCTCAGTGACGCGGATATCGCCGCGGTCATCACCTACGAACGCAATGCGCTTGGCAACAGTGTGGGCGACCTGGTCCAGCCGTCCGAAATCAAAGCCTTGCGCTAGATCAACGAATCAGTAAACAGACTATTGTCTTCAGGATTTTTCAGGTAATCAAACCATGTCAGTAGCACATACCGATACACACGACCACCACGATCATCGCCCTTCCGGTGTCATGCGTTGGCTGACCACCACCAACCACAAGGATATCGGAACCATGTATCTGATATTCTCGCTCATGATGTTTTTCGTGGGTGGTGTGATGGCACTTGCCATACGCGCCGAACTGTTCCAACCCGGTTTGCAGCTTGTCAATCCGGAACTGTTCAATTCATTGACCACCATGCATGCGCTGATCATGATTTTCGGTGCGATCATGCCGGGTTTTGTGGGATTTGCCAACTGGCTGATACCGATGATGATCGGTGCGCCGGACATGGCGCTTCCACGCATGAATAACTGGAGTTTCTGGATTCTGCCCTTTGCCTTTGCGATGCTTCTGGGCAGTCTCTTCACAGCCGGTGGCGGACCCGCATCGGGCTGGACACTTTATGCACCCTTGTCTGTTCAGGGCGGCGCTGGAGTGGATATGACCATTCTCTCCATCCACATGATGGGAATCTCCTCGGTTCTCGGGGCGATCAACATCATTGTGACGATCATGAATATGCGTGCACCCGGCATGCACATGATGAAACTGCCGCTATTTGTCTGGACCTGGCTGATCACGGCATTCCTTTTGATCGCGGCAATGCCGGTGCTCGCTGGCGCAGTCACGATGCTGCTCACCGATCGCCATTTCGGCACTGCGTTCTTCGATCCCGCCGGCGGTGGCGACCCGGTCCTGTTTCAGCACATATTCTGGTTTTTCGGACACCCTGAAGTCTATATCCTGATTCTTCCGGCCTTTGGCATCGTCTCGCAGATCGTACCGACATTCTCCCGCAAGCCGCTTTTCGGCTACGATTCGATGGTTTTCGCAACCGCCGGAATTGCTTTTCTATCGTTCATCGTGTGGGCACACCATATGTTCACAGTCGGCATGCCGTTGGCAGGCGAGCTGTTTTTCATGTATGCGACGATGCTGATCGCCGTACCTACAGGGGTCAAGGTGTTCAACTGGGTGGCGACAATGTGGCGCGGTTCGATCACTTTTGAGACACCGATGCTGTTCGCGATCGCGGTTGTGTTCCTGTTCACCATCGGCGGCCTGTCTGGACTGATGCTCGCAATCGTGCCGGCGGACTTCCAATATCACGATACCTATTTTGTTGTCGCACACTTCCACTACGTGCTTTTTGCCGGGTCCATCATGGCCATGATGGGGGCAACCTACTACTGGCTGCCGAAGTGGACCGGACGTATGTACTCTGAAAAACTGGGTAAGACACATTTCTGGTTGACGACAATTTTCTTCAACGTCACCTTTTTCCCGCAGCACTTTCTTGGCCTTGCGGGTATGCCCAGAAGGATTCCGGATTACTCGGTACAGTTTTCAGAATTCAACCTGATTTCGTCACTCGGTGCGTTCGGATTGGGAATTTCGCAACTGATCATGGTATACGTGATCATTCAATGCGTCAGAGGTCGAGCCGAGAAAGCTACAGACCAGGTTTGGGAAGGTGCCGAGGGGCTTGAATGGACCGTCGCATCTCCGCCTCCCTACCACACTTTCTCGACGCCACCGACGGTGAAGTAGGACGTATTCTTGGGTCAGGTGTCTCAAAGGATGTCGAAAAACGCGAAACTGGCCGCGCTATTGGGTGCCGTCGCGATCGCATTTTTCGTGGCGATCATGGTCATCCAATCCTCACACTAGCGACATGAACGAAACCAGCCGGAAAACCCGCTTCTCCAATCGTCGTATTGCGATCGCGTTGACCGCGACTGTTTTCGTCATGTTCGGATTCGGCTACGCGCTGGTGCCGCTGTATGACCTGTTCTGTGAAATTACGGGTATTGGCGGCAAGCCAACCATTGCAGCCCTGCAGAGTGCTGATCCCGAAATAGATATCGACTCGGACCGCGATGTCTGGGTGGAGTTTACCGGAAATACCACCAACGGGCTTCCATGGAAGATCAAACCGGAGATCAATAAGACAAAAGTCCGTCCAGGTGAAATACACGAGGTCAGTTACCTGGTCAAGAACACTTCAGGACGGGATTTGGTCGGGCAGGCGATTCCGAGCGTGACCCCCATGCAGGCGGCCCGTCATGTAGTCAAGATTGAGTGCTTCTGCTTCAACAACCAGAACCTCGCCGCGGGTGAGGAAAGACTGATGCCAATGCGGTTTTATATTGATCCGAAACTGGAGAAGGATACCCGCACCGTCACGCTGTCATACAGTTTCTTTGAGGTCAAGAATTCCGGCTGACCGTCCGGCTGACCGAATAACCATTCAATTGAAAGTATAGAGATTCGATAAGAGGACAACCAATGAGCGCTAACGGCGATTATTATCTACCAGATCCCAGTCCATGGCCTCTGGTCGCATCAGTCGGGCTGTTCACACTGGCCGGCGGATTCGTCATGCTGGTCAACGATGTCAATGTCGCACCGTGGGTGATGCTTATTGGTGGACTGATCATCGCATTCATGATGTTCGGCTGGTTCGGTGTGGTAGTCAAGGAAAGTGAAGCTGGACAGTATAACGCGCATGTTGATATCTCATTCCGAATGGGAATGCTGTGGTTCATATTTTCCGAAGTCATGTTCTTCGGTGGATTCTTTGGCGCACTGTTCTATCTCAGAAATCTCGCCATTCCGTGGCTTGCTGAGACGGATATCCTATGGATGGGTTTCGACGGAGGCTGGCCGACAGCCGGACCGATGGGACCGGAACTTCTTCCAGCCGATACTGCAGCAGGTGCGGGCCAGTTCTCAACTATTGGCGCATGGGGAATCCCCGTCTGGAACACGATCATCCTGCTGTCGTCAAGTGTTACCGTGACTTTCGCACATTGGGCACTCAAGAAAAACCAAAGAACAGCGTTGGTTGTCTGGATGGTTATCACGGTAGTTCTGGGATTTCTCTTTCTGTATCTCCAAGGCTTCGAATACTTCCATGCTTACGCGGATCTCGGTCTGACGCTGGGAACCGGCGTGTATGGCGCGACATTCTTCATGCTGACCGGATTCCATGGCTTTCACGTCACCATCGGTGCCATCATATTGGCTGTCATTACGATACGCTGTGTGCGGGGACACTTCAAACCCGACCACCATTTCGCATTCGAGGCGGCGGCCTGGTACTGGCATTTCGTTGATACGGTCTGGGTGGGGCTGTTTATATTTGTCTATGTCGTATAGGCGGAAATTCGGCCGAAGTCCCTGCTGAAACCGCCTTACTGCGGCATCGGAATCGTATTGCTGGGCGTAATCCAGCCGAAATAGATTCCCACGATTATCGTCGATAGGAGAATGACCCAGATGGCGATTCGTGCAGTCAATGCCTTGACAGTTCGAGTCCCTTGACCGCGATCCTTGAGCATGTACCAGAATGCTGATCCAAGGCTCCATAGCATAAGCACAAGCAGAACGGCAATGATGAGTTTGTCAATGGGCATGTAATTCCTCTATCCTTGATGAATCTGGTCACTATTTTATCAGTGACATCCATCGAAAATTCGGTGCATTAAAAATGAAAGTCAAGTTTCGTCCGCGACCGGTACCGACTCTGTGCACACTTGTACTGGCACCGATATTGGTAGGATTGGGACTGTGGCAGACAGACCGGGCAGAACAGAGAACGGCAACACTTGAGCTTTATACGTCGCGAATTCACTCGCCGCCGATAACCATAGGCGCGACCCTGGAAGCACCGGGCGAAATCGAGTACCGTCAGGTGCGTACCAGCGGTACCTGGGATCAGAGCCGAGAATTTTTCTTGGACAATCAGGTTTCCAACAGACGTGCCGGATTCCATGTCATCACACCACTCCTGCTCAAAGGTGGCACGACAGCGGTCTTGGTGAACAGGGGCTGGATTGTGGCCGCGGCAGATCGTAGCATCCTACCTGTCACGGACCCTCTAACCGGGACCGCAGAAATTTCCGGTGTGGCTGTCATCCCGGCGGTAAACGCGTTCACGCTTGAGGATGACGGCCCTCTTGATGAAAATTCATCTCCTGTGTGGCAGGTGCTGGATATTCAGCGATTCGAAGACGCGGCCCCCTACTCCTTGCAGAAATTTGTTATCCGACTCGACCCCGCAATGGCAGGCGGATTCAAACGTGAATGGAAGCCGCCAAGTGATGAATGGATTTTCCGTCACAAGGCTTATGCTTTCCAGTGGTTTGCGCTGTGTGCCGTCTTGCTTGTGATATACTTTCTTCTGGCTTTTCGTCCGCATAAAGAGTCCTGAAACAATTCCATCAACTGCATCATTTGGCCGAATTGGCAAGCCCGGGCTACCAAGCGGATGTATAGAACTTCTAGCCACTCACAAAACAGATTCAACACCTTGACCTGACCAGTTTTTACTGAACGATGACGTTTGAAGTTTCCACCCAGTCCCGCTCGCTTTCGGCACGGGAGCTGGTACAGGAATATTATCGAATTACCAAACCGAGAGTGGTCGGGCTGATCATGTTCACAGCGATTGCGGGCATGTTTCTGGCATCACCGACTCTGCCGGGCATTACTGTAATCGTATTGGCTACGATCGGAATCGGACTTGCGGCAGCGTCCGGCGCAGCCGTCAATCATGTCCTCGACGAAGACAAGGATTTACTAATGAAACGGACTCGCAACCGTCCGTTACCGTCGGGAACGATCGACACCCGTTCAGCCATGATTTTCGCCTGTATGCTGGCGGCCATCTCAATGCTTGTTCTGGTCGTGGGTGTCAATACACTAACCGCGGTGCTGACTTTTGCCTCTCTGATCGGGTACGCGGTGATATACACAATTTTTCTCAAGTATGCCACACCGCAGAATATTGTCATCGGTGGTGCTGCTGGCGCAATGCCACCGGTACTGGGTTGGACAGCGGTAACAGGTTCACTGAGCTCGGATGCTGTTCTGCTGTTTTTGATCATATTCTGCTGGACACCCCCGCATTTCTGGGCACTGGCGCTTTATCGCGCCCAAGACTACCAGACTGCTGAAATCCCGATGCTGCCAGTCACCCACGGCGAAAAACTGACGAGACTGCATGTTTTGTTGTACACCGTTCTTCTGACCGCGGTGACGATCATGCCGTTCGCAACCGGCATGTTCGGCTATGTCTACCTTTCCGCCACACTGGTGTTGAACACTATCTTCATACTGCTGACAGTGCGGCTCTACATTCGATACACCGATCAACTTTCGCGTCAGGTATTCAAGTTCTCGATACAGTATCTTGCCGCTCTTTTCACAGTGATGCTGATCGACCACTATCTGATGGCAGCGATCGCGTAAATCGATCAAATCACAGTCTCGGATCAATAAATTGACCGACACAACCAACATCCAAGCCATCTGTGCACTGTCTCCGCTCGACGGTCGCTATTCCAGTAAGGTTGCGCCGCTTCGAGAAATTTTCAGCGAATTTGGCCTGATCCGTTATCGATTGCATGTCGAGGTAGAGTGGTTGATCGCCCTCGCCGGCCTGCAGCAACTGGTCGAACTTGATGAGTTCACATCGGAGACGATCGACCTTCTCCGATCGATGGTGCTGAATTTTTCGGTTGATGACGGAAACAAGGTCAAGACCATCGAGCGCAAGACCAATCATGATGTCAAGGCCCTCGAATACTATATGAAAGACAGCCTTGCACAAGAGCCTGAACTCGCAGATTCACTGGAGTTCGTTCACTTTGGCTGCACGTCTTACGACATCAATGACAACTGCTTCGGACTGATGCTGAAGCATGCAAGGGAGGGGGTTTTGATTCCGGCCATCGACGATTTGATTTCAATGACTTCTGATATGGCGACAGAACTCGCAGATTTACCGATGCTGTCGCGAACGCACGGTCAACCGGCTTCGCCGACCACAGTCGGAAAGGAACTGCGTGTTTTCGCTCATCGACTTCATGATCAGAAAAGATCATTCGAGTCCATTTCTATCAATGGCAAATTGAGTGGTGCAGTCGGAAATTTCAATTCGTTACACATAGCGTATCCTGAAATCGATTGGCCATCGGTGGCCAAGGACTTTGTCGAATCCCTGGGCCTGGTCTACAACCCGATCACCACGCAGACCGAAGCGCACGACTATATCGCCGAATACAGCCACTGCCTGCATCGTATCAACTCGATCCTGCTTGACCTGTGCCGCGATATTTGGGGGTATATCTCAATCGGATATTTCTCGCAGAAAACCATCGCCTCGGAAGTTGGTTCTTCAGCGATGCCGCACAAGGTCAATCCGATCGACTTTGAGAATGCGGAAGGAAATCTTGGCGTCGCAAACGCAATCTTCAGTCACCTGGCGGACAAACTCCCGGTCAGTCGCTGGCAAAGAGACCTGAGTGATTCAACGGTGTTGAGAAATCTTGGGGTACCGATCGGTCATAGCCTGATCGCCTACAAGTCCATCGCTGACGGACTGGGGAAACTCATTGTGAATCAGCAGAGAATTTCGGAAGATCTCGATCGGAGCTGGGAAGTATTGAGTGAGGCTGTTCAGACAGTACTGCGAAAGCATGGCGGTGAACTCCCTTACGAAAAGTTAAAGGAACTGACGCGAGGGGTAACTATCTCTCCCAGCGAAATAGAAACATTCATCAATGAACTCGACCTGCCAGACGACGAAAAACGCAGACTCTTGGAACTGACTCCTGCCGACTACACGGGCATCGCTGAACAGCTGGCCGAAATGAACTCATCAGGCTAGTCTTGGACCGCGTACCGTCAATTGCACGAAGGAGCAATCTGTCTTAACAAATAGCGGTCTGAGGCAGTGAGCGCGAACGTCCCTGCTGTAACGCCATCATTTATTGAAAATCCAACCTCGCCTGTTTCAGGTAGCAACATCGAGCCGACAAATCTGATGATCGATTCGTACGCGGAATCACCCGACCCATGATAGAAAAACAATCCTGCTGACTGGAAGTCGGACGGCGCGAGCCATTGCAGTGTGAAACGTCGGTCAGGCGCGTCCAAGGTAATCATTCTGACTGAAGAGCCGTCATCGATGTAATTGTGTGTAATCACCAAATAAATCCCGGGGTTGCAGTTGATCGTCAGAGTCGGTGTACCAACAACTTCCGGCTGGTTGTATTCGCCTCTGCAAACGATCGAACGTTCGGGTGTGATAACCAGACAGTTTTCCGACTGGATTGGATCGGGTCCGATGTGATCGCTGCTGTCAGCTCCGGCGTTATCAAAGGAAAATGAGACACCAAAAGTCAGAACCAGAATGAAATGTGTTCTGGCCGTCATCGCTGCGAACACGCAAGTCTTAACTCGCGATTTGATGGCACGTGTCGATGTAAGCGTTGACCACTTGATATTCCTGACCTGTCAGCGCAATCAAGCCTTCGACATTCCCAGGTTCCAAGGTGAAAGCAAATTGTCTGGAGTCTGGGTTGGCGAGTCCTTTCAGGAGGTTGTGGTAACCGGGATTGGTCGCATCGACATTGCTCGACATAAAAGATTCCTTTGCGTCCGCCGCGATCCAGATGTCGGTGTATTCCCGGTTACCAAAATCTGATTTGATTGTTCTTACATTTGATTCCATGGATGACTCCGGATGACTGAGAAGGACAGCTTGGTAGTGCTTGAAACAGACGAATGACACAAATATTTCAGACCCGATTTCATGGTATGGATGACGCTCACCGCAGTACAGGAATCCCTGCTGGGCAAACCAGCAATTCCCCGATCGGACCCATCCGGAAGCTTCAGGAAGCACCTGTGCGTTTACGCTTGCACAAAACAAGCAAAGTGCGCAGATTAGGGCAATTTTCATTCTGATTCGTTTCAACGATGTTTCTCCAGGTTGTGATGACGGTTGTTTCGTCCATATATTACACGCGCTAACTTCCAACACCATAAAAAAACACAGGATTTCATCAAGTCCGAAATTCGAAAATTGATAATTCAGTATACTCTTGAGCCAGAAATGAATTTTTCTCTTTCCCGGAGAATCAACTCGGTCTTTCCCAATTCCGGTTTGGTCGGATTCAGGATGAACAAAACAAGCTACATAATTCACTGAATCGTCAACCTGGATTCCTGGTCTGATATGAGACTTTCCAAATATCTGTCACAAAACGGAATCTGCTCACGCCGAGAAGCCGAGAAATTTATCCGCAGAGGATGGCTCCAGGTGGACGGAGAGGTGGTTCGTAAGCCAGGCACAACGATCTCGAATACCAGCGAGGTGACACTCCATCCCGAGCTTCAAAAATTCCAGGATGGTCTCATCACAATATTGATGAACAAACCTGTCGGCTATGTGTCTGGGCAGCCTGAGAAGGGCTACAAACCGGCACTTTCCCTGGTAACGAAATCTCGACAGTACTTCGATCCCGAACTTTCACAGGAATCGAGCATCAGATGGCCGATCAAGAATCTGGCGCCTGCCGGACGGTTGGATATTGATTCGAGTGGTCTGCTGGTGTTCACCCAGGACGGTAGAATCGCGCAGCAGCTAATTGCGCCGGATTCAAACGTGGAAAAGGAATATCTGGTCAGAGTAGACAAGAAAGTGACGGACAGACAGATTCGGGGTCTTACCCACGGACTCAGTCTGGATGATGTAAAACTCAGACGGGCCAATGTCGAACTGTTGGATGTGGACTATATGCGGATCATTCTGACTGAGGGACGAAAACGGCAGATCAGAAGGATGTGCACATTGGTCGGGCTGGAGGTGAAGGGGCTGAAAAGGGTTCGTATCGGACAGGTTCGATTGGGGCCGCTGCAGTCCGGCACGTGGCGACTGCTCACACGACAAGAAAAGTTCTGAATGATCGGTTACGACTGTATTCGACCGATTTTGATGCGGCTTGATGCGGAGACTGCTCACGAACAGACGCTGCGGATGCTGAGCCTTGTTTCTCACAATCGGGTACTCAGTGCCCTCGAACATCGAATTCTGGATATTCGGGTTCCGAACCTGCCAATCAATGTGTTCGGCAAGCGTTTCAGGAATCCCGTCGGACTCGCAGCTGGATTCGACAAGGATGCGGTCGCGTACAAATCCCTGTCCGGCATCGGATTCGGATTTGTCGAACTCGGAACGGTCACACCCGAACCGCAACCGGGCAATCCCCGTAAACGTCTGTTTCGAGTGACCGACGATCGGTCTATTGTCAATCGGCTTGGCTTCAATAGCGGCGGATTGGAAGTATTCAGACGCAATCTTCAGCAGACCCAATCAAACTCTGAATCCGCATTGATCGGAGTCAATATCGGAAAAAATACCGCTACCCCCAATGATCTCGCCGTACGGGATTACGTGCACTGTCTTGAAAACATTTATGAGTACGCCGACTATGTCGCGATCAATGTATCCTCGCCAAACTCGCCTAATCTCCGAGATTTGCAAAGCGCAGCCAATTTGGACCGATTGCTTGACACCATCATGTCAAAAAGAGATGATCTTGCTGCGGCTACCGGTCAAGTTGTCCCAATCGCACTGAAAATCTCACCGGATTTGGACAAAGGCAGTATTGAGTCCATAGCGGACATCGCTCTACAGAAAAAAATCAGCGCGGTCATCGCAACCAACACGACGGTTACCCGACCCGACTACTGCACCCATCCGGTCTACAAGGAGCCCGGAGGACTCAGTGGCAAACCCTTGAGTGATCTATCGACACAGGTCATTCGCACTTTTGCCGAAGCATCCGACCATAACATTCCGATCATCGGAGTAGGAGGTATTTTCAGTGCTGAAGATGCGTGGGACAAGCTTCTGGCAGGCGCCTCCCTGATTCAGATTTACTCTTCGTTGATTTACAGGGGACCTTCAGTGGTAAGGGAGATAGTTGCAGGAATCAGCGAGCGCGCAAAAAAATTCAATGACAAGGACTTCAATTCAGCGTTGAAACGGGCACGGGAAAACTACCGATTATCCTGATCAGGAGATCGTCAGTCCCCTATCCTCTTCGAAGCCGAACATCAGATTCATCGACTGCACGGCCGCACCGCTTGCACCTTTTCCCAGATTGTCGAGAATTCCGACCAGCAGCACATGTCCGGAAGGATGAGCACTGACCGAGAGGTCAATTCGATTGGTGTCATTGCAAGTACTGGGGTCGAATTCAAATTCATCAACCGGATCAGTGTATAGCGGTTTCAAATTGACAAACCGCTCGTCGCGGTACTTCTTCTCCAGCGTTTCCCAGATCATCTCAGCACCAAAACCAGCCTCATTCAGCCAGGATTTGTGCAAAGGGATTTCAACACGCATGCCTTGTGCAAACGGTCCGACACGCGGCAGAAATTGCGGCTCGACTTCCAGTCCCGAATATTTCATCATTTCCGGAACATGCTTGTGCACACGCTCAAGTGCGTATGGAGCGGAGTATCGCATCGAATTCATACCAAATTCTTGTGATTCCCAACGCTCGATCATTTTTCGACCGCCACCCGTATACCCGGATAGTGCGTGAACGACGATCGGACAGTCTGCTTGCAGAATCTCGCGATCTATCAAAGGTCGCATCAGCAAAATGACCGATGTCGGATAGCATCCGGGATTGGCAACTCGATTCGAGTTTCTGATTGTCTGTCTCAATTCGTCGGAGATTTCCGGCAATCCATATACCCAGCCTTCGTCGACGCGATGTGCAGTGCTTGCGTCGACTATTTTCGTGTTGTTGGCATCCGCCCATTGTGCTGCCTGCTTCGCCGCGTCGTCAGGCAGGCAAAGGATACTCAGATCCGACTGATTGATCGCATTCTTTCGGGAAGTTGGATCCTTTCTCTCGGAATCCGGGAGCGACAGTATTTCGATATCTTCTCGACTTGCCAGAATTTCGTAAATTTTGAGGGCAGTGGTACCGGCCTGACCATCAATGTAGACCGTAGGTGGCCGTTCTGAAATCATTCGTAATCAGCAAGCATCACGCAGGTGTCATCGGACCATGTAAGACTGACTTCCCGGTCCGTATCGCGTACATGTTCCAACGATCCCGACAGATTCTGAAGTGCTACCGAGACCGGGTCCTCCCGACCTCTGAGATAAATATAGAAGTGGCTTCGATCACCCAGGTAAGCAGACGGACCCATCGTACCCTTGACCGAGTTGAATGACTCGTCGACCGAATCAAATGAAAGTGCAAACTTTTCCGGTCGGATTGCGAGTGTGAAATCCCGATTGACCGCGCAAACCGGCTCACTGCACTGGATTCGTACCGGTCCAAGTACCCTGGATTCCCCCACTGCAATCCCATCCGAAAAATCTTTCAACGTACATCGAAAGAAATTCATCGTACCGATAAAATCCGCCACAAATCGAGATTGTGGATTTTCGTATAGCTCTCCTGGGGTTGATATTTCCATCACATCACCCTGACTCATGACGGCAATTCTGTCAGACAGAGTCAGTGCTTCTTCCTGGTCGTGGGTAACAAATACGAATGTGATACCGACGTGCTGTTGCAGCTGCCGCAACTCAATCTGCATCTGTTCTCTGAGTTTCTTGTCCAAGGCACCCAGTGGTTCATCCAGCAGAAGAACCTTGGGTTGCTTGATCAGGGCTCTGGCTAGGGCAACGCGTTGTCTCTGTCCACCAGACAACTCATCGGCTTTGCGGTCGCCATACCCCGGCAACTTGATGAGTTCAAGCATTTGCTCGATTTTTTCTTCCAGGTCTTTTTTCGGCAAGCCCGCTTTACGCATACCAAAAGCAATATTCGACGCGACATTCAGGTGCGGAAAAATTGCATAGTTCTGAAAAACCATGTTCACCGGGCGATGGTTGGGCGGAGTCAATGTAACGTCCTGTCCATCAATTTCGATCGTGCCGGTTGTAGGGACCTCGAATCCTGCCAATATCCGCAACAGAGTTGTTTTACCGCAACCGGATGGTCCCAGCAGCGAAAAGAATTCGCCTTTCACAACATCAACATTGGCATTGTTCACCGCGCGAACACTGCCGAAATCCTTGACGACGTTCTTGATAGAAATAATTACTTCTGACATCAGTCTACACTTTTGATTGCTTGTTGAGTTGGACCCCACCGCGTCGGATCAGTTCTGCAAATAAAATCACGATGGTGGATAAAACGACAATAATGGCACCGAGTGCCAGTACTGAAGGAAGTTTTTCAGGAAATCTCAGCTGGCTCCATATATGAACCGGCAATGTTGCGTCTGTACCCGACAAAAAGAAAGCCAGCACAAACTCATCAAACGAAATTGTAAAGGTAAGCAGCAAACTTGCGACCACACCGGGTAATATTACAGGAAACGTCACTCGCCAGAACGTCCACCAGGCATTCTCGCCCAAGTCCAGTGAGGCTTCCTCAAGACTCTTGTCGAATCCTTCCATTCTGGAAATCAGTACCAACATCGAAAACGGAACACAAAGCATAAGGTGCCCGATCGAGACTGTGATCAAAGATAATTTCACCCCGCCAATACTGAAAGTCATCAACAGCGAGATACCTAGAATGATTTCGGGGATAACGAGCGGCACCATAATGAATCCAATCAGGAGACCACTTCGTCGCATCCGATAGCGGGTCACTGATTTCGCCGCGAATATGCCAAGTATGGTGCTGATGATTGCCACTGAAATCCCGACTTTGAGACTATTGAATAGGGCATTCTGAAGCCCATGGCTGTCAGCCAGCTGGCCGTACCATTTGAGTGTGAATCCGACCAGTGGGAATGTCACGTATTGCGAATCGTTGAACGAGAACAGCGGTAACACCGCCACTGGAAGATAGAGAAACGTCAGATAGATCACCGCATAGACTGCGAAAC
The DNA here is from genome assembly GCA_963663095.2 of Arenicellales bacterium. GTDB lineage: Bacteria > Pseudomonadota > Gammaproteobacteria > Arenicellales > JAJDZL01 > JAJDZL01. The sequence continues at coordinate 717,768 of CAXXJB010000001.1, forward strand.
TGTTGATTCGTCTAGGTTTCACGGCCTAACTCACCTTCTTTTTGAACAACTGGGTCGCACCGAGCAACAGGCAGACTGCGGCGGTAACTGTAAGCATGGAAATTATCGAGAGTGCCGCGCCCAATGGCCAGTTCAGCGCCTTGCCAAACATGGATTGGATGATGTTTCCGATCATGATGCCCCTGGTACCACCGACAAGGGCAGGTGTTACATAATCACCCACAGTCGGAATAAACACCAAAAGGCTGGCTGCGATCACGCCTGGTAGTGAAAGTGGCAGTGTCACCCGAATAAAGGTTGCCAGAGCGGATTCCCCAAGATCGCGGGATGCTTCAATCAGGGACCGGTCGATTTTCTCCAGAGAGACGTAAATCGGCAAAATTGCAACCGCTGCCCATGCATGCGCGAGGGTTATGACGACAGCAAAGGGGTTGTACAACAGAAATTCAAGCGGTTCGGAAATGATACCGAGTGACATCAGACTGGAATTGATCACCCCGTTGTAACCGAGTATCACTTTCCACGAGAACACTCTCAGAAGATAGCTGGTCCAGAATGGAATCGTTACAAGGATGATCCAGATCATCTTGTTCTTTTGAACATGGAACGCGATGAAATAGGCAAGTGGATAAGCCAGCAACACTGTCACGAACATGACGAACGCCGAGATTCGGATCGATCGATACAGGATCAGATAGTAGATTTTCTTTTCGAAGAAGTCTCCGTAATTCTTCAATGTAAAGGTCTGAATCAGGTCTACATATTCCTGTTTCCAGAAACTCAGCGTAAAAAGTATGATCAGGGGAAACAGAAGCCCCAGAAGGACAATCAGCAGGGTTGGAGAGAGAAGCGTGTAACCTCTGATCGATTCGCTTCTGCGAAATTGATATCGAATTCTATCGAAAAATGTACGATCCGCAGTATTATCGACAAGTGTGCTTTCTGCCGAATTCATTCGTAAGGCCGTGAGTCAGAGAACCACACGTTGGGGTGCAACCAACATTGAATTACGGAGCGCACCGTTTCTTTCGTCGGAATTTTTAGACACACTCAAATCAGCGAAATTCCGGAATCCACAGAGAATGCGAATTCCGGAATTTTCACCACTATTTCAATCGAGATACAGAAACCGATCTGTTATTACAGACCAGCCTTAACTTCCTCAAACATGGCCTGAAGTACCGCTTCATTCTTGATCGGTACTTGGAAAATTCCCGAATTGAGCAGTGCGTCTGCATCTTTGGAAAGTCCGCGCTGAGACAGCTCTTCTTCGCTCACGAGATCGAATGCTTTTTGATTTGCATGACCGTACCCTTCTTCCAGAATCTCGAACTGACCGGAATCAGGTGACAGGAATGCATCAATCACATCATAGGACTTCTCGAGTTTTTCCGGGTCGGCCGCACTCATCAGACAGAAACCGCAGACCCAGGTCATCGCACCTTCTTTCGGTTGCATGTATCTGACATCGTAACCTTGATTCTTCAACGCTGTGAATGCGTCATTCCAGGCACTGGTAGCGACCAGCTCTCCGGCTGCCATTGAATTTTCAATATCGGTCGGACTTGACCAGTAATAACGCAAGAGAGGCAGCTGCTCACGCAGCAATTCTCGAGTCTTCTCAACTTCAGTGTCATTCATATCGAACGGGTTGGCCGCACCGCCGTAGATTGCCGCTACCATGACACCGTCAATCAAACTATCGGACATCGACAGGCGACCGGCATACCGCTCGTCCCACAAGATACCCCAGGTCTCGTCCTCCATATAACTTGGGTCGACCAAATCCGGACGATACAGAACGGAAGTCTGACCCCAGTCAGCGGGCACGAAATAGCGCTGGCCTTCGTGAACCATACCGGGGATTTCTTTCAGTGTCGGAATCACATCGTCCCAGTGACTCAGTCTGCTCGTGTCAATCGGTTGAAGTATTCCGGCATCGCGCCAGATTTCGACCTTGTACGAGCACGGATGCGTCACATCAAACTGCGCACCTGCCTTGATCTTTGCAAATGCTTCCTCTTCATCTCCGAAAATCGCAAAATTCGGCAGTTCGCCGTATTTGTCGAGATATTGCTGATGATGCTCGACAACATCCCAGCCTTCCCAGGTAAATACGTTCGGATGATCATCTGCTGCTGCACGCGCAGCACCTGTAAAAACAGGGAATGTCACAGCGACAGCACCCAGTGACGCCATATAGGCGTGGAACTGCCGTCGGGACATCTGTCCTGTTGCTCGCATTTCGACGATGTCGTCTGTCTTGTATTTCATAGGTTTATCTACTCCTGATTTAAAGTTTCCAATTCAATCCGCCAATAATATTGACTTATTGATTCAATCAACTAAATTCTTGAATTGAATTCTGAAAGTGATTTTATAGGAATTACACGTATAAATTGAAATTTTTCGAAAAGACAGAAGTGTTCTCTTATGTCTCCCAGAGTCCAACAGCGTCCTCCACCATCAAACAACATCATCGAATCCGGAAGTTCAGCACACTTCAAAAAACAAGAACTATAGAGATGCTAACCAAGCAATTGGAAAAAATTTTCCGTTTTATGGCGAGAGTTTCAAATTGAACAAATTTTCGCATAAATTCGCATATGTCAGCCCAAGTTTATAATCTCCAACGACCTGCTGTGAGGGAGATAATAAGAACACCAAGCCGAACCACAGGCAAGTGAGTCTGCTACAGCATTTCCCCCCACCCCCAGATTTTATTGCTTTATCGGTTTGGTGGATTTATTGGATTTGGAGGTGGGGGTGGAACCGATGGAGCCGGAGGCTTGCCTGAGGACGGCGGTTTTGAAGATACACCATCTCTGATATGTTCAGGCGGAGGATTTGGAACTTTTACCATGACTTTCTTACTCAGGTTCACGCTATTGGGTTTCCGGGACAAATTCGACTGGTTGAACATCAATTACCGGATCCAATAAAGATTTTAGACTTTCCATATCCTTACTGTTGGCATTTTCTCCTGTTATCCACTCTGCCTTTTCCAAGTAAAAGTGCCCCTCTGCAGGTTAACTTGGCCATTCTGTCGGCCAACCATAATCACTTCGAACGTCATACAAGCGAAGAACAACACACGATTCTACGTGCTGAGAAGACGTGGAATACCACTCGGAAGGGAACGAGGTTTCTTTTTTATGATTTTGATTTTTCGAAAAATTCGATGTGGCCAATCATAATTGTTGCAATATGTAGCGATTATCCCCACAAAAATTGCGACAAGCACCAAAAGTACCAGACCGTATTTCTCCTGCGGAGTTGGTTCGGTCAACGAAAAGATTGCCTGCATAATCGACTGAATGATAAAGAAAATATTAAGGCGAGGATGATCCGCTCTAAAGAATCTGGTTTTGGATGGGAGGTCAGCGAGTAGAATTTCGCGGCTGCTACGAATCCAGATAGCAGGAAAATCAGGAATTCAAGTGCAGTGCCGGTAGCTTGTGGCAACATTGAGAGTTGCTCGGATTAGGATAGTGATGATCGAAAATTCCAGTGTGTCACAATTTCAAATCTGTCAACCCGAGAATTTAATCATCCAAAATTTATGTCCTTTCTTACCGGTTTACCCAAAGACCGAATTTTAGGAAAGTTTCAAATTTGACCGGTATCAGTACCGCTTTTTTCAGTTTTTCCGGAGGCTCCTGATTTCTGAGTCCCGCTCAAATTCACAGACTATTACAGAATCTTTAAATTGATCATGCAACCAAGATCAATCGCGGATTCACCATTCAAGTGACCGACTGCAAGAGACAAAGAATATGAGGCTCAATATTCTAACGCACTAATTTCTTTTCCATTCGCAACTCAAATTAGAAACAGCCGTCGAGTCTGGCAGGTAACTTATTGTATATACGCACGAACCTTCAATGCCTTCGAGTTCTCCGCTACCACGCAGAAATTTCATAAAACCGTCTCCAGTCTGACCTTCAGACACACCCGAATCGGCCCGACTGGACATGGTAACCAGCTTACCGCCGTTGGCATTTGTCCATTCACAAGGGGCAGATAATTCAAGATCATCCCTCGCTCCATGTGAATAAACGATACACCTGATATCGTACACCTGACCCGTTTCAAATAAATCGCCGGTACTTTCATTGATAACGGTATAACCCTTTAGCCAGCCACCGGTATAGTTCGTACCTGCATTGTCTATCGTCATGTAGGAATGAGAAAGAACAGCAGTCATATTGAATTTGCCACTGTCTGCAAAGGACAAAATTGGCACTAAAAATACAATCGTTGTACAGACTCGCAAAATCCTTTTCGCTGCATTTCCAATCATTTAATTCACCTCCATATACAAATTGGTCGTAAAACTCAAATTTCTAACGATAATGATAACTGCAGACGCTGTATCGGTGGCGCAATGATTTCGTACGTGCGACCTGATTCGCTGATCGCTGCGAACTGAATCAGGGCGATTCGTTCGCTACCTGAACACTGCCGTCCAGAGCACAGATTACATCATCGGCAATCTTTCGATTCTCGCCGCACAGTACTTGAATTCCGGAATCTTTCCCATCGGATCGAGGGCTGGATTCGTCAGCATGTTTGCAGCCGCTTCCGCGTAGCAGAAAGGAACAAATACCATACCTTCCGGTATCGCGAAGTCCTGTCGGGTCTTCAGCGAGATCTTTCCCCTTCTCGTCACGATGCTGACCATCTCGCCAGGTTGAATGCCAAGTTTCCGGAGTTGATTCGGTGAGAAACTGGCTACTGCCTCGGGCTCGATCTCGTCAAGCACCTTGGCTCTCCGAGTCATGGCACCCGTGTGCCAGTGCTCCAGTTGTCGACCAGTTGTCAGAATCATCGGGAATTCGCTATCCGGTTCCTCAGCCGGCGGTACGATACCTGCCGGCACGAGTTTCGCTCGTCCGCTGGTCGTGGGAAAACCGTCACTGAATACAATCTCATTCCCCGGTTGATCAGGTGCATCACAGGGATAGGTCACCGAACTCTCCGCATCAATTCGCTGCCACGAAATGTTATCGAGAGATGGCATGACACCGGCCATCTCGGCGTATACCTCAGCCGGCCCCGAATAATTCCAGTTCAGACCCAGTCGAACTGCGAGCTCCTGGATGATCCACCAGTCCTGTCTGGTTTCACCCGGCAGTTTCAGCGCAGCGCGTCCCATCTGGACCTGACGATTGGTATTGGTCACCGTACCATTCTTTTCCGGCCATGCTGACGCCGGAAGAACCACATCGGCGTGAAAGGCGGTTTCAGTCAAAAACAGATCCTGAACGACCAGATGGTCAAGTTTTGCGAGTGCTTCCCTCGCATGGTGAACGTCGGGGTCCGACATGGCGGGGTTTTCACCCATTACGTACATACCGCGAATCTGGCCGGCGTGAACGGCATCCATGATCTCCACTACGGTCAGACCTTTTTCGGGATCCAGCGAAGTGCCCCATTCATCCTCGAAGCGCGCGCGAATATTTTCCGAGTCCACCGCCTGATAATCCGGAAATACCATCGGAATCAAACCGGCATCCGACGCGCCTTGTACGTTGTTCTGCCCTCGGAGCGGATGCAGTCCCGTGCCCGGACGGCCAACCTGCCCGGTAATCGCCGCCATTGCGATCAGACATCTGGCATTGTCAGTGCCATGGGTATGTTGCGATATCCCCATTCCCCAAAAGATGATAGAGCGGTCCGCGGTCGCGTATCTGCGGGCTACCAAACGCAGCGTGTCCGCATCGATACCACAAATCTTGGACATCTCCTCCGGAGAAAACTGCTCAACATGACGTCGGAGGTTTTCAAACCCTTCTGTAAACTGACTGACGTACTCGTGATCGTAAATTTCTTCCTGGATGATCACATGCAACATGGCATTCAGCAAGGCAACATCAGTTCCAGGATTGAATTGCAGCATGTGTGTGGCGTGACGGCCAAGTGCAGTGCCTCGCGGGTCCATCACGATCAGATCCTTGCCATTGTTTTTGGCCTGTTTGAAAAATGTTGCGGCAACGGGATGGTTTTCCGTTGGATTGGCCCCGATAACAACAACAACATCCGAGTCCTTACACGCGGTAAACGGTGCTGTAACCGCACCGGAACCGATGCCTTCCAACAAGGCCGCTACACTGGAGGCGTGACACAATCTCGTACAGTGGTCAACATTGTTGGTGCCGAATCCAGTTCGCACCAGCTTCTGTACCAGATAAGCTTCCTCATTGGAACCCTTGGCGGAACCGAAACCCGCCAGACCTTCTGATCCGGATTCCTGAAGTATCTTCCTGAACCCTGCGGCAGCGCAGTCAAGTGCCTCATCCCACTCCGCTTCTCGGAAGTGGGTGGTTGGATCAGACGGGTCGATCTGAAGATCGGCATTCTTGCTGACATCATTGCGACGAATCAGCGGTTTGGTCAACCGGTGTGGATGATTGACATAATCGAATCCAAACCGCCCTTTCACGCAAAGCCTGTTGTTGTTTGCAGGACCGTCGCGTCCATTGACTGCCACAATCTCATTGTCGCTGACCTGATATGTGATCTGACACCCGACACCACAGTACGGGCACACGCTCTCAACCTCATCCACTTCGAGATTCAGGTTCACTCCTTTGGCGTCAACCAGAGACTCTTCAATCAAGGCACCGGTCGGGCAGGCTTGTACGCATTCACCGCATGCCACACAGGTACTGTTCCCCATCGGATCATCGAAATCGAACACAATTTTTGACTCATTGCCGCGATAGGCCATACCGATCACATCGTTGACTTGAACTTCCCGGCAGGCACGGACACATAGATTACAGTGGATACAGGCATCCAGAAATACGCGCATTGCTGAATGACTTGGATCTGGCACCGGTGCCTTTCTTGACGGAATCCGATTTGTGTCCGGTTTCACCCGATCTGTCCACTGCCAGAATCGAGAGTTGGGATCATGGGCCCTGTCCCGTTTCGGCTGATCCGCTTCAAGCATTTCAAAAACCAGCTTTCTGGCAAACACTGCCCGATCGCTTCCGGTATGTACCTTCATTCCCTCAGCGGGTCTACGAATACAGGAGGCGGCCAATACCCGCTCACCCTCAATCTCAACCATACAGGCGCGGCAGTTCCCATCCGCCCGGTAACCTGGTTCGGTAGAAAAGCAAAGATGCGGCAATTCATTCTGCTCGCGGTTGGCAATCTGCCAGATCGTCTCCTCCGGACTGGCGCTGACCTGCTTTCCGTCCAACTCAAACGTGATCGTCAAATCGTTGTGCATGCCTTCTCTTCCTGAAAGTACTTGATCACCGAAAACAGTGGATTTGCCGCGGCTTGACCGAGCCCGCATATGGAAGCATCCATCATTGCATTTCCGATATCCGTAAGCAATGCTTCATCCCACTGATTCCTTTCCATTAGTTTTACAGCTTTTTCCGTACCGACGCGACAGGGAGTACACTGACCGCAGCTCTCATCTTCGAAAAATCGCATAAGATTCAGCGCCGCGTCCTTTGCGCTGTCCTGATCGCTGAGAATCACAACAGCGTGAGATCCCACTAAGCAACCGTATTTCTCCAATTGTCCGAAATCAAGCGGAAGATCATCCATGGTCGCCGGCAGGATACCACCCGAAGCGCCACCCGGCAAATACGCCCTGAATTCGTGACCGGGCAACATGCCCCCACTGAACTCTTCGATCAGCTCTCTTACCGTGATTCCGGCTGGGGCAACCTTAACTCCGGGTTCATTGACGCGACCGGAAACCGAATAACTTCGAAGACCTTTACCGCCGTTGCGGCCGTGCGAGGCAAACCAATCTGATCCCTTCTCCACGATATCCCGAATCCAGTACAGAGTCTCAACGTTCTGTACAAGAGTCGGTCGATCGAAGATTCCTTTCTCCGCCACGTACGGTGGTCGGTGTCGGGGTAATCCCCGCTTGCCTTCGATCGATTCTATCATAGAGGATTCCTCGCCGCAGATATAGGCGCCGGCTCCCCGTCGAAGTTCAACGTTCGTACTGCCATACAACCCCGCTTCCTGAACCCGTACCAGTTCCTTCAACAGAATCTCTCGCACAGCCGGGTATTCGTCGCGCAGATAGATATAGACGGTTTCCGCCTCGACCACCCACGCTGCAACCAGCATACCCTCAAGAAATCGGTGCGGTTCATGTTCAAGATAGTATCGGTCCTTGAACGTGCCGGGTTCCCCTTCGTCCGCATTTACAGCCATGAGTCGCGGACCTTCGTAACCGCGAACAATCTTCCATTTCAAACCCGTCGGAAATCCGGCTCCACCCATTCCGCGCAAGGGGGAATCCTGAAGCAATGCAACCATTTCTTCCCGCGTTCTGTTACCGGAATAACAGTCTTCCAACAGTCTGTATCCGCCCTCGAAACGGTAGGCTTCCAGATCTTGATACGACGGAATCGTTGGACTTGTCGCACGCGATTCAACCGCGCTGACAATCGAATTTACGGTTGCATGATCAATATGATTGTGCCCCACTTCCACCGTTGGCGCTTTGTCGCATCGCCCCATGCACGGCGCTCTCAGGATTCTGACTTTCCGCCCCATTTCTTCCTGCAGGTCGGCAAGCAGCTGCCGGGCACCAAACATCTCACAGGTCAGACTGTCGCATACGCGAACCGTAATCGGTGGGGGTGGATTCTCGTCTTCAGCGATAATCGTAAAATGAGCATAGAACGTCGCTGTCTCATAGACTTCCGCAAGGGGCAGGCGCATGATTTGCGCAAGTGCCGCGAGATCGTCGGAGTGTATGCCGCCATGGTGGTCTTGCAATGCATGCAGATATTCCACCAGCAAATCACGACGAACAGGTGAGTGTCCGATTATGTTTCTGACATCCGAAACATTCTTGGGGGACACCTGCCGACCTTTGGGTACGAAACGGTGCTGAGCCTTGCCTCTGCCCGGATGTCTGGGACGAACTAATTCTGACACTTCCTTTGCCTTAAGGTTAATTTAGTCAACATTAAGAAAATCAGCCTTCTGCCTCAGGTTGCACCTGATATACAGACCAACCGATTATTTTATATCAACAATTTTTATGGAAGCGCGAAACGCGGGTGCTGAAGGTGCTGATTCATGAACACTTTGATTCACCGCAGTTCAGGCAAGTCATGCAACCATCCAAAAACACCACTGCACGGGTGCTGCAAACATGGCACAGTACAGCACCTTCCGGAAGGCCGTCATCCATACCGCCGGAGGATTGCTGTGTTCGGGCTTCGAATTCCCGACGCTTCTCCTGAAGAATTTTCTGCGTATGTTCCGGGAGCGGTTCATCCTGAATCATCCCGATCCGTTTCATATGTGTTTCGATAATGGACCCGATCTCGGCGACAAGTGACGGTATGTATTTCCCTCCTTTCTGAAAATACCCACCTCTCGGGTCGAATACCGCGTGCAGCTCCTCAACAAGAAAAGCACTGTCACCACCTTTTCGAAACACCGCAGATATGATTCGTGTGAGTGCCACGGTCCACTGAAAATTATCCATATTCTTGGAATTCAGGAATATTTCATACGGTCGTTTCCTCTCATAGGGAGTGCCGGCATTGACGATCATGTCGTTAATCGTCACATACAGTGCATGCTCTGAGTAAGGCGTCTTGATCTTGTAAGTGCTGCCCCTCAGCATCTCCGGACGCTCGATGCGTTCATGCATTTCAATAATATTGGATGTTTCCTCAGGCATATTCTTGATGAGATCACCTTCATTCGGGGAACTATTGTTCTCCGGCGGTGAGAAGAGCGAATTGGGTGAGTCTGATTTGGTCGCCACCCGATAGCTGACAATGGGCTTGTTGATCTTGATAGTCACGTCATTGCACCTTTAGAATTTTCCGTAGTAGCCTTCTTTCAGGGCGTCAAAGAGATTTGCCGCGGTATGCACCTCACCATCATACTCAACCTGTTCGTTGCCTTTCAATTGGACAGTACTGCCATCCTCAAGCTCGAACTCGTAAGTGGTCTCTTCGAGATCCTTATCCCTCACCAAAACACCCTGAAAAGCTTCCGGATTGAAGCGAAACGTCGTACATCCTTTCAAGCCGCTCTCGTAGGCGGTCATATAAATTTCCTTGAAATCCTCAAACGGATAATCAGTCGGCACGTTCGCCGTCTTGGATATGGACGAATCCACCCACTTCTGTGCGGCAGCCTGGACCGCGACATGTTCGTTCGGCGTAACGTCGTCTGACTTTACAAAGTATTCCGGCAATGAAGACAGATCATCCGCCGTCGCTTTGGGATCGATCAATTCACGATATGCGAGCAACTCATAGGAATACACCTTGACGTTCTCTTTTGATTTCTTGCCTTCCCGAATCACATTTCGGGTGTATTCGTGAGCAAACGACGGTTCGATACCGTTACTGACATTGTTTCCGAGAGACAGGCTGATGGTGCCGGTTGGTGCGATTGAGCTGTGATGCGTGAAACGCGCACCGGTCACGGCGATCTCATCGGTCAGTTCGTCAGGCAGATTCCGCATGTATCTGCTGTATTTCGCCAAAAGTACCGATCCCTTCACATTCTGTCCGACACGGATTCCATCAGCTGCCATTTCCGGCCGAATGGCCATCATTTTTGGAGTGACGGTAAAGGTCTCCTGGAAAATCGGTGCGGGTCCCTTTTCAGTTGCCAGTTGAACACCGGTTGTCCAACCGGTAATCGCCATTTCCTTGGCCACCTGCTCGGTAAACTCCAACGATTCCGGGGAACCGTATTTCATTCTCATCATGGCCAGCGTAGACCCAAGTCCCAGAAAACCCATGCCATGCCGGCGTTTTCTGAGAATTTCCTGTGCCTGTGACTTCAGTGGCAAGCCATGGATCTCCACGACGTTGTCCAGCATTCTGGTAAAGATAGAGACAACTTCTCGGTATCGGTCCCAGTCAAAACTGACATCGTCGGTAAATGGATTGCTGACAAATTTAGTCAGATTGACTGATCCGAGCAAACAGGCACCGTAAGGTGGCAAGGGTTGCTCGCCGCATGGATTGGTCGCTCTGATGTCCTCACAGAACCAGTTATTGTTCATCTCATTGACCCGGTCAATCAGGATGAAGCCGGGTTCGGCGAAATTGTATGTGAGTTCCATAATTGAATCCCACAGCCGCCTTGCCTTGATTGTTGAATAAATACGCAAGGCAACCCTGCCGAACTCATCCACAATGTAGGAATCCTTATCGACACCTGTCGGCCAGTGATTCCAGATAATCTGATAGTCACCACTTTCGTACTCTTGCTGAGTGGCGGGGAACACAAGGTTCCACATGTCGTCTGTCATCACGGCGTCAACGAAGTCGTCGGTGATCAGACATGACAGATTGAACTGACGAAGACAGCCGTCTTTTGACTTGGCCCTGATGAATTCCATGATGTCAGGATGTGACACATCAAATACGCCCATCTGCGCACCGCGGCGCCCACCAGCCGATGAAACCGTAAAACACATCGCATCGAAAATGTCCATAAAGGACAGCGGACCCGAAGTATATGCTCCGGCACCGCTGACAAAAGCGCCCTTGGGTCTCAGAGTGGAAAATTCGTAGCCGATACCGCAACCGGATTTCAGGGTGAGTCCCGCTTCATATACGGAATGCAGAATGCCTTTCATCGAATCGGATATCGTATTCGATACGGTGCAGTTGATGGTGCTGGTCGAAGGCTTGTGTTCTCGCGCTCCTGCGTTGGAGACAATGCGACCCGCCGGAATCGCACCGTTTTGAAGTGCCCAGACGAAATCATCAAACCACCTTTTACGAACCGGACGCGCCTCCACCTCTGCCAACGCCTTTGCAACCCGGATATAGGTATCCTCAATAGTTTGGTCAATGACTTCGCCGGTCTTTGATTTGAGGCGATATTTTCGATCCCAGGTGTCGAGCGATGCGTCTTGGAATTCGATGCTTTCTGGGGTTTCAGATATGAGTTGCAGGTTGTTTTGTAGGACGGCCATACCAATAGAATTTTCCCTCGGGCGAATTTTAAAATAATTCGCTCTCTTTAATTATTTTGTAAGGAATTTTATTATTATTTTGACTGGAATTCGCTGAATCGACCTGAGCGGAGTTCAGCTGAAATTCGTAGAAAATTATATTTAATCTTTCGTGGTCTCATGTGAATCTTTTGGAACTTTTTTGATCAAAAAGCCTGTCCTAACCACATTCGCTCCAACAGTTCTCCAAGAGAAATCACTGTATGTATTGTTCAATATCAAACAATTACGTAGCAAAATGCCAAACCCATCAATTGATCAGGTAGTCAGTTTTCGGTATATGTCCGACACTTTCAACGGCAAGCCACGGACATCACTGACCACGGTGTAATTGACGTGCCCGTACATGTGTGGCAGGTAGTCATGCGCCTGGGAATCGATCGTGATACAGAATGGATGAATTCCGGCGTGTTTCGCTTCCATCAGTGCCTGCCGCGTATCCTCTATACCGTATTCGCCGCGGTATCCGTCGTAGTCATCTGGCTTGCCGTCTGAGATCGTAATCAGTACCCGGGTTCGGGCATCCACTTCGATCAGCTTACGTGTCAGGTGGCGGATGATCACCCCCATGCGCGTGTAGTCCTGAGGCTTGATTCCCGCAATACGCGCCTTGACCATGCTGTTGTAAGGTTCTTCGAATGTCTTGATGCGATAGAGTTCGCAACGCTTGCGGGTCATTCCCGAAAACCCATAGATCGCGTAACGATCACCCAGCGTCTGAAGTGCCTCGCTGAGCAGGACCAGGCTCTCGCGTTCAGCATCGTTGATCCAGCCTTTCGTTGACCCACTTACATCGACCATGAACACTACGGCTAGATTTCGTTCAAGCCGTCCCGACTTGATAAACAACCGGTCCGTCAATTCATTCCCCTCGTGAATGTCGGGATAACTCTCAACAATTGCATCAATGTCGATGTCGTCACCGTTGGTCTGCCGACGAAGCATCTTGTTGTCGCCCCGCAATGCCTCAAACGATTTACGAATGTCGCGTACCAGATGGGAGTACTTGCTCAATATGTCTTCGACCGCTTTTTCGTTGGAGGGATGCATGTCGAGTTCCTTCAGCTCGCACCAGTTCTTTCGATAATGTCGGCGACGATAATCCCATTCGTCATAATAGATCACGTCGTCTTTACTCTTTTTGTTTTCTTCAGGCAGATCCTCGTCAGCCTGTAGGTCCTTTCTGTACTGGCTGTCTCCTGCAGGAACAAGATACTCCTTGGGAATCTCCCCGAAATCCTGGATGATGCTTTTGGCCGTCTGAACCATGTCCTCGGGCGGAACGATCGGTTGTCCATCCAGCATCAGCGTCATATCCAACTCCCCTGAGTCGTCTTCATCGGTCGCCACAGTGACGCTGACCTGTCCCCGCTCTCCATCACCGTTCCCATCGGATTGTGTAACGCTCTCAGCAAGCATCGTCAGATCTGAACGAAACTTCTCTTTCTCCTTGTCAACGCGTTTTCGCGTGGTTAGCCGTACCTTTTCCAGATCGACAGTTCCCTGATAGCATGCAGATTCGGGCAAATCGATATTTCGGTGGTAAAGCTCATTAACGATCCGAATCGAATCCATGACATCCGAATCCGGTCGTCTGATCGCTGCAAGCAGTTCAGATCGCTCTTCGATTTCCAGGTTGCTGCCCGTCGATGCACTCAATTCACCCATCTGGCGCACCAGCCCGGGCAGTTCTGCCCGCATACTGTTCAGCAATCTCATGTGCTCAACCGACTCGAATATGCGCAGTGCCCTGGTCGGGTCTCGAAATTTCGCGATGGCCTCGCAAACAAAGGGTACGCCGGTATCGGGGTCGACCCGAAAGGTTCCGTAACGCGTCTGCGCCAGCAGAAAGGCTCCGGTAGCCTTGTATAGTAGAAAGTTCAGCCGTTCCGAGTCGAACCACTTGAACATCGTTGGCAGGTAGATCGTTTCGGTATCAGTCCAAGCTTGCGCGTCACGTTGGATATCGAGATCACGACCGGAAACACCTTTTACGTATTTATTCAGAATTCCGACCACATCCTCGAACGGAACCGAGAATTTCTTCTGGCTCAGCCTGTCAGCAAAGGTTTCGACCTCTCTCAGTGAAGCGCTGCCGGGGTATAGTCCCTGGCGGTCGTAGACATCCATGGCTTCGATGATCCACTTTGTCACACCGTCCGTATCCATCATGCGGAACGCATCGCTGACATGTTCAACAAACTGATAGGCCATTTCAGAATTGGATTTGGAAATCACACCCGCCCAGTGCAGTGCGAACTCCTGCTGCTCCCTTTCAAGACCGGAGAGTTTTCTGGCGGGTCCAGAGGCAGTGCGACGGGATGATAGGACAGCACCAAGCAGTTCGTCCAGCTTCTCCTCAATCTGAACCTCTCTCAGCTGTCTGCTCATATCAGCGATTCCCACATCACATCAAGAAACCAGGTCCAGTGGAAGTGGTCTCAGAACAGCGATGACGCCATTTCCCGCAGCGCTGTCAGAATCTCAGGATCATCGGTCAGGGTTTGCGTGATTGACGCGTTACATGCGTCCAGAGGCGCAATTCCAAACACGATCAATTTTGCTGCATGTACGAGAAGACGCGTACTTGCCCCCTCCTCCAGTCCGCTTCCTTTGAGGTTACGTGTCATTACGCCGAATCGCACCAGTGTACCGGCAGTTTCCTGATCCACCTTGGCCTCGTGCATCAGGATCGACTGCTCCAATTCTGTATCCGGATAATCAAACTCCAACGACAGAAAACGCTGTCGGGTACTTTGCTTGAGATCCTTCAGCACACTCTGGTAACCCGGGTTGTAGGAGATGGTCAGATTGAAGGAATCCGGTGCATGAAGCAACTCACCTGTCTTCTCGACCGGCAGTACACGCCGGTTGTCGGCCAGCGGATGAATGACAACAGTTGTGTCCTTGCGCGCTTCGACAATCTCATCCAGATAGCAGATTCCTCCGACCCGTACAGCCCGCGCGAGCGGTCCGTCGATCCATTGCGTCTCACCGCCCACTATCAGATAACGGCCAACCAGGTCGGATGCTGTGAGATCGTCGTGACACGCTACAGTCACCAGTGGAAGATTGAGCTTCCACGCCATGTATTCCATGAATCTGGTTTTGCCGCAACCGGTGGGACCCTTCAGAAGCACGGGAATTCCGTTGCGGTGAGCACTTTCGAACAATTCGATCTCGGAACCCTGTGGCGCATAGTAGGGTTCAACCCGAATCGAGTAGTCTTCACTTTCAATCCTATACATCGATGATTCTGTCCAATGGTTGCCAGTAAAATTTTAACGGTTCCATCACATCCAACCTGATTCGGAGCCGTACATCCCATAACCTCTCAAACGGAAACATTTTGTCAACTATAGCCAATTCAAGAATGTTCAATAAATCGTAGCGTCCGTCAAGTCGCTATCGGCAGATATAACAATCGCTGTATCGAAGGCATCACTTTGGGCATCAGATAGCAACTGGACAGCCATGTTGACATCCATCATTTTCTCGTCGTACGCTTGCCATTTGAAACCGCATTTATTACATCTACGCTGTTTTCTAAGGTAGTATCCGAAATTTAGATAGGTCTTTGGAAGCGTACTCAAAGCTTCCAAGTAAATACTCTGTCGCTTTCTCTTCTGATGTTTTCCGTGGCGACCTGAAATTCGAGCTGTAAAGTAATGAACTGCAGTTGGATCTTGCTCCGTCTTTAATAGTATTTTCGGCAAGTTTGAGAATGTCTAACCAATAGAAGTGACGCCAACTATTCGCTCTGAGACCAAAATAAAGGTTGAACCCGTCAATATTTACATGCACTCTGTTCATCGCTGTTGATAGTTGAAAATGTTAGCGGGAAGTTGTGTAGGTTTCCGAACCTGTGGGTCTGAATTAAAGTTCGACAAATTTACAGAATCAATATTATATTTATCGGCATTGAAACCCCAGTGCTAGTACCACTGGTACCCGACGCCCCGAAAGGGGCGTTTCTATTAGTGCTTCAGCCAATGTTGGAATCTCCCGAGGATTTCATAGCTCGCTATCATTCACGATTGAATCTGTCGCGTATAGTGATACACCTGACGTATGGTAAATTTAATCAAGGCTCAGGGAACGGTGAATTCAATGTACAGCGATCACCATGCCTTTCTTGCTTTCTTCCGTAATTTGCATACCTAAACTTAATCCAGCAATCGCTAGTTACTTTGTGTCCTCTATTACATTCTGGTCTTCTTCAGAGAACAGCATCGCCGCTTTCCCTGTAGCCACAAGCTGCTTATCCGATTGCAAGGTGCCGTCAACCAGTCGGTCCAAAATCGCGCGAACACTCGATATGCTAAATGTCGTCATCTTTGAACTCCAAGTATTTTCGTACGCTATACCGTGCTATTGGTTTTATCTTGGTAGAGGTCAATGCCAATTAATGCTTGGTCCGGCGGCCGGTACAGGCTCGCTTCATAACAATCCCAATAAAATTGCAAATCTATGTAAGCAGTATTCCGTCCGCACAGCGTCAACCATTAAACAGTATATTGTTATCGTTCGATTTTACATATAGAATAAATTCGGCTGAAGCCAATGTCCTCACATACAGAACTACTGTCGGGGCAAAGTATTCCACTCGATGAGTCCCTGAAGAATCTGATCCGAAACAAGTTTTCGACATTTGAGACTAAAACAGTCCTTGAAGATGGTCTCAGCAGAGCGGCAGTCGCCTTTACCATTTTGAATGCGGAAGCCTCCGATGAAGCCGCGTTCGTGCTGACCCGAAGACCGAAACATCTCAACCGCCATGGCGGGCAGTATGCCCTGCCGGGTGGCAGACTTGATGATGGCGAGTCTGCCATTGAAGCGGCGCTACGAGAGCTCCACGAGGAAATCGGTATCCTGATCTCCGAAAAAGATGTACTCGGTGTTCTGGACGACTACCGTACACGTTCCGGATTCATCATCACGCCGGTCGTGGTCTGGGCAGGGCCGAATATATCCGTCAACCCCGACCCCAGCGAGGTGGCCAAGGTTTTCAGAATCCCGCTTACGGATCTGGTCTCTTCGAAGATTCCTGTTCTCGAAGATTCAGAGGATGAGGGCAGAACGATTCTGTCGACTCCCATCAAGACTTTGGGGCATCGGGTATTCGCACCGACCGCCGCGTTCATATTCCAGTTCAGGGAAGTGGTCCTGTTTGACCGACAAACCCGCGTCGCGCAGTTTGATCAGCCAAAATTCGCTTGGAAATAACGACCGCAGTGATCCCGCGACTTGTCAGTCAGGTCTTATCGATTTTCAGTTTGTCGGTAAGAGCGCGGTTCACTACCGGATGTACAAACTGTGAGACATCCCCGCCAAGCTGTGCGATTTCCTTGACCAAGGAAGCGGCGACAAACGCGTAATCTTCGGCGGGTGCGAAAAAAAGTGTTTCGATGTTTCGGTCCAATTGTCGGTTCATCCACGATAACTGGAACTCGTACTCAAAGTCCGACACAGCCCTCAGGCCCCTGATCACTATTCTGGAGTTCACTTGCTTGGCGAAGTCGATCAGCAATCCTTTGAATCCGATCACCTCAATACCGTCGACCTGACTGGTCGTCGCCTTGATCAGATCGATTCTTTCCTGCAATGTGAAAAGAGTCCTCTTGTCTTTGCTGTCTGCAACCGCCACGATCAGCTCATCAAAAAGACCCACCGCACGCTCCATAAGATCGATATGCCCTTTGGTTACAGGGTCGAAACTGCCCGGATAGATGGCCCGCGTTATACGCTGCGAATTGCCCATGTCGTTCTGAGGTGTCGTGATACTCGAATTTAACTTCAATTGCGGATTAAATCACAGGCGACGATTGAATTCAGACAAATATCAATGTTCAGATTCATGATTTGTTGTATCGGAGCAACTTGGCTCTGACGAATACCGGCTCAAATTTAAATCATACTGGTTTGGATTTCCTATTTGGAATCAGCCGAAAGCAGTCGATGCACCCGAGACCCCGCATTTAAACGGCGATATTCAATCCAACCGTCGAACTCTGTGTCCGGACCAGACGTTTTTTCAGACTCGACATAAATCAGTGCATCTGATGCAAGGCACTGTGATGAGACAAGTAACCCAACCGTCTGGGCGGCCAAACCACGCCGAAAAGGAGGGTCAACAAACACAATGTCAAACTGTTGATCGGTTTGTTCAATGAACCTGGCGGCATCCATAAATTTCACGTCAAACGACTCAGCATCCAGATCAGAAGCTGTCCGCTCGAGTTGCTGGATGCATCTTCTGCTCGAGTCTACAAAAACCACGTGCGCAGCACCTCTCGACAGCGCCTCAAATCCAAGCGCGCCGGACCCGGCAAAAAGATCAAGACAGCCTGCACCTTCAATTCGCATCTGCAACCAGTTGAACAATGTCTCGCGCGCCGAGTCGGTTGTCGGTCTGACATCGGACCTTGAATCGAATCGAATCTCCCTGCGCCGCCACTTCCCCCCAATGATTCTGAGCCTGCTTTTCATAGTGATATTATCTTTCGGCGAGCTGTTGATCTTCCAGGTTGCCTCACCACTGTACACTGTCCCTTGGTTGAAATTGAACAATAATCCATCTTATTGATAATAAATAATATTTTACTGTATTTTGATGGACGAATAACAACTTTCATTCACATTTATCCCTGTGCTCCAACCGCTATATTTGTAGTTATCGCCAGCCTGAGCAGTATCATAATCTTGCATCACTGCCAGACTTTTTCGACCAATAGAACCCACTCTTGACGATAAACACTCGATGGTGGTGTCCCTGCCTTCTGTGAAAGAGTGTAAAACGCGAAACTGAGGTTGTTCCGCGTCACACGCGCGGCTGAGACATCAACCTGATTGAGTCAGCGGTCATCGGAAGCTTCGGTTTTCCTGCACCTGTCACTTTCGGGTGGTATACAGACAGATTTTTCCGCTTCCCCTTGCAGGGCTTTGGTTGGAGGATCGTCTGAACAGGAAAACGAAATTTTGCGATGACCTGCTGAACCTCACACCTGACCGGGAGCGTCCATGACAGACAGTACAGACAGGGAAAGCACAAAATCGGGAAACCATCACTGTAATTTCTTTCGGTCCTCGTTTGACTCCGTCGAGCAGGTCAAGGCACTGTTGAGACTGGCATTCAGCACCGATGAACTGAGGCATTTCTATCTTGCGACCATTGCGTTTGAGAAGCGAGACTGGCTCGACAGCAACCGTCTTGCACACAGGTTTGCCGACCTGGTTGTGTCGGTACGCTTGAAGGAGGGTCAGAATTTGTCCGTTACTCTGGTCGTGGAACACAAGTCCTCGCCGGACAGCAATCTGATGGAGCAACTGTTGTATTACCAGAGCCTGATCTATGCGAATGAGGCTGACAGTGTCGCGCCACCGCCGCTGGTAGTGTATCACGGCAAGCTTCCTGGAAGGCTTTACAGCACAGGATTCGCATCAAACGCGAATCCTGTGCATTTCAAGTTAGAATCGCTATTCACTCTCATAGAGCCGTTGCTCGACAGTCTGTGGTGGAACTGAAGGTTCTGCCACCTGAGCCATGCGCACCAACCGAATAAATTCATTGCGGTAGCCGAAAGGATCATCGCCAATCGCATCTTTAGTCAGGACTATGACATCGTCATATCCGAACTCATCTGTGTATAGTCCACCGCGCAGAAGTTGGCCGAAGGCCGCCACCGCCACGGAAAAACGCACGTCGCGCGGCACCGAGTCAGCCTTTTCATGGTAGTGATCGACCGTCACCGGCTGCGAAACCCAAGTGCTCGACTGCTCATTGGGAAGTTTGTAGCGGATTTTCAAAAACGCGAACTCGTTGTCGAAATTGCTGTTCAGATTTGATTCATTGCCCTGATATCGACTCGGAGCAATGAGACCTGCGTCTGAATCTGCCGGCGTCAGTTCGTAGATGGCCGTGACCGCATGTCCCGCACCGACTTCACCGGCATCGACCTTGTCGTTGCGAAAGTCCTCCCGTTCAAGCATGCGTGTCTCATAACCGATCAGGCGATATTCGCTGACCAGCGCGGGATTGAACTCCACCTGGATCTTCACATCCTTTGCAACCGCAAACAGTGTCGAAGTCACCTGCTCCGCCAGCACCTTGCGAGCCTCTGAAATCGTATCGATGAATGCGGCATTGCCATTGCCGCTCTGGGCGAGATGCTGCATCAGTTCATCATTGTAGTTGTCCAGTCCGAACCCCAGAACTGACAGAAACACGCCGCTTGAACGCTTGCGGGATATGAATTCCTCCAGCTCATCGACATCAGTCATGCCGACATTGAAATCCCCATCGGTTGCAAGGATAACACGGTTGACGCCATCTGACTGCATGTGCCGCTCCGCCAAACTGTAAGCCAGACGAATTCCCTCACCACCGGCGGTTGAACCTCCCGCGTAAAGATTTTCAAGACTATCCAGAATCTTGCGTCGCTGCGAAACCGGTGTCGGCTCCAAAACCACTCCGGCAGATCCTGCGTAGGCGACAATCGCAACTGTGTCGTCCGGTGCCAGATTGGACAGCAGCACCTTGAATGAACGGACCAGCAACGGTAACTTGTTCGGTTGATCCATTGATCCGGAGGTATCGATCAGGAACACCAGATTCGCGGGCGGTGCTTCGGTTCGGACCGGTTCAAATGCCTTGATACCAATGTGCATCAGCATGTTTGTCGGGTTCCAGGGTGACGGCATCAGAGACACGTGGGTGGCGAACGGCTGATCAGCTGTTTCAGACGGCGCATAGTCGTAGTCGAAATAGTTGACAAGCTCCTCGGTTCGAATCGCATCCTTGGGTGGGACAATGCCTTGCTGCAGCATTGCGCGCAAAAAAGCGTATGAAGCAGTATCAACATCGATCGAAAAAGTGGAAACCGGCTCTTCGGCAACCAACTTAACGGGATTGGAATTGAATTCCCTGAAACGAACGCCGGTCTGATAGCTGTCATAGATGTCGGAATCCATGGCTGATTCCATTGAGTACATGCCCAGCTCCATTGAGTACATTTCCGGCTCTGGTCTGTTCTTATCCAACGAACGAGACATGACAGAAGATTCAATCTGTAGACTTTCAGACAAAAATGCATTTGGGGACTGGGTGGAATCAATCTCGCTATATTGCGTGGATTGCATGGGTAAATACGTCGTAACCACAATCTGATAGGAAACAATTCCGACTGCCAATAGGACAGTGCTGCCGACGAGTGCCAGAGAAGGACGCGAAATTTGCATGACTGGTCTCCTTATGAATGAAATGAGAGCGCTGAATTTCAGCGTTTTATCCATAAGACGTCTGTCGTCGCCATTTCCTTTGGTACGACTGTCAAATTCCTCCCTGGCAGCAGATATCGCTTTGTTGCGAACCGATGTCGGTGCCTGTGGGACTGTGTTGCGGAACGCTGACTTCAGCATTTCAAGTTCGTCATCTGAGGGACTTTCGATTTGCCTTTGCCGGCTGTAGTGCTCCAATACTGCCGAAATTGCCTGTTCGCGAGCTGTTGCAGTTGCTTTAGGCATCGTGGCGCGAAGTGCGTCTTTCAGCCGTGCGAGGTCGTCATTCATCGCGTTTCCTCCCTGCGAACAGCCATCTCACGCAACTGTCTGCGCACCTCGTGCATCCGCCAGGACACGGTCTTTTCCGGAATTTGCAGTACCTCCCCAGCTTCTGCATGGGTCAACCCCTCTTCTAGTACAAGAAACACAGTACTGCGTAATTTGTCTGACAGCTGACTCAGAGCCATATACAGCCAACCCGAATCGTCTGTCTCAGAACCGTGCTCAGTGACATGGAGCGATATGGTTTCCGCATAATTCTGCTCGATGCGCTCCCGAACAGATTTGGCGCGCAATGCATCATAGGCAGTGTTGACGACGATTCTATAGAGCCAGGTTGTGAATTGGCTGTCACCTCGAAACTTGGACATTTTATCGTGCAGTTTCAAACACACTTCCTGTGCAACGTCCGCCGCCAACTCATTTTCACCGAACAGTATGCGCGCGCTGACTCGGTAAATTCGATCATAGTGGCGTTCAAGCAGTTCAGCGAATGCTTCCGAATCACCTGCGGCCGCTTGAAAAGCCAGTGAATTGTCAGATTTGTCGTCCATGCAGATACGAAATCAAACTATTAGCGAATATATTCCGATACCTTACTGTAAGACGGATGGTGAGACGCAAATCCTTTGGTTGATCGCTGATCGAAAACCATTCGCCGCAACCACGGGCAGGTACAATCGAGAATTCACGCAACTAATCGACGGTTAATATCTCGTCAATATCGATCATCGTATTCATCCTCCGTTGATCAACCCCACCCACGGGATTTGCAATTTCAACCTCTATCGAGTCCGACGCCTCGAGACTAATTTAAAATTGACGACACTGCTCACTCACAGCTGCTACTCTGAAGATGTGATAGTCTGGAATTGAGGTTCCCGTTTGCGACAAATCTGGAAATAAACGCAAAAGTCCAAAATCAATAATTTGCTTCAAACAAGAACAATATGGTAAATTGAGGAAAAGAAACTTGAATATTCCGTTGAATAGCCCAAGGTTGACTGTTGTGGACTGAAGCGTAGATCGACGCAATAGTGTCATTTCGTTCGTCAGTGGAGGCTATACGGTTTGTTCGATAAATCATCAAATTAGCCAATTCTGAAGGAAGGATTATCAATATGAAAGATAAAGTCAAACCTGAGTTCAAATTAGATGAACTGAAATTCTCCGATTTGTCTCCATACGAAAAGGGCCTGGTTGAAAAGACGGTCAAAGGCGGATTCACCCGCCGTGATGTTCTGAAGCTGATGGCGGTAACCGGAGTTTCCCTGGTTGCAGCCCAAAATCTGCTGTTTACCGGTAAAGAGGCAATGGCATCCACGCCCAAGAAAGGCGGATCGGTACGGATGGCGTCCAACCTGCACGGCCCGGACGATCAATTGGATCCCCCACTGTTTACGTCGACCATTGATTACACGCGTGGCAGGGCAACCTACAACAGTCTGATTCAACATAACAATGATTTGACAACATCAGGGGAATTGGCTGAAACCATTGAACCGAACGCTGACGCGACCGAGTGGACACTCAAATTGCGCGAAGGTGTAGTGTTTCACGATGGTACGCCATTCACCGCAGATGACGTGGTCTACAGCATGAATCGCCATATGGGCGATGACTCGCTGTCAGTCATCAAATCCGTTCTTGCATCCATTCAGGAATGGAAGAAGGTAAATTCACACGAAGTCAAGTGTACCCTCAATACGCCGAATTCAGACTTGCCGACGCTGCTCGGTCTTTTTCAGACTAAGATCGTCAAAAACGGGACAACTGGCGATGGAATCGGTACCGGACCGTTCGTCTTGGATTCATTCGAACCCGGTGTGAAGTCCGTACACTCTCGGAACGAGAATTACTGGCGGGAAGGCGCAAACCTTGATGTAATTGAAATTACCGCAATAACCGATCCGGTGGCCCGGGTCAATGCGTTGCTGGCCGGTGATGTTCAGCTGATGACCTCGGTCGATGCGAAGTCATTCCGTCAGATTGAGGAAGCCGACGGTGTAACCCTGCTCTCCACTCCCGCGGCTTTGCAGCTTGGAATCTGCGTTCTCAAAAATGCCGAACCTGGAATGAGTGACGATTTTGTCAAGGGCATGCAGTACATTCAGGATCGTAAACGTGTCGTCAAGCGAATTCTCAAAGGCAAAGGTACTGTCGCCAACGACACGCCCATCTCTGCCGCTCACGGACCGGACTTCTGCAGCGAACTTCCGCAGCGGGAATTTGATCCGGACAAGGCGAAGTTTCACTTCGAGAAATCCGGTTACAGTTCGGCCGAGCTTTATGTTGCTCCGGTTGCACCTGGAATCGAGGAAGCATGTCTGCTGGCTCAGGCCAACTGCGCCAAGATCGGTTTTGATCTCCAGCTGAAGAAAGTGCCGACTGATGGCTATTGGGGCGCAATTTGGATGCAGGAACCCCTTAACGTGGTGACCTGGAATATGCGACCTACCGCCCAGTCTCAAATGGCTATCCAGTTTGGACCGGGTGCCGCATGGAACGACACCTATTGGAACAATGATCGTATGGGTGAGCTCCTGCAATCGGTTTTGTCGGTAACTGATCCTGCCATGCGTCATGAGATGATGTGCGAAATGCAGACACTGATTCATAATGGCAGCGGCATGGTTATCCCGGCGTTTTCCAATATCAATGACGGTATCACCAACAATGTCATGGGTGTGCCAACCGTGCCAACTGGACAGCTCGGCGGTTGCGAATGGCCGGAATTCGTCTGGCTTGCCTGATGTAACAGTGCAGGCTTTCAAAAAGCAGAAATGAAGGTCTGCGCTGGAATCCAGTGCAGACCTTTTAATTTTGAATCTGCGTAGAATGAAAATAGAAGGAGGACAAAAACTATGATGCTACAAATGGCATTGCGACGAGTCTGGATCGGCCTCGCAACCATGTTTGTAGTTTCGGTGATCGTGTTCATCATGACCAGTATTCTGCCCGGCGATGTCGCGCAGATTGTGCTTGGTCAAAGTGCGACACCCGAGACTCTGGCCGCTTTGCGTGCTGAACTCGGGCTTGATTTGCCCGCTTATATGCGCTACTTCGGCTGGTTAGGCGACATGGCAACCGGTGATCTGGGCACCTCCAAAGCTGGCGGTGCGGCAATTTCAGATCTGATTGCCGGGCGGTTCGGCAACACCATGATGCTGGCTGGGCTTGTAGCCGGAATCTCCATCCCGATCTCAATAGTTCTGGGTCTGTGGGCGGCCATGCACCCTGGAACCTGGCTGGACCGGACTGTCACATTCGGTACATTGGCCACAATTTCAGTACCCGAATTTTTTGTTGCCACACTGATGGTGCTCATCCTTGCGGTTAACCTGCAATGGCTGCCATCTACAGCATTGTTGCGGGACGAAATGACATTCTTCGAACTGCTGGGTGGTTTGGCGATGCCGATCATTACCCTGGTAATCGTTGTATCTGCTCAAATGATACGGATGACGCGAGCGGGAATTCTGAATGTGATGAATTCCCCCTATATCGAAATGGCGATTCTCAAAGGCATACCTCGCGGACGAATTATTCTGCGTCATGCATTGTTCAATGCGATCGGCCCGATCGTCAACGTGATTGCGCTGAACTTGGCCTACCTGGTCAGCGGTGTGGTGATCGTCGAGACAATTTTTTCCTATCCGGGTCTAGCCAAGTTGATGATTGACGGCGTACAGACTCGGGATTTGCCCTTGGTTCAGGCATGCGCCATGATCTTTTGCGGCACCTACGTCCTTCTGATTCTGATTGCGGATATCGGATCGATTGTTTCCAATCCACGACTTCGGCATCCGAAATAAGGAGAGATGGCAATGAATGAACCTGAAAAACAAAATGTAGAAGTTGGGCAGGATGTCGTTGACAAGCTCGATAAATTCGATGAACTGCCAGACGCACCGCCCAAACGGAAAATCAAACTATCCTGGACCGGCAAGATCGCAACCGCGATTGTCGTCTTCTGGATGGTGATTGCAGTCATCGGTCCGTTCGTGGCTCCGTTCCACGAAATGGACATGGATGGAGACGATAGCTTCATGGATGCCCATTCCAATGAGTATGGCTCATTCCACCTTGGTACCGATTACCTTGGTAGGGATACGCTCTCCCGGGTTCTCTGGGGAGCACGCATGACAATTGGTATATCTTTGGCCTCCACATTCTTGGCCTATGCGATCGGTATCACCCTCGGAATTGCTGCGGCGGTCAGAGGAGGCTGGGTGGATATGATTATCAGCCGGGCCAATGATGCCATCCTGGCGCTGCCATCGATTATGCTGGGGCTGATCGCGATTGCGGCGTTCGGCTCCTCAATTCCCATACTGGTGATCATCGCTGGAATCATCTATGCTTCCAGTGTGTTCCGAATCGCCCGTGCCTTGGGCCTGGACATTATGGTGCAGGATTTCGTGGAAGCGGCCAGAGTGCGAGGTGAAGGGCTTTGGTGGATTATAAAATCCGAAGTCTTGCCGAACGCGGCAATGCCGCTGGCGACAGATTTCGGTCTGCGTCTCGTGTTTGTGGTACTGTTTATATCGAGCCTGAGCTTCCTCGGACTCGGTGTGCAACCACCCCAGGCGGACTGGGGCAGCATGGTGAGGGAAAACCTCGCCGGGTTGACCTACAACTCATGGGCCGCGGTCTGGCCTGCGTTTGCCATTGCGTCGTTCACAATCGCGATCAATCTGATCGTGGATGATATTTCCGCCAAATCCGGCGGCAGTCTGGCCAAGAAAATGGTGTAGTCCAATGAACGAACAAAAACTTGAAAAATTACTGGAAGTCAAGGATCTTCGAATCAGTGCCTACAATGATGAGAAGAAGGAAATCCAAATCGTCAAGGGTGTCACATTTGACATTTACAAAGGTCAGGTTGTTGCGTTGATCGGCGAATCAGGGTCGGGTAAAACAACGATCTCCCTGGCTTCACTTTCATATACCAAACCCGGGCTGGAGTTTACCGGCGGTCAGGTGCTGTTGAATGGCGAGGACGTGCTCACCGCAGCACCGCTGCGACAGCGCCAGATTCGGGGTGCCCATGTGGCTTACCTGGCTCAGAGTGCGGCAGCGACATTCAATCCTGCCATCACCATCAATGAGCAGGTGACGGAATCCGCGGTTCTTCACGGAATTCAAACCCAGGAAGAGGCCAACGAACGAGCGCTGGAGCTGTATCATGCATTGGAATTGCCGAACCCTGACCGAATCGGGTACCGCTATCCGCACCAGGTGTCGGGTGGGCAGTTGCAACGGTTGATGGCGGCTATGGCGCTATGCGGAAACCCGGATTTGATGGTGCTGGATGAGCCGACAACTGCGTTGGACGTGACGACACAGATCGAAGTGCTGAAAGCCTTCAAGAAGGTCATACGCGAGGAGAATTCCGCTGCGATCTATGTCACCCACGATCTCGCGGTGGTGGCTCAAATTGCAGATCATATCGTGGTTCTGTACGGTGGAGAAATCATGGAGCAAGGAAGTGCGGACAAGATTATCAACAATCCTGGCCACGCTTACACAAAACGCCTGATGGATGCTGTGCGACCCAAGCCTACGTCGGGAATGGGAACCGCAGTCGGTGCGGAATACGATCGTGATGTCCCAGCGTTGTCAGTTGAGGACATGACCGCCGGTTATGGTGGTATTGTCGACGGCGAACCGGCAATCACGATCCTTCGCGACGTTTCGGTTGATGTCAAGAACGCTCATGTGGTTGGTGTGATCGGTGAGTCAGGTTGTGGAAAATCCACTCTGGCTCGAGTCATGGCGGGTATACTGCCGCAAGCCAAGGGTACGGTAAAACTCGAAGACGCACAGCTCAAAGGCAGTCTGCTCGATCGCAAGCGCGAAGAACTGCAAAAGATTCAGTTCGTATTTCAAATGGCGGATACCGCGCTGAATCCCAAACAGACCATCGGTCAGATATTGGGGCGACCGCTTGAGTTCTACCACGGAATCAGGGGCAAGGCAAAACATGCCAAAGTGGCAGAAATTCTGCAAATGGTCGAACTGCCCGCGGAATTCGCCAGCCGTTATCCGATGGAGCTGTCAGGAGGTCAGAAACAGCGGGTCAATATGGCGCGATCTCTGGCAGCCAATCCCGAGGTCTTGCTGTGCGATGAGGTGACATCCGCTTTGGACAGCATTGTCGGTGCGAATGTCATCAAACTGCTCACCAACTTGAGAGACAAGACGGGTGTATCGTTTGTATTCATCAGTCATGACCTTTCAACGGTGGCATCATTTGCCGACGAAATCGTCGTGTTGTACGCCGGCAGGGTTGTGGAACAGGGACCCACCGACGAGGTACTTGAACCGCCGTTCCATCCCTATACGCGATTGCTGATCAGCTCGGTTCCCGAACTACGTATCGGTTGGTTGGAAGACACGATGCAAAAACGGGAAATGGCTGTTGGCATAGCCAAGGGAGTGGAAATTACGGCGGTCGGATGTCCGTTCTACAATCGATGTCCAATGGGTATCGACGGCACCTGCGACAGACAGGTTCCGCCGATTCGTGAACTGGAAGGTGGACACCAGATCACTTGCCACCGGACTGTGGAAGAACTGACTGAAGCGGAGCAGCAAACTCAACAGATTCTCCGAGGATACGAGAAGTTGGTTGACGAATCCCTGAAAGCTCGCGTTTAACACTTTGCGGAGGTAGAAATCATGATGGAGTATGAAGCACTGACCAAGATGGGTATTCGGAAGCCTGAAGAAATTGTTCGTTATGAGCTGTATTCAGTCGATCAGATGGACATTCTTCGGATCATATATGATCGGAAAAAGGGCTCTCTGTTACCTGTAACCAGGAAGTACCGCTTTCCACAGCTTAAGAAATCCACTTTGGTGGACAGTGGATCCGGGCAAGCACAGGTCATGTTTGAAAGTTCCGCAGAACTGCGAAACGCCGTAGCGGAGTTGGATCGCCTGACAAAGAGCAAAAAGTCGACTATGGCGGATAAGGAGGCATTGATCAACGAAATACGGCTGATGGAAGAGGAGGTCCATGCCCGAATCGGCCACATCAAAAGATTGGTTGATCAAATCTGACCGGATAGATCAACACCATAGCTTTAACGCTGGTAATTCGGAGGGCTGTAACTGATCAGTCCTCCAATTACCAGGTTTGTTGCTACGTGTTCACTTCTAAGTCCGTTTTTTTTGAAGCCTATTCCAAGCTTGGACCATTTCAAAAAAACTCTGAAACATAGCGGATCCAATTTTCAGTCTCGCTCAGGCAACGAGAACATCTGAAACGAGTGCATTGCCACACATCTGCACAGCTCAATCTGTGAACCACATCGTGACTCAATAATATACGCATGTCGATATCACCCGATGCGACAGCTTGCGTTTCGGACTTGGAGTGAACAGCCAGCCGAATTTCCTGCTTGTCTGTACTGACCAGCAACGATCAGACAGTCTCGGATGCGCAGGCAACCAGCACGCACGAACTCCGAATATCGACCGCATTGCCGGCAAGGGCACTCGCTTTCGGCGACACAGCACGCCGATGCAAATTTGTTCACCAAGTCGGGCGACCATGATCACCGGCCTATATCCTCGTCACCACAGGCTGGCAATGAACGGCATGGCTTTGCCCGACGATGTTCCTGTGGTCACAAATACCCTGGCAGCAGCCGGCTACAGGACACATGGTGTCGGCAAACAACATCTGCAACCCCTGCTGGCACCTGAACAATACCACATGCCGGATTCAAGAGCATTCTGGACTCTACCGGAATCGACTGACTGGAAAGGTCCATATTATGGATACCAAACAGTGGATCTTCTTCTCGGAGAATCAGATACCGCACAGATTGCGGGACACTACGCATGTTGGTTACACAATAACCACCGCGAATCGGTGTCACTGCTTGAGCCTTTGAAAACGCCTGAGCCACCGCCGGCCGACCTGGACGAGATTTGGCGCTCCGCGATGCCGGTTGAACACCACTACAACTCTTGGATCACCGACCGGGCGGTATCGTTTTTAGAGCAAACATCGACCGAATCAGAACCATTCTTTCTATTCGTTTCCTATCCGGACCCACATCATCCATTTGATCCACCGGTAGCCTATGCTGAGCGGTATGATCCAGCTGCCATGCCGGTATCACGACCGTCAGAAGAAGAGCGGCGTCGCCAGCTACCCTATTACGGTGAACTGTATCCCAAAGGCCAAGGATTCAGAGAACTTTACTGGATGGCACGGACAGACTTGGAGGCCGGTTCAATGATCACCACGGATTCGATCAGCGATGAATCAATGCAGCTTGCCATCGCCTATACCCATGCCATGATCGAAATGATCGATGATCAGGTCGGACGACTGTTGCAGACGCTGATTCGAATCGGGTTCTCAGATACCACGATTGTAATGTTCACCTCGGACCATGGTGAGTTGCTGGGGGACCACGGTCTGCTCCACAAAGGTCCGCCGCCCTACCGCCAACTTACTGAGGTTGCATTCGTGATGCAAGGCCCCGGTATTCCGTCAAAAACCACTGTCGACACCATGACCAGTCATATTGACCTGGCTCCGACAATTCTCGATCTGGCCGGCATATCCGGACGCGATCACAACTTCGATGGGGTCAGCATGGTACCGCTTCTCACGAAGCAATCACTGTCATTCCGGGAATACGATTTTGGAGAATATCACCCCACTTCGCGATCAGACGTTTACAACCAGACAGTCCGTACTGACGAGTGGCGCCTGACGTTGTATCCGAATTTTCCGGAATGGGGAGAGCTGTTCCATCTGGCAGAAGACCCTTCAGAGCAATTCAACATGTATAGTGAGTGCGATACTGCCGCAATCAGAAAAAAGTTGAGCGACATTCTAAGGGACCGCTTTCCTCCCTGCCCGGAAGTCGAAAACGAATGGATCTGTAAATGGTAGTCATTTGAATTTTCCCAAGAATTCTTGGTCCAATTCCGTATCATCGGTTTCCAAGCCGTCCCAGTGAGATTCGATTGCTGCAGGTCGGCGATCAAAACTGGACGACTCTCACTCGCTTCGTCGACTGCATGAGCCTGTATGAAATTTTTCGTCAAATCAACACCAATTTCTCGAACATTTTGTATATTGTTCCCTGTGGATACCTCGTTGAAGCAATGATTCGACCAGGTAATTCCAGTCTGGCACAGTGATGCCGTATCTCTACCAACGAAGTATCCAATTCAATAATTTCGATCGTGCCCCCGGGTAGGCAGTAATCGAGTACAACGGTCCAGATTGAAGGTGCGGAACACTCTCCCAATCGAAGTGTATAGGGCGGCACCAACGAGAGTGGCGCTCGTCTTCTGATTTCCTGGCAAGTCTTTCAAAGGAACACGGCAAGAAAAAGTGATGACAGAAGAGTCAAACAAAAAAATCAGTTTTTATAGGGTGCTCAGCAAGACTCGGAAATCTTTGACCAGCCAGCTTATGTCATTGTTTTCGAGTTCCCAACCAGTCAATGCAAATCAACTTGATGACTTGCAGGATGCACTGATTCTCGGTGATATCGGGTTTGAAGCAAGCGAAAAGATTATTGAATCTGTCCGGTTATCCATCAAGCGATCCACAGTATCGGGAGAGCAGGTAGCCTCGCTTGTCTGCAGGGAAGTGGAGCAACTGCTCAGTGTGGCCGAACAGAAGTTGGAAATCGAGCGACATTCACCGCCTGTCGTCATCATGATGGTGGGTGTCAATGGTGTCGGTAAGACAACCACCTGTGCAAAAATTGCCAACCACTACAAGCAAAAAGGCCATTCTGTCATGTTGGCAGCCTGCGACACTTTCCGGCCCGCCGCAATCGAGCAGCTGCAGACTTGGGGTGAACGCCTGGCAGTTCCGGTCATCGCACAATCCGCCGGTGCCGACCCGGCTGCGGTCGCACACGACGCACTGCATGCGGCAATCGGAAGAAAATGCTCAATTCTGCTGGCCGACACAGGCGGGCGACAGCAGACAAGAGATGATCTGATGCGCCAGCTGGGCAAGATTCGCCGGGTTATCGGGAAAATTGAATCGACAGCACCCCATGAGACTCTGATCACGATTGATGCCGGAACCGGCCAGAATGCAATTTCACAGGTGGAACATTTTCATCGACACGCGACACTGAGCGGAATTTGTGTATCCAAACTGGATGGTACCGCGAAAGGCGGTATCGTTGTCTCTTTGACACAGAAATTCTCATTACCCATCCCGTTTATCGGGCTGGGTGAGGGAATTGATGACATCGCATCTTTCGATGCCCGAAATTTCGCCGACTCACTGATAGGTGTGGAAAACACTCGGTCACAATCGTAGGCGATGATTCGTTTCTCCAACGTCAGCAAGCAATATCCGAGCGGGCAAACCGCTCTTCGAAGCATCAGTTTCGCAATCGAACCCAATCAGCTGGTTTTTCTGTCCGGACACTCGGGTGCCGGCAAATCCACACTGATCAAGCTGATCACACTGCAGGAAAAACCCACTCACGGTCATGTGTTTGTCAACGACAGAAATCTTTCATCTCTGACCGGCAATCAGATTGCCTTTTTCAGACGAACTCTTGGGGTGGTACATCAGGACCACAAACTGCTGTTTGACCGTACTGTCAGTCAGAATGTAGGTTTGCCACTCGCGGTCACGTATACCGATTCGAAGAAGGCACAACGGCGTATTTCCGCCGCGCTGGAAATGGTCGGACTGCTCGGCAAAGAGAAATCCTATCCGATTCAATTGTCGGGCGGTGAGCAGCAGCGCGTGGGTATCGCCAGAGCGATTGTCGGCCGTCCACAACTGATCATCGCGGATGAGCCGACTGGAAACCTCGACAAGGAACTCGGCGACGAAATTATGGGTATATTCAAACGCCTTGTTCAATATGAGACCACGATCATTGTCGCGACACATGATCGGCACCACTACGTCGGACAGAATTATCTTGTGTTCGAGTTGCAGAAAGGCATATTGCTTCCCCGCTGAAGTGCCGGTCCCGAAATGACGAGATTCTTCTTTCTCCACCTGCGAACATTCGTCTCGTGTCTCGGCAGAATGTGGCGAGCACGTCTGGCCACACTGTTCACTGTTACATCGGTCGGTATCGTTCTGTCTCTGCCGCTCGGATTGTACACGTTGTCAGTCAATCTGAAATCCGCTACCGAATTTGTGAAGAATACGCCGGAAATCACACTTTTTTTGTCAAAAGCCGCTTCGGCAGAATCGATTGCCGAACTGGGTGCGAGCATCCGGCAGTTGCCCGAAGTGAGCCAGGTAAGCGTCATCACGGCCGATGAGGCACTGGAAGAATTCGAATCGATTACTGGAATTGAGTCCATCATCAAGTATGTTCCCGACAACCCGCTGCCTACTGTATTGATCGTTCGGCCACCGGAATCGAAATCCAATCCAGACCAAATTCAGCAGCTGGCAACCTCCCTCCGGGAACTCGAGCTGGTTGACGCCGTGGAAGTCGACTTTGAGTGGCTCAGACGGTTCTATTCGATTATCGGACTCGTCAATATAGTTTTCACCATCGTGTCGATTCTGCTCATTTCAGCAGCGGTGCTGCTGATCTGCAATACGACCAGATTGTCAATATCCAGCCGGCAGGATGAGATCATGGTGATTGACCAGATTGGGGGAACCAGATCATTCATCCGTCGTCCTTTTGTCTATATCGCTGTCATGCAGAGCCTGCTTGGAGTCGCGATAGCCGCGGTGATTATCGAAGCAATTCGACTGACTCTGGAGCCGTATGTCGCTCAATTGGCAGACCTTTATGCCAGCCCTTTCCGAATCACCGGCCTGACCTGGCGGCTCTGGCTTGCGATCACCTTTTCTGTGTGCGCCATCAGCTGGATCGCGTCCAGAATCACGGTCAAAATCTGTCTATACAGACTTGCCGCATCAAATAACTGACTTGCCTATTGAATTTTGTCAGAGTATCCCCACATTCAATAGAACCGAAAGAAGTGTTCAAAGAATTGTTGTTAGCACTCTCTTGCAACGAGTGCTAATTCGTGGTATAAAATGGAGAAATGGAAAACGTGAATTTAGTACCCAATATGCAACAGAAATTCCCGGTATCGACTAATTTTCAGGGTGGCGATCTATCGTCATACTTGGCTTCTGTCAATGCCCAGCCAGTCCTGACCGCAGAACAGGAGCAGGAACTGGCCACACGTTATTATGAAGACAACGATCTGGATTCAGCGCGACAACTGGTGCTGTCTCATCTGAGGTTTGTCGTTCGAATCGCGCGGGGATTTGCAGGTTACGGCATACCCCTCAGCGACTTGATTCAGGAAGGTAACATCGGACTCATGAAGGCGGTCAAGCGTTATGAGCCCGACCGCAATGTTCGACTGGTGTCATTTGCGGTACACTGGATCAAGGCGGAAATCTACGATTTCATTCTGAAGAACTGGAAGATCGTCCGTATCGCCACAACCAAGGCTCACAGAAAACTCTTCTTCAATCTCCGTAAGCATCGCGCAAGCCTGGAGGCAATGAGTGAAGCCGAAATTGAAAAATTGTCGAGCGACTTGGATGTACCGGTTGAAACCGTTCGGGAAATGGAAATCCGCATGAATGGAACATCTGTTTCGTTCGACGGTGATCCCGACGAGTCAGACAGCGATGAGACTTTCAGCGCACCATCCGCCTATATCGGCGACATGCGCTACAATCCCGAACACATCTACGAAAGTGATCTCGATAAGTCGCAGCGAAGCGAACAACTCAAGCAAGCCCTGGAATCTCTCGACGAGCGAAGCAGAGACATCATCGTCAAGAGATGGCTCAGCGACAGTAAATCGACGCTGCAGGACCTCGCCTCCAAATACGGGGTGAGTGCTGAACGAATCCGACAGATCGAAGAGAAAGCGATGCGGATGATGCGAGAGCAGATCAGCACCGCCGAACCAGCCTACTGACAAATATCTTTCCTCTTTCTCCACCCGTATCGCAAAAGCAATGCGGGTGGATTTTTTGTTTGGCAGCTATACGCTGATTTGCGGCCTGTTCAAAGACTCTACGAATTGATGCAGAGTCCAAGATAGCCTGTTCGCCCCGCTCTATCAGACCATCACTCCTACCCATTTAACCAGGCCATCCATCAACAGCGGGTCAACTCTTCCACAACCCTAACCGGTTTTCTGTGTCAATTAATCACAGTTGAGGCATATCGCATGATGCGTAACTGAGCCAAATATTACTTAAAATATATAAATATTAGAAATATTTTTTATTTCTCTAAATTTATTCTTTTATATTAGAATAAATAATCTAAAATAGTCAATCCTAACTCATTCATCACTTCTTGTGGGCAGACGGACCTAAACATGAGAAGCTTCCCCATATATTTGAATCTTGAATCCAGGCGCGTCGTCGTGTCGGGCGCTGGTCAGACCGCAGTAAGCAAGTTGTTGCTCCTTATGAAAACAGAGGCGCAAATTCTTGTGTTCGGAATCAACCCACACGCGAAAATTCGAGAGTTCGCGGCTCAGGGGAGGATTAGCTACTACGAACGCCGCGTTGAATTTGCGGACGTTCAAGGCGCGACATTGTTGTATTGCGGTAGTGATGATGCAAATGAAAACGCCAGAGCGGCAGAAATAGGTCGTAGGCTGGATGTTCTTGTCAACATTGTGGACGATCTGAAACAAAGCGAATTCATTACTCCGGCCATTGTTGATCGAGACCCCGTTGTGGTGGCGATCGGCACAGAGGGAGCCGCACCGGTACTTGCGCGTCAGATCAAGAGAGATCTGGAAGAGAGGTTGCCGCAATCTGTCGGCCCCCTGGCACGGATCGGAAAGACGCTGCGCACTCAGGCGAACAGGCTGCCTGCCGGTAAGCCCAGACGCAATTTCTGGTCGGAGTTTTATTGTCGAGTTGGTCCAAAGGCACTTACGCATGGCGGAGAGTCTCTTGTACGTGAACAGTTCCAGAACTTACTGGAAACCCATCAAGGTAATTGCTTGCAGGCCGGCAGGGTTTCGATTGTCGGTGCAGGCCCGGGTGATCCCGAACTCATGACGCTTAAGGCTCGCAACCAGCTTCACGATGCTGACGTTGTTGTTCATGACCGCCTGGTACCACAGGGAGTTTTAGAGCTTGCGAGAAGGGAAGCGGTCATTATTGGTGTTGGCAAGACTGGATATGGCCCATCCGTGAAGCAGGAAGACATTAACCGATTATTGGTTGAACATGCGTACGCAGGTTTTCATGTGGTGCGTCTGAAGTCTGGAGATCCGACGATCTTTGGAAGACTCGATGAGGAGGTGGATGCCCTAGAAACCGCTGGGCTGGAGTGGGAAATTATTCCTGGTGTTACAGCAGCCACAGCTGCCGCAGCCGCCATGGGCGTTTCGATGACCAGGCGAAATCGAAACTCGGAAGTTCGGTTTGTTACCGGACATGATACAAATGGATTTACGGAACAGGATTGGGCGGGGTTGGCCAAGTCGACGACGGTCACGGCAATCTATATGGGCAAGCGTGCCGCAAGGTTTCTTCAAGGACGTCTGCTGATGCAGGGCGCATTGGAGTCGACCCCGGTTACAATCATTGAGAATGCATCGCTGCCAGCTCAAAAGACTGTTTCAACAACACTGATTGACCTGTCTGATATCTTGGAGGAATACAATTTCTTCGGCCCTGTTCTTATTCTGCTTGGTCTTGCTGCGCGAACCCGGTCGCATTCCATCAACCCCAAAGACAGCTTGAAGCAGAGGGCGGTCTAATGTCTCGTCCGTTTACGCCCAAGATACTGACAGCCAACCACCTTTTGGAGGGGGACGTAATCTACCTGGCCTCTCGCGGTGAATGGACCCGGGAACTTCGCGCGGCGTGGTTGATCATCGACGAAAAGGAAGCGAACGCGGCTTTGGAATCTGCACAACGGCAACAGGACGAGATTGTAGAACCTTATTTGGCTGATGCCGTTGCGGATGCCGGCAAACGTCCTTCTCCGTCACATTTTCGAGAGGCGTTCAGGGCACGCGGCCCATCCAATTACAAACACGGCAAACAGGAGCACTATTGAATAATGTACAGATACAGTGAATTTGACAAGGACTTCGTCAACAGTCGAGTAAGTCAGTTTCGGCAACAGGTCGAACGTCGGATTGATGGTTCTCTCACGGAGGATGAATTCAAGCCGCTTCGATTAATGAATGGACTCTACCTCCAACTCCATGCATACATGCTGAGAGTTGCAATTCCCTATGGAACGCTTAACGGCCGACAGATGCGGCAGCTCGCATGGATCGCAGAACGTTGGGATAAGGGCTATGGCCATTTCACAACGCGACAGAACATTCAGTACAACTGGCCGAAACTGCGAGACGTGCCGGACATTCTTGATGCTCTCGCAGATGTGGAAATGCATGCGATCCAGACTTCGGGTAATTGCGTGAGGAATATAACAGCTGATCATTTTGCCGGAGCGGCGGCGGATGAAATCCAGGACCCGCGCCCGACCGCGGAATTACTGCGACAATGGTCAACTGACCATCCGGAATTCGCCTATCTTCCTCGCAAATTCAAAATTGCAATCACTGGTTCTCCAGTCGATCGTGCAGTGACCAGGGCACATGACATCGGATTGCGGTTGCTGCGTAATGAGGCGGGTGAAATAGGCTATGAAGTCGTTGTAGGCGGCGGTCTCGGTCGGACACCGATGATTGGCAAGGTAATCCGAGAATTTCTGCCGGAGCGGGATTTGCTTCCGTATGTTGAGTCAATACTGCAAGTCTACAATGCACTCGGACGGCGTGACAACAAATACAAGGCGCGAGTCAAGATAACCGTGTACGAACATGGTATTGATACCATTCGTAACCTGGTTGAAGATCGGTTCAAGGTCCAGCGCAAAGTATTCGATGGTGCAGACCAGCAGATGTTAGGCGAAATTAAGGCAGCTTTTGCAGAACCGAACTACATCGAAGCATCAACTGAAGCATTCAACCTCACCTTGAGTAGCGACCTGACTTTTCGTGGATATGTCGAGACCAATCTGCACCCTCACAGGAATCCGGACTATAGCATTGTCACAATCTCTTTGAAGGCGCATGGAGAGACTCCGGGTGATGCCACTTCAGAACAGATGCGGGTTGTGGCCAACTTAGCCGAAAAATTTGGACACGATGAGCTTCGCGTCAGTCACGAACAGAATTTGATACTGCCTCATGTCCACAAGAAAGATATTCCGGAAGTTTACTTTGCCTTGCGTAAAGTTGGACTCGCAACTGCAAATGTCGGTCTAGTGTCTGACATCATCGCCTGCCCGGGTATGGACTACTGTTCATTGGCGACTGCTCGTTCCATCCCGATCGCGCAACACATTGCCACCAGGATGGACGAATTGAAACTTGAGCATGACATTGGTCCGCTGAAGATAAAGATTTCAGGATGCATTAATGCATGCGGACATCACCACGTCGGGCACATCGGAATTCTCGGGCTGGATCGGGCTGGTGTGGAAAACTATCAGATCACACTTGGCGGGGATGGGACGGAAACTGCAAGACTGGGTGATCGTGCCGGACCTGGACTGAGTGTTGACGAACTGATTCCTGCGCTGGAACGTGTAGTCGACACCTACTTGCAGATTCGAAAGGATAGGTCAGAAACGTTTCTTGAAACCTATCTGCGTATCGGAATCGAACCTTTCAAGCAAGCCCTTTATCCGGAAGGAAATAGACCCACTCGACGCAGACACGCAGCTTAGTGACAACTAAAGCCGTTTTGTGATGAGAATTGTTTTTGCAAGACTGCCGCGATAGCGGCCCGAACCATGCCTACCATAGTAAATGACAACGGATTCTCTCTCGATGATTGGAGTCAAGAAATTCTGGATTGGAATAGTGTCGACACAAGTGCCATCGCTCCGGGTGTTGCAATTGATGTGCCGAATACGCTTGAGCCAGAAGAATTGGCGTCCATTCTCGATCAGATCGCACTAATTCGAATCCCGTTTCCAACGCATGTCGATGGACGAGGTTTTACTCTGGCGCGGCAGCTGCGCCTCCTCGGTTACAAAGGACGTCTCAGAGCTTTCGGGCATATCTTGGCTGATCAGTATACGAAGGCAAGACGATGCGGATTCAATGAGGTTGAAATTTACGACGAACTTGCCAAACGTCAGCCGGAGGGGCAATGGCCGCTGGGAGATGACCGGCGACGGCTTGACTACCAAAAACGATTGCGTCACCGGTAATGTTACCTCGATCCCAGATCGGGCGAAACACAGTATCGTCCTGCGGGCAGTTTCCGCACCTGATTTTCTACATTTCCACGAGCCCCGAAATCTGTTATGGGGCGGAGTTCGGTCGATGAGCCATCAATTTTTTTGGCGGAATCAAATTTAGTCTCGCCAGTCTCAGGCCGACAGCAACAACTCTATCAGTGCTTTTTGCGCATGCAGCCTATTTTCCGCTTCCTGCCAGACAGCACTTTGCGGTCCGTCAATCACCTCAGCCTGCACCTCCAAACCCCGGTACGCTGGCAGACAGTGCAGGAAAACAGCGTCATCGGCCGCATTGCCCATCAACGAGGATGTAACCTGCATCGACTCGAACGCCGCAAGCTTCTCTGTCTTGTCGTCTTCCTGACCCATACTCAGCCAGGTATCAGTTACAACCACATCGACACCCTGCACCGCTTCGATTGGATTCGGACAAATCTGAATCCGGCTGAAGTCGCAGTCTCCGATCAGGTCGGGGTTAGGCGCATATTCCGCAGGTGTGGATATGCGCAAGTCAATATCCAACAGGGTTGCAGCAATCGCCCACGTGACACACATGTTGTTTCCATCGCCGACCCAAGCAACCGAACACCCGTCTATGCCACCTTTTACTTCCTGAATCGTCTGAAGATCGGCTAAAAGCTGGCATGGGTGATAAGCATCGCTGAGTCCGTTGATGACGGGTACAGTCGAAAATTTCGCGTAGGTTTCGGCGGTATCGTGTGAACCTGTGCGGGTAACAATCAGATCAACCATGGAAGACAGTACACGGGCAGTATCTGCCGCGGATTCCCCGCGATTGAGCTGCGTATCCCCGGGAGCCAGAAATATTGCGTCACCGCCCAGTTGATGTGCTGCAGTCTCAAAAGAAATGCGAGTTCTTGTCGAGGACTTCTCGAAAACCAGTGCGATGGTTCTGTTACGCATGACTTGCGGACTTGACAGATGTTGATGCCACATCGACTTGAGTTCAATCGCGCGTTCAATCAACGATCGAATTTCCGGGGCTTGTAGGTCGCTCAGATTGAGAAAATGCCTTGCCATGACCATCGATAATCGGCGGAGCCGAATAAAAAACACAGACCGGCACATAAACCGGTCTGTGAGCTAGATAAATTTCAGTCGCTGACCGATCGGAACACTCAAAACATCCCAAAGTGTGCGATAGAACCGGTCACCATGAAGAATAGCATCGGAATGGACAGCATTGTGTTTGTTCGCGATGCCAGCAGTGCGACACGCGCCGCTTTTGCCTTCTCCTCGTCAGAAGCCTGAACCATCCCAAGCACTTTTTTCTGATTCGGCCAAATCAACACCCAAACGTTGAACAGCATGATCGTTCCAAGCCACGCACCGATACCAAGATACGCATGCGGTCCCTGAAGGATGAAAGCATCCATGAATGTGCCTGATCGGGCGAGATAGTAGGCACCTGTCAGCCAAGTGGCCACCGCTGCCCAACGAAACCACAGCAACGCTCTCGGAGCTATATGTTTTGTGATGCCGGGCGCAGTGCCGTCGGCTTTGGCGGCTGCCAGACCGGGCACCTGCACAAAATTAAAATAATAAAGTAATCCCACCCAGGTTACACCAGCGAGAATGTGCAGCCATCGGTCAATCAATAAATCCATTTTTTCACCTTTTGAATTAGATTGTACAGATTCAAGATTTGAACCGATTACGTCGCACCGGCGGAAAGGAATCCGCTGGCGAACAAATAAAGAATTACAGTCAGCACCAATCCCGAAATGATAGTACCGGCTATAGAGTCAAGTGGGTTTTTCATTATGATCTCTCCGAGTAAAAATTAAGACTGTTTCAAGCCTTGAATTCAATCCCCTTATGATAATTCACAGCACCAGACAATTTCAATCTGTCACGGTTCGATGCGCTTCAAACAATTGGATGGTCGGCATGGTTGTATCAGTGATGGATTCTTATGAATTTGCAAAGACCTAACAAATTTGATTCCGATTTCTCAGACCCGATCACCACACTCCTCCTACAGAGACGACAGCTGACCAGTCTCGCACCCGAAACATGAACTCACTTTATGGCATAATTTCTGTCCCGAATTGGATTCGATTCCATCATGACATCCATTTGAATTTGTAACCGATAATGTCCAAGAAAATCGTACTCGCCTATTCCGGCGGATTGGATACATCAGTCATCCTGCGCTGGCTTCAGAAGGCTCGCGGCTATGATGTTGTCCCGTTCACCGCCGACATCGGTCAGAATGAGGACCTTGACGCAGTCGAAAGGAAAGCGGCACAGCTTGGATGTGAAGAGATTTTTATTGAAGACCTGACTGAAGAGTTCGTCCGCGACTATGTCTATCCCATGTTTCGCGTCAACGCGCTCTACGAGGGTGAGTACCTTCTCGGCACATCCATCGCACGCCCCCTGATCGCCTCTCACCTTGTTTCAATTGCAAAAAAAACGGGTGCTGATGCGATTGCACACGGTGCTACCGGCAAGGGGAATGATCAAATCCGATTCGAACTAGGAGCATACGCGATGATGCCCGATGTCAGGATCGTCTCGCCGTGGCGTGAGTGGGAATTTCAGTCGAGAGAGGATCTCCTGGAGTACGCTGAACAACACGGAATAGCTGTCGACAGACGCGCAAGCGGCAAGGCAGATTATTCGATTGACGCAAATATTCTGCATATCTCCTATGAAGGAGGAGAACTTGAAGACCCTTGGGCCGAACCACCCGCAAACATGTGGAAGTGGACGAATAATCTTGAAGACACACCAGATGAACCCCAGGATATTGAAATTGAGTTTGAGGCTGGAGACGCGGTTGCTGTAAACGATGTCGCCGGTTCGCCAGCGGCAATCCTCTCCACTCTGAATGATCTGGGAGCACGACACGGCATCGGCCGCATCGATATCGTCGAAAATCGCTATATCGGCATGAAATCCAGGGGTTGCTACGAAACACCCGGCGGAACGATACTGATCAAAGCCCATCGTGCGATGGAATCAATCACCATGGATAGAGAAGTTGTCCACCTGATGCATGACCTGATGCCTCGTTACGCAAAACTGGTCTACAACGGGCTGTGGTGGAGCCCCGAAAGAGTTGCGCTACAAAAAATCATCGACCAAAATCAGCACCACGTAAGTGGTAAGGTTCGCCTACGCCTATACAAAGGAAACGTCATTGTCACCGGAAGAAGATCAGAAGCTCATTCCATGTATGATGAGGCGATTGTTTCCTTTGACGATGAAAGCGGCGCATATGATCAGTCGCACGCCGAGGGATTCATCAAACTGAATGCGTTACGCCTGCGAGTTGCCGCCGCTCGGGGTAGGAAATTCTAAACGTGCGGACTTCGCACTGTTGTCGTGTCGCATTCGACCGAATCCGTTCAACAGAAGACCGTTTCAGTCGTCGTCCCTGTTCGTAACGAGCCTCCGGAAATTCTTCGACAGGTCAATCCCTTGGTCAGTCTGGAAGGTGTGTTGGAAGTAATCGTTGTTGATGCCAGTGAACATCGACTGCAGTCCATTGCGTCTGATATCCTGGATTCGTCGATTACCGTAATCAGCTCCAATACAGTGGGGCGCGCAGCTCAGATGAATCTCGGCAGTTCGCAGGCATCAGGCCGAATCTTGTGGTTTCTGCATGCAGATACATCGGTACCTGTTGATGCGGTAAAAACCATTTCGGAATCCGTGACCGCCAGTCATCCCTGGGGCCGATTCGACGTACAATTTCGCAGTTCGTCTGCATTGATGCGACTCGTAGCCAGGATGATGAACCTGCGGTCCGCACTGACCAGTATCTGTACCGGTGACCAGGCCATATTTGTAGACCACACCGTGTTCACTCAGGTCGGTGGTTACCCTCAAATCGCCATCATGGAAGATGTCGCCCTGTCGCGAAAATTAAAGTCCATCGGTTCAATGGTGAGAATTCGCACACCAATTCAGACGTCAGCCAGACGATGGGAAAGTTGTGGTCACGTTCGCACCATCACGCTGATGTGGATTATGCGGCTGCTTTATTGGGCCGGGGTCTCACCAACCAGACTGGCCAGACTGTACAGGCAGGTACACTGATGGATCGTCCGACCTTGATTCTGTTCACCAAGGTGCCTGTGGCCGGACGCGTCAAAACTCGCTTTCTCACGCACACCACACCGGAAATTGCAGCTGCCATCGCATTTGAGATGATTGAGGACACGGTATTGACAGCCAGTGCATGCTGGCCTGGACCTGTCAGGTTGCAGGTCAGTCCCGCCGCCGACTGTACGGAACTGACCGAAATGGCAGTCAGATATAATGTAACAGCAGGCACCCAGTCTCAGGGTGACCTGGGGCAGAAGATGCAGTCTGCAATCTGCGAAGGGCTTGAAACATCCACCGCTGTCGCCATAATGGGCTGTGATATTCCATCGGTGACCGCAGGTATCCTTGAATTCGCATTTGAATCGCTTGTAAAAGGTGCGAACGTAATCGGGCCCAGTGCAGATGGCGGATTTTATCTGATCGGAACACAACATTGCGTGCCAGGCATGCTTGACGAAATCACATGGAGTACCGATACAGTGCTGCAGGCGGTCTTGGCGAAATCCGCACAATTGGGAGTCAGATTCGATATCTTGCTCCCATGCCTGAAGGATGTGGACAGTTGGGAAGATTTTGAACACCTGGCAAGTATCGCTCCGAAATACCGCAGATTCCTTGACGTTCCCGAATATCAGAAAAACTCAATGCACAGGTTCAACCAGTGAGTTCGAGATTCTCATCGATCAGGGCAACCTGGAAAAATTCGAGACTGTTCAATCTCGGTCTGCCTGACTCGTTTGCGGACAAGTCAGTCAATTTGAGAAATAGAATCCGAAATTTGCGGGTATCGTCTGCCTGGATCCTGGTTCTGATTCTCAAGACAATCGGATATCTGCCTAGGCGCATCACGCTCCTATTGGGCACAGTCGCGGGCTGGCTGCTTTATGCCAGCAACAGAAAACGACGCAACATAGTCCAAAAGAACCTTGAAATCTGTTTTCCTCACTGGCCGGTCGAAAAACGACGACAGGTCGCCCGCCAGCATTTCAGACATTTCGGCCAGGCAATTCTTGATTTGGGAATGATCTGGTCCGCCAGCAAAGAGCGATTGAATCGCTGGGTGAATCTCAACGGGTTGGACCATTGCCTCCGTGCGGAAAAGGATGGACACCCGATTATTCTCATCACACCACACGTCATCGCAGTTGATATGGCGGCGGTCATACTCTCGCAACATATTCCGCTGTGCACCATCATGAAGGACCTGCGAAATCCGGTATTCAACGAGCAGATAATCGCCGGACGGTCACGTTTCAACCTCAGGATCTACAAACGCGTCGGCGGGATCGGACGTATGGTGCGAGACCTGCGACGAAAACGCAATTGCTACTACATCCCGGACCAAGACCTAGGTACCAAAAACTCGGTATTCGTTCCGTTCTTTGGTGTGCAGACTGCGACACTGTCCACGCTTGACCGAATGACTCGATTGGCAGATGCTGTGGTTATGCCGACACACGCCTATCTCGACCCCGTTACCGGTCAATACAATATAACCATAAAACCACCTCTACCGGATTTCCCCACAGATGACCAGCAGATCAATGCACGGCTCATGAATTCAGTATTT
The DNA here is from genome assembly GCA_963663095.2 of Arenicellales bacterium. Classification (GTDB taxonomy): domain Bacteria; phylum Pseudomonadota; class Gammaproteobacteria; order Arenicellales; family JAJDZL01; genus JAJDZL01. Next base: position 762,223 of record CAXXJB010000001.1, read on the forward strand.
GAAGATGTCATTGATGCCGCGCCGGAGCAATATATGTGGACCCTACGATGGTTCAAGACCCGACCTGACAATGGACCACCTCTATACTGAACTTCGATCGAAGCATAAGTTTTTCGGCCTGCTTGGCTCGCTGTTTTGGTACTGTTCAGCAAAATTGCCGGCAAGATTGCGCTGGCATCTCGGTGGTGCACTGGGTAGCGCGCTGTTTTTGCTTCACCAGGGCAGAAAGTCAGTTGTCATACGGAATCTGGAACTGTGTTTTCCCGAAGTCTCCGCGGAAAACCGCAATCGTACGGCACACGAGACTTTCCGTTATGCGGGACGCGGCGTGCTGAGTTGGGGATTCGCCCTGTTTGCACGACAACGACGGATCCAAAAAGAAGTGGAGTGGCATGGCCGTGAAACACTGAAAACCCACTTGGGTACAGGCGAACCGTTGATCCTCCTTTGCCCTCATTTTGTCACGCCAATGCTGACGTTACGTTCGATCGGCGAACTTTCCCCGGTCGTCGCGATGTACGAGCCCCCGAAAAATCCGATTTTTGATATGGGGTATCACTGCGCATTAACCGGCCGACAAAGTCCGTTCGGCTGGCTGAACATTCTCTACAGAAAACGGGGCGGCCATCAAATCAGCATGTGCTCCTCAAAAGGGAGCATGCGTCCATTTTTTAATGCAATGAAGAACGGAATACCCTTCTTCTTCCTGCCGGACCAAAACGCCAAAAATCCTAAACATGCAGTATTTGTTCCCTTTTTCGGCGTGCCCGCAGCGACATACACATCCTTGTCAAGATTCATCAGGTACAAAATGCCACGCGTGTTTTTGTGCTTCTCCGTCATCAAAGCTGGCGGTAGAGGCTATGAACTGCATACAGAACTCCTGCCTGAAGATTTCTTTGTCGGCGACGAGACTGAAGATGCACAGCGACTGAACACGACAGTCGAGAAACTCATTCGCAGGGCACCGGAACAGTATTTCTGGCTGCATCGGAGGTTTAAGGCGCGCCCAGCGGGTGAACCACCGATTTATTGAGAATCAATCAGTCTTGCCAGTATCTGGGCGTCAGCAGAATCAGCAGGGTGAGAAGTTCCAATCTGCCAAGCAGCATGGTAAACGCCAGCACCCACTTCGAAGGGGATGAAAGTTCCGCATAATTCTTCGCCGCTGCGCCTAACGCAGGACCCAGATTGTTGAGACAGGCAGTAACTGTCGAATAGGCTGTAATCATGTCGAGTCCGGTCGCCATCAGTACCAGAGCGAGAATCACAAAACTGACCACATACAGCACGAAAAAGCCCCAAACCGCGTTGATGACCCGGTCGTGGACGGGTGCCTGATTCATTCGAATGGGAAAGACCGCATCCGGATGGATCAATTGAAGAATCTCCCGTCGACCCTGCTTGAACAGCAAAATAATACGAAAGACTTTGACACCACCGGCGGTTGATCCGGTGCAGCCTCCGATGATGCTTGCGGCCAACAGCAAAGCCGGCAAAAACAGTGGCCACGAAGAAAAGTCAGTCGTAGTGAATCCGGAAGTCGTCGCAATCGATACGGCTTGGAACAACCCATGTTTGATGGTAACCGACGTACTCTCGAAGCGGTCGAAAGTCAAGACCAGCACCACCGCGACCGTCAGGGCCGTAATCAATAGTAGCCACAGATACGTTCGAAGTTCAGCGTCTCTCAGATACTGTCGAAAACTCGATTGACCGGCGAATGTCGAGGTGTGGAACGGATCCCTCCTGGATTTTCGGTCCCTGAAACGCGCGCGAATTCCACTCAGAATTCGAAAACTTGCGGATCGGCTCAGAACGCGAAAGTGAAGTGCGAAATTGATTCCGGATAGAATCATGAATACTATGGCAACATACAAGACCGCGTCATTCTCAAAAAACGCGAAACTCGCATCGTGCGTGGAAAATCCGCCTATGGCGATCGTTGAGAAACTGTGTGCGATGGCATCGAACGGTGTCATGCCGGCGAGCCAATAGGCCAATGCACAGATCACGGTGAGGCCAAGATAGATGTACCACAGTGCCTTGGCGGTTTCCTTGATTCTTGGAGTGAGCTTGGTGTTCCGCATGGCACCGGGCATTTCGGCTCGATACAGTTGCATACCGCCGATTCCCAACATGGGAATAACCGCAACCGCCAACACGATAATACCCATTCCACCCAGCCATTGAAGTTGCTGTCGATAGTACAGCACTGATTTTGGAAGGCTGTCCAACCCTGTCAACACTGTCGCTCCAGTCGTTGTCAGTCCGGACATCGATTCGAAGAATGCATCAGTAAATCCGATGTGCAAATCTTCCGAAAGCAGAAACGGCAGTGTACCGGCCACCGCCAGCGAAATCCAGTAGGCCGCGACCGTGAGAAACCCCTCGCGCGGTCCGAGTTGTGTAGGTTTGTTACGAACCGGAAACCAGATGATGATGCCAGCTGTGAGTATTACCGCGAACGAGACAAGAAACGCAGCAAACGAACCGTCACCGTAGTAATAGGATATGGCGATTGGCGGTATCAGCGAAATGCTGAACATGGCAAACAGGATGCCGACAACCTTCAGTACCGCCTCGTAATGCATGAATTCCGGTGTTGATCAGTCAGTGTCCGATTGAGTTCGTCTCACCACAGCGGTCCGGGCTCGAAGAGTTTCTGCACCTGTTCGATCTGCCTTTGCTTGTCACCTTTGTCGACGATGAACAGAATCACGTGGTCCTCATCCTCAATCACAATGTTGCTGTGAGCGATCAGCACCTCATCCTTACGCAAAATCGCGCCTACCATCGTCCCTTCCGGTAATTTAAGTTGACCGATAGTGCGTCCGACCACCTTGGAGTCCGATTCTGAACCGTGCACCACAGTCTCGATGGCTTCGGCAGCGCCGCGACGAAGAGAATGCACTGCGACCATATCACCTTTCCGGATGTCCTGTAACAACGCGCTTATGGTAAGCAGACTGGGTGAAATAACGCTGTCGATTTCAGTGTTTTCGAGCAAGCCGGCATATGCTGAATTGTTGATCAGGGCCATGGTTCGCTTTGCCCCGAGCTTTTTCGCCATCATCGCAGACAGAATGTTGACCTCGTCTTCGTTGGTCACCGAACAGAACACATCTGCGGACTCGATGTTTTCTCTGATCATGAGATCTTTGTCGGTCGCGTTCCCGTGAACAACGGTTATGCCTTCGACAAGCTCGTGCGACACCTGAGTAGCCCGTCCACGGTTATACTCGATCAGTTTGACTTTCCATTGTGCCTGCTCCATCTCACGCGCAAGGCGGGTACCGATATTACCGGCGCCGACGAGCATCACTCTCTTTCCGTAGGATGTCTCAACCGAGCGCAACTCCGTCATGATGTTGGTTATATGCTCGGGCGCGGCGACAAAAAACACCTCATCCTTGGGCTGTATGACTGTATCTCTTTTGGGAATTATGGGCCGATCCTGACGATAGATCGCAGCCACTCGGGAATCGATCATGGGCAGATGATCGCGCAGTTCCTCAATCCGATGACCTACAAGTTTTCCGCCCTCATCGGCCCGAATCGCGACCAGTTGAATTTTTCCGCCTGCAAACTCAACGATCTGGAGCGCTCCGGGCTGACTGATCAGCCGCATGATCTGACGAGTCACCAACTGTTCAGGACTGAAAATGGAATCGATTGGAATTTTCTTCGAATCAGCTTCGCAACCAAACAACTCGTCCTTGCGCCTGTGAAATTCTGGGTTGCGTAACCGGGCTATGACTGTCGGACGACTCCCGAACATATGAGCCAACTGGCAGACAAGAATGTTTGTGTCATCATTATCGGTGACAGCAAGCACCAAATCCGCATCAACAATGTCCGCCTCATCCAGAGTCTTCGGATCACACGCAGTTCCGCGGATGGTCTTGATATCGAGATATTCCAGTTTCTGACTCAATGCCGCCTCGTCCCGATCAACCAGGGTAATATCGTTTTCTTCGTAGGACAGTGTCTCCGCGACGCTCGATCCTACAGCACCCGCACCGAATATCACAATTTTTTTCACGAGGAATCGTCCGTCTTGTTTTCGGTGCTTCCGTATCCGGGACCCACTTCAATACCGTGTTCCTTCAACTTCCGAAACAGGCTTGATCGATGAAGGCCTGTCATCTGCGCGAGATCCGTATAACTGTCGAATCGTTTCAGATTTCGCAACAGATAGGCACGTTCGAATTGGGCTCTCGCGTCTCGGAATGGTAACGAGTAGTAAAATTCTTCGCCATTGTCAGACATCACTTGTTCCTGCGGAACCGCGCGCTCGACCAACAACGGTGCAATATCAATGTCTGACACAGTTTCGTTGATACCGCCCGCAAGAACCTGCCGAAGAACGCTGATCAATTCCGATAGATTTCCACCCCAGGAGTGATTGCGCATACAGTTCAGCGCGCCAGTGGAAAATCGCTTGTAACGGAGTTTTTCCGACTGATTCAGAAAGTCGGTGAAATATCCGACCAATTCCGGAATATCCTCGCTGTATTCTCTCAATGCGGGCACGTTTACCGTCATCCCGGCAATTCGATTCAGAATCTCAGGTCTGAACTGTCCGTTTTCGACGACAGCGTCAATAGTGTCGGACACCGTTGCAATAATTCTCGGTAGGTCTTCAGGAGAGCTTTGCACCGACAACTCAGACAATGTACTGATGATGCCTAGAAGTTTATTCTGGCGATGCCCATCATAGGCATGAATATCCGAAATCAGTATCGTCCCATTTTTAGCTTCTGCCATCAAGTCGGAGACAGTGAGGTCGTCTTCTTGTGATGACAGCCAGTCAAGCACGATAAAAGGGACTTCTTCGTCATGACGTGCATTGTGAATCAATCTGGCTACGGTACGCTTCCCACTGCCGGCCTCACCGACGACCAGGACATTCGAGTTGGTAGATGATACAACCTCGATTTGCTCGCGCAACATCTGCATGATCTTGCTTGTTCCCACCAGTTTCAGTTCTGCCCTGTCAGTGGCAACAGTTTCAGCCTTGTCGATTCTCACACTGCCGGACATGACCGCGTTTCTGAGGGTGATCTCAAGTCGACCGGCAGATACGGGCTTTTCGAGATAGTCATAAGCTCCCAACCGAACCGCCTCGACGGCGGTTTGAACCGAACCATGTGCCGACATCATGACGACGGGCGTGTTGAAATCATTCTGCTCCCCCCATTCTTTCAACAGCGTTATGCCATCTTTTCCGGGCAGCCATATATCAAGCAGGATTGCATCGAATTGACCCAGTCTTACGGCCGAACTTGCTGCTGACGCATCGTGAACGGTCGTAACAGCATAGCCATAATCTTCAAGGATATCCGCGACCAGCTCCCGAATGTCGAGCTCATCATCTACGACCAGAATGTGATTTTTACCTGTTACCATTCTTCAGCAATTTTCGGATAAACATCGAAATAGTTCAACTGCGCACGTAGGACTGCCCTGACATCAGCGTGATTGTGATTTCAGCCCCGCCATCGGGGTTGTTTGACACTTCAATCTCACCACCATGTTCGTCAACAATCTTTTTGACGATACTCAATCCCAGCCCCGACCCTTTTTCGGGCTTCGTTGATTCAAAAAGTCCAAATGCATGATCAAGCATTTTCTGACTGAACCCCGGTCCGTTGTCGGCGAACTTCATTTTGATGGTGTCGGGTTCAATATATTTTGTTTCTATCCTGATGATTAGATTTTCCGAATCACGTCCGGCATCTTTGGTATTGATGAGGATATTGTTCATTACCTGCAGCATCAGATTGGGGTCGGCGTTTATGTGTGGCAACTCGGGATCAAGATCTTTTTCGACCCGTATGCTATCGTCACCTTCAAAGTGGAAAATGATGGCGTCAACGATCAATTCGTTCATATCGATTGGTTCCACTTCGAAATTTTCGGGTAGATTCGCATATTCTTTCATACTCCTCGCAATTCTGATCAGTGCGTCCAACTGCCGGTCAATTGCTTTGAATGCCCGTTCCAATGAATGACTGACATCGTCGGATAGATTCAGATCGGTCTTGTTCTTGATCCTGTCAACGGCCAATCGAATCGGTTGAAGTGGGTTGAGAAGTTCATGGGAATATTTCTTTGCCACTTCCGTCCACGCCTCAAACCGTTGCGCCTGAACAAGTTCTGTAATGTCTTCAATCACAACGACGTAACTCGCGAGCTCCTTCTTCTCACCCGGGATTCGCGTCGCGCTGTAAGTGAGGATTTTCGCTCCCTGCTCGGAATTGATCGCAACACTACCATTCCAATCATCTTGGTCGGCCAGTATTCCGCTCTGGATTGGCGACAGCAGCGGTTCAAGTTCAGGATAACTTCCTATAGCTCCATCGAGTGAGCGATTCTTGAACCGTTCGACACTGACACCCAATATTGACGCCGCAGCCAGATTGATGCTGCTCGCGGAGGTTGTGTTATCGATAAACAGCACGCCCGAAGACAGATTCTGCAAAACGACCTCCAGAAAGGCGCGCTGTTCCTCGATCTGTTCCTGTGATGTCTTGATTTTCTTCGTCATGTCGTTGAATGACTCGACCAGTCCGCCTAAATCATCTTTGCTCGTAACGGGCAGAAGTCGCTCATAGTTACCTGCTGCCACTTCCCGCGTTCCCTCGGACAGTGCCTGAATCGGCTGCACCAATCGGTTTGTCACTTTCATGACGATCCCGATGGCAAGTAAAAGCACAACCAACATCATCAGCGTGAGCGTCATCACGAAATTGATCTGTATCGGCTTACGAAGAAAAATAAGTCGGTCGTATCGCGCCTCGACGGCTCTGATCTGCTCCGCAAGATTTTCGGAACTCTTGCTTAGTTTCTGGATTACCTGCAGGTAGTGATTCGGATTCGAGCCTGCCTGCCGGACTGGTATAAGCAATCTTAGCATCGGACCCTCGTCCGGGAGATTGAAAATTTCGATATTCGGTTCTTTGGTCAACCTGTCTTTCCCGGACAGCAAATCCCCTACCGACTTGTTGGAGGGGTTGATCGGTACCAGAGACTCAACCCGAATCGATTCCGCACTGGACGCAATAATGCCGGTCGGACTGCCGGGGTCGGAAAAATAGGTGATTTCCTCAAAGTTCCCAGCAATTCTAGCGTCGAAAATTATGCGTGGAATGTCACCTAAATTGTCAGTGGTTTTCAGTTGCTCCACATACTCACTCAGATCCAAGACCATTTTTTCCTTGAATACATCGAGGAAAAATTCCTGAAGCTGGCTTGCTTCAGACACAGTATCTTTAACCTGCTTCTCAACCCAGCCGGAAATCAGACCCCGAATCGAAAAGTACGTAAAACAGTAGATTACACTCAGTGAAAGGAGTGAGACAATCGCGAAAGTCCTCAGGAACCTGATCGCGAGATGTGTTCCGGCAACACGGGCTTTCATCCGAATCCAGAATCTTCGCACGTAGATCGCAATGAAAATCCCGAGCACCACAATGCTGATGGCATTGAGCAGATATACGAAAGTGAGATTGTCCTCGAAGTATTCGAGCGAAAAGGTGCTGACAGCCGAGAACACCAGTGTGGCCAACACAGTGGTCATGGCTGCGAGCGTCAAAACAATCGGTACTAATTGCTCAACTCTGGAACGGGATTCACTCATTGCAGTTCAAACTCGGTCCACCCGCTGGTGAGTTTCCACGATTTCTTGAAACGGACGGTTGTACTGACCACAGACGGCAACGTCGAACGGTCGAGAAAGATTCTGCACTTACCGCGGTATCGGGCATCCGGTTCGTCGGATTGATCCTCAGGAACAATAATCTTGTATGTTCGCTCGCTGCCCAATACGTCGAGAGCGCCATCCAGACTATCGTAGATCATGTCCAGATGTCGGTCAGATGACCTGACCGAATAACCACGATAGATATTGGAATTGCTGATCGTGTAGTCGATATCAGTATCGGCAACAAGCGCGTCCCACAAGTTATTGCGGACCCGGTAAATTTTGACTTGCACTTTGATATTGATATCGATATTCGCCTGTATGGCCTTGACTACATCTTGTGTCAGCGCGAGGTCTGCCGCCATCGTGATTCTGACTTCGCTGCCCTGACGCGTTGCATCGAAGAACGTGATTGAAAATCCGAACGCTGCCGGCGCAACCAGCAGTACGGTCAGAACTACCGCGGCAAGGCTCGCTTTCTTCCTGAGCGCACACATGCGTACCATTCCGAGCCTGATCATCAGGCGCTCCGATGTCTCAAGACAGCATAATAGAAACCGTCTCCATAGTCCACACCCTGAAGACGCTGGTGACCACTACCGGTGTGCAGTCCGAGACTTTTCCGTTGCTTTTCAGCCACCAACTCGGGATGCCGATTCAGAAAATCCGAAATTTGTCCCTCGTTTTCCTCTTGCAGGATCGAACATGTCGTATAGACTAGCTTTCCGTCGTCGTCCAGCAGCGGCAACAATGCCTCCAACAGACTCGACTGTACGGATACCGAGTGTTCAATGTCCTCGGGGCGACGATGATGTTTGATATCCGGATGCTTGCTGATGATACCTGTTGCGGAGCACGGTGCATCAATCAGGATACGGTCGAACGGCTTTCCATCCCACCATTTGTCAGGCTGTGAGGCGTCTGCTGAAATAACCGTCGCGCTTCGACCTGCGCGGTCCAGATTGTCAACAATCTCGGCGCACCTGTCCTCATCAATGTCGACCGCTGTTATAGATTCGAGGTGGGGATACAGATCGAGCATGTGTAACAGTTTGCCACCCGGTGCTGAGCAAGCGTCAAGAACGCGGTGAGCAGGCTGGATGTCCATGAGAGGCGCGACCAACTGAGACGCTGGATTCTGAACTGAAACCAGTGCTTTTCCGAATCCAGGCAATTGCTCGACATTAACCCGCTTCTGCAGACGAATTCCAAATGGAGATACGCTGTCAATAACCGCCGGAATTTCGTGGCTTACAAGAATATCCAGATATTCTCCTACACTGCATTCTCTGGTATTCACACGAAGAAACATTTCCGGTTTGGAATTATTCGCTTGCACTATTTTACTCCAGTGGTCGGGCCACTGTTGCTTCAGCACTTCGACCATCCACGCCGGATGCGAATATCTGACGAAATCATCCAACTGTGCCTGATCGCAGTGCTCATCCCGATTGCTCAGAAACTCTCGCATCACTGCATTGAGAAACGGCCCGGCCCAAGACTTGCCGAGCTCCTTGACCGCCTGTACGGTTTCGTTGACACAGGCATGCGACGGCACTCTGGTAAATTCCAACTGGTAGAGTCCGGTGAGAAGCAGACAGTGCACATCTCGGTCCTTGCGCCTCAGTGGTCGCGCCACCAGCGAACTGGCATAGCTGTCCAGCAACCAATACCATCGGGTCACACCGTTTACGATTTCCGCAATCAGTCGCCTGTCAGCAGCTTCATGACCCGGCAGCGCGGTGTCAAGCGTTCGGTTCAACTGCTGCCCGCGGTACACCACGCGCTCAATCGCCAGTGCGGCGGCAAGTCGGGGATTTCTGTTCACTTTCCCTGTCAATTGGAAACCGGCACTTCACTTTGAGTGAAACTCGATCCTTCTGTGATTGGATTTCCCGCAAGAAAATCTCGGATCTGCATTCGATTCTTGCCATCCTTCTGTACAGTTCCAAGGCTGACAGCACCTTGTCTTGCCGACACCACCACCTGCTTCCGGTTCGACGAGATGACCATACCGGGCGTTTCGAATACTGAGCCATGTTCGCAAACCTGCGCCTCCCAGATACGGATTCGTCTACCCTGCAACCAACTGTGCGCCACTGGCCATGGGTTGCATGCGCGAATCTTGCGAACAATTGAGGAAGCGGAATTGTCCCAATCAATGACTGCATCAGTTTGGCTCATTTTCGCGGCATAAGTCGCTGAATCCTCGTTTTGCGGGATTGCCTGCAGTTCCCCTTTCGAAATCAGCGGCAGTACCCGCATCAGCTCCGCCGCCCCTTCGCAAGCTATTCGTTCTTCAAGCGACTCGGTGGTATCGTCGATGTTGATCGCAACTTTGGACTGCGACAATATGCCACCGGTATCAAGACCGGCATCCATCTGCATGACTGTCACACCCGTCTCAGTATCTCCCGCCTCAATTGCACGGGCAACCGGCGCGGCACCACGCCAACGCGGCAACAGCGATGCATGAACGTTCACAAAGCCTAGCAGAGGGCCTGACAGCAGTGTCGCCGGAATGATCAGTCCATAGGCAACGACGATGATCAGATCAGGCCAATAAGACATTAATCTGTCAACCGCTTCACTGTCCAACCGTTCGGGCTGAATGACCGGTATGGAGCGTTCCTCGGCGAATGACTTGACGGGAGGTGCTGACATCTTCTGTCCGCGACCTTTCCGGCGGTCTGGCTGAGTCAGAACGGCGACTACATGCACGCCCGAATCGACCAGTCGTTCAAGACATGGGATGGCGAACGCCGGCGTGCCGGCAAAGATAACTCGTAACGTCATTTGGGATTTCTCACAGCAACCGTTTGTTAAACCAGTCACGTCTCAGCCAACTGCCTGAGAGTCCGGAAACAGTGTATTGGAACCCGCGCGGTAATTCACTTCCAAATTACTTTATCTGTTGACTGACGCAGTGTGAATTAGATTACGAATAGGATGGGTTGTTTGTTAAATTCAATCTTGCAATTCATCCTTCAATGCCGACGATTAAGGTTACGCCTACACCGAGAAGAACTTGGCACACCCGAATAATCAATTGATTTGGCGTCAATTACTGCTATCAAGAATTTCAGTCTGTAATCAATCTTCCTTCATTGGGAGCATTGATCAATCCCGTGGCCTATCTGATTCAATCCAAACAATCATTTCATCTAGGAGTTCCGAGGTCGGATAGTCTTGGACATCCTGATCCGAAATCCCTTTACTCCTTTGTCGCTTCGAGTGCCATTCTTGAAAATCTGCATATTCTGCATGGACCGTACTTGCTGAAACTTCTGGAATATTGGATTGATTGGTGGCTAGCCAGTTTCGCACTTTCCTCACGGCGATTCGATACTTGCCATGGTGTGCTTCTATATCGCTTCCTGCCAAGTCCGACATTGCCGCCTTTAAACGATAAGGCTCCTCTTCAAGCATCAGAATCGCCTTGTCCGAATAGGGTTGTCCGCCGTATCTTTGGCAACCGAAATCCATTCCGAGCTCAAAGGGCATATTCAAACGGAATAACTCTTCCGCCTGACTTGACTGACATCGGCTAAGGTCGTGAATTGAGTATTTGGAAACCCGAATCAGTTCGCAGATTTTTTCGATCCGAGGTTCAGCGGCGTTGCTTTTCTCTGTCGCTATACGCGGTTTGAACCCTAACCGGACGAGGCAGAAAAGAACTGCCCGCATAATGGGTTTGTAGTCGGAACCAAAAGGACAATTGACGAAGACATTGCGATTGAAATCCGTGTCGACCAAATTTCAGTCATCCAGGTTGAGGAAACGGGCCGTTTTCGTAGGAAATACGCTCCCGAATCCAACCATCACTCCCGAAGATGTAGAGTTCTGTTTTCTGATTCCGAGCAAACCTACGCGCGACCTCTATCGCTTCTTCCTGGGTATCAAACTTCCGCGTCAATCGCTTAGAACCAGTCTTGCGAACAGCCCATTTATCGTCTGTGGGTACAACATGTTGACTTCTTCTACTCATCGCTGTACTCCCCTGAGTTTCTAAAATTATTGATTCCATCGTTGCTTACTGTATACGTAAGTATACCACTCAAATTGTAATCTGAATCTTTGGTTGCTGATCACCATGTCCTCTGCAGACGGTCATTGCCCACAACACGTATCACTGTAGAATCTTTGATCGTAAGAGACTGCCCGTCAACTGTTAATCCGTCTTTATTAGACACGGAGGAGAACATCGCCAAGTTAGTCAATTGCCTCACTAGATTTCGCATCAATGCGAAGTAGCATCTTCGGCAACTCTGTCAAATACAATTTTATTGATCTTTAATAAATACACCCTTCTTCAAAGGGGATTTCGTCTAACCCACGATGTGTTCGAACCTCTTCAAATTTTTGATTTGATTTAAAGTTTGGTATGAAAATACGTCAGTAAAGTTTCACCATGAAAACGGATCTTCCTCACCTTGTACGCGGCCGCCTAATGGAAGCATTTCCGAATCTGGTAAGCTCTAACTGCCCAGATCGCTGAACATTCGCTGTGCTAATGGTTTCCAAATTTTTAGAATAATTCGGTTCCGTTGAGTTGGTGGGTTCGGACGGAATGTATTTGAATTTTTACTGAATTAGATTTCCGAGCAGGATGAATCAGGTTATATCTCGATACTTCAATTACGCTGGTTTCTTGCACACTAGACCGGGTCCGTATTTGTAACCCAATTTTCCATTAATTCGAGAAACGATGCATCATATTGATCCTTAACATGATTTTGATTCCAAAGGCCTGAACAACGCACGAGTTCACGGTTGCAATGTCGACCCAACCAATCTAACGACGACTGATCAATAATTGAATTTTGACAATTGCTTAACAGTGCAATTGCATTTCTCTCTATTAATGCACGGTGACCATTCGGACCAGTATCGGTACTTACATTCAGATATATGAATGGCATCGCAAGAATGTAGTCACTCACTAATTTTTCTAGTCCGTCCTCTGCTTCCAATTCAAACTGATTCATCTTTTTACGACGTGCTTTCGTATCTCCCCAACTTGTCGGCAACAGTAAATCATTTCGATTGGCAAGTGAAAAGCCTACAAGTAGGCGAAAAATTGAACCTCTGTGATTACCTAATCCACTAAGACGTCCCTTGTGATTAGACAACCGGCCCCAAAGGGCGGACTTTGACCCTTCTTTCAATGCATGAGTGCCAACTCTCACAACTTTGCAGCCATTTCCTGATTCGGTCCGAGATTCAGTGTCTTCGAAAAAAAATAAACTCCTTGTTTCGGCCAGTTCATCTTTCCACGACAACTACCGAAAATTAATTTGGTGTCATTCTTGTATTCCAGATGAGCAAGCAAATCATAAAAGCGTTTCAAGTCTTTCAAACGGTCATTTTTTTGTTCGTTCATCAAGCCACCTGAGTTGCTCACCGATTCGCAGTCCTTCCATCGGAACACAAATATTCAATTCATCGCAGTCACGTAATTTAGGTACAAGAAATTCTCGATAACGTTGTCCAGCTAAAAAATAGATTGTATCGATGTCGGCAATATGGAGTCTTAATTCTCTGAACACATCTACTGCCCACTCCTGTCTTTCTATAGTGGGCATGGAGTTCATTGATTTGTCATAAGGATTGATTTTGCAGTTCGGTTCAACAAGCCCATATTTCGCCGATAAAATGAACCAACGTTGCTTTGTAGTTTCCACATACGTTTTCGCTTTTGAGAACCAAGGGGAAATATAAAGATTTTTCGCTCTTCTTGATATAGGCGCCTTTTTATTGACGCACGAAACCAAATACAGTCCAGAGGCATGCATGTCCCGAATTTTTTTGTTCTCTTATTGAGTTCTTACTGACGTCAATTTGATGAGTTTGGTTGTTGGCAGGAGCAGTCAGACTCGAACAGGACTTTCCCTTCGGCGTAACTTGGCCGCTTTCTCGAATTGCTTTCTGATCCTCTGATTCTTCAATCGGGACAGGTAGTCGGTGAACAGTTTTCCGGTCAGATGGTCGAGTTCGTGTTGAACACAGACTGCAAACAGACCGTCGGCCTCCATTTCATAGTGCGCACCGTCCATATCCTGTGCGCGGAAACGAATCCACCTGCTCCGTTTTATTTCAGTGAAATAGCCGGGAAACGACAGACAACCCTCCTCGATAATCTGCTCTCCTTCCCGATCGATTATTTCCGGATTGATCAGAACCTTCAGGTCGTTTTTGTCTTCGGAAGTGTCGATTACCACAATACTATGGGGAATCCCGACCTGGATTGATGCAAGCCCGATGCCCGGTGCTTCATACATGGTCTGCGCCATATTCCGAACATGCTGTCGGATCTCGTCGTTGAATTCCACCACCGGCTGCGCGACATTACGAAGCCTCGGGTCGGGATAGATGAGAATCTTTAAAGTGGTCATATCAGAAGAGAGTAAACAGGTTGACTAGTGAAAACGGTATATTACGTTGCAAATGGTTGAATGCATCTGTAATTATGCCAAATCCATACAGAAATTGAACTGTGAATCAAGACTATAGCTTGGACCTACCAACCGAAGGGCGACACACTGCGTAAAGTAAAATTATCACAACGTAACGCAAATTACCTGACAAACGCTAAATTTTTATACATAATCGGCTCTTGTCAGCAGCGGTCGCGCTGACTTAGATTGGTTCGTTCCGAAAAACCATTGAATTTCCGACTCGATAATGCGAAACCTTGTAGTAGTTGAATCCCCTGCCAAATCGAAGACCGTTGCGCGCTTTTTGAAAGCAAATTCGCGGACCGCAAATCTCGATGCGCAAGAGTATGAGATTCTTGCAACCGGCGGTCATATCTACCACTCCGAATTCGTTGATGTAGACAACGACTTCGCACTGAAGTATGAACTGATTCCTGAAAAGACAAAGAATGTCGGCATGATTGTAAAGGCGATGCGGAAAGCTGAGCGTCTCTATCTGGCGACCGACCCCGACCGGGAAGGTGAAGCCATTGCAGCCCATGTTCAGGACGTTCTCACAAAGCGCGGAGCACTCAAAAGTAAACCGGTTCATCGTGTGGTTTTCCATGAGGTAACTGGAGAGGCGGTACGCCATGCCATTGCTGAGCCGGGTGAAGTGTCGCGCGAGCTTGTCCAAGCCCAGCAATCGCGTGAGGCACTCGACTATCTGGTCGGGTTCAATCTGTCGCCATTGCTGATTCGAAAACTGAGTACGTCTCATCTCTCCGCCGGCCGGGTGCAGAGCCCTGCGCTGCGACTCATTGTCGAACGACAACGAGAAATTCAGTTGTTTCAACCTCAGGAGTACTGGACTATCAAGGCCATACTGCACCTGCCATCAGATGCAGACAGACAGGATGTCGGAACATTTGACGCGGAACTTACTCACCTCGACGGCAATAAACTCAAAAAATTCGACCTATCCGATGAGAGTGCCGTAATAAACGCTGTTGCAGCCATCCATTCGGACCTTCCCCGTACAGGTGATGATCTGGAGATGGCCGTACTTGAAATTGAAAACAAAACGCGGGCGCGCAGGCCATTGCCACCTTTCACCACTTCGACACTGGTACAGGAAGCGGCGCGAAAACTTGGAATGAGCGCGAGGGTGACGGCATCAACCGCCCAGAAACTGTATGAAGGGCTCACTGTCAACGGCACACAAACCGGTCTGATCACCTACACCCGAACGGATTCTGTAACACTGTCCCATCAGGCGACGGGTCAGATTCGGGACTTTATCGGGAAACAGATCGGTGAGAACCGGTTGCCGGGCAAACCCCGACTGTACCGAACAAAATCAAAAAACGCGCAGGAAGCACACGAAGCCATCCGTCCTACCAACATATTTCTGACACCGGAAAAAGTCGCCTCATCCCTCAACGCAGATCAGCTTCGGCTCTACCGAATCATTTGGAACCGATCGGTCGCCTGCCAGATGAATGACGCAATTTACGATGAAGTCGGTGTCGTTCTCGGAACGGAGCGGAACAGGTTCCGAGCATCAGGTTCGACATTGCGGGTTCCAGGTTGGCTCGAGATTTACTCAAAAGAGGGCAAGGCTGAAAGCAATGAAACAGAGAATATTCTGCCCCCGCTGTCACCGGGGGACCGCGTGAGAGTACAAAACATCGCGCCACAGCAACATTTCACACAACCGCCTCCACGTTACAACACCGCAAGCCTGATCAAGCAACTGGAAGAGTACGGCATCGGACGCCCTTCCACCTGGCCGACAATCATCGCCAAGCTGCTTGAGAGAAATTACGTCGAGATGGCCAAGCAGAACTTTGTCGCCAGCAGTCTCGGATGCGTGGTGGTAGATTACCTGATGCAGCACTTCAATCAATATGTGGACTACGAGTTCACAAGCAATCTGGAAGACGGTTTGGATTCAGTCGCCCGCGGCGAGACCAAACGAACAGAGCTACTAGGTAGATTCTGGCAGGAGTTCCATTCACATGTTCAGGAAAATCAGTCGGCACAGCGCTTCGAAATACTGCTCGGTACCGACACCGAAAGCAACCGCGATCTGCTGGTGCGGGTCAAAAACGGCGGATCCTTCATTCAGCTGGGGCGGATGGACGACAAACAGGGCAAACCGAGGTTTTTCACGCTGCCTCCGGATGTGGACCCGGGAACGGTCACCTTGGAAGACGCGCGCGAGCACCTTCGAAAACCTGCTTTGCCGAGGGCGCTGGGCACCACTGATGACGGTCGCGAAGTTGAGGTTTCCAGTGGCAGATTCGGACCGTATTTCTCGATCAAGACGGGAGATGGGCAGGTTGACAGGATTAGTCTGGAAAAACATCAGGATCCATATACGATAACCCTGGAGGAGGTCCTTTCGTTTCTGGCACAGCCGCGATTGCCGAGAACGGTTGGAATCACAATGGATGGCAATGAAATTGTCGCCCGAAAGGGAAGGTTCGGGCCCTATCTTTCCATTGTCTCAGAAGACGGCTCGAAAATCAATGTCAGCATACCAAAAACTGACGATCCCATGTCAATCTCGTTGGAACGCTCGCTTGAACTGATTAAGGGAGCGAAAAGCGGTTTTTCCAGCCGACGAAAAGTCATCCGGCAATTCGCGGACTCACCCATACAGATTCTTGATGGTCGGTATGGACCTTATGTGACTGATGGAAAGATCAATGCCACCGTCCCTAAAGACAAGGAGCCGACTGAGCTTGGGCTTGAAGCCTGTCAGGAACTGATTGCCAAAAAGGCTGCAACAAAGCTCACAAAGCGGAAGCGAAAGACCCCAACCCGCCGTCCGCGTGTTCAGTCTTGATAGCTGCGTTTTTGGATTCGCCGAAATGCGCGTGCCGATTATCCGTCCAGCAGTCGTCTGACTTTCTTCATTGAGCCCCACTTGACAGGCTTGCCATTTACCCGACTTAATGGCGGGTAGGGATCGCCAGGAAGAAATACCATGATTTCAATGTCGATTGCACCAAGCTGAAATTCGAAACCTGACATATTGCGAAACCCTTCCCGTTGGAATCGCAACCGCTTCTCCAGCATACGAAAACGAATCTTCCCTTCCTCCAGAGTGGTGCCGATTTCCTCGAATGTATCGGGAAACAACTGCAGTTCAACGGGGCGGGAGGAAGTGATCGTCCCAGACAGCGCGGCACCGACCAGGCGCGGTGAACAGTGATCGAACCACTGCATCACGGTAAACGCGGCCTGCAGGTAAATCCGATGCTGTATTTGTAATTCATCGCCGTTAAAGATTGCAAGATGCTCTTCCAGCGAGTCCTCAATCTCAAGATTGGTGGGAACCGAACGGTTCGTGGAAACACCGAGACGTCCGCAGGCTTTCCGCTTGGCCTTGCGGAAGTCACGGATGCCGTCTTCAGCCATGATTCGCGCGGCTTCGTAACGGATCGTACGCCGAAGCCGACCGGGGGACTTATCCATACAACAGCTTACCGACCAAATTCAGAACAAATCATCAGCCGAAGTCTGATCATCTATGGGCTGCTGTCCGACAAATTCCATTTCGGTCGCAGCAACCACGACCGGTGGTGAGGGTTCGGAACCCACAATGAACACCTCTCTCAGGCCATTTGGCTCTTCAGGTGTGACCGCCTCGCCGGATTCGGGATCGATTTGCACGGCCACGACATTGTCCGGTAATTCCAGCTGAGTGTCAGGAATATCCTCCAGTGCCTCCGCCATGTAATCAATCCAGATCGGCAGAGCCGCCCGGGACCCGGCCTCGTGTCTTCCAAGATCAGATGGATTGTCAAATCCAACCCAGACTGTGGTCACCAGCTCTGAATTGAATCCGGAAAACCATGCGTCTTCAAAATCATTGGTTGTACCCGTCTTCCCTGCCAGGTCGGAACGCTCCAGTGACTTGGCTTTTTTTGCGGTTCCTGATTGAACCACATCTCGCAGCATGTCGTGCATGACGTAGGCATTGGCAGTCGAAATCGCCCTTGGGGCGGGACGAACCAGTCCGGGCGTATCGATAGCTTCCTGCTCCGCTGGTCCGGGCTGATCGAAAAGACATGAGTCACAGACTTCGGATATCTTTCCTTGCATTACAACATTGCCGTTCCTGTCCTTGATCGTGTCGATCAGGTAGGGATCAATCTGAAATCCGCCGTTGGCGAATATGGCATAACCCGCGGCGACTTCCAAAGGTGTGGCTTCAGCCGCACCCAACGCAAGCGAAAGCCCTTGAGGGAGCGTCTCCCGATCAAAACCGAAACGGCTGATATGGTTGACCGTAAACTCCGGACCGATACCTCTGATCAAGCGAACCGACACAAGATTGAGTGACAGGCCGAGCGCTTTGCGAAGACGTACCTGTCCGTAGAATTTGCCACTGTAGTTCTCAGGGCGCCAGACGATACTTGTGGATTGGTCTTCAACCACAACAGGCGCACCGCTGACAAGACTTGCGGGTGTAAAGCCGAATTCCAGCGCGGCCGAATAGACAAACGGTTTGATATTCGATCCCATCTGTCGTTTGGCCTGCGTGGCGCGGTTGAACTTTCCAAGATAGTAGTCAAAACCTCCGACCATCGCCTTGATCGCACCATCCTGAGGGCTCATAGAGATCAGAGCACCCTCAACGCTTGGAATCTGCGAAAGTGCCCACTCCCCCTCTTCGGTCCGGCGTGCGAATACGATATCACCGGGTTGGACTACATCAGCAGGAAGCTTCGGTTTTGATCCCATCGATCGCGATGTCCTGTAGCGTCTGGCCCATTTCATCTGTTCCCATGGTATGGTGATCTGCTCCGCCGACTTGGTAAATGCGGTCACCTGAACATCCCCAACCCCTGTGATCAGCACCGGAACGATGTCCTGACTGGCCTCTACCGGTTCAAGTGCGTCGAGTTTCTTCTCATCGGATTCCAATTTCGCCAAATCCAAATTCTTCAGAGCACCGCGGAATCCATGTCGCAGGTCATAGTTGACCAAACCCGTTCTCAGAGCCCGAACTGCAGCGTTCTGGTCGCGTGAGCTTATGGTTGCATATACGCTGTAGCCTTCTTCGTAAGCAGATTCACCGAACAGATCGACTACCTGTTGGCGAATTGTCTCCGTGACATAGGGTGCCTTGAGCTGGACTTCCGCAATATGCAACTCGGCCGTCAGGGGACTTTCAATTGCGGTGTCAAATTCCGATTGGTTGATATAGCCGAGTAGATTCATTCGCCGCAATATATAGTCGCGACGAACCAGTGCAGCTTCGGGATTGGTGATCGGATTGACTCTTGAAGGCGCCTTGGGCAACGCCGCCAGCATTGCGTACTGGGAGTTGTTGAGTTCATCAAGTGGTTTTCCGTAATACGCCATGGCCGCGGCAGCGAACCCATAGGTACGGTGTCCGAGAAAAATCTTGTTCAGATAAAGCTCTAGAATCTCATCTTTCGTTAGCAGCTGCTCCAACTTCAGAGCCAGCAGAGCTTCCTTCGCCTTGCGAATGTAAGTTCTCTCCCGAGTAAGAAAATAATTCCGCGCAACCTGCATGGTTATCGTGCTCGCACCCTGGGTTCTCGCATCGGACTGAATGTTCATGTACGCCGCGCGAATGATGCCACGGTAGTCGATTCCCACATGTTCATAGTACCGATCATCCTCAGCAGCCAGAATAGCAGCGATCATTTCCGGTGGGGCATCTTCGATTTCCAGTGGAATCCGACGCTCAGAACCATATTCACCCATGAGCAATCCATCATTCGAATAGACTCGAAGGGGGATCTTGAGTTCAAGAGTTCGGATTGTGTTGATGTCGGGCAACTCCGGTAACAGCAAAACAGCAGCTATCACAACTGATGCGAATGCCGCGACAACCAGACTGCAAAGAATCCGAACGGAGTGAATGAAGATAGCGGTTTTCAAGATGATTACCGAGCAAAGTCAAACGTTTTCACACAAATTATATTGAGAACAAAACTTAAACAAATACTTGAATTCTTTTAACCTGTCAAGTTGAATGCGATATATTTTTAAATTCACCACGGGGATTGATTTTCCGTTCGGAAGTCTGTACATACAAATTCATGGTTCAGATCAAATCAAGTTATCGGGTTGCCGACCCGATGATCGTACTCGTTGGACCCATGGGCTCCGGCAAAACTACCGTAGGCAAAGCGCTGTCGCGTCAGTTGAGTCTGGGATTTGTGGACCTTGACAAAGAAATCGAAAAAGATGCGGAAATGACAATCTCCGAGATATTTCGAATCGAAGGGGAAGCAGGTTTTCGAGAACGGGAAACACAAATGCTCGATCGATTCTGTTGTACGAATGGGACGGTTATTTCTACGGGTGGCGGCGCAATACTTTCCGAGACCAACCGATCGATGATGCGCAACGGATTCGTAGTCTACCTTCATGCCACACCTAACCAGCAGTATGAGCGGATAAGGAATCGCAGTCACCGACGGCCGAAAATTGATCCGCAACGCCCACTGGCAGGACTTGCTGAACTGACGCAGGTTCGAGACCCGCTCTACCGGTCCGAGGCTGACATTATTGTTCGAACGGATGGTCGATCGATCAATAAGATAGTCAACGAAATTGAGTACGGACTTCTCCATCAGTGAAAGTTATCGACGTAAATCTACAGGATCGGTCGTACCCGATTTATATAGGTACCGAACTGCTTGGAAATACCCAACTGTTTAAGCCTCACATCCGTGGCAATAAAGTTCTTGTTGTAACCAACTCCACGATTGGACCGCTGTATGCGGGAACAGTGGTTGATGCAATCAGTTCCCTGGCGGATGTGGACACATTTGTTCTGCCGGACGGCGAAGTCCACAAGAACTTGAGTACCATCAATATGATCTTCGATCATATGATCGACACCATGTGTGACAGGAGTACGACCGTCATCGCACTCGGCGGTGGAGTCGTCGGAGATATCGCAGGGTTTGCGGCGGCATGCTACCAGCGCGGCGTACCGTTCATCCAGATACCAACCACACTTTTAGCTCAGGTTGATTCTTCGGTGGGCGGCAAGACCGGAGTCAATCACAAACGCGGTAAGAACATGATCGGTGCCTTCTATCAACCCCAGTGTGTGGTCGCCGATATCAAAACCTTGGATACACTGCCGGATCGGGAATTCAAAGCCGGGCTGGCAGAAGTTCTCAAGTACGGAGCAATTCGCGATGCGCCTTTTTTCTCGTGGCTGGAATCCCAAATTGAATCACTGCTCAATCGCAACCCGGAGAGTCTCGCCTATGCGATTGAACGGTCGTGTCTAAACAAATCGGAAGTGGTATTGGAGGACGAGCGAGAATCCGGAATTCGGGCTATACTGAATTTCGGACATACTTTCGGACACGCAATCGAAACATGGCTCGGTTATGAATCTTGGCTGCACGGTGAAGCAGTGGCCGCCGGTATGATTATGGCATCGGATTTATCGGCTGAACTTCAATGGCTGAACCAAACGGAATCTGTCCGGATCAAGCAGCTGATCGAACACACCGGTCTTCCGAGCCGTCCTCCGAACGGAATGAATGCGGGGGATTTTCTGGAACTGACGAAACTGGACAAGAAAGTCCGAGCGGGCAAGACACGACTGATTCTGTTGAAAAAGATCGGTAAAGCGGTTATTTCCGAAGATTATCCGCAAACCGTTCTTGAGCAGGTGCTGAGTGCTTCGACCGCCGGCTAGACAACCATCTTGATCCAGACCATTCCATTGACTGTTCGAAGTCAGTTCCTATTTGCTGAACACAATCGAATTTTCGGTGAGTTTGCCGATTCAGTATGAACGAACAAGCCACAAACCCGTCGGGCACGCCTTGGAGCGACAGGGAAATAGACATCATCGTCGAAGATTACTTCGAAATGCTGGATAAGGAACTGAAAGGGATAAATTTTCGGAAAACTGACCACAATCGAAAGGTCCAATCCTTTACCGGTCGAACAAAAGGGTCGGTAGAGTACAAATATCAAAATATCAGCGCTGTCCTCGACATTCTTGGCTGTCCTCGAATTAAGGGTTACCTTCCGGCCAAGAATATTCAAAAGGCGCTGCTTCCCGGAGTCGAGCGATATCTGGATAAATTTATGTGGGAATCATGGATTGACACTTCATCATTGGACAGTCTACAAAAGAACTCCCTGTCCAGCTTCGCGCATCAGATTCAGGTCATTCAACAGACTCCAAAACCAATCAAAAATCCAACTGGCAAAGAATTTACTCGGTTCATTCGAAAATTCGACCCGGCTGAGAGAGATGCCCGTATGAGAAACATCGGCATGCTCGGGGAGCAACGGGTGTTCCATTCAGAGCAGACAAGACTTCGAAATGCCGGACGGAGTGATCTTGCCAGGAAAGTCCGTTGGGTATCCCAAGAAGACGGTGATGGAGCTGGTTACGACATTCTCACGTTCACCTCGACCGGAATGGAACGTTTTCTGGAGGTCAAGACAACCATAGGCCATGAGCGGACTCCGTTCTTTATCAGTCAAAACGAGGTGCAATTCTCTGAGGAAAACCCGGAGCATTCCAGGATATTCCGGGTATTTGACCTGCCGCGGATTCCCCGGGCGTTCGTTTTGAGGCCACCACTTGAAAATGAGCTGATTCTGACACCACAGAATTTCAGGGCTGATTTACGGTAACCGTTGTTCAATTTCACTCGCACCATTGATTCTGACTGACAACCAGTCCTATGAAATCAGAAAGAAAAGTCGCATTGGTAACCGGTGGCGGTCGACGGATCGGTGCCGCAATTGTCCACCGTCTGCATTCCAACGGAATGGATGTCGCGATCCACTATCGCAAGTCAGAATCGCACGCCAATCAATTGCGGGACGAACTGAATGCAAAGCGGTCGGATTCTGCGAAAACCTTCCCGGCTGACTTAAGCGACCTGCCAGCCATAGAGAGTTTCGCTGATCGCGTGATCACACAATTTGGCCGTCTGGATGTCTTGGTCAACAATGCCTCGCTCATTGACTTCGAATTCGATGCCGTATTGTCAATGAATCAATACCATGCACTTCTTGATGTTCATATCGGCGCACCGTATTACCTGACTTCGGCTGTCGCCCCCGCGTTGGAAGAGTCAAGGGGATGTGTAATCAATATAACGGACATCTATGCGCAACGACCGAAAAATTCCATGGCACTCTACAGTGCCTCAAAAGCGGGACTTGAATCCCTGACCAAATCGTTCGCACTCGAAATGGCACCGAATGTTCGCGTCAACGCAATTGCACCGGGCGCTATTCTTTGGCTTGAAAACGCATCCCCGGAGGAGTCGATACTGAACAATACGCCACTCGGGCGACTGGGGACAGTCGATGAGATTGCTGATGCTGTAAGGTATCTGGTCTTTGATGCAACATTTACCACCGGCCAAGTTTTGACGGTCGATGGTGGCAGAACTATCGTATCACCTTGATCGCAGGAATTTCGAATGTGACAATCAGTCAGTTCGTTCTCCACGCTCAATGACAATTCCTACGTTTCGAGCTTTTTCAACGGCACGGGGTTTGCTGACTTTTACCCGACACCATTGCACAGGGAATTCCGAAAGAATGATGTCTGAGATGTTCTGCGCAACAGTTTCAATCAATCGGTGTTCAGAATTTGAAACATAATCCACTACGCGCAGTGCCACATCCTTGTAGCTCACCGCACTCCCGATGTCATCGGTTACCGCAGCCTCCCGGATGTCAGTCCCCAATTCCAAATCCACAATCAGATTTTGCTTGATTCGGCGTTCCCACTCCCAGACTCCGATTGTGGTGGAGATCTTCAGGCTCTCAATGAAGACAATATCCATAAATCCAGTTCACCCAGTTACCATTGCACCCATTCCTTGTAAATGAGTCAGCGCCAAGATTTCACGCATGAATCGAATTGTACAATCTACACTACTTCTTGTACGCTTCAGTTGCAGTTTGAGGATATTGCTTTGAAACGAATTTTCCGAATCCGCCGTCAGGTAGAAGAGTGTCCAATGATTGAATTTTCAGTAGTTTCAGTATGCGCCTTGGCCTGTTAAGCTATATGGCTTGAACAACCCTCTTGATTCATAGACGAGTAGCTTGTAATGCAGCGACGCAAATTGATATTGCGGATATCTCAGACCGAATTGTATTGTCAGTCAGTGAACATATGGCTCTGTCGAGTCCGACATGTGATCTTTAACGATCGCATAAATCCTTCCTACCTTCCATATCGTCATCAGGTAAAAATATAAATAGTCAATCCGAACTTCGGGATTCCGTCAATTCATTAGAGGTAACCAATAAATCGAAATGGAATCAGATTAACGAAAAGTCTTGGAATCGCCCTTAAGCGGTGAACTTGATCGTTCCGAATGGTGTATTTTTCAACTTACTGAATCACCACATTTATAGGAGATAATTCGATCCAATCATTACATAATCAAGTAACAGTCTGACAAATTTTTCTAGAAATTAGTATTTGAAACTACTCTTTCTCGTCATCAGTATCGCGAGTTACATGTTTGTGTAGTTGATCCTTTATTAAGTTTGAAAGGTCCTTTTCTGCACCTTCTGCTAATTTAACGAGATGGTCATAGTCTGATATTTCATCATCCTTCCAAACAATTTCCAGACGTCTGACTATTTCCAATGCGATATGAATGTAATTGTCGGGAACCGCCCAATAGCATGTCTGACAAGCTTCAATCAATCTGTCTCCTTTCCAATTTGTACACTGCTCGCAAGACCATGATTTTTTCCGATTGCAAGACGCACAAAGAAGCATAAAATCTTCAATTTTTAGTTCTTCACCAGAATCCCCGGCGACCTCAAACGGAACGCGGTGATCAATTTGGAGATAGCGAGGGTCAAATGCTTCCGAGCAGATTCCGCAGCGAGAACTGAGCTGTTCCAGTAAATCCTTCTTGAATTTCTTAGGCCATGCTATTCTACCGCTTAGTCGGTCACCTTTGACAGCGGAAATCTCGCCAAATTTGTAGGCACCAATTCTTCTGCCGTGTGACCCGGTTACTTTTATCGTTTCTAATGGAATGCCCTCCTCACGCACATCGCGTGCAGCACGCGGCGGATGATCGTATCCATAAACATCCCTCAACTCTTCAGTGGTAATTGATCCATGTTTTAGAATGTGATCTATAACTGTCTTTGCACGCCTTGACTTAACGGCTTCAAGCCGTTCAAGAAACTCTTTAGGAAATTTCGCCATTGTGGATTGGTTTCGATGCGCACCTACGTTATTGGCTCATTCCATTACAAACTGAATCGCCTCTTTTTCTCGCATTGTTTGGGTCGTTGCCGAAACAAGGGCTGGAGAAAGATACAACGACTCGTATGTAGTGTCATTACGCCCTAAGAGAGTCGCCTGCGTAGACCGTCCGGCGCATACTTCCAAATGGACTAAATTGAGAGTTTTGGGTAAAGTGGGACCATAAGTCTTGGCCCCTGTCCGGCCATCATAAGATACCGCGAACATAATTTTCTTTTCGTTCAATTTTGCCAGTTCAGAACAAAATTCATCATGGTCAAATTTTGGAAGATAGCGTTGATTTGATCGTCCACATACACCTTGATATGGAGGATCCATATAGATCAGATCGCTTGAAGAGCAACTGTTAAGTACTCGTTTGTAATCCCACGAAGTAAACCGTGTACGACCTTTGAGAAGTGCGGAAGATTGAGTGATTCTCCAACACATTTCCAATGGTCGGGCTCCTTTTCTACGATTATCCGGTGAATTGTTGAACTCACCATTTGCGTTATAGCGTATAGCAGCCTTGACGCAACGCGCGAGCAGATATAGAAAATCAGCAGGATCATGGTGTTGGTTGAAGCGAGTGCGCACAGTCTTGTAGAAAACACTTTCGTTTCCCAATTGATCGTTCCACAATTGCGTGTATCTGTCAGCAAGAATTTCGGGTCGGAAAACAATTTCTTGCCACAAGTCAATCAGTGGTGAATGCAAATCATTAATCCAATAATGATCCGCAAAATTGCGAGTGGCAGCAGCGATAGATAGTGCAGCTGAACCTGCGAAGGCTCAACTAGACGAATAGTACTATGTGGGAAGTAACTTAGAATTGTTGAAGCAATTTGGCGCTTACTTCCTTGATATGGAATCGGTTGGGGTGTCCTGACTGATCGTACCATGTATAAATATTGACGAATTATCGCATTAGGTGCTAGCTGTCGCGACCTATCTCGGGGACTAAAACAGGAATTTCAGCATTGTGCGAGACATTCTTTGTTGTGGCCATAGTCGCATATACGATTATATTCATATCGGTCTTGCTACGAATTGAAATTCTTGGCTTCCACATAAAAATCGAGGGCAATTGGGCACGTCTTTTGTCTGATATTGAACCAATCGCCCAATAGATTTCGACACGAATTTGATGGGTATTGAGCTAGATCGTTCCGAATGATGTATAAACCAATTGTGTACCGAATCTTGCTTGGACGGATATGGAGATCAGTCTGTCACCGTCTTGTCGAATATACAAAACATCAACTTTCTATTTGATGAGTCCAAACTGAACGATGCAAGTCTTTCTATCCTTATTGATCGCGTATCTTGTCGGATCGATTTCAAGCGCGATAGTTGTTTCCAAACTCCTCAGACTTCCCGACCCGCGCACATCCGGTTCAAAAAATCCCGGAGCGACCAATGTCCTGCGATTGAGCGGCAAGGGCGCTGCAGCCCTGACGTTGTTTGGTGATATTGCAAAGGGTACTCTCCCGGTCGTCGCCGCGCATATTATTCTGCATGACCCGGCTGCTGTCGCTGCTGCCTTGCTGGGAACCTTTTTGGGGCACCTTTATCCATTGTATTTTGGATTCAAGGGCGGCAAAGGTGTCGCAACGGCAATCGGTGCCTATCTGGGTCTCGGCATTCCTGTCATCATCGGTGTTGGCGGAGTATGGCTGGTTGTCGCAGCAATCAGTCGCTACTCCTCTCTTTCATCCATGCTTGCCATGCTCTCGGCACCTGTTATTGTCTGGTTTTATATCGGTGACCCTCTAGTTACTGCCGCCGCTGTGGTCATATTTGTATTTGTCGTAGTCCGACACAGAACAAACATACGCCGACTGTTTGCCGGCGAGGAGAACAAGATCAAACTAAGCCGGTCGTGACCGGAGGAAGGTCCTCAAGCGACCATCGCGGCTGGACGGAATAACCGAGGGTTTCATGCTGACCCGACTGCAGTCGCATGTATCCTGCATAGGCGATCATCGCGCCATTGTCCGTGCACAATGCCATTGATGGGAAGTAAACCTGAACGCCGCGCGCGACGCAAAGTGCAGTAAGACGATCTCTGAGAAATCGATTGGCGCCTACTCCACCGGCGACAATCAGGCTTGTATAACCCGTAGAGTCAAGCGCGTGTGCACACTTGGAGACCAGGGCATCCACCGCAGCTTCCTGGAATGCATACGCCAGGTCACACCGCGTCTGATCGTCCAGCTGGTGCTTGGAAGCTTCCAGCATTGCATGGGTCTTCAGTCCGGAAAAACTGAATTCCAGTGTCCGATGTCCCGCCATCGGCCGCGGAAATCTAAACCGCTCCCTGTCGCCTTGGATTGCCGACTTCTCGATACTCGGACCACCTGGAAACGGAAACCCAAGCACTTTGGCAAACTTGTCAAATGCCTCTCCGACTGCATCATCCCGCGTTTGTCCGAGAATCTTGTACTCGCCGATTGAGTGAACATCAACCAGCATGGTATGGCCACCGGAAACCAATAATGACAGGAATGGAAAATCCGGTGCCTCGCTCTCCAGCATGGGTGACAGCAGATGTCCTTCCATATGGTGGACCCCGACAGCTGGAACATCCAGCGCGAACGCCAGACTGCGACCTACCGTCGCGCCAACCAACAGAGCACCTATCAGCCCGGGACCGGCCGTGTAGGCAATCGCATCAAGCTGCTGTCGCCCCGTTCCAGACCCTTCCAAAGCATCCTCAACCAGCGGCAGCACTTTCCGAATATGATCGCGTGCCGCAAGTTCCGGCACAACACCACCGTACATGCTGTGAATATCGACCTGGGAAGCAAACCGATTGATCAGCAATCCCTGCTCCGAGTCGTAGATGGCGACTCCGGTATCGTCGCAGGAGGTTTCAATTCCCAATACCTTCATCTGTCTCAGGCGGTCAATGCAGTCGAGAAGATATTTGACTGGCGATCAAGAATTTCTTTCATCGGGCGGGCGCGATGGCTGGTTTTGTCCCTGCTGCGAGTTCAACGCTCGTTCCACCTTCTCCAGCATTCGTCGCGATTCCTCAAGCTCATATAGAATCTCTCCATACAAATTCTCTCCGACGGAAATTTCCATTTCCTGCTGTGCTTTGTGAAGATTATTGATCACCACCGCGATGAACATGTTGATCACGATAAAAGCGGCAACGACCACAAAACTCACGAAATACAGCCATGCCCATGGATACAGCTCCATCGCCGCGTACATCACATCAGTCCAATCCTCAAGTGTCAGTATCCTGAACAATGTGATCAGCGAGATTCCGAGCGAATTCCAGTGGAAAGGATCATGCTGATGAAACATGTGATAGCCGGCAATTGCATAGACGTAGAACACAATCGAGAGCAACAGGATCACATTGCCCAAGCCAGGAAGTGACTTGATCAGTGTGGAAATGATCAAACGCAGTTCGGGTACGGCAGTCACCAGCCGTAGAATTCTGAGCAGTCTGACCGTACGTGCGATAAGCGCGAACTCACCGGTCTGCGGTATCAACGAGAACACCACCACGCAAAAGTCAAAAAGATTCCAACCATCACCGAAGTATCTTTTGAATACCGGAGCCGACGCTGTGATCTTCAACGCCGCTTCGATTGCGAACACGATCAGCACAAACTTGTTGATACCCAGAAGTACGGATTCGTAAGGAACAGCAATCACCGGATAGGTTTCGACACCCAGAACAATCGCGTTGAAAATGATCAGCGCGATGATTCCCCGATCAAACCACGGCCACTCTACAATTCGTCTGCAGATCCTGATCACTGCGCTATTCCGGTAACTGAGCGATCGACACCGCGCGCAAAATGGCCCGGGCTTTGTACATGGTCTCGTGCCATTCTGTCGTCGGAACCGAGTCAGCAACGAGACCGGCACCCGCCTGTACATGGACCTGGTCACCGATTAAAACCGCGGTTCTGATCGCGATGGCAGTGTCAAGATTGCCATCCCAGCTGATGTATCCGACCGCACCCGAATAGATGCCGCGCTTATGCGGTTCCAGCTCATCGATGATTTCCATCGCGCGAACTTTAGGCGCACCGGAAACAGTACCCGCCGGCAACGTCGCCCGCAGAACATCGATTGCATGCATCCCCTCGTCCAACTCACCTTCTACATTGGAAACGATGTGCATGACATGTGAGTAGCGCTCAATCTGCATGATATCGCTTACCTTGACCGTCGCCAGCTTCGATACACGGCCCACGTCGTTTCTACCCAGATCGACAAGCATCACATGCTCAGCACGTTCCTTTTCGTCGGCCAGAAGATCTTCGATCAGTTTCTGATCCTCCTCCTCATCGGCACCTCTTGGTCGCGTGCCTGCCAGCGGCCGAACCGTGACATGTCCCTCTTCCGAACGGACCAGAATCTCAGGTGATGCACCAACAATATGATATGAATCAAAATTCAGGTAATACATGTACGGCGAGGGATTGAGTGTTCGCAAGGCACGGTAAAGATCTATCGGATTGCCGGTGAACTTTGCGGACAGTCTCTGTGAAATAACAACCTGGAAAACATCACCTGCGAGTATGTACTCCCGCGATTTCTCAACCGCTTTCTCATAGGCTTCCTGACCGAACATTGACTGGAACTCGGATTCATTCGGTTGATGCTGGAGCAATATGGAAGGCCTCGACTCAATAGGAGAACGCAGTTTCTGGGTGATTACATCCAGTCGTTCGATTCCGGATTCCCAGTCACCGCCTCTTGTCACATCGACATAAACCACGATGAACAGTCGTCCGGCAAGATTGTCGAACACAACAACCTCATCGGATACCATCAGACAGATGTCCGGAACATCCATATCGCTGTCTTTCTGGCCCGCCGCCAACGTCGGTTCGATGTAGCGAACCGTATCGTAGCCGAAGAAACCGACTAATCCACCTGTAAATTTGGGCAGACCATCAACCTGCGGCGTTTTGAACTGATCATGAAATTCCTTGATATCCTCCAGGGGATCATCGCTTTCCCACTGGTCGACAATCTGATCCGATTCCAGTAAGGTAACCGTATTGGCATGAACCTCAAGACGAATTTTTGTCGGCAGACCGATGATCGAATAACGACCCCATTTCTCCCCTCCCTGAACTGACTCATACAGGTAGGTATACGGCTCACGCGCAAGCCGATAGTAGGTACTCAGCGGTGTGTCGAAATCCGCCAGAAGCTCCCTTTCGAGTGGCACATGTGTGAATCCCTGTCGGGCCAGGTCGTCAAATTGTTGTTTCGTGAGCATAAAGGGAATGGTCTATAGAAATAAAGATCGTCAAAACAGGGTGAAATTTTCTCGCCAATTATCGGATACAACCGGCATCCCCACCGGTGCCATCGTTAGTTCCTGATCCGGGATTTCAGACTTGTCGATTGATTCGCTGTCTCATGGTCTCGATCGTAGCGGCATAGCTATCTGAGCCGAATATTGCAGAACCAGCGACAAACGTATCTGCACCCGCCTTCGCCACCTGACCGATATTTTCGGTGGTGATTCCGCCGTCGACTTCCAGGCGAATCGGCCTCGGATGACGCGACAGCCAGTCCCTGGATTTCGCTATCTTGTCCATGACGTAGGGAATGAACCGTTGTCCACCGAATCCAGGATTGACCGACATCAGCAACAGCATGTCAACACCATCCAGCACGTGATCCAACCACGACAGTGGTGTGGCGGGACTCAGCGCGACACCCACCTGACAACCGTTTTCCCTGATCAGGTTCAGTGTTCGGTCGACATGATCGGAAGCTTCGGGGTGGAACGTAATTGATGTCGCACCGGCTTGCGCAAACTCACCCACCAGACGATCAACCGGGCGCACCATCAAATGCACGTCCAGAGGTGCTGTGACCCCATAATCGCGAAGTGCCTTGCAAACCAGTGGTCCCACGGTCAAGTTCGGCACGAACTGATTGTCCATCACGTCGAAGTGAATCCAATCCGCGCCGGCGGTCAGCACTGCATCGACCTCCTCACCGAGACGCGCGAAATCTGCTGCAAGTATGGATGGCGCTATGACAGCGTCCATATACCTAACTGCCTGAAATTATCCAACGACTACGAACCGGTATTCGTTGTTGCGCATAATCTCCAGCACCAGTGAGTCATCGCGCTCTTCGAACAATTTCTTGAATGTGTCGATATTATTGACCGGCTGCCGGTTCACCCTGATGATAATATCGCCTTCGCGAACACCGGAGTTCCATGCCGCACTTCCCTCATTCACTGACGAGACGACAATCACACGCTCCGGTCCATGCGCGAAAACTCTTTGGTCTGCCTGAAATTCCGCGCCCTCAAGCCGATTCATCAGATCGATCCCTTTGACGACCTGCAGAGTCGAATCCCGGATCGTTCCTGATCCTTCCAGTATCTCCCCGTCGCGAAAGTAGGTGACATTCAATGTCTCACCGACTCTGATCAGCGCAATTTTTGTCCTTAGACTGGATCCTCCGATGACTCTTTTGCCGTTCACATGCGTAAGAATGTCACCTTCCCTCAAACCGGCTTCGGCAGCCGCGGAGTCTGCCAAGACCCTGTTGATCAGAACACCTTCCCGTTGTTCAAGTCCGAATCCTCTGGCTATCTCGTCGGTGATTTCCTGAAAGTGGATGCCCAGCATGCCCCGTTTCACACGTCCGTAATTGCGCAGCTGCTCGGCAATACTCGCCGCAGTATTGATGGGGATCGCAAATCCGATTCCGACATTGCCTCCTGCAGGTGACAGAATCGCGGTATTGATACCGATCACCTCTCCTCTGAGGTTGACCAGCGCACCACCGGAACTGCCGGGATTGATGGCGGCATCCGTCTGTATGAAATCCTGATACTGGTCCATTGACAATCCACTACGACCGAGTGCGCTGACGATTCCGGAAGTGACCGTGGCCGACAGTCCATAGTTGTTGCCGATCGCCAGCACGAAATCTCCCACTCGCAACTCGTCGGAATCGCCGAGTGTAACATCTGTCAGATTGTCAGCGTCAATTTTCAGCAGAGCGAGATCCATATCCGGATCCGTACCGACTGTTTCAGCACCGACTGACCTGCCATCCGAAAGGGTGACTCTCATCTGGTCGGCATCAGCCAATATGTGATGATTCGTCAGCACATAGCCCATCTCCGCATCCAGGATGACACCTGAACCGTGGTTGACCTGACGACGCGCAACCGGGGCGGAATCCTCAAATCGGAAAAACTGACTGAACACGGAATCCTCTTCGAAGAACTGCTCCAGCGGGTTTGAAAACCCGCTGGCATAAGCGGCTTTCGGACCCAATGTGGAAATATTCACAATTCCACCCTCCACTTGCGATACCACATTGGCCAGTGTGGGCAACTTCTGACCGTCTACTTCGGTCGGCAGAAACTGCGCATGCACATTGGTCATTCCCAATATACAGACCAGAACAGGAAGCAGGTATGACTTGATGAATCTGACGTTCATTTGAACAAGGAAAATCGAAAATTTGCTGGTTGCACCACTCACAGATTTTACAAGGAACAACGCGGACATTCAGGGGTTTTTCGGTCGTTGCCGCTACTCGACCCCCCTCCATCGCGCAAACAAGGGGAAGTACAGCCCCAACCTGATCGGCCGGTTTTCGAATCCGGACATGATAGTCTTGTATTCAATCAGCTGATTGCGGTAACGTTGTACCTCATTGTCAAGAAAGTCATCGATGTCTCCGTCGGTGGTACCGGTCTTGTAGTCGACGATCCATCTGGTCCCGTCTTGATCGATAAAAGTGCGGTCGAGAATCACATTCCTGAAAATGCCATTGACGTATCCGGTCAGTCGATACTCAGCCCTGGTGTCCTCATGGCTGCTGTCGAGCAACCATCGGCCGGTCGCATCATTGAGCACATTGACCAAAGCGGTTTCAATTCTCCGGATCGCGTCATCAAACCCGTCACTGTCCGAACTCAATCCCAACGCACACAAGGCAGTTTTCCATTTCGGTCTTTCCGCCCTGACCCTTTCTGCATTCCAGTTCTCGGAACCGCTCTGCACTATCCGATACAGCCATTGGTGAACAATTATTCCAGTCCAAACTGCCACGCTGCCTGCCCAGTCGAAATCAATTGAATCGTAGTCTCCGGGTGATTCGAAGTCCTGATCCGGAATTTCGAGTGCCTGTGGCGGTGGTGGCAACTTCCAGTCCGAAGGTAGTCGCGAAATGATCGGCGAGGTGGATTTTCCAAGTTCTTTTTTCAATATAGCTGGCAACTCGAAATCTTGGATGACTTCCGACCTGCCGTCTTCAAGTCCCGGCCAGAGCCTGCCGAGCAATGTGGTCTCACCGGGTGCTGTCATCCTCCCCCCTAGGTCCGGCTTTTTGTCGATATTGATCGCTGCGTATAGATGCAACTCCGACTTTGCGCGGGTACATCCGACATAGACCAGTCGCGTCAGTTCCATCAGGTCCTTATCTCTATTCCACTTCTTCAGGAATGGATACATCAAATCGCCTGTTTCAGATGCGGTATCCGGAATTGCTGACATCAATGTCCCGCTACCGGAATCTTTCAACAAAATTTGAGACCAGATAATCAATGGTGATGGCGGATTACCGGTTCGTTTATCTAGTGACGGGATAAAGACGGCATCGAATTCAAGCCCCTTGGATCCATGGATTGTCATAATTTGCACATCCGCCTCTTCCTGTGAGCAAATGGGAGCCGCATACAGCCTCTGCATCTGATCCTCAAACTGTTCAAGACCATCAACTTCCGCGCCCTTTGCGAAATTCTCCAGCAGATCGAGGAACAACCGCGCATTCTCATCATCGCCGACACCTACACATGCCGGCCCACCCAGCAGAACCCAGGTATCCTCAACCCACTGCCGAACACCCAGACGTCCCCGTATAGAAAATGCATGCGCCAAAACCTTACGAGTGCGAAGTATCCGCTGACACCCCTCAGCACTCAACTCATCAATCACCTCTGATTGATTCAACCGATCCCAGATCAGGGTGTACCTGCAGTTTGCAACCACAAACAGATCATCAAGCGTTAGCCCGCACCAAGGTGCCCTGAGAACGGCAAGCCAGGCGACGCGATCGGTCGGATTCAACAACGCTCGGGTAAGCGAGAGAATATCCCGCACCACTGGTCTTTCAGCCAGCGGAAACATCTCCGGTGCGTGATAGGGAATGCCACCTTCTTCAAGTAGAGGAATTAATTCATAAACATGCTTTCGACTGGATACAAGCACTGCGACTCGCATATCCGATCCATCATTTCGGTCAAGATAATCACGGATATCGTTGTACACCTTGTGCGCTTCCCTTGAATTCCGTGTGGTCCTATCCAATGTCTCGCCCGACCGGTCTTTTGTATCCTGCAACCAGACTCGCACTGGAGTGTCACTTTTACTCGGATTATCTGACTGACAAGGGGAATATGCCACTCTACTTCCCATAATGTCGGACTCTTTGGGGGAAGCCAACTTGAAAACATCGTTGAACCAATCAACCATATTTTTTGCGGACCTGTAATTCTGGTTGAGGGAAAGCTGTGTCAAGCGAATGTTTTTAAGTCCGTGCTCGGCCACATCCAGATAGACTCCCACCTCCGCCTGGCGAAATCGATAGATTGACTGCATGGGATCACCAACCAAGAACAAAGTCCGACCATCTCTGTCCTGCCAGCCCGCAGTCAGCGATTCGAGCAGTTTTTTCTGGCTATACGAAGAATCCTGAAACTCATCGACCAGAATATGGCTAATTTGATAGTCGAGTACCAACGTCAAATCGGTCGGATTACTCGGATCACCCAATGCCGTGAGAGCACTTTGCGCGTTTTCGATGAAATCAACCTCACCGCGTCTGCTGAATTCCATCTTGAGATGTGCGACCGAATACTGGAGCATAATCGAAGCTGCACGCAGAACCGCCCACTGCTCATCGGAAAAAACTGGATTCGGTGCCAACATACCCATTGACAACAAACTCTTATCCAGCATCGGTATGTCGCAACACTCCTTGATGACAAATTTAAATGTGTTCGTGTCCAAATTG
This sequence comes from Arenicellales bacterium, assembly GCA_963663095.2. Taxonomy (GTDB): domain Bacteria; phylum Pseudomonadota; class Gammaproteobacteria; order Arenicellales; family JAJDZL01; genus JAJDZL01. The sequence goes on from CAXXJB010000001.1 coordinate 797,660, forward strand.
ACGGCACCACATTCTATGCTCGCGTACCGCTTTCGCCAGGTTCCCGTCTTCGTCAACAAAGCGGCCGCTACCGCCCTCCAATGCTCCAATGCGTGATCTGAGAAATTGTCTCTTCCTTCAAGATCAAGAATCTCGCGCACAGTCTGGGGGAACCGGTCCGCCAGTTTGTCAAGCTCGAATTTATTGAACTTTCTCCAGACTTTCTCCATTTTCGATCTGTCACCATCCGAAAACTCAGCCTGAAAAAACTGACTCGGCCATTGATCGCGATTTGCAAGCATTTCAACAATCAGTCCCAGCAATCTCTCCGAACTGTTATCCAGATGCTTGTGCAATACTCGTAAAGCATCGCGCAATTCTTCATTCCTTTCCGATACGTGTTCCAAGGCATGGACTACCGCAGCACGATAAACTTTCTCAGGCTGTTCAGCAACGCCGGGAACCGAACCGAATCGCGATGACCAGGGCATGCGTCTGATCAATTCGGTCGCCAATGCGTCGAATGTCATGATTCGAAGTCTGGATGGTTGTTGATGAAGATTCCAGCCGAGCTCTTCAGATCGATCCTGCACGCGCTTGGTCGCTGAGATCGCGGACTGCTGATGTAATTCTGTATCTGTTTCCGGATTCAATACATCCAGAATTCTCTCGCGCATCTCCGCAGTCGCTTTTCGCGTAAACGTTACTGCGAGAATCTCCTCAGGCTGTTCAATGGATTCGGATGCCAGCAGACAGACAAATCGGCTGGTAAGCAACTCCGTCTTACCTGATCCTGCGGGTGCCTGAACAATGAACGACTGCGTCGTTTCAAGTGCCTTTTCTCTTGCCGGATTATCGTCCATTATTTATTCGACTCCGGCTTTACAACATGATCGGATCTATCATCTCTTCGGCATAGGGGCTCTATGTGACAGTAATCACAGGCATAGGGCAGTGGATTTACCTCCGCCTTTCCGTCAAGAAAATTGCGGGCGATCTGTTCCATTGTTGTCCATGCCATCGCAATATCCTCGGTATATACCACCTTCGAAAGAAATCGGACAGCACCTCTTTTAATCTTTGCGTACGCAATCTCATCAACTAGAATTTTCTGTTGTTCCAATGCACAAAGATAAATCAGCAGCTGAGGGTCTCGCGGGCGATCACCTTCCATATCACCGATTGAGCATTGGCCGGTTTTGTAGTCAATTATGACAGCACCTTTCTGATTTTCGTCTATTCGGTCAATTTTCAAGCGAACCTTCAATTTATCAAAACCCACCTCGGTTTCCTTCTCAGTAGCGATCACGTTGAAGTCATCTCGCTTGCGTTCCTGCTCCAGCCACTGCTTTGAAAGATCAACCATGCGATCAATTTCTCCCTGGATTAGCTCACTGTTGCTCTTGATCTGATCTTTGACAAACTCATTCATCGCCTGCTCAGCATATTTTCGTGCGATTTCAAGATACTTCTCTTCGTCAAAAATCAAGTCGCTTGAGGTGATTTCGCTATAGATGCCTTCGAACATTTTGTGAGCCAAGAAGCCGCGTTCGATCGCAGAAATCCCGATACTGGGTGAATCAGCTTGTGTCGCGAACAGTCGATGCTGGGCAAATGCACGAAAAGGACACTGAGACTGATTTTTGAGCAATAGTGAGCCTCCGCGTATTTCCTCGGGGTTGTCAACCTCAGGTGCTTTCCAGTCGGAGAATATTTGACAGCTACTGTCTTCCTGCACTCGCTTTCGATAATCCGTATAGTCGCCGATCTCGGTCAGATCAAACAAGTCAATCTTTTCCGGTTCCTTGAGATGACTGCTTGGCTGATAGTGGGAACTGCCATCAAGGACAGCATAACTCTGAACAACATCGACTGCGCTTGACAAAAGCACGTCGATCTGTTCTGCCACACTCTGTGCTAGCAATGATGGCGAACTTTCGGGAATACCTGCCTGTTTTTGCAGTGAGACGGGCAAGAATGGGTTGGGTCGAGCTGAACCGGGCAGATCGGTATTATTCATTCCGAGCATCCAAAGATGCGAAAATGACTGCCCGGCCATGGTGTGCATATCTCCGATCTGAATCGGGACCCGGACCGCGCGCGGCTGCACTTTAATTTCTGCAAGCATCCGACGTAATTTTGCGATGGCAATCTTCACTGTCACTTCTTGTGACACAAAACCCAGTTCCGCAAGCGATTCGACCGTTGATGACAGCGTTTCATGATCCTGTTTTTCGGCACTGCCGAACTCCCGATTTTCCCGGGTTTCGGATTGGAATAATTTCATCCAGTCCATCAGAAACCTACCCCAATAGGCATAGACCTCACGTTCTGGCATCCCAGACACCATCTCTCTTGCCTTTCCCAGAATCGAACTAAACTGCCGACAGCGCAGCTTCTTGGTTTTGATCAGTTTTTGGACATGTTGGAGCGACAGTTCACTATGGTCGCTACCAAGTATCAGGTTCTTCAGTTTCGCACGCTCGGAGCGTTCTTCATCCCAACCTCGGAGGCGGTCGGATAGAATGACTGAACATAATATGGAGATATCCACTTCAGGGGAAGTCTTTGTCTCAGGCTGTATCAGCTCAAGAAGATTCATCGCATCCACGACAAGAGGCCTATCGATCAGCGTAGGGCCCATCGTCACATGAAAAGACAAGTTATGCAATTCGCGCTTGTCCATGACTTGATCAGGGTTCAGCGTCGCCGAAAATTGCCCGAGGATTCTGCCGTACACACTGTTCAGTCTTGGCGCGACGATCCCGACCCTGTGATTTTTCGGATCAGCTTCAATGACCGACCTTGCCCAACGGGCACACATTTCTATTTCTTTGTCAGTCTTTTCAAATCTGATCTGATCAATTGTTCTGGGTGTAACACCCCTTTCATATTCCAGCCGTTCAACTGTCCCATATTTCGCCAGCTGATTTAACAGATTCTGTTGCTGAGGTGTCCAGTCGACAAACCCCGTAAATACCATTTTTTCCGTTTTCAGATCACATATTTCCTGCGCTCTCTGACACATAATGTCTGACAATGACTCCAGATCAATCAGATTTCTTCGCTTGAGGTGATGGAGATACTGTTCCAGCCAGCGCAGGAAGTGCGCCACATCCTGACTGATACTATCGCCGAATTGATCTTGTTCGATCCTATATCCTCGCATCAGTTCATAGGCACTCCTGGCTCGATTTGCTGTCGCGGTGATATGCCACAGCAAGTATTGGAACTCATCCTGATATTCAGTTTTGATATCGGTGGCAATCTCTCTTTCCCAGATCTGGATTGACTGAGAAGATGTCAACAGTTGAGGGGACGGAGCTTTAGAGTGACGGGCGAGTTCAGACCAAAGCTGCGACAGCCAGACGTTCCAGACAAATACTTCGGCACTGGGCCAAGTCAATTCTCCCAGATCAAGCTTGGCGCGGTTATAGCCATCTTCAATGAGATGTTTCAACCGTTGCGAGGGGACCACGACGATAGCACCCTCCAGTAACCGGTTAACGCAGGTGTCGACTGTACTCCGGGGCAACGAGCTGACATTCTTAATTTTTAGTGTCGGCAAACTGTACCTCAATCACCGACCCAGTCGGCAGCAGAACTCCTCAGCATCTGCGCCAGCATCTCAATATGCGCAGGCTGATGATTGAGGCAGGGAATGTATTCGAAGCGGTCGCCACCGGATTCCATGAACAGTTCCCGATAACCGATATTGACTTCTTCGAGCGTTTCGAGACAATCGACAGAAAACCCGGGACAAATCATGTCAATACTTCTGATTTCTTGATCGGGAAACTTGGAAATCACTTCATCCACATAGGGTTTGAGCCACTCCTGGCGCCCGACACGGGATTGGAAGCAGACTGTCCACTGCTCTGATTCGAGCTCAAGTCTTTGGGCAAGCAACCGCGCGGTTGCCAGACATTGATCATAGTAGGGGTCGCCATTGTCACAGAAGCTCTGTGGCAGGCCGTGGAATGACATGACGAGACGGTCCGCCCGTCCTTTACGTTCCCAATGCTCTGTAACGGATATCCGAAGACTCTCGATGTATTGGTCATGGTCGGCATAGCCGTTGACGAATCGAAGCGAAGGTACCCGTCTCAATCGGGATGTGCACGCGCAGACATCGTCAAGAACCGACCCGATTGTGGAACCGGAATACTGGGGATACATCGGAATGACGACAATACGGTCGATTCCAAGTTCGCCGAATTCCTGCATCACCCGCATCAGCGACGGTTCGCCGTAGCGCATGGCACAGCGTACCTGCGCATCAGTGATTCCCTGCTGTCTGAGATTGTTTGCCAGCGCATCGACCTGGGCATTCGCGTTCACCATCAGCGGCGAACCGTCTTCGGTCCAGACCTCTCGGTATGCCGCCGCGCTCTTGGATGGTCTTATCACGAGAATCACACCGTTGAGAATCAACCACCAAAGTGGTTTGGGTAATTCTACAACCCGAGGGTCCGACAGGAATTGGCGCAGAAAGCGCCTTACAGAAGATGTGTCCGGAGCTTCAGGGGTTCCCAGGTTGGCAAGAATGACACCGAATGCGCGCGAGTCTGGTTGGTCGGTAAAGTGATTGAGGAATCTGGGCATATTGAAAAGATTAATACCACTCAGGCGGCGTTCAACCTGCCAAATTCCACCATGCGACGAATTGAGATTTCCGCCTTCTTTCGGACTTCCTCGTCGAGCAAAACCTCGCCCGAGAAGTTCAGCAACACTTGCCTGATCTTTTCGAGATCATTCATTTTCATCCATGGGCAATGCGCGCAACTTTCGCATGTCGCACCTTCACCGGCCGTCGGAGCAGTTATGAAGTTCTTGTTCGGCGCGAGGATTCTCATCCTGTGCAGTATGCCTTCTTCTGTCGCGACAATAAACGTATCTTCCGGCATGGTGACTGCGGCTTTTATGATCTGGCTGGTTGATCCCACGACATCAGCGAGTTCAATCACGCCCGCGGGTGACTCAGGATGAACCAAAACCTTGGCTTCGGGATAACGTTTCATCAGTCCATCGAGCACGATCGCCTTGAATTCCTCATGCACAATACAGGCACCGTTCCACATCACCATGTCGGCCCCTGTTTCACGGTGGATGTAGTCTCCCAGGTATTTGTCCGGAGCCCAGAGTATTTTCTCACCTTTCGAATGAAGGTCGTGAACAAGCTTCAGTCCGATGGAAGATGTGGCCACCCAGTCAGCCCGCGCCTTGACTTCCGCGCTGGTATTTGCATAGACGACAACTGTTCGGTCCGGATGCTGATCGCAGAACTTCGAGAACTCGTCCGCCGGACAGCCCAGATCAAGCGAGCAGTTGGCATCGGTTTCAACAGCAAAGATTGTTTTTTCCGGACTCAGGATCTTGGCAGTTTCCGCCATGAATCTAACGCCAGCCACAATGATGGTCGATGCTTTATGGTCGAACCCGAACCGGGCCATCTCAAGCGAATCCGCGACGCAACCCCCCGTCTGTTCCGCGAGATCCTGAATGTCACCGTCCACATAGTAGTGTGCGACAAGTACGGCATCCCGTCGTTCGAGAAGATCAGTAATTTCTTCGAAAAGAATCTCTTTTGAATCCGAGTCCGGTTGTACTCCTAGTCGCTCCCTCGCCAAGTGGGCTAAGTTTGCGATTTCCAGTGCGTTCCCCGAGTAGTTCTGATCATTTGGAACCATCGTTCATGCCCTATCAATCAATGTGTTTTTTCTTTCAATACTGCATTGTACGCTGAATGGAGAATGCACACAAAGCGCCAAGGACACTGCCAGATACTCTCGGCTTGACTGAAGTTTTGACAATTCCTCCTTCAATTAAGTACGTGCGAAATCTCATTCTTACCTGGCTTCTAGTACATTCTTACCGGATCCACGACTTGCGACTCTTGTCACTCATCGATTACTCCGTTTAGTGGAGTTAATTTTTTGGACCTTTGCCTACCGTTGCTTCTAGGCGGTATTGCAGACGATTTGCTAGTTCCTCAAAATTTTCCCAGCCGATATTGTTGTATTGTCGAATATCAAAATGCAAATCCTTCATATTGTCTTTGCGGCAAGTCCAAATCACTGGGATATTTAGCCCAAGGGCATACCCGGCTTCAAAATAGACACCACCTTTGTGCCCGGTGAAGTCAGCAACTACGAAATCCGCTGTCTTGATCTGAGCAATGATTTCGTCATCAATTCGATTTATGTGTTCGGACTTGTCAACACGAACTGGTTCATATCCAGCATTCATTATCCCGACCTGAAATCCTTTCGTATACGCCTCGTTCAGGGTGTCATCGAAAGACATTGCCACAAATCCTTTTCCGAATGACTCTTTCTTGCGGGTAAGTGTGTCTATAGCAACATATCCATCGTAGAGAATCCGAAATGCAACCCCCGACTCGCATACTTCAACCATTTTATTTTCAGCAAGCACATCAAGCAGAAATTCAACTTCATGCTGATTTTGGGAATACGTGGCAGCAATAAAATGAGGTTGATTGATATCAATAAGCGAATTCAATTTAGTCTGATTTTTGCCTACTTCCAAAAGAAAACGATCAATTCGTTCGCTGATACTCGGCAAAGATCGAGTTGTCACAATTTCTACAATTTCACGAGTGAGCTTCGGAATGGAAGCTTCGCCATTTTGTTCGTATATCCAACCTGATAGCTTCGCTCTATTTTGACCATCTAATCTATCAATAAGATTATAGGTTTCACTACCGAGGAGAGAAAATTTGCCGCAGCGAGTACACTCCAAGTTTGCCTTATCTCCAAAGTCAAAATAATCAACTTTTGCTTTATTCTTGCAGACCATACAATCTGTGGAATCTTCGGGCATTGTATTGTTCTCAATTACAGCAAGTTGGAATTCACTTCAATGTTGCAGATTTCGCCGATCAAAATATCGACTTGCGTCGCATTGATACTAACGATATTAGAGATCCTACCGTGATAATCAATTGTCGTCCGGTACATTTCAGCGATCAAGCAGGCTTGCGGACCGATCGCACGCCACCGGCTACGAAAATAGCCACGACACATCATTCGTTATTGTAAAATATTTTTCAAGTTTTCAGCTCTTCTTGAACAATCTCCAACGTCATCATAAAGACTCGCGTTTATGAACAATATCTGCCCTACAGAGCGTAAAAATCGATATCGGTGCATTGTTGTTGACCCGCCATGGGATCAAGGAAAGACTGGCAAACGGAGCGTTCGTCCCAATCAAACAACTAGGCTTGATTATGCCACTATGACCCCAGATGAAATCAAGGAAACTCCAATTACGCAGTGGGCTGACGAAAATGCATTTCTTTGGTTGTGGGCCACAAACAGCCGTTCAAAAAGCTGCGACAAGCCGATCTTGGTGTGTGCTTTTGAGCTAATGGCACATTGGGGATTCCGCTACTACACAGCAATAACGTGGGATAAACGGACTGGCCCTTGTCCCTTTGGTCCCTATCAGATTACTACGGAAACAGTACTGTTTGGTTATCGCGGCAAAGCTTCTTTTCCAAAAAATTCTATGGGGAAAATGAAAACAGTCTTCACTTCGCCAGTTACACGCCACAGCGAAAAACCAAAGGTATTCTATGACTATATTGCACAATATTTTGAAGGTCCGCGACTAGATGTCTTCGCACGTCGCCCACACGAGGGATTTGAAGGGTGGGGAATTGAGTACGAAAAAGGCTAGGCCCGCCAACTCACTTACCGGAAAAGAATGGCTTCAAAATTCATTTAGTATATGGAGGGGGCTCACTAAAAATTCTGAAGAGCGGAAGATAAGACATCCTGCAATGTTTCCGGTTTCTTTAGTCAAACAAGTTCTAGAAACTTTCACCACGCTAGAATCCATAACAGTTTTAGACCCTTTCGCAGGTTCTGGCTCTACTTTGCTCGCCGCAAGGACTTGTGGTGTAAACGCAATCGGAATAGACATCAATCGTGAGTACAGAGACCTTTACCTATGTCGGAAAGCTGAATACGAGAAAAAACACCCTGACTCCTTTCAGAAATATCACTTGCACGATGCCACTAAAATCACTCAAATCTTACATCCAGACTCAATTGATATCTGCATAACATCACCACCGTATTGGAATATTTTGAACGCCCGTCGAACGGCAGATATTCGTAGCAATACACCTTATTCCGATTTGATAACCGATTTAGGCAATATGAACGAATATTCTGAGTTTTTGTCTGAACTGAGTAAAGCCGTATCAGAAATTTACATTTGTTTAAAAAATCAATCTTACCTGATTTTGAATGTCATGGACATTCGAAAAGGCCCTAAATTCATACCGTTTCATTTGGACGCTGTCGAGTTCGCTGTTGATATTGGATTTGAACTTAATGACATTATCATTTGGGATCGCCAAGTTGATTACAATTCCATGCGACCTCTTGGATATCCTTATAAATTCATTGTCAATAAAGTACATGAATATTTATTAATTTTCCGGAAAAATTCCAGTAATGGCGACTAAATCTTTAGGCTGGAACACTGCTACTCTAATGCGGTGCCTTGGTTATCTGGCAAATCCAGAAGCTGGAACGAGTATTGAAGTTGAATTGAAATTTGAAGCCAGAGCGCAGTTTGAATCAGATTATTTCAATCTTACCGGAAAAAAAATAAGTTTACCAGGCAACAAAAGACCATATTATGTGTGGCCACAAGGTAGCAACAAATATGGGCGTCAATTCAGAATATATTATTTTCCGACGGATAACAGTCCATCCGAACTCAGGGAAATTACAACGGGTGGCAGGAGTGAATTAGCAAAAAGTAGAATAAACCGAGTAAGTCTAGTTTTAGAGATGCTCAAGTATGGATTTGATTTCGGAGAACCAAACGTAGCTTCAATTGTAGAGAAAACTAGACAGTATCACAAAGACTTTCGGACTGGCTACGAATTAATTCCATCCTCAACACCTATCGAACTCTACGAAAGAGTTCCTAAAAAGACCGTAGGTATCCCGCCAACTTATGGGACGACAACTCACGTTCGCACTCCCCGGGATCATTCATATACATACATCCTGCATTACGACGATTCAACAATCTGGAAAATCGGCTATACAGACGACTTGGAACAGCGAATTGGTGATATCAACAAACACCTGCCTTGGGAATATACGAATGTGAAATGGAATCTTGAATACTTTCAAAAGTGGGAGAATTCAAATGACGCTTTCAAAATGGAACAATTGATGCTTGAGAAATTAGCAAATCACCGCGGTGAAGGAGAACGTGTTTGCTGCACTCGAGATATGCTTGAAAAGACCTGGGAAAATATTCTGAAAGAACTTGAATCAGAATAATTCAGATAAGAGGCGTGGTGCGCTGATTTCAACACAACGCAATCCCTCATAGTTGATGTCAATTCGCTCTAGTCGTTTAGTTTGAATCGTTTAATAATCGATACACACTTTCCATTTTTGTCCGCCGGGACTTTACATGAGTGACACAAAACTAGCAGAGCGAATCCGGCTCGGCGAAGATTCTAAGCTTGGTTTAAAGCAAGTTTTTCTTAGCGGTTCCAAGGTGACTAAACCGAATAGAAATGATGTCGCAGCGGAACTCACAGCGTTCGCCAATTCTCACGGCGGTATCATCGTCCTGGGTGTCGAAGACAAGTCGCATGAAGTCGTGGGAATTCCTCGGGAACATCTTGACACGGTTGTGACATGGATACGACAAATCTGCACTGACTTGATCAAGCCTCTACTTGACGTAGAGATTCTGATCGTTGAATTACCAGATGCAGGTGGGAACCCTGTGCCGGTAATTCGCGTGAATATCGAACGTAGTCTATATGTACACGAGTGCCCGGATGGAGTATATAGACGGTTAGGGGATGAGAAACGGAAATTATCGCCAGAAAGCTTTGCACATTTATACATGCAGCGCACTCAAACCAGGCTGATTTTTTTCGACGAATCAGTCGTACCTCGTACTTCACTGTCCAATCTTGAGCGTTCCCTTGTTGAACGGTTTTTGCGAGAAGACACCGACCCGACTGAAGACAATGCGAAAAAACTGGGTGTCGTCGCCGACGACAATGAAGGTAATGTACAACTCACTGTTGGCGGTGTACTCTTATGCACAAGGGAACCGCAACGGTGGTTACCCCAAGCGCAGATTCAGGCAGTCTGCTATCGGGGCGAACGTTACGATATCGATTATCAATGGGATGCTCGCGACATTCAGGGACCGCTTGACATTCAAGTTTCCGATGCATTGCACTTCGTTAAAAGAAACATGCGAGTTGGGGCGACAAAAACGACTGCCCGCACCGAACGGCCACAATTCAGCGAGCGAGCAGTCTTTGAGGCCTTGGTGAACGCAGTCGCACACAGGGATTATTCCCAAGCAGGCGCTCAAATTCGCTTACACATGTTCGAGAATCGCATCGAATTGTATGTTCCCGGTAGCATTCCCAACACTCTTACAACGGAGAATTTGCACCTGCGACAATACAGTCGTAACACACTTATCGTGTCGCTTCTCGCCCGATGTCCTGTTCCTATCGGACTTGGACGTTCCTTTATGATGGACCGCCGGGGGGACGGTGTCCCTATCATCTTTGAAGAGACTCAGAAGTTATCTGGACAACTTCCTCGGTATAAACTGCTTGACGAAAGTGAATTACTTTTGGTGATTCCAGCCGCTAAATTTTAGCTGTATTGCCCGTAGAGAATTCCGCCAATCAGATTATTTTGCTTTTTGCAGGGCAACAGGCTAAGTGCATAACCAATTTGAGTAAAACTAGTGCACAACGATTCACATTTATGCTAGATTCACGGTATCACATTCAGGTGAGGCGATATTCTCACACATCGATGTTCCCGTCATAGTCGAGTAACAGCACAGCCACGCGAATCGCGACGGCGGTAATCCAGTAGTCAATCAGTTTCTGTAATATTTCGCCTCGGTTTGGATAGCGGTGGAACAAAAAAAACATATCAGAATCAATGCATTCGTCGGGTTCTAGTTTTATCCAAGTCACCATCCCATCCAGACCCGCGAAGACTCCGAGCTTGTTCAACAGTCAGCGGTTCACCTGCCAATGAACGCAATGTAAAGTTTACCGCTGCTCGATTTGACTTCAATTGGAAGCGTCGCATGACTTCGGCACAGGCTTTGTCATCTATATCAATGTTGGTTCTGCTCATACATCAATACTACACCAATAGTGATTCTGGACGCTGATTTTGGCTCTGTTTGAATAACCTGCCTCACTTTTCAATTCATCCTTCAATTCCAGTATTTCACTGCTGGTAAAATGTTACAACAGGAATTATTCTTAACAAACTCACTACAAGGAAACATCAGTGCCGAATTCTCAACCTGTTGAAGCAGGCATAAAACTTCGGGGTGAGCGGAAACTCGAACGTTTGCGTGTTCGAATCGAACCTCAGAAAATCGGCGATCAATTGAGAAAGCCACCGTGGATTCGCGCCAAGTTTCCCGGTTCTCCCGAAGTTCTGCGACTTAAGAAAATTCTTCGCGAGAACAACCTACATACAGTCTGCGAGGAGGCATCGTGCCCAAACATCGGTGAGTGTTTCGCACACGGCACTGCAACCTTCATGATTCTCGGTGATATCTGCACGCGTCGATGCCCTTTTTGTGATGTAGCTCACGGACGCCCTCTGCTGCCAGATGTAAACGAACCTGCAAATCTCGCGGAAACAGTCCGTCAGATGAGGTTGCGCTATGTCGTAGTCACTTCGGTAGACCGCGATGATCTCAGAGATGGCGGCGCCTCTCACTTTGCAGACTGCATACGTAAAATGCGAGAAGTATGCCCGAATACCGCTATCGAGATCCTCACTCCGGATTTTCGCGCCCGTATGGAAAAAGCACTTGAAAATCTCGCTGCACATCCTCCGGATGTTTTCAGCCACAACATTGAAACCGTACCTCGTCTGTACAAGAAAGTCCGACCGGGGGCCGACTACCACCATTCCCTGGAACTGCTGGAACGTGTCTCACAGCAGCATCCCGAAATCGAGACCAAATCCGGACTCATGGTCGGTATTGGAGAAACCAAGGAAGAGGTAGAGGAAGTCATGATGGACATGCGCGAAAAATCGGTCGAAATACTGACAATCGGTCAATACCTTCAACCGAGCAGGCATCACTTGCCTGTGACCCGCTATGTTCCGCTTGAGGAGTTTGAGGAATACAAGCTCGCCGGTGAAATAATGGGATTCTCACATGTTGCTTCCGGCCCGATGGTGCGCTCATCCTACCGTGCTGACCAGCATGCACCCGGAGCGATCGAAAAGCGTAGTCAAATCTGACAATTCGCCGCTGACGCGGAAATTCGCATGCCGCATTCAACCTATCTTCCCGAAAAAATGGGCAGTGCAACGATCTCGCCTGATGGTTGCTTTGAAGCCGGTTCATACCACGAGTTCACACTCACCTATACAGCGGGATATTTCGGTATCGATGACACCGGTTCCATCAAGGTTGTGCACCGATTTGCATCCGATATGGGACGTCCTCAGTTTGAAGATCCGAACGCACCGAACTACACAACGGTCGAAGCGTCAAACGGCGCTGTTTTACATGTCGAATATGATCCCAAACGCAATATCCGCCCGTGGGATAAGACCCTGTATATCAAGGTAGTCCGAGGATTTCTCAAAGAAGGTGATCAAATCACGGTTCGATTCGGTGACCGAAGACAAGGTAGCCCTGGAATTCGAGTGCAGACTTTCTGTGAGAGCACTTTTGAATTTCGGGTCCTGGTTGATGCTATCGCGACTTACAACTACGTTGAACTTCCCGAACAACCCGCGATTGCAATAATTCCCGGACCACCGGTTCAATATCAGGCAGTATTGCCGACGGCAAGATGTCTGTTCCAGCCAATTCGACTTTGCGTCAAGGGCGTGGACCGTTGGGGCAATCCCTCAGATCTCTGTGATGAGGTGGTCCAGCCCAGAGCAAACCTGAATGTGCGAGGGCTCGAAAATTCGATCCACCTGAAGCCGGGCAACTTCGCACAAATCCTCTCGAACCTTGAAGCACTCGAAACAGGTGTGCTGACGATCGATTTGATTGACAGCAATGGCAATGTCGCCTGTCGTTCCAATCCTTGCAAGATTTCAGAGAAAGAAAGTCTGTTACCCTACTGGGGTGATCTCCACGGCCAATCAGAAGAGACCATCGGCACAAATTCGGCGAGAGAGTTCTATGAATTCGCCCGTGACCGGGCGTTCCTCGACATCTGTGTCCATCAGGGCAACGACTTTCAGATCACAACTCCTTTCTGGGAGCATCTGAACGAACTATCTGAAGAATTTACCGAAGACGGCAGTTTCGTCACTTTTCCAGGTTGGGAGTGGTCCGGCAACACCGGACTTGGCGGCGACCGCAATGTACTGCTCATGAATGAAGGACGACCCATACATCGGTCATCGCACGCACTGGTAAACGATCTGTCCGACATCGAATCTGATGCGAACTCAGCAAGTGATTTGTTCGATGTTCTCAAGGATGAGGACTGCTTGGTATTCGCACACATTGGAGGACGTTATGCTGATATCAAGATGGCACATGATCGCAGAATCGAGCGATCCGTCGAGGTTCATTCGGCCTGGGGAACTTTTGAGTGGCTGATTGAAGACGCATTGGAACAGGGATACCGGGTCGGAATTGTCTCGAACTCTGATGGGCACAAAGGCAGACCTGGCGCATCACACCCTGGGGCTACCAAATTTGGGGCCTACGGTGGCCTCACCTGCGTACTCGCCGGTGAATTCACGCGTTCCGGAATCATGGATGCACTGAGAAAACGTCATCATTACGGAACTACCGGAAACCGGATTATCCTGGAAACCCATGCCAGTTTCGATTGTGACTCGAGTCTATATGCGGATAATCCGGATATGGGAGGGACCTGTATATCCAAAACCAAATCCGCAATGATGGGAGACATCGTCAGATCAAGTGTCGATCAAGTGAATTTTCTGATCAATGTTCATGCCCCCTCACCCATTGAGCGAATCGACATTCGAAACGGCACTGAAACGCTTGAAGTGTTCCGACCCTACACTGAAAAAGAACTCGGTAAGAGAATTCGCGTTTTATGGGAAGGTTCCGAATATCGCGGGCGCGGACGTGAAACCATTTGGGATGGATTTGCTGAACTGATCGGAAATGAGTTTGAGTCTCTCACTCCCATCAACCGCTACAATCTCGACAAGAAGTTTGAACAGACCGGATCTTCACGCGTGGAGTGGACCGCCCTGACGACGGGCGGTTTCGGAGGTTTCGATACTGTACTGCGAGAATCCCATAGCGGACAACTCAATATTTTTACCGAACTGGTCAAGGAGTCTATTTCGATTGCAGATATCGGTCGCGATGAAATGATATTCGCCAATGGCGGCATTGATCGTCGAATTCGTGTGTTTCGTCTGCCCGATTTCAATCCCAACTATCGAGTCTGTCTCGACCGGCAGATCAAGCTGCAAACCGACCGGGACAATGCTTTATATGTCAGGATAACGCTGGAAGACGGCCATGTTGCCTGGGCAAGTCCCATCTATGTTTTTCACTGATACGTCCAGAATATTTGGTTTGCTGCCTACTCTTGCGCCGGCTGGATTCGATAGTCGATAGATCGGCTGTCGACGATCGGTTCGTAAGCGCCGGGTGGAGAATCCGAACTGGCAGGAAATTTGTAGTGAGGGGTGTTTCCAGCATCGGTTGCCGATCGACCCGAGAATCATGCACTCTTCCTAAACTTAGAACTGGCTGAACTTTTGAATCGGCTGTTCTTCCTGTGACTGCATCAGTTTTTCAGCAAGAATCATATGGTCCAGCATAATTTGTCTGGACTGATTCCGGTCACCAACTTTCAGCGCATGGATAAGGTTCAACTGATGTTCCCGTCCTTCTCGCCATAGTTCAAAGTTCGATGGTTCATACAATCGCCTTGTAATCGTTACCTCAGCGAGCAAATTGGCCATAAAGCGCACAAAAAATCCCAACAACTTGTTTGAGGAATATTCAGCCAGTCGGGCATGAAATTTGAGTGACGACCGATGATGGTTCCTATCTTCTTCGGTGGTTTTCGGGGGCGTTTCATACTCTCTGGTAATGTCTTCAAGTTCCTGAATCTGATGCTGACTCAATGTCCCCGCCAAATTAGCGACAAGTTCAGGTTCAAGCTGTTTACGTAACTGGTAGATGTCTGAAATTGTCAGATTTCTGAAGTAAAAATAGTTTGATAGAAGTGCCGAAGTGCGCTCCTCGGAAACTTCATGAACAAAACAGCCACCCCCTGGTCCAGTCCGAGTCTTGACAAGGCCCTGCGCTTCAAGAATTCGCATCGCTTCACGGATTGTACCCCTTGATCTGTTGAACTGTTTCATCAGTTCGGCTTCCGCCGGCAATCTATCCCCGGGGTTCATGCAATTCTCAACCACATAACCTTTTATTGCCTCGGCAACATGAATTGGTCCGCTTTGACGCCGTTTAAGATTGCTCATGGCTTACGATCGGGTGGTGGCAGATAACATGGTTCGAGTTTCCTGCTGTTTGTCTTGGAGGTTCCAGTCGTATACATTCGTCTGTCGCATAGCGACATCTGGCCGCAAAACTACAGCCGCCAGGTGGATTTAACGGGTCAGGTAATTGTCCAATACCTGACTCAGCCGTAAGCGATTTACCGATTTGTGGAGCACTGGATGCCAGCAACCTTGTATAAGGATGTCTGGGCTCCATCAATACTTGACTGCAATTACCGTACTCGACAATTTCACCAAAGTACATCACCGCAATTTGGTCACAGACAGCTTCAATTACGGCAAGATCATGACTAATGAATATATAGGTTAAGTCAAATTTTTGCTTGATTTCTCTAAGTAGCTCAATAATTTGTGCTTGCACAGATACATCAAGCGCTGATACCGGTTCGTCGAGAACGATCAGGGGCGATTGAGCCAGCAAGGCCCTTGCAATGCTGATGCGTTGTGCCTGTCCACCAGAAAACTCATGCGGATAGCGTGCGAGGGAGTCGACTGGCAGCTTAACAGCATGAATGATGTCAATTATTGCCGCCTTTCTTTGAGCAGACGTGAGGCTGTGAAGACAGCGTAAGGGCGTTTCAAGCGATCTGCCGATTGTCATTCTCGGGTTCAGTGAACTTATGGGATCTTGGAAGACGTATTGAACTGCACGCCCTCTTTGAACCGAGTCGAGCTGATGAAGATGCTGATTGTCAATGATAATCTCACCTGCATCAGGCATTTGCAGACCAACCATCATTCGTGCAAGTGTTGTTTTCCCGCAACCTGATTCGCCGATTACACCAAGTGTCTGGCCTTTATGAACCGAGAGGGAAACGGCGCGAACGGCGCGCAGTTGTTGTTTGCTAAATCTGAACCATCCGCGGCTGACAGGGAATGCTTTGGAAAGGTTTCGAACTTCTAAAATCTGCTCAGTCATGATTCCTCTACGGGGAACAAACAACGAACCGATTGGGAGTCCATATGGACAATTTTCACGGGCTGCTGTTGACAGACGGGTTGAACACGGCTGCAGCGATTGGCAAACGCACAGGAATTCAATGGTTCATGACCAGCCGGTGGCATACCTGCAATCGGCTGCAGGTTTTGCCGTCCTTGCCCAATTTGGGGACAGCACGCCAGCAAGGCGACCGTATACGGATGCTTCGGATGTTCGAGAATTTCCAATGTCCTGCCCATCTCAACAATCTCACCTGCATACATCACCGCAACTCTGTCACAAATCTGCGCCATCACATTCAAATCATGTGAAATAAAGAGTACAGATAGACCCCGCTGCTGTCTCAGATCATTCAGGATGGCTAGAATCTGTGCCTGGACAGTCACATCCAGCGCTGTAGTCGGCTCGTCTGCGATGATTAGATCGGGATCATTGGCCAATGCCATCGCAATCCCGATTCGCTGCCTCATCCCGCCGGATAGTTCATGTGGATAGGCTTCCATTACCCGTTCAGGATTTGGAATTCGAACCTCGACGAGCAGATTTTTTGCTCGTTCAACAAATACTGAATTGGTACCTCGACTGTGTGTCGACATGGCTTCTGTCAGTTGATGGCCGATACGATGCAAGGGATGCAGGCTAGTCAACGGGTCCTGAAAAATGTATGCGATTCTCCGACCGCGTATGGCTCGCAAACTTTCGTACGGCAAACTGATCAGTTCCTGGTCTGAAATCCGAACAGACCCGGATACCACGACACCCGGTGGAGATGCCACCAGTCGTGTCAACGATAGAGCAGTTACCGATTTGCCGGACCCACTTTCGCCTACCAGTCCGAGACACTCTCCGGAGTTGATCGAAAAACTGACATTACGAACTGCTTTGGTGACCGCTTCACCAACTTCGAAATTTGTCGACAGGTGATTTATGTCCATGACAGCTTTACTGGCAGTTTCGGCAATCGGTGGACTCTGTATCAGGCCGTCGCCTACACGGGTAAGCGGGGAAGGTTTCTCAAGCTGACCTTTTGCCAAGCGCGGGTCCAATGCATCACGAATGCCATCCCCCAACAGATTTATTCCCATCACAATGAGGAATATCATGATTCCCGGAATAATTGAAGTATGAGGATTGGTGATCAGCGCGGCTCTGCCTTCTCCCAACATCGACCCCAGGTCCGCTTGAGGAGGTTGAGAACCCAGCCCCAGAAATGAAAGTCCCGCAGTTTCCAGAATCATCCAACCGACGGTGGTTGAAAACGCAATGATGATCACAGAAGCGACATTTGGCAGCAGTTCAAATACCAGAATCGAGATGTTGCTTCGGCCTGACAAACGGGCCGATTGAATAAAATCAGACTGGGCAAGTGTCACCGCCACACCGCGAACATTGCGTGCAAAAAAAGGAATGTTCACAACAGCGACCGCGATGAGCGCGTTCATCAGTCCCGGGCCCAAAGCGGCAACAATTGCAAGTGCCAGAAGAATGTATGGAAACGCCATCAGGATGTCAACTGAACGCATAATGGAGGAGTCAGTCCGACCTCCCAGGTAACCGGCTACAATGCCCAGCAGAGAACCGAAAAATCCAGCGATAAATGCGGCCGCAAGCCCAACTGCAAGACTCAGCTGGGTTCCCCAAAGAATTCTTGAAAGCAGGTCCCGGCCAAGATGGTCGGTTCCTAAAATAGCATTATCACTAAACGGCAAGACAAAACGGTTTGGGGTGTCTATCTCATTTGGAGGAGCAAGTGGCAGCAGTGGTGTCAAAATTGCCAGTAGAATAATAACGGACAGGACAATCAGACCCAAACCGGCGAGACGGTTTCTGACCACTTTTCGGACAAATTCAATCATTTTCTGGCAATTCTCGGATCGAGCCAAAGCTGAAGAACATCGACTGCCAAGTTGAAAAATACATAACAGAACGCCACAAAAACCACACCACCCTGCACCAGTAAAATATCCCTGGTAAGAATTGCGTCAACCAACATTCTTCCAATACCCGGCCACTGAAATACGATTTCGATGTAAACCGACCCGGATAGGACGAATCCGGCCTGTAAACCCAACACCGGGAGAATTGTGACAATCGCCGACCGAAAGGCATGGCGTGTAATGACTTGAAACTCTTTCACGCCTTTGGCTCGGGCCGTCCTGATGTATTCGAGTCGCAATACCTCCAGCATGGCGGAACGGGAAAGGCGGGCAATCACTCCCGTGGCCACAAATGAAAGCGCCAACGCTGGCATGATCAGATGACGCATCAGGTCGGCAAAATCTCCGCCTCCATATATCGCATACATACCCGAAGCAGGCAGCCACCGCATTTGCACGGTAAAGAAAACGATCAGCATCATGCCAAGAAAAAAGGACGGGACGGAAATACCTATCAATACGACAAACGTAATCACTTTGTCGCTGATTTCGTACTGTCTGGCAGCTGAGATTATTCCTGCCAGGATCCCCAGAAAAGAACACAGCAAATACGCTGTACCGGACAATATAAGAGTCGCGTTGAATCGTTCGAGAATTTCATCCAAAACCGGTCTGTTCAAAGAGAAAGAACGACCAAAATCGCCTTGTGCAAGATTGCCAAGCCAGATGAAATATCGCTGTATAAGCGGTTTATCCAGGCCGAGTTTGGCATTCAGGTTGGCAACATTTTCAGGTGTCGCATAAGATCCCAGTATCGCCGTAGCCGGGTCACCCGGGATCAGTGACATGATGAGAAAAACGATGGCGGTGATTCCAATCAAGACTGGAATCATCGAGAGAAGACGTCTTACTATATAGCGCAACATAGATGAACGCCTAATTCTGAATGGTACTACAGGACGAATGAGACATCGTCCTGTAGTTTAATGGTTTTGTCTAGGGCTTTGTGCTCTATTGTTTTGAAACGTCTTTCAACAGCAGTAGAAAAGATGGCTGCAACGAGAAATTCTTGACTCTGTTGCTGGTCACTGCATTCTGTTTCCAATTCGCCACGAATACCCACGGCGCATCATCCTGGACAATGACCTGCATTTCCCGATAGAGCCGTGCGCGTTCCGACTGGTCAACTGAAGAACGAGCCGCTTCAAGCAGTTCATCCACCTTGGGGTTTGAGTAATAACCCGAATTGAATCCACCCTTGTCCGGCCACGCTCCGGTTCGCAGCGCAAGATAGGGAAGAGTATCCGGGTCGTTGGTCATCCATGCCATCTCGGCCATATCCGCTTTGCCTCCCAAACCGGGATTCACTTCACCCAGAAATGTATTCCATTCAAAAGTCTGAATTTCGACATCGAATCCGACTGCTGCGAGGTCCGCCTGAATCGCAGTTCCCATAGCAACTGGATCCAGCATTCCTGAACCGCCTTGAGTGACATAGAAAGTCAGTTTTGCATCAGAAATGCCGGCTTCGTTCAACAGTGCTTTCGCTTTTTCCGGATCATAGGGATAGGGTTCCAATTCTTCGTTGTAAGCCCAGGCAAAAGCCGGCGGTGTCGGG
Organism: Arenicellales bacterium; assembly: GCA_963663095.2. GTDB lineage: Bacteria > Pseudomonadota > Gammaproteobacteria > Arenicellales > JAJDZL01 > JAJDZL01. The sequence goes on from CAXXJB010000001.1 coordinate 817,637, forward strand.
CCTGCGGCAATAGCGGCAGTACCTTCCAGAACATCCTCAACGATCGCCTGCTTGTTGATCGCATAATTTGCAGCCTGTCTGACCAATTTATTGGAGAATGGACCTTCTTTCGCATTCAGAATCAAGAACCAGACATGAGGTCCTGCTTGCTCGACGATAGAGAAATCGCTTCCTGAAAACTGGGACAGGGAAACCGGCGGCACCTCTACCATCATGTCAATTCCGCCCGAAAGCATTTCCGCAACTCGCGTATTTCCATCGGTAATCGGTCGAAAAACCACCGCTTCAGTACCCGCGGTTCCGTCCCAGTAGCTATCGTTACGAGACAGGATAACGCTTTCGTTCGCCTTCCAAGATTCAAACTTGAATGCACCTGTACCGACAGGATTTCGTCCGAATTCCTTACCGCTTTCCTGAATTGCAGCGGGCGAAGCAATCAGACCTGTCGGGTAGGCCAGGTTTGACAGAAATGGGGCATAGGGTGCGTTAAGCGTAAACTGAACGGTATCTGCATCTACGGCTTCAACGTTCTCTATGGCCGAAAAGAAAAATGATAGTGGGAAGGGTCCGGTATCGTGATACGGATGATTCTCGTCCAGCATTCGGTCAAAGTTGAATTTTACGGCTTCAGCGTCGACCATTGTGCCATCATGAAACGATACATCCGAGCGAAGTTCAAATGTATAGGTCATGCCGTCATCACTGATCGTCCAACTATTGGCCAATGCCGGTTCGACTTCCAATGTGCCATCTTTATAACGAACCAGACCGTCATAGAGATTCATCAAAATTCGAAAATCATTGACTGCGGTAACCGTTGCTGGGTCCAAAGATTTGGGTTCTGCAATCTGTCCGACAACCAGCACGTTGTCAGCGGTTTGTGCAAATACCCCCATGCTAACCAATCCCAGTGACAGCACCAACACAAATTTCGCAATTAAGGTGCGAATAACCTGCGCAATCTTAAACATAATTATTTTCTTCATTGATAGGGTAAAAGTTGATTAGAGTATATTTATTATGATAAATATTTATCATAATAAATTATAAATATCAAACTTTATTCACTTTACGTTCACAGAGATCAAGAATCGGACAATGACATTTTCTATTCTCACATTTGAACCAACGACGAAAACCTTTGCAGGTGCATCAGCGACCGGTAACTTATGTGTGGGTGGCTGGGTACTGCGGGCTGATTCGAGTGCAGGCATTTCTGCATCTCAAGGAACCAAACCAAGCACTTTGTGGGGAGAAGATGTAATACGTCAGATGGCCAATGGTGTTAATGCCGCCGATGCGGTTGCGAATATCGTCTCAGCCGATGAGGGCAGAAATGACCGACAACTGGCCGCTCTGGACACCAAGGGAACGGGAGGCATTTTCAGTGGTTCCGAAAATTTACCGGTTGTTGATCATATTGTCGAGACAAATCTGGTATTGGCAGGCAATATTCTTAGCAATGACCGCGTACTTTCAACGATGAAAAACAGGTTTACGAATTCAACAGGAGAAATTGCGAATCGACTGATCGACACACTGCAGGCTGGACTTGAAGTCGGTGGAGATCGTCGCGGCATTATGTCCGCTTCCATATTGCTTGTGAATCAGGCTCTCCCGCCATTGTCGTTGCGAATTGACTATCACGAAGACCCGCTTCAAGCCTTGCGCATACTGTTGACCAGGACACAAGAACTGGAATATCAAAATTGGCTAAGCCAATTGCCTACCAGAATTCAACCTTAAATCATAGTTGACAAGTTCAATCCGCTTTTTTTTACATGCGCCAAATGATCAATTTTCAGTGTGACCAGCGAGACCTTTTCCAAAACCGCCGCCAGCGAAGCCTCTATCCGAGCAGGCATGGCTCAGGCAGACCGACCGTGCCGAAGTCGGTCGTGAGGCATTTTTTTGCGGAAGAGATGCCGAGTATGAGGTCTTTCGTAACGCCGTAGACAATCTAAGTGAAGGACGCGCAGGTGGGGCACAATGGTATTCCAGGGTGTTCCAGGTGCCGGCAAATCCGCCCTCATGCTCGAATGCATGGAAGCGGTCAGACTCCATTCGAACCCACAGGACCCGTGGGTCGCAGCCCGAGTCAGCCCGAGGATTCTCAATTTACCCGGAGACCTCATGATTGCGATGGTGATTGCAACGTACCAGGAGAGTCAGCGGCTGTTGGCGATTGACGCGCAGAACAGCACCTCACCTCTGAACAGACTGCTGGAACTGGGCAAGGGTCTGCTTGCAGAGATGTCCGATCGAGGATTCAGCCTGTCGGGAATTTCAGTCGGTGGCAAGTCGCAGGATGCGGGCGGCTCAAGCCCGAATCTGACTGCGGACAGCGCGTTTCGGTCAATGGCCCCACTACTCGGAGAGTTTCGGGTGGTTGTCTTTGTCGATGAGGCGCAGAATATGCCGGTTGACGGTGTCACATTCGATGTTATCGACTGCCTGCACGGGGATACGCGAGGGATTCCGCTGGTGGCTGCGTTTTTCGGCCTGAGCGACACCAAAGACGTATTACGCCAGTGCCGGGCTGTCGAGATTGTCAGACGAGCACACTGTAAACCTTGATCCCCTGCCGCTGCCAGATGCGAAAGCATCCATTCGATACATGCTTGATTCCTACTATGCCGGTACCGAGGAGCAGAAAGAGATCTGGACGAATGCACTGGCCGAGCTGTCCCAGGGGTGGCCGCAGCATATCAACCGAGTCGGCGTTGCCGCCGGACGCGTGATTCGCGGCAATTAAGGCAGACTGGCACCACAACTGCTTGAGCAGGCAATAGAAAAGGGAATTGACCGAAAAAATGACTACTACGACAGGCGATTGGAAGCCGGTTATCCGCAAGCCGAACTGTACATCAAATTTGCACTGGCAGCCACACAGAATGCCGACGGGGTTCTGAGTATTGACGAGCTCAGGAGCCTGTCAGCATCGGAGCTGGAAAAAACCCGGACTTCCTTTGATGACTTCCTGCGTCAGTCCCTTCATGCGGGACTGCTCGCGCCAGCGAAAGGACTGTTCACGCGATATAAGTTTCCAATTCCATCTTTGGGGGACTATCTTCGGTCCGCAACGGACAGCCATGTCAACCCTGATTGAATTTCCGTTTGCGGACGAATCCTGTCAGACAGACTCGCCGCAGGGAGTTTAACGCTCAGAATTAAAAATCCTTGCATGACTTGTCGGTCAAACCTGATACGCCAATGATCCGGCCACAATCGGTGAATACCCGTTCCGTTGTTCAGGCGAACAGGTTTCCGGAGCTCAATATTTAGATTCTATCGAAATCATCCAATTCACTTCGCACCCAGAAGTCGGTCGTAACCACACTCTCGACTATTCACCGTTCGCTGATGTTTCTTTCGCATCAAAGGCTGCACTATTATCGCCAACAGATCAACCTCGAACTGCAACGGTGTTGGTGCTTGAATTTGTTATGCACTATAATCGCTGATAGTTATCTTATTCATCTTATTTTTCTTCACAGGAGGCGCTTATGAAATTAATCAAACAATTGTCATTTGCTCTGGTTCTGGTCGGTCTTGCGACAACTGGAATCAGTCAAGCGGGCACACTTGATGACGTTCGAGCCAAAGGACATCTGCAATGCGGTATCAACACCGGTCTGGCCGGTTTCGCTTTCACAGATGACGCAGGCAACTGGAAAGGATTCGATGTTGCACTTTGCGAGGCGGTGGCTGCTGCTGTGTTCGGCGACGCTTCGATGGTCAAGTATACCAATCTGACCGGAAAAACCCGTTTTGAAGCATTGAAAGCCGGTGAGGTGGACATGCTTTCGAGAAACACGACATGGACTTACAGTCGTGACGTTGACCTCAAACTGACCTTCCTCGGTGTGAACTACTACGATGGACAGGGCTTCATTGTTCCTGCCTCACTGGGTGTATCGAGCGCAACAGAACTTGAAGGCGCTTCAGTATGCATCCAGACCGGCACAACAACCGAGCTGAATCTGGCTGACTTTTTCCGCAGCAACGGAATGAGTTATGAGCCCGTTCCAATTGAGACCAATGCGGAAGCCCGTCAGAACTATCTCGCCGGCCGATGCGACGTGTATACAACAGACCGTTCCGGTCTCGCGGCTACACGTGCGAGTCTCGACGATCCTGAAGCCCATGTTGTACTGCCTGAAATTATCTCCAAGGAGCCTCTGGGACCACTGGTGCGTCATGGTGACGACGAATGGGGCGACGTGGTACGATGGGCACTGAATGTGCTGATCATCGCCGAAGAGAAAGGCATCACTTCCGAAAACGTGCGTGCAATGGCCGCCGAAAAGCAGAAGGATGCTGAACTGAACAGAATGTTCGGTACAGAAGGCGAATACGGTGCAATGCTCGGATTGAGTGCCGACTGGGTGGTGAACGTCATTGCTGCTGTAGGCAACTACGGTGAGATTTTCGAGAAATATCTCGGCGTGAATACAGACATCGGACTGGAAAGAGGCGTTAACGCCCTCTGGACAGATGGTGGACTGATCTACGCTCCGCCTTATCGGTAAAATCAACCATATGGACGGCGCGTGCACATTTGCACGCGCCGTTGACGTTTCATTCGACGTCGCAATACAACGCCGGTAGGGGAATTCCGCTAAGTCCATGATGAGCAATATTTGGGCCGATAAAAAATCCCGCCAGACAATCATTCAGATCATCGTTATTGTTGTCGTACTCTCGCTGCTCGGTTTCTTTGTTCGCAACACCCTCAATAATCTTGAGCTTCTGGGCAGGGAAGCCAGCTACAGTTTTCTATTCGCGCCTTCCAACTACGATATCAATCAACATCTGATCGAGTACGATTCCCGTAGTACCCACCTCAGGGCAACCGTAGTCGGCATCATCAACACCGGGTTGGTGGCTCTCTTCGGCATCATGCTCGCAACCTTCATCGGTTTTGTTGCGGGAGTCTCACGCCTGTCTTCTAATTTTCTGGTGAACCGAATCGCTTACGTGTTCGTCGAATTCAGCCGGAACGTACCGATTCTTCTATGGATTCTGTTGTGGCACGGTCTGATCGTTCATAACATGCCACATCCGAAACAGGCGATTGCCGCGTACGATTTCGCTTTTCTCACTAATCGCGGAATATACATGCCCAAACCCTTGCTGGAACCTGCATTCTGGGGGGTGGTTGTCGCCTTGCTCATCGCCCTTGCCGGCGCATATATCTTCTATCGGTTCGCAAGACAGAAACAGGAACTGACAGGTGAACAATACCCGGTTTACTGGATCAATTGCAGTCTGATTGTCGCACTTCCACTGCTCGCGTTCTGGCTCCTGGGTTTTCCGGCCCAGCTTGAATATCCTGTATTCAAGGGGTTCAATTTCAAAGGTGGACTGGTCCTGAGTCCGGAATTCATTGCATTGTTGATTGCGCTCGGTGTCTACACCGGTGCATTCATCGCTGAGATTGTCAGGGCCGGCATACTCGCGGTCAGTCATGGGCAGACAGAAGCAGCTTTCGCATTGGGTCTGAAAGCGAATCTGGCCATGAGGCTGGTCATTTTGCCGCAGGCGCTTCGGGTGATCGTGCCGCCCATGATCAGCCAATATCTCAATCTTACCAAGAACTCCTCGCTCGCAATTGCGGTCGGGTACATGGATATCGTCGCAACGATCGGTGGCATTTCACTCAATCAGACCGGCCGGGCCCTGGAATGCATGTCGATCGTGCTTGCCCTGTATCTTTGCATCTCCCTGTCCATCTCAGCATTCATGAACTGGTACAACAGGCGAATTTCATTGGTGGATCGTTAATCTGATGGACAAGCAAGCTCATAACAACGGTATGCACCAGGAACTGCCGCCTCCGAAAATGCAGGTTGGTGTCGCCGGTTGGATTCGCAAGAACATGTTGTCCAGCCCTACCGATGTGTTGCTTACTGTTGTTTCAATCTATATTCTCTACAAGATTGTTCCGCCACTTGCAAATTGGGTCTTCTTCGATGCGGTCTTTTCCGGCGAGGTCACACATCGAAATGAATGCCGTGAAATAGCGACAGGGGCGTGCTGGTCGGTCATCGTTGCAAGATTTGAGCAGCTCTTGTATGGATTCTATCCGGTGCATCTGCGCTGGCGGGTCAATGTGACATTCGTATTGCTGTTCGTTGCCTTGGTTCCGCTACTGTATGACCAGGTCAGAGGACGCAAATATCTGCTTTGGTTCACTCTGTTCTATCCGGTATTTGCGTTTTACATGTTGTGGGGTGGGCTTGGATTGGAAAGTGTCGAGTCTTCCAAGTTCGGTGGATTCCTGCTGACGGTATTGATCGGTGTCACCGGAATCGCAGTATCGCTACCGCTTGGAATCGCGCTGTCCCTGGGTCGACAGTCCTCCATGCCTCTCGTCCGTCTGCTCAGTATCTGTTACATCGAATTCTTCCGGGGTGTGCCCCTGATCACATTGCTGTTCGTCGCGTCAACACTGCTCAATTACTTCATGCCACCGGGTACGTACTTTGATCTGTTGCTGCGCGTCATCATCATGGTGATACTGTTCGCTGCAGCGTACATCGCCGAGGTGATAAGAGGTGGATTGGCTGCCATTCCGCGTGGACAGTTTGAGGCGGCCGACGCATTGGGGCTCAAGTATGCGAACTGTATGAGACTGATCATACTCCCGCAGGCACTCAAAATTTCCATACCTGGAATCGTCAATACCTTTATCGGGCTGTACAAAGACACCACGCTTGTGGTCATTGTCGGTCTTCTTGACCCTCTGGGAATCAGTGGCGCAACCCTTGCTGATTCGAAATGGCAGGGTTTGTCCACAGAACTTTACATGTTTATCGCGCTGGGTTTTTTCATATCATGTTTTGCCATGTCGCGATACTCGCTTTATTTGGAACGTAAACTGGATACTGGTCATAAGGACCAATAGAGGAATCTCAAATGAATAATGACAGCATGACCAAAACAGTCAATCCAAACGACGACAGAAATCACTCGATCGCGATCGAAATTACCGACATGCACAAGTGGTTCGGCAAATTCCATGTTCTCAAAGACATCAATCTAACCGTCGAGCGCGGCGAAAGAATCGTCATTTGCGGGCCTTCCGGCTCCGGGAAGTCAACTTTGATCCGCTGCATCAACCGTCTTGAGGAACATCAACGCGGTGATATCTCGGTCGATGGAATTTTGCTCACAGACAACTTGAAGAACATTGCGGAAATAAGACGTGAAGTGGGTATGGTGTTTCAGCAGTTCAACCTATTCCCCCATCTTACCGTCCTCGAGAACTGTACCCTGGCACCGATCTGGGTTCGAAAGCTGCCCAAAGACGAAGCCGAAGAGATTGCGATGAAGTACCTGGAACGGGTGAGAATTCCAGAACAAGCGTCAAAATATCCCGGTCAGCTGTCGGGTGGACAGCAACAACGGGTGGCGATTGCGAGAAGTCTCTGCATGAATCCGAGGATCATGCTGTTTGACGAACCGACCTCGGCACTTGACCCCGAAATGATCAAGGAAGTTCTCGATGTCATGATTCAGCTTGCAAAAAGCGGAATGACCATGCTGGTTGTCACGCACGAGATGGGATTTGCAAAGACCGTCGCCAATCGCGTTATCTTCATGGATGAAGGGGAAATCATCGAGGAGAACAATCCCGATGAATTCTTCGACAATCCACAAAACGACAGAACCAAACTGTTCCTGAGTCAGATCCTATCGCATTGATTGCAATGTTCGGCTCTATTGCGCCGGAGATACAGAGAGAAATCTTGTGGATTGTGCTATCGCGGAACTAACTTGCTGAGGCTCGCGATTCCAACAGTCGGTCGAGCCAATCCGGGTCCATTTCTGGAACCGAACTGAGTAGCAGTTCCGTATATTCGTGATGCGGTGGTTGCAGTACGTCGTCCTTCAAACCTGATTCCACTATTCTTCCCCGCAGCATAACAACGATCTCATCAGCAATTGCCTTGACTGTTGCCAGATCATGGGTAATGAACAGATAGGTCATTTTCAGTTCCTTTTGCAGTCGGTCCAGAAGTTTCAGAATTTCTTCCGCGACCAGTTGATCCAGTGCTGATGTGACTTCATCACAGATAATCACAACAGGCTGTGCTGCCAGTGCTCTTGCGATACAGACCCTTTGCTTCTGTCCACCGGACAGCTCCGGGGTAAATCGGTCGATATAGTTGGTGGGCAATTCAATCATCTCCAACAACTCTTTGACACGACGGTCCCGCTCGGCACCATCCATTCCGAAATAAAACCCGAGTGGACGACCGATCACTTCACGAAGTTTTTGCCGGGGATTCAAAGCGACATCCGGCATCTGGTAGATCATCTGCATCTGGCGCAGTTGGTCTTTCGTACGCTCCTTATATGACCTTGGAAGTTCACTCCCGGAATATTTCACAGTTCCCTGAGACGGCGGTAACAATCCTGTCATGGCCCTCGCAAGTGTGCTCTTACCGCTTCCGGATTCGCCGACAATGGCGACCGTACGACCTTTCTCGACAGTCAGATTAATATCCTCAAGAACCTTGATATCTCCACCGTAGGATGCATGGAGATCATTGATCTCAATGAGTGGTACCTGCTCTTTCACAAGGTCCTCTGGATTCTTCTTGAACGTTCTGACGGCGAGCAAGTCCCTGGTGTAATTTTCCTTCGGGTTCCTCAAAATCTCTTGAGTTTCAGATTCCTCGACCAGATCCCCATAACGAAGAACCATGATTCGATCGGCCAGCTGCACGACTACCGCGAGATCGTGCGTAATATAAATTGCCGCGGTATTGAATCTATGGACGACATCCTTGATAGCTGCCAGCACCTCAATCTGTGTCGTCACATCCAAAGCGGTCGTCGGTTCATCAAAAATGATCAGGTCCGGCTCGCATGACATCGCCATCGCAACCATGGCCCGTTGCAATTGTCCGCCGGATACCTGGTGGGGATAACGCCTGCCGATGTTGTCCGGGTCTGGAAGATCCAATGTCGCATACATCGCGCGGGCATTGTTCGCGGCCTGTTGAAACTTCAGGACTCCGTGCTGCACGGGTGTTTCAGCATATTGATCAATCAGTCGGTGAGCCGGGTTAAACGATGCTGCAGCACTTTGCGCGACATACGATATGCGTACGCCTCGAACCTCCCGAATCTGATCACTTGTGAGTTCATGGATCTGGACACCGTCAAAATCAATCGTACCGCCGACAATTCGGCAACCGGGCCGGCAATAGCCCATGGCAGCTATGCCGATCGTGGACTTACCGGCACCTGACTCGCCGATCAGACCCAGCACTTCCCCACGGTTAAGGTCAAGATCAATGCCATTGACAATCGGTTTCCACTGCTCATCCGCAAATCCTTCGATCTGCAGATTCCTGATTGTCAGAATTGGTTCACTCACGTTCGAATGGCCCGATCAGTACTCTTCGCGCAGACCTGCGGTTTTTCTCAGAAACCAATCAACAACAAGATTGACTGCGATTGTCAAAATTGCGATTGCCGCCGCAGGTACCAACGGCGTAAAAATTCCGTAAGTGATCGCAACACCGTTCTCTCGCACCATGGCTCCCCAGTCCGCTGCCGGTGGCTGGATACCGATTCCGAGAAAACTCAACGAACTGATGAATAGAAATACGAAGCAGAATCGAAGTCCGAATTCTGCCAGCAACGGAGTGAGTGTATTCGGCAAAATCTCACGACGCATGATCCACAACAGACCCTCTCCGCGAAGACGGGCAACCTCAACATACTCCATCACGTTGATATCCATGGCCAACGCACGTGCGATACGATAGACGCGGGTTGCGTCCAGAGTGGCAATGACGAACACCAGGACCGGAATGGAGGTACCGAAAATCGACAGCGCGATCAACGCGAAAAACAGCGTCGGGAATGCCATGATGATGTCTACAATTCGGCTGAGCAGCAGATCCACCCAGCGGCCGACGACAGCAGCGAAGAAGCCGGCCGTCATTCCCATGAAAAATGCGAGAATGGTGATTCCCATCGCCAGTGCGATGGTGTTCCTGGCACCGTAAAGAACCCGCGAATACAGGTCGCGTCCCAACTGGTCCAGACCAAGCAGAGTCCCGCTTTCCTCGGGTGTCGCCCACGGCACGGCATCGACAACCTCACTTTCACCATAAGGTGCCAACCAAGGCGCAAATACTGCGGCAAAGGCAAACAGCACAATGATGGCAATACCGATATGGGCTGGCAATCCGGCTCGCTTCAGTGATAGCCAAAATCGCATGTCAGGCACCTCAGCGAGGGTGTCGCAATCTCGGGTTGCTGATGATCGATAGGATATCAGCCAACATGTTCAGCGAGATGTAGGTTGCGCCAAAAATCAGAATACATGCCTGTACGATTGGCAGGTCCCGCGAAGTGACGGAGTCTACCATCAACAGTCCCAATCCCGGGTAGATAAACACAACCTCGACCACCACCACACCAACAACCAGATAAGCCAGGTTGAGTACTATCACATTGATAATCGGTGACAATGCATTCGGCAGTGCGTGATGTACGATGATCCGCCCGCGCTTCAATCCCTTCAAAGTCGCCATTTCGATGAATGGACTTTGCATGAGGTTGATGATTGCAGCTCTTGTCATGCGCATCATATGCGCCACGATTACGAATGTAAGTGTCGCAATCGGCAGCAGCGATGCATAGATTTTCTCACCCAACATCATGGTGTCGGTTATGCTGGATATCGCTGGGAATATCTGCCAGTTAACCGCAAAAAGAGCAACCAGGATGTACCCGATAAAGAACTCCGGCAAGGAAATCGCAGCCAGTGTTGCGGTTGAGATCATTTTATCCAGCAGTGACTCCCTATACAGAGCAGCAAGAATTCCCAAGAACAGTGCCAAGGGAACCGCTACGATAGCTGAAGCGGTTGCCAGAAACAGGGTGTTACCGAGTCGTGTGGCGAGCAGTTCTGCGACCGGGCGAGAGTTGGAAAGCGAAATGCCCATGTCGCCTTGCAGAAAGTTACTCAACCAATGCCAATATCGGACGAGTATGGGTTCGTTAAGACCCAGCTGCGCCCTGATTGCAGCGATGGTTTCAGGAGTAGCCGATTGCCCAAGACGCTGCTCGGCGAAGTCACCGGGCAGCGCCTCAAGCGCAAACGATATCAGAAGCGTGATTACAATGAGTGTAATCAGGCCGAAAGCTATGCGGTTGGCGATAAGCCTCGTGAGCCCCATAAATTCGCACTACCGCATTGCTTCAATCGGACAAATACGCTTTTGCTGTATTACGCAAAACTCCAACGTTCAGCACATCTGTGCCCGTCGAGTTCCCAGTTGACCGCGATGTCTTCGGGCAATGCAACCTTGTCAGATACGCCCATCAGGTCAGCGGCAAACAGCGGTACGACTGTTCCTCCCTCTTCCCAGTGCAGACGCTGCATTTCCCAATACATGTCCTTACGCTTGGCTGGGTCAACCTGTACCCGGGCATCCTTGAGCAACTGCTGGAATGTTTCGTTCTCCCAGTTGTTGTCGTTCCAGGCGCCACCCGATTCATAGGCGATGGTCCACATCCAGTCCTGGGTCGGTCGCCCGGACCAATAGCACATGCACCAGGGTTTCTGTTGCCAGACATTGGACCAGTAACCGTCGTTGGACTCACGGATCACGTTGATGTTGATACCCGCGGCTTTCGCATGCTCCGCATAAAGGACTGCGGCATCAACTGCGCCGTCAAATGCGGCATCAGCTGCGGACAGTTCGACCGCGAGGCCTTCCATACCGGCTTCCTTGAGCAGGAATGCTGCCTGATCCGGATCATACTCGCGCTGGGGAAGTTCGGTATTGTAGAACTCCTGATTGCGACCAATCGGGAGGTCATTACCAACTTCACCGTGTCCGCCGAGGATCGTTTTCAGCAGTGCCTCACGATCAACCGCGAGTCGAAGTGCCTGACGCACCTTCACGTTATCAAACGGTGGTACGTTGGTCAGCATCGGTACTGTATAGTGCTTGGTTCCTACAATCTTGTGAACGCTCACACCTTGTGCCCGATCAAGCAGGTTGGCAGTTCGCTGACTGACACGATTGGTGGCATCCACCTGACCGGTCTTCAGCGCATTGTCCCGGGCAGCGGCATCTGAAATCACTGTGATCTCCACGCCGTCGAAATAAGGCAGTCCTTCCTTGAAATAGTTGGGATTGCGCTCGACTACCGACCGTACACCGGGTTCGTAGGAAACCAGTTTAAAGGCACCGGTACCGACACCGGATTCCCAACCTTCAGTCGGGAAAATGGATACGTGATAATCAGTCAGCAACCATGCAAAGTCAGCATTTCCGCTTTTGAGCGTGATGTTGACAACATAGTCACCGTCGGCTTTCATCTCAGCGATCTGTCCCATCTGTCCGGCCACCGCTGAAGTGGAATCCTCGCGAATGTGATGTTGAATCGAATGAATCACATCGGCCGATGTCATTGTCTTGCCGTTATGAAACTCGACTCCCTCCCGAAGCTTGATCACCCATTCTGCAGCACCTGGTTTGATCTCCCAGCTTTCCGCCAGTTCGCCAACCAGCTCGCCAGTCGGTGCAATCTCGATCAGATAGTTTCGAATCTGATGCTCCAGATTGATGGGTACTGAATCCGGATGGGTTCCTGGATCCAAGGAATTGTCAGTGGAACCACCACCCATTCCCAATCGAAGTACACCGCCTTGCTTCGGCTCGGCGTGGGCCATTCCGGAAACCAAGCTTCCCGGTGCTGCAACTACTGCGCCTAATGCCGCAGAACGTTGCAGAAATTCCCTTCTGCTGAGTTTACCGAGCTCAAAAGCTTTCTTTAGTTCATGAATTTTCATTGATTGGATACCTCCTTTTTTTACACCAAAAAACCCAATTCAAGTTGAGCAGCTACGGTGCAATTATCAAGCAAAATCTTAGGGTCAACCTATTTCAGTTGACCTATTATGAACGAAATTTATACCACATAGAGTCGAAATTGAGTTAAATCTTGCACTTGAGCGCTTTAACCTTCGGGGCAAATGTTCATTTGTCATGCCGACAACTGTGACCCTGATGCCACTGAGCAATCGACTAGACAACCGCAATTTCAATCTCGCCGACGCCGTCCACACCACCGGTCAGTCTGTCACCTTTGACTATCGGTCCGACACCAGCCGGGGTTCCGGTAAAGATCAGATCCCCCGCCGACAGTTCGAACATCTCGGACAGTTTGCTGATGATTTCAGGGATTGACCAGATCAGCTGATTGAGGTCCCCTTCCTGGCGCAGTTCGTCATTGACCTTTAGCCAGACACGACCGGATTGCGGGTGACCGCATTCAGTCGCCGGGACGATTTCGCTCATCGGTGCTGATCTATCAAAAGACTTTCCTGCTTCCCACGGCCGACCCATCTTCTTCATATTCTGTTGCAGGTCGCGTCGGGTAATGTCGATTCCGACTGCGTAACCGTAAACGTGATCCAATGCATTTTCCGGATTGATGTCACTGCCGCCGGATTTTAGTGCCACCACCAGCTCGATTTCGTGATGTACATTGCTTGATCCCGGAGGATAGGGGAAGTCACTCCCGGAAGGCATTACCGCGTCAGAGGGTTTCTGGAAAAAGAATGGTTCTTCCCGATTCGGGTCATGTCCCATCTCGCGCGCGTGTTCCGCATAGTTTCTACCGACAAGGTAGATTCGCCGGACAGGAAAGCGCGACTCGGAGTTCTGAACGGCTGCTTCAGCACGACCAAAATCAGAAATTACGTAATTCAACTGTTATCTCCATATTTAAGTTGTATCTGAGTTGCGTCCTATTTTAGCGAATAAACGAAACACCGACCTGAGTATCCCGCCATTTGCCAGAACTCCGCTCTGAATTTAGTCCTTGATTTTACTCGACATCCTTTTTCGGGTTTCGAGTGAAAATTAGAGGAATTCATCTGATCAAATCCCGCTTAATGCTGTCCGCTGTATAATTACATCCATGCGCTTTTTTAACACCTCCGGGCCGATAAAGCCCGATAAGAACTACTTCATACCTCCGCTAGAGCGTCTTGATCGTTCAGAAGTATTGCAGCTGATTGAGCAGGAGCGCTATTTCGTCCTGCATGCACCGCGCCAGACTGGCAAGACTTCTGTACTCATTGCACTAAGGGACGAGCTGAACTCGACCGGACGGTATCGCGCCGCCTACATCAATGTCGAGTCCGCCCAGGTCGCACGCGATGATATCGAAACCGGCATGCGTGCGGTACTCACGAAACTTGCTGTCGAAGCGGAAAGCCGATTGAATGATTCGTTTGTTCGCGACATCTGGCAGGATGTTCTCAGTTCAGCCGGAGCATTTGAGGTGCTTAGCGAGACCTTGCGTCGCTGGTCGGAGGCGGATTCGCGTCCGTTGATTCTGATGATTGATGAGATCGACGCGCTGTCCGGCGACATGCTGATTTCGGTGCTTCGTCAGTTACGGTCGGGCTACCCGCAGCGTCCAGAGAGCTTTCCGCAGAGTGTGATACTGTGCGGCGTACGCGATGTGCGCGACTATCGGATCCGCTCGAACAGGGAAGATCAGATCATCACTGGCGGCAGCGCGTTCAACATCAAGGCGAGATCATTGCGGCTCGGGGATTTCGACGAGCCACAGACTAGATCATTGCTTTTGCAACATACCGAGGAGACCGGACAGAGATGGAGTGAGGACGCACTGCACGAGGTATGGGAGTCAACCCAAGGCCAGCCGTGGCTTGTCAACGCATTGGCGAATGAAGTGTGTGAGTCGGTGAAAGACCAGAGCCGGCAGATCGGACATGATGAAATCATTGATTCCAGAGAAGTGCTGATCCGGTGCCGCGACACGCATCTTGACCAGCTCGCCGACAAGCTTCGCGAGGATCGTGTGAAGCGGGTGATCGAACCGCTTTTGATCGGTGAGTTGGATGCGTCAGTTTTCAAGACCGACGATGTGCAGTATGTGCTCGATCTCGGGCTGATACGGGTGGAACAGCAGATAGAGGTCGCCAACCCGATCTACCGCGAGATCATTCCGCGCGAGCTGATCACCTCGGCGGACAAGATCATTCCCTTCGAGACAGTGTGGTTCGTAGATGACGACCGCTTGGTGATGGACCGGCTGTTCGAATCGTTTCAGGAGTTCTTCCGCGAGCACTCGGAGCACTGGGTTCGGCGATTCGACTATCAGGAGGCATGGCCGCAGCTGCTGTTGCAAGCGTTTTTGCAACGTATCGTCAACGCTGGTGGAAGGATCGAGAGGGAGTACGGGTCCGGACGGAAGCGTATCGATCTTCTGGTCGAATGGCCAAAAGGGGGAAATCTCCAGAAGATCGTGATCGAGTGCAAGTTGCGGCGAAACGGGCTGGAACATGTTGTAGTCGACGGCCTCATTCAGATTCGCGAGTACATGGACCGATGCGGGACCGACGAGGGTCATCTGGTGATATTCGATCGGTCGGAAGCGCGTCCTTGGGATGAGAAGGTGTTCAGGCGGGAGGAAACGGCAGGAGACAGGCCTGTGTCAGTTTGGGGGATGTAGGGTTAGTTCCTGACAAGCCATCAGAGAGACAGCAGGGTGTTCACGTAAAATGGAAACTGCTCAAGAACATTGTGCGTGTCGCTTTTTTCCGACAAACATCGGTACAAGTAATGTTATTGACGACAGTACAGATATATGATGAGCAGAAAATTGATCTAGTATCGGATATATAGGTTACGCTCAAGGAGTTTCCGATTTGTCGGAGTAAAACTTGAATCGCAAGATGCACTTCAAGACTTACGATGAAAATTTTGAATCATCTAACGATACGGATGACTTTATATGAGGGATTTGATGAGAGGAACTCAACCGAAAGACGCGGAATTTATGTGTCAATTATCGATGCCTATGGTGAGTCGTCCGATAACGCGGTAATTTCTTTCAGAGCATTACCAATATGTTTCGAGTAATGGTCTTGTTCTGAGTAACCAATATCTACAGTTGCGATATTCAATGGATAGTTCGTTTTAGAAATCTCCCACCTGTGAATAATACCTGCTTCGCTTGCAATTTGTTTATGCCAAGGGTAGAGCAATATGAGACGTGAGGGTTGATAGGCATGCGCATACGCGATCATCTGATAAATGTCGGACTCTTTGATACTAAGCTTATTACTATTACTATCTTTTTCTGATTTATCTGGTTTAAGATCCTTCCATTTGGTATCAAGAACAATATATGGTTGATCATTACGTTCGATCACGACATCAGGCTTTAGATTGAAAATTCCTTGACAATTCTCATTGCGTAATGCTGTAACTGTTTTCTTGCTGTGTTGAAGTAAGACGCTATATCCCGGAATTTCCGAGAATACTCTCTTGAGACTGTTACCAATGAAACTCTCAAACAAATCATTCATAGCAAATAATAAAGCAAATCCCCGCATACTTCCATCCGATGTACTTTGATAGTCACCTTTGAGAAATAGACATGCCCAGCGGTAGAGTTCGTGATAAGAGTTGTTGGTTCGACCGAGTCGCACTTTTTCACCGAGAGGATTCGACGAGTTGCCTACCGAGTCGAGACGAACTTTCAGTTCGTTCAGTGTCCGTATATTGACCAATGAACGGCTTATACCTGAAAGTCTAACGACTGCAGCCTTGAAAACGCGATTTAATGGTGTATCAGGTGAAAGCTCATCGTAGCAGCATGCAACAAGGTCCGGTCTTACAGTCAAACGTGTAACTTGTCGGGTTACGTCAAGTTTCCCCCGTAAAAGCCTGAGATCATCTCGATGGGTGAGGTAGCGTCGAGGCAAGCCACGGCGAACGGCCACAAGCAGACGATTCGCGAAAATTTGAATCAGAATTTCAAGCAAGTCGAAATGCTTATCTACCGTAGTAATCTCACCATCTGCAATTCGAAGACCGTACGCTAAATTCAACATTCGCACCAATGCTTTACGGGTGGAGTTATCATCGTCGTCAATCTTAGGAAGAATTTCGACTGTCAATCCTGGAATGGCGAGTATGCCAACTACTTGCCCTACCCGAAATCCTTTAATAACCCGTGAAAGAACCGAATATTCTGGCAACCTGAGCCGCCGCGCCGAACGAATTGCAAGTGAATGCAATTGGTCAATTTGTTCTGATTGCAGGTTATCTTCACCTTCATTCAAATACTCCCATTCTCGACGAGTGATTTTCACGAAACTGATTTACTCTGCTGCAGTTTCAGGAGTCTTTTTTTCACCGATCAAGTGATCATATGCTTTTCTTTTGAATTTCTTTTTTATACTCCAACTGAACCGATCACCTTCAGTGTTATCAAAATCACCCGGCGGCGGATTAAGTTTTATTCGTTCAATAAAATAATTACCACCTCCTAGAACCGATCGAACCTTTTCCCAGTCTTCGTAAAAGTACTCTACTATTTGAGGAATGATTTTGTTACGCATGATGTTATCTATTTGCTCTTTAGTTTCTATATCCTTCTCCATAAACCAAGCGTGTCCGATCTGGTGATCCCGGTTGGTAAACCACTCTAATCGCTCATTAATTTTTTGAAGTACTTGCGGCAAGTCAATACCAACTTTTGTTCCGATACCCTCCAGATGCATAGGGTTCGGCGGAATTTCTTCAAATGAAAATCTACGCCTTAAGGCTGTATCAAGTAGAGCGATGGAGCGGTCCGCAGTGTTCATCGTTCCCAGAATGTGTAGGTTGTTCGGTAAAACGAATGATTCGTCAGAGTATGGTAGTGTTACTGAAATTTCGTTGTCTTGACCTTCTCTCTTGTCTTCTTCTAGCAACGTAATAAGTTCCCCAAGCACTTTGGAGATATTCGCTCGGTTTATCTCATCGATTACCAATACATACTCCTCGCGTGGATTTTGACGAGCACGATTGGCAATTCGCTTTAGTACACCATTTTTCACCTTGAGCTTGAACCCACCACCTTCCGAAGATTCGGGTCGCAACCCTTCAACAAACTCTTCGTAACTGTACGATTGGTGGAATGTAACGAATTCGATACGCTTATCTTCATCGCGTAACTGCTTGTAACGCTGTTTTATAGTAGCATCCGTGGCTTTTCCATCGCAAATTTCGACACACTTTTCGAATGTAGCGTATGTTTTTCCGGTTCCGGGAGGGCCGTAAAATATGGTGTTCAAATTACAGTGGTCGCTTTTTGAATCGAGTTCTTTATCCTCTGAACTCTTGCCCGGTTGGGTTGAATCGCCATTTTTACTTTGATTATTCCATTCTTCAGAAATCGGGGGAGCAAAGAAATCAATTTCGTCTTTTCCTTCCCGGTCGCACAATTGATTTTCAATGGAGTTAAGTTCTTTGTCAATCATACTCTGCGAACTATTATCAAAGTCGAAGTCGGATCGGTAATAGCCTACAATGTTTCTTCTTTGTATCTTAGTAAAAATTGGTTGGAATTCATCGGGAAACAACATGAACAATAATAGGTGTCGAAATTGACGGTTGTTATTATCTGGAATACTTTCCAACCACTCAGTTAAATCCCGACTATCTCCGAGAACTGCCCGCCGGATCTTTTTTTCTGATTCGAATAGTGAACTCAAAAAATTCAAGCAATATTTAATTTCTGAGTAAAAATATTTTGATCCATAGAGGTTTCCAGTATTGGCAAATCCCATTAAGACTTCGTCCTCAAACAGTTCTTGATCGAATTCTTTCCGATCATATTCTGTCGCTTTTACTATCAGATTGATAGTAGTTCTTTTTGTATCTACTGTAGTGTCGTTTGCATCCACAGAAAAACGCAGGATATATGAGATTTCCGCTACGAATAACTTACAATCGTCCGTCGTCGGCTCGATTAGTTTTATGAGTTCAGAGAATAATTCATCAACTTTTCCGGATTTTAATTGCGACTTATCTCCGAAAATCCGAAGCAATTGATCTACATTATTTTTAGTCCAAATTTCCACTTCGGAATCAAGAAACAGATTTTTATTGTCGATTAAGCATCTATTCTTCCACTTCTCGAAAATTCTAAAAAAAATTTTTCCATTCGGGAAATTTGAATTGTGTTCGGTCATTTTACTACCTAGATTTTGGCACAAGATGTTGTTAATAAAAAAATTGTTGTTAGATAAATATCATTACCACGGTGCCTACAATGCGGATTACAAAGCCAGGCTCGAAATGGGTAGAGTCAACTGTGATTACACACGATTGCTAATCGCGTTCTACATAACGGCTGAAAAATTTAATATTCGATTTTCGGTAGTTTGACGTAGTGAATCGTTAAAATGGTTCTAGGCCGTTACATGCCTGTCTAATACAGTCATACACTCGCGGACACTTGATTCCGGGTGCTTGACATCGAAAGGAAAACAGAGCAGAACTAAACCACTATCAGCAAACTTGTACTTGAATGGCTCAATAAATAAAGAAGTTTTGGGAAATACCAAAGCTACTGCTTTGCATTTGTAGTTCTTACCATATGCATATAGCTGATACATATCATGTTGATTGATGTTGTTTTTTCGACCTTCTGTTGTTGCATCAACTGCTTTCCATTTGGCATCCAATATGAAATGGACCGTATTTCCTGACATCAATGAAATATCAGGTTTCATATAGAAAACACCGTGACCATTTTTTGTTGCTAGATTTTTCGGTGGCCCTTGTGCTCTAACACTGTATTTGTCCTGGTATCGTTTGAAACTGTTCGTAACGAAATCTTCAAAAACCTCCTCCATAGGAAACAGCAAAGATACATTTTCGTGTTTACCAGTAAATGTAGTCAGACCTTCATTGAAGAGGAACAATCTGACCCATTGCATCACACTCTCGTAGTACTCCATGCTTCGATCAATATTGTGACTCTGCCAGTCGGCGTATACATTTTCGGAGGGCGGTATGTCTGCAAATGCGACCTTCAATTGCTGTAAATTTTGGAAATTACTCAAATCAGAGACACGCGAATCCAATTGCTTGAGAACTTTGTGAATCAATCGATTCGCCGGTCGGTTTTCACTGAATTCGTCGTGCGAAACATAAAATCTTGACTGATCAACCAAATTTTCCCGGATGTGTTCCGAGAACAGCAATCGACCTCGCAGGTAGGTTAAATTGTCTTCCAGTTGAACGTATTGTCTGGCAAGACCACGACGCACTATTTCTCGCACATCAGATAAGAAAAGATATACGAATACTTCAAGCATAGGAAAATTGCGTAAAGATCGAATGTGACTTTCGGTCAACTTCTTGAACCCCTTGCCCCGCCAATGTCTGAGCATAGACAGAAATATTGCCCGGGTCTTTTCGTATTCGTCGTCTGGCTCGGCAACAAGATCAAATTTCGGGAGAATTTCAATCACGGTTCCCCTTCGTGTCGTAAGTATTCCAACAAAGTTAGCCGCGATGAATTTACCCTTTCTTACGATAAAGACAACACTGTCCGAACTTGTCAATTCATCAATTTCAGATTGATCTAGCGATGAAGCTAGTTCAAATGGTTGGTGTTCCTTTACAGTAATAAGGCTACTCATTGAGATTCTGACTCTGGTGTCTTTGGTGCATATATTTTTCTGTAGTTCTCCGGCATCAACCAACCTTCGTCATCAACCCGAAGGCGTTCGTGATACTTGGTTTCAATGTCACGAAATTCGTCAAGTTTCTGATCTTTGATCCCTTTCTCCTGTACGAATTCGCTTTCACCCAGAACCACCTTTATCTTCGACCAGTCATCGAAGAAGTACTCCTGCAACAAGGGAATAATTCGATTCTGAAACACATCAGCTAGTTGTGTAATTGTCTTGATACCAAAGAAATACGTATGCCCGACCTGACGTTCGCGATCCAAAAGACCGAAAATGCGCCGGTTCATGTACTTCAGAATTTCCTGACAGTTGACTCCTTCTATGTCGGTCGAAATTTTTGGGTGCGATGTCTCCGGCATCATTTCAATAAATGTGAACCTTCGTCGCAATGCGGTGTCCAAAATCTGTATCGAACGGTCGGCTGTGTTCATCGTACCGATGATATAAAGGTTCGGCGGTACTCCAAAGGATTGTTGTGAATAGGGTAGAATTACCTCTTTTGAATCCGCCGCTCCGAGACGCTTCGAATCCTCTATCAACGTGATCAGCTCACCAAAAATTTTTGCTATGTTTCCGCGATTGATTTCATCAATAATCAACACATAGGGTTGATATTTATTCTCTTTCGCTGTTTTTGCCAATTTCTTGAAAATGCCGTCGCGAATCTCGTAGCCCACCTTGCCGTCCTCTACAGTCGGACGAATACCTTCAATGAAGTCTTCATAGGCATAATTTTGGTGAAACGTTGTAAACGCGATCCGCCCGCTACCATCAGGGCTATCATCGCTAATGTCAAATCGATAATTATTGAACTCTTCTCGATCATCTTCATTGACATCTTCAATTTTCTTTTTAAACATGATCGCCAACGATAAATTTACCGTGTGCCACGTTTTTCCGGTTCCGGGCGGGCCGTAAAGAATCTGATTTCTGGGGTGAGGTGCTTGATTACCTAGTAATTCTAGCAAATTGGATTCTGACCTCGCCTCAGTATCTTTTCTCACTATATTGAACCTCAATTCTTTTAATTTGTTATTCGTCGGAGCACCCCCTCCAAACCCGCTGATTAACGGAACTCCGAACTGATGACGATAAGCTGCGCTGACAATTGCTTTGGGCGGATAGCGCTTCCCCTCATGCAGGAGTTGATATCTTGTTGAATTTTTACGGCGATATTTTTTCAGAAAAGCAGTCTCTCCAATTTGATTCCACTCCTCAATGGCTTTGAGCACCGAATTTGGGTCGCTTAAATACTTTAGCTTGGGCTGTCGTTTCATGGTTTGCAAGTTCAGTCGAAATTGTCGTATAACGTGGTGAAGGAATAAGCTAAAAAGCCCTATGGTGACTTACGCTTGCGGTCGCTAACCATAGTCAACTTGGTGTTTACCGTGTCGATAAGCGAATTTGTCAAATCTGATATATCTGAATGTAGTTCTCACTGTTCGTCCATTCTTTGTCATTAACCGGAAGGCGTCTGTAATACTTGTTTTCGCTGTCAATATTGTCGTCTAATCTTTCGTCGTTAATGACTTCTTCTTGAATAAATTTGTTACCTCCCAGAACAACCTTAATCTTTGACCAATCATCGAAAAAATACTCTTGCAACAATGGAATAATCCGATTCTGAAACACATCAGCTAGTTGTATAATTGTCTTGATACCAAAGAAATAAGTATGTCCAATCTGACGCTCGCGATCCAAAAGACTAAATATACGCCTGTTCATACTTTCCAAGACTTTTTGGCAGTTTATTCCTTCTATGTCGGTCGGTATTTTGGGATGTGAAGTCTCGGGCATCATTTCAAAAAATGTGAACCGTCGCCGCAATGCTGTATCCAGAATCTGAATCGAACGATCTGCTGTATTCATCGTACCGATGATGTAAAGGTTCGGCGGCACACCAAAGGATTTTTGTGAATAGGGCAGAATCACCTCTTTTGCATCTGCCGCTCCGAGACGCTTCGAGTCCTCGATCAGGGTAATTAGTTCACCGAAAATCTTGGCTATGTTGCCTCGATTTATCTCATCAATAATCAATACGTATGGCTTTTTATCTGGATCATCCTTCGCCGCAATTGCCAGTTTCTTAAATATGCCATCGCGTATTTCATAGCCGATGTCACCGTCCTTCACAGTCGGGCGTATACCCTCAATGAAGTCCTCATAGGCGTAATTTTGGTGAAACGTCGTGAACGCGATCTGTCCGCGATAGTCAGGGTTGTCTTCGCTGATATCGAACTGGAAGTTTTTGAACTCCTCTCGGTCTTCATCGTCGACATCTCCTATCTTCTTTTCCAGCACTATCGCAAGTGATAATTTGACAGTATGCCAGGTTTTCCCGGTTCCGGGCGGACCGTAGAGAATCTGATTTTTAGGATGAATATTCATTGGTGGAGGTGAAGGATTGATTCTTCTCAGTTGGTCTAACGTTCGACGATATGGAGCTACTACTTCGATTTTCTCTAGTGTTAGTGTATTGACATTAGAAAAACCACGTCGAAGTCCTGAACGTTCGGTACTACCTTGATGTTTGTTTATCCAAATTACTTGAATTTTTCTATTGTCAGCCCAACCATTAAATTCTAAGTATTCGTTTTCAGATACCACTCCAATACCGTACAAATCATATTCACCGTTTCTTACGAACACTACACTGCCTATATTTGCTTTAATCAGTTGAGGATATGGACCTCCTGTAAAAACACAATTGTTATTCAAAAAGTCCTCCCAACGGTCAACTCCATCATCAAACGCGTTGGTACTGACCTGAAAATATTTCGATAGATTTGGCTGGAATTTATCAGCCTCAGTGGATAGCTTATATGCAAACAAACCTATCTCATACAATTTACAATCTGGAAAAAACTTTTTAACGGAGTCTAAAATTTCTATGTACGTTTCTAACGAAAATTCGTGCTTTTTCTTTGAATCAGGTACTCTTTCGAATTGGTCAATTTTTAATGACAATAAATGCTGATCCGCAGACAAAAATTCACTTGCATTTATCAATGCAAGAGTTTCTGTAAACTTTGTTACCCCGACATTGGGAATTTTTAAAGCACCCGAAAAGTCATCTGGATTGACTTCACCCAAACCATTGACGGTAAATTTTAGCAATCGCCAAAGTAATTGTGGATTACGCTCACGTAAACGATCATTCTGCCAAAAAAGAAGATTTTGGGGTGTGGGGGTTGGAAAAATTAACTGATTTTGTACGAAATACTCAACTTCTTCTTCTCTTATCGATTGCTGCAATTCAAAGACATTACTGATACTACGGTAGACTTTCTCCCTGCTTTTCATATTATTTTTGCTTGCGACCGTATACAGAAAGGTAAATGGATCGAAATTTTCTTTGTGTTCATCTATTTGTCCGGCTACTTTTCCGTCATCAGCCCAATCAATTGATTTTGCGACTTTCAAGAAATCTCTCTGGCGACCATCCGCATATTCTGCAACTTTCCTTGATAACTCCTTGAACCAAGGAACCCAATAGTATGTTTCTTTCACCGTACCTAATCTCCTGATACCAATCTTCTCCGTTCAATATTCACAGTGTAATGTTTTTTGAGGGTGAAACTTGTCTATGTATTCAACGATAATGATATAGCCAGAGTCGTGGTGGGCAAATGAATAATTCGACTCGAGACTATGACCTCGATGAAAGATTATATGGACCGTTGGCAAATCCATTTATCTTGCGTTCACAAATAGTCGGATACCTGAAACTCGATAAGGTCTGAAAAGATATGGAGAACCAGTTAAAAATCTGGCGACAGGGGCGATCAAGTCTGCCATTCACCCTTCAGCGAAAATGTATCCGGGCATCATGCTGAACAAAGGATCATCCTTGAGAATTTACAACAGAAATCACTATGATTTTGCCCCAATCAAGCCGGACAATTTAGTATCTTTCAAGACACAATTGATGAGTTCAGAAGACGATGGATACCATCAAAAGAATCGGGAATATACTTCCTCCTGGGCTGGCGGGGCTAAAGATCTTCGTAACCGAGCACACAGACCGAAGTCCCCCACAATATTACGCAGGGCGCAAAAAAATCATATCCGACATTGAAGATGCCTGTTCATCAAGTTGGGAAACTCACAGTGCGGGGAATTTCCAGAAAGGAGCGCCGACCCGTCTGATATACGGTGCGCCTGGAGCCGGCAAGACATCAACGCTCGTGCATTTACACAATTACTGGGCGAACGGTTCATACATCACAAAACATGCTGATGGTTCTGAGCGAAAAGGACCCGCACCTGTGATGCTGTTTTCCGGGAGCGGAGCAATTCTGGACTCTCTGGAAATCTTCTGTATGAAACTGGTGGACCTGGTGGAACCGGGAAAAGGCGATGAAGTGCTCGCTACGTTTAATGAGTCCACACGAGTCATTGGAGGATTTGACGGATTCTTTGTCAAGGTTGGAACAGAAACCGAGAAAGTAAAACAACTCAGGGCAGTCAAAGCCGGTTTGCAGGCAGTTGCAAAAGTACTGCCACATAAGAAGTGGAAGCGTCCCGTGGTTATTGGAGTGGATGAAACGCAGAACCTGTATGGAGAAAAATTTTCACCGGTAGGCAGACTCCTGCAAGAACTGTACACTGACAGCCATGACCTGCCGATTATTGTAGTGCTCGCGGGACTTTCTGATTCCGTACCGAGGGTTCAGGAATTGGGACTGACTCGGTTATCCACGGCACACATGCACTCGCTGAAATGTCTCAACGCAGAAGAATTGGAAGAATTGAAAGAGGGATTCTGTAATCATTTTCAGATTGTTCTGGGAAAACAAGAATCTCAGTTTGATCTTATATTGGCCAAGACAAACGGCTGGCCGTGCCATATTCAAAATAGCTTGCAAGTGTTCGCGAAGCACTATATCGAAACAGAAGGCGATATCGACAAGATTGACTTCGATCTTGTGGAGTTACAGAGCTTGGATGCTCGCACTTACCATTATTACGGCCGAATAAGCAATGAAATGAGGAACTCCATGAATTTGCTATCGTCGATAATGAAAAGATTTAAAGGACCGCAGTCGAGTTGGAACGTGATTGATATCATCGAGCAACAGGCGAAACAAGCACAACTCTTGACAAAAAACTTGCCAAGAGGGATGACCGCCGAGGATTACTACAACCACTTGATACATCGTGGTGTATTGCAACAAAGTGACAACTATGCCATCGACTGCCCGATTCCAAGTTTTCAACAGTTTCTGATCAATCTCCCTGACCGAGAACGAATTGAAAGCCAACACCGCGGCGTTTTTCGCTACGAGTCTCCGGTTGGCAATGAATTCGATAGCCCGTTGGAGAGCTATAGTAATACTATCCATTGACCTGACAATAAATAGGTTGTTCGAAAGTGATCATAGTGTTTCAATCGTAGAACGGTCTGAATTTTTTGCCTGGTCATTTCACCTGAAATCGCTTGCAACATCATAATCTCTTTGGTGGCTTGCATTGGCTTTTCGGTGGTTTCTTGTACGGTCGCCTCCTTTTGCGAATGTCCGTCCAGCTCCCCACGAACCGTAGGGTTAGGACCAAAAGTCGCGGTGAAAAATCCGTTAACATCAAACTCCGGCTCAGGACAACCCTGTGCGATAGTATCGTTCCGGATACGTCGGATGCCAGTGCCCGCCTTCTCAATGAATGAGATGCGATGCAGCAGATCAGCAATCAACGTATTGCTCGAATGCTCTTGCTGCCCAATTAAGCGAGTGACAAGCCGCTCGGCAGACCCTTGGACTTACCACCTCGATACGGTCAATGTAAATCTCAACAAAAATGTTCGCACTTCCACTGAAGGAATATCAATTCAATGAGTTCAGGATTCTCCACGGGTTGTTATTTCACTTTAACGATATGCCATAATTATTCACCGAATCCGACCGTGTCAGATCGTAGAAATTTCTATTGATCGTACGTCAACTATTTGTGGAGTCGATCATCCAGTGACTTATACCAATCGATATTGGGCACTCGCCTCATATCCCGAAGGCATGCCAGTCGAAGATAACTGGTGTCTCGAAGAATCTGAAGTAGGAACTCCGGGCGACGGCCAAATCCTCGCACGCGCACTCTATCTTTCGGTTGACCCCTACATGCGCGGTAGAATCAGTTCCAAGCGCGGTTACGCGAAAGGCGTTGAAATTGGCGACGTGATGATCGGCGGCGGAGTCGCTGAGGTCATCGAGTCCAGACACCCTCAATGGAATCCGGGCGATCTCATCGAAACTTTCAGTTTCGGCTGGCAGGAGTATTCGATTCTGGACCCTGAAACAGTAACCCGTGTTGATCCGAATGTTGGACCGCCTCATGCCTGGCTCAGTTATATCGGGATGCCTGGTATAACAGCATGGTGCGCTCTGAACAACATTGGCAAGCCTGTAGAAGGTAACACTGTCTTGATATCAGCGGCCTCCGGTGCCGTCGGTCAAGTTGCGGGGCAGCTTGCGAAAGCTGCAGGGTGTCGGGCGGTGGCAGTCGCGAGTACCGATTCCAAACTCGACTGGTGCCGAAACCTTGGATACGACGCCGGTGTGAACTATCGCTCAGCAACCGACCTGACGAAGGAAATCGCTGAAGCCTGCCCCGATGGCATCGATATATTCTTTGACAATACCGCGGGACCGATTCATGACGCAGCCATGAAAAATCTCGCTCTGGGCGCAAGAGTGATCATCTGTGGAACGATCAGTCTGGCTGACAAGTTCGATGCCCCGGACATGGGTGAGAGATTTCTGCGTCAGATTCTGGTCAGCCGTGCGCAGGTGAGCGGATTTCTGGTATTCGATCATCTCGCTCACTACGATACAGCACGCAGGGAACTTGCTGATCTGGCGAGCAACGGCAAACTCCGGTTCAAGACTGACTTGATGGATGGCATAGAGAGCATGCCTGCAGCCTTTCTCAAGCTTCTGCATTCAGAAAACATGGGCAAGCAGCTGGTACGGACTGAATTTGCCGAGGGTATGCCGGAATAGTTGACGGTTAAACCGTCATTCTGACCTGTCAGAAGTCGGTCTCCACACCGCCTTCCTCAATCCTTCGCCTTCGATAGTCTTCCAGTTCTTCACGCACTGCCGGATCAATCGGCGGTTCCTCATATTCCGCAAGCAAAGCCTTGTACAAAGCATTGGCATGTTCCATCGCCTGCGGCGACCCGGCTTCACTCCAGGTTTCAAAGTTCCTCCAATCCGATACCATCGGGGTGTAGAACGCGTCGCGATAACGCTCCTGTGTGTGATCAGTCCCGAAAAAATGGCCGCCGTGTCCAGCCTGAATCATCGCATCGATACCGACTTCCTCTTCGTTGACCGGTATCGGCAGCATATATTCCGAGATCATCTGCAGCAGGTCGGCATCCAGGACAAATTTCTCAAACGAGGCGGTGAGTCCGCCCTCCATCCATCCTGCCGCATGGAGTACGAGGTGAGCGTGGCCGTTGACGGCACCCCATAGTGAGAAAACCGATTCGTAAGCCGACTGTGCATCAACACTATTGGCAGCATTGGTGTTTGAAGAACGAAAAGGCAACCGATAGCGTCTCGCCAACTGACCGCTGGCCAATGCCGCTTTCATGTACTCAGGTGTTCCAAACGCAGGGGCGCCGGACCGCATGTCGACATTTGATGTGAACCCACCGTATACAAATGGCGCACCAGGTCTTGTTAGCTGCGATATGACCAAACCCGATAAAACCTCGGCATTCTGCTGTGTCAGGGCGCCACACAGAGTCACCGGAGCCATCGCACCGGATAATGTGAACGGGGTGAGTACGACAACCTGATTTCGAAGCGACATCTCGATGATGCCCGTCACCATGTTCGCGTCCAGACGCAAGGGCGAGTTTGAGTTGATTATGGTATGCAGACTCGGCTCCTGACTGAGTTGCTCATCGTCCAGTCCGCGGGCAATCTTGATAATTTCAAAGGCATCCAGGTTTCTTTGCCGGCCGAGTGAATAGGCGTGAAATACCTTGTCCGTCAGCACCGCGAAATCGGTCAGGCATTCTATATGGCGAATCGAAGGATGAATATCGACCGGTTCAACCGGATAACCACTGACTAGATGAATGATGTTCAACTGCTGGGAAAGGCGGAGGAAATCGCGGTAGTCTCTGTGATTGCCGGAACGCCTTCCGCGATCCAGGTCTGACGAGTGGGGAGCACTTCCGACAGGAGCGAAACAGATTTGGTCCGTCCCGAACTCAATCGTGTTATCTGGATTTCGAGCATGCAGTTTGAAACTGCTGCGCGTCGTTTTCAGGCACTCCTCGACCAAGCCCCTGTCGATCAGGATCAGGTCATCCGCTTTGCCTCGCGTCGCACCTCCGCGCAATAGCAACTCACGGCCTTCCGCCGACATCACCTCCACTCCGACCTGCTCCAATACTTTCAGAGAGGACTCGTGGATGAACTCGACCTCGTCTTCCGAGAGCACACAAATTGGCGGGAACCGGTTGCTGACCCGCCGTCGGGACAGCTGCTCGACTTTCTGTTGGACAAGATTTTGCGATCTGCGCCGGGATTTTCTTTCTTTCGGCAATTTCGTTCTACTTTTCCTTGAAAATCAGAAATTGGAGTCCATATGATTACGGGAACATTTCGGTTCGGCATCAAGAATTTGGTGTATCATTGTATTTGAATATATTCGTATGGAGGCGAATTGACTTGATGTTGTTTAGATCAGTCAACTCAGTTATTCTGTCGCTGATTGCTTTCGCGTTTCTGGTTTCTGTTTCCACTGCCCAGGAAACTACCAGTACCACCGAACACGCGAACGAAGAGGTTACAGAAGTCGCCAGCGCCAGCAACGAACAGACCACTGTAATTCAACTGACCGATCCCGATATCGCCGCGGCCGACGACGAAGAACCGGATTGTGAGTGACGCAATTCGGCCGATTGGCCTTGAATTCGGCCAAATATCTAGCTGGAAGTCTTGTCTGGAGATTTGACGAAATACAGCAGAATTGCTCCTACCCCGAAGAGCACAATTACCGAAAGGATCGAGTTTCTGGACCCGAACATCGCGGCGGTCCAACCAACCAGAAAAGGTCCGATGACTGCAGCGGACTTGCTCACCATATTGTAGAACCCATAATATTCTCCGGCTTCCCCTGCTGGAATCATCTGTCCGTACAGCGAACGGCTCAATGCCTGTATGCCGCCCTGTACCAGTCCGATCATGGCTGCGAGAATAAAAAACTCCACACCACTCTGGATGAAATACGCCCAGATTGTCGCGACCACGTAAACCACTATGCCGATATAGATACCGGTTCGCGGTCCGATCCTCTGACCCATTTTTCCGAATATTATGGCCGCAGGAAATCCGACAAACTGCACCATCAGCAACGCTGATATCAGATCGTTGGCGTTCAGTCCGATCGACAGTCCGTAGTCGACCGACATTCTGAACACGGTGTCGACACCATCAATATAGAACCAGTAGGCAAACAGGAAAATCAGGATGGTGCGTTTGGCGCGAATATCTCGAAATGTGTCGCGCAGTTGCTTTAGACCGGCGACGACCGATTCCACCGCACCTTGCTTCTGCGCCGGTGGTGTCTCTTTGACAAACAGAATCAAGGGTATGGAGAACACCGCCCACCAGATTGCGACACTCATGAAACTGTAACGCACAGCCTCGCCGGAATCCGCAAGACCGAAGAATTCCGGCTTGAGCACCATGAATACGTTGACCGCGAACAGAATTCCACCACCAAGGTAACCCAGCGCAAATCCGAAGCCTGACACCGAATGAATTCTGTCACTGCCGGGAGCGACTTCAAGCAACAGGGCATCGTAGAAGACATTCGCCCCGGAAAAACCAAGTGAACCCACCACAAAGAGCAGGATCGCAGCCTGCCAGTATCCATAACTTACCAGAAACAGGCAGAAGGTGGAAAGAATCCCGACAAACGCAAACGCCATCAACAGTTTCTTTTTTGCGCCTGCCCGGTCGGCGATAGCTCCCAGAATGGGGGCGAGTATGACGATAACCAGACTGGAAATCGAGGAAGCGACCCCCAGCCTGAACGTAGTCTCGACACTTTCAGCGTCAACCGACCAGAATTCCCTGAAAAAAATCGGGAAAAATCCTGCAATGACTGTTGTAGCGAAGGCGGAATTCGCCCAGTCGTACATCGCCCACGACAGTGTCTTTTTCTCAAAAAGATCCTTCATCGCAACTGACCTCCCTGTTTCAGCTTCTCAACGCAGCACCTGATGGATCATAGGGTACATCTTGTAACACTCTCGCTGCAACCCGCTTTCCGACTACGTCAACTGAGTATTGGTTTGACCGATTGAGTATAGCACAGTCAATATATGCCATCCCCAGGCTCTTTTTCACCCAGTGACCGTAACATCCGGATGTGATGAACCCAACTCGGCGGTCATCATTCCACACCGGCTCGAATTGCGTCAAATCGGCGTCGATTGAATCGATTTCCAGGAGAACCAGCTTCTGTGCGGGCTCGGATTCGCGCTGTTTCAAAGCCGCGTCCCGTCCGATGAAGGCAGATTTGCCGAAATCGACGAATCGGTCCAGTCCGGCCATGTCAGGTGTATAGGCGCAGGTAAACTCCCTTGACCAGGCACCATAACCTTTTTCAAAGCGCAAACTTGTCATGGCGCGGAACCCGAACGGTTTCAAATCATGATCAGCACCGAGCTCAGCCAGTCTCAGGTACAGCGGTCTTAGAAATTCGACCGGCACGTTGATTTCATAACCCAGTTCTCCGGTCACCGATACTCGTGCTATGACAGCCTTGATGTCGTCCAATTCAAATTCCGCGCAGCGCAGAAAAGAAAAATCAGTATTCGACAATTCCTTCCGCAGAAGTTGTTCAAACAGTTTCCTGGAATTTGGACCGGCTATCGAAACACCGCTCATCTCGCCGCACAAATTTCGAAACTTGACACCGCTTTTTGGCAGATGGTCCTGAAACCAGCGCATGTGCCAGGACTGCAGGTAGTATGAGCCCATCAACCAGAATCGATCCGCACCGAAACGCATGACTGTCAGGTCGCCCATCAGGCGACCGCTTGACGCAAGCATCGGTGCGAGACGCATCCTTCCGACACTCGGAAGACGGCATGCCAGAAGACTGTTCAACCACTTTTCGCTCCCGGCTCCCGTGACCTCATAACGGGAGAATCCGGTAATGTCAACCATTCCGACTGCACTTCGAACCGCAGCAACCTCCTGACCAATCAGGTCAAACGCATTCGACCGTTTCAGTGTCGGTGTTTCCTGAAAACCCGGTTGTTGCGGAGCAAATAATAGAGGCACCTCAAGGTCCCAGAGACCGCCAAAAACCGCACCTTCACGTTCCAGTTCATCATGAATCGGTGACTTGACAAGCGGTCGCCCGGCTGGAAGCTCCTCATTCGGATAGGTCAACACAAACCGTCGGGCATAGAACTGTCGCGCAGTATCGGCCAGATAATCAGGCTTGCCGGCGAAAGCTCCGTAACGCGCGATATCCATTCCAAAGATATCCGCTTCCGGCTCTCCCTCCACCATCCATTGTGCCAGTGACAATCCCACACCACCGCCTTGGCTGAATCCGGCCATTACGCCGCAGGCAACCCAGTAGTTGCGCAGATCCGGTACAGGCCCGACAAGCGGATTGCCGTCCGGAGTGAAGGTGAACGCGCCGTTCACCCAGCGTTTGATTCCGACTTTCTCAAGAACCGGGTAACGGGCAAATCCTTTGCTCAGTTGCGGTGCGATACGATCAATTTCCTCCGGAATGAGTTCCATACCATAGTCCCAAGGCGCGCCTTCCAGATTCCAGATCTTCGGATTCAACTCATAGACACCCATCAGCAAGCCCTTGCGCTCCTGACGAAGATAGGTGAACCCATCAAGATCGAGTATCGATATGAGACCCTCATCCCGCGCTACAATTTCCGGAATATCCTCCGTCACCAGATAGTGGTGCTGCATCGGCGTGACAGGAAGATCAACACCGGCCATCTTTCCGACTTTCCTTGCCCATAGTCCACCGGCGTTCACCACATGTTCCGCGACGATGACTCCATTTTCAGTGATTACATCCCACGCACCTTCCGGACGAAAATTCAGTTCCATGACTTGGTTTCGAAGAATAATTTCGGCACCGCGAAGCTGTGCAGCCTTGGCATAAGCCATGGTGGTACTGTGCGGGTCGAGGTGCCCCTCATACTCATGAAGCAAACCGCCGAAGAGATCAGAGGTATCCATAAGCGGAAACATGTCCAGGATTTGTGAGGGAGTCACCAGCTCGGGCTCAATTCCCATTGTCTGAAAAATTGTCCGCATGTACTTCAGATGCTCCCAGCGTGCGGCACTCGCCGCAAGCATGATTCCGCCGCTTTTGACAATGCCCATGTCCTGACCACTCTCCTGCTGGATTTCCTTGTACAGGTTGATCGTGTATGTCTGAAGACTCGAAATATTGAGATCATTGTTCAGCGGATGGAAACCGCCTGCGGCATGCCAGGTGGAACCTGCAGTCAATTCCTTTCGCTCAATCAGAGCAACATCGGACCAACCCAGTTTGGCAAGATGATAGAGAACGCTGGCACCGACGACACCCCCACCGATGACCACCGCTCGATAGTGACCTTTCATAAACAACTACAGAAATTCTACATACCAAGAATTTAGAAGCTTGGAATCAATCCTTATTGTTAGACTAGTGTATCGTCATTTGACGAATGTCGTGCAAGGTTTCGCCAGCGGCTGTGAATTGCGGTTCCGTCGTTGCGGTCAGGCGATCTCGATCCGATGCCTGATTCGATGTTGTAGGGCACAATCTTCATGAATCTGGAACCTTTTCGGTTGATTTCGAACTTCACCCGACGGGCGAATCCTCGATTCTAGGTAAAGCCTTGTGGTGCAGGGTTTCCTGCCGATTTTCAGCCCACAACTTGCCGATTAGGGCTAAACAAGCAGTAAGCTTAACGCGGGATAGTTCTGTATAATTCCTTTCCACAGCATAAAGTGAGAAAGAAAAAGAAGATTCTTCAAATGTCTATGTTGTGGATATTGTCAATTTTCTGCTGTCAATCTGTGCTCGCGAATTCTGAACTTGTTACATTCTGCGATATTCGCCTAGTTGATGAAATTACAAGGAGTGCCTGAGATGGACATCGCACCAAGCACTCTGGAGGCTGCGCTTCGCGACCTTCCCGAACTGCCAACCCCTGTCAGTTGGTGGCATGTTGAAACCGGCATCGACTCGACCGGCGATCCCGCTGTCTGGGTTTGGGCGATGCTGAAGGACGATGAAGTCGAATTCGTCAAGCGGTCGCGACTGCGCTCGATGATACGCGACGTAATCGACGAGATGACAGATTCCATGATGCTCGTCTACGTCCGTTTCCGCGGCGCATCCGAGGTCGAGCATTCGGCATGAGCCTTCAGGCAGAGTTGTTGAAGCAGGCCTATTTCCTCGCTCGAAAGGAACCCAAGAAACCGACTCAGGCCAGCCTTCGCCGATCGGTATCGGCATCCTACTACGCCCTCTTTCACCTTCTGGTCGACGAAGCGACAAGACTCATGCTGGCGGGCAATGTTCGCAAACCTCTGCGTGACAGTCTGGCTCGTGCCTTTCAACACTCCGCAATGAAGAAGACCGCCGTTGCATTCGCTAGTAGGGGGATACCACCGAAACTCGCATACGGTAAGGACCGCAATCAGATTCAGCAGCCACTGGCGGATGTAGCCTCCGCCTTTGTCCAGCTCCAAGAAGCTCGCCACGACGCGGACTACAACCGCTCTCTGCGCTTCACCCGGCGGGAGGTGCTTGATTTCGCCGACATGGCGGATCATGCATTTCAGGACTGGGGTCAGCTGCGTGGCAGCCTGCTGGCCGATGCCTTCCTGACAGGGCTTCTTGCCTACACACACATGCAGGGATAAACGTCGGCTGCAAAGCGCGGTGCGACAGCCTGCACTGCCGAAGTCAATTGATCATGGTGCGAAAGATATCGTGCAGCGGGCGGTACCGTGATATCTGCGACTGGTTACAGATAAGGGGTCGAACGGATTCACAACCGTAGGTCACTATCAAATCCAACATTGATGGAGATAGGATGGGGGATGTTCAGACACGGACTAAAATTCGCTCTCCTGCATAGATTTTCTGCGACAATGCCCAAACAATCGTGATAAGACGATTTGGTAGGTGAAAGTCTAAATTCGCACACAATTCATATTGGTACAAATTAGAGATTGCATTATTATTCACTCCAAGACTCACTTATCCAACTCGACGGAGAATTTTCTTGCGTCTCGTCACCCTCACCTGCTCCAACACCGAAATTGTCTGCTCCCTTGGATGTGGCGACCAGATTGTCGGTGTCGACAACCACTCGGACTATCCCGAAGAGATTGTCTCAAAACTGCCTCGGGTGGGTCCCGACCTGAACATCGACATCGACACGGTAGCCGCACTCAAGCCGGACCTGGTACTGGCATCGCTGACTGTACCGGGGCATGAACATGTCGTTGCGGGACTTGAAGCGGCCGGACTGCCATTTATCGCGCCTGAACCGCTGGACCTTGAGGATGTCTACCAGAACATACGAACGATCGGGGAACTGCTGGACGTATCCGCACGCGCAGAGCATGTCGTGAATGAAATGCGTGAAACCATCCGGGCCAACGCGGCCGCGGAATCTGCACCGAGTCTCATCGTTCAGTGGTGGCCCAAGCCGGTAATCGCACCCGGGAAGTTTTCCTGGGTGCAGTACCTCTTGGATGCGGCCGGACTCGTCAACCCCCTTGCTCAGCGGGATGTAAAAAGCACACCGCTGACCGATGAGGAAGTCAGAGATATCAACCCAGATGCTGTCGTGATCTCCTGGTGCGGTGTCCAGTTTGACAAGTATCGACCAAAAGTGGTGTACCGGAATCCGCTATGGCAGGAAACAAATTTTGTCCGAAACCAGAATGTGTTCCGGATTTCCGAAGCTCACCTTGGCCGTCCGTCACCACGGCTGATGGACGGATTTATTGAACTGAAAAAGATTGCCCGTCAACTTGATGCGCAAAAGCAATGAAGTGGTGGTCAGGTACCGGCCCATTCTGAAAATTCAGTCTTTTCGGATTCCAGGACCGCCCTCAGCATCTTCCTGAATTCCATTGCATCGCCGATGCAGGCGAGTTCGCGAATGGAATGCATTGCAAACTGGGCGACACCGACATCCACCGTCCTGATCCCGATTTCTGACGCAACAATCGGACCAATTGTTGTCCCACAGCGAATATCGTTTCTCGAAATGAACACCTGATGCGGAACGTTGATACTTTCGCACAGTTTCCGTATACAGGCAACCGATTCGCCGGATGACGCATAACTTTGGCTGGCATTGACCTTAATCACCAATCCACCACCGATGATTGGGGCGTGCTGATCATCATGCTTGTGCGGATAGTTCGGATGAATACCGTGTGCGCCGTCGGCCGATACGAGCAGGGACCGACCGATGACTGTGGGATCGAGCCCGACTGTCCTTTGAAGTACCGACGCAAGGAATGGTCCGCCCGCCCCGGAATCAGACACACTTCCGACCTCTTCGTGATCACTGCAGACCAAAAGACAGAAATTGTCGGTCTGCGCCTCGGCGATTGCAATGGCACCTGCGTGACAACTCAACAGATTGTCAATTCTTGCACTGGAAATCAGCATTTCACCGGTTCCCAACCGCCCCGGAGGATTCACATCGTACAGGCTCAGGTCGTGTCCGAGCAACCGTTGGCCGCCATATCCGGATTCAGTGAAGTTATCCCCGGTCGAAAGGAGTTCCTCCAGTGAATCCGTGTCGCCGGAAATCACAGGATTCAGGTGTGTCTGACTATCAATTTCCTGACGGGTATTCGCTTCCCGTTCCAGATGAATGGCGATGCTTGGTATGACTGCAAGAGGATTCGATTTGTGAATCAGACATTTTCCGACACCGCCTTCTCCGTCATCGAAAAAAATTCGACCTGCGATTGAGAGGTCCCGATCAAACCAAGTCCGCAAAAGTGGCGATCCGTAAACTTCCACGTTCAACTGCTGGTAACCATGTCGCATGAGAATCGGATTGGGTGTAAGTTTCAGACAGGGACTGTCGAGATGCGCGCCGATGGCTCGTATGCCTACAGAATCAGCAGGGTTCTGTCCGCACCGAAACGCGATCAGGGAAGTATCATTCCTGGTGACATAGTATTTCCCTCCGGGTTCGAGACCCCACTTTTCCTCTTCCCTCAGACGTAGAAAACCAGCACCTTCAAGAAAGTCAGCAAGACACCTTGAAGCATGGTAAGGCGAAGGTGAACGACGGATGAAATCAACCAGTGAATCCCCGTAATCAACACCAGATTCTGCAGTCGCCCCAGCGATCAGATCAAAACGTTTCATCAGTTTGCCTTTTTTGAGTATCGATTGCCGCAAAATCAAACAGATTCCGATCCACCAGTTGTGATGGCGCGACGTTTTGCAGGCTTCGGAAAATATTCTCAACTCGTCCCGGGTATTCCTTCTGCCACTGGCTGAGCATCTTCTTGATCCTCACCCGCTCCAGATTCTCCTGAGACCCGCACAGGTTGCAGGGAATGATGGGAAACTGTCGCCTTCGGGCATATTCCTCAATATCGGATTCCCTGCAGTAAGCCAACGGCCGGATCACGATATTCCTCCCATCATCACTTCGAAGTTTGGGAGGCATCGCCTTGATTTTGCCACCATGGAACATATTCAGAAACAATGTCTCGACAATGTCATCGCGATGGTGGCCAAGCGCAATTTTGTTGAATCCATGCTTTTCCGCAAAATTGTAGAGGATTCCCCTGCGAAGACGCGAGCAGAGACCACACATCGTCTTTCCCTCTTCAATAACGTCGCGCACAATGCTGTAAGTGTCCGCTTCGATGATGTGGTAGGGAACATTCAGCGACTCAAGATATTGCGGTAAGACATTCTCCGGAAAGCCGGGTTGCTTCTGGTCCAGATTTACCGCTTCGATATGGAAATTCACCGGAGCCCGCTGTTGAAGGTCCTTCAGAATATCCAGCATGGTATAGGAGTCCTTGCCGCCTGACAGACATACCATGATTCGGTCCCTGTCCGAAATCATGCCGAAGTCCCTGATCGCGTTTCCGACTTCCCGCTGCAATCTCTTGCGAATTTTGTTGTAGTCGTAACGCTCGCGAGGCGAAGCGAATTGCGGTGGAGAAACCGACTCAACCGAACTGACAGGTAACTCACTCATAGTAAATCTTTTCGGTAAATATCAAGGTATGCCTCCCCAACTCAAACCAGGTTGACAATCGTGAATAGGGTACGGTTTTCTGAATTCGATGACATCCTTGAATTGAAATTTGTCTTGCCGCTATTGTTCGTTGAACGCGGATTCCCTCATATGGGCATGTCCATTTGGTCGTATAAAATTTCGCAAATTCAACTATGACATCAATAGCTCTTTGGGCAAGTCCTTCATTTTACAGTGTTACCCAAATGCAATCCGATGGAAAACGACATTCGAATGAACGCGGGATGCAGCACAAGACTGCGGCGGAATTCGATGGTCAGGTACCTGAAAAATAGTCCATATGGAAGTATCGCTATCTATTGTCGGATTCTGACTGCATCATTCAGATACTTGATCGGTTCAAGATGCAAATGCAGGCGCGCGGCTTTCGTATCTGAGGCGGTCAACTGAATGTATCATCAATAGCGACCATCAAAATCATCCTGTTAGGATATCGGGAGGCCCTTCCGAATAGAATCAAGTAGAGCATTGGAATCGGTTGCAGCAGTCATTACCTTGATCAGAAAGATACCCCCTATCACATAAATTGCTCAGACACAGAAAAATTCCAGGGAGTTGAACTAATCCATAGTGATTACAAAACGGCCTTGAATATCGCCTCCCGCCAGTCGCTCGAACGCATCGTTGATTTGGGTGAAAGGTACCGACTCAACGATGCTGCTTACCAGTCCGTCGTTTGCGAGTTTCATCAACTGTCTGAGCTCCTGACGTGTACCGTCGGCACTACCGAATATTCTGAGTCCTGACTCGATCACCTCTCCGGCATTGAATGTGAGGTCCTGATGTGGGAGTGAAATCAAAACCAACCGACCGCGTGCTCCGGCACTTTCGATCATCTGTCTCCAACTGGCGGTGGAAGGAGCGAAATTGAAACTGGCATCGGCTCCTCCCAGCTTCTGAATCCGTTCACACACGTTTTCGTCCGCTCGGAAAGCGTAATCTGCGCCTAAAGAAACTGCATGGTTTAACTTCTCATCAGAGAGGTCAACTGCAACCACAATCGCTCCAGCCAGTTTGGCAAACTGAATCGCATACGATCCCAGCCCTCCCGCACCAAAAACAACGGCAAGCTCACCTGGGTGAATTGTTGCCTTGCGGGTTGCACTGTATGCAGCGACTCCGGCACAAAGCAAGGGTGCGGCTTTTGAAACGTCCAATGCTTCAGGTATGACTGTCGCCCAATCGGCTCGCAAAACCGCATACTCGGCAAAACATCCTTCGGCATCCACTCCGGTGCATGCAACTTTGGTGCAGTGAGTTTCAAAGCCAGTCAAACACTCTCTGCAAGTTCCGCACGTTCCATAGACATATCCGATACCGACCCGAGTTCCGACTGCAAGTTCAGTGACACCGGATCCAGTTCGCACAATTTTGCCGACTCCCTCATGTCCAAGAGTTCTGGGCAGTCGGCCGGGTAATTCATGCTCCCCTAGCCAAAAGTGCAAATCAGAATGACAAAGTCCACATGCTTCTATCTTTACCAATACCTCTCCCTGACCAGGTTGGGGGACCGGAACATCGTGAAATTCAAGCGGTACCCTTACACCGACCATTCGTGCGGCCTTCATGTATTCAGCCATATTTCAGCCTCTCGATAAACTCTTATGGTGACATCATTGAGCGTTCAACCTCGCGATGCAGATTTGTCATAATCCTTAGTTTCAACTCGATGAAATGAGAACTTGTCACAATGTCGTATTGACGTGGACGCTCAAGATCGACTTCAATGGAATCAATGATTGTGCCCGGTCGCTTGGACATGACATACACAACATCTCCCAGATATAGTGCCTCATCAATATCGTGCGTGATGAAAAGGACTGTTTTCTGTTCGCTCTCCCAGATGTTCAGTAACAGTTCCTGCATGACGGTACGAGTCTGGCTATCCAGCGCACCAAAAGGTTCGTCCATCAACAAGACTTCCGGATCATTGGCGAGTGCGCGGGCAATTGCCGCCCGCTGCTGCATCCCTCCCGACAACTGGCTCGAATAGGCATCCTCAAAGCCGTTCAATCCAACTGCCTGGATATAGTGCTGTGCCCGCTCAGAGCGTTCTTTTACGGAACCCTTTTTCAACGAAAGCCCAAACTCAACATTCTTCTTGACTGTCAACCATGGGAATAGCGAATAGTTTTGAAACACCATACCCCGTTCTGCGCCTGGTTCTGTAATCAGTTGATCGTCGATATAGCAACCTCCTTCCGAGACTTCTGTCAGTCCGGCAACCAAATGGAGCAGACTTGATTTACCACAACCTGACGGCCCGACAATCGCGGCAAACTGTTTTTCCGGAATTTCCAAAGACAAATTTTTCAACGCCGTTATCGTACCCACCCGACGCGAGGAAAAATGCAATGAAACATTTTTAATCGATACGTGTCCCAATCTTACAATTTACCTTGTTCAGCGGACTACGGTCCACGGTAGAAACCATCGCTTCGCCAGCTTGAATGCCTGGTCGGTAATCAGGCCAAGAATCCCGATTGTAAAGATTCCGACGAAAATCGTTGCCGGATGCAGGCCCCGCATTGCCTGCAGAATCATGTATCCGAGTCCTGCAGAAGCCGCAACCAGTTCAGCGACAACCAGAAAAGTCCAGGCCCATCCCATGGTTACTCTGAGCGTATCCATTACACCCGGCAGCGTTGCTGGCAGCATGACACGGTAAATAACCTGCCGTCTATTAACCCCCAGGGTGTATGACACGTTATAGAGTTCGTCTGAAACATTTGCTGATACATCAGCACAAAGTACGATCTGCTGAAAAAACGTTCCTAGAAAAATGACCGCAATTTTCTCCTCGATGCCAATCCCTATCCACAGAATCAACAGTGGAATCAGTGCAGTGACGGGCAAATATCGCATGAAGTTGACAATCGGCTCAATTGCCGCCGCCACAATACGAAAACTGCCCATAAAAATTCCGAGCGGCACAGCGATGATCGAGGAAAGAAAAAAAGCGATGTATATCTCAGTCAAACTGACCTGCATGTGCTCAAAAAGTGAGCCATCCGATACAACCCGGACGAAAGCAGTCCAGACTTCATCCGGTCGCGGAAGAAAGGCACTGCTGACTAACTGAAGATAGCTAAGTAAACACCAAGTCAGCAGCACCGAAGCTGCAACGGCAGTGCTTACGCTTATTTCAATTGAGCGAGGGATTGATTTTTTTGGCGCGAGAAGCCCTCTCAACCTCTTTTCATCCTCTCAGATTCTTGATCAGTTCAGATAGTCGGTCGTTAGAACGTCAGCTGAGGTCAATCCCTCGACCTGAACCTTGCCAAAACCAGACCA
The DNA here is from genome assembly GCA_963663095.2 of Arenicellales bacterium. GTDB lineage: Bacteria > Pseudomonadota > Gammaproteobacteria > Arenicellales > JAJDZL01 > JAJDZL01. Next base: position 858,814 of record CAXXJB010000001.1, read on the forward strand.
GATCGTAATGGCATCGCCTAGCGTGCGATGTAGTTGACCAGGCGCATCGCCCGTTCCAAACATTTCCATGTTGCGGTCGAGGTCAAGATACTCAACACCTGTAACCACGGCTTTAAATTCCTCCGGGTCGGACAGCCATCCTCCCACTCCATCAGACATGATCTGATAACCTTCGTCGGGATTGGATTCTAAAAATTCCAGTGCCCGTTGCCAGGCTCTGACAAAAGCCTTCAATCTGTCTCCATGCTCGTCGAGTGTTTCCTGTGTAGCTGCAACAACATCAACAATCAATCCGGGTTTCTGTGAACTGTCGATCAGTCTGTGGCCATGTTCAGTTTGCTCTCCCTGTGTCAAGTGCGGTTCCCAGGTTACGGCAGCGTCCACGCGACCGGCAACGAATGCCGCTCCGGCATCAGTCGCGGTCATGTTGACCATTTCAATGTCGTCTTGAGTCAGTCCGGCTTCCAGCAGAAGTGCATTAATGAAAAACTGTGAGACAGACCCCTCCTCAAAAGCAACTTTGTGCCCTTTAAGGTCTGCCACTTTAGCGATATCCTTGTTGGATACAACACCATCTCCACCGTTTGAATTGTCTACGGCCAAAAAGTACTTGACCGGAGTGCCAGGCTTCATATAAATCGGAAACTCATCGGCGGTTGAGGCAACCAGGTCGACCTGGCCTGCCATAAGCGCCCCCATTTTCAACGGAGTGTTTTCCATTATTCTAAGTTCGACATCTACGCCTTCTTCTACAAAAAATCCTTTGTCTCGAGCGATATAGAAAGGTCCGTAACCAACCCACGTGGAGTGGGCAAGGGTCAATGTTTCTGCGCGCAGTTCAACTGAAAAGGCAAGTAGTGAAGCAGCTAGTGCGATTACAGTACATTTTCTTATGGTTTTCATAGCTTAACCTCATTTCAAATACGATCTTCTATGCTTGGATTCTATACTTTAGCAAAATTGTAAGGGAGTTTTCATTTTATCCGGTTAGAGTAAAAGCAGACACTTACTTGATCGACGAAGAATTCACAATTTCAATGCACTAATTGTACCAGTCAATTACGTACCAGTTTCAGGTCGCGCATTACTGTGAATCAACAAATTCATTCGATAGCAAGTTGGCTTATCTTGCTGCTGAGTTGTACGATGTCGCTGATCGAAAGGACATCAATAAATTCAGCTGCGCGATAAGATCGCGGCGAGCGCGATACCACAAAAAGGTGATCCAGATTCAAAAGATCAAAAATGCGATAGGTACTCGCCTGGATTTTCGGTGCCTCGCTCATCTTGACCTCAAATCCCAGCCGCATTCCGTTCATCTCGACAAACAGGTCAAGCTCTCCGCCGGAATGCGCTGCCCAGAACCACGCTGATTCAGTTCGCAGCTCCCGCAGAATTTCTTCAATAACAAACCCCTCCCATGATGCACCTACCGCTGGATGGGAAAACAATGCTCGCTCGTCATTGATACCCAGAAATGCATGAATCAAGCCGGAATCTCGCAGGTAGATTTTTGGTGCCTTAACCTGCCGTTTGCCAAAATTCTCGTGCCATGGCTGCAATCGGCGTACCATGTACGTACCACACAGCAGATCCAGATAGTCCCTGACTGTATGGTGCGAGACGCCCAAAGACCTCGCAATCGTCGATGCGTTCCAAATCTGCCCATGCAAATGAGCCAGCATGGTCCAGAATTGCCGTATCCTGACAGCCGGGACTGCAATGCCCAGCATAGGCAGATCCCATTCCAAGTGCGTACGGATCAAAGCGTTTCTTCGACGAAGACTCAGATTTGGGCTACGGGCAAGATAACAGTCTGGAAAACCACCTCGCAACCAAAGTTCCGCATAGCTTTCCGCACCAACTTCAGACAGGTCGAATCCTTTCATATCAAGAAAATCGACGCGTCCAGCCAACGATTGTGACACGCCGCGTATCAGACTCGGACTGGCACCGCCAAGAATAAGAAACCTGCTCTTTCGTTCGGATCGATCAACCAGCATGCGAAGCACATTGAACAGATTCGGCATCAGTTGAATTTCATCAAGAATGACAAGACCGTCCAGCTCTCCCAGCATCAATTCAGGATTCTGTAGCGCATTAATGTCAACAGTCGATTCAAGATCAAAATGATGTGATTTTTGCTGTTTACCGAACTCCTTGGCTAGTGTGGTTTTGCCGCATTGTCGCGGTCCGAGCAATGCGGTTACCGGCGAATTCTCCACCAGATACTCTAATTCCCCCAAGCATTTATTTCGTTGAATCATGGAAGCATATTGCATGATATTTGGAACTACAACTTCCAAATATCATGCTTATTTCGTCACTTGTTCTCACTTCGAACTTCAAATTTAACTGCCGCGCAATTCAAGGGAAACCAAAGTTCGTTGTTACAAGTCACTCCATGAATGATGCCCGACACGAAGAACTTTGGAGAGGCCAGAACAATCACATCGGCTATATATTCAACCACGATGCTCATGTCCAGATAAACGGGAATGCAAGTTAGTGGAACGCACAGCGAATATTTATTGTACGATTAGGGAAATTCATTCAGAAAGGAACTCGAAATATGCAATGGGTCGCGTTGGCTATCGTCTGCACTGCGCTTGTCGTAGTCAGTTACTATTCTCCAAAAGTTGGTTTCAGCCTGCTTGGTGCGATTGGAGCGATTGTTGGTACGCTTTACTTTCTGAACCTGGATGAATCGTCGAATCCCGATTTCCCGGTCGAAAGGGAATCGGTTCAGCTCGATGACGTGATAGCCCAGGAGTCCTATGGCGAAAGCTGGGATTATTCGGGGCGTGTATCGAATTCATCCGAGAAAGTCATCACCGATGTTCTTATCAAGATAATATTGCGTGACTGCCCTGCCAGTACCGAAACCGTCAGCGACGAATGTCCGATCATCGGTGAACAGATCGATTTTGTCGCGCTCAATGTTCCACCCCGACAAGCCAGAGATTTTCAGGACAATATCAGTTTCAAGAACGCAGTCCAAAAAGGTATCCTGTTTTGGGATTTCGAGTTGGTGGGTGTACGTGTTACGGATTAGGACGGATAAGTCCTTCAAAATGTAAACTGGAGACCGATATTAAGAGTTGCTGACGACAAGGGTAGAGTGAGCCGGCGGCTTTTAGCAGTCGATAACAATCATACGTTTCAGACAGCACTTGGAGTCACAGACTGGGAACCAATAATGGGCAGAAATTTAATTCAAAAACTGAAACGACTTCCGAATGAGCGTCGTGAAAATAATACTCGCTGAAGCCCATCGCTTGCAGATGGAGTACTTGAAACTTCAAAAGTTGCGAAAGGCGAAGGAGCTCACAATACGCGCTTAGCGGAAATTCTCAAAATTCGTCAAGCAGCAATTCCCCGAATGGACAAACGGGATGATCCGATGCTTTCAACTTTACGAAACTGGGTCGGAGCTTTGGGGATGGGCAAGTTGAGTTTGACAGTAGAATTTCCAAAGCAAACACCTGTTGTACTCGAACGACTGGGTGACACCGGGCGACCGGTATTACATCGTACTTGGCGGCGCAAATAAATCATCCATTCCAATCTTGTATGTGGGATACATCGAGCATTTGGAATAGTCAACAGGTTGTTGGCGAATTGCCTCATAGCAGTCCTGTTCCCCGTTTTTAAGTCCAAAGGGATGATATCGGCACCGCAGCCAGATTGTCTCCAAACGGCACGAAATTGTCGTTATCGTAGAGAACAATACCTTTGGCGAAACGCCCCTTGCACGCCGAAGACAGACTCCGGAGACCAGCAAAGTCTCGCGAATGTACTGTTGCCGATGCCTTGACTTCGATCCCGGCAATCGTGCCGTCGTTTCGTTCCAGTACAAAGTCCACTTCGTGCTGCTGCTGATCTCGGAAATGATAGGCTGACAATTGCATATCGGTTCCGCTGATGAGTTTCATGATTTCCGAATACACAAAACTCTCAAGCAGTGCACCAAACTCAACCCGATTGGTTTTGATACGTTCAAAATTCAACCCCCGTACCGCTGCAAGCAGGCCCGAGTCAAGAAAATGCAATTTGGGAGTTCTGACGATTCTTTTCAGGATATTTGTATACCAAGGCTGTAATGTCGAGACGAGGAACACCTGCTCCAGCAGTGCGGTATAACGCTGTCCTGTCTTATGGCTGACACCGATTCCTGCACCTAGTTTGGAATAGTTGATCAATTGCCCTGAAAACTGCGCTAAAATTCTTACAAATTTTGGAAGTTCAGTCAGACTTCGAACAGCGGCGATATCTCTCAAATCTCGAGACAGAATTGAGGACAGATATGACCGAGCCCAAGCCTGCCGCCTTTGTTCGCTTGCTCTCACCATGGCTTCCGGATATCCTCCCAGCAGAACAAGTCGGATTAGGTCATCACCGACGACGGATGCGTATTTTGAACTCAGACTACCGTTAAACAAACGCTCCAGAAAAGTTGGAGAAACACCTTCTATTTCGATGCCAGCCAACGGCAGCATCCGTATGATTTCGATTCTCCCAGCCAAACTCTCTTCAACTTTCGGCAGGGTCATTAAGTTTGCAGAACCGGTCAGTAAAAAGCGACCTGGTCGATAATCTTCGTCTACCGATCTTTTGATTGCCAGCAGCAATTCGGGGGCTCGTTGAATTTCATCGATAATCGCCATGTCCAAACCGCGGACAAAACCAATCGGATCGGCTCTGGCAGCGTCACATTCTGTCTGATCATCAAGACTGATGTAGGTTCGATGAGCATCTTCCAGCTTACACGCAAGTGTTGTCTTACCCGCCCTACGCGGGCCGGTTACCAATACTACTGGCGTGTCCGAGAGAGCCTCATTTATTTTCTGTTCTACAAGCCGCTCATACATTCTGTCATTTCCTACGACAATTGGAATTATAAATCATGATAATTGGAATTAAATACTATGACAACTGGAATTATAAATTATGATAACTGGAAAAAGTACGGATGTGCTCCCAAATCAAATTCAGCTACTATCAAGAATTGAAGTTCGATTCTGAACTCTTCCTCCTGTCTCTGATACTCTATGGCCAGTTTCGGGCGTATCAGGACAATAGACCTCTATGTATCCTCGCTGCATCTTCGACCGACCAACGGTTGCGGAAACCAGTCAAGGATCACAGTCGAATTGCGATGCGAAATTGGCTCAATTGAACTCCGTTGCGTCTGTCAGACGACGAACCACTTTTCAGATAATTGAACTGGAATAATTTTCTATATTTCTGTTTTCACTGCCAACTTAATATCTAATTTTTTGAATGGGATTGTCCTGAACTGGATTTCACTGATCTCCGATAATACAGATACAATAATCAGCCGTATTCAGACAGTCAATGCCGAAGACGGCTTACTCCAATTTACCCGACATGAAGCGAACAGACAGCAGACAAAATGACCAGTTGCGACCGGTACGGATTACACGCGGTTTCACAAAGCATGCCGCCGGTTCGGTACTGATGGAAACCGGCGATACCCGCGTGCTGTGCACCGCCAGCATCGACGACCGGGTACCCTTTCATTTGAGAGGGAAGAACCAGGGCTGGGTTACAGGTGAATACAGCATGTTACCAGGGTCAACCGTCGAGCGGAGCTCCCGTGAAGCGGCTCGCGGGCGGCAAGGTGGCCGAACACAGGAAATTCAACGCCTGATCGGTCGTAGTCTTCGTTCATGTATTGATCTCGAAATGCTCGGCGAACGAACGATCGTGGTCGATTGCGATGTTCTTCAGGCCGATGGCGGGACCCGATGTGCATCGATAACCGGCGGATTTGTGGCGCTCGCTGATGCCATCAATGTGTTGCTCAAAAGTAGGGAAATATTCGAAAACCCCATTCGGAATCACGTCGCTGCGGTTTCGGTCGGCATTGTCAACGACGAGCTGTGTTTGGATCTCAACTATGCCGAAGACTCGATAGCACAGACCGACATGAACTTTGTAATGAATGACAGCGCGTGCTTCATCGAAATTCAAGGCACCGCTGAGAAAGACGACTTCTCGCAGGATCAGCTCGTTGCCATGTCCGAGCTTGCGAGAGCGGGAACGGCTTCCCTGATTGATGCTCAGAAACAGGCTTTACAGCAGTGACAGTCCCCTCGCGAATCGTACTGGCGAGTAACAATCCGGGAAAGATTGACGAAATCAATCGGATGCTCCGCGACACATTAATCCATGTGATCTCTCAATCTGAATTCGGTATTGGAGAAGCCATTGAGGACAAGCCCACATTCGTCGAGAACGCACTGATCAAAGCCCGCCATGCATCAGCAGAGTCGGGATTGCCGGCCATTGCTGATGATTCCGGCCTCGTAGTCGATTCAATCGGCGGCGAGCCAGGCGTGATCTCTTCTCGCTATTCTGATTCCGGCGCAAACGATGAACGCAACATCGCCAAACTTCTAGGTAAGCTGGAACAAATGGAAGGAAACGCTCGTAACTGTCGATTTCGTTGCTTGATGGTGTATGTTCGCCATTCAGATGACGCCTCCCCATTGATTGCCGACGGAACTCTACATGGTCGAGTGCATCATCAGGCACAAGGTACCTACGGATTCGGCTATGATCCTGTTGTCTGGATTCCGGAACTGGAATGCACGCTGGCCGAGCTGAGCCCGAATGAAAAGAACAAAATCAGTCATCGAGGAAAGGCATTGCGTGGCATGGTCGAGCAGTTGCTGAAGGAGTATCAGAACCATGACCTTTGAACTTGTATTGCTGCGGCACGGCCAGAGTCAGTGGAATCTTGAGAACCGCTTTACTGGATGGGTGGACGTTGGCCTGTCACCGCGCGGCGCGGAAGAGGCCCGAAGTGCCGGAATCGCCTTGAAGCAGGACAACTACCGGTTCGATCTGGCCCTGACTTCCGTCCTTCGACGCTCGATCGATACTTTGACAGAGGTATTGCGGCAACTTGGCCAAACTGACATTCCGGTGCTACAGGACTGGCATCTCAACGAGCGGCACTACGGTGCGCTGCAGGGACTCAACAAAGCTGAGATGTCGCAAATTCATGGACCGGAACAAATACATCAATGGCGACGCGGGTACGCGATTCGACCACCAGAACTGGCAGAACGGGAATGGAATGAACTCAAAAACGACCCGAAATACGTGCATCTTGATGCTGTACCGGCAACGGAGTCACTGGCAGATACTTATGTGAGAGTAGTGGATTACTGGAAAAATTCGGTCGTGAATCAAATTCTTTCCGGAAAGAATATCCTGATTGTGGCGCACGGAAACAGTTTGCGCGCACTGGTGAAATACCTGGACAATATCTCCGATGAAGAAATCACAACGCTCAACATTCCAACTGGAATTCCGCTGGTATATCACCTGGACGCGAATCTTTCGCCGATCAGGCATTTCTATCTGGCTGACGACACCGCGCTCGAGAAATTCGTCACTGAAGTCAGAAACCAGAGCCAAGCTCCAAATCCCTAGGAAATCTCAATTCCGCGGGCATCGCAATCAGTTCTTCGGATGTTTCCAAGCAGTATGTCCAACCATTTTGACGTTGTAATTGTCGGTGCCGGCGCAGCAGGAATTTCTGCGACCCATACATTGATTGGACAAGGCTACGATATCGCAGTGGTAGAGGCATCGAGTCGAATCGGCGGACGGGTTTGGACCGACCAAGAAACCTATGCCATACCCTGCGATATGGGCGCGCATTGGCTGCATTACGGTACCGACAATTTTTACAAGAACTACGGCGAACGCAACGGTTTCGACATCTATCCCGACAATCTGAATGTTGCCCTGTACAACCGCGGCGAGACTATCGAGAACGGAGCTGAATTGATCCCTGAACTACTTGGGTTGATGGAACAGGCGATTGAAGAATCTGCCGACACCGGAATCGATGTCTCCCTGGCTGACGCGACCGAAAACATAAACCACCCCTTGACTTCAATAGCCCGATACATTTTGGGCCCATGGACTATGGGAAAAGAACTCCAAAATTTGTCTGTTCTGGACTATGCCTCAATGCAGGATAGTGTAGATTGGTTTTGCCGGGAGGGCTTCGGTACCTTGGTCGCACACTACGGTTCCAAGCTGCCTGTCTCACTTGATACGACTGTCAAGACTATCGACTGGAGTGGGAAAGACTTGCGGATTTCCACGAACAGGGGCGACATCTGTTCAAAGGCGGTCATTGTCACGGTGTCCACCGGTGTACTGGCATCAGGCGCCATTCAATTCAATCCGGCACTGTCAGCAGCAAAGCTGGAATCTTTCGATTCAATTTCCATGGGAAATTACGAACACATCTGGCTTGAATTCTCGACACCTATCGCCGGCCTGAATCCGGACACTTACGTATTGAATCTGACGGACGAACAGGATTCCACGTTCGGTGCGTCGGCCAACGCGTCAGGTAGCACACTGACCTATTTTGATGTCGGTGGTCGAATTGCCAAAGACTTGTCCCATCAAAGTGAAACGGATCGCATCAACTTCGCACTTGATCGGTTACGCTCGGTTTTCGGCAGTGAGATTGATCACTCTTTCGTAAGAGGATCCGCTTCCTCTTGGGCGACAGACCCCTTGACCGTCGGGTCCTACGCTTCCGCACAGCCAGGCGCATCTGATAGACGAGACGTGTTGCGCGAACCAATCGCTGACAGAATATTCTTCGCCGGGGAAGCCTGCCATCAATCCATGTTCGCATCAGTCGCAGGCGCACATCTGTCAGGGAAAGAGACTGCGGATCAACTATCGGCGATCTTGCGCTAGCCTTTCCGTTTTATCATTTGGCAGTGCATATCAAGTTGAGATCGACTGTGAAGAATAATCCAGGCAAAATTTCGTTCACGCCAGCCGAAGTAATTCGGCAGGGGTGTTTCGCTTTATTGGCCGCGGCACTGGTTCTCGGATTGTCCCAGACACCCCAGGCTTCCGAAAAACCCCTCAAAATCGGATTTATCGCCGGCAGCACCATCGGGAAATATGGCTGGACGTTCAGTCATAATCTGGGAAGATTGGTGATGGAAAAGCATTTCGGCGATCGAATCCATACCGCTGTATACGCCGAAAACAATGCTGAGCAAGCAATTGTTGAGGCTGTTTTACGAAATATGCTTGAAGATGGATACGGAATGATCTTTGTCCTGGCGTACGGATACACCGACTTGGTGCACCGTTACGCAAGACAGTATCCGGACGTGGCGTTTGAAGTTTGCACAGGACATTCAGTGGCGCAAAACGTATCAACATATTCCTCACGATTCTACGAAGGGCGATTCACTGCAGGAGTACTGGCCGCCAAAATGTCATCAACAGGCAAAATCGGATACATTGGTTCCGTTCCGATCCCTGAAGTTGTGCGCGGCATCAATTCGGTGGCAATGGGTGCGAGACGGATCAATCCGAAAAGCGAGGTGCTGACGCTCTATATCAACTCCTGGTCCAATGCACAATTGGAGGCTCGCGCCGCACAATTCCTGATTTCAGAAGGTGCGGACGTATTGATCACGCATTCGAACGCTGAAGGTGCATTGATCGTTGCTGAGAACTATGGCGTTTTTGGATTCGGCAAAGCGTCTGATATGACTTTCGTGGCTCCGAATGCCCATCTCGCGACTATCGCAAATGACTGGAGTGAGTATTACATCAATCGTGTTGATGCAGTACTCGACGGCTCTTGGGAATCAATCCACAACTGGGGCGGTGAGTATGGTCCGACGACGAAACTGACACACTACAATAGCGGACATATCAGTCCCGACATTCTTCAGTTTGTTCAGAACCTGGAAAAAGATATCCTGTCCGGGAAAATCCACCCGTTTACCGGACCGATTCGCGATATTCAGGGCAATCTGATAGTACCGGAATCCAAAGTGCTAAGTGACACTCAGTTGCACGAAATGAACTGGTATGTCGAGGGCGTACGTCTTTACTGAATCAGCCGATAATGCCCAGACGGTGTATAGACCCGAGGTCCGTTGAAGTATTACCCACCGACGGCGAGGACCGGGGCACCGAGAACATCCAAATTCGGTTCGACTCCAAGTCCTGGTCGGTTTGAGGCGAACATGTAGCCATCCTCCATAATCGGTGCACCTTGCGCAATTTCGGTATGCGTATACTCATGAAAGGCCGATGATTGAAAATGAAACTCTTTCGGCAACGTATGCGCAAGATGTGCGATGGCCGCGGTGGCAATCTCACCACCCCAGGAGTCTTCCACAGTCATGATGATCCCTAGGTTCAAGCACATGTCCCTGAACTGAGAGGCCTTCCACATGCCGCCAACTCGGTTGATCTTCAGATTGATGGCATCCATCGCACTGTCCTGCCAACCTCGAATCAAAATCTCCATGCTGTCCATACACTCGTCCAGAATCATGGGATGGTCGCAGTGGCTCCGAACCGCGAGACATTGCTCATAAGTCAGGCAGGGCTGCTCCAGATACAGGTCAACATCGCGAATCGCCCTGACTACCCGAATGGCATCGTGCTGTCGCCAACCGGTATTGGCATCTGCGTTGAGCACATTGCCGCGCTCCAGCTGCTCGGACACCTTGAAAATTCGCTCGATGTCCACATCGGCATCCTCCCCGACTTTCATCTGGAACTGCGTGAACCCCTGCGCCTGGTAATCACACAATTTCGCCGCCATCGCGTCCGGTTGCTGCCGACTGACCACCTTGAACAGCTTCACCCTGTCCTGGCGCATACCGCCCAAAAGGAGATAAACCGGTTGACCGGTCGCCTTGCCCAAAATGTCCCAACAGGCCATATCAACCGCGGATTTTGCGTAAGGGTGCCCTTTCAGCAATGAGTCCATTCGATCATTGATATTGCCAAGTTGCAGGGGATTTTCTCCAATGAGGTCTGGTGCCAATTGCGCAATTCCCGCTCTTGCTCCTTCTGCATAAGCGGGAAGATAAGCCGGTCCCAGCGGACAAGTCTCACCCGCACCGGAAATCCCCTCATCAGTTTCGATGATCACGACAGTACTGTCGAATGCGGAATACGATTGATTCGACCAACTGTACGCACCTTCTTTCATCGGAAGATCGACCTGATAGATGGAAATCTTTTTGATTTTCATCGTGCTTCACTCTTTGGTGCTGAAGCACCTGTTTGGTATGGGTTCTCGGTTGTCCAAAATAGCGAACAATAACTGCGATCAGTGCTGAGCAAGGAAAGTGAAAAGGGATTGATCAAATGCTTCAGACTGTTCGATATTCGAAAAATGCGCAGCTCCTCGGATAATTTCAAGGGTCGAGCCCTGAATCCGCTCGTGCATTGCACGGGACTCACTGACCGGCGTGGCAAAATCCTGATCACCCACGATAATGTGCGTGGGAGTTCGGATATTTTTCAGCTGATCAAGGTAATTGAAGTTCATGATCGCATGACAACATCCGATGTATCCGGCAACCGAAGTGTTGAGAATCTGTTGCCTGACTTCCTCGAATTCCCGCGTTGGAGGGCGTTTGCGGTAGTTCTCGGTGAACCAACGCTCCATCGCGGAGTCAACCATGGATGTCATTCCGAATCTCTCGCAGGTCTCGACTCGGTCGATCCACACCGGCAGCAACTCTTCCGGAACTCTTGACATCGTGTCACACAAACTCAGGCTCAGAAGCCGATTCGGGTGATGTATACCGATTCCCTGACCGATCATTCCGCCCATGGACAGACCGACCCAGTGACATCTATTGATCTCAAGCTGGTCGAGAAGTCCAATGGTGTCAGCTACGAGTTCGTCCATAGAGTATTCGGCTTCCGGTGCCGATGAGCCCCCATGTCCGCGGGTGTCGATCCTGATAACCTGATAATGGGGCTCCAATAAAGGCAGCTGTGTTTTCCACATGATGCCACTTGATCCCAGCGAGTGGCTCATCGCTACAACTGGACCTCGCGAATTCCCTGAGATTTCGTAGTTTATCTGGATTTCTCCGACATTGACGATCATGACTTGCCCGGCGTAAATTATGGGTGAATACAGATCAGTTGAACACTATTGTGCGTACAGTTTAGATTTCGGCAAATATATAATTGGATAGGCCACTGTTTTCGAATCGCTCACCGGGAAATCACTTTTCGACCGGAAGATTTTCCTTGACCCATGCAGTAAAACCACCTTTCAGTGTTCGTACATCCGTAAAATCGTGTTTTCTAAGCATACCCGCAGCCTTCGCACTTCGATTTCCTATACGGCAAACGACCACGATCGGACGCGATTTGAATTTGTTCAGCGTATTGATGTCCGTTTCGATTCGACTTAACGGAATATTCCGTGCTTTGGGAATACGCCCCGTTTCAAATTCCTTGGAATCCGAAACATCAACGATGATCGCCTTCTCTTTCTTCATGATACGGGGAAGATCGTGGGGCAGAACCGATGTGACACCCACACTGCGTTTCCGAAGCGGTTCGAAGGCAAGCATTGCGATCACTGCGACGAGCGCCACAAACAAGTGCCAGTTGATTTTAACAAACTCAATGTATTCCATCGATCATCCAGTATTCCAATAGTAGTCCAATGAACTGTGTTCAGTCGATTCGGAATCGACGCAGACAGAAAAACCACCGATTCTGGTGGTGCTTCAACCTCCAAAGGACAACCGCGATCATTGCGGCTACCCTCTTATTCATACTGAATACAGTATCACCGGTTCAATCGTCTGATCAGGAAACAGATTATAGCCAAGAGCTTGCCGAGGTACGATCACAAATCAAGCGACTTAAAAAAGAATCCACCAGGTACCAGGCACAGCGAGAGACGGTTCTAAAGGACATCGCCAGGCTGGAGAGTCGACTCGTCTCAATTGACTCGAAACGCGTCGAGACCAGACAGAAGATCGCCCGTTTCAGTTACGAGCAAGAACAACTGCAAGAACAGAAGAAGCAGCAGATTCTTGAGCTGGAAAACCATTCCGCCGATCTGCAGAATCTGATTCGCGCCTCGTTCGCCATTTCAAGATTGGACTATGTCAAAATCCTGTTGAGTGAAAACAATCCATTCAGGTTGTCCAGAACCGTTGCCTATTACCGCTACCTGACCCATGCACGGGCAAGTCGGGTGGAGCAACTGAAGATGATGGGAAGGGAGCTGGAGGAAACCGAAGACAGCCTCAGACTGAATCGTCAGGCTCTGGAGGGCTTGTCAGCCGACCTGTCGTCGCAGCTCGATGAACTGCGTAACCTGAAAGACGAAATGAAGACAAATGTTGCAAAGTTTGATCAGCAACTGAGATCAAATCAGGAAGATATCAGACAGATGAAAGCCGAAGAGAAGCACCTGCTCGAATTGATTGAAAGCCTGCGGAAGCGCAAAGCCGTGGCTCTTGACAGCGGCGAGTCGTTCCTCAACATGAAAGGAAATCTATCGCTGCCGCTCAACACAAAAGTTCAGGCGCGATTCGGTCAGCAAAAACCGATTCGAGGGGCTTTCTGGCAGGGCTTGCTGCTTTCGGCAAAGAGCGGGCAGGATGTCAGATCAATTTTCACCGGTCAGGTCGTGTATTCGGGATTCTTTGAAGGGTTTAGCGTTCTCGTCATTGTTGATCATGGAGACAATTTCCTGAGTCTTTACGCCTACAACAAAGAATCAAAGGTGCAGGTGGGAGATTGGGTGGATACTCAGCAGGTTATCTCAAAGGCAGATGGAAATGTCGGCTCGCCGACACCCGGGCTTTATTTTGAACTCAGACAGAATGGTTTGCCTGTCGATCCTTTGCTTTGGTGTCGTCTGTAGTTTTCATTGATATTGAATATTCGTGTCACAAAGATGGCGTTCGCCGACACAAGGCCAGTAAATTGACAATAATTAATCTGACAAACAATTCAGCATTTGCTATTCTATACGCGTAGTATCAAAAAGATAGATGCCCTGCTCACCAGCAATCACCTCGGCCCGAACACCAAGCCCAAAACCTGCCCGCGCAGCAGAATTCCACACAATAGTTACAGTGCTATGACAATCCGAAAGACAATACTCAAATCACTCACAGTGACTGTTCTACTGCTGTCACTGCTTCCACTAGGCTCAACCGCCCAGAATACAGGAGGACATAGTGCCTCACCTCTACCGATAGAATCCATTACCACATTCGCGAGGGTATTCGAGACCATCAAGAACAGCTATATCGAAGAAGTCACGGACGAAGAACTGCTGAGAAATGCCATTCAGGGAATGGTCGGAGGGCTGGACCCGCACTCCGCGCTGCTGGACTCACAGGAAATGTCCGAAGTCGAAGCGGAGACTACCGGCAGATATGGCGGGCTGGGAATAGAGGTGACCAAAGAGAACGGGGGCATTCGGGTCATTTCCCCCATTGACGGCACACCGGCTTACGAAGCTGGCATCTTACCCGGCGATCTGATCATCCAATTGGATGATCAATCGACATCGCGAATGAATCTGATGGACGCTGTGAACTCCATGCGAGGCCAGCCGGGAACCGATATCACCCTGATCGTTATTCGAGAAGGCAGTGATGGACCTCTGGAATTCAAACTCACGCGCGCCGTGATACGAATCAAGAGTGTCCACAGCTTCTTTCTTGAACCCGGATTCGGTTACCTTCGTATCACCCAATTTCAGACTACAACTCCGGAACTGACGCGGACACAGATCAAGAAACTGATTTCCGATTCAGATTCGTTCGACGGTCTGGTAATGGATTTACGCAATAATCCGGGTGGCGAATTACATAGTGCAATCGGGGTGTCGGACATTTTTATAGACAGTGGGCTTATCGTCAGCACCAGGAGTCGAAATAATGCGCATGTGAGTGAGTTCCGCTCCACACCGGGCGATATCATTGAAGGAATCCCGCTGGTGGTATTGGTTAACGAGGGATCAGCATCGGCTTCTGAGATTGTTGCAGGCGCACTTCAAGATCACAAGCGCGCGATCATCATGGGTGAGAATACTTTCGGAAAAGGCTCCGTTCAGACCATCGTCCGCCTCAACAAAGATACGACTCTCAAGCTGACAACCGATCGATACTACACACCCAATGATCGATCGATACAGGCATCCGGAATTGTTCCAGATATAACTGTGGAATGGCGTGACATCGAGGAGTCTGACGACCAAAACGAATCCATGACTTTCCGGGAATCGAATCTTGAAGGCTCACTTGAGAACGAAAACGCCAACTCGACCGATGAACTAGACAGTCAGCAGCTGTCACCTCAGGTCAATCCGGCCGTCCGACGCGACTATCAGTTGCTGCAGGCGCTCAATCTGCTCAAGGGGCTTCGAATTTCCGGTAATTTCAGCGGCTGAAAAACCGTAGTCCGACCGGATTCAAGCGGTCACCTGAATTTCGTCCGGAGAACCAGAACCAATAGGTTTTGATGTCTTCTTCCTGAGACTCTCCGTCGGTTCGGCACAGCAGTACCAAGGCTCTGACATCTGCGGAACCGGTCGTCCAGCTGTGTGCGTCAGTGCGGGAACCTTTCCTTCGACGAATTGATGTGCCATGGCCCAGATACCAGCGAAAATCTCAATCCGGTCCAGATTCTCGTCCTGAGCACTGATCACCCATTCCTGAACAGATGACTGAAGCTCGTCCACGCGTGAATTCCGATGTCTCCAGGAGTATCCGAGCATCTTCGGGTCGAAGGAACCCAACCACTCACCGCGATCTTCGCAGTCCACCAAACTTGAACCCCTGGGCAGCAAGAGGCGGATACTCAGCTGGACAGACGCAACGCTGTTGATCAACTCAAGTTCGACAATCTGACGAAGCAACTCCAAGTATCCCTCCAGAGTGGTCCAAGGCGTAAAGGGTACGAATGTTGGCTGCATGGAGATATCAAGACGCCTCAACAGACGGAGTGCCTTTCGAAAGTCTTCTGCGTTGTGACCCTTGTCCAGCTTTTCCAATACGTCATTTTCGACAGACTCCACGGCACTGGTGATAAACAGACAATTCTGTTCCGAAAATCTGGATATGAGATCCTCATATTGAAGCAAATGCTCAATCTTGATCGTCGCATCCCATGTCATTCCAGAAAACTCTTCCTGAAATCGATCGATGATTCTTCGGGCGTGGCCCGGACCGTTGAGAAAGTCCGGATCTCCGAATGAAATGTGCTCTGCTCCAGTCTCTATCTGCTGTCGGATATCGTCGAGCACCACATCTGCGGAAACAACTCTGAACGCACCCGAATAGACTGGTACCACAGGGCAGTGGCGACACAGATGTTTGCAACCTCGACTGGCTTCGACAAAACCCGTTGTCTTTTCCGCGCCGTCCGCACATGTCAGTCGTGAATACACATCCAGTTCGGGGAGCAGGGAACGAAGTGGGCGGACAAATGCCAGTTTGTCCATGGATACGCGAGTCTCGCGCAATTCAGACAGCGAGGTCCTGTCCCGCACTGCCTGGCACAATGACAGAATTTCTGATTCAGCCTCCCCGCCGAAAACGAATCCACAACCAAGCGAACGAAAGAATTCGGAATTGACCGGAGCGTACAGACCGTAAACACAGATTGTTGCATCCGGGTTTCGATCGACGATCTCGGGAATCAGGTCAGCTGCCAGACGCGCGCCGGTGTGCATGGCAAGATGAACCGCAACCACGTCGGCCTGCATGACGGAATCAGCCTCAAAGGGTTCGATGGAAAGGTCGATGCAGTCAACATCGAATCCGTCGCGCGCCAGCCAGGCAGCCGGCTGAGCCAAAGCAAATGGTTGTCGTCCAATTTCGTAAGGACTGATCAGGACGACCTTCATGATTGAATCAGAAGGGTATGGGACTATAGAAGCCCCAGACTGAGCAAGGCGTCCTCAGACATGCGGTCCTTGGTCCAAGGCGGATCCCAGACCAGTTCCACAGTCGCATCCTCAACACCCTCGACACACTTTACTGCGCATTCCACGGTACCGGGAAACGTCTGCGCAACTGGACATCCGGGCGTAGTCAGGGTCATCTGAATACTCACCATTCTATCATCGCTGATATCGACATCATAGATCAGACCAAGATCATAGATATTGACCGGTATTTCGGGGTCATAGACACCGCGAAGGGCATCGATAATCTGTTGCTCGAAAACAGCATCGGATACACGCTCACCATTGCCAGGTGCTGCTGACCCTGTTTCAGCGGAGTCCGTTTCCGAACGGTTCATGAATTCCGATATGAAATCCACTTTCCGGGACAGAGCCGATTGATTGTTCGATTCGCCTGTCATCGCATGCTACTCGGTCGTAACCTGCTCATCGGTTTTGTTGATTGCGGCGATTGCCGTATGCCATGCCAGCGTCGCACATTTGACGCGGGTCGGAAACTCGCGAACACCACTCAGCACTTCCAATTTCCCGATATCCACCGAATTGCCATCTGCAATGCCGGTTACCCTGGCATGAAACCGGTCGAAAAGTTGTTCCGCCTCTGTTTTCGATTTACCGAGCATCATCTCTGTCATAATCGAAGCTGAAGCAACCGATATCGCGCAGCCTCGACCAACGAACCGGATCTCCTGAATGACCTCATCCGCGTCAAGCAGGCATTGCAGGGTAAGTTCATCTCCGCAAAGCGGGTTGACTCCTTCCGCCGAGCAATTCGCTGATTCCAATGAACCGAAATTGCGGGGGTTCCGGCTGTGATCTATGATCACTTCCTGGTAGAGCGCTTTGAGATCGTCCATCATCCCCTGAACAGCTCCCTTGCCCTGTCCAGGGCGTCGAACAGACAGTCGATATCTTCAATTGAATTGTAGACCGCAAAAGATGCTCTGGCGGTCGCCGCGACATTGAAGTGCTGCATGACAGGCATGGCACAATGATGCCCCACCCGGATCGCAACACCCTCGCGATCCACGATGGTTCCGATATCATGTGCATGGATACCTTCAAGCTCAAACGCAAACACACCAGACTTTTGCGGTGCCGTTCCAAAAATCCGAATGTCGCTGTATTGCTCAGCTCGCTCGTGACAGTGCTCAAGCAATTGGTTTTCATGGGACGCGATTGCATCAAACCCGATATCCCACATGAACTTCGCGGCTTCACCAAATCCGACACTGTCTGCGATATTTGGTGTTCCGGCTTCAAACTTATGCGGAATCTCGGCATATTCCGAACCGGCAAACGTCACCCGCTTGATCATTTCTCCGCCGCCCTGATAAGGTGGCATCGCGTCAAGCAGTTCCTCGCGCCCATAAAGGATGCCAATTCCTGTCGGTCCGTACATCTTGTGCCCCGACAAAGTCAGAAAATCGCATTCGAGTTCCCTGACATCGATTTCAAGATGTGGCGCCGCCTGAGCCGCATCGACAACCACAACCGCACCGAATTCATGGGCACTCTGTGTCATCTGCCTGATCGGATTCACTGTTCCGAGGGAGTTGGCGACGTAGGTGATCGCAACAATCGCAGTTTTTTCGTTCAGGAGTCCGAGATACTCCTCCTGAATGATCTGGCCGCTGTCGTCCATCGGGATCATCCGCACCTGACTCCCGGTCTGCTCCGCGATAATCTGCCATGGCACAATATTCGAATGATGTTCCATTTCGCTGACCAGGATCTCGTCACCGGGTTTCAGGCAGTGTCGGCCGTACGAACTGGCGACCAGATTCAGCCCTTCGGTCGTCCCCCTGACAAAGATGATCTCCCTGGCGTGCTCGGCATTTACAAACTGACGCGCCAGCGTTCGAGCATTTTCATACGCTTCGGTGGCACGGTCGCTCAACGCATGAACGCCCCGATGCACGTTGGCATGCTGCGACGCGTAGTATTTGTCCAGTGCCTGCGTCACTGCCAGAGGCTTTTGCGAACTGGCAGCGTTGTCAAGGTAGACCAGATCTTTTCCGTATACGATCTCGCTCAGAATCGGAAACTGCTCGCGAATCGCGATCGGATCTATTGTTCCGGTCACTGCATGTTCCCGATCAACCTTGAGTGCCGATTGCGTCATGCCGCCTCCCTGATCGAATTGTCTGAGCTGAGCTTTTGCTGGACCAGGTTGGACACCTCGGCCCGGACCGCCTCAAGCTCAATGTCGTTCACGATTTCTGCTGCAAAGGCATCCGTAAGCATTGTTCTCGCCTGTTGCTCTGTCAGACCTCGGGAGCGCAGATAAAATACGGCGTTCTCATCCAGTTGTCCAATAGTCGCTCCGTGCGAGCATTTGACATCATCAGCATAAATCTCAAGTTGGGGCTTGGTATCAGCTTCTGCGTTCCGCGATAGAAGAAGGTTTCTGTTCTGTTGCTGCGCATCGGTATGCTGCGCACCCGGTGCAACCCTGATACGGCCATGAAACACCGAACGGGCACGATCATCAAGAACACCCTTATAGAACTCCTCACTTGTGGCATCCGCACTTTCGTGTGCAATCGTGGTGTAATTGTCCATATGCTGGTTGCCTTTGCCGATATAGAGCCCTTTCAGTTCACAGTGAGCGTTCTCCCCGTCCAATGACTGGATCACTTCGTGGCGATTGAGCAAGGCACCGAGCGAAATCGAGAATATCCGATACCGGCTGCTGTCCTTCTGGCGTGTTTTCGCCGATCCGATGTGGAACGCAGACTCGCTTTCGTTCTGGATCCGATAGTGGTCAACCTGAGCATCCGCTTCCAGATTGAATGTAAATGAGGAATTCGTCAGGTGATTAGTATCGCCCAACGACAGATACCGCTCGATCAACTGGAATCTGGCACCATCGCCCGCGTCAATAAAATTGTTTACGTTGCAGAATCGGGTATCCGCATCATCCTGACTCAGAAACAGAATTTCAAGTGGCTTGTCCAATGTCACACCTGAGCCGATCTGAACCACCGCTCCGTCAGCGGTAAATCCCGCGCCCAAAGCGGTGAAACCATGCTCGGCGTTCGAGGACATCGACTGCAACTCCTGTAATGCAAACTCGAAAGTGCGCGTATCTCCATCCGCAGTGGATTCGAGAATATCCGCAAGACTCAGAATACTGACAGTGTCCGGCAGACTCACAAGATCGGAGAGTTCGGAACTGAACCAGCCGTTCAGAAACACAGCCCGGTAGGTGTCGGTGTTGGATAGTCGCCATTCACTGATATCTACACCGTGCGGCTTGGAGCTCGAACTTTGAGACAGCTCGAACTGATGTTTTTCCAGCGGACGGATATTGGTGTATCGCCACTGCTCATCGGTCATTCTGGGCAGTCCTGTCAGCGCGAAACGAGCAAGCGCATTCTTGCGCAACTGCGCGACCGAATCTATCGACGATCCGGGTAAGGTGTGAGCGAGACGCCTGCCCTGCTCAGCGAAAAAATTGGCGAGCGGACTGACTTTCATGCCACTGCAGCCGCGGTCTTTTCAACCACCCAGGTGTAACCATATTTTTCCAGTTCATGCGCCAGATTCTTGTCACCGGAACGCACGATGCGGCCGCCGACCAAAACATGTACATGGTCCGGAACGATGTATTCCAGAATCCGGGGAAAGTGTGTGATGATGATGGACGAACGACCTGCATCAGCAAGCGAGTTGACACCTTTCGATACAATTTTCAGCGCATCGATATCGAGTCCCGAATCGGTTTCATCCATCACTGCCAATTTCGGCTCAAGCATCATCATCTGAAGTATTTCATTTCTTTTCTTCTCGCCGCCCGAGAACCCCTCGTTGACGGAGCGATAGAGAAATGACTCATTAATTTCAAGCAACTTCATTTTCTCGCGGACAACCTTGAGAAAATCGATTGCGTCCAACTCCGATTCTCCCCGATGCTTGCGCATCGCATTCACAGCCGCTTTGATCAGGTAGATGTTATTGACGCCCGGAATTTCGATCGGATGCTGGAAAGCAAGAAATATCCCCTCGCGGGCTCGCTCCTCCGGGTCGAGGTCCAGCAGGTCCATTCCGTTGAATGTGATACTGCCCCGCGTCACGTCTTCCACTTTGCCGGTTATGACGTTGGCCAAAGTGCTCTTGCCAGACCCATTGGGGCCCATCACCGCGTGCACTTCGCCGGCCGCGACTTCAAGATTGATTCCGTCAAGAATATTCTTGTCTTCAATCTGAACGTTAAGATCAACAATTGAGAGCATGATTCCTTTTTCCTTAAGCATGCATGGTTAAAGATTGTTCGGTTGATTCACAGTCGGCGGTCAGCCAACTGCACCTTCGAGACTGATGCCAAGCAGTTTCTGCGCTTCGACCGCGAACTCCATCGGAAGTTCCTTGAACACTTCCTTGCAGAATCCATTTACGATCATGGACACCGAATCCTCTTCCGACAGTCCGCGCTGGCGGCAGTAGAACATCTGATCCTCACTGATTCGCGAGGTTGTCGCCTCATGTTCGACTTTTGCGGTTGGATTCTTGACCTCTATATATGGAAATGTATGTGCGCCACACCGGTCGCCCATCAGCAGCGAATCGCACTGCGAATAGTTTCGGGCGTTCTCAGCACCCTTCAATATTCGCACCAACCCGCGATAGGAATTCTGCCCGCGGCCGGCTGACACGCCCTTGGAGATGATGGTGCTCGACGTATTCTGTCCGATGTGAACCATTTTAGTGCCGGTATCTGCCTGCTGGCAGTTGTTGGTGAGAGCCACCGAGTAAAACTCGCCAATCGAATTGTCGGCCTCAAGCATGACACTGGGGTACTTCCAGGTAATCGCCGAACCCGTCTCCACCTGTGTCCACGAGATTTTTGCGTTCTCGCCGCGACATGCGCCTCGCTTGGTCACAAAATTGTAGATGCCGCCGCGACCTTCCTCATCGCCCGGATACCAGTTCTGGACTGTGGAATACTTGATTTCCGCATCCTTGAGCGCGATCAGTTCCACAACCGCCGCATGCAGTTGGTTCTCATCTCGCATCGGAGCTGTGCACCCCTCAAGGTAACTGACATAACTTCCTTCATCCGCGATGATCAAGGTTCTTTCGAACTGTCCGGTATTCATCGCGTTGATCCGGAAGTACGTCGACAGTTCCATCGGACAGCGCACGCCTTTGGGTACATAGACGAAAGATCCGTCACTGAAAACCGCTGAGTTCAGTGCGGCGAAGTAGTTATCGCCGGAAGGTACGATCGATCCCAGATATTTCTGCACCAGTTCCGGATGTTCCTGAACCGCTTCGGAAAATGAGCAGAAAATGACACCTGCATCCGCGAGTGTCTTCTTGAATGTAGTGGCAACCGAGACACTGTCGAATACAGCGTCCACCGCAACACCTGCGAGCATCTTCTGCTCGGACAGGGGAATACCCAGTTTCTCGTAGGTTTCCAGAAGTTTCGGGTCAACCTCGTCCAGACTCTTGGGTCGATCAGCATCTGACTTGGGTGCGG
Source organism: Arenicellales bacterium (assembly GCA_963663095.2). GTDB lineage: Bacteria > Pseudomonadota > Gammaproteobacteria > Arenicellales > JAJDZL01 > JAJDZL01. The sequence continues at coordinate 881,097 of CAXXJB010000001.1, forward strand.
AGTAATAGCTGATAGACTGATAGTCAATCGGTGTGTAGTTGACATGAGCCCAAACCGGCTCGGTCATTTTCTTCCAGCGCGAGTACGCCTTGAGGCGCCAATCAAGCATGAATTCAGGTTCATTTTTCTTGGCTGACAGCGCAGTGACAACATCTTCGTCGAGGCCAGGCGGAAACGTATCCGACTCGATGTCGGTTACAAAGCCTTCCTTGTACTCTCGTTTGACAAAACCGCTGATATCGGTTGCAGTAGATTGGTTCACAATTCGATCCGTGGTGTCTGATTTATTGCATGTTTCAGTTGAAGGCGACTTGCTGGGTCTGTCGCAACGACCCGCATCGTGCCGATTGCCGCTGCGAGACTTCGCGTACGCGTTGCGACTGAATGATTTCGCCGAGTTTCAGCTGATCAAGAAATAAAGAAATCTGTGAACTGAGTTCGGTCCATAACTCATGTGTCAGACAAATTTCTCCATCCTGGCAATCTTCCCGTCCATGACATCGGGTTACATCAACCGATTCGTCGACGGCACTGATTATCTCATAGATTGAAATCTCCTCTGCAGGTTTGGTTAACTGATAACCGCCTCCGGGTCCACGCATGCCGCTCACGAGACCCTTGGATTTCAGTCCCGCAAACAGCTGCTCAAGATATGCAATTGAAATTTCCTGATGTTCGGCTATACTTTTCAGCGACACCCTATCGCAATCTGACTGATGCAACGCCAGATCCATCATCGCTGTAACCGCGTAGCGGCCTTTTGTAGTCAGTTTCATCGATTCAAATCGGTCAGTAAAATAATAACCAACTAATTTACTTGGTTTATATATGATTGTCAAGTTGTCGCTCTGGAAAATCGACCGTACGAAACAGTAAAACCGGTTTGGAGAACAAAAATTTCGAGATTATCGAACACCTCAGGTGGCCATAGCTTTCAAATAAGAAACTTGGATTCAGGCATGAATTTCTTCTCAGTTCCGCTGTGTTATCATTCAATCGAAATCAGAATTTACAGATTTTCTTAATCGGCTGAACAGTGAACATTGATAAAACTCGAGATCCGGTTTGCGGCATGTTCGTCGACCCGGGAACTTCCAACCACAAATTCGAACACGAAGGTCAGGCCTACTGGTTTTGCTGTAATGGCTGTCTGACGAAATTCAGGACTGATCCGGTCAAATATCTGAATGCAGACTGCCACAGTCAGGACTCCGGAATCGAGCAAGAGAACTTGCCCCCAGGCACAAAATTCACGTGCCCGATGCACCCTGAAGTCGTACAGATTGGCCCTGGTGACTGTCCGAGTTGCGGCATGTCACTCGAACCCATGGACATACCTCTGATCGATGAGGGTCCGAATCCAGAGCATGTGGACTTCACCAGAAGACTCTGGGTAGGTCTGTTACTGGGAATCCCTCTGCTCATCATTGCGATGGGCCCGCACCTAGGCATTCCGATTCACAACATCATCTCCATCCAGACATCAAACTGGCTTCAGATGATTCTATCGACACCCATTGTCCTATTCTGCGGATTGCCATTTTTCAAGCGGGGCTGGGCTTCAATAACCAACCGTTCACTGAACATGTTCACCCTGATCGCTTTGGGAACCGGTGTCGCCTACATTGCAAGTGTCTCATTTGTACTGTTTCCCGCTGTGTTCTCACCCTTGGTCGGTGTTGAGACATTGCAGCTGGGTGTGTATTTCGAGGTCTCTTCGGCGATTATCGTGCTGGTTCTGTTCGGCCAGATCATGGAACTGAAAGGACGCGAGAAAACCGCCGGTGCGATCAAGGCACTGATGCGTCTTATGCCGCCGACCGCGAATAGACTAAATGAGAGCGGCCAGACTGAAGAGGTCGAGCTTGACTCCATCATGGTTGACGATCTTCTTCAGATTCGACCGGGTGACAGCATTCCGCTGGACGGCATCATACATAGTGGTTTTTCGGGTATCGACGAATCATTGATCACCGGCGAATCGATTCCTGTTGAAAAATCGGCCGGTGACCCGGTTCGGGCCGGAACCCTCAATGGTACGGGTTCGTTCGTGATGAAGGTAGAACGGTCGCGCAGCGATAGTACATTGTCACAGATTGTGCAAATGGTCAGCAAGGCGCAAAGAAGTCAGGCACCCATCCAAAGACTGGCGGATACTGTAGCCGGCTGGTTTGTACCGATCGTCATCACGATTGCCGTGATCTCATTTGCCGCCTGGAGCATTTTCGGACCGGAACCGCAATTCACATTCGCCTTGGTCGCTTTCGTCTCGGTACTGATCATTGCATGTCCCTGCGCACTCGGTCTGGCGACACCGATGTCGGTAATGGTGGCGGTAGGAAAAGCGGTTCAACATGGAGTTCTTGTCAAGGAAGCTGAAGCCTTGGAAACGCTCCCGAAAATCCAAACACTGGTTGTCGACAAAACCGGGACCCTGACTTCCGGGAAACCTATTCTGAACGAAATTCGAACCTTGGACGGGTTTGACCGGGACGTGTTGTCTCACGTCGCCGCGCTCGCTCGTTCAAGCGAGCATCCATTGTCGGAAGCGATCGTCAGAGGTGCTGAGGAGAGAGGCGTTGAGCACCGCACGGTGACCGATTTTGAGGCAATTCCGGGGATGGGGATTCAGGGTACCGTGGATGATCATCAAGTGCTGATCGGAAACCTCCGATTTCTTCAATCCCGAGGTGTTGAAGACCTTGCTTCAGATATACAGGAAGAAACTTCAGCGAGCGAGCGAACGGTTGTCCATTTTGCCGTCAATGGTGTCCGCGCAGGTGTGCTCGAAATTTCCGATCCTGTGAAACCCACCAGTGCAGCTGCGGTACATGCACTTCAGTCCAAGGGCATCGAAGTCATTATGGCAACCGGCGATAGCTGGGCTACCGCCAAGGCGATTGCCACACAATGCAAGATTGATGCTGTTTACGCTGAGGTTTTACCTGAGGATAAACTCAAGCTGATCAGGAAACTGCAAAGTGATGGAACTGCAGTTGCAATGGCTGGAGACGGAATCAACGATGCCCCGGCACTGGTGCAGGCGGATGTCGGAGTCGCGATGGGCGAGGGTGCCGACGTGTCATTGGAATGCGCCGGTATCACCATTCCCAATGGCGACCTGCAGTGCATGGTTCAAGCCTATTCACTGGCGCAGCAGACAATGACCAATATCAAACAGAACCTGTTCTTCGCATTCGCCTATAACGTCGTCGGCGTTCCGGTTGCCGCCGGTGTGTTTTTCCCCTTCTTCGGATGGCTCCTTTCGCCGGTATTTGCCGCCGCTGCAATGAGTCTGTCATCCGTGTCGGTCATCACCAACGCGTTGAGACTGCGAAACTACAATCCGTAGCGTTACCTGCGATTCTTCGGCCAGGCGATTCGCAGGCAGACAGCAGCCGCAATACCGAGAATCAGAGTCAGGAATCCGAAACCATCACTGCTCCAGTCGACCACTGCAGCGATCAGCGATGCACTGCCGAGCAAAGCAAAGAAAAGTCCGCGGCTGATCCCGCCCGGTCCCTGAATCGAGGTCATACCCTGCCCTCGCATCTGGTTTTCGTTGATATACGAAAGCACCGTATGGGCCAGACGCGGGATCTCAGGTGCGATCGACAGCAGATATGGTGTTTCGGTCCTTATCTTCTCACTGAGATTCGAGATGCTTGCCTGTTTGCGGGCCCAGTCCTCGAGAATCGGACGCGCAGTCGCGCCGATGTCCAGTTCGGGGCACAGAGTCTTGACCAGTCCCTCAAGATTGAGATAGGTTTTCTGAAACAGCAGCAATTGCGGCTGGACCACGATTCCAAACTCCCGAAATACCCGAAACAGACGCCCCATCAGCCGACCTGACGATATTTCACCGACAGGTTGGTTCACATACTGCTCACAGACGGACCTGATACAAATCTCGAATTCCTGCGCTGAGATATCCGGTGGCGCCCAACCCGAACGGATATGCAGGTCCACCACCCGTTGATAGTCCTGTCGAAGTATGGCGAGAATGTTCTCAACGAGATACTTGCAGTCGATTTCCGACAGGATACCCATAATTCCGAAATCGACCATGCGCAACTGACCGATTTCTGACACGAATAGATTGCCCGGATGCAGATCGCCATGAAAAAATCGATCATGAAACGCCTGAACAAAAAATGTTCTTACCAAATTCTCTGAAAAGGTGTGCAGGTCGACACCGGCTTCCTGCAATTCCTCAACATCCCGAACAGACAAACCTCCGACTCGCTCCAGCACCATGACATCAGAGCGTGTGTACTTCCAATAAACTTGCGGGACGTAGATGAAATCATCGTCCTCAAAACGATTGCGGAAGCGGTTGGCGTTAGCCGCCTCGACGGTCAGATCCAAACTGTTCAGCATGACGTTTTCGAAATATTCCACCAAATCCCCGGGACGATAGTTTTCCGAATTCGGCCGAAACAGATTGAACAGTCGGGCCAGGGAATACATGACCTGAATATCAAGGCTGATCTGATCCCGAATTCCCGGGCGGAGCACTTTGACAACAACATCCTCATCGCTTCGAAGAACTGCATTGTGTGCCTGAGCGACCGAGGCGGAAGCAACCGGAATCTCATCAAACGAACTGAAGACCGAATCGATCGGGGAGCTCAGGGACTCTTCTACAATCTGCCGCGCCTGCACACCGCTGAACGGCGATACCTGATCCTGCAGAATGCTCAGCTCCTTGATCACGTCTTCCGAAAACAGGTCGGGACGGGTGGACATGATCTGGCCGAACTTGACAAAAATCGGCCCCAGTTCCTGCAATGCCTCGCACAACCGAACGCCATAGGGCTGCCGGTCATCAAACTCTGCCTTGCCACCGACGACATTCATAATACCCGCAAGAAACGGAATTCTTGAATGTCGGGTGAGCGGTCCATCCAACCCATACTTTCGGATCGTCTGGACAATCTCCCGCAATCGTTTAAGGTGCGCGACCGTTATCATTTCTCACTACGTCTATCGAGGCGATCGGTACGCTTCTCCAGGCGATCAAGATCCGCCTGCAGGGTATCCACATCGTCCATGAATTTCTCCACCCGGGACCGGGTCGGCAACAGCTGATTCTGATCAACCAATGTACTTCGAATCCTGGTTGCCAGTGTGGAGTCTGAACCACGCAGATTCCGATTGCCCCAGCGCAACAGATTGCCAATCTGGCGCGCGGGTACATCACCGGTTTTTCGAGCCAGCATCTCTTCCCAGTCAAATTCCGCGCGGTCGAAAATCTGATACAGGCGTTGTGCCAGTTTCAAATCACCTGTAATTTCCACACCTTCAAGTCTGGCGGGGTTGCGATTTTCGGAAAATACCGCCTTGACGACAGCCATCAGGGTACCCTGTATGACTATATCTGCCTCCTCATCCGGTACGCTGCATTCGAACACTTCCGTCTCTGCAAATCGCAGACCGAACTGCTGATCCAGGTCGGTGAACCTGAAAAGAATTTTCCGACTGTCCAATTCTTCCAACAGACTTCGAACACCATCATCTGAATCCGCCGCGTCGGTGATGGCAGCGAATAACCTGTCAGAAAACATGGTGACAATAAAGTTTGTGTACGGATTGAGCATTCGGATAAATTCAGATTTTCCAACCGATATGGAGCGCGACTATTCCACCGGTGAGATTATGGAATTCGACACGTTCGAATCCGGCGTCAGCGATCATTGACGCTAGCGTATCCTGATCTGGATGCCGACGAATCGACTCGACAAGATACTGGTAACTTGCCCGGTCTCCCGCGACAGCCTCGCCAAGTCTTGGAATCACGCTGAATGAATACCGGTCATACAGTTTTTCCAACAGCGGTATGACCGGTTTGGAAAATTCCAGAATCAGCATTCTGCCACCGGTACGAGTGACCCGATACATGGAACGCAGTGCTTCGTCAATGCGCGTCACGTTCCTCAACCCGAAAGAGATGATGACGCAATCGAAACTGTCGGCGGCGAAAGCGAGATTTTCAGCGTCAGTCCGCACACACTGAAGCCTGCCGACAAATCCGTGATCAATCATTCGGTCCTGTCCGAGTTTGAGCATTGATTCGTTGATGTCAGTCAGCACGATGCTACCCTTGGCACCAAGTTTTTTTGCGACGGCCAGACTGATGTCTCCTGTGCCACCTGCCACATCAAGCACCGAACTGTCGGGTCGGATTCCACCGTATGCGACCGCCAGGCGCTTCCACAGTCTGTGGGCGCCAAACGACATCAGGTCGTTCATCAGATCATAGCGATTTGAAACCGAGCTGAAGACCTGGCGAACGAGCGTGTCCTTTTCGGATTCAATTACCCGGCGAAATCCGAACTGGGTTGTCGCAGTGCGTCCGTCGTCAGACACTTCGTCGGGTCTACGTCGATTCTCTTCGTTGATATCCGGCATCCTGCAACCTGTCCAGATACGATTGCCAATATCTGTCCTTGTTCGCACCCAGTTCGTACAAAAGCTCCCAGGAATAAATACCGGTATCGTGACCGTCGTCGAATTTCAGCACGACAGCATAGTTCCCCACCGGTTCGATTGCCCAGATATTGACACGTTCCTTGCCATACTGAAGTACCTGCTGTCCGGGTCCATGCCCCTGAACTTCGGCTGATGGCGAATAAACCCGCAAATATTCGCAACTCAACTCGAAAGTGTTACCATCCCTGAAACTGATTTCGAGAATCCGCGATTGCTTGTGGAGCTTGATCTCGGTCGGTGTGAAATTATCTGTCACGATCGGTACGGCATGAAATTCCGTTTTCTCAAACTATCCATTCAGCTGCACGTTCGGAGAAATAACTGAGGATTCCGTCCCCACCTGCCCGCTTGAACGCCAATAGTGATTCGATAATGATTTTTCTCTCATCCAGCCAGCCGTTTTGTACTGCGGCCATCAGCATGGCATATTCGCCGCTGACCTGATAGGCGAAAGTGGGCACGCCGAACTCAGACTTGACCCGATGCACGACATCCAGGTAGGGCATCCCGGGTTTGACAATGACCATATCCGCCCCCTCATCCAGGTCCAGCGCAACCTCCCTTATCGCTTCGTCGGTGTTGGCCGGATCCATCTGATAAGTTCGCTTATCCCGACCGCCGAGCTCGGATGCGGAACCGACTGCATCCCGAAATGGGCCATAGAAAGCAGAAGCATATTTCACCGCATACGAGAGAATCAGAACGTTGTGGTAACCCTCGCTTTCCAACGCCCTTCGGATGGCACCGACGCGACCGTCCATCATCTCAGACGGAGCGATGATCTGTACACCCGCACGCGCCTGTGACAGAGCCTGTTTGACAATCACGTCGAGGGTGACATCATTTTCCACGTATCCAACCTCATTGGAAATTCCATCGTGACCGTCGATAGTGAAAGGATCGAGCGCGACATCGGCCATCACCCCGATTTCGGGTACGGATTCACGTACAGCAGATATTGCCCTTTGCGCCAATCCATCCGGATTGTAGGATTCTTCAGCCCACTTGGTTTTCTTTGATGTCGGAACAACCGGAAAAATCGCAATTGCCGGAATACCCAGGTCACGTAATCTTTGACACTTTCCGATCAGCAGATCAATGCTCAGACGCTCAATGCCTGGCATGGACGGTATGGGTTCCCGATAGTTTTCCCCTTCACACACGAATATCGGCTGAATCAGATCAGCCGGTGTCAAGTTGGATTCGCTGACCATGCGTCGAATGAAGTCGCTACTCCGAAGACGGCGCATTCGAGTTGTGGGATAACCTGTTTCGGACATTTGCCTGTTTTCGGTGCTTGAGAATCTGAAGTGGTATCGGGTGCTTCCGGTCTACAGTTCCCCGAGCACCCGATCAACCTGCTCTGCTATACCGGCCAGATCGCCGGATGCGTCTACTGTCCGAAGCAGACCCGACTGTTCATAGTAGGTAAGCAGCGGTTTCGTATTCTCGTCATAGACTGAAAGACGATTCACGATCGATTTCTCATTATCGTCATCGCGTTGCATCAGTTCGCCGATGTCTCCGCAATCATCACACTTCCCTTCAACCTTGGTCGGATTGAAATAAACATTATAGATTCTCCCGCAATTGGTGCAGGTTCTGCGCCCGGACAATCTCTTGATCAGCGCACCGTGATCGACGTGAAGATGTACCACCATTGACAAAGGTGACATCCTTTTCTCCAACAACTCATCCAGTTGCTCCGCTTGAACCATGCTGCGAGGAAATCCATCCAACAGGAAACTCGACCAGATATCCTCCGCATCCAAGTGTTGTGCGATCAGTTCTGTTACCAGCTCATCGGGTACGAGATTACCTTTCTGCATTAACTCGGATGCTTTTTGTCCAAGTTCGGTACCCGCCTTGACAGCATCTCGAAGCAAATCACCCGTCGAGATATGGGCAACATCATAACGCTCGACCACAAATTTAGCCTGACTGCCCTTCCCAGAGCCAGGCGGTCCTAGAAATACCAATCTCATGACTTATACTCCCTCAAGTATTCGGTAATTCCGGCAATTCGGAATTACCCTGGTCAATCATTGTTCATTGTAAATCCAAATTGATACCGACATACATAATTCAGTCTGAGATTTCAGGTACCGGTCTCGACAATTTTCGGCTGAATGAGTATATTTCTCGATTGAGATCACTGGGTACGACATCATTACTAGCTGACAAATTTCTCTTGGTCGCGCACTGCCAGAATTTCCAATCAAAACGCCCAAACAAGTCCGGAACCGATTACATCAGCTATATAACCGCCAATTACAATGATTGACCACATCAAAACAGAAGTCGGCGCCGTCGAAGGGACATTGGGTTCGCGCCACCGAGAAGATGTTGTGGTTCATCTCGCGGATTGTGAAGTTCTGGGACCACAGCCGCCAATCCCGTCTGACTATGGTTCAGGCTGCCTGACAGACTGATGACTATTTTCGGTAATCTCCTGTACGCCCAATCTGGCGGAGTCACTTCCGTTATCAACGTTTCCGCGGCAGCGGTCATCGAGACGGCGCGTGCGCACCCGGTCGCAATCGGACGGGTATTGGCCGCCAAAGACGGAATCCTCGGAGTGCTGAACGAAACACTGATAGACGTCACCGAAGAACCTGCTGAAAACCTTCGTGCGCTCAAACACACCCCTTCAGGTGCATTCGGGTCATGTCGCTACAAGCTTCAGGATCCGGAAAGGCAGCAACGGGAATTTGACCGGGTTGTCGATGTGTTCGAACAGCATGACATCCGACATTTTCTCTACAACGGTGGCAATGATTCGGCGGATACCTGTCTGAAACTTGCACGCCAGCTGGAAAAACGCCTCGGGGAGGTCACCGTCAATCACATACCCAAAACAGTTGACAACGATCTTGCGGTCACCGACTGCTGTCCGGGATTCGGATCAGTCGCCAAATACATTGCCGTTTCAACCCGAGAGGCGAGTTTCGATGTCGCCGCCATGGCCAGCACATCAACCAAAGTCTTCATCATCGAAGTCATGGGGCGGCACGCGGGTTGGATTGCCGCAGCAGGGGGGCTTGCTTCCGACCCCGATACCAATATTCCGATCGTCATTCTGTTTCCGGAAATTCCATTCGACCGCGCGTGTTTCATTGACAAGGTTGATCGCTGTGTGCAAACCCATGGATATGTTTCGATTGTGGTATCCGAAGGTGCTCGTTATGAAAATGGCGAATTTCTAGCCGAACAGGGTACTCGGGATGCTTTCGGCCATGCTCAGTTGGGCGGCGCCGCGCAGGTTGTGGCACAAATTGTCAAGGACGACCTGGGCTTCAAGTATCACTACGCTATTGCCGACTACCTGCAAAGATCGGCGCGCCACATCGCGTCAAAAACCGATGTCGATCAGGCCTACGCGTTGGGCAAGGCGGCAGTCGAATTTGCCGCCAGCGGAAAATCAGGCTTGATGCCGGCGATTCGGCGACTGTCGGATGTGCCTTATCGATGGGATATTGTTGAAGCGGACCTGGCCGACGTAGCAAACGCGGAAAAAATGCTGCCGCGGGACTTCATTTCAGAGGACGGGTTCGGAATCACTCAGATCGCCCGCAATTACCTTTCCCCGCTGATCGAGGGGGAGAACTACCCGCCATACTCAAATGGTTTGCCGCAATATGTCAGACTGCAGAACAGTTTGATCGCTCCAAAACTACCCGCTGACTGGAACCGGGAAGAAAATTAGGTTTGACGATGATGACGAGATTCGCAAACCGCTTGTGAATCAGGCTGATTCGGCATCAGACATGATGAGAAACCGACTTCTTCAGCCTGACCCTTTCAGTCAACCTCGCCGACAATCACTCTCTCATGTCCATCGCTGTCGATGAAGTGTCTCCCCCAGAGGGGTTCCAGAGTGTCCCACGACCGTTCGAACGAATCCAGCATCCGCCCATCCTGACCTGCGCCGCAGACGCCCCACATGTCCTCCCGACGGAATGCAAACTGTGTGCATGTGCGCTCACGGGCGTTAACGCTCGCCAGCCACCATGCGGTTATTCGCCTGGGCGCGACCTTCCCGCTATGTTGGTCAACCCAACCGATTGTTTGTTTGTACTCGATCCGGAGCCATCGTCCGTCCTGATTCTCGTGCCTTCCGGTCACCGGTACCGGTATATAGGGCACCACTTCTGCGATCACATCGCAGGCCCTGCATGGTTGCGCCCGCATCAAGATATTGCTTTCACGCTTGAGCCTTGCCCCACCTCCGGATGGAATCACGACCCGCTCAATGCCCCATCCAGGCGCCACTGATGGTATTGACTCCACATTGGTGCTCAGCCATTGGTGTGTGACAAATGCCCAGCGCTGTACAGCCTCACCCGTTGCCTGATCCGTCGAGTTGATGCGAATCCAGTGATTACCGGGTACCTCGGTCCACGAAGGACGGGCATCTTTCGGCGCGACCGGACGATCCCAGCGACCCGTCACCTCATACGCCTGTCCGGGCACAAGGCTACCAACCACCTTTCCCCGACGCTCCCAGGGAAGGTCCCATGTATCCCATCGCTTACTGCCAGTCAGCGTCGCAACCGCTGATCGTGAGCCCGCTTCCTGTGCGAAAGGATCCGGTATTATAGTCTCGACCTGATCGCCGCCACATCCTGCAAGCGTGAGGAGCAGGCCAGCGATAGCGACAAGTCGATATCCTCTCACACCACCGTCACCATTGTTCGTCTGACAACGACATCAATGCGCATTTCGAGAATCTATGCGATATTCTCAACTCAGTAAACGTCAATCACATCCGATTCATCAGTTTTTCGATTGGTTTCAGCGGTAATCGCTGTGTATTCTCATTCCAATTGAGCCTGAACTGTCAGAGCAATGGCGCAATCACCAGACTGACAATCGCCATGACATTGATCAGGATGTTCATTGATGGACCCGACGTATCCTTGAACGGATCACCGACGGTATCACCGACGACAACGGCCTTGTGAACATCAGAACCCTTGCCGCCCAGATTGCCGCTCTCGACATATTTCTTGGCATTGTCCCATGCACCACCGGCGTTAGCCATTGTCAATGCCAGCAGTACGCAACCGATCAGCGCACCGCCCAGCATACCTCCGAGCGCTTCCGGTCCGAGCGGTGAGAAGCCAACCGCAACAGGTGCGGCGACTGCGAGAATTCCCGGTGGTACCATTCTGCGCAACGCTGCCTTGGTCGCGATATCCACACAACGCTCGGTATCAGGTTCTGCCTCGCCTTCAAGCAATCCGGGAATTTCCTTGAACTGACGGCGGATTTCCTTGATCATGTCGAACGCCGCGTCGCCGACTGCGGTCATCGTCATGCTGCTGACAAGAAATGGGAAGATTCCGCCCAGGAACATTCCGGCAAGAACAACCGGATTGTTGATCTGCAGTGAGAATTCAGGATCGTTGAGCGAAACCGTTTCTATATAGGCAGTGATAATCGCCAGTGCAGCCAATGCGGCGGCACCGATCGCAAAACCCTTTCCAATCGCTGCTGTGGTGTTGCCCAGCGCATCAAGTGAATCGGTGATTTCACGCGTCTCTTCGCCGAGACCTGCCATTTCAGCAATACCACCGGCATTGTCCGCCACCGGCCCATAGGCATCGATTGCCATGGTCATACCGACTGTCGCAAGCATGCCCACTGCCGCAATACCGACTCCGTACAGTCCGGCGAGATAACTTGCCACGACAATGATTGTGCAGAGCATGAGCAGGGGTACGACCACAGACTGCATACCAACCGACAGACCTGTGATCATCACAGTTGCGGGGCCGGTTTCACCGCCCTTGGCAATCTTTCGAATCGGACTGCCGCTCGTATAGTAGTCGGTGACCATGCCGATGACAATTCCACCGACTGCGCCGACCAGTACGGCACCCCAAACTGCCATATCGACACCGACCCAGCTCACGACACCGGCCGCGGCTCCGATAAAGATGACCGAAGCGCCGATCGTGCCGATCCGCAACGCAACCTCCGCCGACTTGGACGTAAATATCCGGACAAGGATGATGCCGGCCAGTGAGCATAGAATTCCTGCCGAAGAAAGTGCAAGCGGCAGGAACATGAGGCTATTCTGCGCACCGAGATCCGACTCACTCAATGTTGCCGCAATCGCGATGCTGGCGATCATCGAGCCACAATAAGACTCGAATATATCTGAACCCATGCCTGCAACATCACCGACGTTATCCCCGACATTGTCTGCAATCACGCCCGGATTGCGGGGATCATCCTCTGGAATTCCTGCTTCGACTTTTCCGACCAGGTCGGCGCCAACGTCAGCGCTTTTCGTAAAGATTCCTCCACCGACACGGGAAAACAAGGCGACAGAAGAAGCACCCATCCCGAATCCATGAATCGCATGTGCCGAATGGGGGTCGGAACCGAAATACAGATAAAGCAGCCCCAAACCGAAAAGCCCCATTGCAGCGACGGTCAAACCCATTATCGAACCACCGAAAAAAGCCACAGTCAACGCTTCCGAAGCACCTTGGGTATGGGCTGCTGTGGTTGTGCGGACATTTGATTTTGTCGCGGTATACATCCCGATGTATCCTGCACTGCCGGAGCAGAATGCACCCAGCAAGAACGCGTACATCGTGTTCAGGCCAAGATCGGATATCGCAATAAAGACAGCGACGACCGCAACAAATACAATCAGAATGGTGTATTCGCGGCGCATGAATACCATTGCGCCTTTGTGGATTGCGGACGATATTTCAACAACCTTGCCCTCGCCTTCCGGGAAGCGCTTGACAAAACCGAATACGATCCATGCTGATACCAACCCGAGAATTCCGAGACTTACCGGGATCCAGCCCCCTGCGTCCATGTATATCTCCTTGAATTTATTTCACAAAATAACCGCTGATTCAACGACTCGATCAATACGACGTAACAACGAGAATCGCTCTCTCGACAACGGTAACAAAAATGAATTCATCAACTAGAATTCTGCAACAATCGCCCGACACTTTGCGTCAGTTGAGAGATGGCGATCTGTCGCGCAGATAATCGAATAAAAGGGCTAATTTTAACCCAAATCAGCGTTGACGATAAAACTGTGTGAAGTTCTCCTGATGCGAAACTTAGAGATTTAGATGAATTCTTTGATTCATCCAATCGCTGACAAGACCTCCAAATTTGACAGGACCATGAACCACTCATCCTGCAAGACCCAACTGAACCACCGTAATCCGACCTCGCGATCGGTGCTGGATGTTGTGAATGCTAACCCCCCCTGACAGAATATCAACCTGACTGAACTTGATCGATTGCGGCTACGCCTTGGTGTGGTGCAGGTCAGGGCAAAAATCAGCAACCGACTTCGGAAAGGCGGGTGGTCAAACCTGCGGTTTTGACCAAGAGTTGATATTCGACCTGCCTTCGATTGATCGATGTTCCTAATTCTGGGTATTTAATCTTGTTACACACAAATTAATGGACACACTGATCATAATTTTGAGTATTCGATTGTCCGACTGTTGCGAAAAAACCATCATTATGAATGTAATAATGAGAAAGACTCAACTGGATTTGATGATGCCGATTCCGGTCAGGCGATCCCTGCGCAAGCTTGGCCAGGATATCCGTGATGCGAGACTCAGGCGACGCATCTGCAGAATATGCAGGAGTTGATGCCGACAAAGTTGACGGTGACAAAAAAAAGCCGCCGCGGACAAGGGGGCCCACGACGGAAAATAAATTCATTGGCAGGAGATTCTATCGCCTGCTTTCAGTACCTGTCGCAATTGGATGATCTCGCGAGTCTTTGCGAAACCTCACATCATTCCAGTAATCACCCCACAGGCAACCCGGCCACCAGCACCTCCAATCGGCTGAGACATGTGATCATCACCCATCGCGTGAACGACGAGCGCCGAACCATCTTCATCCATGAGATTGGCTGACGTATCGGGCGGACTGTCCATCATTCCAGCAAAATGAACGACAGTCGTGTATACCTCCGCCATCACACTTCCATCGGAATGTGCATAGATATTCGGCAAGTCTCCGTTGTCAGGTCCATCCGGATTCAAGAGTCCATGAGCAGCACCTGTTATGTTGATATGACCTTTTGATGCCTTGAAATCGGGTTCGCAAGTTCCGACACTGTGGATGTGAATGGCGTGCTTGCCCGGCTCCAACCCGTTAATCTGCACCACGATCACCACGCCTCTGGGACCCTGCCACAGTTGGGCCTCTCCGATCATGTCACCGTCTGTATTGACGAAGTGAGCCATGGCAGCCGCTTTCGCCATATCATCGGCCAAAACCGCGTTGGAAAATAGACAGCCTGCAAAAGCCAATACAACTAGAAAACGTTTCATCGTCCTATCCTCCTGATCATCCGTATCCCTTCGATTATTATTGTCAAACAACCGATATTTGTCAATTCAGGCATTTCGCAGAGTGTCGCTTATTTCGGCTGTTTCTTTCTCGCCCGTGGATGGGCCCGGTCGTATTCCCTTGACAGGTGTCCGAAATCCAGGTGAGTATAAATCTGAGTTGTCGACAAATTCGCATGCCCGAGAAACTCCTGGATTGCTCGAATGTCACTGCTGGATTCGAGGACATGTGTCGCAAATGAGTGACGCATCATGTGCGGGTGTACATTTACCGGCATGCCCTGCTCCACCGCACGGACCTCAAATCTTTTCTGAATGGCCCGACTGCCCGGCCGTCGTCCTTTGGCCGTGACGAAAAGTGCGCTCTCGTCGGCATCCGCCCACTCGTGACGCCTCTCCAACCACTCCTTGAGTGCCTTTGAAGCATGAGACCCGATCGGAACGATTCTTTCTTTGGAGCCTTTCCCAAGCACCCGGATCATGTTCTCAACCAAGTTGACATCATTCAAGTTCGCACCAATCAGTTCCTGCAAACGAATACCCGAAGAATAAAAGAGTTCGAAAATTGCCCGATCGCGAACGGTAATCAAATCGTCGCCTTTCAGGTCTACCAGTCCAATCGCCTGTTCCGCGGTCAGAACCTTGGGTAACTTTCGAGGGGATTTTGGTGCTGATACGCCATCGAATGGGTTATAGGAGGCAAGATTCTCGCGCATCAGGAACCGAAAGAATGAACGTGAGCTAGACAGCATTCTTCCGATACTCTTGCCGGACAGTCCGTTGCGATGGCAATCGCCTGCAAAACCGCGCGCGAACACGGCGGTGAACTGGGACCAGCTTTGAATCTTGCGCTCTGTTCGGTACAGATTCAGACGCTGCAAATCCCGGCTGTAGTTGGAAACCGTATGAGGTGACAGCCTTCGTTCCTTCTCCAGATGAGCGACGAACCGATGAATCAGATCAGTTGGCGACATGTGAAAATCCGTTGCCGAGGCCAAGTCGATCAGTCCATCAGCAGCCGGCCTTCGAAAACATACGTTGTCGGCCCGGTCAGCAACACCGGTGCATCCTCGCGCTGCCACTCGACAAACAGCTGTCCAGCCTGAACGTTGACTGTCACGGACTGATCCAACAGTCCAAGTCGCCGTCCTGCAATGACAGCAGCGCTCGCACCACTGCCACAAGCTGAAGTCTCCCCGACACCGCGTTCGTGCACTCGCAAACGAATCGAATCCGAGGATTCTACTTCCATGAAACCAACATTGGCTCTTTGCGGGAATCGAGGATGGAACTCGATGGCACCGCCCAATACGTTCACGGGTGCCGATTCCACATCCGAAACAACAATGACCGCGTGCGGATTGCCGATCGACAGAACAGATACAGTCTGTGACACGCCATCGACATCCAATTCGTAGGTATTCTCGGTTGAGTCGGCTGTAAATGGAATTTTCGACGGCACAAAGTTTGGAACGCCCAACGACACTGATACGCTAGAATCATCATTGATCTTACACCGAATATCGTCGGCATGGGTTCGCAATATAATATTCTCACTATGTGCCAGCCCGCGATCATGCAGAAATCTTGCAACACATCGAGCGCCATTTCCACATTGCGCGGACTCTGATCCGTCGTTGTTGTAGATTCGAAACTCAAAGATGTTCTTTTCAGTGAAATTCGGAATCACGAGTAAAATTTGATCACACCCAACGCCCGAGTTACGGCTGGCTATCGATTTCGCCTCAGCCCGTGTCAAACAGGTACGCCTGTCGTCACCGACAACAATTACGAAATCATTGCCCAATGAGTGCATTTTTGTGAAACTTAACATGAACAATATCTTAAAAACGGGTACCTTTTGACATGCGCAAACAACGCATCAGGCGGTACATCACGAAACTTCACTCATTCCCGCCGCTACTGCGCAAGTTGGTTGGAATTGCACTGATCTTTCTGGGATTCCTCGGTTTCCTGCCGATTATCGGTTTCTGGATGATTCCGCTAGGATTGATTGTACTATCCGCAGACTATCGGTTTGCTCGCTACCTATATGTCAATTTCCGGTTGCTCGTCCGTCGCGTCCGACGTTGGGGTTGGGTCGCCCGTGCGAGAGGGAACAACTGAAGCCGAAACGCATCGATCAAATAAACCTTTTCCAATCCATATCGCCCCCACCGGATGCCAGAAAATTGGGGTTTAGAATATCAGGCTTGTTGTAGACCACCGTGTTCCCGGCAGGATCCACAACCTTACCACCTGCACATTCCAAAACGCACTGCGCAGCAGCAGTATCCCATTCCGAGGTATTGGTGAAACTCGGAAATACGTCTGCCGCACCTTCAGCCACCCTGCAGAACTTGATTGAGCTCGAAGAGCGAACGACATCACACTCGATCGACTCATTCAACAGATTACTGATGAAGTTCCGCGACTTCTTGGACCCGCGAAACTGCGGAGTGATGACTGTCGCACGGCCTCCTGAAAATTCGCGGACCCGGATTTGTCGTACCATGTCATCTTCGCCGTTCAGGCAGTATGCCCCGTCTCCGCTGATACCCCAATACGTGCGTGCCTCTACCGGACTGTGCACCACCCCCAGTATTGCCGATTGTCCTTTAACCAAAGCGATGTTCACAGTGAACTCATCTTCCTGACGCATAAACGATTTTGTTCCGTCCAGCGGGTCAACGAGCCAGTAATATGACCAGCCTGAGCGTTCGGCATAGTTCGGAAGGGGCGACTCTTCCGAAACAATGGGTATCGTCGGTTTCAGTTGTCCGAGCCCTGAAATGATAATGTCATTCGCACGTTCATCGGCGATCGTCACAGGTGAATTGTTCGATTTATACTCGACACTGTAATCCGTCTGATAGTGGCGCAGAATCTCTCTACCCGCCTCAATCGTAAGTTGCAGAACTTGATCAATCAGAAGTTCAGGGGCAGGTATTTCGGAATTTGACATCAGACAGGAGCAAAGTGGCGGAAGTGACTCAATTATATCGTAATGCGAGAGCGCAAAAGCTTATGGAGAACGTTGAACGTTGCCGGGGGACAGCGACAGAACCCGCGCAGTGGCAGCCACGACCTTGAAACCAACCTTGGTTCAAGTAGACTTCGAACACCGCGCGATGACAACAGTAGCATCACCAGTACTTAATCCGTGTATATTGGGAGTTTCACAATCTGAAATTCAAAACATAGAATCAGTAACGATTGAAATTAGATTTCAATAGCGTTAGAATTTCGACACGAACATTGATGCCCGGATTGCCATAGATTCGCTGAATTCACACTGAACATCGGCGCAATGAATGATCGGACAAGCGAGGCGTTCAATTTGTCGAATTACATTCAACCTGGAGGAGGAACGAATGAAATCACCTAAATACCAATTATTCGACTTTGCCAATCGGAAAGTTTCGCGGCGTAAGTTCATGCAGGCGTCCGGTGCGTTGGGAGTCGCCGGCGCGGTACCTGGATTACTGGTTGGGTCTGCTGCTCACGCAGCCCCGGTCAAGGGCGGGCACTTACGTGTCGCAACCGTGCAGGGTTCATCAACCGATTCGTTGGATCCAATCCATCTCACGAGCGGTCATACCAACTTCTTGTTTTCCACCATGCACAATGCGTTGACAGAAATTTCTTCGGATGGTCAATTAGTGCCGTTACTGGCTGAGTCATTCGAACCCGGTGCGGATCCTTCAGAATGGATTTTCACACTGCGAGAAGGTGTAACATTTCACAACGGGAAAACCGTAACTCCGGAAGATGTGATCGTATCGCTTAACCGGACACGGGGCGAAGACTCGGCCTCGTCAATGAAATCATTCATGACCGATGTTGAATCCATCACCAAGGATGGCGACCGGGTCGTCAAATTCAAACTGAAAAACCCAAGTGTCGACTTTCCGGTCATTCTAAGCGCAAGCACGCTATCGATTTTGCCGTCCAAAGATGGAGAAATAGAATCATTTGAAGTTGGTTGTGGAGCATACTCATTGGAATCGTTTGAACCGGGTCAGTACTCCAGATATGTACGTAATCCGAACTATTACAGGACCGATGCTGGGTTTGTGGACTCCGCGGAAATCCTGACAATTGCCGATTCCACCGCGCGTCAGAACGCGTTGATTACGGGTGCGGTCGATGTCATCGGGGATGTGGATGCAACCACCGCGCCCTTGCTCGCGAGGAACAGTGATATTCAGATTCTTGACATTACAAGCACCCAGCATTACACGTTTCCAATGCGGACTGACCTCGCACCGTTCGACAACAATGATGTGCGAATGGCGCTCAAGTTGTCCATCGATCGGGAGGTGGTAATGGATACGATTCTGAGCGGCTACGGCAGTCTCGGAAACGATCATCCCATCTCACCGGCCAATCGGTATTTCAACCACGAACTCGAACAGCGAGTCTACGATCCGGAAAAAGCCAAATGGCATCTCAAACAAGCCGGGCTTGACAGTCTGACAGTTGAATTGAGTGTCTCTGACAGCCTTTATGCCGGTTGCGTGGATACTGCTGTTCTTTTCAGCGAGCATGCCAAGGCATCGGGAATCGAGATTATCCCGAATCAGGTTCCAGATGACGGTTACTGGAAAGATGTCTGGCTTCAGCACCCATGGTGCGCCAGTTACTGGAGCGGTCGTCCAACCGAGGATTGGATGTTTACCCAAGGGTATTCGGCTGAATCGAATTGGAATGAGAGCTACTGGAAAAACGAGAGGTTCAACGAGCTGCTATTGATGGCGAGAGCTGAACTGGACGGTGACAAGCGTCGCGAAATATACTGGGAAATGCAGGCCATCACCAAAGATGACTGTGGCTCGGTGATTCACGCGTTTGCGAACCACATTTCGGCACTCACTTCAAAGGTCGGCGTACCTGATCAAGTTGCCGGCAACTGGGAGTTTGACGGCTATAAATTGATCGAACGCTGGTGGATGAAGGGTTGATAGGAGAAAAACCATCAATTTGATCCGGTCGAAAAGTCCGGCGAAACCCGTGTTTCGCCGGACTTATTTTCTTATCGGTTGACCATGGCCAGAACGAATTCAACGTCTTCGAGTGCGCGGCGGCAAAAAGCGCGGCGACTGGTTGAGTTGCGGCGACAGAACAGCAAGCAGGTGCAGAATTTATCGCTGGAACTGGTTGAATCCGCGGATGCCGAGCTGATTCACGATGCGGTAAAGGCGATCCTCTGGAACCTCGGAATCATTGTCGAACACCCCGCCACCCGCCGGGACCTGATTCAGCGGCATGGCTGCGTGGAAGGTGACGACGACTATATCCGCCTGCCACCTGACCTGATCGAGCAAACAATTGCGACAGTCCCTCGGACGATACGGCTCTACGACAGGGATGGCAACCTGAGTGTTGACACCGGCAATAGTGTGTCCAGCTATTGTCCCGGTCACAACTGTGTACGAATTCTGGATTTCAGAACCGGTGAACTGAGACCATGTCTGCTTGACGACATTCGTGAAACCGCCAAACTGTGCGAGCTGCTGCCAAACATTGACATGGTATGTTCGCTCGGCTATCCAAGCGAAATCCCGCCGGAAGACGAGGTGGTGGAAACCACCAAAGTGATGTATGAAAACTGCAGCAAGCCTGCAGCACTTCTGGCACACGACGACGAGATTCAAATACGGATGATGGATGCCATCGCAGACCGGGTCGGCGGCTGGAACCGTCTCGCCGACAAGCCGGTCTCGATCGAACTGATGGGCCCGATCTCTCCGTTGCGGCTTCCCGATGAGTTATGTGCGAGACTCATCAACTGCGCGCGCTGGCGAGTGCCGGTAGTCTGCTATCCAGCTACATTTCCGGGTATGTCCAGCCCCATTTCACTGGCCGGGGCGATCGCCCAGTCATCCGCGGAGGCGATCGCCGGTATTGTTGTTCACCAGCTGGCCGAGCCCGGGGCGCCGGTACTGAGTGGATCGGCCGTCCTTCCGATGGATCTGCGTCAGGCGAACCTCGCCTACGGATCACCCGAATACATGCTGACGGGCCTCGGTGCGAGCGATTATTTTCGCCACATCGGCGTGCCATCGTGGGTTGGGGCAGGCTGTTCGGATTCGCATCAATTTGATGCCCAGGCTGCGGCTGAAGCCGGTGCCAACATGAGCATCGCGTCAATGGCAAAAACTCCATTCGTCCATAACCTGGGCTTTCTGTCGGGCGGCCGCACAGGATCATTGGAAATGCTTACACTGTGCGACGAACTGATCGGCTGGTCTTCAAAAATGGCGAATGGCGTGACAGTGGATGCCGATGCCCTGGCCGTAGAGGTGGTCAAGCGAGCTGCACCAACCAATGACTTCCTGACTGATCCCCACACCCAGGACCGTTACATGACGGAAAACTGGTTTCCTCATTTATGCGAACGGTCTGATGCCGAAGCGTGGCTTGAGGCAGGCGGTCAGGACATGCAGCACAGAATCCGTGAACGCATCGCGAATTTACTCGATTGATTCCAGAACAAGTCGGTTATTCTTTATGCACAGATCAGAGATCCGAACCAAACCTTTTCCGAGAGGCTAACGATGAAGCACATTGTGGTGATGCTGACACAGCGAATTCTATTGGGAATGCTCACGCTTGTTGCCGTTTCGGTGATCATTTTCCTGGCTGTTTCGATGTTGCCCGGCGACGCTGCCGAGACCATATTGGGTCAGGCGGCAACACCGGAGACAGTGGCGGCCCTGCGCACTCAGCTGGGCCTGGACATGCCCGCGTATATCCGTTACTTCGATTGGCTGGGGAACATATTTCAGGGCGATTTCGGAAGATCAATCGGAAATGGACGGGAAATAAATGAAGTGCTCGGCACACGCGTCTACAACACCATATTCCTGGCGACATTCGCAGCCTGCATCGCGGTACCGCTTGCGTTGATACTCGGTATTCTCGCAGCACTTTATCGAAACTCCCTTTACGATCGGTCGGTCAATATTGTCACACTGTCGTCGATATCGACACCGGAATTCTTTGTTGCCTACATTCTGTTGCTGGTGATTTCGGTCAAGGCCGGCTGGCTTCCAAGTCTGTCCAACGTCAGAGTGGATACAACCTTCGTTGAGCATCTCGAAAAAACACTGTTGCCGGCTCTTGTGCTGACACTGGTGTCAATGGCGCACATGATGCGCATGACCCGTGCGGCAATCATCAATCTGCTGTCCAACGCCTATATAGAGATGGCCGCCCTCAAGGGAATGAAGAAATTCCGAGTCATCGTCCATCATGCGCTACCCAATGCCTGGGCGCCGATCGTAAACGTAGTTGTCCTGAACCTCGCATACCTGATTGTCGGTGTCATTGTGGTTGAAGTCGTGTTTGTCTACCCCGGACTCGGGCAGTTTCTGGTTGATGCCGTTCAACGCCGGGACATGCCGGTCGTGCAAGCCTGCTGTCTGATATTTGCGGCAACTTATGTGCTTCTCAACCTGATTGCCGATGTTCTGTCAATTCTGACCAATCCCCGACTGCTGCATCCCAAGTAGGAAATTTTGTCTTGAAATCAGCAGCAACCAGTTCCCTCTTCTTCAGCCAGTCGCTCCGCGCTCTGAAGTTGCTCGGTGAGGCGCCGATGAGCGCCAAATTCGGGGTGGCGGTGATTGCTGTATACATTTTCGTCGCACTGTTCGCCCCATGGATCGCACCGTTCGGCGAATCCGAGATCGTCGACAAGAAATTTCAGCCCTGGAGTGAACAATTCCTCCTTGGAACAGATCATCTGGGCCGGGATATGCTGACGCGCATCCTTTTCGGCGCGCGGAATACTGTAGGTATCGCGTTGCTGACTACAATCCTAGCATTCGTGCTTGGCGGGATTCTGGGTATGTTGGCGGCAATATTGGGTGGATGGTATGATCAGTTGATGGGTCGCATTATCGATGTTTTCATGGCCATTCCCGCACTGATCTTTGCAATGCTGCTGCTATCGATTTTCGGCACTTCGGTCTTCAATTTAATTCTCATCATGACTGTGATCGATGCGACTCGAATCTTTCGGATAGCCAGAGCGGTGAGCCTCAACGTTGTGGTCATGGACTTCATTGAAGCGGCGAGGCTGCGCGGCGAGAAACTGCCGTGGATTGCGATCCAGGAAATCCTGCCGAATATTTCAGCTCCGCTGGCTGTAGAGTTCGGACTGCGGTTCTGTTTTGTTTTCCTGACCATCAGCGCCTTAAGTTTCCTGGGGCTGGGTATCCAGCCTCCGATTGCAGATTGGGGATCAATGGTCCGACAGACTGCGGTGCTGATCACTTTTGATGACTACACCCCTCTCATCCCCGCTGCGGCAATTGCCCTGTTAACTGTCGCAGTCAATTTTGTCATCGACTGGTTCCTGCACAAAACTTCAGGACTCAAGGATGAATACTGATTCAGACGGTCACCTGCTGGAGATCAAGAACCTGCAGATCGAGGGCTTCAGCGAAGGACGCTGGCACGACATTGTCAATGGTGTTGATCTTGCTGTGAAGCGCGGAGAGGTACTGGGATTGATCGGCGAATCCGGGGCCGGAAAGTCGACGATCGGCATTGCTGCCATGGGATACTGCAAGGCCGGATGCAGACTCAAATCAGGTAGCAGCATAAAGTTTGATGGCATGGATCTGATTACCGCCTCCGAGGAACAGAAACGGCGTCTTCGAGGTGCCCGGATCGCCTATGTCGCGCAAAGTGCCGCGGCCGCCTTCAATCCTGCGCATAAGCTGATCGATCAGTTCAGCGAATCCGTTGTTCAGCATGGAGTCGGCAGCCGAGAACAAGCCTATGCCGACGCCAAAGACCTATACTCCAAAATAAAAATGCCGGATCCGGATATGATTGGATTTCGCTATCCGCATCAGGTGTCGGGAGGTCAGCTTCAGCGAGCGATGACTGCGATGGCTCTGTCCTGCCGCCCGGATCTGATCATTTTCGATGAGCCAACCACAGCACTCGATGTCACCACCCAGATTGAGGTGTTGGCCACAATCCGCGATATTGTCGAACACTTCAATACGGCCGCCATCTATATCTCTCACGACCTCGCGGTGGTCGCCCAGATGGCTGACAAGATCATTGTGCTGCGATACGGTGATCTGGTTGAAGAGGCCGAAACCCGTACGATGCTCGACGATCCCAAGGAAGACTATACCAAATCTCTTTGGGCAGTCAGAACGTTCAAAAAGTCGGCGGCTGATCAGCGCAAAAACTCTGAACGCGTGGTCGGGGTGAACAACATCACTGCAATGTATCCGAATACCTCAAATCCGGTACTCACTGATGTTGACTTCGAAATCCATCGCGAAGAGACCGTCGCAATCGTCGGCGAATCCGGCAGCGGTAAAAGTACTGCCGCCCGCGTCATCACAGGGTTGCTGCCGCCCCTGCAGGGTTTCGTTGTCCTTGACGGCGAAACGCTGCCGCCTGACTACCATGAACGTTCCGTCGCGCAGTTGCAGGCAATCCAAATGATCTACCAGATGGCCGATACGGCAATCAACCCGCGACATAAGATTCGAAAGATCGTTGGTCGGCCGCTCAGTTTCTATCTTGGCATGGAAGGCGATGAAAAGCAGCGGCGGCTCAACGAGCTGATGAATATGATCGAAATGGATCCGAAGCAGTTTCTCGACCGCTACCCCGCCGAACTGTCCGGCGGACAGAAACAGCGAATATGCATTGCCCGCGCGCTGGCAGCCAACCCGAAGTTCATCATCTGTGATGAAATTACCTCCGCACTGGATCAATTGGTTGCCGAAGGCATTTTACGGCTGCTCGACCGCCTGCAGCGGGAGCTCGGCCTGGCCTACATGTTCATCACACACGATATTGCCACTGTCCGGGCCATTGCGGATCGGGTCATTGTCATGCTGGAAGGCCGCATAGTCGAACAGGGTGAAAAGAACGTTGTCCTGGCACCGCCTCACCACGAATACACCGAACTCCTGCTATCTTCGGTTCCCGAGATGAACCCCGACTGGATGGATCAAATCATGGCTCAGCGTGCGGACCGAAAGGGGATGCAATCCGCCGGAAACTGATTGGCACTGGGCAATATTCCGAACATTTGCGTCAGTACATACCGATCTGCTCATCGCCGATATTGATGCCGAGGGCGTTGATGAAACGCACCCAGTAAGCAAAACACGCGGTCGCCTGCACAGCTTCAAGTATTTCGGTATCGGTCACCCCGACGTATCTGAGGGACTCAATATCCTCACGTGTCATGCTTTGCGGAGAACGCGACAGTTTTGCGCCGAAGACCAGCAGAGCCGCCTGTTTATCAGTGAACAGGGCGTTGCCGACAAAATCATCATCTCGAACCGCCTGCAGCATCGAATCGCCAAGCTCTCCGTCGCCGAGTAAAGACTTGAAGTTCGCACCGTGATGAGTCAAGGCGTAGTTGCAATCGGCGATGATCGCAACCTGAGAGGCCAACAACTCCAGAAACCACATAGACAACCGACTGTCCGGATTGTGCATGATATCCCGAAAATGCTGGTCTGCGGCAAGCAGTGGTTTGGGCTGCAGTGAAAACGCAAGGTAGAGATTGTGAATTTTTGCATAAGTACCATCCAACCGGTCATAGATCCCAAGCAAGTCGGGATCAGCTTGATCGGGACTGATGGTTTCAATCCAACAGGGTGACAGGTCATTGTGCATCAATACTTCCTCCAATTCCGGCTTTCGTTTACTCGCGACGTACTGTTCGCGTTGTGGTGACAACAGAATTAATGTAATACTCGGCTTCGCTGAATGACAGTACCCGATAGTTCTACATACCGATGTCAAGACGATAGTGTGAATTCATCACTTGGCGCTCTTTCGGCGTAAACAGGGATTTGACCTCAGGTCTGTCCAAGAATACAAAACGGCCTTCATGCCAAAACAATTCGTCATCAATCCGGATTGTCGCGTCCATCAAGTGATAGGCAACATCACCGGGGTCAAGTCCTGTCGCATGGAGATGCGTATATCTCGGCGAGCCATAGGCAACAGTACCCCAGTATTCCAGGTTGTCGTAGGGGTTGCCTTCGAAGAAAGTACCCGGGTTGATACCCGTATGCCAGGAGTGCAGCGTATAAGGGGAGCCACCGCTGAGTTGTGCGGCTCGCTCAAGCTGCTGAACAATGCGACAAGTTGTCCGACTATCGCCGTTCAATGATGTGATGGTGGAGTTCTCGACTCGGGCACTGACCGGAGAATCAATCATCAGAACACTGTCGTCATAGGCGCGCGTCGACGTTGAAGTGATGAATCTCGAAATCGTCAGGTCGCCCGAAAGATTGTGGCAGACTATCGGCTCGAAAATCATTACCGGAAACAGGTCGACATGGAAAGTTTTAGTCGGCTTTGAGTCTGTGTCGGCAACGATCTCACCGATCAAGTTTGTGCCATCGGCAGTCTCAATCCGGTAGTGCGAAGCACAGTGGATTGAGGACTCAATCAGTTGCAGCATCTGCGTCATTTTCTCATGATCAAGCGTTGCAAACGAAGCCTGCAGATGCGCTTCGGTCAGCGTATAGCACATCACCTTCTTCGCTTCGACCGACGAAGGCAGAAAGCGGATCTGATCGCCCAGTCTGGAAAAAAAGACAACGGCTTCCGACAACTTCATTTCCCGCGAAACCTGGTCGGATACTCTCGTGCCATCCACCACAGGTTCCGCATACAGCACTTTGGTGACTGCGCCGAGTCGGTCTGCCACCCGCTTTACAGCCAGGCACAGCTTGGCATCGTAGTAAACATCCTCTCCCGCCTCACCCACGAGCAAGAGTCTTTGCCCCGGCCTGACCCTGACGCAGCGCAGCAACAGATTTCGGATGCCATCCGCCAACACAGCAGTGTCCGCAGAAAGCAATTCTGCCGACCTGCTTTTTTCGGTCCATACCTCGCTATGCACGTCCGGACTGAATCTCCTCTTTCCGCTTGGCCATGAAAGCCTGAAGCTGTTCTTCAATTGCGGGATCGATCGGTGGCTTCTCGTATTCTCGCAACAGTTGTTTCCAGATTGAATTCGCCCGGTCCAACGCGGTACGACCTCCATCGTCCCGCCAGGTCTCGAAATTACGCCAGTCCGAAAGGATTGGCTGATAGAATGCATCCTGATAGCGTTCAAGGGTATGCG
Organism: Arenicellales bacterium; assembly: GCA_963663095.2. GTDB lineage: Bacteria > Pseudomonadota > Gammaproteobacteria > Arenicellales > JAJDZL01 > JAJDZL01. The sequence continues at coordinate 908,082 of CAXXJB010000001.1, forward strand.
CGGCACCAAAAAAGTGTCCGCCAGATCCCACCTCCTCAATTGCTTCGAACGCCAGCGTATCGTCGTCTATGATCACCGGATCAAGAAAGGCGGATTGCATCTGCAGCAATTCGGCATCCAGTATCAGTTTCTCGAATGAGCAGGTCAACCCGCCTTCCAGCCAGCCGCCTGCGTGCATGACATTGTTGACATGTGCCTGGATGCAGGCGTTGATCGACATATCGCTCTCATAGGCAGCCTGGAGGTCGACACAGGCTGAAGCGGTCGTGTTGGATGACCGGAGCGGCAATTTGTAACGACGCGCAAGCTGACCGGACATGATCAGCGATTGCGCATATTCCGGCGTACCGAATGCCGGCGAGCCGCTTCTCATGTCCACGTTGGATGTGAAGTGTCCATAGAATGTCGGAGAACCCGGTGCAGCTGCCTGAGTCAGCGCGATAACGCCGAGGACTTCAGCATTCTGCAATGTCACCGCCCCCGCGACCGTCGCGGGTGCCATGGCGCCAGCCAGCGTGAATGGCGTAATGTGCACAGGCTGGCCGGCCAACGCGAATTCTCGCATGGCATCCGCCTGGCCCTCGTCCAGCAACAACGGGGTGTTTGTGTTGATACCCCCAATGATCGCCGGTTTCTCTTTCAGTCCTTCGTCGTCGGTCTGCAACGCGATTTTTGCCATCTCGATACAGTCTCTGGCCCGCTCACCCGTGTTCATCCAGCATGGCTGCCAGCCCTTGTCAGTCAACGTGATCTGGGCATACATCATTTCGAAGTGACGGGTTTGCGGCGGCAAATCCAAGGGTTCCAACCCGCTGCCGCCTTCGTGATGAAATACATTCAGAGAACCCGAAAGCTTAACGAAGTCTTCCATATCCTGCTGGGTGCCGGCGCGACGCCCGCGGTCGACATCGGTTACAAACGAGGGCCCAGTGACAGTTGCGAACACGATGGAATTCTTACCCATGGTAACCGTCTTCGATCGGTTCCTAGCATGGATGGTAAATTCCTCGGGCAAACCGAGAATCAACTCTTCAACCAGTTCGGGATCGAAACGGACGTGCCTGTTGTCTTTGTCGACATCGGCTCTTACGTCCTTCAGCAGTCTCAAGGCTGTCTCGCTCTCGACCCGAATCCCTATATCACGCAGAACTCGGAGACTGGCTTGATGGATGGACTCAACCTGATCAGCAGAAAGAATTTCCATAGGTGGGTAGGGGTTCCGCAAAGCCTGGAACGGCCGTTGCACGAATGGCTGGTCGCCGCTACGCTGGCGGCGCTCCCTTCTTTCGGATTGTCGCCGATTCACTTAACTAACCTGATCGAATACTGTGTCATTCGAGATTCTCATTGACCAAATCGTGAATTTGCCAGCAAGCCTTCAACCCCACGCCATTGACTCGATCCGATAATCTACGAGCACTATGCTCTCATTCGAGCACCAGCCGGATCATATACCGGCTCATTGCAAAGCTCGGCTGGCCGCAGCTCTCCCAGAATTTCCACGCTGAACTGTCCGCTCCCGGTCGAGGCTTCAACGTCAATATAACCCAAAGCGATATGGCACTCGGACACCGGCCCAAATCCACCCGACGACACCGCCCCTACCAGTTCCCCATCGAGGAAAATCGCTTCATCGCCCCAGATCGCGCAGTCCCCGGCATCCACCATCAAGGTAATGCGTTTCACTCTCGGCGGCGCATGGTTCATTACCTCGCTGCGCCCGACAAAATCACCTTTGTCAATTTTCACAAAACGTTCCATCCCGGCTTCGACCACAGTATAGTCCGCAGACAACTCAAGCCCCCAAGCTGGAAAACTCTTCTCCAGGCGAGTTTGCATCAGACACCGCGTACCCACGAGCCCAATGCCGAGGTTCCGCCCCTCCCTAATCAGCAAATCGAACAAATTGGGCTGATGTCGCAGGGGGAAATACATCTCATAACCGGTTTCGCCTGTAAACGACACTCGAAGTGTAATGATATCCTGTATACCGCCAATTGACATTTCGGCAGCATGCAAAAAGGGAAAGTTCGAGGTGTCCATATCCTGTTCCCCGAGACGAGCCATCAATGCCTGAGCGTTGGGGCCGCATATGTGCAGACCCGCATAGTCAGATGATCGGTTTTCCAGTTTCACCCCTTCGGACGGAAGAAACTGACCGAAATGCCGCATAAATGCCAGTTGCATAACGTCAGCACCCAGCACGAAGAATCGATCCTCTTCGATTCTGGAGACTGAAAAATCGCCGATCAGCCGACTGCGTGTCGACAGCATCGGCGACAAGTTCATTCTTCCGAGTTGCGGCATTCGATTCGCCATGACGTGGTTCAACCAGTTTTCCGCATTTGGACCGCTCACCTCGAACTTCGCCATCGCTGAGTATTCCATCAGTCCGAGTTCATTGCGCACGCGCTTCCCCTCATCGATAACAGGTTTCCACCAATTGGGCTGACGAAAGGTGAGCGAGTCGCCCGGGCTGACCTTCCCCGGTGCAAACCAGTTCACGTGTTCAAGTCCGAATGATGCACCGAATACAGCACCGGCTGATTTCAGCTGATCGTAAACCTGAGGCTTGTGTATCGGACGTCCCGCATCGAATTCCTGATAGGGATAGACTTTTTCCGATCGGTTTTCGTAAAAATACCTTGTGGTCTCCCGCGTGTAGGATTTGGACGCCCAACGCCCGAATCGAGCGACATCCCAACAGAACAGGTCAAATTCGGGTTCTCCCTGGATCATCCATTCGGCAATTGCCCTGCCGACACCCGCACCCTGGTTGAATCCGGCCATCACCCCGTTCGCACAGAAGTAGTTTTGCAGTTCAGGATGCGGGCCGATCAACGGCCCCAGGTCAGGTGAGAAAATCATCGGGCCATTGATTATCCGCTTGATTCCGGCTTCCGCAAGACATGGCATGATATCCACCGATTTCTGGAAGTTCCAATCCATGCGGGAAAGGTCGTCAGGCAACAACTCGTGCCCGAAATCCTGAGGTGTGCCATCTTCAGCCCAATGCGTGCAGACCTTCTCATAAGCGCCAAGCAGCAATCCCTGCCCTTCCTGTCGCGCATAACATCCTGTTTCGTTGTCATTGATCTGCGGCAGTTCGAAGTCGAGACGCTCAATTTCAGGAATCGTTTCAGTCACCAGATAGTGATGTTCAACCGGCATCAGCGGCAGTTCGATACCTGCCAGTTTACCGACTTCCCGTCCCCACAGGCCCGCTGCGTTGACAACATACTCAGCCTTGATATCACCTTTTTCCGTGCCAACCCGCCATGGACCTCCGGGCGGCCGTTCGGTTCGGACCACCGGGGTTTGACGATAGATTTCAACCCCCAGATTTCTTGCCGCACGAGCGAATGCCTGGGTTGCAGATGCGGGGTCCACGTGTCCGCCGTCGATTTCCCAAAGGCAGGAAATCACTTCGGCTGTATTGAGGATTGGCGCCTTTCGACGTGCCTCTTCGGGTGAGATGAAGTGACTTTCAATGCCGAGAATTCGACAGGCACTCTGCAGCATCCGGTTGCTATCGACTTCCTCGGGGGTACGGCAGATATTCATTCCTCCGGTAAAATGAAATCCACACGACTGACCGCTTTCCGATTCGATCTCCCGATAAATGTCGAAAGTGTACTTGTGGATCTGGGCGACGGCATTGGGGCGGACTACCGTAAACAGTCCACCGGCAGCGTGCCAGCTCGAACCCGACGTAAGTTCCAGCCTCTCCACAAGAACGACATCTGTCCAGCCGTACCTGGCCAAGTGGTAGGCGATCGAGCATCCGACTATACCGCCGCCGATTACGACGACCTGAGCTGCATCTTTCATTGAGTTTTTTGAATCCAGTACAACATCCGAGTCCTGTTGCCATCGAGACAGAATAGTGGTTTCATGAATCAATTTTACAATTATCAGAAAGCTGCCTGAACAGACTTGGAAAATATCGGCCTGAATAGTCGATATCCGGACTTCGGGCTGGTGCACATAGCGCAAACTCAAATTTTTGTCACTGCTACAATAGCAGGATATCAAACGCTAATCGATGTTGAAATATCATGAAATAACACAACGATCAATTTGATGGAGCAGTCATGAATTACAAGCATATCAGTACTGAACGTCGTTCGCCTCACCTGGGCGCATTCATTGATGGTGTTGACCTGAGTCAACCGCTGACAAAACAGATCGTCTCGGAAATCAGAAGTGCGCTGCTGGAGTTCAGCGTGTTGTTCTTCAGAAATCAGTCGATTTCGGATTCTGAGCATTTGCGGCTTGCCGCATATTTCGGTGAGCTGGATGAACCCCACCCGGTGTTTGACCGCAAAGATGATGACCCTCGCCTGACGATCATCGAGTCAAAAGGGCGCGCGCATGACGCCGAGCACTACTGGCATTCCGACGTGACCTACCAGGAAGCCCCCTCAATGGGTTCCATCCTGATCGCCAGGAAAATTCCGGAGTCAGGGGGCGACACCCTGTTCGCCAGCATGTACGCCGCGTACGACACGCTGTCCGCGCCGATCAGGAAGATGCTTGAGTCATTGACCGCTCAGCATTCCATTGAGCGAGGCTGGGGAACTTCGTTGAGAATGCAGCCGAACGGGGAAGAACGACTGCAGAGACTGAAAGAGGCGTTCCCACTCATGACACACCCGGTACTCCGAACCCATCCCGAAACAGGACGGTCGGCACTCTATGTCAACGAATACTACACATCGCGGATCAACGAACTGTCGGAACCGGAAAGTGAATGGCTGCTGAAACTGCTTCACCACCATTCTCAACTCCCTGACTTTCAGGTCCGCCATACCTGGCAAGTCGGTGATATTGCGTTCTGGGACAATCGCTGCACGCAACACTATGCTTCGCATGACTATGGGGCATCGCACCGAATCATGAATCGTGTGACGATTATCGGTGATCGACCGTATTTCAAGCAGGCTTTGAAAAAGGCTGCTTGAGAATTCCAGCACTTGATTCGAGGGTCTGGCCGCTATATCGACCAAGATCCCAAACCAAACGCGTCAATAGGAGCGGGTCCGGCTAGTCATCGCAGCAGTGATGTCGAAGCCTGCAGGCGCAGGACGCGTTGATGGGCACATCTGCTCTTGCCTTGGCGAGGTTCAGCCTGGGGCGAAACAACCGAGCCTGTGTGTTTTCACCCAGCCGTTCAAGACATTCGACCAGTCCATGCAGGCTCCATGGGTTTTCGATGTGCTGCGAGGTGCTGACCAACGTGTCAGACAGACCCAGGTCATCCATGTAAACCTGCCGCGCCTCTTCGACATGTCCCTGCTCAAGCAGCAGAGCACCGAGCGCATGGCGGGCGGGCTGCATCCATCCCCAAGGCTCATCGTATTTCAGGTTGTCGTCCAAAAAGACAGCTCTGCGCAGGCACTTGAAAGCCGCTTCATAGTTCCCCTGTCGATATTCCAGTTCGCCATTCAGCATCTGATGGGCAATATCCAAAACTTCCAGACAGGTATTGTTGAACAAATACCGGGTGTCCGGAACTCGCTTGACCGCTTCCCGAAATTTTTTCTGTTCAGACTCGGCCTGTCGAATTTCTCCGCGCACAGCGTGAGCAATGCCTTTCGCGTACCGCCAGGTCGCGGTTGTCATCGAGTAGAGTGCCGAATCCTCGGGAAGTGGGTGGTCGATGATGTCCTGCCAGCGTCCGAAACGAATGTAGACGTGTGCCTTGACCGCAATATAGCCTTCCATCCAATCAGCCATGGCCGGATTCTCAATTCTGAGCAACTCCTCCGGGGCGGTTTCAATTATTTTTTCCGCGGCATCCAGAGCTTCCGAAAACTGTCCGAGAAACATCGCTGCATAGACTTTCAGATGCAGGTTATGGATACGCGACAGTGCCTGATAGTTGATCGCGCCTTCATTGCTGACGTAATTCCGATCGGCGGCTGCAGCTCTGTCATTGGCGATAATCGCCTCGTAGTAGTGACCGCATCGTACATCTATATGAGAAGGCATGTGACACAAATGACCGGCACCGGGCACGAGTTCCCGCAGCTGGTCACTGGCCCTGAGCGCTTTTTCGGGTACGGGAGACATTTCCATCACATGGATATACATGTGCAGTATGCCCGGATGCGGTATCTTTTTCGCCCTGTCGATTCGATCCATGCCTTTTTCCAAGACCTCAATCGCCTCCAAAGTCGATGCGCCTTCAGACGGATCTCCCGATTTCAGATCCCAGAGTGCCCATGGTGTGCGCGTCATCAGTGCTTCAGCGAAAAGCGCTGTAACGTCGTCATGTTCCGGAAAAGCTTTGTATACAAGACGCATCTCGTCTGCGTAGTCATCGTTCCAACGCTCGTATTGTGCGAAGTCAACCGGTGTCGGTGACTGGTAACGTGCCTGCAGGGCATCGATCATCATGACCTGCCAGTCCGATGCAAACTCTGACTTTTGTTTTGCCTCGCGGGAGTATTGATAGGTTCGCTGCAGTTTGTCGACCAGTTCGTCCTTTTGCATCCGGGCCCAGGGCTTGTTGTAGTAGATACCTGAGGTATACGCCATTCCCCAGTAAGCCATGGCATAATTCGGATCGAGTTCAGCGGCCCGTCTGAAGCATCGAAAGGACATTTCCAGATCAAATCCAAAAAGCCAGATCATCGCACGGTTCAGCCAGATATCCTGCTCGTTGCCGGTTGTATTGATCGAGTTGAAATACGCGCCCAGGTTATACGGATAATTCATTGCATGGACTCCTCAATATTGCCTGAATACCGGGTGTAACTGAAACCCTTGTCTGAGTTCAATTCTTATTTTCAGCCGATTTTTCGATGCTCACATCGTAAAGCATGACTTTCAGTGATCAAACCAACCCAAATCAGTCTTCATCGTGCAGTATACTTCTTTAACTTTCAATCGACGATTGGACCCGGTAGGTTGAACGCCGCAGCGGTGTAATTGACCGCACTGACTTGACAGTGTCAATGAATCAATTCAGTTATTGTTTATGTTGGTAGAAATTATGGGTGAAAATGGTTCGAATTGCGATCCGTTCGCAGTACCGCCCGACGCATACAGCGCTTACCATGAGGATGGCGCAGTTTTGTTGAAATCAGTATTCGGGGAGCCTTGGATTTCTGATCTTCGCGATTCTGCGGATCGCTCCTTCAGTCAATCGGACAATTACTTTCATCGTCAAAGAGTATGGGAGTCGGATGACGCCTGCAGAGATTTCTGTCTGAATTCTTCAGCGCCTGCAATCGCCGCTTCGTTTATGGACTCATCCAAGGTCAACCTGCTCTATGATCAGGTATTCGCCAAATCCGCCGGCGACCCGGCAACACCATGGCACAATGATCTGCCCTACTGGCCGGTTCGCAATGGCCGTGCCCTCACAGTCTGGCTGGCTCTTGACCGGATCGGCTTCAATGCCGGACCGCTTGAATTTATCGCCGGTTCACACTTGTGGGAAAAGTGGTATCAACCGTTCACTGTGGAAAAAGACGGCAGTCAGGCTGACTTCTACGAAGGGACTGAAACTGCATTCGAACCACTGCCTGATTTTGAGGCAGAGCGAACCCAACACAAAATCGTCTGCTGGGAAATGGAGCCGGGTGATGCCATAGTGTTCGATGGAATGACGGTACACGGTGCAAAGGCCAACAGCTCAGCCGGCATGCGCAGAGGTTACGCCGTCCGTTACACCGGAGATGGCATGACTTACCATTCGGATGGGGAGGTTAACCCGATCATTGTCAATCCACACCTGAAGGACGGGCAATCGCTGGACAGCGACCAGTATCCAGCCGTGCATTTTCGCAGGTAACGTAACTCCCAAAAGCTCAATCGAGTACCGGCCTGACCGCCGACTGATGCACAGTCAGTCTATTTTGCGCGATACCTCTCGACCAGTCTATGCAGGCTGAAAAAATTGCCGCATGACCTCGATGGTTTTGTGCATTTCGTCATCAGTCCCTACCGTGAATCGCAATTTGTCCGAAAAATCAGGCAGTGCGAACTGTCTGGGAATGATGCCGCTTGAATTCAGGTATTGATTCGTCTCATCCGCACTTCGCCCGCAATCGGGAGGAAATCCAACCAGCAGAAAGTTGGTTTGACTGGGATAAGTCTTCAGACCCAGCCGGTTGAATTCGCAAGTCAGGGCATGGATCCACCGCTCGTTGTGCCCCAGTACCTTCTCGGTGAATTCCGTGTCCTCAACACTGGCAATGCCTGCGGAATACGCCACGCAGTTCACCGGGAAAGATGGCCCTATCTTGGTCATGAGATCCACGACCCACTCCGGACCGAAACACCAACCGAGACGCAAGCCGGCCATACCGTGTACCTTGGAAAATGTCCGGGTAACGATCACATTCTCAAACTCGTTGACCAACCGGGTTCCAGATTCATAGTCATCGACCCGCGCATATTCTTCGTAAGCGGCGTCGATGATCAGGAGCACGTTAGCGGGCAGTTGCCGATGCAGGCGACGAATTTCAGAACCGGACAGATAGGTACCTGAAGGGTTATCCGGATTGGCCAGCAGCACGATTCGAGTTTTGTCGCTGACGTGTGCGAGGATGGTATCGACGCTATAGCGAAAGTCCACATCGTCGGCTGCAACCGGTGTCGCACCGGCGAGTTTCGCATAAATCGGAAACTGCATGTAAGCGTTCTTGCTATGAATCAGTTCCTCTCCCGGCCCCGCGAAGGTATTGACGATCCGCTGAAGCAGTTCATCGGAACCGGGGCCGAAAGCCAACCGCTTCGGATTCAGCTGATATCTGGCCCCAATTGCGGCCGCGAGCTGTTCCGTGTCAACTTCGGGATACAGGTGGCTGCGCTCAAGCGACTTTATGCCGGCCTCGATCGCGATCGGACTCATACCAAGTGCCGATTCGTTGGATGAGAGCTTGATTGGTTTTGCGAATCCCTCAAGTTTGGAAATACCGACCATGTAATAGTCGATTGTTTCCAATACAGGTTTTGGTGCAATTGAATTTTGGCGATCCATAATTTCAAGGTCTGTAAATGTCTGAAGTGTTCGAGCGATAACGGCTCAAACCGAAAAGTTCAACCCTTCCTGCTGCAAATGCTGAATGGCTGTGCTGGTATACTAAATCACCACCACAAAAGGCAAATATATTGCAGAATATTTTAATGTACGAATTTTAGGTGACTACCTGAACCGTTAACGGAGACATAGATGACGATGTCCAAGACGTGTGGAGAGGAATTGATGCTGTTGCTGGCACGCTACGGCGTGTCAATGGTGTTCGGAATTCCGGGCGAACATACACTGGAGTTGTACCGCGGCATCCAGGGCAGTGGCATTCGTTCGGTAACCCCGCGCAATGAGAACGGTGCGAGCTTCATGGCCGACGGATTTGCGAGGGTCACCGGCAGACCCGGTGTATGCACTCTGATTACAGGTCCCGGAGTCACCAATGCAGCCACCGGAATCGGACAGGCCTACGCGGATTCAATCCCGATGCTTGTCATTTCCAGTGCAAACGACAGTCCCTCTCTGGGCAAGGGTTGGGGACGCCTGCACGAAAGCACGGATTTATGTGCCATCACCCGTCCGTTGACGGCATTCAGCGCAATGGTGCATCACCCTGATGAAGTGCCCGAACTGATCGCCAAGGCTTTCACGATATTTGACTCTGAACGGCCGCGCCCGGTGCACATTGCGATCCCGATCGACGTGATGGAAATGCCGGTTGAAGACGAGTGGCAGGTCTGCGCACGGTCGGACAGACCGCTGCCAACTGCTGATGCAATACATTCTGCGGTGACATTGCTCGGGGCGGCGACCAGACCGATCATTGCGGTGGGAGGTGGTGCTCAGCATGCGTCGGAAGAAGTCACTTCGCTTGCTGAACTGTTGGGCGCCGGAGTCATCTCGTCCAATGCAGGCAAAGGCATCGTCCCTGATTCCAATCACCTGAGTCTGGGTGGCGGTGTCATCAGTCCCGCCGTACAGCGTTATCTCGGAAAAGCGGATGCAGTCCTGGCGATCGGCACCGAACTTGCCGAGGCCGACAGCTTCATCTACGATTTACCCGTAAACGGGAAAGTCATTCGGATTGATATCGACTCTTCCAGATTCAATGACGCCTTCCCCGCGACTGTCGCAGTCCACGGCGATTCCAAAGCGGCCTGTCGGATGATGATTGACGATTGGCAGGCGAACAACCTGACTGCAAGTGGTCGCGACATCATCTCCGAACTCGACCGGGTACGCGCTGAACAGGAAAGCGAATACACCGAAGTCGAGCGACAGCACATCACGATGCTCAACGCGATGCGATCCGTCCTGCCCGATGAATCGGTCATCATGGGAGACATCGCCCAAGTCGTCTATACGGGAACAGCCGCGATGAAAGTCGAGCAGCCGCGCACCTGGTTTTATCCCGCGGGGTTTGGAACCCTGGGTTGTGCGGTTCCCGGCGCAATCGGCGCGAAACTGGCCGCACCGGACAAACCGGTCGTGGCACTGGTCGGCGATGGCGGTTTCATGTTCACTGTCAACGAAGTCGCCACCGCGGTGGAGGAATCGCTCAGCATACCCATCGTCATCTGGCACAACCACAGCTATGCCATGATTCGGGACGGCATGGTGAAACGGGGCATACCTGAAATCAGTGTCAATCCCAGGGCGCCGGATTTCGTCAGGATGGCCGAAGCATTCGGTTGTCCGGGAACAACGGTGCACAGTCAGGACGCTTTCATCCGTGCTCTGGAGGATGCCCTCCAACATCAGGGGCCTTCCATTATCGTGGTGCTGGAAGACGACGACTGGCTGAACCCCCGATAGAACCCCAACCAAGGCTTCCTGCTTGTGGAGAATTCCCGCAAAGTCAAGTATTCAGGACTCTCACTACTGCGCAACGCACTCGGGTCCAATCCCTGGTCAAACATCATCCCGACTCCTGAACTTCGTTCAAGTTACGACATCGTCATTATCGGCGGCGGTGGTCACGGGCTCGCCACAGCACACTACCTGGCGAACCGCTTTGGCGAGACCAATGTAGCGGTATTGGAGTCTGGTTGGTTAGGTGGCGGCAACACGGCGAGAAATACCGCAATCGTCCGATCCGACTACCTGCTCGATGCGAGTTTTGCACTGAAGAATTTCTCGTTGGAGTTATGGGGATCCCTGAGCCAGGAACTTGGATTCAACCTGATGTATTCCCCCAGGGGGTATGTCGATCTAGCGCACTCTGACGGTGACCTGGAAGACTTCACGCTGCGTGCGAATGCGATGTGCCTGCGCGGTGCTGAAGCGAGGATCCTGAATCGAGAAGAGCTCAAGCGACGCGTACCGCAAATCGACCTGAGCGATACCGCGCGCTTTCATATCGCCGGCGGGCTGGTTCAGGAAAAAGGCGGTATCGTTCGTCACGATGCGATTGCCTGGGGCTTCGCAAAATCCGCTGTCGATGCGGGGATTCATGTAATGCAGCATTGCCCGGTAATCGGATTTGAATTCAATGGCGGAAAAATTCGCTCAGTTCAAACCACCCGAGGCTCCATTCAATGCGACAGGGTATTGATCAGCGTTGCCGGGGCAACTTCTCAGGTTGCCAGACTCGCGGGTCTGTCCATGCCCATTGAATCGATCAATATTCAGGCTTTCGTGACAGAACCGGTGAAGCCCGCCCTCGATGTTGTTGTCAATTACAATGCCGGATTCTGCTACATCAGCCAGACTGACAAGGGGGAGTTCATACTGGGTGGCAACAGCGATGGCTATCCCTCGTTTGCGAAGCGAGGGTCATTTTCCACAATTGAAAATGTTGTCGTACGTGCAATCCAGATCCTGCCCTTTCTGTCCAATCTCAGACTGATGCGGCACTGGTCCGGCACCGCGGACATCACGATGGACGGCAATGCGATCATGGGAGCAACACCCATCGAAAACCTCTATGTGAACTGCGGGTGGGGATATACCGGGTTCAAGGCAACCCCGGCTGTGGGCTGGGTGATGGCTGAACAATTGGCCGGGTACACAACCCCGGACCTGATCAAGCCCTTTGCGTTCGATCGGTTTGAAGAAGGAAAACTGATCGACGACGGCGGAGTCGGACCCTACACATGGCTGCACTGATACCATGCTGATCCCCTGTCCATGGTGCGGGTTGCGCGATGAGCGCGAGTTCGATTTCGGTGGAAGCGATGTCAAGTTTCCGAGTATCGGCTCTCCACGCGATTCCTCGACCGACGAGTGGTACGAAGCGGTGCATACGCGCGAAAATGCCAGAGGTGACACACCCGAACTGTGGTATCACCGTTGCGGATGTGAACGCTGGATCTGTCTGACGCGGAATTCCGCGACTCACGAATTCACGAACTCACCAACATCCGACCAGGATGGACATCCGGATGAATTCGATGCAGACTAATCGCATTCAGGCTTCCGGATTCGGCAACGCGATTGACCGGTCCCGACCACTGACGTTCACATTCGATGGACGAAAGCTGACCGGATACTCCGGCGATACGGTCGCGTCAGCACTGCTGGCAAACGATATCCATCTCGTCGGCCGTTCAATCAAATTCCATCGACCTCGGGGCATTCTGTCCTGCGGTGTGGAAGAACCTTCCGCCATTGTGCGGTGTACAGCTCCCGGGCTCAACCCCGTGCCCAATCTGAAAACCACAGAATTACTGCTGTCTGAGGGATTGATTGTCGAAAGCCAGAACAATTGGCCAACCCGAAATTTTGACGTGTTCGGACTGCTGTCATTCGGTCCCCGGTTTCTGCAGGCGGGTTTCTACTACAAGACCTTCCTCTGGCCGCACTTCGGCTGGCATCGGTTCTATGAAAAGGTGATCCGCAATTTTGCCGGACTGGGTCGAATTCGAACAGAAGTTCCCGGCACCGGCGGATATCCAACCAACATGGACCAACGGAACAAATTCTGTCAGATTCTGGTCATTGGCAGTGGACCGGCAGGAATGAACGCGGCACTTGTCTGTGCGAGAAAGGGAGCCCGTGTCGTATTGGTCGAGCAGGAACCGACTTTCGGTGGCAGCTTGCTGTGGAGAAAGCAATCCATCGGCAACGTCACGGCTGACCGGTGGATTTCAGACGCTGTCGACGAACTCAGCCGATACCCTCATGTCACCCAGCTCCCGCGCACCCAAGCGTTTGGACACTACGATCATGGGATGGTGCTTGCCTATCAGTCCGGGGATTCGCCTGATTCCGGCATATTCTGGAAAATCCACGCTGAACGAATACTGCTGGCCAGTGGCGCAATCGAAAGACCGCTGGTTTTTCCCAATAACGATCGACCCGGGATCATGCTCGCGGGCGCCGTTCGGAAGTATTTGAATCGCTATGCCGTAAGGCCGGGACGGCGGGCATTTATTGCGGTGGCCGATGAAGAGGAAAGAGAGGCGACTATTTCCGATTGTGTGGCCGCTAACATTGAAATCGCTGCCTGTCTGGAGCCCGGTCAACAGATAGTCGATGCGGGCGGGCGAAGAAGGGTCAGAACAGTTGCAGTGAAAATGACGGACAACAAGGTCATCAGTCACAACTGTGACTTGGTTTGCGCATCCGGCGGTTGGACACCGACTGTACATTTGGCAGCCCACATGCACGGCACTTTGCAGTTTGACAGCAAGGTACAGACCATCGTCGCTCCCAAGCAGAGCGGACCTCTGCTTTCAGCGGGAGCCAGCCGCGGCATATTTGACCTTGATTCAATACTGACGGATAGTGAATGCCAGGCACAAAAAGCCATGACTCAGATTGGTTTGTCAAGTGAACATCCCGACAACCAAACTCCGAATGTCGAAAATCATACTGACTGTCCGGACTTGCCGGCAGGCAACAACTACCGGGCATTCGTGGATTTTCAAAATGACGTAACCGCCGCCGATTTGGCACAGACCGTAAGCGAAGGTTACCGCGACATCGAACTGGTGAAGCGATATACCGCAACGGGCATGGGAACCGACCAGGGAAAAACCAGTTGGGCCAACGCTATCGGTCAGGTCGCCGCGGCAACCGGAGAGCCGCCTGGTCAGCTCGCTCACACTACATTTCGCCCACCGTATTCCCCTATCCCGTTTGCAGGCATTGCGGCAGCAAGAACCGGTGAACAGATGAAGCCTATCCGACGGACTCCAACTCATCGGGTATTCGAGCAAATGGGTTGTGTTTTTCAGAAATCAGGCGACTGGTTGTATTCTCGATATTTTCCCAGAACTGACGAAACTCTCGAGCAAGCTGTCATCCGCGAGGTGCAAGCGGTTCGCACAGGTGTCGGGTTTGTAGACATGTCGACCTTGGGTAAATTTGAAGTCAGAGGCCGCGACGCTGAGAAATTTCTCTCGCGGGTTTACTGCAACAATGTGTCCGGACTGCCAATCGGTAAGATTCGATATGGGTTGATGCTTCGGGAAGACGGGATTGTTTTTGACGACGGTGTAGTTGCGCGTTTGGGGGACGAACACTATATCATCACTGCAACAACCGCAAATTCCCATGCGGTCTGGCTTTGGTTGACCAAACTGGCTCAGATTCAGTGGCCAGCGCTGGATGTCACATTAATGAATGTCAGCGAAAACTGGGCATCCATCGCCATTGCAGGTCCACGGTCTCGGGAAATCCTGGGCAGACTGGGCCTGGACATCGATTCCAGCCAATTGCATTTTCCGTTCGCCTCGGTACGTGAGGGGAGTTTACAGGGGGACGCGCCCTGTCGAATATTTTCCGTAAGTTACTCCGGAGAGCTGTGCTTTGAGGTCAATATTCCGGCCGGATTCACAAGCAGTTTTGTTGGGCGGTTGCTGGAGATCGGAGCTGATTTTGGCATTACGCCTTATGGACTCGAGGCACTGGATGTATTGCGCATTGAAAAGGGGCACCTGACTGTAGGACGCGAAATTGACGGCAGAACCACACCCGGTGATCTGGGACTGGCGAAGATGGTCTCCAATAACAAGGATTTCATCGGTCGCGCGTTGCTCAGGCGCCCCGGACTGCAGTGCAACGACAGACTGCAACTGGTCGGCCTGACCGCAGCCGACGGAGTCTCCGAGATTCCCATAGGAGGCGTACTCGCGGAGTCATCGCTTTCGCAGTCGTCCCGGCAGGAAGTCAATGGATACCTGACGGCGGCTGTTTTCAGTCCAACTGTGGGCAAATCCATCGCTTTGGCACTACTTCGCAATGGCCATCGCAGATACGGTGATGAGTTGTGGACGGTATCCCCGGTTGCGGGAGCTTCGACAAAAGTCAAGGTCGGGACCACCTGTTTCTACGATGCGTCGGGAGATAGATTCAATGCCTGATTCCCTTGTCCGAGAAATTCTTGTCGACCCCGTCAAGTGGGAACAAGACGGTCGCGAACTTTTCATTTCCGAACAACAGACCCCTGTGTTCGAGGTCCAGTTCGGGACTATGGAAGAACTCGATCAGTTCTGTCATTCAGTGATCCAACGAATCGTTGGTACAGGGGAAATGGCCGTCGCAGACAACATGCTGCTATTGAGATTCAGTCCTTTCTCAACTTATGTCGTATGGAGGCATCAGAAGCTTGAAAACTCTGAAACCGAGCACCAGGATCATTTGACTGACATCACCCATGGCAAATGTGTGCTTACCGTTCAGGGAGATTCAGTATTGAAATTTTTCGCTGATTATTGTTCAACCGATCTTCTCAGTGCGCATGACAGAAATTTCGGGATGATCAAGACTCGATTCATCGACCATGAACTCACCATTTGGTGGGACTCCAACGACCAGATCAACGTGATGATCGACAGAAGTTATGCACTGTCTTTCGTCGATTTTTTGTATTCGCTCTTTACCCGAAGGTAGCCTGCCGATGTCGGATCATATGTTGCTGCAAAGATACCGCAGTGAAATGCAACGCCTGGAATCGCCTGTTGACCCAGCGCAGGTTGATGCACTTGGGCAATTCCAGCATCTGTTCGATCAGCTCGCGGCAAAGAAACGGACACTCGGCAGTGGGCTCATTAGACGATTGGCCGGGAAGAAGTCGATGCAGCCTCGCGGAATTTATGTTTGGGGTGGTGTTGGTCGGGGCAAGACCTTTCTGATGGATCTTTTTTACGAAGCCGTACCGGTCTCCTCAAAGAAGCGCATCCATTTCCACCGATTCATGCAGGGAATTCACGGGTCACTGAAACATATGCGAGACATGCAGAATCCGCTGGAAATAATCGGCCGGGATTTTTCCGAACAACACCGTCTGCTCTGTCTGGATGAGTTCTTTGTCCTGGATATCGGCGATGCCGTCATACTATCCGGATTGCTCAGTTCCCTGATCGAGAGCGGTGTCATCATTGTCACCACATCCAATACGCGACCCGATGACCTGTATCGGGGTGGTATTCAGCGAGAGCGCTTCGTTCCCGCCATCAGACTGATCAACGCGAGGATGGACGTTGTCAGGATCGAGGATGGAACCGACTACAGACTCAAATCGCTGTCCGGACAAACGCTTTATTACAGCACCTTGGGAGCTGAGACCGATGCAGCTTTGGAAGCCGACTATCGACATCTGAGCGGAGGAGAATCCAGGACGGGAGGTCAGTTGGAGATTCTGGGTCGTCAGATCCGAACGGTCGGACACGCCGAACACGCCGTCTGGTTTGAATTTTCAGATATATGTGATGGTCCGCGTTCGAAGGCGGATTACATTGAGATCGCCAATCTCTACCGCACCGTCCTGGTAACCGGAATTCCTCTCCTTTCCTGGGAATTCGAGAATCAGGCCCGTCGATTCATTGAAATGGTAGATGAGTTCTATGATCGAGCCGTTCACCTGATCGTTTCCGCTGAGGCGTCCATCGATCAACTTTACACTGGGACCAGACTGGTACGCGAATTTGAACGTACGGCCAGTCGGCTGCACGAAATGCAGTCGGAAAAATACCTGTCCCGTGTACATTGCGGATAGTGAATCGGTATTGCCTCAACCTGTGCGAGTGGATCCTGGCGACAGGAATGGTAGCGATCAAAACCAAGTGATTGACTATGAAGCGGACGATTCCCACCGATCGGTAAAAAATCGACAGAGCTCTGCGTCCGGCACCTGATCTTGGGAATAGGAAAAGGTACCATTGCAACTTATTTCCTCAGCCGCCCGACGGATAACACCAAAGGTAGTCCGAGCCAGCGACCCTCCTATACTCACTCGCTTTACACCCAAGTTCCCAAGCTGCTGAACACTCATTGGGCTGCCAGAAAGTCCCATGACCACGTTGATTGGCCCGTCCACTTCCTTCACCAGCCGACCGATGGTCTCAGCGTCTTTGATACCGGGCACATAGAGACAGTCCGCGCCCGCTTCTCGATAGAGGTTTACCCTTGTCACCGACTCCTCGAAAGGATTCGGGTATTCCTTGAGATAACACTCGGCTCTCGCGGTCAAAGTAAAAGGAAACGACAGGGAGGCGGCGACTGCGCAAGCTGCTTCGATTCTCTCCACCGATAACATCCGATCGTAAAGATCACCAGTGCCATAGGCAGCGGAGTAGTCTTCGATACTGGCCCCCACCGCGCCCGTGTCGGCCACCCGGCGGATCGTCTCGGCCACCTCTTCCGGTGTATGTCCGTAACCGTTTTCCGCATCCACACTGACCGGAATCCGAATCGCATCGACAATCCGACTGGTCTCGTCCAATGCCGTCTCCCGGGTAAGCAATCCTTCATAGTCGGGGAGGCCCAGACTGAAGGCGATACCTGCGCTGGTTGTACCGACTGCGGGGAAACCCGCTGCTTCCAGCATGCAGGCGCTGCCGGCATTCCACGAATTTGGCATTACAAAAATGCCGTCAGCCGAATGCAGCTCTTTGAACACTGTCCCTTTTAATTTTTGTGCTTCACTCATGATCTAATTCCCACGTTCAGGCAAGCCGACTAATGTGCAATTTGCACCAGCCGAGCAGATGAAGTTCCATCTCACCGAATAATTTAGCAAACCAAAAGAAGGCGAAACTTGATCCGTTGAACTTTAACTCGATGGTTCGGTCAACTCCGGTTCAGATTCAACTGTTGGACTGTCTGATGGTATTTTATATACGGAACTCGTCGGCCACAAATAGCCCAGATTGAAACTGATCGCATCAAAGGGTGGTAAAGAAACCGATTCTTCATCGAACCGCTTGTCGATCGATACCCATTCGGTGCCGCGCAACTCAAACGCTTCCAGTGATTTGGCATCGGGATCCACCAGCCAAAGATGGCGAACACCCTCACGGGCGTAGATCGGCCGCTTGCCGACCAGATCCAGTTTTCGCGTCGCAGGCGAAAGTATCTCGCATGCCCAGTCGGGAGCCATCGTGAGGTAGTCGGTCATTGGAATCTCAGGCATCCGCTCGAGACGAAATCCTGTCCAATTCGGTACCACAATGTCCTCGCCCAGATGAATTTCAGGCTCGCGAATTATCCACCACTCACCAGGATTGCTGTAGCGATAACCGAAAGATGAGTGGATGATAGGCCCAAAATACGAACTCGCAAAAGTATAGATCGGAGCTGGTCGGCGGTTGGTGTACAGCGTGCCGTCGACAATCTCCGCAACCATTTGTGGCGGAGCATCCATTACGTCCTGATAGGTCGCGCGAGGTGATGTTGTAAGAGTTTTGGCTGACTGCGACTGCTTCACAGAGTCCTCAACCTCCAATAGTGTTCTGGTTGAATTCCGTTTCGTCGACGCGAGGCGAATCAAACGGTACGGTGCAATTTCGGCACCTGCCATTCAATTCTATATTCAGTAGGTTCAGACGCACAAGTTTGAAACGAGTTGTCTTTGACGATCGTAACATTCGGTTCAATCGACAGGTTTGGAATCTCACACGAATTGACAGATCAACTCAAAACTCAGAATCTATATCGACGATCAAGTCAGCGAAAAAGGGCGCGGAATGACTGAATTCAGACCAGTAAACAAGAGTATATAGGAAAGTACCAAAGAGAATGCTGACAAGACCAACACCGTGTAGTAGTATAGTTTCGCATTGCGGAGATGACACGATAACAGAGTTGACCCATTAAACCCCAGTAAAAGTTCCGACTTAGTCTCCAAAATGTTCTGATCAAATTTCCCGAGTGACGAAGGAGAGGAACCATGTCTACACGCACCATTTTGACGACCAGCGTCATGGTTGCCTCACTTGCGTTTACCTCCTGTAACACAGCGACGGAAAAATGTCCTATTTATCCCGAAGCAGTTAAGACGCTAGTTTATCAGGAAATGAAAGACCGCACCCTGATCCGGGATCTCCATATCGGACAAGACGATTGTCACCTCAGCTTAGTGATCATTATCGGTTACGCTGCGAACGAAAAATACGCAAAAGAGCAAGGTGACGATATGGTCCGGTTGACAAAGAGCTTCGGTCCTGGGCCAGCACCAGGAAAAGAGATTGGAGAGGGATTGTATGACTACCTAATTGGCATCTATCGCCTTGACGAAACAGAGGTCGCCCTTGGAGCAAAAGCCAAACAAGCGCGACGGATCAGTTGGTAGACTGAGCAAAAGGGGGCATGACGATATTATGGTAAAACTGAAATTTTATAGGTTGAATTGATCAAGTTCAGACGTACGGTGTGTTGGGCTACGTAGTACCTAGTGTTATCATTACTCGCCCTAAACGAGTTCCGTGAATAATTCGGATAATTGGGCATTTTTCGCTTTCTAACCGAGAATTTTCAACCGTTAGTGACAAAGTGGGCGATTCATGTACGAAAAGCTGATGGTGGTTTCCAATCCAATCTTTCAGCGCACAGTTGCAACATGCCGCGGGAGAGCCAATTGTAATAGTCGTTTCGGCTGTTGGCCGAACGGGCAGTGGGATTAAACTGATGAAACCTGTGCGAAAACCACCGAATATCTTGATATTGATGGCCGACCAGTTGGCTCCGCACTTTACCGGCACCTACGGCCATGAGCTGGTAAAAACGCCGAATATGGATAGACTTGCGGAATCAGGATGTGTCTTCAATGCCGCTTACACACCTTCACCTCTATGTGCGCCTGCGAGATTCTCGTTCATGTCCGGTCGGTTGCCTTTCGACATCCAAGCATACGACAATGCCGCAGAATTTTCTTCATCAATCCCCACTTTCTGTCATTACCTTCGACAGCTTGGATATCATTCCTGCCTGTCTGGGAAGATGCACTTCGTCGGTCCGGATCAATTGCACGGATTCTCCCAGCGCCTGACAACAGATATCTATCCGGCGGACTATTCCTTCACACCGAACTGGCTCAAACCCGAAGAGCGAATTGATGTCTGGTACCACAACATGAGCAGTGTCCACGAGGCCGGAAGTGCGGAGATCACCTATCAACTTGAATACGACGATGAGGTGGGATTTCATGCGATCAGGAAACTGTACGACTATGCCCGCGAACCTGAGCAGCGACCGTTTGTCATGGTCTCGTCCTTCACACATCCACACGATCCCTACGTCGCGAGAAAAAAGTACTGGGACCTCTATGAACATAACAAAATTGATTTGCCATCGCTGTCGCCCACCGATGTCAACTTAGATCCTCACAGCATGCGAATCATTCGCGGCATTCAGGCGGATGTGGATCCTGCGGACGAACAGTCTATACGAAATGTCCGTCACGCTTACTATGCCAACGTCACTTACGTTGACGATCACATCGGACAATTCATTGATGCACTTAAAAGCACCGGTCTTATTGAAAACACAGTCATCTTGGTGACTGCGGACCATGGTGACATGCTGGGTGAGAGAGGACTTTGGTACAAAATGCACTTCTTTGAACAGGCGGCGAGAATACCGTTGATCGCGGCAGGACCCGGGATCATTCGGTGTGGAATTGACAGTGCATGTTCACTGGTCGATCTTGTGCCCACATTGATTGATATCGCAACTGAAGGCAAGGGAATATCACCTGATAATCACAACTCCATTGACGGTAGCAGTCTTTATCCGCTGATGACTGAAAACGGTGCAAAAGGGCAGGATTACGCGATTTCCCACTACGCAGCAGAATGCGCGATTGAGCCTATGGTCATGATTCGTGAGGGTCACCTCAAGTTCATATTCAGTGAATCAGAACCTCCGATGCTGTTCAACTTGGATGACGATCCGCAAGAACTCGATAATCTGACTGAAAATGACGCTTATCGGGAAACCGTCGTATCATTCACACAGCAAATTGCGAACAGGTGGAACTTGAACGAGATTCGGGAAAGAGTAGTCGCCAGTCAGCAATCGCGATTGATGATTCAGGAAATTGTGAACAAAAATCGAACAGGTTCATGGGATTTCCAACCGTTCCGCAATGCAGCAGACGATTACATCCGTTCCCACAAAGAACTTGATGATATGGGCGATAAACGAAGATACCCCAGATTCGCGAACTGAAATACAAGTAACAGAAATTTATGACTTCAAAAGATATTGACAAAGTGATTCTGATCACCGGTGGCAGCAGAGGTATTGGAGCGGCAACTGCAATTCTGGCTGCCCGACATGATTACACCGTCGCCATCAGTTATGTGGAACGAGAGGACGCAGCACAGCAAGTCGTCGGACAAATCGAAAATTCAGGTGGGAAAGCGCTCGCAGTGAAGTGTGACATTTCGCAGGAAGAGCAAGTGGTCGACATGTTCAGGAAACTGGACGAATCAGTCGGTTCAATCACAGCACTTGTCAATAGTGCCGGCGTTCTCGCGCCTTTGACCCGCGTCGAACACCTCGACGCAGCACGGATCAGGCATATTTTCGATGTAAATGTTGTAGGAGGTTTCCTATGTGCCCGTGAAGCTGTCCGAAGAATGTCCACGAACCACGGTGGAAATGGCGGGTCAATCATTAACATATCATCCGGGGCCGCGAGATTGGGAGCAGCCAACGACTATGTGGACTATGCGGCTTCAAAGGCTGCCATTGATACTTTGACTATCGGTCTCGCGAAGGAAGTAGCCAGTGAGAACATCAGAGTCAATGCAGTTCGCCCGGGATTTATCGACACCGACATGCATGAAAGTGTCGGTGGCTCGAAAAGATTTGAACAAGTAAAACACACGATCCCCTTGAATCGGGTGGGAAGTCCCGAAGAAGTCGCTGAAGGCGTAATCTGGCTTCTTTCCGAGAAAGCATCCTATTGCACCGGCACCATATTGGACATTACTGGAGGCCGTTAAAACAACTCTGTTTGAATTTTACAAGCGGACGGATCTCTGTTCGGAGAAATTCACGGGACAGGTCCCGCATACCAATGAGGTCGATCAGGCATCGGTCGAACGTTAAACCGATGCTACTTCAAAAGTCTCCTAAACGGTACCGTCTCTTGTATATAACTTATGAAATGTACATTCACAACCAATGCCAAATGAAAAGTTTATGTTAAAAGGATCAATATTTGTCAACAATAATACCCAAGCTGTCAGGCTACCTAACGAAGCCCGTTTTTCAGACGATGTGACGCATGTTATGGTTCAAGTTGTCGGCAAGGATCGAATCTTGACACCGATTGAACATGCTTGGGATAGTTTCTTTTTCTCAGACGAACGTGTGAGTGACGACTTCATGGACAACCGGGTTTCTCAGGTTCAATCTGAGCGCGAGGACTTTTGACGCCGACATGTCGGATATGTTTTGCGCGGGGTGCACTGTACGGATGAATTTATTAGTATTGAATTCAAAATTTTTGTATCTATATAATCACATCCATGAAGTACAAAAGAAACAGGAAATCAGTGACCATCCTTCCCGCCGTTCTAAGTGGCCTTACATCCGTTGGGCTTCTGTATCCAGCTAATGTCGCCCCGATTAAATATGCTGAGGGATATGGTACCGACATGGAGATGATTGGTCAGGATATGTGGCACGCAGAAGAAATTTACAGATATGACACGCAGAAAGAAGACACAGCGTAATCAATCACCTAAATCAACAGTTCCCGCTAAGAAGGACGACGCCAAACTAAGCCACGCAATTTCACAAGATATTTTAGAACGCTTGCCTGATGAGACCAGAATAGCGATTATCGAAGCCGAATCGTTCAAAGGGCCGCTACCACCTCCAAGCCTGTTCGGAAATTACGAAGAGATTCTACCTGGATCTGCTGAGCGAATTTTAACGTTAGCAGAGAAGGAACAATCCCATAGACAGAATTGGGAAATGGATGCGTTGACAGCACAGAAGTCTGACGTACGCAGAGGCCAGTGGATGGGGTTCGGACTCGGCATGACTGCGCTAATTGTCGCCTTACTTTGCGCTTATTTCGGCTTTCCAATCGTTGCAGCAGCATCAATTTCAACGGTACTTGCTGGAATTATAACGGCTTTTCTGAAGGGACGCTCCAACACGGGATCTGATGAATAGCTATCCCAAGCGAATTTCGTAATTTACAGTGTAAGTACTTCATTTTTTCGTGGATTATTTCACGGAATTTCGTCGGCGGTAATTCTTTTATGGCATTCGACAGTCATTTTCATTGATATTGCTGCTTTCGGACTAAAGGATGGTAATTCGGTCCACTTCCATTTATGAGATGTAAAAACTCGCATCAATAGTGCGCAAATATTCACCCGTCGTTCATTCTCCTTCTAATTCATGAATGCATAAAGGGGACGGATCAGGTGCTTTTAATCCTCGTAATTTGAAAAGAATATATCGCAGGCTTGATCACCATATCATCATCCAAGTCAAGCCTTGCATTCAAAACTGCGACCATCAGTCTTTTATAGTTTCCTGGACGATTTGTTGAAATCGTGCAACATGGCTTTCCATCGCAGGTGATAACGGACCGGATAAATACGCGCCTGATTGCATATTACGAGTCACCTGACTGCAAATGCTGAAATCCTCCTCAACAATCTGCTTCGCCCACCGAAACGACTCGTCCCTTTCGGCTTCACTCAATCCTGAATACCAAGCCCAGTTTTTCGAGAGGACAGTTGTCGGATTCATTGAATCGACCCGTTCTGCTTTAAAAATATTCTGACCTAGAACCAACTGCAATCCGGGGAAGTGATAAATCCACATCCCTTTGCGCCCGCGCAAGGACTCACCACCACCGTCGCTTCCGTGTGTGACATCAAACACAACGGAACGACCGTCATTCGCTGAAAAGAGTTCCACTCCACCATCAGCGAGTGCTCGGCCGAGTCTAGGGTGAACCAGATTCAGATGATATCCCTCGACAGTATTGTCGCAATAAGTCTTCCAGTTCAATTCACCGGTAACGGTAAACTCACCGTGGTAGTCCAAATCAGCAGGACTCGAGAAAGACTGACACAGCGAATCGACCTCACCGATCCACTCATCGAAATCTGTGCCAAGTTCTGTGTTGATCTTGACAAAGACGAGATCGTTCCAGATGTGAATCCCGATCTCGCGCAACGATAGCCTGTTACAGTCGTTTTCCAAGTCCGCACCGAATTTCGGTGCTTTGAGCAATTGACCGCGATCGTCATACAGCCAACCATGATAGGGACAGCGAATGGCTTTGGTCGTTCCCGCACCTTCTGGCAACACACTTGCACCACGATGGCGGCATACATTGAGAAAGGCACGCAACTCCCCGTCTTCGGACCGGATGACGAAAACCGGCCAGCCGCAGATTCTGTCGCTGACATAGTCGCCGGGATTGGTTAGTTGCCACAACGGAGCGATCAGCCACCAGGCTGGCGCAAAGATTCGCTCCCGTTCCTTTTGGTAAACCTCAGAGTCGACATACCAGTCGGCAGCTAAAGACTGAGTAATCATCTTCTGTCAAACTCAAATGAACGGACAAACAAAAATTGTGGACCGCAAACTATTACATGTCGCGAGCAAATTGAGAATTTATCGGAAATTCTCTTGAATCTCAATGATTGTATCTTCTATCGATAGTATGAGGATTCGATTATGTAAGATTGGTGATAACGAAATTCAGACCGATTAAATCAAATGACAGCTCTTTCAATTTCAGTGTGATGTGCACCCAATAGGCCGCTGAACGTGCGAAAAACCGGTATAAATTCGCTAATCGTCTTCTGTGTAGTTTGACTTCAGTCTTGCGAGTTGCGTTGATTTTCATCTCTGGATTCGATTTTCGAATAAGAAAAACTACTATCAAAATGATGAATTCACTCGTAAAGTTGATCTGAGATTGCCGCCGGATAACAATTTGAGAAACTAAAGGGCAATTCAGCTGGAAAACACCCAG
Source organism: Arenicellales bacterium (assembly GCA_963663095.2). Classification (GTDB taxonomy): domain Bacteria; phylum Pseudomonadota; class Gammaproteobacteria; order Arenicellales; family JAJDZL01; genus JAJDZL01. The sequence goes on from CAXXJB010000001.1 coordinate 933,254, forward strand.
TTTGTGTCAATAGTCAATGGCGATTGAGAATAAAATGGTCAGAAGAACACATGCAGGTTTCGGAAATTTATTTGGATTATCCTGATTACAGATGAAGCAAGTTATGAACATTACCAAGCGTAAACCGGTTGGTGTCGGTGAAATACTGACTGAGGAGTTTCTTTCACCGATGGGACTCACTCAGGGGCAGTTAGCCAAAGCATTGGGGGTAAGCCGAACAACTGTCAACGAATTGTGCATGGACCGCCGTGTCATTACGGTTGATACTGCGCTGATGCTGTCCAGGGTATTCGACAATTCGGCGGAATTCTGGTTGAACTTGCAACGGCGCAACGACCTTTGGAATGCACTGAATTCGGATAAGCGGAGAAACCGTATAGAACAGGCCAGGCCGATCCAATTGGTTATGGAACATTAGCTATTTCGGTCGAAAGCCAAGTCAGGAGATTTCATACTTGATTCGTATTGGGAGGCTCGGACAGATCCAAAATACTCAATGATTAGAGGTCAGGAAGTCTGAGTTTAGGAATCTGAAACAAGCGACCGTCCATGATTGCAAGCCCCAGCGCAATCGATACCATACCCACTACCTGAATTACAGTCAAAGACTCGCCGAGAATACCCACGCCCAAGAGAATGGCAGACACCGGGATCAGGAACGCAACCAGTGCGACATTGGTCGCGCCCGACGCTGACAATATCCTGAAATACAGAATGTAGGCGAGCACTGTGGACAAGAATGTGACACCTAATACAGCTACAATAACATCACCGCTCGGTAAGCCAATCGATAGAGGTTGGTCAAAATAGAGTGCCGTTGGGATCAATAGGAGCGAGGACATGGTGACCTGACCTGTTACCAGCACACTTGGTGTCAGCCCTTCCTCCTTGAATCTTCTCGCGTAAACTGTCGATGATGCGTAAAAGATAGCCGCCCCCAACATCGCGAACTGGGCGAGCACATCACTTCCGATTCCGCGAAGGACCGACGGCCCAATCATAGTGATAACTCCGGCCAACCCGATTATGACACTCAACATACGCCGCGGAGTCAAACGTTCATCAGGCAGTACAACACCGGCTATAACCACCGCAAAAAGAGGAGTTGTCGAGATGATGATTGATGCCAAAGATGAAGCGATTTCCGTTTGGGCGAATGCTATCAGTGAGAAGGGAAAGGCATTGTTCAAAGTTCCCATGATGAAGAAAGCACCCCATAAGCGCGGATTACGAGGTATATGACGGCCCGTGGCAAGTACGTAAGTCCAAAAGACGAGTGCCGCGCCGCCCACACGCAACATTGAGAGTGTCAACGGTGGAATTTCCTTCAGCGCAATTTCATTGAAGAAGAAAGACCCGCCCCATAAAACCGAGAGCACGATCAGCATGAACCATGTTCGAGGAGACATTCGTATTGAAATTGGCGCGGGCATGATTTTGTACGTTATGTTCCCTTAAAGAAATTCAATCAATCCGATTCTTGCCGAAATCAACTCAATTGGCGAAAACAGGTAATCACCTATGATGGAATTGCCGTTGTGAAAGAGTTGCGCGAGAAATTGGATTCTGAGTCAGGTCAGGATTCCAAATCCTGAATGAATCTGATAATCTGAGCTGCAACTTCCTTTCCGGCTTCGAGAAGAATTGAATGCTTGTAGTTTGGCAATATCACCAACTTCGAATTTGGAAGCCTGTCCGCGATCATGCGATTGAGACGAGGGTTGCATCCGCCGTCGTTCTCACCGGTCAGAACCAGAGCCGGCTGTGTAATCTCGTGCAACCACGGAAGCATTTCAGTACCTGCATAAATTCTGAAGACATTGAGAAACACACCCGCATCGGTATCCATAACCTGTTTCAGTCGTGCTTCGACCACTTCCGGATGTCGTTCGATGAACTGATCCGTAAACCATCTCTGAGTCAGTGTTGGCAGGACATTTCCGATACCCTCGCGTTCCATCTCGTGAACGACACTCCAGACCTTGCTGCTGTCATCCTCGGTTCTGCCAGCGGCAGTGGATAACAATCCCAGTGACAAGACTCGACCGGGGTATTGTCTGGCGTACGCCGGTCCGATCATGCCACCAAGAGAATGTCCGGCAAAATGAGCTTGATCGATTCCGGTCGTCTTTCGTATCTGCTCAAGGTCGTCGACCAGATCATCGATTCCAAACTCTCCATCCGGCAAGGCTGAACTGCCATGTCCTCTGAGATCGTAAGTCACGACCGTGAACTGCTCCTTCAAAACCGGTAACAGGAATCTCCATGCGCTTCGTGCGGCACCGATTCCGTGAATCAGGAAAAGGGGTGGCCCCCGTCCCTCAATACTGAATGTGTCTTCGATCATCCGAATCGCTTTTCATTCAAGTTTCAAGATCAATTGACGAAGTGCGGCATGACTTCTTCACCTAACACTTGAACACACTCAAGCTGCTGTTGCTGATCAATCCCAAAATTGATGTTGAATACCATTCGGTCAATGCCGAGCTCCGCATACGGCGCAAGTCTGTCAACCATCTCGTTCGACGAACAGATCAGGATATTCTCGGCCAGTTCCTCCAACGTCTGGTTTCGGGGAAGCGGGCGGATCATCCCCGCATCAACGATTCCGGGTCCGGTAAACACATTATCGAACCGACTGTAGTAGGCATGAGCAGTTTCCACATGCCGTTTACGGCCACGCTCATTTCGCGAGATGAAAGCGACTCTCGAAAGAGTCAGTGTGATGTCATCTGCATCGTCGTCGAGTTCGCTCTTCGCCAGCTTGAAGTTCTCCACCTGTCTTTCCAGCAGTTCCTGATTTCCGGACAGTGGTGTCGTCTGAATGTGCATGCCCCTGCTTGCGTAGCTGTAGACGTTCGCGGGATTGACGACCGCGATCATCATCGGCGGTCCGCCCGGTCTCACCGGACGCGGCATGATCGTCAACGACTCGAAATTGTAGTGCTTTCCGCTCCACGATACCTCCTCATCCGAAAGCAACGCCTGAAGCACCTCAAGCGATTCATCGAATCGCTCCTGCGTCTCCACAATCGGCACACCCAATCGTTCCATCTCAAACTTGTAGGCGCCGCGCCCGACACCGAGAAGCAGTCTCCGCTCGGTGAATATATCCGCCGCCACAATCTCACCTGCGAACACGCGCATGTCGTGCAAGGGTAGAACGACCACCGCAGTAATGATATTGATGCGCCGGGTGTGTGCCGCGATCTTCACCGCAAATTGCAGGGGTGCCGGCATCATCAGGCAGTTGATCAGATGATGCTCGGTAATGGCGACGGACTCAAATCCCAGTCGATCCGCCAACTCAGCCTGCTCGATCATATCCCGATAAACCCGGTCGCCGCCGTAGGATTTGTCGGGATAGTCCGCCGACAATTGAATACAGAAATCCATCAGATCAGCTCTGTCAGCAAGTTGCTGTCGCCTGCCAGGTTGCGGTCATGTTCGGAATAGGGACTTCGCCGGTTCCAGCCGGCGAATCGTCAGGCAACCAAAATTCAAGACTCTATTTGTCTCTCTTGATCCCAAGCGAGTCGAAAACATCAACCAAAGCCTCCACCAACTCCTCTATCATTTCATTCGTGTGCAGAGGTGTGGGTGTGATCCTCAACCGTTCAGTACCAACCGGAACGGTCGGGTGATTGATGTGCTGAACAAAAATCCCATGTTCGTGCAGCAGTTTATGGCTGGCTTCGCGACACAGATTGGCGTCCCGCACCATAATCGGTATGATGTGGGTTGGGGTTTCCTGAAGCGGGAGGCCTTCCTCCCGCAACCTCGACTTGAGAGTATTTACGTTTGTATGGAGTGTAATTCGAAGATGCACGTTCTGTCTGACATGCCGAATGCTCACCAGGGCACCGGCAGCATTGGCAGGCGTCATCGCCGTCGTAAAGATAAATCCATTCCCGAAACTTCGGACATAGTCAACCAGCAGTGAGGTTGAGGCGATGTACCCGCCGATCAGACCAAAGGCCTTGCCCAACGTTCCCTGGATGATGTCAACCCGGTCTGAAACGCCGTCCCTCTCGGCAACGCCACCACCTGACTCGCCATACAGACCAACCGCATGGACCTCGTCCAGATAGGTCAGTGCGTTGTATTTGTCCGCCAGGTCGCAGATTTCCCCGATCGGGCCGATGTCGCCGTCCATTGAGTACACCGACTCGAATGCAATCAGCTTGGCACGGTCTGCATCGACACTTTGCAGCAATTCTTCGAGATGGTCCACGTCATTGTGCCGAAATATATGTCGCTCACACTTGCCGAAACGGACACCTTCAATCATGGACGCGTGATTCAGGGAATCGGAAAAGAGCACCATGCCGGGAAGTCTCCCGAGCGTACTCAATGCGGTGGAATTCGTGACGTATCCGGACGTGAATACCAAAGCGGCTTCCTTGTTGTGCAGGCTGGACAACTCGGCTTCCAGTTCAACGAGGGGATGACTGGTACCCGCGATGTTGCGGGTGCCTCCGGCCCCGGCACCTATATCTCTCACGGTATTGCAGATCGCATCCGCCACATCCGGATGCTGACCCATCCCAAGATAGTCGTTGTTGCACCAGATCGTGATCTCCCGACCGATCGAGTGATCGGTGGCACGCGGGTATTGTCCGGCGTGCCGCTCAAGATCAGTGAACTCGCGATAATTTCCCGCTGCTTTCAATTGCCCGAGGGAGTCAGCAAAGGCCTTATCGTAGTCCATGAATTCTCAATCCGTGTCCGAAATACCAAATGTAATCTACCGGTTTGATTATAACGAACGCCAAGCGTGTATAGGAATTTCTGCTTTGCGCGAGAGCGGACAATCCGCTCACCGGTTCAGGTCATCGAGGTCTTTTTCCTGCCGGACATCAGCACCCAATTGTCTTCGTAGTTCATGTCCAGATCAAACGTATCCTCATATTCTTCCTTGATCCGTTTCACCTGTGAGCGCAGAATTCCGGACATGACCAACCAGCCGTCATCGTCCACCATCGATTTCAGGGTTTCCGACAATTCCAACAACACGTCAAGGTGAAGATTCGCCAAGGCTACATTGGCTTGGATATCAGAAGGTAAATTGTCCGGATGAATTGCCATGAAGCGAAACCCCAAGTTGTTTCGGTCGGCATTGTCGGCACTCTCATCAAGCGCATCAGTATCAGTGTCGACACCCCAGGCGAATCGACAGCCTAGCCTCAGTGCTGACAGCGCGAGAATGCCACTTCCACAACCAAAATCGACGACTTCACAGTCATCCAGCCGATGATTGGTCAGGAACTCGATGCACATTCTGGTGGTTGGGTGATGTCCGGTCCCAAACGACAGACCAGGATTGATTGTCACCTTGTCGGTCACAGAAGAGTCGATCTCATGCCACGGTGAGACGATCCACAATCGATCATTGACCAGTATCGGCTTGAATCGGTTCTGCGACTCCCTCACCCAGTCCCGTCCATGAAGTATCTCCTGCTTGATCTGAAACCGGTCGTCGTCCTGTCTGAGCGATTCCAGTTTGCCGAACAACGACTCCAAATTCAGTTCATCCAGATTATAGAGTGCGGTGATGGTGGTGCGATTGTCGTCGTCGGGCACCAGTACAGAAACAGAGCCGGCACCGAATTCTTCGAGGATTTCTGTCACGCTGTCGGACAGGTCGCAGCGGCAGCTGACTGAGACACTATTCCAGTCTGAATTATTCACGAACTCATCTGTTTCGCAAAAATGCGCTCAAGATAATTGATATCAGTCGCGCCGCGTTGGAATTTCCTCTTCATCAGAACGTTCTGGTGCAGCTCTATCGTTGTTTCGACTCCATCAACCACCAATTCCTCCAATGCGCCTCTCATGCGAGAGATCGCTTCGGCACGGTCCTGACCGTGGGCCACCACCTTGGCAATGAGCGAATCGTAGTGGGGGGTGATTTCGTAATTGCTGTATATGTGCGAGTCGACACGGACACCGGGGCCTCCCGGCGGGTGATAACGAACGATCCTGCCCGGTGACGGTATCAGCGTCTGCGGATGTTCGGCATTGATCCTGCATTCGATTGCGTGGCCTTCGATCCGGATCTCGTCCTGTTTGAGAGACAGTGTCGCGCCGCCGGCGATTCGAATCTGTTCCTTGACGATGTCGATTCCCGTCACCATTTCGGTGACAGTGTGCTCCACCTGCACCCGCGTGTTCATCTCGATGAAGTAAAACTCCCTGCCATCGAAGAGAAACTCGAAAGTACCCGCGCCGGTGTAGCCGAGCTCCCTGCAGGCCGTCACACACTGCTGGCCGAGTCGTTCTCGCATTTCCTCGCTGACATCAAATGCCGGCGCCTCCTCGATCAGTTTCTGCCTGCGACGCTGGATCGAGCAGTCGCGATCGCCGAGATGTACAGCATTTCCATATTGGTCTGACAGAATCTGAATCTCGATGTGTCGGGGGTTGTGCAGGAATTTTTCAAGGTACAGGGTCGAATCTCCAAACCCCATCGCCGACTCGTTGACGGACAGAGCCAGTGCGGACTGCAACTGTGATTCATTTTCCACGAGACGCAATCCCTTTCCACCTCCACCGGCAGCTGCCTTGATCAGCACAGGAAATCCAATCCTCTTGGCCTGGGCCTTGGTATCCTCGATATCATTTCCCAAAGCTCCTCCCGAACCCGGGACGCACTGCAGTCCGACTTTCTGCATCGTTCGGATCGCCTCAATCTTGTTGCCCATGGTACGAATTGCCTGGGGGGAGGGTCCGATGAAAGTGAAACCGCTCTGCTCCACCCTTTCCGCAAAATCGGCGTTTTCCGCAAGGAATCCGTAACCGGGGTGGATGGCATTGGCGTTCGTCACCTCTGCCGCGGCGATCACTGCTGGAATATTCAGATAGCTCCGGGTTGCAGGGGCCGGACCGATACACACCGACTCATCGGCCAGTTTGACATATTTCGCCTCGCCGTCTATATCGGAATGCAGCGCCACTGTGGCTATGCCAAGATCGCGACAGGCGCGCAGAATTCTCAGCGCAATTTCGCCTCGGTTGGCGATGACGACTTTTTCGATCATTCTTTCAGCAGAAAAATCGGTTCACCGTATTCCACGGGATCGTGGTCTTCCTTCAGTACCTTGACGATTGTTCCGCCTTGTTCCGCTTCGATCTGGTTGAAGATTTTCATCGCCTCGATCAAGCACAGAGGGTCTCCGGTTTTTACGCGATCACCCACACTCACAAATGGCGGGTCGTTCGGGGAGGCAGAGGCGAAAAATGTACCCACCATCGGCGACTTGACAGCAAATGTATCGCCTTCAGCCTGATCATCGATCTGAATAATTCCCAGGTCCGGTGGTGATACATGCGCGAATTCGGGGGCAACGGCTGATACCTGTGCCGGTGCCTGTGTGATTGCTGGAGTCCTGGTGAGTCTGATGGACTCGTCACCCTCGCGAATCTCAATCTCGCTGAGCTTGGAAGCGTTGAAGATTTCAATCAGTTTGCGAACCTTCCGCAAATCCATGCCCTAACCCCCACTCTCTTGTTTCTGGAGATATTCCACAGCCGCCTGCAAAGCCAGATCATAGCCCTGTGCGCCCAATCCGCAGATCACGCCCTGCGCGATATCGGACAGATAGGAATAATGGCGAAACTCCTCGCGCTGGAATATGTTGGACAGGTGAACCTCGATAAATGGGATTCTCGAAGCGATGATCGCATCCCTGATCGCGACACTGGTATGCGTGTAGGCGGCCGGGTTGAATACGATAAATCCCACATCCTCAGCAGCGGCTTGCTGCAGCACATTCACGAGTTCGTGTTCGGCATTGCTTTGCTTTGCCGTGACCTCGAAACCCGCTTCCTGCGCGAGCTTTGCAGCTCGTTGATTAATCTGGTCTAGCGTCACCCGTCCATAAAGCTCAGGCTCCCGGGTACCCAGGAGATTCAGATTGGGGCCATGTAAAACAAGAATCTTCGTCATTGTGGTATACAACATTTCAATACATAATTCGGCAAGATTATACTTATTTTAATTGCATTTAATCATATTTTCGGTGATTTTAGCAACAATTTACCGAAATCACAGATCACAGGCGAGTTTCGGAATCACTCGATCAGTTTCTGCAGATCCTCCTCCGCCACGGGGCCTTCATGCACAAAAGTTCGTTTTCCAGACTGACTGAATGCCACCGTATACGGCAACACGCTGTCATCGTTGCCGAGTGACTCCATCAATTCGTCGGTAACGTCCATTTCGGCGATGAGCGATGGAAACCGGATTTGATTGGATTCAAGGAAATCTTTCGCGGCCTCTTCCCGGTCGATCACAAAACCCACGACCCGGATGCCCTGACCGCCATATTCCGCATTGAACCGATCCAGAAGCGGCATTTCCTCTATACAGGGTGGGCACCAGCTTCCCCAGAAATTCAGTACAACCGTCTTGTCCTTCCAGTCATCCACCCGGACCGACGATTCACTGTTGATCGGCCGCCAGCTGCTCTCGAACTTGCGAAGGTCATCAATTTCCCCGATGGATGGCATGGATGATGCATACTGCTGCCACACCACACCTGCGACCAGTGCAGTCAAAGCCACTGTGAAAATCGCTGCCACAGCAGCAACCTTTCTTCTGTCTATCAAGACCATCTCATGTCCGTTTCAGCGGTGAGAGCCTGAGGAGTTGCCGCGAGCTGTGTAAGCGGCTGCAGCACGTCGCGGTTGCCCATCACTCCGCCGATCAACGACAGCGCGCCCCAGAATACCAGAACCAGGCCGAGCCCCTTCCACAACAATCTCCAACCACCGGGGTTTTCAGGCAGTTGCTGGGTGGCGCCGAGATATACGCCGGTGACGATAAACAGCACCGCCCATAGTACCAACACCGGTACCTGAGGGATGTTGCCGAGAAGATAAATCGCAACCGCGAGGATCATGACACCCATGACCTGCTTGAGCCGGTCCATCCAAGGGCCCGCTTTCGGCAGCACAACCCCGAAGCCGAAACCGATCGCAATCAGGATCGCACCCATCCCGAGTGCCATGAACGCCATCATCGAAGCACCGAGATACGGGTCGGCCTTGGCAATGGCAATGCCCAGAATCGAAATGAGCAGGGGTGACACGCAGGCACTGACGACAAGTGCCGACAGCAAGCCGAGCACAAAAACGGCACCGGTCTTGCCACCTCCGATTTTCATTGTGCTTTGCTGAACCCGCGACTCGAACGCAGTGGGCATCCGGATCTCATAAAACCCAAACAGCGACAGTGACATCAGGACGAATACCGCACTCATGATACTGAGGGCCCAAGCGTTCTGAAAATAAGCCTGCAACTGATCGCCGGTCGCACCGGCAACCGCACCCACAGTTGCGTAGGCGACGATGGTGCCGGACACATAGATGATTGAAAGCATTCCGCCGCGCACCCCGGTGTTCGACTCATCACTGCCCACTACGATGGAAGACAGGATGGGAATCAATGGCAGCACACACGGTGTGAACGTCAGGAGGATGCCAGTCCCGAAAGCTGTCAGAAGCAGCCACCAGATCGTACTGTCTCCAGCATCGTCGGCACCTGATCCGCTACCTGACGGTGACGAATCATCGGCGCGAGCTGACTGGATCAGTGAAGGTAGCCGGATGTCGAATGTCTTGGTGACCGGGGGATAACAGATCAGGTCCTTGGCGCAGCCCTGGTAGGTCGCGGTAAGAAGCAGTTTGCCGGGGTTCGGGCTGGAACGCGTCAATGGAATCCTGACATCGAAATTTTCCGGATAGATGGACGTCGGACCGAAGAATTTGTCATCCATGAGCACGCTTTCGGGCAGTTCCGGCTGCTGCCCCATCGCGTCACCGGTGATATCGAACACCAGCTTGTCCCGGTACAGGTAATAGCCGGGAGTCACGTCGAAAGCAGCCAACAGGCTCTCCCCATCCACCTGCCAGGCATTGAGAACGAATGCCTGGTCCACGTCGAGCAGATTGTCGGCGGTCACTGCCGGCATGCTCGAAAATAGATTGTCCAGGGCATTGGGTTTGGTTTCGTCGATTGATTGTGCGTCCTGAGACTCCTCAAATGTGCCGGTATCCGCGGATGCAGAAGCAATGAACGACAGCAGCTTGGTCACTTCGTTCCTGTTGGGCGGGTAGCAGACACCTACCGGTTCGTTGCAACCCTGCGACCATATCTCGAGCTTGGCGGTGCGGACCGCTTCGTCCGCGTTGATTGGAATACGCACCTCGACACGTTCGGTATAGACTGTGACCTCACCGAACAGCGGGTCATCTTTCATCGTCCCCGCGGGCAGAATCAGTTGACCGAGCTGAATACCATCAGTCTGTGATTCAGCCGCAAACTTGTCCTGGTACATGTAGTATCCATCTGCGATGTTCCAGGTCGCAACCAGCTCATCACCGTCCAGTTCGCTGCTGAACGCAAATGCCTCTTCCGCCGGCAGCAATTCATCGTCGGTCTGCCCGAACGACACCGAAGCGAGCATGAAGATCAGCAATCCTGAAATCAGAAGTACAATCATTTCGGTGTGTTTTGATGCAGTGAAATCGCAGTGCAATACATGGCAATGGGATGTTGTGATCTTGAGGCGTCCGCAACGGCTGCAGCGGAATTTTCGTAACTACAACGACTGGATCGAACCCCTCGCTTGCTCCTCAAAAAGGTCCATGTCGTTATTGTAAACCTTAATTGTAGGATTTCCGGTCAAGAGACGAACAATTGCGCGCGGATCCCGTTTGCACTTGGGTCGAGAAAATTTTGAAACTGTCATGTTGTAATGTATAATAATAATGATTATCATTGTCATTAACATCATATTTTCCGACAACACTGGAGTTAACCGATGAAATTTAAAACATTGCTCACAATAATTTTCGCTGGAACTTTGTTACCGGCACTTGCACAATCGGATTCGGAGGTCTACGGAAACTTCCCGGTAACCGTGAAGGGCTACACCGGAAACAAGACTGATTCTACATCCTATTCGGGACAGACTGCCAGGATCGTACTGCACAATTCCATCAAGAAGCTTGCCGGCAAAGGCAATGGCGAGCCGAATGAGGAACTGAAAGCGAAGATGATGACGTATTATTCCGGAAAGGACGAGGGCCGTGAGATTCTGGACCCGACATCAAAGGAAGGGTTTCCCATCAAGCAGACGATGGTCGACGAAATTTCCAAAGGCAAGGATCTGAAAGGAAAAACATACAAAGGCGCGGTGAATAGTTGGCCTGGATACATGACCGGACCGGAAGTCCTTGAATTCATGATTGACAAGGCATCATCTGCGAATAAGGGCTATGATCCGAGCACCGGCTATGACTACGGTCAGTTGATTTCCAAATTCATGATGGGCGCTGTGTTCTACCATCAGGCTGTGGACAGTTACCTGGACGAAAGATTGTCTGCGGAGAAGAATCCCAACGACAAACCCTACAAGGAAGGACGCCACTATTCTGGAAAGGAACACGTCTGGGATGAGGCATTCGGATATTTCGGCGCACCGGCGCATGCAATCAGTCTGGACCCGAACCAGGCGTATGGCATCGCCAAACGCAAGCCGGAAGTATTGGATGTGGCCGACTTGAACAACGATGGAATAATCGACCTTAAAACCGAAATGACATTCGCACACGCCTACTACGCGGCCGATGCGGACAAGGGTGGGAATACCAGCTATCTATCGGATATTGTCGGTGCGTTCATAGAAGGACGCAAATTGATCACTGCGGCGGACAGCAACGCTCTCACCGATGCCCAGCGCGCCGAACTGGAGACAATCGCAGCTACAATCAAGATGAAGTGGGAACAGGTGCTCGCTGAAGCGACATTCAAATACGCGGGGTCTGTCTACAAGGATCTGCAGAAACTGATCACCATTGTCGAAGCCAACGGCGATGTCAGCGAAGCCTTTCGCGCCTATGCGAAGCATTGGGGTGAATTGAAAGGATTCTCGATGGCGATGCAGACATCAGGCAAAGACCTGGGTGAGACAGCCGTCAGAATGAATCGCCTGATCGGTTTCAGCCCGGTTCATCTGGATGGAAACCAGGTAGTCGGAATTGACGGGAACGGGAACTATCAGACTGCAAGCGGTTCGTCCATGGGGGAATACATGGTTCATATGGTCAAGCTGCAAAATCTGCTCGGCGACGCATTCAATCTCACCAAGCGAAAGAATGACGCGACTTCGGAACTTGCGGACCTGATCGAGTCGGTCGGTGCGAGCAAGGGTGCTGAAACTGACTGACAACTCCGGATTGCGGCTGATGGCAGTTTTAACTCTGTTGATGATCATCGCCACAGGCGACACAAGCAAGAGATGACGCCTGACAATACGATTTTGGGCATAGGGTCGGAAATACTCTCGGTATTTTTCGACCCCCTCAAACGTGTATATTGGATCTATCTGCTATCAGCTGCTGCGATCGCATTTCTGTGGCTGAAATTCCGCAAGAACTTTTCTTTTTTCGGGACGATTCGAAAGATTTTCGCAAAAGCAAGCTGGTGGAACACATCCGCACGGGCAGATTACTGCGTGATGGCCGTCAACAGCGTGGTGATGTCGGCGCTTTCTCCGAGATTGCTCGGACAGACTGCGGTCGCCTATCTGGTCTTCGAGTGGATGCACCGGCTGTTTGCGGGTCGTCCCCAGACAACGGACATGATCCCCGAGTGGTTGATCATGGTCACCTTCACCCTGTGCTTGTTCGTACTGGACGATCTTGCGCGCTACATCGTTCATCGAATGCTGCATCGCATTCCGGTTCTTTGGGCGTTCCACAAGGTTCATCACAGTGCGACCGCGCTCAATCCGCTCACTGTTTTCAGGATGCATCCGGTTGAGGGCATCCTGTTCGCAGTGAGAGGGACCCTGGTCCAGGGCATCACAATCGCCGTATTCGTATTTTTCTTCGGCAGCCAGGTCCAGCTTCTCATGGTTTTCGGTGCCGGTGTATTCAACTGGATGTTCAACGCCTTTCTGGCGAATCTTCGGCACTCGCATATACAGATCGGATTCTGGAAACCGGTTGAGCGGGTATTCATCTCACCGGCACAGCACCAGATACATCATTCGATATCGGAGCATCACAGAGACAAGAATTTCGGGGTTGCGCTGGCCATCTGGGATTGGATGTTCAACTCACACTGTTTTTCCGATGCAGACGAAGAATTGATATTCGGTCTGTCAGCTGATTCCAATGAGCAGCACCATCGCCTGAGGTCGCTTTACCTTCAACCGTTTGCTGAAGTGCTGTTCGACTACTTTCGTCAGACGCATACTCGCCAACCGTCGAACAAAGCTGCCTACAAACTGGTCCGCAGTGGATTGAGGTATATTCCATAGATACAAGGCGTTGGTCCGGCGCGCGAATCGACACAAGAAAGCTTATTCCCACTGCACGATTCTGGCGAAAAGACGGAGATTTCGACCTCTCCAAACCATCTCACAATCTGACACCACTTGCCCTGTAACGGTATATGCGTTCACAACCGCGCGCTGGCTGAACGCTTCGCAACCCGATTCCATCAACCGATTGTTCGGAGTCCGGTATTGAAAGATTTGGATAGGGTGTTGCTCTTGAATCTGAATAATTTCAATAGATTCGATTTCAGGAATTACATGCCTGACCCATCATCAAACCGCAAAAATGGGAATTCTCCAAAGTTTACATTACATGCAGGTAAACTGCAGAGATCTGCAATGGTTCAAATTTCAACCGAGAAAATCGGGTCAAAACCGCGGTCATTGTCGGGCTTGTTCTCATGGGGATAGCCCCTCGGATTGCATACAATTCTGGTATCACCGATATGATAGTCAAAATGATCATGTACGTGACCATGTATCCACAAATCTATCCTTTCCGGGAAATCATGGAACAGATATTCCAGATTGGACATGAAACCAGGATTTATACCTTTGATATGCGGTTCGTTGTATCTCGGATGCAGTGAGCCGATGCTGGGCGCATGATGGGTGACCACCACATTCTTTATCCACGGTCCGGATAAACTCAACTGATTTTCCAACCAATTCCGACTTTCCATATGTATGCCAATGGAGTCTTCGGGTGTATATGTACGTCCCCTGTATGCGATAACCGGTCGTACTATCCATTCACCGGTTCCGGTCCGCATGCGTCGTTCCTGAAAATCGGACATACAGCGTCTTACGACCTCCGAATCCTGCTCCCTGTTGTCATTGAGGCTCATGTCGGTCCATAGAGTGCATCCCAGAAATCTGACATCATCGACGATCACCGACTGATTCTCCAGCACCGCGCAGTTGCGCGGCTGATTCTGAAGTTCCGCGAATCCGCGATAAGTTTCTGATTCTCCGACAGTGATTCCCCATAGTGCTCATGATTGCCTGCCACATAGACAATGCGATATTGACTTGGGATATTGCGTTGCGCCCAGTCGACACCGCTTGTACCCGAACCGATATCACCGGCCAGCACGACCACTTCGGCATCTGTGCCCACAAAATCAAATGGCATATGCTCAAGATGCAGATCGGAAAGAATATGTATTTTCATCGGTACGTCGCCTTCGGTGTTTTCTGAAGTCCCATCTGTGTAAAATTCCGCATGGTTCGCGAATCTTGGCGGATCAGCGGGGTTGATATCTGTATGCATTCCATTGGAATGGCGCCGCATTCGCCAGCGAAGATCGTTTGCGCCGACATTGCAGTGTCAGCATGGAAATGTACAATCCCCCGGTCCTGGCATAGAGAAAACAAGCCCTGCAGGGATTATGGGTTTGAACAACTCGCTGTATCTACCCATGGGTCGAACATTCAACCCAATACCAGACAAGGCCTATACAAGAATTTTACCTGCAAACGTATACTCACCGACGATTATTTCAACACCTAAACAGGATTGGCGATCTGACACTGTCCTGATGCAGGACCGGCTTATGCACGAATGCTTTCGAAATACCGCGCATTTGCAACACCTGAAAATTGAACAGCAGTCTCGTATTCACCTTCTGTCAACCAATCGGATGCCTGAGCCGTCGATTTCATCAAATATATCGCTCAAATAGGAAGTCGTGTGGATTGAATTACGTTGATATTCTTACAAATAATGATTATGATTATCACTTACAATATTGTTTTACCTTGATCATCCGTACAACCAAGATTGAACGAACAGCAATGTCAAACATCAAAGTGCAGTATCTCACAACGGCAAAATCCGTAATGATCCGGTTTGTCTCAGCAGTCTCGATTGTGGTGGCGTTCACCCAGGTTTCACATGCGCAGAACCCATGTCCGTCGGTCGCCGCCGATCAGCTCGACACCGACGCGGTGGTGAATGTTTACTCTGCCAGAAAAGAAGCACTGATTCTGCCACTGCTCAAAAACTTCCAGTCGGATTTCGAAAATCACTTTGAATCTGAAATTGAGGTCAATCTGATTACCGGTAAGGCAGATGGTCTGCTAAAAAGAATCGAACTGGAAGGCAAGGCAACGCCCGCAGACCTTTTCATCACAGTCGATGCGGGTCGTCTGCATCGTGCAAAAAATGCGAATGTGCTGAGACCTGTTCCGGAATCGATCGCAGACAAAGTGCCTGCACACCTGCGTGACAATGACACCGCTGCAACCCCCGGCTACTGGATAGGTCTTTCACAACGCGCGAGACCCATCTACTATTCCCGCAAACGATCGGATCCGACAGCAGCGAGTTCATATGAAGAGCTCGCGCATCCGGACAATTCCGGACAGCTGTGCATCAGGTCCTCCTCCAGCATCTACAACCAGTCGCTGGTGGCATCAATGATTCCGGCAATGGCGGAGCAACTCAAACACACCGATTCTTTCGACTGGCTCAAGGCGGATACTTTGGAGTGGGCACAGGATCAACTGAGTTCGGAGTCCGGTGACAACGATCCGTATGCCGAAGCAAAAATCTTTGTTCTGGCGTGGGCCAGACAACTGGTTGACAATTTCGCCCGCCCGCCGACCGGTGGAGATACTGATCAGATATTGGCGGTAGCGGCAGGCCAGTGCAAATTCTCTTTGGCGAACAGTTACTATTTTGGCCGACTGGTGGCGAAGAACAGACAAATAGCTGAAGATGTCGGCATCCTGTGGCCGAATCAGGACGGCCGAGGCGCACACGTCAATGTCAGTGGCGCAGGAATCACAGGGCATGCGAAACATCCCGGCAATGCCCAATGCCTGCTGGACTACATGCTCGAACCCCAATCCCAGGAGTGGTATGCGCAGATCAATTACGAATACCCGGTTCTGCCTGACATTCCGTGGTCCGGTCTGCTGACGGAATTCGGCGAGTTCAAGGCTGATGTGCTGGACATAGGAAAACTGGGTGAGTTCAACTCGGACGCGGTCAAGATCATGGATCGCGCCGGATGGCGATAAAACGTTACCAGCACTCGAGCCTGAGATCACCTCGCCATCCGACCAGACTTCAATTTTAGATTTTTTTCTCTCCGTACCTGTCGAAGCCAACACTGATGCGTTCCTCGAATTTCAGTCCTCTCGGGTTGTCAGCACCTTTGATCACCCTGATCGTAGTCTCGCCAATCATTGCGATCATCGCTTCCACGTTCGCAACTGACAGTGTCGAGTTGCTGAAGCATCTGTTTGATACGCTGATCGGTCTCTACGTTACCAATTCCCTATTACTCATGTTGGGAGTCGGGTCACTGACGTTGATCATCGGTGTGCCGACGGCCTGGCTGACCAGTGTCTGCGAATTTCCGGGACGCAAGATATTCGTCTGGGCACTGTTGCTGCCCTTGGCATTTCCCGCCTATATCATCGCCTATACCTACACCGGTATTCTCGACTACTACGGTCCTGTATTCGGCCTGGTTCGACAGATCGTCGGTGAGGAACGATTCTCAGACCTGTATTTTTCAATCCGCTCCATGCCGGGCGCGATCGTTCTGTTCTCCCTGGTACTGTATCCATATGTATATCTGCTCACGCGGGCATCGTTTCTGGAACAATCGGTCCGATTTGTCGAAATCAGCCGGATGCTCGGCTACAATGTGCGGGAGAGCTTTTTCAAACTGTCTATTCCACTGGCCCGACCCGCGATCGTTGCCGGCCTGTCCCTTGCCCTGATGGAAACTTTGGCCGATTACGGAACCGTGCAGTTCTTCGGCATCGGAACATTCACAACCGGAATCATCCGCACCTTCAACGGCTTCGGCGATGCCACCGCTGCCGCACAATTGTCAACGATGCTGCTGGGGTTTGTCGTTTTGCTGATCTTCTTCGAGTGGTTTTCGCGCCGAAAGATCCAATACCATGCCACAAAAGGCAAGTCCATCCATCAGTCCAAGATTCGGTTGCGGGGAAAGAAGGCAGTCTTGGCATGGCTCGCATGCTTCATACCGGTATTTCTGGGTTTCCTGCTGCCTGCGCTGATTTTGCTGAAGTGGACGCTGTTCGATGCGCAGTACGATCTCTCGGAATTCACCGGATTCGTCTGGAATTCGATATATCTCGCGGGATTCGCCGCCATCATCGCGG
The DNA here is from genome assembly GCA_963663095.2 of Arenicellales bacterium. Lineage (GTDB taxonomy): Bacteria > Pseudomonadota > Gammaproteobacteria > Arenicellales > JAJDZL01 > JAJDZL01. The sequence continues at coordinate 950,752 of CAXXJB010000001.1, forward strand.
TAACGATCTCGGTCATTCTGGGCTATGCGAAGCGTACCGTACCCACTCGTGCGGTCAGGGGATTCGTTGCGGTTTCCGGGCTGGGCTATGCCATCCCGGGTGCGATCATCGCGGTTGGCATAATCACCCCCCTGGTCTGGCTGGACCATCGACTCATTGAATTTTTCGGGTCTAATTTCAATATCGATATCGGGCTGATCCTGTCCGGCTCAATCATCGGGTTGCTATTTGCCTACACCGTCAGATTTCTTGCCATCTCACTGAACGCGGTTCAAACCGGACTGCAGAGAATCAAGCCAAGCATGGATTACTCGGCTCGCACGCTCGGCTGCCGGCAAATGGGAGTCCTCAAACGCGTGCATCTGCCAATGATTCGAGCATCGCTGATCACTGCATTTCTGATCGTTTTTGTCGACGTGCTGAAGGAATTGCCGGCAACACTCATTCTGCGTCCTTTCAATTTCAACACACTGGCTATCCGTGCATACGAGCTCGCGTCCGATGAGAGACTCATCGATGCCGCCCTGCCCTCCCTGACGATCATATTGACAGGGATCATTCCGGTGATATTGCTGAGTAAGACGATGGCGCGTGAAAAACAGCAGGTGAGCACACCATGAACGACAGTCAGGCTGTGGCGGATAACTTCAAGTCCCAAACGCTTCTGGAAGTGTGCAATGTGTCGTTCTCTTACGGTAACGGAAGAGCTGCGGTGGACGATGTCAGTTTCAGGCTCAAGGAAGGCGAGATCGGCACCATCGTCGGTCCGAGCGGCTGCGGCAAATCAACATTGCTCAGAGGAATCGCGGGTTTCGAACAATTGCAAACCGGCATCATCACCATGTTCGGCGATACTCTTTCAACTCCGGAACACGCAGTCGCGCCGGAAAAACGCGATATCGGCATGGTATTTCAGGATTACGCACTGTTTCCGCATCTCAGTGTGTCGGACAACATATCTTTCGGACTTCGCAACTGGAGCACTGCTGACCGCAAGAAGCGGGTCTGTGAGCTGCTGAGCCTGATCGGGTTGGAAGATTATGGTGACCGCGACCCCTACTCGCTGTCCGGAGGGGAGCAGCAACGAATCGCTCTCGCCCGGGCGATTGCCCGCAAACCAAGACTGCTGTTGATGGATGAGGCGTTTTCAAGTCTTGATGTCGAGATCCGCCATACCTTGATACCCGAAGTGAAAAAGATTCTGAAACGGGAAGACATCTCGTTGATTCTGGTCACCCACGACCATGAAACCGCACTCTCGATGGCCGACAAGATCGGTGTCATGGAAGAAGGACGCGTGCATCAGTGGGATGTTCCATTCAACGTGTATCACCATCCGGCCAATCGGTTTACCGCGCGATTCGTCGGTGAGGGTGAATTCATCAATGCGACGGTCATCAATGACCAGATGCTGCAAACTGTGTTCGGCCTGCATACCTTTCACAACCATCAGAAACTGAAGAAAGATGACAAGGTTGAGATCCTGCTGCGACCTGATGACATTCTGCACGACGATACCAGTGAGCTTACCGGTACGGTAATCCAAAAATCCTTTCGGGGCTCCCATTATCTGTACACCGTGAAACTGGCAGATAACCAGTCGTTATTTTGCCTCGCCGACTCTCACCATGATCACCAGCTTGGCGAACAAATCGGACTGAGACTGAATATCGAGCATATCGTGCTATTCCGCAAGGACCGGGAAAAGGCGATCGCACACCTTGATCCAGTCCCGGGTATGCTGACTGAATCAGCCTGAACGATAAATCGCGACCTGTCGGTACAACCGGGGAAACTCCAAGCCGATTCCAACCTCGGAAAATGTTTGATATTTGCTTTCGCTGGATCGCGACTTGGTGCTACTATTTATAAACGTCCGGAACACCCCCAAATTAATACTCGGATATCAGTCAATGAATGCAGATGAATTCACGTTTTCCCTTACCTGTAGCGAACGGTCAGGTAATCAGGCGACATACGGTAATAACAATGAAGGGCTAGTCAAGAATTAAATATGTGCCTTGATATGTCAAATAATCTGAACTGAGGAATGGACATGTTATGTTAACCAGGGCTACAAATAAGTGGTATTTTGCCTAGATCAGATATAGATACCATTGGAAATTACTGCTTGTGAATTTGAAAGCATCTAGAAAATTCTCGATCTATCAGATTTGTATAATATTTTCATTGACTTCAAACGCTTCTATACCCTACTTTGATCCAATGAAATCCAGTGATTGATGAGTTCGACATCTTGTTAGTTTCAAGAAAAATCGAGCAATAAAAGCCTAATTGTCGACTTAAGAAATTAATCAGATGCAAAATTCATCTATTACACAGGTAGAAGCTGATGCTCTCCTAAAGTTGGAGAAGAAGAGTGAAAACAGCGAAATTTGGACATTCGGTTCTGACATATCATCAGCCATTCCTTTGTTATCGATAGACAATCGGGAAAAATTTTATTTGGACATTAGACGTGGAAAATTCAATATCACCAAAGCCACCTACCAAAATCGAGCTCGTGTAGATATCGTACTTGCACGGCTTGATCTAGGAAGTGCTCCTCATCGCAATCCAAACGGTGAAGAAATTCCTTCCCCTCATCTACATGTTTATAGAGAGGGATTTGGCGACAAGTGGGCATTACCGATAAATGATCAAGAGTTTCCCAATGTTGACGATTTGTGGCAAACATTGCATGACTTCATGAATTTCTGCAACATAATATCGAAACCGAATATTCAACTAGGATTGATTTAATGGCTTCCAATATCGAACAACTCGTCGATCAGTATTGGAACTGGCTTCAGGACAAAACTGATTGTAGACAGCTTGATACTTCTGTGGAGATCACTACACCATATTTAGACCGTCACAATGATTACCTACAAATTTATGTGCAGTCTCAAACCGACGGATTTGTACTGTCTGATGATGGCTACATCATTGAGGACCTCGAGCATTCAGGTTGCACGTTAGATTCCCCTAAACGAAGGGATTTACTTGAGACGACTCTCAATGGATTTGGAGTTCGAGCTGAAGGCAAGGAACTAAAAGTTTTTGCGACACCAACGAATTTTGCTATGCAAAAGCACAATCTGGTACAAGCAATGTTGGCGATCAATGATCTTTTTTATCTGACATCAACAAAAATTGAGAATTTCTTTTTTGAAGATGTAGCTTTGTGGTTAGACAGCAATAAAATCCGATACACACCTAGTGTGAAGCTCGCAGGTAAGAGCGGGTACGACAACAGATTTGATTTTGTTATTCCGAAATCAGAAGAAAAACCTGAACGAGTGGTACGTGTAGTAAACCGCCCGAATCGTAGTGCTGTACAAGCAATGGTATTCGCTTGGATTGACACCAAAGAAACGCGATCGATTGACTCATGTGCATATGCAATTTTGAATGATAAAGAACAAAATTTATCCGTCGACAATATAGTCGCTATGCAAAATTACAAGATCAAGGCGTTGCCATGGTCGAAACCTGAAAAAATTCAAGAGGAACTTGCCGCTTAACGGATTCCTCGTTTCGTTTGAGATTGAATAATCAGAACTTTACCGACACCAGACAGGCGGTGACGGTCAAAAGGCAACTTTTGAGCCACTAAGTAAAATTGACGGCTACAGTTGACTAACGTCTGAGACACCCCAAATATATACTGAGAATTGAATCGATGAATATTAGTGAATTCACCTTCTCCCTGTCCGCAACGGATGGTCAGATTGTCAGGGGTACGTACCGCGACATCAACGAGGGGCCGGTTGGAATATTTCTGCACGGGCTATCCTCCGATGCGGAAGGAACCAAGTCGATGCGACTGTGGAGTCAGGCCGAGCGACTCAACCGATCGTGGATTAGATTTGACATGCGCGCGCACGGCAAATCCGATGGGAATTTCGCGGAGTTCAGCATATCCCGTGCGATTGAGGATACGAAACTGGTCTTGTCTCTGTTTGAAGGTCGTCCGAAAGTTCTCGTCGGTTCCAGCATGGGAGGTTGGGTTGCATCGCAGATCGCCCTGGATACCAGAATGAATGTCTGCGGAACCGTGCTGATCGCCCCTGCTTTCAACTTCGTGAATGGAATTTTTCTCAGTGTCTCATCGGACGAGCAGGAACAATGGCGAGAATCAGGATTCAAGACATTCGAAAGCCCTTATCCGGATTGCGATTACACAATGTCTTATGCCGCAGTGCTAGACTCACTGCAGTATGATGTGTTTTCGTTCCCGGTAAGTTACAATCATCCAGTGAAGATACTGCACGGTGCGCTTGATGATGCGGTACCGTCCGATCAAAGTCTGAAATTCAAGGAGCATGCGGATTCCGAAATCGAAGTCACCCTTCTGCCGGATGGAGACCACCGGTTGACCGATCATGTGGATCTGATCGAGTCGACCGTAAACGAAATCTGGCCGAACTGATGCGCTTCAACTTCTGAGACGGTTTCATGAGAGTCGTTACATTTCTTTTCCTGTGTTTTCTGATCATTCCGATCGCAGAGATCTATCTGCTGATCGAGATCGGACAGGTGATCGGAGCCGTATGGACCATTGTCGGGGTTGTCACAACGGCCCTGGTCGGCGCGTGGCTGGTGCGGTTGCAAGGCATTCTCACACTGCATCGGGCAATAGGAAGTGTCAGAAGTGGCGAAGTGCCGGCTTTGGAGCTGGTTGAGGGGCTGTTCCTGCTGGTTGCCGGGGCATTGCTGATCACACCTGGATTTGTCACGGATACGATTGGATTCTTATGTCTGACAACGCCTATCCGAAGAATGTTCGCGTCGATTCTGCTGAGTCGTCTGATTGTCCACGTAAACCAACGCAGCCAATCGTCCAGCTCTCAGACCTATGATGTCAAATATCGGGAAATAGATACCAAGTAGCCTATCCTGCCGCGAAATCGAATCGCGGTCATTGTCCCAAATTCTGCCATCCCGCAATCCGCAATGCCGGCAGGATTGCGTGATCGCAAAAATCGATCAAAAAAAGTTTTCCAAACCCCTTGACAAGCAGGAATTAATATAGATAATGATAATCGTTATCATTTACATTTACGAATTTGACTGATTCAAACCATGAACAAAGCCAAATTCAGACGATTGTTGCGGGAGATATTACAAGCCTTTGCGCCCTATTCAGTCTACGCATACGGCACCGGTCACGAACCAAGCTTGTATGGTGAAAGTGACGTCACACATTCACATGAGTAATTCGATCGGGGACTCCCAAAAAGACTAAGTTCATAAGATTTTGCTATTTAAAGCTTCTCTCCTCTTGTAGCTGTGGCAATATCGCATTTTCATTGCGATGTTGCCATTTTTTTATCAACTTCTCATCGACTCGACCCGAGCACATCACTCCCTTGCCTGATCTTCAAAATTTCCTTATCAGCCGGGGAATTTCGCGACAATATAATCACTACAAGAATCATCTGTTCACGCTGTCGGTGTATCAACTGTCGCAATGGAAAATTTTGTCTATCGACGCGATCTCATCAAGTCCCGCGATCTTCTGCAGCTCAGCGAGAGGTCAGATTCAGCCGGATTGACCCGGCTTGCGATACATCTTCTTCTCCTTGGAGTGTCCGGGCTATGGGTTGGGTCTACACAAGCCACCTGGTGGATCGTACCTGCGTGGGTCGTCTATGGAACCGTACTTGTATTCGTGTTTGCGCCGCTTCACGAATGCATCCACCGCACCGCGTTCCGGTCGAGGGGCTTGAACAGCATTGTCGCGGCTGTTGCGGGATTCATACTTGTTCTTCCGGCCAACTATTTCCGATACTTTCACTTCGAACACCACAGGTATACGAATGACCCTGAACGCGATCCGGAACTGCTGACAGACAAGCCCCGAACTTTACCGGGATATGTGTGGGCGATGACCGGATTGACCTCCTACTGGCTGCCGCAGATTCGCCTGCTGTTGTGTCATGCGATCGGGAAAGTGGATTCGAAATTCATTCCGGAATCGGCATATCGAACGATAAGGAACGAAGCCAGAATTCATCTGACGCTATATATTGCAATTGCTGCAGGATCGGTTTATCTTCAAAGTGCACTGATTGTGATTTTCTGGGTTGTTCCGATCCTGGTCGGCATGGTTGCGTTGAGGCTGTTCCTGCTCGCCGAGCACGGTGGCTGCGAACTATCGGAAAATATGCTGATCAACACCCGCACTACCCTGACCAACCCGATATTGAGACTGATCACCTGGAACATGTCGTTTCACTGTGAGCATCATCTGTTTCCGTCGGTACCTTTTCACAGTCTTCCGGTTTTGCACAGCGCAGTGAAAGAAAGACTGGGAACCGTCTCACCGGGCTATCTGGATTTTCACCGGGAATATCTGCGCTCCGTGTGAATCCCCGATTTCGAATACCGGGTCAGGAGCGCCTGGTCAGCAATCGGGATTGGGCTCTGGAAATCATTTGCCGAACGGCTCTGTTCGCATTGACTGCAATCACTTCCACATCCTGATGCGCGGAAGGATAGACGCGAAATACCTCGTCTGCAAATGCCTGGCCCACTTCCTCCACTTTCTTGAAATCCAAGAAAACCTTTTCGAAACTGTCGACTCTCGCCATCAGTCTTTTTGCCTGCGAACGGGCCACCAGATTCTCATGTTCGTACTGTACCAGTCTGACCGGGATCATCGTCTTCGAAAAACTATAGTCTCCACCCGAGTTAAACTGATCAAAAACATCTTTTCGGGCTCGCGATACCCGATTGTCCAGCTTCATTGAAACCATGGTGCCAGATTTCAAACTGCCATTTTCCACGATCCAATCCTCTGATTTGCCGTACTTGTGGGAAAAGAATGTTTCGCCCGATAGAATCGTGAATTCATCAAACATTCTTGAAGTAAAAAAGATACCCTGACCCAGATGGCTTTGAGGATCGGTTGTAAGCTTTCCCTTGGACAATTCCAGTACCGCATGTCGCTCGTCGAGCAGTTTGAATTGGTTCTTCAGCTTCTCGAAAATTCCCATACCGTCGTCGATCACAATACATTCGACATCAGTGGGGGTTTTATTGATCTGCACACTGACTTCACTGCCGCCTGAATGGTCGATGGCATTATTGAATATTTCCGTAATGCCATAATGCCACAAACTTGAAACATTGCCAGGAACTGACGGCAACAGACTTTGTATATCTTCCCGCCATACGACATCCTCAGTCAGATGACCGTTTATCAGGTATTGCTTGTTCCAGCTTTCAAGAACTCGCAGATTGTACGAGCGGTTCTTGATTGCCCATTTGACATCCAATACCTGCTTATCAAGCAACCGGTTCAAATGTCGATTGACCGTTTGCTTGGAAATGGAATATCGATTGGACGCTTTCTCCGCAATATCGTGGGGATACTTCTCGACATTCTGGAGAATGAAGTTCCGGACTTCCTGACTTCTTTTTGTCATATTGAATGAAAAACTGTCGATTAAGCCTTGATAAATCTACAACTTTTCAAATGGCTTTGTCAAGCCTTCAGTTTTGATTCAGAATATTACCTCATAGGGTCAGTGTCACCAACCGGTCAAAACAATACGAAAATCGGGATATTTTTTGAAGTGAGCCGTCTATGTTTTCAAAATGCTGTTTTGCCGGTTTCTACACCATTGTTTCTTGAATTCGAGACGTAGCCGGATTACCGTCCGTCGTCAGATGTGTACATCGAAAATCCCAGGTAAGAGTTGTCGAAGCGCCGTCGAGTGCGGTGCTCGTTCTCGGACCAGACAGCAGCATGCAGGTGCATCTCAACTGCTATCGCTCCAGACTGAATCGAACACGGCCTACCACCGAAATACAGGAGTTATCATCTATAATGATGGCTGATCACCGAATGCCCATACATTGGGCATGTTCAGACATCACCAAGAGGGATATTTTCTTCAGCATCTACAAATTGCTACGTGATGCACTGAACAAGCTCAATGTCGAACATTCGTCCCGCCACGAACAGGACATCGAACGTCTGGCAGGCGATAGCAATTGGCAGCAGTTGGATCCAGAACAGCGGAATCTACGGATGTCTGAAAAGCGACTCACCCTATCCACTTGGTCCAGGGAGTGCAGTTGGCCAACTGTTTGACAACCACTCTGGACTGCTGTAGTTCGTTGATATCTTCCGGCCAATTGAGCGACCTCGATATTCAGTTCGTGAGTGTATATTGTCATACTCTGAAGACGGGGGACAAAAGCTATGCTCAGAGAAGAACTGAAGGGATAACGCGCGAATGCGCCGGTGAAAGACTCGGTATCGATCAAATAGAGGGCTGATAAGGCATGCGAACCGCCACCGAAATCAAAACACTGCTTGCTGAACTGGATTCCTACGTCGCCGATGAGCTGGAAGATCAGGATCTCGACTTCAAACAGTGGGACCTGACAAGTCGAGAAAAGGCCGTAAAAACAGTAGTTGATATGGCAGTCTGTATGGCCAATGGCGGTGGTGGTACTGTCGTATTCGGTGTATCAGACCGCATTCGAGGACGTGACCGGGCGATTTTAGGTGTACCGCGGGAAATCGACTCCAATCTGCTCAAAAAGGCAGTGTATGACAGGACTGATCCCAAGATAACCCCAGTATTCGAAGAACTGGCCGTACCCGAGGGTACTGGCCGTTTGCTGTTGATGCAAGTTTACCCTGGTATGCCACCCCACACAGATACCGCTGGCCGAGGCACGATTCGCATCAGTAAGGATTGTGTGCCGTTAACAGGCACATTGAGGCGAAAAATAGGTGTAGAAACAGGTGAAACCGACTATACGGCAGAACCCGTCGCCATGGTGGATACCGCATTGCTGTCCGCTACCGCGTTAGAGACGCTCCGGAATCAGGCTCGCAGGGAGAAAGCCCCCGAAGACCTGCTCCGACTCTCTGATGAAGAGTTGCTCACCACACTTGGACTAATCCGGCAAGAAAAACTCACTCGGGCGGCACTATTGCTGGCAGGCACTGAAACTGCCATCCGAGAACACCTGCCCGGTCATAACTGGACCTTTCTGCAGATGAATTCGGATACCGACTATGATGTTCGAGAAGACCGTGTCAGCACATTACCCTTGTCTGTGCAGCGCATAGAGGAACTGCTTGTGCCCTTCAATCCGATCACCACATACAAACAGGGCATGTTCCACTTTGAATATCGCACCTGGCCTGAAATTGCCGTACGGGAAGCGTTGATGAATGCATTCTGCCATGCTGACCTCCGTATTGCAGGACCTGTGATGGTGAAGCTGTATCCTAACCGGCTGGACATCAGCAACAACGGTGGTTTCATTGCCGGTATCACACCCAGCAACATTCTTCACCGTCAACCTGCTGCCAGAAACCCTTTGCTGGTTGAGGCACTGACACGTCTTCGCCTTGTCAACCGTAGCAACCTCGGGATAAATCGCATGTTTTCCGCCTTTCTTATTGAAGGCAAGGAACCACCTCAGATCTGCGAAATCGGTGAATCCGTCCTGGTAGGCTTTCCCAAAAGCGATTTGGATGCTTCATTTCGACTTTTTGTTGCTGACGAGAGTAAGCACGGACGCAACCTGAGTGTAGACGAACTGTTGCTGTTGCAGTACCTGCTTCAGCATGCGGAGGTAGATACCGTTACAGCTACTGTTCTTTGTCAACGGAGTGAGTCAGAAATACGCGAAAGACTCTCTGGCATGGAGTCGGCGGGTTACATTGAACGCGCCGGTAACGGGCGGGATGCCTACTGGTGTATCCAACCGGATCTGTACAAGCGTCTGGCCGAAGGCAGTCAAAGTGGAGCACATCGACGCATTGGTTGGAAAGCCGCCAAAACCCTAGTAATGAGAATTCTGATTGAGCGAGCTCGTCGGGATGAACCGGGCCTGAGCAATAAGGAGATTCGGCAGTTCACTGGCTTTGATCGAAGTCAGGTACACCGGCTGATGACTGAGTTGCTGCATGAGAATTCGGATATTCAACATCCAGGACGAGGCAGAAATGCGCGATACGAGTTGAAGAAATGATGCTGTTAATGCGCACGCGCATTAAAAACGCGCATTAATTCGGTTAAATGCGCGTTTTTAATGTTGCATTTACATTACCGCAAATATTGATTGGCAAACAACATGAGGATACTGGACAAATTGTAAAAAATCCACCCGAGTGAATCATATTGGATGCGCGTGATATCAAAAAACACACTGCCAAAGCGGCACGAAGCTTTCAGATGCTCGCCGGTGTTGGAAAGTCAACTTCAACCGGGAAAACTGACAGCGGAATAAGCGCCACTCATCGGCCCTGCAACACCGCCGCGTAGAGCACACTCTCATCGGTCTTGCATGGTACGCCAAGGTAGTGATGCTGACGCAACAGCGACAGGAATTCCGACTCCCCATCGTGTCCACCCGGCGCGATTACCAACTTCGATCGATCCATCTCTCTGTCTGTGTTCAATATCAGCCGAACAAAATACGCCTTAATCCCAACTGGTATTTCCACCCGACTTATCCAACCGCTTAACCGAAGGCAGTCAGGCTGAACCTGATTCTGGCCTTTAGAGCAAAGCAGATTTGCGCAATATAAGTCGAAGAAATGCGCGTCCTATGCGTGTGAGCATTCAAACGCGCATTGAATCAGCCTTTATGCGTTTGTTACCAAATTCACACATAACAAGTAAATTCATTAGTTTTGTGGAAACGAAAGACATCGTGTTCCAGATAAATCACTGGGACGATAGCATTAATGGTGCATACCTGATCAAAAGGACTTAATAGTTTGCGGTGAATAACACCTATTATCACTGCACAATCTGCGTCGAATAATCTTGACTTTGCGGTGAATAACACCTATTATCACCGCATATTCTGCGGTGTTTTGTTTTGAATTAGTAGAAAATTAACCCAACAAACTCTTAATTTCGCGGTAACTAATATGTGGATACACGAACATCACAACTGGCCAAAGTTCATTTGGGATGATAAAAACCTTACCTCAAAACTGGCTGATATACGCCATCGTCAGGGTCGATTGCTTGGTCGAATGGAAGGTCTTGGATTTGAGTTGAAGCAAGAAGCCAATCTCAGCACTCTGACCCATGATGTTGTCAAGTCCTCAATTATTGAGGGTGAGAAACTCAATCCAGAGTCAGTCCGCTCATCCATTGCACGAAAGTTAGGAATTGAAATAGGCGGACTTGCGCCAGCCGACCGTAATGTGGAAGGTATTGTTGAAATTATGCTTGATGCCACACAGCAATTTTCAAAACCTCTGAGAAAAGATCGGTTATGTAACTGGCAAGCTGCGCTGTTTCCGACTGGAATGAGTGGCTTGAGTCCGATTATCGTCGGCGAATGGCGCACATTGGCTTTAGGGGCGATGCAGGTAGTCTCCGGTTCCTCAGGTCGCAAGAAAGTTCACTTTGAAGCGCCAAACGCAAAGCGGTTGGAAAAAGAAATGCAGATGTTTCTGGATTGGTTCAATGATGATCATGACATGGACCCTGTGCTTAAGGCCGGTATTGCTCATTTGTGGTTTGTAACCATCCACCCCTTTGAGGATGGGAATGGTCGTATTGCCAGGGCTATCGGTGATATGGCGTTGGCACGCGCTGACGGTATACCTGAACGATTCTACAGTTTGTCCACCCAGATTGCATCCGAGCGCAAGGAGTACTACGATCAACTTGAAAAACAGCAGCGCAGCACACCGGATATTACAATCTGGCTGGAATGGTTCCTGGACTGTCTGGGACGGGCTATATCCAACGCAGAAACTACTCTCGGCAACGTTATATTCAAGGCAAAGCTTTGGGAAAAGATCAATCAGCAACCCGTCGGTGAACGTCAGCGTCTGGTCATCAATCGAATGTTGGAGGATGATTTCAAGGGGTATATGAACACATCGAAATACGCCAAGCTTGCAAAGTGTTCCACTGACACCGCTCTCAGGGATATCCAGGAATTGAAAGCGCGCGGCATTCTTATCCAGAATCCGGGCGGGGGACGCAGTACGAGTTACAGAATTACTGATCAGGTTGATTGATCCTGTCTCCAATCTGTCTCAAAGTAGAGAGACATTCGATAAGAAAGGAAAGTTGATCACTACGGCTGTCCGTATACAAAGCCACTGGTGACAGGAACCGCACCAAATCGACCGTCGAGGTAAGCTTTCTGGAATGCGGAAACATCCCTTACCTTATAGTCAGAGAGAGGATACAGGCGCGAGCCCCCTATTTCTCCTTTTTCAAGAAACCACACCTGGTCCTGATGCATGAAGCCTTTCGTCATCGCGGAAGTCTCATGACTCGTAAACACCAACTGAGCATTTTTCGCGTTGAAATTCGAATTGTGAAACAGGCTCACCAGAAATTTCAATGCAAGGGGATGCAAACTATTGTGAAGCTCGTCGATGACCAACGTGAATCCGTTCTCGATCACTTCCAACCATTGACCGGCAAGGCCAAATAGCACTTTATTTCCATCAGATTCTTCTCTGATGTGGAATTCAACTAATTCTCCATTACTACCTTCACGAATAAAAATAGGCTCATATAACGTTCCTTGTGCAATTGAACTACGAATGTTCGCAGGTAGTTTGTCCGAATTCATTCGAGGCTGATAGAGATCGTCTGTACGAAAATTCTTTTCCTCGAATTCTACAGAATCGAAATCGAAATCTGCGGCTTGCAGAAAATGCAATACTGAATCCTTATTGTCATTATTCAGTATTTGGTGAATTGTGAAATTTGGAGACAGTCGATCAGGTGACGTAATGACACGCAAATTTCTCTGAATCCAGTCGAAAACCTCCTTGAACGCGGCCGATTTCAATTGGATCGCGGTTGATAAGAAAAGCGCGTTATCCCGAGTCGATTTTTTCCAAAGTTCCTTTTCTCCCTTCACATAAACCTTGCTCACATACCAATGGTAGGTGTTGCTTTCCGAGTCATACTCTCTCTGAAACAGCGTGCGGGTTCTGGTATCTTTTTCATTGGGTCTGGAGAACAGCCATTCACCCCACACACGATTTTCATCGACAGCAAAACCGTACCGATACAAGCCGTCATCTGTGACGAATACGGCTTCAAATTCAGAAGGCTCCTGTTTCCATTTCCTGTCAAGCCTGAAAGGCGTTACGTCAATGGGTTCACCTTCCTGACTGTTCTTTGCCGATGAGATGACGAAATTCCGAAAGAATCTCATCGCCTCGACAAAATTTGACTTGCCGGAGCCGTTGGCTCCGAACAGGCAGGCGGACCTCAAAAGATATGGTGCCAGAGAATTTCCGGAAGCAAACGAAATTTGTTTTTTCCTCTTCGCGCCTGCGCCCGCACTCATCAAAAGAGTCTGCTCGTCTGCGAATGAGCGATAATTCTGAACGCTGAATGAAACTAGCATAAATGATTTACCTGCAACATATCTCTAAAATTATGAGAATATTTTACAATAAGTCGAGTTAAATCGACCTTGAGAGTAAATTTACAGAGAATTTTCTTTAACTGATAATTGAAGCTAGTAGATATACTCCTTCAGCATTTAAGCGCGTGATTTACCAGTCATCGTCAAGACAATTGAGTAGTCTCTAGCGAGACGTCCCCTCAAACTGTCGAGTCATATGTAAGTTGCATTGTTGCAATGAATTCAAATTTGACTCAAGTGTAAGGAGTTTTCTAACCCAAGCTACCTTGACGAACTTATCAGGCAAAAAGCACCTGCCTCAATTTATTGTCACTGTTTCACGAACATCCAAAACTAGCCCAATGCGATACTTGAATCTCGTAAAAGCGTACCAAAAACATGATAGGACATTGAAAGTTAGCAATTCTTAGCGCATAATAAACACCAATAATCCGCCCTACGGCAGTAAGCTTTGCTCCCATTCCAGATTCAGTGTTCAGAATCGGCGATCACGAGCGAAGCCGAACCCTAGGGCATTTTTTCTGCAATTCGAAATGACTAAGGCTGCAGTGTAAATTGACGGTGGGTAATTCTTGAAACGCAAGACACTTATTGCCCAAGGAGTCTAGAAATGTTTAAGAAAGCAAAATCAAAACCGAAAGTTGATTCTGAATTCACTAAGTTCATTCGTGATGCCTCGGCAGCGGAAAAGAAAAAGGTATACACCGAGGTTATGAAAAGAGCCAGTGCCATGCAGAAAAAGGTTTTGGATGAAGCCGCCAAGACTGATAATTGAACGGCCTTGAGTGAATGAAGGATTGCTGATGAAATTATTTGGGGTGGAGCGTTTCACGGAACAGAAGCTGGTGAGATTGTCGCACTATGATCTTGTGCTCGATTCTCGGTTCGGCACCTCCCTGACCAGTCCGGGCTTCACTTCTTCAATGGCTGTACAAATTACCGGAATGCACTTTTACACTCGTGGCCATGCCATTGACATCAATACGTTCCAAAAAGAGGTCACCATGAGCAATTTGATCTGAGTTGATAGAACTGTAACGTTCGTTCCCAATACACGCTTTCTCTTTCCAGAACCAGTGTTAACCGTTTCTTAAAACTCAAGCCCGAATGTAGACTATCATCCTAATTGAACAATGTCCATACACGGCGAAAATTCCAGTCGCGTTGAATTTGCCCATCTCGAATTACATTTCGACAGGCTGTCTCGATGTCAGCTTCCAGTAGACCCCATGCAAGCACAAAATATGCTTGGTCGTTTACCATCTGTTAGCACTCTACCGCACTACCCACGACGGTAGAGTTATCGTCTGCTAGTTCCTCCTTATCCCGCAGGGTTTCAAGATAGTTGTCAATTTGGCGGTGCAAGTTGGATATGTGTTGAAAATCGATTACTGAAGAATGCGTGTCAACCATTCTATAGTCACTTTTTCATGTTCAATTCTATTCTCTGCGCGGGTTGCCCGCCAATCCGGCTGCTCAAAGTTTTCTGCAAAATCAACGATTAAGTAGTGTACGCCATTGTGTTTTAAATCGATATGTCCATTACCACCAATAATCCACAGTCCACGAGGCCCAAGTTTGACTGAATCGCCCGATTAATTGAAGAGTTCAAGTGTTGGAATCTGTCTGGCTGCGACTCCGAATTTACGCATCAATGGCGCATGCATGACAACAGGCTTACCTCGACTTGCTTCCCATCCATCCGGCAACCATTCGCTGAACTGTACATAGAATTTATTCACGCGTTCTTCCCAGTCTTCAACTCGTCGTTGAACGTATTTCGCGTCTATAGATTCGCTTGTAACGTCATCAAGAACCGTACCACTCATGTTTCTGCTCCGAAGTTTTGCTCCTTCTCGGAACACCAATAATATAGTCGGATTCAGAGTTCATACTCCGCGTGTTATGGACGGCATGGAAGGGCGAGTCATGGCGCAACGCTTCAGGATTCCCAATATCAGGCAAAAAGGAACAGTCTGCGAGGAAGTGACGGCGCATGGCGGAAGCCAGCAGGGTCACAGGTTACCCCTGACCGGTGACGTCCGGTGAAATCATTCTGATCCACCTTACGCGCAAAAATGGTGCATGGCACGGGTGTTTACACTGTAAACACGGCAAAGATCGGGTGCATCCGGCCGGTGCCGGATGTGTGCGGTCATTTCGCCGACACAATCAATCGGAAAATATCTGATCCAGGGTTGCCGCATTGACAACCCGTCCGATCCACTTTTGCAGCTGCGGGTGATCAGCCTGCTCGATGCGCTCGGAAACCGATGGCGGTAACTCGCCGAACTTCTGACTCAGCTGATCCTGCAAGACCAGCCTGAAACCTTCCGCCAACCCTTCCTGACGGCCTTCCTGAATTCCTTCCTGACGGCCTTTCTCAACCCACTCCACGGGCCATCTCCTCATCGAATCCAACAATACGTTGTGCAACTGTGCCATATTCATTCCCTCCGGCAACCGGTCAAAATCCTGATATGCCCGCCTGGCGCTGTCCAGAAACAAATCCACATACGCCTGCTTCAGTTCCCTATCGCAGTCATCGTCCAGCCAGCCATCCACCGCAATCAGCGCCGCCCCGGCCTGCCCGGCGCTCTCACCGTGAATGATATTGACCAGCGCACGAAACAGCGCGCGCCGTTGTGGCAATCGCCCCACCCACCGTCTCTCTTCGACCAGCAGATAATGCTGGGCCGGCTGATACTCCAACATCGCGCCTGCGATCGCGCCGAAACACTGCCGGACATCAACCGCCGCATTCCAGGGCTGTCTGCCATTGTACAGCAACAGCGGCAGAACCGTCGGATAGCGCCGCTTGGATCCGGCATCGTAACGTTCGTACAGGATCAGTTCCTGTACCAGCAGGCCACTGTACACCAGCATTCTGAGTCCCATGTCGGGATCAATCGCGGACTGGAACTCGAGGACTACCACCAGCGGCGGTGCGCCGCCGGTCGTCCCGACCTGCCAGACACGATCGATGAAGCGCCGTTTCAGCGCCTTTGTGATCACCTCACCGGAGACCTTTCGCAAGGTGGTGAAGTCCAGCGCGTCAACAACGTCGGGATGAAGCACCTCGCACAGCAGATCCTCCACCAGTCGCGGATGATTGAACAAATTCTTGTAGAGCGG
Source organism: Arenicellales bacterium (assembly GCA_963663095.2). GTDB lineage: Bacteria > Pseudomonadota > Gammaproteobacteria > Arenicellales > JAJDZL01 > JAJDZL01. The sequence goes on from CAXXJB010000001.1 coordinate 967,291, forward strand.
ATCATATTGAACCATATTTGCGATCTCATCATCAGTTGAGGCAGGCATCGGCGACGCACGCCGAACTGCGACAGGTGTGTCGATGATGAATGATTCGGTGAGAAAGACCGGAAATTAATTCAATATCGGCCGGAAAGAGTTTTTTGCATGGGCTCGGATGTAACTACCGATATTTTTTTCCATTTATACCGATTGAAATTCCTGTAGGAAGAGAAGACTTCGCAGTCCTGAGAGCTGGTTCTCAGGACTGCGAAAATCGAAAAAACTGCCCTATGGTTTCGGATTTTGCCAGGTCTGAGACACGAGGGCCAATCATGATATCTTTGAGGGAATTTTTATGTTTCACAATCTGAAGGCACAGGGACTTTCGGTCAGCCAGATTGCCCGTCGGTCCGGCTGCGACCGTAAAACGGTTCGCAAGTACCTCAGCACCGAGCCGGATGACCTCCTTGTGTGTCAAGGTGTTTATTATTATGCGACAGGCAGATCATCGGGCTTTTCGGAAGGCGCCGGAAAACAATCACCTCATCAAATACGACAAAGGACATTGCCCGACCACGATAAGGGTGGGTAAGTAGTCACGCTAAATCGTCTTTTACAGTAGTTTGTCAGAGGATTTTAGCTGATAACAGAAATCAGTTGATATCAGCTCATTCTAATCGGATGGACAAGCAGTTAAGAAATTTCTCAATAGCCGGCAACTACTTTCTTCCGAGACCGATCTGAGGATACATTCCTGTTGTGCAATGTTGTAATATTATGGCTTTTATTCACTTATATAGTGAATAATGAGATAATATATACAATGTGTCGAATTGGTGGCACTCATGCAATAATTGTTTACTTATGTACTTCGGTCCAAAACAGCAAAGCCTGACGCTCGCGAACGAGCTGGTTGCGGAAGATCGCTTGACGTTCACCTTCGACGAACTGGTCAAGCGTCTCGGCAAGTCGAAAACGGCGACTGCAAATCTCCTCAAGCGCATGGAGAAATCTGGCCTGGTCTATCGCGTACGTCGGGGGCACTACGTTGTTCGCCAATTGGGTGTGCTTGGCACACCAGCCGCAGCCGAAGACATCGCGTTGTCGGTCGGAGCGGCACTGCACAGCATACCCCACCGTATTGCCTATCGAAGCGCCCTTTACGAGCACGACCTGGTGGTCCATCCGTCACGGTCCATTCAGGTTGCGACTATCCGTCGGGTTCGTACAGAGACGCTTTCCGGCCACCCGCTGAAAGTTGTGGTTGAATCGCCCAAACAGCTTGAAACAGGGCGTATACCGTGGGGAGCGTCCTACATCTCCGATTTCAATCGCGCAGTCCTGGATGCCGCTCATCGTCCGCTGCTTGCCGGAGGGATCGAAGTGTTGTCGGAGGCCTTTACCGCAGCCGCATCAGAACTGAATGCAGAGACCCTCATGAACTATGCCGTTGAGTTGGGTTGGGCAGCGGCATTGCGGCGATTGGGTTCTCTCGCCGACTCCCTGGCATTGGAACCGATCCAAGGCGCGCTGCAGCCTATTGCGCCTATTACAGCGGATCTCGATCTTGAGCCTGGAACTGATGATCCTACGATCTGGCGGGACAGCAAGTGGCGCATGCGCTGGTCGAGATCGGTTGACGAACTACTTGCAGTGACCCGTCAGTGACCAATCCAGCCCAGATTACCCAACGGGCGGCGCGTGATGGTGTACCAGCGCCAACTGTGGAGCGGGACTATGTGTTGGCTCACGTCATGGCCGCGCTTGGCGCTATGAACGACGGTCATGGCCTTGTGATCAAGGGTGGAACTGCACTGAGATTATGCTACTTCAAAGATTATCGCTATTCGGCCGATCTGGATTTTTCGGTAGTCGACAATGACATTGAAAGTGCTTACGCAACAATTGAAACAACACTTGCGCGGGTTAGCGGTGCTGTTGAGGGATTAAGTCTGACGGGTGAAGGGCGGAAACGAATTGCGTATCAGGGTCCACTTGGCCGACATCGCTCCGTGAAACTCGATATCACAGACGACGAACTTGTCCTAAACGTTGACGATGTACGTCTATTACCTCACTGGCCCGATTTACCGAAAGCGATATCAGATCAGGCATATCCGCTCGCAGAGATCGCAGGCGAGAAACTACGCTGCGTTATCCAACGCCTGCAGTGCAGGGATTTATTTGACCTCTGGTGCTTATTCGAAGAGGCAGATATCGATCCGTGTGACGCTACCGAGATTTTCAAACGGAAAGCGGTACACCGAAACTTGAAACCGAGTGAATTTGAAACGAGATATCGGTCGCGGCTACGGCAGTACCGGGGTCGCTGGACCAATGAGCTCCAAATTCATCTGCCAGATCAGGTGCCACATTTCGAGAATGTCGAGCGGGCTGTCTCTCGACGGCTACGTGGTGCCGGGTTGTTATAGACGCTGCTTTCGACCTGAACCTCCGCGAATGATAGGGGGTGCAAGTAATATTTGAATTTTCTGTAGTTTATAAGAGGAGAAACAGGCGGGAATGACCATACAGAATACAAAAAGCACCGGGCTGGGGCCAAGCAAAGTGTTTTTTTAAAACTGGTTCATATATTTCTTCGACAATCAAGCGCGTGATATGCCAGTCATCGTCAAGAAAATTAAGCAATCTCCAGATCACCGATTCGGTGTCGTAAACTGTGTGTGCTCGATACTCAATTCTCGGAAAATATTATTTGAGGATGATGGAAAATGGAAGATGAATACAAAGAAATAAAACAGAAGGCTATTCGATTTGCCAGAGCCAACAAAAAATCAATAGCGTTGAAGATTACAGATCCCGAACAATTCCTGCCGGAATTGAATCCCACATCTGTGTATATGGCGGGTTCACCAGGTGCCGGAAAAACAGAAGTTTCGATTGCTCTGTTGGATGTCATCAATCAGAATATGGAGCCATTGAACATCCTTCGTATCGACCCGGACGAACTTCGGTCGAATTTAGAAGACTACTCCGGAAACAATGCCTGGCTGTTCCAGCCAGCGATTTCGATTCTGGTGAGCGCGATTCTAGATCTCGCATTCAAACAGAGTCAGAGCTTCATACTTGATGGAACCCTGTCAAACTTCAGAATTGCAGATGAAAATATTTCCCGTTCCCTTAAGCGAAAGAGATACATCCAACTTCTCTACGTCTACTTGAATCCTGAAAAGTCTTGGGAGTTTGTTCGAGCAAGAGCGAAGATAGAAAGTCGAGCAATCCCACCGGAACGATTTGTGGAACAGTATTTCACAGTAAGGCAAAACGTCAACCGGTTGAAGCAGAAATATGGAACAGAAATCAATGTAGATATACTGTCGAAAGATATTGATGGTGCATATAGGTTCTATAAGGCTGGAATCGACTGCATTGACCACCATATTCCGGAAAAGTATTCGAAAGCGGATATTGAAGATTTTGTTGCCTCGGGAGTCCGGGAATGACAAAGTCAGCGAAATTAAAGCCGAAAGGTGATTCTGAATTCACGAAATTTATTCGTGATGCCTCGGCGGCGGAGAAGAAAAAGGTTTACACCGAGGTTATGAAAAGAGCCAGTGCCATGCAGAAAAAGGTCTTGGATGAGGCCGCCAAGGCTGATTCTTGAATGGTCTTGAGTATTTGAAAGTCTGCTAAACCTATTCTGACTGTATCTTACTTCGACTGACAATCGGGCACCAAATCGAGTGCCGGAGGATAATCCAAGACTTGGGTAGTTGTTTCAGGTAATGTCAATTTAATTCTCGGCTTCTATAGATTGAATCATCAGTATCGTTCACTTCTGCATCGATTTACTGCGCTTGATGAGATCAATTCCGATAATCTCTATATTCGAAATTCCTGGACACGATGCTATGATGTCTTGCGCATAACATTGAAGAGCTGTAATCAGTTCTTCGAAATGCAAGCGGTTTTTCGAATCTGGATGTTGCCAAGAATTCTTTTTATCGTAGTTTACAAGGAGATATATGCCATTCGTCGAATCTATATCCCTCAGATAGTCCCCGCAAAGTTGGTTCTTTAGTTTTTCAAAGAGTTGGGAGCCAGTCCACTTGTGCGCAATTTTTAGCTCGACAGGTACCATACCGGGGATGTTCGCCCGTACAAAGCGGATATCCGTTCTTTGGTCATTCGCCATTTCATCTTCTTGGGAAATTGAATAGCGCGCAGATGCTGTCTTCGTCAACTCATTCGCAAGAAAATTTCGAAGTTCCGTTTCTCTGTCGATAGTAATGAGCACATTCGATGGGCTGGTAATTCCGTCTTCGTAGTTGTACTTCAAATCCAGCAGACGATTTCTGGCCACCTCGAATAATTCGTACGAACAGCTGGGTGTGCGTTCCAACTCAACGGCAAACTCATTGACATCATCTATTTTCCAAGGGATGTTGGAATCAGCCTGAGCGCGAGCGATTGCATGCGAAAATAACCAAGTTTTGGTATGCTCTGATGGCTCTTCTTGCGCTATTGATATAAGGGCATCAAACGCATCTTTGCCTGGCATATTGGCAAGGTATTGATAAATGTACCTGCGCGCGTCTTGCGCAAAATCTCGGCTAGTCAGGATATCGTCATCGACTTTGGTTCGGTCGGTGTCATCCTCGCTCCGAATATATTGGTGCATCAGAACATATAAGTTCTTCGAATGTTCAGGTGTCTTATGGCTGTCGCGGACACCCAACCCACCCTTGTGGGGAGACCCGTATAGAGCGTTGATGAAAGCAATAGCCATTTCCACCGCTTCTTCATCCCGAAGAGAAGCCAGTTTGGTGGTTAAGTTATTAATTGATGGTAATGGATCCACTGAAACCCATGCGGCATACCAAACCGCAAGATGTTCTTGCGGCGTTGTCGTCTCAACAATTTTCTGTGCACACAGCATGGCGATTTGGTTGTTTTCGATTACATCACACCCCATGATGAGTCGTATAGCATGGCCAAGAACTTTTACATTTCTCGGCTCTTTCTCAAGAAGGAGAGGTACCAGATGAGGCGCGATTCGATCTCCAAACCATGCAGCATTCCAAATTATTCTCGCGAACAGATAATACGAAAGTTCGTCAGCCGAATTGTCGAACAACTCCCAAACAATTTCCTTCAATAAGACAGACAGTGTAACTTCGGGGTATTGTTCCTCGAATGCCCTAAACCATCTCGGAAAACCGTTTAACTCGCTTATTAGATAACATGCCGCTCTTTGTACCTCGTCGTCGTCAAGGGATGTTAGCCAGTCTGGAGTTTCCAGAAATTGGATTTCGAGCCCCGACAGTGCCATTGTTTCAATGGTGAGAACTTTATTATTACACTCTCCGGCTTCAGACGCCAAGGTGGGAGTATATCGCTGCCATATTGCCACTAAGCCGTCTCGCATCGCTTCAGCAACCTCGTAACCGAATTCTCCCTCCAAGTCGTGCCAGTTAGGTTGCGCGCGACGGCCCGACTCTTTGCCAAGTGATCGCATTCGATCAAACAAGTATAGCTGCGCGTTCCAGACTTTACCTTCAGAGGGAACCTGATCTTCGCGAACGTACTCAAGGAAGTTGGCTATTTCATTGCGATTTTCGTTGTCAATTTCGATGCTTCTCCTCTCGCGCTCTTTCCAACGACGATTTGAATTCGCTAAACTGCGCCTGGTCCGCCTTGCACTATCGCTCATGGCGGGAGGGCTTAAGAGGAGTTTTAGCGTGGCACTTAGTTCCTTATGCCCCTCCACCACCTTCCAAAGACGCCTGCGCAATTTCCGAGGACGGGCAGCTTCTCTATAGAGCGAAAAAGCTAGTGTCAGCGCAACAAGCCTGTCGTCTAGAAATTTTTTCTGTGTAATCCAATTTGTTACTTGGTCGATGTCATCGTATCCAAAGCACCACAGCTTTCGAGAGGCACTTACGTACCACCAATCGGTCAGACGTCCTCCTTTATTCTTATCTAGTAAAACTCTCACATCTTTGACATCATACCAAAACAAGGCAACATTGAGCTCTGGCCATTTCGGTACGAGTTCATCAAAATTACTCTTGCTATCGCGGATTTCGTAGTCACGCGGGTTGTTGGTCAGAGATAGTAGACTAAGGCATGGAGGATGCAGAGCTTCAGCAATCCTTTCCTGTATGAGCCGTTTACAGGCCGTAATCGCAAACTCCATCATCCAAGCGTTTTTCTCGGAAATCTCAAAAAAGTCCCTCTCGATAAACGGGGGTTGCTTAATCAATCGAGCGGTTTCAGAAACAATATGCACGACATCATTGATCGCGCAGGCATCGACGTACTCAATTATTGATCGGTTGAGAAACCCCGGACTATACCATTCCTGCGGCTCAACTGCCTCGACTAGACGCATGAGAGAACTTACCGGGATATATTTCGCACCGAATACATCTAACACGTTTGCAAGTTGTTGGCGCGATGTCAGACTGCTGTCTTTGAGTATGTTGTTACATGCCGAGATAATTTTCATATCATCGTACACAACCGAGACCGCGCGCATAGCAACTAGTCGTACATAGGTTCTTTGGGAAGGCTTTACTGCCGCTCTTTCGGCAATATCAGCCAACTCTTTCAATCTGCCTAACTCAATACATCTAAGCAACAGAATTTCGATTTTCTCGTTGCCTTTATGGTCTCCATATATATTGCGAATTACCGAACCCAGTTCTGGCGTGACGAGTCGCTGAAGTGCATCTGGATCAAACGAAAATCGCGACTCTGATTTAGCAATTTGTTCGCAAAACTGTTCCAATAGTTCTTTACGATCTGATACAGGCAGTTCCGAAGGGTCGCCGCCTTCCAGTAAGATTTCGGGCCACGAGTCTATAATTCGTCTACGGATTTCGAGATCGAGAATTGAAAGCCACGGTAGAATTGGACGCAAGCACGGCACCACGACATCGATACCATATTGGGTCTTAAAGAAGAGCTGCTCGATACGCATACGCGACTGACCGCTTTCAATCAAACCGAAAAACCATTTAGCAGCAAGTAATTCTCTGCTGTCGCGATGATCAAATCGCACAAATCCGTACGTCTCCGGTTCAAAGATTGGTCGCCCAAGCAACGCGGAACATTCCTTGGAAGTCCAGTCCACAAGTACCGATTGAACACTGACACCTTCAGCTGAAGAAGACCCATCAGGGACGATGATCTTGCTATTGTGTGTTAGCGCGCAAGCCGCAGCAAGTTTCTTTGCGCCTGCTAAAGCTTTTTCTTTGGATAGCGAGTCTTGCTCTGCGCGATCCGGATCATCCTCTGCAAGCTTGCGCTCTATGTTTCTTTGGACAATTTCTCGCCGACTTCCCAGTCGCCCATGGTTGCGCCAAAACAGAATGAGATCATCAACATCTTTCGGACGCCCCGCAACGCCCTGCATATTCGGGTGTTCTATCTGAGAGACGAATTCACTGGCGTCTTCCAGTCCACGCGCCTGTGTAAAGAGAAGTTTTCGTTCGCTGTTTAGATCACGAAGTGTATAGAATTTTAAGGATGATTTTTTGCCTCCTTCATCCTGCTGTGTGTTGATGTATGGCATCACCTCATCATCCAATTCGATCTCTATATAATCGTCTTCCTCCCTATCGAAAGAGGATTTTCTTGTTGGACTGTAAGGAAACAAGCCATTTAGTAGTGCTGCATCCTCTTTTGGTCTCCATGCTCCCATTCGGCTTGTCAAAACCAAATGGATATTTTGCAGATTGTCCCTGATATGCCGCTTGAGCCGTCTTAGTGCTGATTCGAAGGGTCTCGAATTGTACAAACGCGCTTCGTCGATGGAGTCTAAAAATATCCACATTTCATCGCCTGCTCTGACGGCTTTCTTGAGGCTTTTCGGGTCCCCGATTTCAAAGGCATCCTTCCATTCAGTCACCAAGTCTTCAAGACGCAGTAGAAAGGCAAGTTTTCCGTCCCGGTCAAGTTTGTCGCACTGATTTCGGATTTCCCATGTTTTACCCGTACCAGCAGAGGAAAGAATGACGACGCGATGCTCGCTAAGAAGATCAGACCAACTACTAGCAGATGTAATTCCCCATTCAATCCGCGCTTCAGTCTCCAATTTTTCAACTTCTGTTTCGTTGACTTCGACAAATTGGCGATTAAGTTCAATGTAGTTGTTCGGGGTGTGCATCGCTTCTGTTTTTGATTGACGTATTTAGCAACACCTTACATAAGTGTCAATGTAATGTCAGTCAGCCTCTCAGGCTGCCGTCTTGAAACTCTCGAAACGTATCGCTAGGCGGTCTCGGTCTGGTTGATCCCCATCCCGTATAGGTAAATGTAATACACCGCCGTGTAGTTGTTTGAGTGCATCAAGCATCGGACCGTCCCGTTGATCGAGAAGAGATTCAGAAACATGCACACGAAAATCGGGGTCAATACCAAGCAGGTTGGCGTCGAACGCAGCGTGGTGAATCTTGGACAACGGTAGGCCGTTGGGAACTATCGGTTGGCCCATAAGCTCATCTTTGTCAGAAATAATGTGTGCCGCATCAAGTAGGCGGCGCTCTCGCAGTCCAGACAACGCACATCGACCGTTGTAGGCAGCGATAACGGCTGACCGAAATGAATCCTGATGCAAGCGTTGTTTGACTTCCCGTAAGGCGTAACGACGTTCCGGTGGCGACGGTAGTATGAGGCTGTCGCGATGAGGAAGGCCAAATGAGATGCTTGCTTTGAGTGTTTTGGGATTCCATCCGGTAATGTAGGTGTGGGTGATTGCCAAGTATCTTGCCGGTTCGACACCCAGAAAGTAGATTACTGGAATTTCATATTCCATTGCCTCGCGAAGCCAACGATTGTCGGCTGCTTCCGGGTTGTTGCCCATGAACGCATATTCAACAGTATCGCTACCGTCATAGATCTGATTATGCGCAACGACTTGGTCGTCGTACCAAATCTTGCCGCCTTTTTTCGGGACAACAGTCTTGACCGACAGCAGAAAGCGCATTTGTTGAGGTTTGAAAATTCCGCGCGGGCTGACGAGCGGTATGCGCGTGCCTTCGAAATCGAAGCCAGGCTTCAAATGCTCAAAAGATAAATGGTTGTTAGCTGCGGTTAATTTTTGGACATGCTGGAAGGCTACATGACGGATTCGAGTGTCTAAGTCAAGAGGAACTGCTTTTCTAGGCATTTAGAGGTTACTCATTAGTCAGTCCGTTCAAATGTTGATCTGGCAAAGTCATCGATTAAATCTCGAGTTTCTATCAGACGGGCATGTAAATGACCCGACTTCTCTCTAAGAGTAACTGTTTCTTCGTAGGTAACGGACCCAATCTTTGTTTGGATAGCATACAACAAATCTTCGAGCTCAAGTTTGTTTACCAATTCATCTATTGAAGGTCGATTCAAAATCTTGAGCGCTTCCGCTGAGCCTTTTGTCAGAAATATATTCCGCGCTTCATCATCTTTCAATATTCTTGGTAAATCTCTTACGTGTTCGAGTCTAGTAATTTGCCGGTGATGAAGCCATTTTGAAAAATCCTTTTCATCAAAGCCTGCCGCATAAACTGCACGATTGACATCATCATTCTGATACTCTACAAAACCACTGAAACGTGTGTGGTCAAAATCCGTGTCGTACTCTAACATAGGTCTATACACATCTTCGACGAGATTGTAAGCAGCTATGCTATCCTCGACTGACTTCCTATTTCCCCCACAATATTCAATGATTTCGTCGTAACTTAGGTACTCTTCATTCCACAAATAATGTAGGTACCGAGCCTTTGAATAGGGGTCCCATGGTCTAGGACCAATAAGATGAGCTTGTAAACGTATCGCGTCAACTTTCTCAGGACCAGCATCTTCATATACAAGACACTGAATGTATGACCAATTACTAGTGGATTCTCCGTCATTCAATTCTTTGTAAATCCATAGACGGGTATTACCTTCAATGCACACGTTACTACCATCAATTCTATTGACAATAATTGGCGTAATAATTCCTTGATTTTTTATTATCGAATTCTTTAGACGATTGAACGAAGAATTGGCGGATACTGCGTCGTCGCTGCCTTCCTTTAACGCTAATGCAATACGTTCCGCTGTAATTTCATCCCCGTACATTTCTAGCGCACGCTGAATTCGAGGGTTGGTTTTATCCAGCGTAATTTGATCAATTGGAATTTGTTCAAGAATTGGCATAGTTTTTCCGTTAGTATTCTTTGAGTATATTTAAATAACTCATAATTAAAATATTGGTAGCACTTGACAATGCTATAGGACTATCCTCTGAGCAAATTACAATTTGATTGTAATAGTCAAATAGATGATCCGTTTGGGTCGATACTTACGATATTCTCTATATCGCCACTATTCAGATTCAGCGAAAATTTGAGATGCGACATATAGGTATCCAATTGAATTCGCCTATATTTTTTTTGAAATCGTTACCTTTTCTGGATACGGCTCAGAAATGTTTGTCTGCAACAGTATTTTTCTATACAGTTCTAATGGCAAACTCAATTGGCGATGATTAATCTTTCGAATCGAGTGGCGATTACGAGAATGTTCACGACAAATCTGCGTCAATCTGTGTGTAAGTACACCCACAGCGTTCTTTAATCCCTCAAAGCCGTAAGAGGGCTCAATATCGTCTCTCCGAGAATTCGGACGAATGTTGGGGTCGCAGATATGAATTTCTCCTACACACCAAGAGTTAAATCGAGCTTCTTTAAATTGACTCTCAAAGATTGTCTCGCTACCGATTTGAATGTTTCCGACTCTCACTCTCAATCCTTGCATCAACGAGGACTTCGGCAATGCTCCAGGATATTGATGGTGCAGTAACCAACCTCGGGCAATATGTTCGTTGTTGGCAGAAATATATTCGTCGAGTTCCGAAATAGTTTCAATTCGGTCGAACTGCGTAACTAACTTACCATTAGTTGGATGGTGGATTTGATTACGATGAGGTTTGGTTATAGGTAATTGACTATTATTGACGTAAATTTCTACTTCATACATCAACTCGTGCCCGAGTATTTCCTTTATCTGGGAACGAAAGTCGAAATCTTCATGAAATGGAACTGGTCCTTTTTCGGAAAGATACTTCGAGATCAAATGAGGATTCACAAGTAAATCATTTTTACAATTTATTACGCCTTCCAACTCACATTCAAAAAATCTCGCAGGCCACTCATTTGTGGATGATAATCTAGCAATTTTGATATTTTCACGCAACAGGCTATCGATAGTCTGTTCGTTGTAGTTATTGTATGAGAGAGCATTTAAACGCATCTCCAAAACTGGTTGATTTTCGGCTTGTCGAGAACGAAATACTATGGATTTACAAAATCCTAAAGCTGCAAATCTGCCAATTCCACGAAAACCCCTAAGATTCTTGTTCACTTTATGACTGAATCCAATGGACAACAATCTTGCCATAAATTGACTTTCATCTAGTCCAATCGCGTAATCTCGAACGCGTACCGTTCTTTCAGCCCGGTTGACATTAATGTCAATCCTTCGCTCTCCGACAGGTGTATTCGCCTCTTGATATGCATCCGTCGAGTTTTGGACTAACTCTCGAAAAACATCGACCGGTTCCGTATACAAACCTATAGACAAAGATGACAATAGACTTCCATTGACGACTACCTCTTGCTGGTCAATCTCGACAGTTTCAATATTTCCAGTTGAATTGGACACAAAATACCATCCATCGTAAATTTGTCTAAAATTAAGCTGCAGGTATTTCGATTAATTGATCCTCACCGTCATCGTAAAGTCCAGCGTCCTCCACCCACTGATCCTCCGACAAAGCTGGATCTACAGCTGAACCAATACTTACTTGTTTCTTTCTAAGTTCTACCTGATTTTTGAGTTGTTCGCTAGTTGTGGAGAGTGGCTCATAATATGGTAACAACCGCTTAACCACAGGGTCACAGGATCTTTCGACCAGCGCGTTAATTTGACCACTCGTCGAAGTTTTCAGATGAGAAAGTAATTCGATAAGTTCAGCCAACTGACAATCCGTGAGTCGTGAATATATCGATTGGAACTCATCTCTCTCCGCCGACCCTTCTCCAGTCTCATAAAATTCTCTATGAAATATCATTCGGTGTGGAAGCATTAGTATCATTTTAAACTCGTCATGAGAAGAGCCGAAGGCTCGCTCAAAATAGCCTGGATTTCCACTAACAACACCGTGTGTAGCCTGCAGAATAATTTGGAACGAACGAAGCCAGTACCAGATCCATTTTCGCCCAACGTGACTCCTGTTTTTCAGTGTTACTGGCTGATATCGCATTGGAAACGACCAAATTCGAATTCCGAGCTTTTGATTAAGTCTAATATTGATTCGTAATCTTTCGTACAAATCTTGTGGGGAATCGTGAAAATTGTAGAGCATATAATTCGAGAGTTGAGGAATTCCGAATCCATTGGCGAGTATCACAGATTTTTCGTATTGTTTTTTTAACCCTAGATGGTCAAACGCAATTCTCAGGGGACTAATACAAATTTCAGACATTTTCCTCAGATACATTTCATCTTTAACTAGAATTCGAGCATCAACCCCTTGGTTAAAGTCGACACGTCTTTTCAGTTTACGCCCATCTCTCTCAATATACGCATCCTTTTCGAATCCTAGCGAACGTATTTCATCAATTAATTCCTCATATCGTAAACTCGCCGTTATGTTGTTATCCATTAAAATTAAGTGTCTCTTTTCACCATGTTGCGCAGCGATTCCTTCGATTAAGTGACTGATCGAACCGCTATCTCTTTGTGCCCCCTCCAACTTTGGTACACCACAGAAATGGCACTTTCTGACGCAGCCTCTAGATGCGTAACCAAAATATGCGTCGTTGACAGGATAGACGTACTCGTCGCTAATATGTTCCAGAATACTGTAATCCGGAATCTGACTTTCGATAGGTAGACTATCGAAATCGTCGGAATAAAATTCTCCCGCAAATTGATCTAGTTGCAGGGAGACTGCAGGTGCCTGATCTAGCAGGCCTTGGATAAAGCGCACACCAAACCAGCGAGGCTCTTTTAAGAATTCATCTGTCATCAATGAAGCTGCAATGCCGCCGACAAAAACGCGATTGTGTTGCCCATTCGCGCACGTTATCGCAAAGTCTATCTGTTCAGCGATTTTTTTGAATTCGAACGAAAACAGCGTCGTTACATATATTCGGTCCCAACGGTAACGCAACAGTTCATTATTGATTCCTTTCGCGAAGTGCACATGATCACCTTTGGAACGATGATAGGCAGAAATTTTCATAAGCCCCAGTGGTGGGTACTTATTTTTATAACCCGGCTCCATTAACAAAATATTATGCATACTACCCTCTCTTTTGGAACTTACCGTGAATCCCACCAATAAGAGAATTTAACTTGTCGATTTCGTATTTCAGTTTTTTGTAATGCGCTTCGGTTGGGTCTAAATTGTCCAATCTCCTTTTATCTCTATTCAATGAAGTCCGGAATTTTTTGATGCGGTTATATATTACGTCTGTGCTTCCTTTTGCAACTGCTTCATCTCTTCCTTCTTCCAAGGATAAATTCTTATTTTCATTGAAGTACTTTTTAACGACTTGTTTATCTTTGAACATATCGTTGAGAGCGTTCCTAAAATCTGTCGCTTGCCTATCGTCTTCTCGCCAGGCCTGAGCTTCTTCTACCAATTTCTTCTTTTTGAAATCCGACTCTTTGATTTCCTCTTTCGTATATTTATTTCGGTGAAGAACATTGTAGAAACTATACATGTCTTTACTTGTTTCACCGAACTCTTGCATTAGGTCAATGTTGTCGATCTGCGTACGAATCTCTTTTTCGGATTCCTGAATTTCTCTTGCTATCTTTTGATAGTTGTTACCCAGTCTTTCAAACCTTCTCTTTATATAACTTGCTTTCGCAAACGGACTCCAGTCAGCTTTCCCTTTGAGATGCAGTACGCCTAGCAAGGCAAACACATATTCTTCGCCTAGATCATCCGGTGCGACTTCACAAGGTAGAATGGAAAATGACTGATTAGCAGCTTTTGCAAGAGAAGATTGTTGTCTGTCAAGTATCATCTTGCACGCTGCCAGTCGTCTATTCCCTTCCAGAACTTCATAAATGTCAGCGTCACTTCGTTTCCTGACTATTAACGCTTCCACCAATCCACCTGAAGTTTCGATTTCATTACGAAGTTTTCTCACGTTGTCCAATTTTTGCAACGTACGAAATATTTTTTCTTGCAGAATTTGATCTCCCTCTTCCATCGGACTATGTCCTCCGTACATAGAGAATATTTCTGCGTAAACACGAGGATTTTCATGCCAAAACCGTAATTTCGAAATCGGAATATTAGCTGGAGTGAACTTTATTGACTTCTTGAGAATATATTTTTCCGTCATGTCTGTAAGATGTCCTTAATTATTGATCTAAATTCACCCTTAATGCTCTCCACCACTTCCCCTCTACCAGGGTCATTTAACACAATTCTTGCTAGCCGTTGCTTGTATTCAAGTAGTTGATCAATCCAGAGATCAATGCTGTTGTTCGCTAGTATATGAAATACATAACAGTCCTTGTTTTGTGATACACGATGAATTCGGTCCTGTGCTTGAAGCCAATCGTTGAGACTGAAATTTCTGTCGTAGAACACAGCGTAGTTGGCGACTGTAAGCGTCAATCCTTCTTTAGCAGCTCCTGGAGTAGCTACTAATACTCGATGACTAGATTTTTCCAGAAACTTTTCGATTGATCGGTTACGTTCAGGTATAGCCATTTTCCCGTGTACTTTCAGTGCACCACATGATGCCAGTAACTTGCATATATAGTTCGCATTTTGTACAAAATTCGTCCACACAATCAGTTTCTCGTTCTTTCCGATACTAGAAATTAATTCTTCCAGTACGGTGAATTTTCCAGGGCACTTATCGTATGACTCATCTACCAATGAAGGATTTGATGCAACCTGAACCAATCGCAAAAGTCTCTTTAATATTTGATCAACATTATCGGTGATCAATACACCGTCGCGAAGCACCTCCGCGGACAAGCCTTGTTTGAATTTGCCATACAATTTTTCTTGCTCAATTTCCATATCAACCTTGACATTGAAAAGCTGTTTTTCAGGAAGCTCCAAACCAGCAGTTCTTTTCGTCTCTCGTATCGAAAATGGCCTAATTGACTGATAGATGTCTTTTAAGCTATCTTCATATTCGTCATTTGCACCGTCAGTGATATTAGTCGGGAGTTCATATCTTTCCTTAAATTCATTGAAGCAATTTCCAAGAGATTTGCCTTCATCCAGAAAATATATTTGTGCCCAAATGTCAAACGGACGATTCGCTACGGGTGTCCCGGTCATCACCACTCGCCGTTTGAACTTAGGTGCCAGTTCAAAAAAGGTCAGAGATACCAAGCCCTCTGGATTCTTAATTCTATGCGCTTCATCAAGAATCACACCGATTCTTCGAGTCTCGAGTAATAACGCCAACCCTTTCTTGTTGCTATGAATTGCTTCGTAATGTGACAAATACAATTGAAACGGGCGATTGTACAAAATCGAATTCTTAACTCGCTTTCCACTCAAAACCGCATACGAAAGATTTGTATGAGCTCTGATTTCTTTCTCCCAATTAAGTACAAGCCCCTTCTTTGTTACGACCATTGCTGAATCAACGACATCGTTTTTCAACCACTCTAGAACCAAATCAAGCGCAATTTTCGTCTTACCCAGTCCCTGCTCGTGGAATAGCGCTGCATACTCAAGGTCCTTAACAGCGTTGATCGCCGACAGTTGATAGACAAACGCATTGTGTTTCGCGTCAAGAGATAGTTTGTTTCTAACTTTTAGCATTCCAGTGGTCAAATTCAGTTTGGTCAATTAGGTGCAGTTGTAATGCAGACGAGTAGAATGTAGTTCGTAGTAGATGCTTCGCATTGTAGATAGCCCTGAAGGGAACGCACAGGATAAACGCGCTTTGCTTAGTTCTCTGTTTGTCTAGCATTTCGATAAATGCTTGAATTTGATTCCTGCTTCGACGAGTGATTAGGTCTGGGGGAAGTTTTGCTTCTCCGATTACATAATGGCTTTCTGACCATGCTTCGTAATCAGGAATAAAGCCCCCGATATTACTTGGCTTTCGTAGACTTGAAGGGACATCAAGTGTAACTGACCAGTTGGATTCCTTTTTCGGGTTATAGCGTCGTTGAAAAAAACTATGAACGATTTGCACCAACTCAATATGTTCTGCACTTTGCATCCTGAAAATTTTCTAATCCACTAATCAAAAATTGTTTAAGTAATTTTTATCATAACCACACGCGATTTTCCCAAAGAATGGAATTTGAATTTCCCTGTGAGGTCGGATACGACCGTCAAACTTCCTTATTAAGGGATAGGCGTTGATTTAGGTGATGAAATTTACTCGGAGTAATCTTTGGAAACTGAGCTCATAATCAATTCAATTTTGAGAACTAGTTCTCCCACTTAACGCCAGTGAATTTCTTGTAAATATCTTTTATCATCTCTAACAAGAACATATCGAGAACTTCCATTTTGTTGATTAACATCTCTGACGCTTCTGCCACCGCAGTATCGGAATGTTTGTTCATATTGCCCTCGGAATGAATGTGTTTGAGCGAATTTATGAAGTCCTTTTTTCTATTCGGTTCGTTCATTCGTTCGCAGAATTTTACCGCTTCGTCGGTTAGGTAATTCAGAGAATTTCTGTTGGAAGACCCATCATGCACTTTTGCGACAATCTCCCACATCGCCCATGTTCCAATATATGCAAGACATGGATGCTGATTTGCGGATATCGTTCTGAGACTTCGGTACAGTTGTCTGAGTTTACGGACTTGGGGTTTGGATCTTCTTCCATCGCTGTTCAGTTTGTCGAGGATTCTTACAACTGTTTCGTTTCTCGGTAACCCGTATTGCTTTGTATTCTTGTTGTCGTCACGGTCGGAATCAACTTCAGTTTGCTCATCGGTGCCGGTTGATGAGCTATCTCGATCTTCGGATTGTCCTCCGTTGGTATTCTGTTCGGAAGAATCGCCGTTAGCACTAGTTTCAAGAATTAATTCAAGGGTAGGAATTTGTTTTTTCAATTTTTGAATAAGTTGCGTAACTCGATTATTACTGTCTTCATCAAGTGGTTGCTTTAGGCGTTTCTCTAACGGTCCCAACCGCTGCTTTAGCTCAGATACACTGTCCGAAGTCGGTGATTTACGCGCCTCATCCAATAAGCGTTCAACAGCATCGCATTCTTCTAACGCCTTTGAGCTCTCTTGGAAAACATTTGACTTTAATTCGAAATTTGAAGCTACTCTTTTCAGTTCTTCTCTAAACTGCGGCAAAATCTCGGTATTTGCGAGGTCACTTCGAGCTGTGTTTGACTTAATTTGATGTGAGAAAATTACAACTTCTCCAATGTATCGGAACGCATGCGTTGTGTTCTTCGAAAAATAAGGTAGTAGCGTTCTTTCATTTCCAATCGCGAAGCCTTTCAGCCTGAATCGAAATCCTCGTATGGATTTATCTGAAATTCTTCGCCGTTGCTTGTTGAGACATCCCCAGACTAACGCAAATGTACTTGCTTTACCATTCTCGATCAATTTGATAAGTTCATAGACCGGTTCAAATATACGAGTTTCATCGAATTTGTACGGGCGGTAAAGCGTGTTTCTGTCACCATCTATCGTCAAATGTAATGTGATTGAACGGTAGACATACCCAGTTTCGCTACAAATATCCCGAATTTTCTTATTTATGTGGTTCGAATAATAGAAATTCGGGTCGAAAACCAGCGGCAGCGCATTGGTAAGGTACTCGGGTAGTTGCTTCTTTGAGAATAGTTCGATAAATTCTTTACGTATTCCAGTAAGTTCGACTTGAGTACCATCTCCCTCCAACGACTCATCCGCGAAGTCAAATGTGTTAATTGCCTCTAATTGTGTCGTTTGATTGATTACATCCGGCAAGGCGAGCTCTTCATCGATTAATTCGCGCATTTGTTCGAAGTTCAAAGTTAATTGAGAGCAAAAATTGTTTTTCCTACTTCTGATTGTCAGTTTCTCGGCAATGAGTAGTCCGCTATAAATTCCTATTCCCTTGTATCCAACATTTGTTACAGGATCTTTATCTGAAATCGCTATTTGCAGAGAACGCGAGAGGTCATCTACGTCCATCCCGTTGCCGTTGTTTTCTATGACTATAGATCTGCCAGAAATTAAAATAGCGACTTCTGCTGCTTCCGCGTCAACTGCGTTCTGAACGTACTCTCGAATCGGATCTCTGGCATCAGGATACAGTCCTTCCGCCAAGTACGATATTGTTTTCGAACCGATGTCTTCGTATTTGAAAGTTCGAATTGCTGTACTATCGTTCATTGCAAGTTCTTCAATTAATTCTAGAATTCTGAAACCCATCACCAGTATTACGCGTCTTAGAAACCTCTAAATACGCTTGACTCGAAGTTTGAGATCAAAAATCCCGTAAGAATAAAGAGTTACGAGAATACTAAATTCACCGATTGCGTAATAATCTAAAAAATTCTGGGATTACAAAACTAGTAAATTGTACTTTACAAGACATTAGACTACTCTCTCAAATTCGTTACCGTTAGTTACTGGCAAAACTACTGGTACTGTGTGACATTCAGAGTTGTAGGTCGAGTACCGTTGCTAATAGCGGACTTTTATATGATTTGAATATTTCGCGAGATGGTCAGGTAATTTTTAGTCGTCGGTGACCATACTGCTTCGTATTTGGATTGCGCCAGAAACCCGAGCGATGTTGAATCTCAAATTGCTGTTCGACTACGATCAACTTGACAATTGAGTAACCTCACATCTTGATTGATTTCGGAGTGAATTTGTCTCTATCTCGCGTCGCATTTTGCATGATAATGCAGACCTTTGGCAATTGGCGGTTGACACCACGATATTCTCGGATTTCAAGACTCTGATTACCGGTCGAGACTCGATGAATTTTTTACTTTACTACTCTGCGCGTCGAATACAGATTTGTTGGGCGATGTCATGTCGACTGTTGTTATCTTGAGAGCTTTTAGCCGAAGGACCGAGGTGCCTCCTGCCAATCATTTGGGAGTTTGGTCCGATGATCATTGCACTCGGTATCTACTGTTACCACGGGGAAACCATTGAGGCAAGTTTTACCTCACAGAAATTCGAATTAGTAGTTACTAAAGTATTCAATTGCAGTATGTTCTTACATATTTCGTAGCAGAATTAGTCAGAAGATATGTCTCGTAAAGAAGTTATTGATAAAACGTTAGGTGAGATTCGAACCTTTTTGGATGAAGTCTCAAATGGTACCTCCCACTATCGAAGCCTGCACAATCTTACTGAGCAAGTAGAGCATCAATACCACGGTCGTTTCTTAGTTGAGCTTATCCAAAACGCGCATGATGCACTTGTGGAAAGGGATGACGGGAATAAAATGCGACAAAGAATTGAAATTGTCATCGCGGAGAATGAGCATCCACATGGCGCGCTCTATATAGCGAATGATGGTCAGCCATTTACACAGTCAAACTTCAAAGCTATTTCAAATTTAGGACAGAGCGATAAAGACCCTCAAGTTTCAATTGGAAACAAAGGGATTGGGTTTCGTAGTGTCCTTGAGATAACTGACTCTCCAGAAATCTTTTCGAGAAAGGATTCTGATAGCCCGGAATTTGATGGGTATTGTTTTCGCTTTAATCCGAACGTTATCCAAATTTTCAAGGACCCAATTCAGAGAATTATTGAGGGTGAAAAAAACGTTAAGTCTCCGATGTCTGATGAGTTGCTTTTAAGGTGGGGTCAATCACGCTTCGAGGATTTTCAAAATCAATGTAATTCATTCGAAGACGATTGGTTGGAACAGGAGATGGCATTTCTTTCACCATACATGTTGCCAATCCCGATGGATTCAGACAATATGACTGCTATGACTAACAGCTTCCAAAATAGGAATTTTTCGACTGTCATTCGCCTCCCGTTTCTTAGTAAACAAAAAAGGAAATCCACGAAGAAAAAGATGGAGCGGATGGACGGAAGCAATATTATCTTTTTACAACGTTTGGATAAGTTGAAACTCGTATATGGCGATATAGAAAAGTGTTACTACAAAAAGCAGAAACTGCGAAAAGCCGATAAAGCAGGCGGTTGTGAGTTGAAGATAAATTCTGTTGAGCTGGATTCTGAAAAATCAAGTTCGAATTCTGTAAGTCGGTACTGGTTGTGGACAAGGAAAATTGGTGGAGAAATAAATCCTGAAGAGCGGGAAAAAATAAAAATTGCCGTGAAAAATTTACCCGGCAAGTGGTCTACTGTAGAAGAGGCTACGATTGCAATTGCAGTACGTATAGGTAAATTACCTGAGAATGGTCTACTTAATATCTATTTACCAACGAATGTGTCAAGTGGATGTTCAGCACATTTCAGTGCCCCGTTCTACGGAGAAATGAGTCGCACGAATATTAATTTTAACGAGCCATTCAATCAGTTGCTATTCAAGGTAATTGCTGAAAAGTCTGCCGATATCATTTTGGAGAGTATGGCTAGAAACGGCGAAGATGAAGCTACGGCGATTATTGATCTGTTATCTCCCCTAAATAGCGATGAGGGTGAATATTGGTGGGATAAGTTAACTGCGGTGTTTTCAAAGAGACATGTAGCAATTGAGAACGAAAAGATTGTATTGTCGGACAAAGGTTGGAGCAGTTTAATTAATTGCAAGTTCTTACCGAAAACTAAATCTGGAACCGTTGTCGATGCAGCGATATTGCGGTCTGAAGCAACGTATCCGACATTCGTCGAATCATTATTGAAAAGGAAAAGCGGCATAGAAAGAATATTCGAGAAAATTGATATCAGTCCACAAGCACTGGCTGAAGATAACGCAGCAACGGTAGAAAAAATAGCAGGAAAGCTAATCAGATGTACAGAACCTGTAAACTGGAATGAATTTTGGAGTGATGTAGAGACAATATTCAACGGTGATGCTAAACCATTAATTGGCCGGAAAGTAATTTTAGGTACCGATAATCAACTTCACGCACATGATGAAAACTCTTCTGTGTTCTTCAGACCGCGTCGTACAGGGATCGATGGTGAAGTAAAGGAAGAGGGCAATATCGATGAAATTCCAAAGAACTTACGTCTGTACATTGCTTTTCTGAATGAATCGATACAGACTCATGTTCCTAGAGAAGCTGGTGGTGTAGATACAACTCCAGTTCACACATTTCTTCAATCTGGCAGATTGGTTGAAACATATGGAGTCGAACGAATATTCGGTAGCGTACTGGTAAAAGCGACACCAAAAAATTCAGTTGAGCTAGACGGACAAAATTCAGGATTGTGTAGAGACATCCTGCAGTGGAGTCTGAGACTTCTCACAGTATCAAAAAGTAGTATGGACGAACCCATCCGACTTCTGGGTAGAATTCGAGCTCCTTGTACGGGAGGATGGTATCCGATAGAGGAAACAAGTTTTGGTCCAGGTTGGACAGGGAGGCATGGAGAGGAGTTGAAAAAGTACCTTCAGAAAGCGGGGACTGACGAATGTAAAGCTGCTATTGATCGACTTCTGCTACCACCCAACCATAAATTATGGGGTGAAATTGCGGAGTCCTCCGCAAACCTACTGGAGAGAGCAGGGACATTTACTGGTATTCGCCTAATGCCCATAAGCACAGAAGATTGGCGAGCAACATTTACCATAGCAAAATGGAGAGGTGTGGTCCTTCCAGAACAGGGACCGCTAAGCTATAGCCCTGATATGTGGAACAGATATAGGCAGTTTGTCGGAGAAGATCAAAGCGCATATTTTATTGGTGAGTACCGATATCGAATAGAAAATCTATATGGACTACTAGGATTTGAAAAGCTGGAACGCTTTGGAAATAAAACCCGCGATCTTTTGATGAGATTAATATTGATTTCCTTACCTTCGTGGGATAGGAAGTGGTCGAATTGGAGACAAGTAACACTCAGAAAAATTGGTGGTGAGAGACATCACTTAACTCCTATTTCACCACTTCATTTTTCTTTGAGGGAATATGAATGGATGCAAGGAAGTTTAGACGGTGTCAATTGTCGTTTCCGCCCACAAGACCGGTGGTATATTCCATCTCCTGCATCGCCTGGTGGGTTACATCAGTTCTTGCACCTAAAGCCTTTGCCGCCCTCCGTAACTTCTATACTTAACGGTAATTCGGAGCTCGTAAGGTCCCTGAAAAACCTAGCTCTGCCAGTCTATGATGCTGATAGAGAATCAAACGATCCGAGGTTGCTCAATGACTTGGCTTCGGCTCTTGGAGACTCGCCGGAAAGTATTTCCAACCAAAGCGTATTTCTCGGACAGATAAGAACTGCTTGGAACAATTTCTACCCAGATGAAGAAAGCGAGTTTCCAGAACGTGTAATCGTCCAGAACGGTAAAGGACCATTAGAAGTTATTTCACCATCAGATGAAAGTGCTATCTACCTACCAGACGTGAAAGAGGCTGTACGTAAGGGGCTTGAATTACATTCTAAGCCTGTACTTGTTATGGAAACAAACGCCGCTAAACGATTACGGGAGAAAATCAAAAGTGCTTATGGCGACGGAGTTAGATTTGCATCTGAGTTGAAAATTAAACAGCTTGTGGATGGAGAAGAATGGCAAGAGAACGAAAGTGCAGTTCAACTATCGGAAGAGTTTGAATGGATAATCCCACTGACTCTTTCAGTGTTTGCATTTTCAATGCCACACAGCCGAGGGACCGATACCAAATCATTCATCGAAGCCATGGACAAACTGCGGCGGACAAAAATATCGTGGGTAGGCGAATTGGAGGTAGGATTATGGCACGATAGTCAGCGCGTAGCTACATCTCCAGTTTCATCTCTTTGGCTGCCTAAATTCGACACACTATTGGCGGTAAATGATGCACGTACTGAGTTTAGTCTCCTTAGTGAAGCTTTGGCATCAATCGTTGATCGTAACGATATAGAAACGTCATTGAAACTAGTTCTCGGTTACTGTGAACGCAACGAAGAAGTTTCAGATGAATTTATTTCCTTAACTTTAAAAGAACTTCACATTTCTACAGACAAATATCAAGAAGTTCAACAAACCTGGCTAGGAAATATTGCGTGGAGAATTCGTCTAGCTCGACCGGTGATCTTACTTTTCCACCCAAATTCAGACACATCGTTACTTGATGAGGTATCTACGGAAGAACAATTTCAAGCGGCTCTGGGATCATTCACATACTCTACTCTTGATACCGAAACAGTGAATTCCATTGTGAAGAACGCAAACGGATTTAAGTTGGCTGGCAATCAATTTTGGGAACTCCTGGGAGAACAAGCGCAGTTGTCTAATTGGAATGAAGCTCTATCGCAGTCAGGTGTGTCGAAAATCATTAATGAACAAGCGGAGGTTGAATTCCAAAGTCATGTGAGTTCAATTGTCAATTTGCTTAATTCAATAATCCGATGGGCGATGCGCACAAAGCCAGGATTGGGGACATTTAAAGAATTGAACAAATCGCTATTAGAGATTGACTGCCCTTCAGAATACCGCGAAATTTACTGGGTGGTGGAATTTCAGCATGTCTTTAAAGAGGTTATCAGCGTAATCAAGGGGTGGCGGCTGAATCACAGCGTGATTGACAAATTGATAAATTCAAAAAGTGCCGAGGATTTGCGTGAAAAGCTAGAAAAACTCGGTCTGGAGCCAGACTTAGATCCAATCCAAATACATGCAGATAATAAGGTAAAGTTCTTTTCGATTCTTGAGGAAGTCAAAAAAGTTGCAATAGCCTGGTGTCTTAAGAATAGCGCTGATGTTGGTAATTGGGGAAAAGATGACACTATCTTTGAAACTCAATTAGTCGGAGAACTATCCAGTTCAGCATATATTCATACATGGGACGATGAAAAGTGCTTCCACATACTGAGAAAATTAAACCGGTCCTCCGCACAAAAAGACCTTTGGGACGCTATAGATACTGCTTCGAGTGTGAATGAATTAAAAAATTCACTTAAGATTTCAGAAGCCGAGGTGAAAAAAGCTCATAAGAAGCTTGAACAGTATAAGCAGAAACAAACTAGAGAAAAGATGAAAGTGAAAATATGTGGGTCGGAATTCGTAAATTCCGAAGATAATCTGGGTAGCCTTTGGGATCATATTTGCTCATCTATTGACACAAACAATGTGCCAACTTTGGGTTTGGATCATCTTGTAGATTTAGAAGATCAAGAGTCTACCAGAATTCATCGCCCAAGGGGTTGGAACCCTACGGGAAATAAAAAATCCATGGGCAGGTTAAGTCGGTCTATGGAAAATCTCATCGGATTCGTTGGTGAAATTCATGCATTTCGATCACTAATGAAGTTCTACGGGGATAACATTGTCACTCCCAGTGATTGGATATCAGCCTACAGCTTACACTTATACCCTGGAAATACATCAGTTGATGACGGTTTTGGTTGTGATTTTGTTGTTCGTCTTGATAACGGAAATGAGCGTTACATCGAAGTAAAGGCGACTCAAGGCGATAACGAAGTTCTTGAGCTTGGCCCTTCAGAAGTGGAGTTGGCATTAGATGTTGCGAATCGAAGAAAGAAAGAATTCGTAATTTTGCATGTGTTGAATGCGTTAAGTGAAAATCCTATATTTCGGTTGTTACCGAATCCATATAGCAAAAAATTCAAATCAAAGTATCGCTTTGAGGAGGCGGGACTCAGGGTAAAGTATAAGGTGTAATGATTTTATCGATATTTCTTGAAAGGCTCAGTTGAACTAGTTGACATTACGGTTTAAACAAGTAGTGAGAGTGCGGAAAAAAGGAACAGGGACAGAAAGATCTGAACGTCTGAAGCCCTGGCTGCCCTAGCAACTGTATGCGGTTAGCGACTTCCTGATGAAGCCACTGGAAAACTGGAAAAGCAAAGCAGGAGTGCTTGACCCGCAAGCCAGGAAACTTGCCATTGACAGCGTTGCTCAACGGCAGTACGGGGTGTACTTGCGGAACGGATACCCGTTGGTGGTGACGCGCCAATTTTCGATACGGCATGGGCGCGATCGGATTTGTCGACAATTCAATGGTCGTAGACTGTCACATTGAGGTTGTCCATACCGACACCGGCTGAATGCCGGCGAGCATACACAGTTTCAGTCTTTCGTCAAGACGGGCACTGGTACGAGTTCACAGTGACGGCAAAAATGAATGTCGAACAAACCCGATGTGGTTCGCACCTTACCATCGAAGAGAAGAGGTCGAATGAATAGCGGCGAGCAGCGAACCGTACGGCGCACAGTGCCAGTCACCGTGTACGATCTTCAGCCTCTGAACATCGGTGACATCGCCGACATCAATGACGTGATCCATACCGCCAGATAAGGTGTGCATTGAGCAGTCGTGGATAAAAACCCCGGCACTGCCTCATTACGGAAAACAACCAATCGGACTGACGAAGCTGTCTGACCGGTTTTTCCGTTCGCAGTCTCGGTCAGCGGGCGGTCCGGATATATCAGCGATCACAGGAATGTCTCAGTAAAAACAACTTGGCTTCGCATCGAATATTTGAATTTGACTGGAAACGAATCGGCATTTTCGTTTTACAATTCAAACTCTTCTGTCATATGCGGTGACCTTTCATGATTCTTGAACTTACACATTGGGCTATTGCGTGGTGCGCCTTTGCCATGGCCTGCGGCGGGTTGATCAAAGGCGTTCTGGGCATTGGCACACCGCTTCTGACCGTGCCTATGATGGCGTTTGTTCTGCCCGCACACCACGCTGTCGTAATCATGGCTTTTCCCGTGGTCGTCGCCAATGTATGGCAGGTCTACGATGCCGACAGACCTGCTGAGACAATAAAGCGATTCTGGCCGGCTTTTGTCGCATTGGTTGCCGGCACCTGGATCGGTGTACAGGTTCTCACAGGAATTGACGAAAAGACCCTGTTGATCGTTGTCGGAGCAGCGGTGATCTGTTTTACATTCCTTCAGGGATCGACGCGCAAGATCGCGATTTCATCAAGGTTTGAGAAACCGGCCGGTGCTGCATTCTGCGGTGGTGCGGGTTTGATCGGAGGTATTTCCTCGCTGTTTGGACCGCTGCTGATCCTGTATCTTGTATCGTTGCCCGCTCTGAAAAAAGACCGGTTCGTCAATACGATCAGCTTTCTCTATATCGGTGCGGTCGTGCCCTGGGTGATCATGCTGCTGATTTTCGGTGCCCTGGATGGCAGACTCGCCATCCTGTCTGCGCTGGCGGTCATTCCGTTGGCGGTTGGCCTAGCGGCGGGCCGGGCAATTCGCAGGCACGTTGAGGAGACGATCTTCTATCGTCTGATCCTGGGTGTGCTGATCCTTTCAGGTGTGAGTATGATGTGGCGCGCCTGGCAAATCAGCGCACCTGCTGTGGCGGGAAACTGAAAGACAGATCAGGTCGCAACCCGATTTGACACTACTTACAGAAAATCATGCACTGTACAGCAGATGATCAGATTGTGAATCAGAACGATAGAGCAGTTTAAGGACAGAGCAATCTGAAAGTCCGAAACCTCGGCTGCCCACGCAACTGTATGCGGATGGCGGTTGCCTGAAAAAGCCACTGGGGAAACTGGGAAGGCAAAGAAACAGTGCTTGAGCCGAAAACACAAGCTGCGGACTTTACTGGAGTACCTGCGTCTTTTTTGTCTCCAATTTCCTATCTGTTTTCACGTCTGGATGGCGAAAGCTGACGGTCTCGGTCGCCGAATCTGACGGTTCGACCCCGCTATTCGACTTCCGATGTCAGCAACGGTGCGACTGTTCCCAATATCGACAATCCCAACAGCGCAAAAAGTGAATTTTTCAGGGTCGACTATATAGGGGAATTGGACACTCGACTACTATTTAAGTGTCGGGTGGGTGGAATCAATTAGTCGAGTGGAACAAGCTCGGCTATATCGGCAATTGATCCAATTTGAATCCTCCTTGGTTCAAGTTCCTGTTGAGGTTTCCTTGGTAGAAAGGTGAAGCGAACCTCACGCTGATAGGCGTATCGAAATATTTTCGTCATGTGGATTGGCATGGAACGATTTATCTGCGCTTCCGGCGAAAACGCGCCCAGGGGGTCAACGTAGTTAACTCGACCAAAACTGCTCCGCACGTTGGGCAACTGCATTTTCACAGCGTGAATAACACGATGCACGAAAGGAATCTGTTGAATTATTAGGCAACAGTCTGCTTCGAAGTCCGCGAACAATCTCTGGTCAAGGATGTCAGCCATACAAAACATCCAGTAATCAGTACCCACGCGGATTGACGCTGTCACGTACTCGTTGTTTGATTCACGTGATTCGAGTTTTGGGCACTTGTAGATCGGAAGAAAACCAACATCGCGGTCCTCAGGCGGAGGGTCGTCACGGCTGTAGAATCGCATCGGGCGTGTCGACCGGACAATACCACCTTTGAATTCGATTTCAAACTCGTTGTCCCGAACCGCTTGGTTGTGTACGGACGCGTTGTATTTCGATGCCGAATTTAAGTACATTTCTCCCCGAAACAGTTTTTCCATATATTCCCGCTTGCCGTACTTGACAATCACTTCGTGATTGGAGTCGCATGCGGCAACTACCTTTGCCGCCTTTCTGCATAGTTCGCCGTCCTTGAATGGAAATGCCTCCGAAACGCGAGGGTCACGATTCCACGGTTCTGGAGATTCGGCACGAAAAAGCATTTCGGTAATGACATGCTGTAACAGGCGAAGCCATCTATCATCTGTGGTCAGACCTAGTTTGCCGGACCGAGTGATAACTTGCGTGTTCACCGAGATATCTTGGAGCCTCTGATGCAGTTCCTTCCGTTTGACAAACCGCAAGTATCTGTTTTCTCGGTAATCTCGAACCCATTCATTGCGACGCTCCTGGCCAATTGAATCGCAATCATCCAACTCGACATCGGGAGATGTGTAAATCTTGACTTCACCAATGATATCCGCGTCGGTGATTGTCTGGACATCGTCACAATTCGTGACACGAATTCCCTGGCCGCCCTTGACTTTGACCCAATATTGCAGAGTGTATTTGAACTTCTGCTTATCTCGTATCGCTGTCGCTTCAAAGAGTACTTTCGCCAAGTAGAATCGCTCGTCATCGCCATACGGAAGGAAGGGGACATCAACTACGCCGCGCACATTCTTCTCACTGAGGTCTTCGTCGTCTATGGGATGGATGTAGAGTATTAGCTTGATTCCGATTCGGCTCGGCTTACCGACCTGTTTCGCCCACTCTGGACGAATGCCATGTGGGGCATCTAGCAAATTACCTTTTTGTTGGCCGTTCATTTGTTAGGAAATACCTGAATCGGGAGCAAAGCCTCTACACAATTGTGCAGAAATTGAGCCTGACTCTGTTTGAGTAAACCTCATTGCATCAATTACTTAGCCAAATGAACTACACATCCGAACCGGTCAAAACTTCTAACCAGTTGTTTTTATTCGGTCAAACGTTGGGACAGTAGTCTACTCACGCTAAATTCGTAATGCAAAGATGACATGTTAAAAGTTGTCCATTTCGCGTTTGATCATCTTCTGTACACATTTTTCAATGATCTCTTGTGGGGGTTCGTAACCATCAAACAAAACGAATAATGGTCCCACCACTTTTGCCACATGAGGGGCAAGAGCAGAATGAGAAACCTCAAGCGGCACACGAACAAACGCTTCTGCCTCGTCGCTGTGCGACATACCGCTAGTCACATCGTACCAGCGAGGGTTCGCCCAAGATGAGAGCATCCGCCCACTCAGTCCAGTCCACCGGAAAGCGAAGTATGCGGTTGATTCCGAATCCCAACCGATATTCCGGGCTATGCTCAAGCCAACCGCCAAGACTTCAGCAACTCGATAAATCATTAGCACAACATCCAATGCCTTACCGGGAGGAGCTACCCTGAAGTCGTCCTGCATTACCCGCTGAAGGTAGAATTCGCCCTTAGGGTTAAAATGCATAAATTCGAAGTGCTTCGAAACAAACCGATTGTCAAGAGCAACGATGAGCACTTGCCATGCATCATCCGACACAAATCGAAGTTGGTTTTCACCATCTAGGGCTTGACTTTCAAGCCATATCGGCCAGCCGGTATATCGCGGATTGCTTGCCGAAACCTTGTTCAGGAACTCCTTGGTCGGAAGTTCATCTGACTTGACTGGGTCAAGTACTAAGCCCACACGCATAGTCAAATATTCTTGCATCTGCTGAAGCTCTGCGGTAGCGCCAAATTCTTGCATGAACGCAACTTTAGCAAAACTTGTCCCTTTTTGGACCAAAGTGAATGTACGCTCACGATGTTTCTGAATCGAATCGGTGCTCTTCACGCCAAGTAGGGCCTCAATGACATGATTGTCGATTCCGGTGAGGTGTCGACGAAGGAAGCGACCAATATCTGCCTCACGATTCTCGAAACAGACTTCGAGAAGTTCGCTAAAGTCATCAGGCGACACTCGGGCACTACTCGGAGTTCCATTCGATTTCAGTGTTCGAAAATAAATGTCGCCTTTCTGAAGGAGTTTTTTGCCCTGATTGCCGTCGAGATCTCTCTTGACGATGACCGGAACTTTGACACCTCCCGGAACTACGATAACCGGATGCTTTTGCCCTTCATGTTCTCGCAGCAGAACGGCGACTTCAAAGGAATCGTTGGCGTAACGTGATACCAATCCCTGGATTCTGTCTATATGGTAGAGCTTCTCAACACTCTCATCCAAATTAAATTGGACAGGACATCGCTTGGTATCGCTGTATCCGATGACTATAAAACCGCCGTTTCGATTTCGAAACGCAAAGATGGCTTTGACGAGTCTAGCAATATGATTATTATTTCTCGGGTCCAGCCAAGACTTCAATTCGACTTGCAGTCCCTCTGACGGCCGCTGTAGGAGTGATTTTATTTGATCTTCGTCGATTTTCATTACTGCACAGTACAGTACTTTGGAATTACTGAATTTCTTGACTCAAGTTCGATAAACGTCCACTTGGAGTGAGCTCCTTGAGTCGATAAACAAACTAGATTTCAACGTCGGGTTACAACGCTTCAGCCCCGTGTGCATTGTAAACAATTCTCGTACTTGCCTCTTGGTCAGACTGGCAAGCTTTTGAATTTCACGATCGGGAATAACCGCCACGTCAAGCAGTGCGATACAGCTCAACGCGGGTCCACCCTTCCTATGCACCGGGAGTCCTCAATTGATCGACCCGGATTGACAACATTCCGGATACTTTTTCAAACAGAACCGTTTCTATCAGCCAACTCAATATATCGGCAGTACCTAGGCAAATTCAGCGCACAAGCCCAAATGATTGCAGTCCCCGCTCCCGAACACCGTGGCAATCAGATGAATCCTCTCACCCTGATCACAATTGAGCAATATCAGGACATTGACCACCTTCTGCACCTTGCACGAACTCTCGCGCGTGATCTCCGTCAACTCGTCGCGTTCCAATTATGTGAGCGTCACATCATATCTTTGCGTCAAATTGGTGGTCCCGCGGCTCCGCTGTACGTTAAAAGAAACAACGGACATACAATATACTGTTCCGGTACTAGATGTCGCTTCATGCGCGTAGTTTCTTAAAAATAGAATCTCTACCTGTTGATTTTTTCAGACAGCGTAACCATATATCTGGAGAGTGATGAGCCGTAACACTCACACAATCGGAACGGTACGAGTTGACTAAGACGACATTAGCCGATTGACCGGGCACTAGGTAAAATAATGTTTACTTCTCTGATGCGTATTTTTAATGAAGTATAACGAGTGTGAAATTGGAATTCCAAATTGAAGATGAACTTGGGCGTGGCGGATTTGGCATAGTGAATCTTGCTCGCGCTGAAGATGGAACTTGCTACGCGATCAAGACATTGAATATCGCTGCGTTTTCAGATGAGCAACGTGTGAAGTTGAAAAAAAGATTTGAACGTGAGGTGCTATATCAAGACAAAATCGATCATCCTAACGTCGTACCAATCATATCACACGATCTTGATGATGATCCTCCTTGGTTTGTAATGCCGCTGGCGACTGGTAGTTTGGCGGATGATATAAATCAAGATCGAACATTAGGCGGAAACCCTAAAAAGCCACTTCTAGATATCTTGGCTGGTTTAGAAGCTGTTCACAAAAATGGACATTGCCACCGAGACCTAAAACCGGGTAATGTTCTGAAGTTTGAAGGAGACGACGGAAATGTAGTCTATCGAATTTCCGACTTTGGCCTTGTAACACCGGGGGTGGGGGATACTACGACACTAACAGATTCTAACATGGCAGGTGGAACTGTTCTTTATCGCGCTCCCGAGTGTGCAAACAATTTCAGGAGGGCGACCTTTCGAGCAGATATTTATTCATTCGGTGCTATTCTGCACGACATATTTGGTGGTGGTGTAACACGCCTACCACACTCCGAGTTGCATGTAACTGGCGCGATCGGTCCAATCGTTGAGAAATGTACAAAATCGGTTGCCCGCCGACGTTATCGCTCCGTGGCTAGCCTTCGAGACGATCTCTTCAATGTCCTCACGAACGAGATAATAGAATTTTTCTCGGAAGAAGAAGAAGAAATTATCGAAATATTGAAGAGTGCAGATGATCTTTCAGACACTCAATGGGACCGAATTTTCAATTTCATTGACGAGAATGCAGATCAGGGAATTTCAAACAACAATATCATGCGTTCCATTTCACATGAACATTTGATTTCTCTTTACCAAGCTGCACCAGACATGTTCCATGGTCTTGGAGAGATCTATAGCCAGTTCGCCATGTCATCGGAATTTGCGTTTGAATATTGTGACATTATTTCCGATAAGGCTCAAATATTTTACGATTATGGAGAGCTTGAACTTAAGGCTCAAATCACTGTGGCAATGCTGGAATTAGGGACAAGGCACAATCGGTGGCGTGTTGAGGGTCAATTTATGGAAATGGCTGGACCTAACGTTGATAATGCTCTTGCAGAACTAATTGTGATTGAAATGCAAGTGCAAAGAATCGATTTTTTGCACCGTATGGAAATGATTGAGACTTCAATAAATGTTGACCGCAAAGAACTTCACCCATTACTACTTGTGTATCTGGAAGAATTGGAGGTGCCGAAATAATGGACCTGCAATTTGAAGCTTTGACGTTTGTCGGGCCCAATGGCGCTAATCAAGATTGTTATCTCGAACCCTTATATGTTCATGGAGATTGGTGGTGTGCAGTAACAGACGGTGTCGGTGGATCTGATCAAGGAGGAGTGGCGTCGCGCATGTGCATTGATGCCTTGAGACTTTGTTTGGAAAACTCGAAAACGATGAGCGAGATATTTCGCTTTATCTCGAACTACCTTTCACAGAACGCCAGACGCCTAAACTCCAATTGTAAGATGAGCAGCACACTTTCGATATTGCAAATATCAGAAAATTGGGCTGTCGTAGGTCATGTTGGGGATACGCGAATCACACACTATAGCGGTGAAAGTGTAAAGGATCGAACGCATGATCAAACAGAAGTACAGAAACTTCTTGACGATGGTGTAATTTCGATAAATCAAGCGCGCCGATATCCAAGACGAAATGTCATTTTGTCCGCTATGTCACCATCTAAACCGTACCAATTGTTTGAGAACAAGTTTAGCGTGAAGCGTGGCGACCGTATTCTGCTAACAACAGATGGATTTCACGGAAAACTCAAAAAAAACAGTATTGTTCACATTTCAAAAAACCATCAGTCATTTTCTTCTTTCTTCGAGTTTATTCAGAGTGAAATATCAAAGACCGCACTGGAAGATGATGCTACGTGTTTGGCTCTTGAAATTATGTAGATTAAGAATGACATGGAAGAAATATGTTTCGTAGCCAAGTTTATGGACAACGTTAGATAACATATTACGTAATCCATTTGGTCATGCAGTGAAATTACAGTTTGTCTATCTGGCAAGACACCATCCGATACCAGCAATGGTTCCTTCATTCAGGGGAAGCAATAAGGAACAGGGACAGGACCATCTGAACATCTGAAGCCTTGTCTGCCCTCGCAACTGTATGCGGTTAGCGATTGCCTGATGAGGCCACTGGGAAACCGGGAAGGCAAAGCAGGAGTGTTTGACCCGCAAGCCAGGAAACCTGCCATTGCCAGCGTTACCCGAACGCAGTACGGAGTGTGCTTGCGGAACGGACTCCTCAATACCAGAATCGCACTTGGTTCGATACGTATAAGAGTTTACTGGTAATACATTCGATCGCAGAACACATTCCCTCAGAAAACACGACATCTGTCGAAGTAAAATTCTGGGATAATGCGAATCCAGGAAACTGATTCCAATCAAATTTCTGCAATCTGGCAGATACTGTCGAGTCGAGCACATCATGTCCAAAAAGGTAATTTTGTCCTGGAGCAGTGGCAAGGATTCGGCTTGGATGCTTCACGTTTTAAACCAAATGCGCGATATTGAAGTCCTTGGTCTTGTAACGACTTTCAATCAGGAGTTCGATGGAGTTGCTGTGCATGGAGTGAGGCGAGATTTGGTGGAAATGCAGGCACAGGCAGTCGGGCTTCCTCTATTTAATATTTACCTGCCCTGGCCTTGCAGCAACGAAGTATATGAATCCATTATGCAAGAGGAATTAGCGAAAATAAAGGATGTCCATCAACCGAGTCACATGGCGTTTGGAGACCTGTTTCTTGAGGACATTCGTGACTATCGTGTCAGACAAATGGCAAATACCGGTTATGAAACACTCTTTCCGCTCTGGCAGCTTGATACCGGGAAACTCGCTCGAGATATGGTGAACGCAGGAGTCGAGGCAGTTCTCTGCTGCATCGATCCCAACCAGCTAAGTGACCGCTTCGCCGGCAGAGTATTCAATGACAAGCTGCTTGATGAATTCCCGGAGTCAGTTGACCCCTGTGGCGAAAATGGTGAATTTCACACTTTCGCATATGCTGGCCCCATGTTTCGCAGTCCCTTATCGGTGAGCGCTGGAGAAATCGAGGAGCGGGATGGGTTCGTGTACACGGATATTCAATTGGCCGAATGAGTGAATTCTGAGATGAGAATCGCATCTCTGCTACCAAGTGCCACTGAGATTGTCTGTTCTTTAGACCTTGTCGACCAACTTGTCGGAGTCAGTCACGAGTGTGATTTTCCGACAATAGTCAGAGACCTTCCGCATCTGACTCGATCAGTCATTCCAACAGGGCTTGAGGGAAGGGAGATTAATACCATGGTTCGCGAACAGCTTGAATCCGAAAATTCGCTATATCATTTGGATATTGACATGTTGCGAGAACTTGCCCCGGACCTGATTGTCACCCAGACACTGTGTAACGTTTGTGCAGTTTCTGAAAGCGAGGTGCAAACGGCGATGAGTTGTCTTAACGTAGAACCTGCCGTACTTCATCTTTCACCGATGAGTCTAAAGGAGGTGTTCGATTCCATCAGCAAGGTTGCCGTGCAGGCAGGGTGCCCTGAGCGAGCCGACAGAGTCATTTCGGAACTTGGCGATCGTGTCGATGCTGTTGTACGCGAAAGCCGGAAGATTGATTCGGAGTCACGTCCGCGTGTCGCTTTCCTGGAGTGGATAGATCCGTTTTTCAATGCCGGGCATTGGAATCCAGAGCTGATTCAGATGGCCGGAGGAATTGACTGTCTGGGAAATGTCAATCAGCCCTCAAAAGTTGTCAAGGATTCCCATCTGGTCAGTTCTCAGCCAGACATACTGTTCATTGCCCAATGCGGATTCGACGAGGAACGAACTCGCCGGGACTTGTCGCGACTCAGGAACATTGATGGCTGGGATTGCCTGCCTTGTGTCAAAAATGGCAGAATCTACTATTCTGATGGTAACGCTTACTTCTCCCGTCCCGGTCCTCGGTTGGTGGACAGCCTTGAAATCCTGGCTAACGCATTGCATCCCAACCACTTTCAACTACCAGCCCATCTGAATCGTGCAGTTCAGTTCAAAAGCTGAGTGAGTTCGGCAGCTCTCCTACCGATTTTCTGATGTCAGTACCATCACTGTGAATCATCAATTGACCGGGATTTGTTTGGGTTTTGAACGGAAAGAAACTTTTTCGTATTGAATCGGGTTGTGGATATGCTGTGTACAGGGCATCATCCTGCGCTCGATGGATCGGATCGGCAACTGCTATGAAAATGCGACAACGGAGTCAATTTTTCTCGACCCTTGAGGTGGAGCTGCTGGACCTGCAATCGTCTGACACCAGACAGCAGGTCGGTGCCGCGGTGATATTCATCGACGGATTCTACGACACCACGCGTCTTCACTCGGCACTGGGTTACCGGTCATCAATCGCATTCGAGAACGAATCTGAATGTCATTTCCAACAGACAAGCTGAGGTTCTAGGACTGTTTCTACAACCTGGATTGGTGGCCTGATTCATACAAGGGTATGAGGTGCCCTTGTATGAATTCCTCCAATCCCACAATTCCCTGTGTTTACAAATCTGGGTACACTCTACAGTTCATATCCATTTACATTCCTACTTCGGAAAGTGATGTCACAACATGGTAGTCAACGCCGATAGCATTGAAGTGTTTACGGCCACACGCGATCTTCTTGTTCTCCTTTACTCGCCGCATATCAGAATCCAGTGAACTTTTGGTTTCGCACACAAAATAAAGTTTCTCTTCTTGCTTGGTGACAAATGCCCAATCAGGGTTGTAAGCACCTATAGGTGTGTCAATCCTGAACCAACTCGGTAGCTTGACGAAGAGCTTGATACTCTCATAGTTGTCTAAATCACAAGCAAATTGTCGCTCGATCTCAGACTCGTACTCAACGGCATCAAAGGGGCATTTTTCCTGATTCCGCACCTCGTAAAGATTGCTTAGGTACCGTACGATACCCTCTGCTGCCTCCTTCTCAATTCGGCTCTGCTCCCAGTGCATTCCGTCGATCTTTTCGTACTTGATCCCCTCCAGCATCAGCTCGTTCATGGCTCGTACGATCTCTTGACCAACTGATGACATGAAAGCTTGTGGATTCACTTCGAACTCGGACAGCCTGCCCGACTGCTTGAGAATTTCGGCTAACGTACGTCGAGTCAGCTCTGTCTCCTTCTGCAAGATGGATAAGATATCAGGTAGAACTTTAACTCGCTCCACATCACGAGATTTCGTCGCAATCCGTTTTCCTGCGGACACACCAGCTTCGGACATCTTGACTTCCGCTACATTAGTGACTACTCGCGGAGGTCTGATTCTGGGCATCATCTGGAGGCGCGACAGCACCCGAGCTATCAAGTCGGCCGTATCGAAGGTGACTCGGTATTGAGTTCGTTGTTTGATTCTTCCCCATAATTCTTGGAAATCAGGACTGAGTTGAACTTCCTTCTGAAATCTCAATTCGCGCCGTTCTCTTGCGTTCACGATACGATTCTTGAAAACTCTCCGATTGATCGTGTCGATAATGTCGGCCTTCAACGCCGCGAACTCATCGGACAACTCCAGATTGAAATGCGGGTTATTTGGGTCGAACTTTCCAAGAATGTCCCCGGATTGGCTTAAATAGCCTCTTTCAATCAGTTCGGTCCATATCCGAACCGATTGTTCTTGGCCGATCTTCCTCTCCGACCTGTCTTCCGTCTTCGGAATGAGTTCCGCAAATGCTATGCTGCTGACGTTGCCGAACTTCATGTCGAAGTCATCTTCAATTTCAGTTTGTAAAGATTGCGCGAAATCTTCATAGGACTCATTGGCGATCACTGTTAGCCGGTTGACATTTTCATCGTATACACGCTCTCCAGATTTACTGACTGGAAGTCGCAATCCGCGCCCGATCTCCTGCCGTTTCTTCTCCCTGGATTGTGTCTCGTTCAGCGTACAAATCTGGAATACGTTGGGATTGTCCCAACCTTCCCGGAGGGCGGAATGAGAGAATATGAAGCGCAACGCAACTTTTGGATCCAAAAGCCGTTCTTTGTCGCGCATTATCAGATTGTAGGTTGTTTCGTCGGCAACAGATTTACCGAGCGTGTCCTTGAGACGACCTTCTTTATCTTGTGAAAAGTAGCCGCCGTGGACTTCATCGACATTGAAAGGGATAAGCCCCCTATAGATCGGCTTCGCAGTTAACAATCGGTAAGCCTCCTCGAACCACTGCCCGAACTTTCCAAGACTAGTCAAGCCATCCCCATTAGTCACGCGGTAGTTGGCAACCCTATCTATGAAAAATAACGAGAGAACTTTGATACCCTTATCCTTGAGCATGCGTTCTTTCTTCAGGTGCTGCTCGATTGTCTCATAGATCTGAGTGCGCTTTAAATCATCGTCGAGATTTCCGATCGCCTGCCCGGGTTCGAGCATCGTTCCTTGGTTGAACTCAATGTATTCCGACCCTGGTGTACAGTCAATGTTCTTCACGATATAGCCGTCGCGGTAAGCATAATGCTGTCCAGATTTTTCGTACAGATCGTCGCCAAGCCTGACCCACACTTTCATTGGTTTTGGTCCGGGGCGACTTTGGCCGTGGATATCCACTCGCGCCCTAATGCCTTTCGAATTGTCCGTCTCCAGCAGTTTAATATAGGCTTCGTTAAAACTATCTTCCGAGTAAACGGATGCTACCTCAATGCGCTTCACTAAACGCAAATCGTACGCCTTGACTGGGTCAAGCCTATAGATAAGGTTATAGGGATTCCTATGAGTTGCACTGTAGCGTAGCGTAACAAGCGGATTGAGGTTTCTGATCGCACGTCGCGATTTGTCCGTGTTGTCCACGCTCTGCGGTTCGTCAATGATAACTATTGGATAGGTAGCTTGAATGAACTCGATCGGCCGACATCCAAACATACGGTCATTCTCACGATTAATCACATTTAGCTTCTTAAGTTCAACCTCGGTCAGTTCAGACAGATTTCTATCGTCGACATCCTTTTGAAATGACTGGATGTTGATGACCATAATTTGGATGTGGTTGTTGGTTGAAAACTGGCGTACCTTCTCAAGCCGCTTTGCTTCATACACAAAATGATCAAAAGGAATTTTTCCGTAAAGCGTCTCAAAATGCCCTTTCATCAATTCAATACTTTTCAACACACCTTCGCGAATGGCAATGTTCGGTACAACGATGATGAATTTTTTCAAACCATAAGTTCTATTCAACTCGAAGATAGTTCGGAGATAAACATAGGTTTTCCCTGTCCCAGTCTCCATCTCGATCGAGAACTCCATACCCTGCAGTGTGTCGGCCTTTTCAATTCCATTGGCTTCTTGGACTGTGCGCAAGTTGTTCAGAACTTCCTCTCTATCCAAAGTCAATCGGTTTCCGATTCCCAACTCCGTATCGAATAAACCACCCGCTTCCAAAGACTGTAAAGGTAGTGCTCCAACACGCACAAAAGGCTGACCGTCGAAGATGTTTACGACGGCGTCTACAGCATTCCGCTGGTATTCGAGCGACGAGTTAAACTTGAATTTCACGCCAATCTTAGACTGTCCAAAAGACGACCTCAGACTCATCGGTCTGTGCCAAAGTCTTAAACTTCTGGACTGCGTTGACCTTGAGCTGATCGTTACCGTTGAACCCTTCGTCGAGACAAATCACCTGAGATGCATTGGTATCCGCGAGGGCATCAATGAGTTCAGGGGTAATATCCCGTTCCAGACAAATCATTAGGTTGCCATTGTCGATCGAGAAGACTTTTGAGTTTCCGAGCTGGGTGATTCCAATTCTAGTCGTCAGCGAATAGCCTGTTTTCAGAAGTATCTCGTGTACGATGTCTTCCGGCGTGCTTCCGTCCTGACGATGACCCACATGGAAGTCCAACTGCCGGGCTAACTCTTCAGCGTCGGTTTTACCGGTACGGCCGTCCCAAACTCGAAAGTTGGAAGTCGTGAGCTGAAACGCCCTGAACCCAAGGTCGGTTGGGGCTTTGTGAATAAGGTCGAACGTTTCCCGTAATGAACGGCGAGCCTTTTCGATTGCCCGTCGAGTACGCTCCCTACCGATCTCAGCAATATTCGAGAAGCCAGCCTTGGAGGCATTACTACCCTCTTCAACCTGTTCCGGTAATTGCACGACGATGAATCTGCGAGTGCCCTGGTCTTCCAGATTCGACTCGATTACTGCCTGCGCGGTTACGCAAGAGCCTGCAAAGAAATCCAGCACAATATCACCGGTGCTGTTGCATGTATGTTCAATAATTCTCCGCACCAGTCGAACAGGCTTGGGGTTATTGAACACCTTGCCCGGAATCAATAACTCTAGATCCTTCGTACCTTCGTCCGTGTGGCCAGCATAGTCATGTGCCCAGAAGTTCGTGGGAGTAAGCTCTCGCGCTTCAGATAGGAACATCTTTATTGTTGGTACTGACGCCTTTCCATCGGGTCCCCAATACAGACGATCTTCCGTGACCAGCTTTTCGAACATTTCTTCTGATCGTCGCCATGCATTAGTGGTGGGATGAGTTACTTCACCCGTATTTGGATTCCTGAGTGGATAACAGAGATTAGGCCGCTCCTGCGGCGAGGCCGGATTCAAAAACGATGCCCCTTTCCACCTCCCGCGTGGGTCATTATCAGGATTCGAGTAGCGAGCATTAGCCTCTTCAGTACGGGGTAGAAGATTGACTTCAAACGCCTCAGATTTCGCGTAGACAAGCAGATGTTCGACAACTGTCGTGAAGTCAACAGTGTTATTACTCCGTGTATATCTCTTCTGCCAAGCAATGTCGGCTTTGAAATTCTCCTCGCCAAAAATCTGGTCGCACAGCTCACGAAGCCGACTTAGCTCGTTATCGTCAATTGATATGAAAATTGCGCCGTCGTCCCGCAAGAGATTTCGAGCAAGATAAAGCCGTGGGTACATCATATTCAACCAGTTCGAATGGTACCGACCCGACGTATCTGTGTTCGTAGAAAACCGCCTCGCTTCGCTATCGACTTGGTTCGTATAGGCCAGGTAGGTCTTCAGACTTTCGGCGTAGTTATCCGGGTAAATGAAATCCTGACCTGTGTTGTAAGGTGGATCGATGTAAATCATCTTGACTTTGCCGAAGTAGGCCTTCTGCAGGAGTTTCAACACCTCCAAGTTTTCGCCTTCTATAAACACATTTTCCGTGGTCTCGAAGTCGACTGATTGGCTTCTGTTGGGCTTTAGCGTCGCAGTACTCGGTTCATGGATGACCCGCATACAGTGCGCCTTGCCGGGCCACATCAAACCGAACCGCTCGTTCCCATCAGCTACCCAGTCCCCAAGGAGATTCTGCAACATTTCGAGGTCAATTCGTCCCTCTGACAAGCATTCCGGAAAACTAAGCGCAAGAAAATTCTTCAGAATAGTGCTCTTCCTGACGGCAACATCTTCTGAGTTCATAATTAGCTTGTTCGAACCACTCACCTCCGACCGACTTTTT
Organism: Arenicellales bacterium; assembly: GCA_963663095.2. Classification (GTDB taxonomy): domain Bacteria; phylum Pseudomonadota; class Gammaproteobacteria; order Arenicellales; family JAJDZL01; genus JAJDZL01. The sequence continues at coordinate 1,007,641 of CAXXJB010000001.1, forward strand.
GTTCTACAATCACGCAAGTGTGAATTTGAGTTTGAATTGTCCGTCATCAATACCAACCGTACAGCCTTGTGGGTGTTCTTCCCCAAGTGCCAAAAGCAAAAGATCGACTGACGATATTTGTCACCCTATCACCAGGGCGTAGAATCTCCGCGTAGAAGTAGTCGTTCAATTCGTTATACTCCACGTACGCTATACCGTCTCGATGCTTACGCGCCCAATCGACAAGAGGTGTTGAATTAGGAATGTTCAGGCGAAACATCCCGTTGTTCTCGTAGAACCGGAATTTAAATGTTCGGAACTCACCATCTGCACAAAGAATGTCGACTTCATCTTCCTTCGTAACTTTCGAAAAAATTCGCTGCAGCACGAGTCCAGCCTCTTTGGGAAACTCCACCTGAAGTGTGCGTTGCCCGGTAATGGACTCCAAACCTGCCCTCGCCACTGAAGCTGCCTCTTCAGAAATTGCCTTGTGTTCCCTCTTTGGCGGTGAGACCCCCTTCTTTGGCTTACCGTCATGCTGCTCGGGAAGCCTGTCAACAACTCCAAGAGTAGCCATATCCTGCGGAGCGCGCGATCGGTTCCGCAACGCAAATTCGAGCTCGTAAGTCGTCAACATCGACTCGGTGACCGGCACTCCCGCTTTCCAGCAGTCATGCCATGCAATTGCGGCCGACCTCCAGCTATTTGGAGTCACACTCAAAAAAACACATTCTCCATTCTTCAAAAATCCGTTTTGGCTGATGTTTGGCGATCCAATGACTGCAAGGGACGGATCTTTCAAACCAGTGGGACCTCCAAAACTCTCAGCACCAACGTACAGTTTCGGATGAAATGTCCCTGAAGAGCGTTCAGCCAAACGTACTTCCCACCCGAAGTTAATCGCGTTCTCCAAGGCTCTCGGATGGGTTACGTAATCATTTACATCGGTGACCAGCCGAACTTCTTTGACTTTGCCCTCATCAAGAATTTTCTTTACAAGGTTGACTCCGAAAACCGATACATAAGCCACGGCTAACCCGACCGCTGGTGGTTTTACTCGTATGATTTGTTTTCGGAAAAGCGACTTATAGGTGTTCCCTTTGATTCCAGTTGTAACTATGCGATCAGTCATTAGTGTGATTGTCTCTATCGAACTCCTTCCATCTATCCAGAAAATCAACTCATTGCACATCTATATACCGGCATTATAAATCCACAAATTCACGGAGTTCATACAGGATTTCGGTGATGACGAACCTCGATATGCATGGCTCTTTACGTACTCGATTCACTACTTCCCAGTACTATTGCACGAGCGATAGGTTAGCAGATGGTGTCAGGAATTCAATGGCGGTCAGAACAGAAGTGCGTATCGTGCTCACCATGATGCTGGTATAGGTATCTTCACACACTCGGAGTGATTCGGAGATAGCCGAGTGACCGGTAACAACGGGGGCATACTGTACAAGATCGTTAATGGTGACGTGCAGTAGGATGTGTGTTTTGACTAGGACATCGAGTGGCTGACCTGGCAAAAAATGGCGGAACTATTCGGCCGGGATCGGTCTTCAATCGCCCGGCACATAATATCTTCAGGAGGGGGAACTCGACTCTGAGGCAACCTGTGTAAAATTCGCACAAGTTCAAATTGAATGCGGACGAGAGGTTGCGGGAACGATCGATCACTACAATCTGGATCTGATCATTTCGGTCGGCTACCGGGTAAATTCATTGCACGGAAAGCAGTTCCGAATCTGGGCGACTCACACCTTGCGCGAACATCTGGTGCGAGCTTACACAATGCATGAACGAAGACTGGCTGAACGCAGTCTTGACGAGGTTCAAAAAAAACCTTGGACCTGCTCTCCCAGACGCTTCGAAACCAATAAATGCTGAAAGAGTCCGGTCAAGCCGTTCTTAGCCTGATTGCGGACTATTCCAAAACATGGCACCTGCTTCTGGAATACGACTAGAATCGATTGATAAATGCACCGTCTGGCACGAAGCACCTCCACCGAGGTGCTCCAATAAACCTGCGCGGTGAAGGCAATCGATATCTTCGTCCGCGACTTTGCAGCGAAAGGTAAGGTATGATCCCTATTCGGCAAAAGGCGATGCGGTACGAAGGCGACCGTCAGTGGTTAAAGAGAGGTTATGATACGCTCTTCCCGTAGCGGAGCACAAACGAATTTGCAAGCATTTCAGAGGCGCATAGATGCATTCAAGCTCTCAACCCACATTGTTATATTTGTAGTTCAAGTAACCACTGCAATACTGCACTCCTCCCGAAGGATGAGTAAACGCAAATCGGATATTTCAGCCGCATGTATATTTTCCTCTCCAGCAGGCGTCAAATTATTGGTCATACACACAGGATTTTCAATTACCCGGCCTGCCTTTACAAATTCAAACTCGTCAATTACGCGGTTCCAATTTTGATCAATGTAGTCAAGTGCAAGCGCGAAATATTCTGACTCTGTCCGATCGGTGGCACCCGCAAAAATCTCGCGGTTCCTATTGAAGGTATCGACTGCCTTCGAGAGAATTTCGTCTTCCTCTGTGAGTAAATTCTGCCAATCCCGAACCGTAAATATTGCGGATATTTGAATACAAGCGTCAATAGCCTTGACAAATGCCTCTTCAAGTGTGGAAGACATAATCGGTTTGTCTAGTTGATTGGTCCAATTACTGGTGAAATCCGGGTCAGGCAACGGCATGTTCGACGAGGGGCGTAAGGCCAACGATGCCAGAACCTGATCGTTCATTACCGGTACCGTGCTGAAAAACCAGTCATTCTTGAGATGCTGCTGGCCAAGTGAGATGGCTTCTTCAATCCACCTTTCCAGCTGTGTCTCGAAATCCGTTAATTCAATTAGAATCGCTACCTCACGGGCTGGCCAATGTACACTGTCCGGTTCATCGATTGTACGGGAAAAACAACGGACATTCCAACCCCTCTTACTCAGTGAATGTTCGAGTTCGCGCAATCTAGTTTTAAATCGCCGATTCGCGAGATTACGGCAATGTCGCGCAACAACGCGAATCGCTGTTCCTAGACGAGCCCTCCGCGATACTTTCGCAATTCGATCAATTGCTTCCGGTTCGCTGTTATACGCAAATTCATGTAGGATGCAGGCAATGTCGGTGAGGCGGTCCGAAAGCACAGAAAGATTCTTAAGTGGTGGCGAAGACATGGTTCGCCAGATGTCGGACTGATAATGCTCGCGAGCCTGATTGGCTAAGCTTCCCGCAAACGTGGCGGTACTTTTGGCTGAATCGAATTTGCACAGCCGTGTAATGAGATTACCAAGCACACCAGTCAACAAAGCACCCAGCGCGTCATCGTTACTAGATCGGATTGGCCCCGTCATTGCTGAAGGAGGCTTTACTGGTGTTGAATACGCCAGCGCATTGACTAAATCGAGAATCTCGTTGATCTCGGAAACTAGCGTATCAAAATTGGCAAGCTGTTTCCCTCTGATCCACTTCTCACTAAGGGAGCGGAAAACCCTTTCCGTGCGCTTAACTAGCAATGCCATTTGGTGCGTGTATTCAGTCAGGCTGTAATCTGTTGATCTAGACAGCAGTATCTGCCGAAACGCAACATTCCACGCGACACGAGCCTTGGCGGGAATATTTTTCCTCGGCATGTTCTTGGATGCCAAGTTAAAGTCACCGATTGCAATAGTCTGCCCCATCGGATCAATAGCGTTTGAAGCCGCTGCATCCGAACATGGTGACAACGCGATCAATATCTCGCAAATTTCACAGACTGTATCGTGGGGGTTGGGCTGGTACGACTCAGAGAAGTAGTACCAATTCGAACAGACTGTGCGGCCATCCGCGCCATTGGGATCGATTGTCGGTGGTGTTGTCCATGGAATCTGGGAATGAAACAGGTCGAACAGAGCCTGCTCACCACCAAACGAATCCACCAGACTCTCGGCCAAGTTTGGTTCGATCAAATAGGCTGTGGATAACAGTCTGGCAACCTCGCGAATATCGAAGTCTTGATCGGCCGAGTATTCGTACCTGAGTGCAATGCGTATGGGTTCACCTCCACAAATCGGAACTAAACAGGAGAGCAGCTTGTTCGCCTGATGTATATGATCACAGAAAGGTGGCATGCTCCCTTCAGGAAGTTGCCGCAGACAAATAGCTCGTAAATCGAGCTTCGGCAGTGACCGAAACTCAAGAACCGCATTTCGCAAAATTTCCAATCGCTCGAACTCACGCAGGTTGAGTAAATCAAGATGGGGATCGGAAAACATCGCCGCAAATGACCAGTGTGCGCGCTCCAGCCCATGCTGGACCAGTATGGACATGAAAGAAAAGACATGGCGTTCCAGCGTTGCCAATCCCAATCCGGTCAGAATTGCCGCCCACTGATCAATATCACGGCTAATGCTAATTATGTCGGCCAAGTTCCTGATCAATTGAGACTCGTTTTCAGCGTTGGAATCAGCCAAGATGGACTGTACAACCCTCGGTAATGTTTCGCTGGTAGTTGCGGGAAGGCTTTCCCAGAGTGTACCTGTGGTTAGATAGACAACCTCGTCATGCGATGCCATAACAAGCGCATTCGAGCGAAGCATGTGAAGTCCGCCGAGTACGCCCGGGCGACTTTCGCATACTAGATGCTCATCGATCAGTCTCCTCATTGCGCTATTGGCGGCGGTAGGGTCCAGACCAAGCAATTCAAACAATCTGCCCGATTCAACTTCGCCACCGCGAACGGAAATCACGGCTGCACTTCGTAAAATCGCCAGCTCGTCATGGCGACTCTCGTGTTCCCTTTGCCGAATTTGCTCCCCGATAACAGCTGCTAGCCGTTGTCCTTGGGTCAACAGGTGGACATACTCAAGCATCAAGCCTTCGGACTGTTCAAATGGTTCACGCCAGTGATTCCACTCTGTATGGTTTTGTGCGGATAGTTTTTCCCAAACTGTTTGTGCCAGAGTCTCATCAAGAGTGATCGGGATGAATTCAGTGTCTGACTGATTGGCAATCAGGTTCACGTCCTCAAAACGCACAGAGCCGAAGCAATACACGAAAGGCAATCTTCTAAGTTCATATATAAGCACATTCCAGAGGTGGGCATTCGCCGAGCCTACCTCGTCTAAAATCAGACCTATTGGAGAATTCTCAGTCGGGCGGCGTGCTCGGATGAATGTGATGATGGTTTCCGCATGGGTCGCGGTTGCTCTTCCTGTAATCTGAAACCATCGTAATTGACTGGAGAGATTAGTCGCCACCAACCATACAAGTGCCGATTTTCCCGCTCCGGACGGACCGGTGACAAGCACATGTCTTCGCCTCCAAAGCGTATCGACAACCTTCTTCACGTCATCTGTACGATCCATAACGAGATTGGCAGCAACATGCCCTGCCTTGACCTTCACGCCACGATAGAAATCCGGTTCGTAGACCGGAGTAGTGAAATCGACAGGTTCGAGAGTACCCGCGGCAAGGGCGTGATCAATCGCCGTAGAGTCTTCTGCCTTCAGGCGCTCAAAGATGCGTAACTCCACTTCAGTTGTGGATATCTTGCGACGTTTACTAAAAGGCAGGGATGCGTTTTCCGCGGAGGTGTCAGCGACTAGTTTATACAGGTCACTGGCCAGTCCCTCGGCAATTACTTCGGCTATTTCTAATCTCTTTGAAATTAGTTTGACGATTTCATCGCCTGGTGCTGCGCAAATGAAGACCTTTTGAGTACTATCTTCGAATAATCGGGTGATGTCGAATTCGATCTCATTTGAGCGTGGCTGCTCAAGAATCACGGCGGAACTGATGCTCGCTCCGTTGCTTAACTTAGCTGCCTTGCTATTAACAGAATTCAGAATTTCGTGAACTTCAGCTTGTCCGAACTTGGCTTCTCTGCGAGATTTAATCTGAACCCAAATTTGACGATCGGAAAATTCCACTACGCAATCCTCGAAACCTTCCGGTACAAGGCAGCCTGTAGGCGCAAGTCCTGCCCACTGCCGGACTAGAATCAGTGCAGTAACTAGATGCTGGTAGCGAAAACCTCGACCAGCCCATGCACCTGAGCGTGATTTCTTCCAAGCTTCCAAGGCCGGTTGCACCTCAATTGGTGATGAATTATTATTTTGGATGGGTTCACTTGATTTCATAGACGCTTTTACCGCCGTCACTAATATTAAGGTTAGTGTTAACGCGCAGCGTTGACACTAAAATACCACATGTCGTCCCTAACCAGAGTGCGTGTGCCCAAAGCGACTCTTCACCCCTATCCAACGCGATACCCTGTATGAGTACTGTCAATTCGCCGCGTTGTCTATCGCTGACCTGGTGCACACATGCCAGCGAGGCTCGAAACTGGTTTACATCGATCAACCGCTCGGGTTCCCGCCTTTGAAATCCCGTCTGAGTCTCAGTCACGCAGTCTTCAACTGTTTCCACTTGATAGACACCAGCCAGCGCGCGCCAAGTACCGGTCCGGTCTGATTCGAAGATCACGTTCGTGTTCACGAGCACAGTCTTTGGTGTGACCTTTCCACTCACAGGTCGATCACATAGTCGATTCCGTGTTCAGCGAAAAGTTCCCCGAGACCTTCAATGGAGAGCCCGACCAATCGTGCTGCACGTCTAACCGATATAAGACCCTGGTCTATGGCCATTGCCATCACCTCCATAAATCGCCGCGAAAACAAGGGCGGAGGTGCCAAATCACCGTTGCCGTCATTGTTCCGCAAAGCGGCATCTGGGATTGCACGGGCCGTCGCCTTCGCCAACTTTCGAAGTACTACCAATCGCCACCTTAGGGCCGATGAGCTCACACCCAGTTCGTTTGCCGTGGTGTTCAGTCTATCGATCAGACTATTCATGTCCAGCTCATCCCATTTGTCAAACGGCTCCAGGACTGCCCTCGGCATCAGGACCGCCGCTGCAAAATTGTTGGCCAGCTGCTCCACGCGATTCCCACCGAAGGTACGTGCTTCCTCCACATGTTCGGGCGGCATCGCTTCCCAGGTTAGAATGTGAAACAATTCATGTGCCAAATCAAAATTACGTCGCCCTGTCACTTCCCTCTGCGCGATCAGTACCGAGTCGAACTCAGGTATACGGCATGCCGCCCCGGAAATACCTCGATAAGCATTTACCATAAGCACGAGTATCCCGAATTGATCCTGCATCACCCGCGCCAGATTCATAGCAGGCACCTCACCGAGTTCGAATTCGACAGCGAACCTCTCACCGGCGTCTATCGCATCCTCGAATCTAGCATGCTTTGTCAACCCAAGGGTTTGTCGCATCAACGGCTGCTGCTGTCCAGTCTGGGCACTCAGTCTCCGGTATGCACCGATCCAACGGCTAGCTGTTTGTTCATACTCCTTTAACTCTGAACTCCCGACACCGTTTTGCCGCCATGAGAACAGTACCTCGCCGTCCAGTCGAAACGGATCTGTGAAGTATTCCAGCGGTACATTCAACTTTTCTACAACGAGGAATAGTTCCGCCGCGGAAACGCGGCGATTGCCGGTTTCGATCGCAGATATCGTCTGTCGATCTTTAAATCCGAGCATTCGCGCCAACCCGTCCTGGGAAAGTCCGCGCTCCCGCCTCAACGCCTTGATTCGCATACCAATGGCTTCGTTCATCCCGATTCTCTCTTCAACCGTAATATTGCATTTTAATGATTGCAATAATTTATATACAAATCTTTATTTGCAAATACGTATTTCATCACGTGTACTGTCGAACACCATTCTAGCTGCTAGATTACCATTTCCCCAAGGTTCCAACAAACCGTCGGTCCATCCGAATACGAGCTCGCCCAACGCACTAACGAGTTTTACGAATACGATGGTGGTATTCGGAAATACTGTAATCGAACCATGATTGAGTTATCCTACCGAATCAAGTTAGACTTAGTCTGATAACTTACTTTATTACACAATCAATTGAGTGAAGTTGCGCCGGTACTTCCGGATTGTTTGTTTAGTTTGATGTTCAACTTCAATTCCACAAATTCCTTCAAAACAATGAAAAATTTTTTACTTGATACCCGCAATGGTCCCTCGAATCAGGGGAAGCAATAAGGAACGAGGACAGGACAATCTGAACTTCTGAAGCCTTGGCTGCCCTCGTAACTGTATACGGCTGGCGATTGCCTGATGAAGCCGCTGGGAAACTGGGAAAGGAAAGCAGGAGCGTCGCCTGATCAGGTTCTGCGACAATACTGACATCGTGACTTGAATAAGCAGAACAGCCGTCAAATCTGGATTTGGGAAAATCGGAGTAAATTTATTGAAAATTTCGAACTATGTTAAAATTAATCTGTCTTACAGTTCACCTCGATATGTAATTTCACAACTAAATATAGCAGTTAAAACGTTAAATTGATCTAATGAGTGTTTTCGCAAAATTATTGCTTGAAGATAATCCTGAAGTTGCTCGACGAATCGAAACAGAATACCCAAATAACTTTATGTACACCGATACTTTCTATTTGGTAGAAAATACAGAAGAACCGGAGGCACAGTTCGACTCAGGTGGCGGCGGAGGGGGAAAAACTACACTGGAAGCCAGAGTAGCTCAATTGGAATCACACATGCGCTATCTTGCTACAAAAGAAGATATAAAGAAAATCAAGGTTTGGGTGCTAGGTGGGTTGTTAGGTGGTTTACCAGTAGTGCTATTGTTGGCATTGGCTATTATCCGCATGTTTATGCCAAGCGACTGATTCCCTTGATCGAGAAATTTGTCCGTCGGTTGAACGTCACGGATTGATTGGTAGTCAGGACAGAAGTTAATTCATGTCAGTAGGCCATTTTTTCGGTAAATGTAACCCTTCCAGTTCTCCCCTTGATGGGGAAAAGATCCGATTATCGCTCAAATTACGTCTTTCCTTCCTCTTCAGTTTGGAGGGAAGCCAATAGGCACGACTCCAATTCTGTGAAATCACTGATTTTCGGAATCGCACCAAAACGACCGTCAAGGTGAACTTCTTCAAATACTGAAATACCTCTTCCTCTGGATTTAGAAGCCCAAACTAAAGCAAGTATCAAATTCCGATAAAATATCAGTGATTTAACCAGTCTCACCGAAACCTCTGTGTCATCTTAAATTGGACAACATGTATGTCTGAAACTCAACAAAAGATAAAACAGATGCTGTCTTTAGAATATCTCCAGCAACTGGCCTCTTTCAAACCACCTTTCAATCCCCTTGAAGCGCTTGGTTTGGAACGTCATGAGCCAAGCCATTCGAATTTTCTGGCTTGGCTTTTACGTGATGATGTCAATTCTGAGTTCAGACTAAAATTCTTTGCCGGGCTTGTTGATTCATTTGGTCCATACCGCGAACGAGATCTTCAGGAAATAGTCGTCAACCATGACTTTCTAGCCACTTACGGCGAAATTGATCGAAACCTTGACTTGTTGGTCATCGCTCCGAAATTGAATATTGTGGTGGCAATAGAGGTTGAAATTGATGGGTATACAGGCGCAGCCAAGATTCTTGACTGTTAAAATTATCTAGCTCGAAGATTCCACGGCTTCAATAAGCTTGCATTACTCTTGACCAATAAGAACGACAGTCAGATGTGGGTCTATGAGGCGCATGAGATTCAATTGAAGAGAATCTTATGGGGGGGGGATCGGTGAGATGATCAACGAATGTTCGTGGTCGGGAGACAGCCTTGACTTTCGAACCCTGTTTGGTGTCCATGTAACCAGGAATCTGCAAATGGAAAGGGAAGAAGAAAATATTGTCATGTCCTTTCTCAGTGAAGGGAATAACATAGAGATGGTGAGGCGAATCGTCGAAAACTATCCGAATCTCGATAGTCCGAAGTGGAATGATAAATTCGAGTCGATTGTTGCCGAACTATTATCTGAAATCAGTCCCAGAGATGATTTGGTGTTGGATGTATATAGCGACTGTAGTCGTAACTATCTCGATTCTGAGATAAATGTCGCCATTTTCCTATGGAAACATGTCGGTTTACCTTTCCAATTCAGGCTCTACAGTCACAAAAAATCGGGGGTACGAGTGATGTTGTCGTACTACGAGAAGAAGAGGAAGGAAAACGAAGATTCACTGAGAGATTTTTCACAGAAGAGTAACGGTATCATCGGTGAATACCCGAGTTTACCGGGCTGGAGTCACTGGCATTCCGTATTCGCCGATGACGGGAATCGAGACGAAATCGAAGAAACACTCATTGACTCAAAAGTATTCGATGAATCGTTTTGGGAACAGGTTAAGGATAGACTGAGAGTTCAACTCAAGGTATTGGTTCCGCTAGTCGATAATTGGCTTGATGAAAACTACGACCCAGATAGTCCACCACGCTTCGGACCCGCTAAAGAGTCTTATGAGTGGTGGAATAGAATTGGGACGCGCTGATTAATTCAATTGGAAATCCGGGCGAGTGTTGTGTCCTGTAAATAGGTGTCGATGAGCGTTCCAGCTTTTCTATTTTTCAATATAGACGAAGTGTCTTTGGAAAGAAGGTTGCCGTCGATAAGGTGAAGTCGTATATACGGGCTCGCACCATGGGAGGCCGGCAGATAGATTTTCCGCGAGAATGCGCCGGGTCCGAAATTCGAGGTCCGCTACGTCGGCGCTCAATCCCCATACGCTTTAATTTTTCATCCATTTCCTTTACAAATATTTGTGGTTTGACATCAATATCTTTGTTATTTCTCACGATGTCGCGATACTTTTGTTCAATTTTGCTCATCAGTTTCCTCCGAAGGTTTATAACTGGCGGTTCTCAGGCAGGCGATAATATGTGAGGATTCCATAAAGTCAACGATGAGAGAATGGATACGCTTGACGTGTTCTTGAAGTTCTGTTTCTTTACCCATACCCTCAAACTTAAGATTAAAGTACCGTGGTCAAACAGAATTTTCACGATTCGACGGTTGTCTTGAGCGATTCGGCTTGGTGATTGAGGACAGCCGCCACCTGCCATTCCTGTACCTCGGGATACCATTCCAGGAAGTCCTTGACAGTGGCCCCGCTTTCCAGATTCTCAAATAGCGCGTATACCGGCACCCTGGTTCCTGCAAATGCCAAGGCTCCGCTTATCTTGCGAGTGTCGCGCTCCACTGCTGTGCATGCTTTCCAATTTGTCATGGGTTCTGATTCTTTCAGAAGACGGTGTTGAAAGATTGTACAACTTGGTTCAGTCAATTAACCCTAAATTGCCACAATACCGAAAGACGATCATCCTTCGTTTTCAGTTTCAACACCAATTTGGATTAGAAAGGTTTCAGAAATCAAATATTTCTGGGAAGTGACTCGAACGATACATCTATCGCTCAAATTGGACCTGCTGTATGAAAGAATCAACAGGTATTACATTACAATCACGACACTGAAGGTATGAAGCGACTCTAGAACGCTTTCACGCATACGCCAAAATTTTCATTTTTCGCAATTTCTACACGGCGAATCACATCGGCAACTATCCCGAAATACACAACATTCGCGAAAACCGGATTATTTCTATCGCTGTCTGTTGTGTCATAGAGAATGTCAGCCAAGATTGTAGAATCGTCAATGCCAATTCTGACGACGGCTATGTGAAGGCTCATCGGACTGACATTCTCGGTGAGGCACATTCTGACCGAAGACAACCGCTTATGGAATCCGCTTGAGGAACCACTCAGGCGATCCCGAAGTTCTGAACCGAGATAGTCCGAAAGTCGAAAAAATCTTGACGACACTGTAAATGCAAGTTTATTGAATCCGCGAGACTTGAGGAGGTTATTCAAGGTTTCCCCGATATTGCTTGCATTTCTCAATGCTGCTTTGTGCAGAATGTCTATGTCTGTGCGAATATCACTGTTGGCAGCCACGATAAGTTGAGTTGGTTCAAATCCTCCATAGTTACCATCAATGGGGGATGGTGGTGGAGATTCGCCATTACGAGGAGGAGGCCCTTCCGGATACAACGAAACAACATCCCGGACAACCTTCGCCTGATTCCTTGAGCCTTTCTGAATGACCTTTGATTCCACATCGATCTTTACTCGAACGTTCGGACCAAGGTTATCGTCGTGTACATATAGATATTCGATGTTCGATTCCGCAAGACTTGGCGCCGATGAGGGGTCCCCGGCCAAAGGGATGGGGGAACGAAATCCAACATTGCAAATCGCATGTCCAGCCTGCCCTCCAGAAATCATCAATCTCCCAACAATCAGGACAGGGTACCCTGATCGTATGAAAGCCGCACACGTACTTGCAAAGCGGTCCTTTGAGAAGCCTATGGTTCGACCATGCGTATCCTTTACATCGCCGTCGGTTATCAATGGAACCAAGTTTCGTTCAATGATGACCTCGTGTACCTGAATAGTGTTCAGGCCTTTGGAGGGAAACATCGGTTTTCCATAAGAATACCGTTTATGCGCTGCTTGAGTTATCTCAGCGGTAGTAGGGATTGCATGATGGTCATCAAAAGCCGAGGATTGGAGCATGGTCCAAAGACTGACTGTTGCGCAAGACCCAACCGCACTATCCTGTTGCTGCCAAGCCAATCCCTCCACATACAGCTCAACTCCAGAAATGTGCACAAAATTTTTACGTGATGAGGCAGGCACACGTGGTGTCGTCTTGGCAGATTTATCCGGATACCATTTAAGTACTGTTCTCCCCAGCGGTGCTGCCGGAACTGGTCTTTTAACAATAAATCCCAAATATGCGCTCTGTAGCCGCTTTAACGATCTCGCACTTCCGCCAGTTGCCGCAGTCAGAGTTTGACGACTGATTTTCTCCGAAAAAAAATGAAGTCGCTCGCAGATGTTCGGGTACCCTTTGGAACTGACGCTGTAAAATGAGGCGAATTCTGCGAGATAGTCCCTATCGAAATATTTTGGTTCTCGGAGAATGGTCTTTGCGTTCCACTCACTCAAGTATCTTTCCAAATACAGAGTTTGCCGAGTATGCGGGCCAAAAAGACTTAAGGGCACCTCTATTTACCCTGAATATCGAGAGTCCCTGAGTGTCCGATGCCGATTCTTGAAAATAATCCAAGCTTCCGGACCGCATTTTCCGAAAAATTCCCGCTCCGAAGGCGATTTTCCGCAATATCCGGCCTGAAAACCCCCTGATCCGAGCCTCATCGCCCTGAATTCCGACCATTCGGACACAGCTTCCCCTACGCCGCCGACAACGACGGCTGCAGATAGCTCAGCCGTCTCATGTTGTAGCAAAGGTTGCGCAACCCGATCCAGGTCCGCGCCCGCGTCTTCCCGATACAGCGCATGTACCGCTGCGGCATCTCATTGGTCATCGACCCGAACACATGCTCCACCCGGCAGCGCACTTTCGAATACACCCGATTGACCTCATCCTGACGGTCGCTCAACGCCTTCGCACGCGTGCCCTTGTGGTTGATGCGGGGCTTGTAACCCCGCTTCCGCAACTTCCTCAACGCATCCTCCGAACGGTAGGCACTGTCGGCCCATACCTGACAATCGCCCTCGGGCCGTTGCGGCAACAGCTCAACGAACACCTGAGAGTCGTGCGTGCTCGCCGCCGTCACCTCCCATTCGTCAATGAACTTCGTCTCCCGGTCCGCCGAGATATGGTTCTTGTAGCCATAGTGGTTCTGATTGCGCTTTTTCGTCCAGCGCGCATCGGTGTCCTTCTGGCACAGCCTGTTCGGATTGTCCTGCCAGGCCTCCGGCACCTCGCCGGACTTCACCGTCCGGTTGTCCTCGCGGCTGTTGCGCTGACGCGGAACCTCCACGATCGACGAGTCCACCAGCTGGCCGCTGGTCAGCTCGTAGCCATGCGAGCGCAGCTGCGCCTTGAAAAGTTCGAACAGCTCGTCAATCCGACCCGACCGGCTCAGCAGGTCGCGGTACTTCCACAGGGTCTTCTGATCCGGCACCTGATCATCGCTCTGAAGTCCCGCAAACCGCTTGAAGGTGCGACGGTCCAGCAGCATGAACTGCAGGTCGCGGTCACTCAGCGAGTGCATCACACCCAGCAGGATCGAACGGAACATCACCAGCGGATCCCAGGCCGGACGCCCCGGACCGCCATGCGAGACACCGAAAATCTCCTCAAGCGAAGGTACAAACGCCTCCCAGTCCACCAGCGCCCTGATACGCGCCAGACCATCAAATTCCTCCAGCGCCCGCTGCTGCATCTCACGCTCGAACAGATGTCGTCTCTCCATCTCATATACCCTGCAATTAATCCGCAAAATGAATGACTTACCGATGAATCCATATTATCTCATATCGAACCTGAAATCGCGAATCCGGATTGCCTTCACTCACCCCGTCTCAGGCTGTATCATTAATGTCGAATAAATAGACGTGCCCTTAAGACAGTGTTCTTGGAGTAGTCGTAGAACTCATAGCGCTGACTTTTCCCGTTTTTATTGATACACACGGAATCAGAATGAATCGGCTACTTTTACCCTACATACCTGTTTAGCGACTCTTGCGTTACAGGTGTGTCAAACGGGCGCAAGAGATCTTTCAATCTCTCATCGTCCAACTTCTTGGCGAAAGAGATCATCTCATCCTTCTCGGCCTGGCTTGCTTCTATGTCTTGTAGCGGGAAGAGTGACCACTCTGATCTCGGAATAGTCCACAAAGTGTATTTGGCTTTACTCTTTGGCATGTTCCCCCTCCGGTTTGTTCTTGAATTCAAGGGGATTATATATCAAGGTCACAAGTTCCCGCTGATGAACGCTCGGGCGGATACGATTGGTAGTGCGTTGAAAGTTGACCTGAGGAGAAACGCCCCTATACAATCACTTACAATTCCACCCCGTCGGACTTGCCGTATGGCCCCGGCGGGGTTATTTTTGTACCACAATGTTTAAAGAACCGGACGAAATACGGGCAATATCGTTCATTGACGGACAGAACCTGTTCCGGCACGCCATGGAAACGTTTGGTCACTAATATCCCAATTACAACCCCAGAAAACTTGCGACGGCTGTTTATGCTGCCAAAGGGTGGACGGTTGCTGAGGTACGCTCTTATACAGGCATTCCAGACATAAGGCACACGGAGATGTGGCATCGCTACTGGTCGAGGCGACTGACAGCGATGCGCCATGCTGGCATCACTGCAACCAGCAGAAGACTGCGCCACCAGACCCAAAGAATTACCTTGCCGGATGCGACTGAGCATATGGTGCCGGTATTACATGAGAAAGGAATTGATTTGAGACTCGGTCTTGATGTAGTAAGGCTGGCCCGCAATCAGGATTTCGATGTGGTAGCGATATTCAGCCAGGATCAGGGTTTTGTGGAGGTGGCACAAGAAGTTCGGGATATCTCGCGGTCACAAGGAGGCTGGATAAAAGTCGTCTCGGTAGTTCCCGACGGAGGAGGAACAAACAGGTCACGTGGAATCAACGGTACGGATTGGTTCCGTATGGACCTGCTTTCTGCGATGAGTGCCTCGATTCGAGAGATTATCGATCGCCCTCGTAGATAGACGCTTCGGAGACATCGCAACCGAATTCGGCATCTTGCCGACCATTTGAGCGTAAAACAACTACAATCAACTCGACAACAAAACTGGTTAAAAACATATCAGAAAATAGAGGTAGAACAATATGGAGTTTATTGTCTTTAACATTGGATGGATGAGAAAGTATCAGGGTCAAACCCCTAATGACAAGATCATTAACGGTGGGAAATTTGTAAACGATAACAATACTGGCTACGAAGTGAAGAACTTTCTGCCTGTAAAGGATTCATTTTACGGATATGTACGTACACGTCACGGAACTATCGATATTGGAAAATTAGGTGCCGCACCTAACGCGGATTACGTGGATGGCGTTACAGTCATTTTCACCGCGACCCCGCGTATAGGTGGTGGAGTTGTAGTAGGATGGTACCAGAATGCTCGCGTATGGCGTAACGAGCAGCAACTCGAAGACCGCCCATTCTTCGCGAAAGCCAATCAGAAAAATTGTAGAATCCTAGAAGTTGATAAACGCGTGTTCAGGGTACCGCATAGCGGACGTTCTGATCATAATAAGGGCACGTGGTGTATCGGTCAAAGTAACATTCGATTCATTAACGATATTCACAAGAAAGAAGAATACGTTCAGAAACTCCTGGAGTACATCGAAGATCCTACGAATACTGTTGTTCCCACTCCTCAATTCGATGATGATGCATCATCGTCTGACCCGAGTCTACGAAGCAAGGTGGAAAAGGCAGCGGTCGAACGCGTCGTAGAATACTATAAAGGTTATAAGTGCGTATCTGTTGAAAAGGAGAATAAAGGCTGGGACCTTGAAGTCTCTCGTGGTTCAGTGCATCTTCTGGTTGAAGTCAAGGGTCGTTCCGGGCACGAAGCGAGAGTTGAATTGACTCCAAACGAATACAGCGCGATGTATAAGCAGAAAGAGAAATATAGATTGGCGATAGTCACGGATGCGCTTGATAATCCTCAAATCCATATTATCAGTTACAACGAAAGTGATAAGACTTGGCGCGACCTGAATGAGCAGGAAGTGAATATATTTGAGGTGAAAGGCGCACGGATAACGTGCAATTCTGCAGATTAGATGATATTTTGGGATTTAATAGATTAAAGGTCCTTCGCTAAGTTTAGCGTTGCTCGCAAATCGAGCAAAATTGCCCAAAACTAATTCGGAAGCATTTTCAAATGACTGTCTCCGAATATCGTGCTAACGGTGAATCCGAATACACATTTGCGGTCTCCTATTTGTGATGCCTGCGATTGCCAGCGTTACCCAACCGAAGTATGGGTTGTGCTTGCGGAACGGACACCCGTTGGTGGTGACGCACCTAAGAGGCATAGCTTGTGGTTGTAATCAGTAATAATTTTCGATTGGTTACGGAACAGGTCGAATTTGGAATCTCCCCGTGGTATTTTCGGGACCGACGGGTTAAGTCATTTGCTTTCCAATTTCTATGAACAAAATTCACCAGCAGCGAGCATCACCAAACTGTTTGGATGTTTGAATAAATTCGAATCAGCTTGAAGGCGGTTGTCCAAAACTTGTTTAACGCTTTCGAATTTAGTTTTTCGTTCTTCTTGGTTAGTTATTGGGTTCCCATCAAAGTCGTTGCATTCCTCCGTTAGCCAATCAGCAAGAAACTTTGGGTTAACGGCGATACTATTTTGATGATCACAGAAAGCAGTGACGAACTCCTCGGATCCCGGAATTCCCTGGTCATTCTGCCACCGTAATTTCGCCGCAAACAGCGTGCCGTCTGGATATTTCTGAGAACAAGTTGATGCGTAAATACCATCAAACTGATGCGCTTTCGCCTCATTGATCAAGAATTGGAAAAATCGATTCTCAAAGTCCATTAGCACAACATCACTGAGTTTTGCTGCCAGTGACCGGTCTGCTGTAATGCGAACCACTAAATGTTTGGAGAACTCCGGGAATCTGCCACGAAATTCCAAGGGAAGACGACACTTCAATACAAGTCCACGGTGTGTTCGATCCTCTATATCAATTCCAAGCACTGGCAGCATACCTACAACGAATGAGTGCACATGTTCCATCGTAAATCCGATCGTGCCCTCAAGCGCATCAGGGTTGTACCCCGTTACAGCCGAGAGTAAATCGTCCTGGAGTTTCTTTGCTTGTTGGGCGTTTTCTAATGCACTTTTTATTTGTTCTTCAGTTCGTTCAATATTCATGTCGGTACTGGCTTGAAGAATTTTGCTGAGATCGAGATTTTCCAGAATATCTCCAAGAATGTCCGAATACAGGCGGCTGTTGAACTCGCCACCGACTGTTGCCATACTACTCGCAATGTTGTTTACTCTGTCCATCATCAAACTGATCGAGCTGTTGTCGAAACTATCGTTGGTATGAAGATTTAGCACAATAACAGAATATTGTTGACCATATCGATACAAACGACCGATTCTCTGCAGCAACCGGGCTGGATTCCACGGAAGATCGTAGTTGACCATCACATGACAAGATTCATGTAGATTGATTCCTTCCCCACCAGCTTCGGTTGAAACAAGAAAATTGTTCTCTTTATTTGATACATCGTTAAATTTGGAAATGGTTGCGACTTTTTCCTGTAAGCTCATTGAGCCATTGATCATCAGAACACTGCCCAAATTCGGAAACCTGGACTCCAATGCTTCTTTCAAATAGTCCTGTGTCGCGCGATACTCAGTGAAGATCAATAATTTCTTTCTTTCGTCTATGACGATATCGACAATGAGCTCAAGAAAACGATTTAGTTTTTCGTCCGATTTCCGAACAACCCTGGCAAATTCGATCAATTCATCGATCATTTGTTCCTCAGCATCGAAAAATCTTAGCTGTGCGAAAGGATGGTCTCGCTCTCCCAGATCATACTGTTCGTCACCACCGATAACCAATTCTTCAAATTCCTCGTCACTGAGCCTTTTGTCCTCAAAACTTTCCGCTTCCTCCGCTAGACGCTGTTTCCTGCGTTCCAAAGCGAGTTGAATTGCCGCAATACTTGAAGACGCAAGTTTCCTGTATATCGTCATCACGAATCCGATTGCTTGATAACCTTTTTTACTCCCCGCTCGATATCCACGTTTTAAATATTCATTCAAAAGACGGTGGAATTCTTCGGTCTGTGGCGATGCGTTAATTGGAACTCGATTGACATTCAATCCTTTAAATATGAACTCTCCGTTGGCATCGGTCACATCAGATTTACGATTTCGTAAAATGATCTCGGCTACAACTTGGGGGTCGGAGTGGATGTTTGACAATCTTCGCTCTAGATCCGGACGCGTCAATTGCAACAATGCTACAAACCTGTCCGTATATCCTTGGTGAGGCGTCCCTGACAACAGAAAGAATGCATCCGACTTTTTACGCAGTGCTGCAGCTAATTTGTATCGTTCCGATTGGTGTCCAGATTCATATCGGGTGAGCTTATGCCCCTCGTCAAATACAATAACGTCCCAACCTTCGCTTTCGACGAACAAACCCATATGATTTTCATGTTTGGCTCGGTCGATGGAGACGATCACGCTGCGAAAACTGTCGAATGCACCTTCTGAAAAGTCTGTTCCGTAAATCTTGTATTCCTGATTAAATTTGTATCGTAGCTCCTGTTGCCATTGAAGTTGCAATCCGGCAGGGCAGATGATCAAAACACGTCTGGCAAAGCCTTTTCGAGTCAATCCAGCCAGTACCAGACCCATTTCAATCGTTTTACCAAGTCCCACGTCATCTCCGATAATCCAATTGTAATTCCCGGATTGTAGAATTCGATATACCAACTGAATTTGGTGTGGCAAAGGATCTACCGGAAGCCGGTCCAGCGAACCGGTTAGCTGATTCCAGTTTTCGAGCGCATTCGCCAATAACTTAAGTCGGAATCGAGTCGCGTGATTCGGTTCGCCAATTTCAGAACGAAGGTAGCGAGCTTTTGCATCTTTGACTCTACGCAAATTTTCGTACGGAAGCCAAAGAGATCTTCCGTCATTATCAAATTGAACCAATATCTGGTTCCGGCCAGCTATAGAGCGAACTGACAGAACTGTACCAATGCCCAATGTTCGTCGAGTATTTGAAAGAGGAATATCCTCCACCGGCATTCCGTACCTGAATCCAGATTTCAGATTGTCTGGATTTTCACGTGTCGATCGATTCTCTTCAAGCCACTTAACCAATACACAATTTGTATCGGCTATCGCTGGGCTTTTTGTGACGACTCCCATCTTTTTGCTTTCGTCGTCTTTATGCTGAACACAGCAACCGGAAATTGGGAGTAACATTTGATCTTGTGAGTTACTAGAGCTTCTATTCATATTAGGCGTTTGACTGCTCAATAATGCCAGTCTATTTGGTATCCATACTGTTCCCTGCAACGATGAATCAAATCGTCAGATTCAGTATCCGACTCGTCGCAGTTGTGCATCCAATTCAACGCTAGGTCATGGAACTGCTGACTGACGTATGGTTTTCTATCTTCCAAAAAGTCATCGATGTTTCTGTATTCTCGCTCTTGACGGACATAACCGAAGGGCCACTCGTCGCCGCGATCAAACTCAGGTAATGGAGACCAATTGTAGCGGTCGAAATAGTATTCCAAAATACTCTCATACCAATCATATATGCAAATTTCATCTTCGGGATTATCTTGGAGGTGGCTACAAAATTTATACGCATTCATCCAGCTCAAATACATGGCCCTCATTCCTGCATAGTTTTCCAGCCAAGCTGAGCGCAAGTCCACTACGGATCGAATAAGTTCAAATGGGGGAATGTAACAGTAGGCTATATTTAACAGACAATGGAAAGTTCTGTAGTGATTGAACAAAAGAAAAAATTCATCAAAGAAGTCTGTCGCACTTTTAATTTCGTCAAAACTTGTGCAATCCAAATATTCAACAATTTCAGTTGCCTTTCTTTTCGCAGAAAGCTTCTGTCCATCGGTAATCTCCTGTTTGATTTGCTCTAATTCGCCTGTCCATATCCGATTGGGCTGTTCTTCGTACTCCCAAACTGAATCGTATTCTTCGAAATCCAAATCAGAAGCCATCTGAAACTCAAATTCATCTTCGTCTTCCAATCCATAGTCTTCATCAAAGAATTCAGGCTCAAGTGATTCTTCATGTGGAATTTCAATATCAATAGGATCATTGATGTCTAGTTCGTCTTCTTGATGATCGAAGTCAATAGTGCTCTGGTCGCTTGGTGGAGAGTTCAGATTGATTTCAATCTGATAACTCGATTTATTCGAATCGCTCTCGCTGTCTATTTCGTCAGGCTGTATCTCGAAAAATCCGGACGCTGACGCGAATTCATCATCTTTGCTGAAATCGGAGAATTCCTCATTGAATTCATAGTAAATAGAAAAATCAAAATCATACTCTGATGGTACCAAGTCATCGCAGTAAAACTGTGGACCGCTTAAGTTTCCGTCCTGGTTCGGATTTCTTGCTAGAGAGTCCTCATTGAGTGAAGGCTGGCTCTGAGTTTCAGATTTGCTAGGGAAAGAATTCGTTACAGGCGGGACATCGAGATTCATTTCATCAGTATTTTTGAATTCACCCGAATCAGAAAGTGACGAATTAGCGAACTTTAGATTGCTCTCCGAGTCGACTTCAATTTTTGACAATTCTGAGTCGAAATTTTTTCGTTCGATTTTACTCATAGAATCTACAGTCTTTTACTAATGAAAGCTCGTGCAGAATACAACAAATTTATCTGAATTTGGCTTCGGCAAGTTGGGTAAATCGCAGTATTAGAAATTGTGAGGACTTTATTTACCAAACTCAGTTTGGTTGAGTATACCAAGAAAGAAATCCTCATAGCGATCCGTCAAAGAACCGATATCAAAGGACATGCCCCGTAGTCGAATCTTGTATATTACGAGGTCATTCTGGCTGACTGTTTACATTGGATTGCAAAATGACAAAACTTGCTTCTACCCCTGACTCTGTACGAAAGGCAATCGATAGTTACAATCGCGAAATAGTTCGTTGTAATGACTTGTCCAACCGAATGTCCTCAGCGCGTTGCTGGTATGCTATTAGAGACGACAACGGAAACTGGAAATTTGGACACTCGAAATTTGTGGGATACGAAGGACTGGACGCAATCACCTATCTGAAACATGCGAAGCCAAATCTCGACGGTCGTGAAACCGAGGCTCACTTGCGTCAATGGTTCGAAGTGGTTGATCCCACACATGAACTGTATGATTGTTTGAACTTGAAACTGACGGCGTTTCTTGCACAATTCAACAAATCTCCAAACAAATTATCTCGGATAAACGTGTGCAAGTAATTCAGTGCACAATTGCAGTAGATATATGCCAGCAAAAACGGGGATGTATATGGCATCACTGTTCCAGCAGGAATATCGCAGCGATATTTGTCATCTCATCGCTTCAGTCCGGAATTCAGGCTAGGCTACGACTATCAACTTACCTTACTATTGCGAATTGTCGCGATACTGATGAATATTCTCATAAGGTGCTCCGGCAGATTCAAAAATCCTACTCTCGCGTAAAACTCACGACGCTTTTCCGTGATGTCGGGGCCGTCGTCCTCAATCACATCGAGTACTATGGCTTTCAACCCGATTTGATCGGCTATAACAACTGCGCGCTCCAATGCGTCGGCGAGCAGAATTGTTTGTAATCGCTCGAGTTATGTAACCCTCAACCATGTGCTACAATTCGGGTACTTTGATCGTAGAATGTATGAAAGACGCCGCTTGATCCGCAGTGCAAAAATTTTCAGTCGGCGACAATTACCTATAAAGCCATCAACATCTGGATTTGCAGAGAATTTTCTAACACCAGAGGTGTCGATGAAGAAGAGTACGTTAGGGTTTCTAATTCTTACTGTGTTCGTAACTTTCTGTGTTCAAGCACAAAATAATGAAGGTTCTACAATTGAAACATGGCGATGTTTCGAAAGAATGGACTTTTCACAGTCAACGGTCTTGGTTGAGTTGACTCGTGTGACAGTCGATAATATGAATTTTGGAGTTGGCGAGGTATCAGTAGCCGGTATCACTTATCCGGCAACTTTTGGAGTTAACGGGTTCAATCGACGTTGGAACTTCGGTCTTGATGATTCATGGGATTACTCTTTCATTATCACGCCAAGTGGCGATGGCGCGTACTACGATTTCTCTAATGTTGATGAGGGTGATACTACTGCGCCAAGTCAACTTTTCAATTGTATATCTCCCTAATTCGAAACAACCAGTACGAGCAGGGGTTTAGGGGATTTGTTGCGTCTGATTGATGTCGGATTTTGGCAGTGTTCAATGATTCTTGTGGGGCCATGACTCTGTATTCGCAAAGCCCGACGTGAATAATGGGTTCGGTGTCGGAGCTTCAGTTGTATGAAATCATGGGCGATCTTTAGCAAAATTTGACACTTCATTGAAATCATATATAGAGGTGTACACTTGGTTGCGCGACAGACGACCTGCTATGGTGCTTGACAGTGAAAATAGAGGGGTTCTCAACCAGTACACTACAGCAGAACTTGCAATTCACTCAGCAGGAACTCTGTCAGAAGGTGCCTCTGAGCGGCTTATATCGCCAGAAATGAACCCCAAATTTGAGTTGTATCTAGCAATGGTTCTCCTATTCAGGGGAAGCAATAAGGACAGGATCATCTGAATATCCGACACCTTGACTGCCCCTCGCAATTGTATGCGGTTGGCGATAGCCTGGAGAGGCCACTGGGAAACCGGGAAGGCAAAGCAAGAGTATTTGACCCGCAAGCCAGAAAACCCGCCATTGCCAGCGTTGCCCAACCGCAGTGCGGGGTGTGCTTGCGGAACGGATCACTCAATACCAGAACCGCACTTGGTTCGGCGTGTAAACGAGTTCGCTGGTATAAATATCGGTCGTAGGAAATTATCTCTCAGATATTCACGAAATGAACTGCGTGGCGTAACTTTCAACATAGATTTGCAATAGGTTTATAAACATGTCCGAGAAGATCCCAAAAGTCTTCCTGTCCTACAGTTGGAGTTCCCAAGAACATAAAATTCGTGTGAGAAACTGGGCAGATCGGTTGCTCAATGATGGAATTGAAGTAGTGTTCGACGAATACGACTTACAGGAAGGTCACGATATATTTGCCTTCATGGAAAAAATGGTAAACGATGAGAGTGTAACTCATGTACTCGTATTCAGCGATAAGTCATATTCCGGAAAGGCGGATTCTCGAAAAGCGGGGGTGGGAACTGAATCACAGATAATTTCAAAGAAGATATATGAACAGACTGAGCAATCCAAGTTTATTCCAATAGTCTGCGAATTTGATGAAGAGGGGAATCCATATTTACCTACATTTTTGAGGTCTAGGAAATATATCAATTTTTCATCACATGAACTGGTTAACAAAAATTGGAAAGGGTTGATCAGAACTCTGTATGGTCAACCGACGCATAGAAAGCCAGATCGAGGTGAGCCACCGCCATATATAACGGACGACTCAAGTTCGCAACCAACTTCAGCTGGATTGATATTTCAGGAATTGGAGCATGCAGTAATGGAAGGAAAACCCGCAGTCGCAAAATTCCGCTCAGAATTTCTTGACGCGTGTATCGATTACGCTGATTCGCTCCGGGTTAGAGTACCACCTGAATCTGCCATGACCGTCGATGGAATCATTGACGATTGTGGAAAACTCAGACCAATTCGGAATCTTATAGTCGACTGGGTATTGTTGGAGACTTCCAGCACATCCAAAGAGCAGCTCGAAAATGTTTTAATTGAGTTTCTGGAAAGACTACGCGAATTGAAACTGCCTATTCGCGAACTTGATTGGCATCAAAACGCTTGGTTTTCGGCACATATAGTCTTCGTATATGAAACGTTTCTCTACATCATCGCGGCATTGCTCAAAACCAATTCTTTTGAGATCTTGCATGAAATCTTCAAGACGAATTATTTCAGTCCGGAGGCGGGTCGCCATGGCGGTCAGGAATACGATACGTTTAGATGCTTTTGGGGTAGTTCTGAATTTCTAAAGCAGAATCTAACTTCTCAGTATAGAAGTGAACTTTATAGCCCTGAAGCTGAATTGATAAATCGTCAGGCTGACCGATCCGATATTCCATTCGAATCTATAGCTGACGCTGAGGGCTTGGTTGTCTTTATGGCTATACTCCGCAACATTTATTGGTATCCGGGTACTTTGAGTTACGTAATCTACTCGCATAAGTTTTCATTCATCGTGAGAGCAAAACAACATAAAGGCTTTAAGAATTTAGCGATCATCACTGGCATTGATACAGCTGATCAATTGAGGTCGAAATTTCATTTAGCAATGAATGACCGGAACAACAACCGGTGGCCGAATTACATGTTCCGCGACGATTTTCGAAGTCGGTTCCGGCTGGATGAACTGGACACACTGACTTGAATTTAATTTGAACAAGGATAGGACAATTTGAACGTCTGAAGCCTTAGCTGCCCTCGCAACTGTATGCGGTTAGCGACTGCTTGATGAAGCCACTTGGAAACTGGGAAGGCAAAGCAGGAGTGTTTGACCCACACAAGCCAGGAAATCTGCCATTGCCAGCGTTACCCAACTGCAGTACGGGGGTATGCTTGCGGAAAGGACACCCGTTGGTGGTGACGCGCCTATTTGTGACAAGGCATAGGTTCACCACAGTCATGGGAAAATTCCATTCAATCAGAACTATTGCGATCTTTGACATATATAGACCGCCTTTAAAGTAGCAGAAAAATGTGATTCGTTCTGGTTGCGCGAGAGCGACAATACCGATCAGTCTGCGCCAACGCGTATCGAGGTAGTCCTTTCTGGCTATCGATCGACGAATACCAAAATATTCGCAATGAATACGCAATCGAAGATTTTGCTAAACCCACTGCTTTCGGCAAATCTATCGCACTAACAGACATTTACAACTCTTGGTTTCGATTGAAGTTAAACAATAACTTATTGTGAGGTTCAAAACGAACGCTTAATTCCGATACGGGATGATCTCTTTGTCACACCACGCTCCCCTCAGCTTGCAAGAATGAACGTTAAAATTCACCGAAATCGGTATTCATTTTGATTGGAATATCCAAGAGGTGTTGTTGACTGTAAATCGAATAATGATTGGCTATACCTCCGGAAATTCCTGATCGTGCCATCGGTAGCCCTTCATATGGGGCCGTAATATTTTGAGCCTCTGGCATCCTTCTCTGATAGCCGTCCGCTCTTCTTCCGTCCACGAAGCTTGTTCGGCATAAACCATATCCTCAGATACCCCATGAGATTGGCCGGGTGGTTCTAGCGCAATACCAATTACTCGTTCTAGATAAGAAAATTTTTCGAGAATACCCTTTGCATACGTTTGCGCTATATTGGTTCTGGCGACCCGATAGTGCTCATATTCGGAATTCTCAAAGGAATTCCCTTTGTATCGGTAGGTGAGTATGAAGAAAGCTGTTTCAGCATCTTTGGTACCTTCACGTCTTACCATCAGTCGGAAGAGCACATCTTTTTGGATACCTTTTTCCAACACACCATTTACAGCCTCACCAAGACCACGACGGGAAAAGCGACACTCCAGCGCCATAAATCGTACACCAAGCTCATTTTGTCTTAGCTGAAATTCATAGTTACCGAGCGTGACTGATGTCCCATCCAGCATATGGTTTGTGAACGACTGGATCAGGTCATCCCAAAGATAAGAAATTCGGTCGGCTTCTTTCTTTGCTGTGTATCGGGGATCATTGACAAATTTACCGTAGTGTGTGTTGTCAATTCTAATCGGTAAGCCTTCCGAAACGAAATCATGTTCCCCGCTTTCGTTAACCCTGATCGCATAATATGCCAAAAGATTTTCTTCGCCATCGGCTTGGATAAGACACCCTGACCGAACAAGGTTTGCTTTCTTGTCCAAATAGTATGCGAAATCTGTGATGGTATCCAGTTCATTCATTACAATTTCGAGAGTGTATCCAGTAAAGATGTGAACAAACGAATCGGAGGGATCTATGTCGCCTATATAAAATGGTCTAACATGATTATGGTCGCGAGGCCAATGTGCATTGCCTTTGATGTCGGGCCGAATAATAAAACTGCCAGAACTTTCAGGTATATTTTGCTTGCACGCTTCGGCGGCACCGTTGGCAACCACTATTCTATGAATTATGCGTTCGCTTTCTAGAAGCAGGCCTATTGGAAAAGGTTCCATGCAGTCTCGATCAAGAAAAATTCGGTTAGGGTGTAATGTAATCCAACGCGCAGCACCAGCGGCTTGCTTAGCGGAATCGCGAATTGCTCGCTTTGCCCATCTCGACCAGGCAATATTAGGATCACCGCTCGGCCAGGAAACGGTTTTTTCACTGAAAATGATGACGTATTTGTCGCAAACGACCAAGAGGTCGCAAATTTCCTTACCGTCGCCTTTGTTACCTTGCTTTTGGTCTCGATATGGACTCGGATATGACCAGAGGTTTAAGAAAGATTTTTCGGCAAGCCTGGCAAGATAGCGTTCAGAAGGTGTAACTCCTTCTGCTTTTCTCACTGGAGGTCTCAACTGCTTCATTTGTATAGTGTCGCTTTGGTATCCAAGATTTACGGAAGGAGATACTTTGGTCACGAATTGAACACGTGTGGTTTATTAGGTCAATAGTTGCCGACAAGTTCTATCATTGAGGCGTAAAATCTTCTTTTGCGCCATCCTCATTGACCAGCAATATTCGTCGAAAATATCGTACTGAAATCTTCCCAAAATAACCCGCCTCAATATAAGGCATAACTCGGGGTCGTCGAACACTATCCTGATGCCATTTTTTCATAATAGACTCTGGATCAATTAGATTATCTCGAACCTGATCTCTATCTATCTCTATCCAGACCGCAGAACCCCAAATCATTCGATAGGGGACGAATTCTGTCCAAGAACTGGATGGAAAATTCTGAGAATATTCATCGGGATCAAAGTTTTGGAAGTCGAAAAGACTTACGCCGCCTAACTTTCGCACAAAAGGAAAATAGTCTTTGCCTAAACCAGTACTCCAGCGCTCAGAGTCCGGGATATTCGGATTGGGCAATATAGCTCCAGATTCAAGTATTGATTTATAGCGTTCCTAACTGGTGGTATGCCACAAACCACCGTGGAGAATTGCGAGTATCTCCTTGCGTATCTCTTGCTCTTTCATTCTCTTTTCTGCGAGAAACGCAACCCCATCTTTATGTCGAAGAAATTTTAGCAACTTCGGTGATTTGTGCTGAGGGGATTCAGAGTATCAAAGAAATCTGTACCTGTTCGGTATCCATTGTCTAGCCTTGTGTATTGTCTAAAATCGACATGATTCTTGTCCATCGTATTCGAATTTATTTGTAATCTGACAAACTAAACGATATTTATCTATTTTTTATATTTTATTTTATATATTTATAAATAAATCACTACTATATAACTATATATTAATATATTTAATTATATATATTAAATTAAACATGTATTCAGTGGGTAAAAATAATGAGTAACTTAAACGAAACGATAAATCCAGAGGCATTGAAGGCCTTTCGAAAACAACGTCGGTTGAATCAGCAACAACTCGCCAACAAGGTTCGTGCTGTTGCCAAGGGATGCACAAAGGATACGGTCAGCCGCTGGGAACGCGGTACGTCGAAGCGTGTGCGTCCACATCTACGCGAAGGTTTATGCAAAGTGCTGAAAGTAGATTGGGAACAACTGACCGAGCCGCCAAGACAGCGCGAAATATCTGCCGGTGAGGTTAAGGTGACTATTGGGAAGAATGTTCGAAACGCTCTACAACTCGTTGCCAAGCGTTACGATATTGTTGCACAGGATGTCGTTAATCTCGCTCCTTTACTATTTCTAATTGCTGCTGAGAAAAGCTTGCTCGCACGCACTCGCCGACTTAACCAAATAGACGCGGCGTTCGAAGAGGCGAATGAGAAACTTCAAAAACACCAAGGTCATCTTGACTCGATTATCTTCGGCAAATCAGTTGGTGCTGAAGAGCATTTGGGTGAGGAGGAAGATTCAATAAATAATCGAGATATTTTTGGGCGCTCGTTAACCTACGACATTGGGGGGAAGGATATGGATGGACCTTTCGTTCACTTCATCCAAAATCTCGTGATCGATCTTCCGAAAGATGCCGTAGGGGATGTTTTTTCTTATGACGGCAACACAATCGACAGCTACAGAATTGCAGACGATACTCTGCAAGAAAGTACAGGCATTTCGAGAGACGACGAACAGGGTGAAAAACTACTCTTATCTATCCATTGTGGGGCAATCGATTATGCCAAGTGCCTGCGTGTTAAACGCGACGAGAGCGAATCGAACTATCGACAATGGCTCTCAGATGAACTAGCCCGCATTGAAGAGGAGAATAAACAATTTTGGGATCAATTCGTATGGGAATAAATTAACGACAGGAGTCAGCCATGAAAAACTTAACCTATTCGCGCCACGCTGAAATCAGAATGTCTCAAAGAGGAATTGGAAGATCAATCGTGGAACTAATTCTTGTGAACGGCACCTATCTTGGTCGAAACCGGATTATGCTAAAAAAGAAGACGGCTACAATGATGATTCATCACCTGAAAAAAGAACTGAAGAAACATAAGGAATTAAAAATGATTCAAATTTTGAATGAACAAATTGCACACGTTGAACGTGCAACAAACAAGGTGATCGTAGTAACTGATGGTCATCTTGTCACAGTCTATCATCTGACTGGGCCAATCCGATGACTCAACAGAATAATCGAAAAAGAAAGCGATGTGGCCGAACAGATGAATCCCGCCTCCAATTGATATCTTTGTGATAACGCTTACGCGCCATCACCATCATTTAAATTCACTTGCCTATAGTAAATCGGTATGTTGCATGCGTTACGAAGATATTCAAGATACTGGTCGGCATCATCATCTAATTCCGGTTCGGCCGCAACATATAGTGTTCTCGGATGCTCAGCACCAGGCCAATAGCCATACTCCATTAGCTGGCCTAATGCTTCTCTGATGCAAGCTCGAGCAGAATTCCCGACTTTGATCTCGTAAAACTCCAAAACATCGTCTTGATTTGTAATCAAATCGACAAAGCCACCAATTCCATTTTCGTGGTCACGTGCAACATTCTGTTCTCCCATTTCACCGATAAGCTGGTTCATAAGGCTGTCTTGAATCTCTCTGTGCCTAAGTACAATCTCAACTAATCCGGTTTGTCTTCTACCTTCAGTCGCATAGCCACTTCTCAAACCGAGTGGGTCGGTTCTAGGAGTGAAATTAAACCCAGCAGGCTCTTCGGGAGTGGGGAAATAGTAATTATCTTGAAATTCGACATATTTGTAGAGCGGTAAGAGTCGATCGAAATCACGCAGCACTGTATCAGGATCAAACTCTTCAACTGGAGCATGGTTTCCTAAGAATAGAAAGACCCCTTCGGAGTACAAGTTTCGGGGTACAACTTCAGGTAAGCGATCTTCACTTCTTTCTCCATTCAAGTCGTGCCACATTACAAAATCGGTTAAGAATTTATGTCCGTATATGCGAACAAACTCGCTAAGTTTTTCGAGTTTAGGATACATAACGGACACATCACGTGAGTTTGTACTACGCCTTAAAGTTTCACTAGGAATTAATGAAACTGCTACTCCCCAACGAAGTTCAGTCTCGCTTTCAAATCCAACATTGAACTGTAATTCGAGGCTACCTCCATTATGGAAAGCGTATCCCTCGTTAACAAATTTGCGCCTGATCACAAATGGGTGGTTCGAGGCTACTCTATCACGACCAAGATTATTCATTCGTATTTGCTGAAGAGTGCCAAATTTATAACTACTAGATGCTTGATTCAGCATTTTTAGAATTTGTTCTATGGTCAACTTGAATTCTCCTTGTAGTTTGACAGGTAAAAAAGAAACTGTTGGAGAGAATCGACTTTCTTAAGGCAAGCGATGCGAGTTCGTAATGTCAAAGTGAATAACAACCTGCGAAGTATGGCGACTATGAACTACCGCTGTTTGTACACCTCACTCAGCTCGACCCGTTGCATATAAAATCTTCCGGATATGGTGGGCACGGTCAAAGCATATCTGAAACTTTTCGCAATTACTAACAGCGTATCAACGTTGTGGATGCTCACAGAAATAGTAGTGGCTCTGACTCATTCATGGCATCTCGTGCTTAAGAATCTCATCTTCAACCAATTTAGCCCCAGATGGTGATAGGTATACGAGTTCTGATTGCTTGTCATATTCGATGAGTCTTTTTTGATGTAGGTCAGTAAGGACTAGATTCACGAAATTTGTGGGGTTGGAGTATTCAACCCAAGACCGAAGATCTTCCGTAAGTATCGCTGTATCAGGTTGGGAATATAAAATCACCAAAACCTTTTGTTTACTGCTTAGTCTCTTTCTCAAAACTCTTTTCTTACCAGCTACTTCCCAAATAACAGGTAACTTTCTTACTGCAAGGCTATCAATTAATTCTTGTGCCTCTTCGATTGGCAATTTGTGGTAAACACGTATCAACTCACATAGTATCCAATCCGTTACTCGTTCAATCGTAGCTAAATCAATGCTATTGGCATCAATGTCACCCCCAATATGCCCAATTCCACGTTTGTTTCTCATTGTATAGAGAAAAATAAGTGCTCTCGGGACGATGATTTTTAAAGACTCTGGTACAGCTGAGCATTGCGCGGTGATAAGATTTCTACATTCATTCGCCATATCTGGAATCCGATTGCCGAACGCTGTGTGCGACCCAGTAATTTCCTCTTGAAGTAACCTCACTAAAACTTCACAAAATTTTCCACATCGAATTCCTGCAGCCTCGTAATTAGCCTCTAATTGGCTACGTTTTAAACTCAAATAGGCGTCAATCAATTTTGTTCTAAATGGTTCTTTTACGTCTGATAACGCCTGTTTTAACCGCGAACTACTTGTTTTGGTACTCATACTGATTGTCTGAGTTTTTTTCGCGAACAAGAGTTTCATTTCTAACCAGCTGAATTAGTTTTCCCGAAAAATCACTAGACTTGAATTTTCTAGCCATGTTCTGTTCACAGTGCATGACAATGTCACCTATCGTTTTTGGGTCCTTGAAGAAACCTTCCTCCACCAACTTGTTTAGTATCGCAGTGGGAGTCAAACCAACTGACTTTTTACTACTTTTATTAGTGGAAGAATCACCTTTTGGTTTTACGGTCGATTTTCTAGGTTTCCGTTTTGAGTTCGAACTAGCGGTCTTCTTTCCATTTCCGACTTCGGTACTCAAAACAAATTCAACAATTTTCAATTGCACCGCTTCAGAGTCAAATTTATTGGTCACCTCGGCCAAGCTTTCGAGTTGTTCCTTGATATCAGCAATGTTTTTCATCGCACTTTTCCTATTTGTTTCCAAAATTCGTGTCGAGAAGAGTCACAGCAAGTATTTATCCTGTTTTAGAAGTTAAAATTTTTAGGCCACCTCTATTTATTCGTAATACGCCTTATGTCCATCGAGCAAATGTAAGATAAATTAAGGATTTTTGAAGCGACGGCTTGTAAGCAAACAGAATAAATAGAGGTGCTCTTAAGCAAACGATTGGCAACGTAACTCGAGAATATAGTGCAAATTCAGATATTTTGAGGTAAGAAATCTGATATGTTTTGACCTATCTTAACCTGTGAGTTCTATTCTTCCTAATTGTACTATATCATCAAATGCGAAAGACGGCAGGCACAACCTTGATTGTGTGCTGGGCATTCCAACATTCCAACTTCTAAATTTAGTTCGATATTCAACTAAATTAAAATTATTCCCCTGAACAAGCTGAATTTTTCTTATACTTATCCACAGCAATGGTTCCCCTATTCAGGGGAAGCAATAAGGAACAAGGACAGGACGATCTGAAGGTCTGAAGCCTTGGCTGCCCTCGCAACTGTATGCGGTTAGCGATTGCTTGACGAAGCCACTGGGAAACTGGGAAGGCAAAGCAAAAGTGTTTGACCCGCAAGCCAGGAAACCTGCCATTGCCAGCGTTACCCAACCGCAGTACGGGGTGTGCTTGCGGAACGGACACCCGTTGGTGGTGACGCGCCTATTTGTGATACGGCATAGGTTCACCACAGTCATGGGAAAAATCCATTCAATCAGAACTTTCGAGATGATTTTCGGTCACTCCGACTTGAGCTTGAGTTTCGAGACGGTTCAACCTGTGTGTTCAGGAACTTGTGCCAATAACAATCAATACACAGTGAGGCCGTCTAACAATGCACCTGATCACTCGATTGAGTCATATCGGTAAGACATATCGAAATCTAATATTAATTCCCACTTTTGTATTCGCTTTTCTGCCGATTTCCGCTTTAGCGCAATCGGAAACGGTAGAGGAAGAGGATAACAAGGAAAAAGTCGAATCGACCGTTGAAGAAGTCGTAGTCTCGGCCAGTCGCGTTCCGGTTCCGGCGGAACATGTCGGAAGCAGTGTGACTGTTTTCGATCGAAACGATATTGAAAAGCGACAAGTGAGACATGTCCATGAGATACTTCGAGAATCTCCCGGACTCGCCATTAGCCAAAACTCTTTGGCCGGGCTAACGGAAATTCGAATGCGAGGCTCCGAAAATAACCATACCATGGTTCTATTTGATGGTATGGAACTAGCTGATCCATCAAGCAGTGACGCATTCTACTTTCAGTATCTACCGAATTTTTCTACAGGTCGAATCGAGGTGCTTCGAGGTCCTCAGAGCGCGCTTTACGGAAGTGAGGCAATCGGTGGGGTAATCAACATCACGAGTCCGATTCCAGATGAAGGTACAACTGCCAAAGTTAGCGTGGATTACGGTACTCACAACACAACAAACCTGACATCTTTCGTTTCATTCGCCAACGAAGAAAAATTCGTATCGGTAGCAATGAATCACATAAAGTCTGATGGGATTTCAGCAAGAACACATAACAACGAAAAAGATGGAATGAAGCAAACTAGTGCGCACTTCAAAGTTGGAACAAGTCTCTCGGAATCCGTTGGTATTACTGCATCTGCTCTTTTGCTCAACCTCGAAAATGACTACGATGGCTGGCTATCAACCAGCAATCACGCAAATCAAGCAAAAGATAAAAAAAGGGTTCTGGGAGTCGAAGTAAATTTCAACCAGTTGGACGGAAACCTGAAACACACTGTAAAGCTCCTCAACGCTCGTCACAACAGAAAAGACTATACAAACAACATTCTCGGTTCAAGTAAGGTTGGACGAAAATCAAAAATCGAATATCAAGCGGCATACAACTGGGAGACAGCTAAAACCACCCAAACCTCGATTCTTGCACTGAATAATGAGAAATCTCAAGCCATCGGCACTTACATTGCGCCCGGAAAAGGAGGAGAATTTGAAACAAGCAGTATAGTTATTGAACAACGAATAGACTTTGGAAACGACATATTTGCTTCACTCAGTGGGCGATATGACAATTCCAAACGCGATCAATTCAAAGACTACAAGACATATCGGGGAACTTTGGCATGGGTCGTCAATGATGAATTGCGGTTTCACAGTAGTGCCGGAACGGGTGTAAAGAATCCAACGGTCTCGGAGTTGTTTGGTTGGCAAAGCGATTGGATAGCGAATCCTGATCTCAAACCGGAAACAAGCGAGAGCTGGGACCTCGGGGCCGAATTTCGCACTGGTCTGGCCGACTTAACATTTGACTTGACGTACTTCAACAACAAGGTAACCAATTTGATAGGAAGCGAATGCGTAAATAATTGCGATGACAACAACGATGGAATTAGAGACGCATTCGACATTAACTTCGACGACGAAAGTAGATCTATCAATAAAGCTGGTGAGAGTACCATCAAGGGTTGGGAACTCTCAGTGTTGGGCAAACTTGCTGATACATACGACGTGACAGCCAGTGTAACTTTCTCGAAAGGCTTCGACTCCGCGGGGAAAGAGCTGACAAGAAGACCTAGACAAATCCTGAGTCTGAATATCAGTCGAGAATTCACACATTCTCGAAAGTCTGGATCAATCAATATGAATGTCCAGCACACGGGAAATCAACTTGTCGGTTCTCAAGAGCAAGCGAAGTATTCGCTGATCAATCTTGGTGCGACATTGAATTTGAATTCAAATCTTGAATTGACAGGCAACATAGAAAACATGTTCGACGAAAAATACAGTGAAGTTCCAGGATACAACAAAACGGGGCGAACAGTGTATTTGGGAATGAGGTACACCTTCTAACCATAGCGTGATGTATCAGTTCACACACCATTTTCGGTTAAATTTAACTTCATACAGTTGGAAAATACTGCGCGCAGGGTTTGCAATGATCATCATATTGATCGCATCGGCGAATATCAGTCTGTCCGATCAACAACTCATCGAAAAGCCCAACAGAATCGTCTCGACCCATCTCTGCACCGATCAACTGCTCCTTCTGCTGTCGGACCATGACAGAATCGCATCGCTGAGCTTTTTCTCTCATAACCCCGACATGTCCGCGATGTCCGAGACAGCCAGAAACTTCCCAATCAATCATGGCTTCGCCGAGGAGATCGTCGCACTTGATCCGGACCTGATACTCACCAGCACTTTCGGGCACTCAAGCATCCTGTTGCTTGAAAGACTGGGGTATCAGGTCCGAACAATTCCTGTTGCCGGCAGTCTTGATGACATCACCTCCAATATCCGTCTGGTTGCCGAAGCGATCGGCGAGTCAGCGCGCGGCAATGCCATGGCGACGGAATTCACAAACCGTATCAACACCGTCAGACAACAGGAAGTCAAACATCGACCGCTGCTCGCCATCTACAATCAGAACGGGTTCACTTTCGGTCAGGACGCGCTCATCACCCGACTTGTCGAATTAGCGGGCTTTCGAAACCTCGGCGCGGAACTCGGACTCGGGACCGCTCAGCATCTGCCACTGGAACACCTGCTCACTCACCAGCCGGATGTCCTGATGCTTGGAGACCGAAACAGATATGCCGCGATGGCCAACGAACTTCCGAACCACCCCTCACTACGTCGCAAATACGCAGACGTTCCGAGGATTGATATGCAAAGCCACCTATGGATCTGCGGCACTCCCTTTGTAGCTGACGCACTGGATTACCTCGTTGACCAGAGGATCAAGGTCGCACAGTAAAACCCATGCGTAGGTATTCTGACTCAATGAACACCAGGATCAATACATTGATGATTTGCCTTTCATTGGCGGTATTGATTGGTTTTCTCGCTTCCCTGTCAGTGGGGCCGGTCGGAATAGGAACATGGGCGGTCCTGTCTTCAATCTTTTCAGGCGGGTCGGATGTCGCAGTGATCATTGCCCAGGAGATTCGTCTGCCAAGGGCACTGCTAGGTGCCGCAATCGGCGCCACCCTGGGCATCTCCGGTGCCGCCATGCAGGGATATGTCCGCAATCCACTCGCTGAACCCGGATTGATCGGTGTATCTGCATCGGCCGCTCTCGGTGCTGTACTCACGATCTATTTCGGTCTCTCCACCCTGTACATCTGGACATTGCCCCTGGGAGGCATGATCGGAGCTTCGGTTGGGGTGATGATCATGGTAATCATCGCCGGGCGGGGAAGTTCGACCTTGACGCTCATCCTGGCGGGTGTGGCGGTATCGACACTGGCAGGTGCGCTGACTTCGCTGGCACTGAATCTTGCTCCCAACCCATTCGCCGCGGTGGAAATCATATTCTGGCTGCTCGGATCACTGGCGAACCGGAGTATGGAGCATGTCTGGCTGGCCGGACCATTCATGCTGATCGGAATCGCACTGATCCTGTTCGTCGGAAAACCGCTGGATGCACTGTCGCTTGGCGAGGATACCGCATCCACGCTCGGCATCAATGTCCGTCGCATTCGCATGCAGATCATCGTCGGTGTGACGGTTTCTGTCGGGGCCGCCACCGCGGTCGCCGGTGCCATCGGGTTTGTCGGACTGGTCGTCCCGCATCTTTTGCGTCCGCTCGTCGGGCACCGGCCAAGCCTGCTGCTACCGACCAGTGCGCTGGGTGGTGCCGTTCTGCTGCTCTTTTCCGATGTGGCGGTCAGGCTGCTCTCGTTCGGTCCCGAACTCAAGCTGGGTGTGTTCACCGCGCTCGTCGGCTCACCATTCTTTCTCTGGCTTGTTCTCAAACTGAGACATCAATACATATGAGCATTCTCAGCGCACAGCAACTGAATGTATCGATCTCCGGAAACAGGATCGTGTCCGACGCTTCGTTTTCCGTGAACAGCGGCGAGATCGTGGCACTGATCGGACCGAATGGTGCGGGTAAGACAACACTGCTCAAAGCGATGATGGGCCTGATCAAGGTCGAAAGCGGCAACATCTATTACGACAGTATGGAGATCAGGTTCAACCAGCAATACCAGTTCGCCCAATACATCGCCTACCTGGAGCAGAACAGCCAAAGCTACTGGGCCCTGAGCGTCGAGAGTATCGTGATGCTGGGAAGACTCCCGCATCTTGGCAGATGGAAGAGACCCTCGGCCGAGGATAACCAGTCTGTCCGGAATGCGATGGAGGCCTGTGATGTCATGCAGTTCGCAGACCGGGTGGTGACAACACTGTCCGGCGGCGAGCAGGCCAGGGTGATGCTCGCCAGGACCCTGGCAACCAACCCGCATTTCCTGCTTGCTGACGAACCGGTAGCGGGCCTTGATCCAGCGCATCAACTGGATGTGATGGACAAACTGCGTGATCTGGCCGACAGCGGTGCCGGAATTGTTGTCGTGATGCACGACCTCACACTCGCGTCCAGGTATTGTGACCGGATGACACTGCTGTTCGAGGGACGCGTAACCGCTGACGGATCATCCGAGAATGTGCTTTCCGAGCAGCACCTCGCCACGGCTTACGGGATCCAGGCTGTCTATCACGACTCGGATCACGGGAAGTTTGTGATACCCGTCCGACGACTGAAGGAATGAAATGATCAGAAAGCATCCGTTCAGATTCATACTTTCAATAGTCGGTTCGTTCTTCGTTCACGTCGCCGCCGTGTTTGCCATGCTGATGGCGGTTCCGGAAATTGCTCCGACTGAGCTGTTCCGTCCCATCAGCGTCTCTCTTGTTCCGGAGTCCAGTATCCCGGGAACAGGCATACAGCAGGAAGAGCAGACCGACGATATGGGATCGAAAATTCCATCGAACACTGCCACATCAGCCGCTCCTGCAGAAAGGACAACCGAAGTCGCGGAGACTGACAACAGGAACGAAGTCATTGAAGACGCTATTCAGGCCGAATCTGAATTCGAGAACGAATCCGATGTCGAACCGGTGGAGGTGGTGGACTCGGAACCGGAAACTGTCCCGGAGCCGGTACCGTTTGAAAGAGAGCACACCCCTTTACCGGAGCAGTCGGAGATTTCGGCCGAGCTCGGCGAACCTGTCGAAGACCGCTCGCTGGATGAGGCCACTGAACTGGAGGAGATACACGAACAGACCAATGTCACTGAACAAATTGCACGGATTCAGGATCCTCCGGAATCGTCAAAACCACCGTCAGAAGAACCCATTGAAATCGATCCGGAAGTTGAAATTGAGCAACCGATCAAATTCGTTGAAAGTTCCGAAGCCGGAATCGACCTGGCGCACACCGAAGACACAACTGGCAATGATCCTGGGATGAGGTTGATTGATGAAAAGCCGGTAGAAATTCGTGCCACTTTGGTCGCAGGTCAAACCCAGGCCGCACCTGAACGGACTCCGACTGACAGCGAAAATGAGCTGATTGCCCCGATATTCCCCAGCGCGATAATCGACATGGCGGACAGCCAGACCATCCCGTACCGACTGCTTGTCATGGAAGAAGTGCCAGACACTCCATCGAAGGATGCCCCGGTCGCACCAACCGAAGCCGCACTCATCACAGAAATCGAGAAAATTCAACCGGAAGAATTTCGCCGTACCGCGACCGATATCGAATCTGAACTGATCGCCCGCGTTTTACCCAGAGCGATATCGGACATGGCAGACAGCCAATCTGTCCCGCCCGGATTGCGCAATGTGAACGGGCAACCGGAACCCCTGCTGAGGGATGTCCCTGTCTCAACAACTGCTGCGACACTCGTTGTAAACGTCGAAGAATATCAGTCGGCGGAGACCCGACGTACCGAGACCGATATCGAATCCGAATTGACAGCACGGGTATTTCCGGACGCGATACAGGATGTGATCGATGAACATCCGGCACCTGTAGACATCGCTGAAACACTAACCAGCCAGGACATTCAATCAGTCGAAACACAAACAGTACAAACAAATTCAAAGATTCCCGAACCGGCTGATCAGCCCCGCTCGAACGAACCCGCGACACTGCTCGCTGCAACAGATATGGAACAGGAAACTATTGTATGGAACTTACCCGATGCAGTACAGGATGTGATCGATGAACATGCTCCCGCTCCAGATATCTCCGAAACAGCGGACAGCCGGGAGAATCTGATCCGATCTGAAGAGGACCAGCCAACAGAGACTGAATTGGCAGACATCCAGTCCGTAGACAACTTTCAGCTGAACGAGTCCTTGCCTCCACAATCTGCCGCTGATGTCGAGCAGGAATTGATCGCGAGGGTTCTCCCCGATTCCATTCGGGATATGGTTGAGGACCACCCCGCTCCAAAGGAAGTTCACAGAACGATCGACATTCCTGAAATTCAATCATTTGAAGAACATACACAACAAACAGATCTGGCGATCGCTGAGGCATCGAAGAAGAGGACAGTGGTTGACGCAGCAGACGAAGTGGAAGTTCGATTCGCTTATTCTGAAATCGACGAGTCCAGTCTCTTGTCCGATGCAGCTCAGACAACCGAACTGCCAGAAAAAATCGAATTGAAAGTAGCGTCGATCGCCAAAGCAGCATCGCCTCAGATTGCTGACGAAAACCCAGACGAAACCGAAGAACTGTCATCTTCCCGACAGATTGCCTCCCAGAACGATTTTCCGCATGAATCAGAGCCTGTATTCCCACAGCCCATACCTACGAAAAGGATTGTTGAAGAAACTCGGTCCGTCCAATCCGAGCTGTCCGAACAACCGCCTCTCGAACGTACGCAGGATTCAGACACACCTTTGACAAAAGACAATTCCGTAGCTTCGGAAACAGTTCAGACCGCTGCGATTCAGTCTGAATCCGAAACGGCAGGTTCGATGGAGAGTGCCGACATCGCACCACAATTCGGTGTTCCGGGCATATCCAACCCAGCCCCAAAATACCCGTACATGGCAAGAGCAAACAATGAAGAAGGCCGGGTGATTCTTCGCGTCTACGTTGACTCGCGCGGAAACGCGGAGAAAGTCGAGACGCATACGTCAAGCGGCTTTCGACGATTGGACAAAGCGGCGAAAAAAGCGGTCAGCAAATGGAAGTTCTTACCGGCGCGAACCGCCGGTGTGGTATCCGATGGTATTGCTTTGGTACCGGTAAACTTTGTGCTGACAAACTGAATATATGAAACCGGCGTCGCATCAAACGTATTATGCCGACATCGGCATATAACAGATAAACAGCAAAACCGAATTTGGTATCGATAGCTATCGCTTCATGCTACTTTTTTTGAATCATTCGGGCCAGCTACGCTATATTGCTCATTTATGGAAACACACACCCATAAATATCTCATGTCCGGACTAAGCCCAATTTTTTTTAATTGCTCCCGCCGTAAATTTAGTACCCACTGTAGCTCGCCAGATCGGTCGAGATCGTCGGTCCGACTCAAAACCGGTGGTTACCCTTGCTTTTTTTGGCAACGCAAATCCCTATTGCTACGAATCGTAAGGATGTTTTGTCTGAGAAGTAACATTGTGAGGTTAGCCCAAACGGTGCATGAGCGGAATTGTGTAACGGTTCTCTCGATAAACGCCTGCTTCTACCATCCTTTCTTTAAATTTTCTGAATGATTGTAGTTGCTGGCGGAATTCTTCCGATTTGTCACGTACTCGCCCCTGATCACGCGGGCAACATTTTTGGAGTTCACGATCGGGCTTGAAGATCATCTCAGATCATTCAATGCCGGTCGATGCGAACCACATTTACAGCCCATCCAAAGTACCGGTTGCAATCAATCGATCATCGCCGGGCCACGACATTCCGCAACCGCCGCCAGACCGGAGCGTTTCCGTCAAACCGGGGCGCAGGCAGCACCGGAACAGACTCCGCGCGCAGGTCCAGAATATTGCGCTGCTCACCGCCGAACACCACGGCAATCAGGTATACACCGCGCTGACCGAGATACTTCTCCGCATAGCCGCGCTCCCTGATCTGCCTCATCGCCGCATCAAGCGCCTTGTCGACCTCATGCCCGCCCGACACCACCTTCGCCTCGATCACAAACACCTCGCCCGCATGCTCGACTACCAGGTCCGACTGTCCC
This sequence comes from Arenicellales bacterium, assembly GCA_963663095.2. Lineage (GTDB taxonomy): Bacteria > Pseudomonadota > Gammaproteobacteria > Arenicellales > JAJDZL01 > JAJDZL01. The sequence continues at coordinate 1,048,447 of CAXXJB010000001.1, forward strand.
CGGTTCGACACATCCTCCCCCCGGACAACCACTCCCACCGCACGCAGGTACGCGATCAGCACACTGAGATAGCGTCCCTCCGATTCGGCATCCCCGGCATGGCGATACCAGTCGTGAGGAATGGCCGCATACACCGTACGCAGCCAGCCGACCAGTCCCTCGAAATCCTTCGACTCCAGACAGGCCAGCACGGCCCTTGCGTCACGCCTCACCTCCACCACATCACGACCCATATAGGCCAGAAGACCCGCATTGAAACTCTCACTCACCTCAAGGTTCGGATACTCCAGGGTGTAGACAGTACGCGTGCCGACACGCCGCTGCTCTCTCACCGTCAGATAGCCCGACTGGAACATCAGCGCACGAAGGTCGATGTCCCCGACATCGAACTGGATCAAATCTTCCTTATCAATCGTTCCGCCGTCAAGCTCCATCAGCGGACAGTTCCTCTCCCTGATCAGACGGTACAGATAGTTCGGTGTTCCGCTCCTGAACCAGTGGGATTCAAATTGCCTGCCCACCAACAGATTGAGAATGTCCCAAGGATTGTAGAGCCGGTGCCCGCCCAGCCAGCTGTAGCCGTTGTACCAGCGGCGGATCTCCTCGCGGTCCAATCCCTCGAGCTCCGGCGCGAACACCGTGTCAAGGTCCTCATCGGTGAATCCGCAGATCGACCCATAGCGGGGGTCCAGGGAAATGTCCCTGAGATTGTTCAGCCCTGAGAACAGGCTGACCTTCGAGAACATCGTGATGCCGGTGACGAACACGAACCTGACGTGCTCGGCACTGCCCTTGATGATGCCGTAGAACCCCCGAAGGTAGTCCCGGTTCGCCCTCGCCACCTCAGGATTGTCCAGCGCATCCAGGATCGGCTTGTCATACTCATCCACCAGTACCGCTACCTGCTGCCCGGTGTTCTGATGTAATCGGTGAATCAGCGCTTCCAAATGATGTGATGCATTGCTGCCGGTAGCACCTGTCTCAATACCGGCATCTTCCGCAACCCGTTTCAACTTGCCATGGATATGCTGATCGATCTCGTCAGGACTGTTGTATTGACCGTCAAAACTCAGCCGTACCACAGGATGACTGACCGACCAGTCCCAGCCGCCATGGATCGCAAGCCCGCCGAACAGCTCCTCGTGTCCCTCAAAAAGCGCCTTCAGCGTGTCGACAAACAGACTCTTGCCGAATCGGCGTGGTCGCGAAAGGAAATAGTAATCGCCCCGATCAATCAGGTCACGCATGATCGGAGTCTTGTCGACATAGTAGCTGTCGCGCTCGCGCACACTGCGGAAACTTTGAATTCCCGTCGGAATGAACCTGCGTCGACCGTCTTTCTGCCTCTCGCCCATGACTCGATCATATCAGTAGTTCTTGCGCTGAACATAAGTATAGTTCAGTATGGTTCAGACTTCGCATCATTGGAAGCGGAAAGGAGCCGCAGACATTGTCCGAAGCGGTGGAATGTTCGTCACCGGCAGGGTTTCGGAGCTCGACATCCGTGGCCTGTGAATGCTGTTGAATGACTGATGTATGGCTTGTAATGCCTGCGGAGCAGATAATAGGTAAATTAGTTACTTTGTCACTACGTTTTAGTAACTCACTTTCCAGTCGCTCCGCTTCTTGCATTAGATTGTCCTCAGTTCAGATGTCTGCTATGAATGTAAAAAAACGTACCTAAGCGCAATAAGTAGTCGGTTAAACTATCGCTGTAACGCCTAATGCTTTACTGTAATTCGTCTTGTTCGCTGAAATCGTCAATTTTTAACGAACATACTCGCGAAGCGTCTGGCGATATTCCAGATGGTATGCACATCTCAACAACCATGGGTGAGATTGCGATGTCAACCGGCATACGCTACAGCGACCGGGGAACGATCAGGTCCTCAGTCCGCGCCTGCCAAACCGCAATGCCCGCATCAATTGCCTTCCACCCCGAATGAGTGCCATACATTCAATCAGGACTCCACCGATCATGTCAGCCGCATCACTGTGCCTGCTGCTGTCCCTACCCCTTATCCGTAACCAATCGCAGATGCCGCGGCACCGCCCGCTGCACGACACCATTCGCACCATGATCGCCGCACGGCCTGAACCCCATGGGCGGCCGGGTCCACTCGAGCGCACCATCCGACACATCTATCAGGTGAATGCCCGACTGCCACACCAGCTCCCGCTGCTCCCGGTCGATATTGACCACCGCAAGAATCGGATACACCGGACTTGACTCGAACTCACGCTTGACCGCGCGAAACACCCTCACCAACTCCCACACCTGATCCAGATGCTCAGGCGCGAACCTGCTCTTGATCTCCACTATATAGGCCGCACCGGAGCCGTTGCGGGCGACCGCCCAGCCATCCAGTTGCATGCTTCTGCTCTCGTAAGCCTCCATGTAGTCGGCATCGAAATGCTCGTCCAGTATCCGCCGGATGGAGGGTTCCGCACGCGCCTCGGTGTAGTATCCGAGCCGGTTGCCGTATCCGCCGATCTGCTTGCCGTGTTCTTTCGTCTTCTTGGTCAGCTTCGCAGCCGTCGCATTCACCTTCGCAATTTCTTTACTGAGTTCCTTCCAACTCCCTTCGCGTTCCTCTTTCATTGTGGCGACACGCTGATTGATCCGTTCGGTCTCCTCGCGTATCTTCTGAATCCTTTCCTCAGTCGTCATATTTTCCTGTTCCGGCAATTTCGGCACCTCGAATATCAGGTTGATTTCCCCGTCGGCAACATCCAGTCAAAGATCTGATGCTCGGTCCGGTCTCCATGATACTGCGACACAGCGATATGATCGGAAAAGGTTGCCAGCAGGTCGTATTTTCGATCGTCATCTGTTTGAACATTGGAATTGGATATGGCGACTACCCGTCAGGCAACCCAGCCATCACAACTCGGCATCCGCGATCAGGCGGTCGATCTCAAGTGCGTCCTCAAGACCGTCGGCGACTCCATCAAGATATTGCTCGACTTTCGATTCGTAAACCAGCTCTGAAGCCGACCCCTGACGAATGCCATTCAGCCATTTTTTCCTGAACCCGTCACTGGAGAAGATTCCATGCAGATAGCATCCGGCGATTCTTCCGTCAATACTGACTGCACCATCAGCGACATCACCGATACGGGCGAACGGTCGCACCGTATCCGGACCATGTGTCTCGCCGATATGGATCTCATAGCCTTCAATCGGTGTATCGGTAACCGTGCAGACACCCTTCACCGGCCGCACCGATTTGTTTCCCCGCATGTCTGTTTTGATATCCAGCAGTCCAAGCCCCGGCGACTCACCCGGCGCACCGTCGAGTCCGTCAGGATCGCGCACATACCGGCCGATCATCTGATACCCGCCACACATTCCCAGTACCCATCCGCCATTGCGGGCATGGGCAATGATGTCATGGTCCCAGCCTTGCGAACGCAGAAACTCAAGATCCCCGACGGTTGATTTCGACCCGGGCAGTATCATGACATCTGCATCCAGGGGCAGCGGTGTGCCGGGTGGAATGAATTCGAATTGAACATTGGGTTCGAGTCTCAGCGGATCAAAGTCATCCGAGTTGGCGATTCTGGACAGCATCGGCACGACGATCTTTAGTGGTTTACGAAGATCGGCATTGTCGTGTGCGTCGATCGGGTCCAGAACAACCGCATCTTCCTGGGGAAGTCGACGCGCATCGTCAAGCCAGGGTATGACCCCTCGACATGGCCAACCGGTACGCTGCTCAATTTCCCTTACACCATCATCAAACAGTCTCACATCTCCCCGAAAACGATTGATTATGAAACTTCGTATCATGGCTGAGTCTTCCGGATCCAGAACCGCTTGGGTACCAACCACCGAAGCGATCACACCGCCGCGATCGATATCCGCAAGCAGCGAAACCGGAACACCCGCGTGACGCGCAAATCCCATATTCGCGATATCCCGCTCGCGAAGATTGGTTTCCGCCGCACTGCCGGCACCTTCCGCAATCACGAAGTCATATGAATCAGTCAACCTCTCAAAACTTTGCATGACGGGAGTCAGAAGCTGGTTCCGGCTCGACATATACTCAGCCGCCTCAAGTGTGGAAATCACCTTGCCGTGGACAACAACCTGGGAAGTACGATCCGATTGCGGTTTCAGCAAAACCGGATTCATGTCCACAGTCGGAATAACCCCTGCGGCTCTTGCCTGCAGTGCCTGTGCCCTGCCTATCTCACCGCCGTCCGGACAGGCAGCGGCATTATTGGACATATTCTGCGGCTTGAATGGTACGACCGAGATCCCCCGGCGTCTGATCACCCTGCACAGGCCTGCGACGATGATTGACTTGCCCACATCGGATCCGGTGCCCTGAATCATCAGAGATCTTTTTGTCATGATTCGGAACTGGATTTCAAACAGAACAGCAATTGAACGGAAATTTGGTTACAGAAAAAGATCGATGTCCCGATCAATTCGGATAGAAATACTTTCGCCACTTGGATTTGAAGCTACGAATTCCGGCACAAATGACAGATGCGTCAATAATACGCGTCACTTGGCGATTCTGATCAGACCGGTACGATAGTAAGTGACGACTTACAGCTAAGTTGCAATACTGCGCTTCACAAAGTTTTTATATCAGTTACTTTCAACCTGATAGATGGTCTCGGTTTTTCTTTTTTTCTTCGAACACTCACCCGTTTCCTGCATCCCTGAACATACGCCGTACAGGTGAAGTGAATGATCGTGAAGCACAAAACCAAGTGAGCCTGCGACCAGATCCTGCCGCCTTTCGATTTCTTCGTCGACAAACTCGTAGACATCCCCACACTCGACACAGACCATGTGATCATGATGCTGCTCGTTGTTCAGCTCATAATATGCCTTGCTGTCTTCGCCGAATCGATGCTTCAGCACCAGGCCGTTCTGTTCGAATTGGGTGAGAACCCGATAGACAGTTGCGAGTCCAACCTCTTCGTTTGCTTCTCGCAACGAGTCGTAGATCTCTTCCGCACCCATATGGCGGGTTTGGGATTTTTCCAGGACTTCAAGTATCAGCAACCTCGGATGTGTCGTACGCAACCCTGTTTTGGCCAGACTTGTTTCTTTAGGGCTTTTCACACTTCCTCTCCTCCATTTGAAGACACTTGCAATTTATATTGTAGACTATCGCCGATTCTGATTTAGCGCAGATGATTTTGGGATTTATCCGCAACATTGCCGAAATGTTATCCCAAATTTCGTGGGACCTTTTCCCTTATCGATGAAATTCAAATCCCAGTGAACGAATTTCTGAAATTACTTGTTTGTAATTATTTGATGTCACTATGCAGGAACTCTCGTCCCCTCAGTTTTATCAGCATTTTTTGTGAACCTCGCGGATAAGACGATTCTAGAGTGGAAAATCATTCTCTCTCATACGTCGAATGCCGTGTTCTAGGGCAGACAGGTAGTTGGAATCTCCAACTACATCGTCTACAGGCATTCCTGGAGTCTGATTCAACTCCAACAGCATGAGGTCTTACAATGTGGACTGAATACCTTCGATCTGCGACTAAAGCACCGCCTCCATTCGAATATATGCATAGATGAACAGCTGAGGTTGGGGGAGCATTGTCACGATTCTGTTCAGTTGCCCCAGAGCAAAATTTGCACTGTCTAACGAATGCTGTAATTACTTGCTATCCAGTTCATCTTTCGGTGGTAGAGGATCGAGAATGAAAGTTCTTACCTGTTTCTCCACCTATGGATGTAGTATCAAAGTACCCTGTCTGTTGACGTTTCATGAAATCTCCGATAATTCAGCAATGTTCAATTACGACTGCTACTATTAAGCATTTCGGCTTTTCCCTTAATTACAACGCTGTTTTCCACTCGTTATTAAGCCATGCTCAATAACAAATGCCACTATTAAGCATTTTGGCGTTTCGTTTAATTACAACGTCGTTTTCCGCTCGTTATTAAGCCATACTTAATAGCAAGTGACGTTATTAATCATTTTTGGATTTTCCTGAATTACGTCGATAGGAATCTATTCCTGCAGTTGTCTCATTAATCTCGGGAGTGATATGACTGTCACGTCATTTCCGATCGGAAATTCATCATCACCCCCATATACAACATACTTTCTGGATGCTCCGATTTCCTCACAAGTCCGATTGAAATGCTTGCTTATTTTTGGAGCTGTTCCGTATTTGACTTCAACCGCAAATAGTTCACCGGATGACAGCCGAATAACCAAATCGATCTCCGCACCCGCTGCCGTTCTGTAGTAAAACGTTTCAGTGTGGCGTGGCAACACAGAGCAGATATTCTCAATTACAAAACCTTCCCAACTTTTACCGAGTATAGGATTGGATAGGAGAGCCTCTTGATTGTTGATACGCAAAAGCCGATGCAGAATTCCACTGTCACGGATATAGTAGCGTGGTGATTTGACCAGTCTTTTTCTGACATTCGCATACCATGGTTCCAAGCGTCTGACTAACAGGAGTCCGACAAGCACATCAAGGTAGTGATTGACCGTTTTGGCGTCGATCTCGAGATTGCTGCCCAATTTCGAATTGTTGACAGGTTCACCCTGTAAATGAGCCAGCATTGTCCACAAACGCCGTAATCTATCCGCGGGAATACGAAAACCCAATTGCGGAACGTCGCGCTCCAGATAGGTACGAATCAAATCTTCCAACCAGTCGATACTCAGAAGATCATCCTCAGACAGATAACTGTCAGGAAAACCACCTCTCAGCCACAACTTTTGTAGATGATCTCTACCCTCTTCAATTTCCAGAGCGTTCAAGCCACTTAACTCAAGATAACTGATCCGACCGGCCAGACTTTCGGATGATTGACGAAGTAGATCCATAGACGCGGATCCAAGCAGTAAATATTGTGCTGACTTTCGGCCCTGTTCCCTGTTTTTGTCAATTAGACCACGCAACACAGTAAAGAGATCAGGCGCGCGCTGGATTTCATCCAATATTGTCAGTTCGTCGCGGTGACTTTCCAGATATGCAGTGGGATCACTGAGTTTAAGCAGATCTTCGGAGGCTTCCAGATCAAGATAGTTCGAGTTCTGGCTCAGAGAGATAGATTTGGCGAGCGTTGTCTTGCCGATTTGACGAGCACCGAGAAGCACCACTGCAGGCCTCTGCGCTATGGTATTCCGTAGTCTACTCGTAATCCATCGTTGTAGCATACCTTGTATTTTAGGATATTAATTCCGAATATACAAGGTATTCTGAGGCAGATAAGCAATTGTACTATTGGTATTTTTGGACTGAAATCTGATCGGTTTTCTACTTTCTGTCTGATTAAGTGCCGTTCTCTAATAAAAGATACATACCATAAAAACGTCCAGTATAAGTCGAGATTTATTTCCTGACATAGTTACACTGAGAAGAATTTCGTCCTGTACTAATTCCTGATGACTAAACTGTCGCCCGAGAGAATGAATTAGGTCCGATCTTACTCTTCGAAAGATAATCTATGCGCTTCTTGATTTCAGACTGAGGCAATCGACAACGAGGATGTTCTGTAATTACCCTTAGCCCATTGAGTACGGTATCTCGTCCAATCACGGAACTATGATACAGGTGATCAAGCAACCATAACACTCCGTGACACTTGACTTTTTCTTCATGAGCGAGGTTACGCAGTGCTTGATCTCCTGTCAGTAGTATCCATGAGTTTGTTTTGGCGAGTACAAAAGCAAATGTATCCGGAAGAGAAAGAGTTTTTTTATGTTTCTGGAAGTAATCGAAGGCAAGAGTAAGTCCGACACTGTCCAGTTCTTCGACATGAAGGCCCAACCCAACTAAGGTGACTCCGTTGTGGTTTTTGAGTTCGCGTTCATATAGTAGATCTGGAACTACGTACCTGAAAGGTAAACGAAATATCGGTTCCAGAAACGACCCACGTTCAAGATCAATCAATACAGATGTGTCCGAGACGATTACATTCAATTCAACACATCTCCAGTTGGTGATTCTTCCGGCTCCGGCGGTTTATCCATTCGCTGAACGAGGTCGCGGACAGAGATTCCTAGCAATTCACCAGCTTTTGATTCAGAGATCAGTTCTTCAGCCAAGGCTCGGTAGCACAAACGACTAAACCTAGTCGGTTCCTCGCCGTCTTTTGATGAAAATGGTTCCTCATAAGGATAGCTACGCCAGCCACGAAGTTTAAGTTCATTCAACAGATAACGGAAAAGAGACTCGTTGAATATTCCAAGCTCTTTGCAACGATAAGTAAGAGCCTGCACGCTTACACCAAATATTCGCTTCAACTCAAACAGCTCACTCCATCCGATTGACTTACGGAACCTTCCAATCTCTGCCCGTAGTGTTTCAGCCGGCATAAGGAACGCCCCGGCGAATCGGTGAGCAGCCTTTTCTTCGTCGATGCCCGTCCTAACCTCTAATACCATATGGCCAAGTTCATGTGCGATTGTGAAGCGTTGCCGCTCACGACACTGTTTTCGATTGACGACGATAACCGATGACATCGCTTTCCCGTGGGCTCTGCTTACCCTTGCAGTGAGACCATCTATATTGTCAGAAAGAGGAATTGACAGAATTTTGATTCCTCGACCCTCCAGTAACTCGACAAGGTTGAGGATTGGATTAGTCCCGACTCCCCAGTAGAGACGAAGACCGAGTGCGGCTTGATCTGTTTCAGCCAAATCGTTCAATATTGGCCAGGGAGCATCTCGAGGCATGTCCCAATTGACAGTCGGTAAACCGAGAATATCCTCCACGGTTAGATAACGGTCCAGCAGGTCTAAAACTCTTGCTTTCACTTGAATTTTTACTCGCGCACTCGCGAAATGTTTTTTTCGAAAACCTACGGACTCCAAAACAATTTCGGTTTCACTGGCAAGATAATCTTCCGAAACACCCAACGCTCCTGCCAGCGCAATCAACACACCTGAACTAGGTATTGATTCATCCCGTTCATATTTGCTGATTGCTTGAGCAGTCACTCGGTTGTCAATTTTGTGTTCCAGATCGCGTAATGAAAGACCTAGTGCATTCCTAGATACTTTAAGACGTTGACCAAAAGACATTTCACTCCTCCATTTCTTAGTTGACAAATTATATATTATTTCAAATAATGTCAACTATTGTTGATTTCAGGTAAATGAAGACACTATATTTGGCATACTCGAATCACCTTGAAATTTGCTATTTCAGCTTTGTTTTCGATTCGAGAATTCCTTATTGATGATTGTCCTTCAAGTTCACCGACCGAGTTCGTTGAAAGCAATTTGATGTAATACTCAATCTTTAATGCATACCATACCCAACCCAAGACAGATGAGAAGATTGCCAATGTGTTGCAGAAAAGTCAGTGCAAATTTGGCCGGGTAGAGAAACCGTTTGTGGAGGAGGGTCTTGAAATTTCGCTGGATGGCTGCTAGGGTCAGCGGGAATACTCTACGAAAGTTGAATCCGATACGCACCTGACTCCGCCTAGCTGCAGCGGGCCCGCGACAGGGCACACGCAATAGATCAGGAATCTGGGATCATGATCGTCAGTATTTCCAGCATTTGATGCAAGCTTCACGCACGTCTTGATATATCCGGAATATCGCCCGCCAATCCACAGGCCAATCTGATGATGGCTTCTTTCGCGATCCTGGTTTGATTGGTCAGACTGAATCCCAATCCGAGCAATGACCTCACCTTTTCCGATGAATTTCGAAATCCCCAATCAAATCCGTCCATAAGACTGATCGTCGGTGAATTCACAGACTTTCTCCATCGTTCGTACCGCCTGAGATTCTGATAGTTCCAAGGATCACTGCCCTTTCCAGCGAATGGTTTTATCACTTCAAACAGTGCGGCCGCATCCATGAGTCCCAGATTCGCACCCATACCCGCCAGCGGATGGATCACATGCGCGGCATCGCCGATCAGCACTGCACGATCCTTGAAATAAGACTCCGTACGCAACTTTCTCAACTCGAATGATACCCGGCGACTGAGCAGTTGACACTCACCCAGCCGATCATCGAATGCCTGCGCCAGTTGCTGTTCGAATTCCCGCGCGTCCATCGATTCAAGTTCCTGGGCACGCTCGTTGATGCAGCTCCAGACGATGGAGAAGCTTCCATCGGACAATGGAAGGAATGCCAAAGGCCCGGTCGGCAGAAATTTCTGATAGGATGCCCCGTTCTTCGCTTCGGTTGCCTGTACCTGCGCAACGATCCCCCGCTGTCCGTAACCTTTCTGATCGGCAATGTGAATTCCGGTCAGCTGTCTGACCATGGAATCACCGCCATCCGCACCGACAACCAGATAGCAACTGGTTTGGTCTGATTGCTCCGTACCGACCCGTACGATATCGGATTCACGCTCCACCGAACACAATTTCATTCCTGTCTTCAACTGAATGTTCGATGATTGCTCCAACGCCTCCAACAGCGATGTTGTGAGAACATTATTCTCGACGATGTATCCGAGCTCGCTCTCCTTGATGTCCTCAGCGTGAAAGTCAACGTTGCTACCGTTGGAATCCCAGACCCTGATCTCGGAAAAAGGTGTAGCACGTTTCGCCGTAATGCGCTCCCACACTCCCAAGGCATCAAGAAAAGCCTGCGAGCCCAAGTTGATGGAATTGACTCGGATATCGTATGTATCAGGATCGTAGACTGGCATCTCGCCGGCTTCCAGAACAAGTATCCGTAAACCGGAATCCTTCATGGCACACGCAAACGCGAGTCCGGCGATGCCGCCACCCACAACGACGATATCGTACTCAGGACTGCTCACGCACGCTCCTCACTATTCGATTCCTGCCCAATACCTGGCAGCGACAGACGATGCAGTCCCATTGTGCGCTTAAGCAGTATTCGTCTAAGTGGCGCAACCGCCTGAATGACATCCAGACCGATATTCCTCAACCGCGACTGGACTGGACTGTCATTCGCAAAAACGCGAATCAGGCCGTTGGTAAAACTCCCGACGGCCTGACTTTCACATTCTCGTCGAATCTGGTACTCCTCAAGTGCGTCATAGCAACCGATATCCCAACCTCGGTCACGGAATTGCGTCAGTATCTCCACCAGTTCGGCCGTGTCGCGCAGCGCGAGATTGAATCCCTGACCGGCAACCGGATGAAATGTATGCATGGCATTGCCGACAACGGCAACTCTCGGCTGCACAAATTTTTTCAGCATGCTGTACCTGAGAGGATAGGTGCGACGCTCACTCGCAAGTTCAATAAATTTTCCGGCCCTTTCTCGGAAAACTTCCTGAATCTCGTTCAGGAACTGGTTTGCCGATATCCCGATCAATCGATCCGATTCCTTCGGTTCCAGCGTCCATATCGCCGAATAGCCGCTGCAACCTGACGGCAGCAAAGCGAGGGGTCCCGTCCGTACAAAATGTTCATACGCCTTCTGCCTGTTCGGCCGGTCAGTTTCGACTCTGCAGACCAAGGCATTACGTCCATACAGTTTCTGATGCCCGATGAATCCAAGTTGCTCGCTGATTCTGGATTCGCCGCCATCCGCGATCACCAGAACCTTTGCCTTCACCGTCTGTGAGGATTCATCAACTTTAGATTGGATGCTGCACCTGACCTGATCATCGTCGATTCTTAGATCAGACAGTTCGGCCGGACTGAATATTGAGATCGATTCAAATCCTTCGATACAGCGATACAACTCTGCCAGAAGTACACGCGCCTCGACATTCCAACCTAGCTCATCATAGCCGACATCCGACGCTTTCAACTGCACCTGGCCTCTCATGCTGCGATCGGTGACTTCCGTCATTCGGATCGCAGTGACGGAGTCTTCCGGCAACCGGTCCCAAAACCCGAGTCTTCGGAATATGACACCGCTGCTGTAGGTCAACGCGATCGATCTGGCATCCGCATCCCGCTCTTGCGAGTTCCGAAATGATTGGATATCGACCAGCGCGACGCGAAATCCGGATGAAGCCAGGTCCAAAGCGAGACTGGCACCCACCAGACCACCACCGTTGATGATCAGATCAAATTCGAGCTTGGTTAGCACAGGAATTCCAGCCTTGACCGGAAGTGTCGATCTAGCCGGACATCAACGCTTCGATTTCAGCTGTTGATTTGGGCACATCACCGGTCATCACACGATGCCCGTCCTCAGTGACCAAGACATCATCCTCGATTCGGATACCAATGCCATGCCATTGCTCATCCAACTCGTCGGAAGCCGATAGATAGATGCCTGGCTCTACTGTCATGCACATGCCCGGCTCAAGCTTACGCATACCGTCGGAATCTCTGTATTCCCCGACATCGTGGACATCAATCCCCAACCAATGCCCCACTTTATGCATGTAGAACTTCTTGATCTCCTTATTTTCGATTGCCTCTTCGGCTGAGCCGGTCAGAATTCCAAGATCAATCAAACCTTCGGCGATGGTCAGTCTCGCGGCGTCATCCACATCGCTGTAACGATTTCCGGGACGAACCGCCTTGATCGCCGTCCTTTGTGCTTCGAGAACCACATCGTACACGGCTTTCTGCTGGGAAGTGTATTTGCCGTTTACAGGGAATGTACGTGTGATATCGGCGGCATAGCAGTCATACTCCGCACCAGCGTCAATCAGCAACAGGTCACCGTCTTTCAGTTCACTTGAATTTTCGGTGTAGTGCAGGATACAGGCGTTTTCCCCCGAAGCGACAATACTCGGGTAGGCAGTCCTGCAATTGTTTTTCTGAAACCAATATTCGATCTCGGCCTGTATTTCATATTCCGCCATACCGGGTTGGCAGACCTGCATCGCGCGTCGGTGTGCTTCGGCGGATACCGTCGAGGCCGCTGCCATGATCTCAATTTCCCTCTCCGTCTTGAAAAGGCGCATTTCATGGAGGATAGAACCGATATCGAAAATCCCGCCCGGTGCCTTGACGCCGGTACGAACTTTGTGACGCACTTGATTCAGCCACCCGATAACGCGCTGGTCGAATTCCGGATATCGGCCGACACAGTAATGAATGGAATCACGGTCCTCCAACAGCTCCGGCAACTTTTTATCCAGTTCTTCATAACTGAAAGCCGCGTCCGCACCAAAGATCTCAACCGCACCCTCCGGTCCATAACGCTTGCCATCCCAAAGTTCCCTGTCCGGATCTTTTTCCCGACAGAATAGTATGTAATCGCCTTCGGAACCGCCGGGAGACAGGATCGCGACTGACTCGGGCTCCGGAAATCTTGTCAGGTAGTAGAAATCGCTGTCTGGACGATATGTGTAGAACACATCTGAATTACGTCGCTGAAGTGTCGAATTGGGAATGATGGCGATGCCATTTCCGATTCGATCCATAACCTGGCGACGGTGCTCTGCCTGATTCACATCGGTACTCCTGCGTCTGTGCGCCTGCTTGAGATGGTATGCATGTTCAATTGCTCATCGATCAGCTGCACACCGACCCGAAGGTGCTCGTCTAGTATCATGAATGAAGATTCCATTTCCTCTTCAGTTGGGTCCTGTTCCGGATCAAGTTCCGAAATCTGCCTGACATCATCGAGAAATTCGATGCAGTCCTCTGACAGCAGCTCGAATGAGATTTCGCCATAGTCAATCAGTGCCTTGAGATATCCGGTACACCACGATGTCATCGCAACAATTCGATCTGTCGATGATTGTCCATCTTCAGGCAAAAGGATGTTGAATTCCACGCCGAACTCATCCAACTGCTTCAGTACCTCCCGATAAAGGCCGCGTATATCCCGCTCGAACATTCGATATTCATCTTCTGACACATAGCGGTCCTCAAAACAAAGCACCGGTAACCAGTTGTCAATATCATCCTCTTCCACACCGGCACAGATCAAACCCGCGAGCATACCGTGCAACTCCGATGCGGTGGTAGTCAGCTGAAACCTTCCCAGGATTTCCTCAACTTCATTGATTGCCAGACTCATCGTTGATATTTCCAGCCCCTGATGTGTGGATTGTTATATTCGTGCCTGTATGATATTTCAATCACGACGAGCAAAGATGCCGACTCACTGGTGAATGGACAAAATCATGCCTCCTTGGCATAGCTGACTGATTGGCTTCTTTCGATCCTGGTAGAAAACATACCTGCAATCAAACCGATAATGAGACCGTCACCGACAAACCAGTACGGCGAAGTCAATGCACCTTTGGATACATGAAAGAACCACATCAGCTGCTGCACTCTGTCACCGGCAAACAGAACCACCATCAGGCACATCCATGCACTGACAGCAGGACCTCGAATCCACCAAGGCAGCGACAGATCAACTATTGGTACCCGTACGATCGCATTTGACATACCGACTATCGCGCCAAGCGTCGTATACCAAAACACAATTGCCCAACGCTCCACCAGACCGACGCCCGAATCTGACATAAGGAAAAACATAGCCAGACCCATGCAAAATGTCACCCACTTTGCAACCGCTATACCGGCAATCAGCGGGGAAACCTTGGCAAACAGCTTTCTTGTCATGATGACAATGTTTTTCGCTGCGATTTTCAGCGAAAGAAGTGTTGAGAATCAATGTCTTTTGAGCAATGATAGCACAACGATTACGCGCCTGGATAATGGAGAGCTATGGAATTCTGTCGTTAAAACAGTCAATTTCTGTTGATTGTCGGTTGTCGATTCATTAACAGAACCGCGCGATGTTCCATGTTTATGCTAATGTCTCCGACTTTACTCAACTCTATGTAAAATATCTGCGATGCACCGCGTTATCAAAAGGAGGTTGATTGCATGGCACAAGCGTCTGTAAATGCCGAAACTGTTCCGGAACGAGGCCGAATCCGTCGCCGTTCGAGAACAGGGTCGAGCGCGCCGGCAATCATCGCCGGACTCAAACGGGAGATTCCGACGTACGACATAGTCAGCGAGGAAGGTCTCGAAATTATCGAGGAAAAGACCGATCAGATTCTGCAGGAAGTCGGTGTCGATTTTCGAGGCGATGACGCGGCTCTCGAAATTTGGAAAGAAGCGGGTGCCGATGTCAAAGGTCAACGCGTTCGATTCGACAAGGGACACATTCGAAGTCTTCTCAAGACTGTTCCGAGTTCATTCGTCATGCAAGGACGCAATCCAGCAAGATCCGCACGCGTAGGGCGAGATCACCTCGTGTTCGTCCCCGCATACGGTTCCCCATTTGTTTCCGACCTGGACCAGGGCAGACGCTACGGCACCATCAAGGATTTTGAGAATCTCGTCAAACTCGCGTATTCCTCTCCCTGGATCCACCATTCCGGTGGAACCGTCTGCGAACCTGTAGATCAACCGGTCAACAAGCGGCACCTTGACATGGTGTACGCGCATATGAACTACTCCGACATGCCGTTCATGGGTTCTGTGACAACCCGCGACCGGGCACTGGATTCCATCGAGATGGCAAAAATTCTTTTCGGCGAAAAATATACCGACGAGAACTGCGTCATCAGCGGTAACATCAACATGAATTCACCGCTTGTCTATGACGGGGCGATGTCCGGTGCTTTGCGCGCCTATGCGGAAGCGAATCAATGTCCGGTTGTTGTCCCATTCGTACTCAGTGGTGCAACAGGCCCGGTGACAATCGCCGGAGCAATCGCTCAGGGATTGGCAGAGGTCATGGTCGGGGTTGCCTTGGGACAGTTGGTTCGACCGGGATCTCCGGCAATATTCGGAAACTTCACGACGACTGTCAATCTGAGAGCCGGATCGCCGTCGTTCGGAACCGCCGAATCAGCCGCCGCATCCTATGTTGTCGGACAGATCGCCAGAAGATTTGATGTTCCGCTTCGTTGCAGCGGCGGATTTACCAGTTCCCAGTGTGTGGATGCCCAATCCACCAACGAAAGTGTCAATTCACTCAATGCCGCGATATTGTGTGGCTCGCATTTCGTGCTTCATGCCGCGGGTTGGATGGAAAGTGCGCTAACCATGAGTTATGAGAAATTCGTGATCGACGCCGACTATCTGGGAGCACTGCACAAGTTTGTCAAAGGCGTATCCTTGGATGACGACCAGTTCGCCAGTGACGCCTTCGCCGAGGTCGGACCCGGAAATCACTTTTTCGGCTCTGAGCATACACTCGCACACTACGAAAACGCCTTCTATGAATCGGAATTGTTCAGCACCATGCCATTTGAGCAATGGGAGGAGGAAGGAAGTCTGGATATCGCACAACGTGCGAATCAGAAATGGAAGCAGATGCTTGAGGAATACCAGAAACCTGAACTCGACCCGGGTGTGGACGAGGAACTAAAGGCATTCATCCAACGCAGAAAAAGTGAGATGCCTGATATCTGGCATTGAATTGAAAGCAATCCGAGATTGGTGTCAATCTGTATCATCCTGCTTAAACGTACTCGGTTGCGCTTGAACCGATTCTGGTACGTAAATTCAATCTCGTAATCAAGTACATAAAATTACCTGATTGTGAAATTATTAGCCATGAAACATACAACTCCAGTTATTGGTCACAGTTTACAGGTAAGGAAGTTCAACTGGTAGCGGAAACTTCTACCAACAATTCTTTGTAAGAGTGTAACCGGTGAGGTGTTTAGTCTTTTAATCAAACAGATGTCAAGAATGACATTTGACTACCAGTCTTGTGGTTTATAAATATTCGTCCCCGGAATTGGGTTTGGAAGTTGACGATTCTCCAAAGTCGCTTTACGATTCTCATTGCTTCTGCCAAATCACCGTCATTGCTGACAACTAATGCACAATCGTATTGACTCTTGTGTGCATCATTGACCCATATTTACTGCCAGATTGACATCTGACCCCCTTTTTTTCGGTATGGAATACTTCTACGAATTCCCCCAGATTCATGTCTACTGGCCGGATTTTTTCGATGCTCCAGAAAAAGCAAAGGGTCTCGAAAATTGCTTCCCAAGACCCTGCGGCCCGCCGGCGAAACGACGGGGGTAGTAACTGGGTATTTAGTAGATTTCGATATGGTGTGTGGATTTTTTCGATGAATATTGCGCAATTCTGTTCATCGTCCCGTATCGTCCTCAAATACTCAAGCTCCCAAGCACGAAAATGCATTTTTGTTGAATCGCAACTTCAGGTTAAAACCACCCGATCGAACCGCCACTGGCTATATGGATTATCCGATCCGCTCTTTTGTCAATCAGCGAAATAAGGTCATTAATTTTGTGGAACTCGTCCCTCAATTCAGGCAACTTCGATTTGATTAATTCGGTTAATTCCAAAAAACGTTTACGCACCGCGACAGCATTCATGCCGATATGTTTCGCAAATTGGTCCATGTTCTCGATTCTGATTGATTCGGATTCACGTGCCTTTCCGATTTTCATAGCCATTCGAGGAGTTAGGTAAGGGTAGTATACGGTGGAAAGAACGTCATACGCAGGTGCTAGCCGTACACTCTGCTTCCCACCATGTTCACCATGCAGAAAAGAAAAGTTTTTGCCGTGTGCGTCGTGATTGCCAACAATAACATTAAAAATTACGAGATCAAGCAGTGCCAATAAATCAATTCCTGGCCGACTGGAAAAATCTCGGACCAAATCAAAACAATCTCTCAGACCTGGACCACCATCTTCTTGATATTTGTTTTCCGGGGAAACACCCAGCGCCTGACAGAAATCTTCTTGATGTTGGCGAATTGGAAATCTTGATACATCCGTCTTTCTACGGTCATATCTCTCAATCAGAAGATACTCAATATCACCTGCATAGCCCATTTTGCTTTTTGCCGCGTTGATGCCAACCTCGTTGGCAAGTTTCAGACAAAAACATTCGTTACTGACAATTTCGCGATATTCATCAGCTGTCGGTTTGATTATGTAGTTACTAGGTGCATCATTCAGAGATAATGAAATCCGACTGTCGTCATCGACATAGACCGCAATCTTATTCTGCGCGCCTGCCAGTGACATACGCACTTTCCTTTCGCCCGACAAAAGGGGTTGCACTGGCAGTCTCTTCAGTGCCTCGACCAATTCCTGATCGGTTAATTTCCTGTAATCGCCTCTGAAATCAGATATTGGCTGCCCGTGAGGAAGAAATATCAATGCACCGGCACAATCACCTCCAATCCTTTCAAGCATGGAAACTTCGTTCCCCGCACTGATTCCCAGATTTTTTGCGAGGGTGACTCGCGTCGGTCCCTCCGGAAGAAGACCGGAAAAGAAGTGCCGGCATTCCCTTTGCGAGTACGGTTCGCGTCGAAGTGGCAGTGAAGCAGATATCGCCATGGCACGAGTGTCGTCCAGCCAGTCGGAACTATAGGTGAATGACATTTGTCCATATCTATCCTGCTCGAGTGTACCGATAGAATCGTTGTTCAGATAGACATCCAGCTTTCGCGTCACGACGAATCTCCCGTTTCGGGCGGAGTCAGCCGAACTTCAATCGCCAGCATATGCAACACAGTTAGAACTTTGGCCAACTCGCATGTAGCCTTGCCTTTTTCGAGGTCAACGATAAATCGAATACCGGTGCCCGATACCAAAGCAAGGTCCTGTTGCGTCATTCGTTGCGATTTACGAGTCGTGCGGACTAAGACTCCGATCTGTTCCGTAGTGTAGGATTTCTTCATTTTTATTACCGTTCGGTAAAAATACTGTCATCAGTTCAACTGAGATTATAAATATTTACCGTACAGGAATATATAGAAAAATCACTCTAAAAATTGACTAAATTAGCCCGTACGGTTAATTTATTAGAGTGATGTATGAATTCGGACAAATTTGTACGACTGCGGATTGAAATAACGCAATTCTGGAATGGATTGTTAGGACGGCTACCTCAGTTTCCAGTCAATCATGTGGAAACCTGACGCAAACTTAAGGACTTGAGAGTTTGTCAGCCTCACGAATTACTCGGGTCAGCAATCCGACAGTCGTTGAAGGATTCCCATACGGGTTGCCATCCTTCCTGCGGTCCTCCAACTGTTTCTTGCTTCGCTCTTCGGCTTCTTCAACCCGAGTCACCATCTCTTCGCAATCTGGAGCTTTGGCACTATTCTTGTCAAATTCCGGCCTTAGTTCACCGAGCTTCTTCTGAACTTGATGACGGCCCAGCTGTGAATCGAAGTCCTGCTCATGCAAAATCAGCCTAAGCTCAAAACATGGATTTGAGTGTCCAACTTTGATGCCGTTTTGCTCGCATTCGTTTACGGCATTATTGAAATTTGGATGCGCGTCACGATCAAATATTGCCCATATCTGATCAACTTTTTCAAATAATTCCCTGTTTCGCCGAAATCGCCCCATACCTTCTGACCTTGCCCGTTTAATAGCCTTCTCGGCAACTGTCATTGGAACGCATACACCGGGGACAATCCCCACGTCTACCAATGCGTTTTTGCAAATCAGCCTGAGAGCATCGAAATATTGTGGTTCCGTGTTCTCCCCTTCACAAAACAGTATGAATCTTCGCTTGGGTTAGCGATTTCGGCGACCATATCTCAGATTGGACGGTCGCCGATTTTTGGATTTATTTCGCCGAGCCAAGACCGTGGGTTGGTTAGATGAATGGAACCGCACCAAACCGACCTTGAAGATAGCCCTTCTCAATGTTGTCGCCCGAACGAGTTCGAAAATCAATCAAAGGATATAACTCCGTAGCACCGTCTGAACCCTTTTCGGTAAGCCAAACCTGATCCCTTCTAAGCAGACTTGATTTCATCAGGTTGGTATCGTGGGTTGTTGCAATAAGCTGTGCCCCGTTTCGGTTGGTTTCCGGTGAGCAGAATAGTTTAAGCAATGCCTCACAGGCGTGCGTGTGCAAACTGGTGTCAATATCATCTATATAGATGGGGCATCCTTTATCAAGTGCCCGAAAAGCCTCGCTGAGTACGATCAATAGACGACGCGTACCGGCACTCTCCCAGTTCAAATCAAAAGGAACTGGCTCTCCATCGGCACCTCGATGTTCGAGTACGAATATATCATCCAGTTCTTCTGGCTCATCATCAATTGATTCGTCAATATCTCTTCGGGCACTGGCGATCATATCCCGATGTAAAGTTAGAAACTTTTTTGAATAAGGATTTTTCTTTACTTTAAAACCAATGACTCCGGTATCAATATTTTCAAGAAAAGTAATTACACGCGGATCGAGCCCAATGCGACTCAAATAGTAGGAAAGCCCGAAACTCTGTATATCCAAACTGGTTAATCCTCGAATTGTTTTGAAATAATTGAATATTCCAGATAATTGTTGGTGGTTATTCTGAGCCGAAACAGACAAGAATAAGCTGTTGGAACGGGTCATTGTGGCGATAGTTTTGTTTTGCCCCTTCAACTCTCGACCGAATTGAAAATTACTGCCATCGCGTTCGAATAGCAGTCGACTTCGAGATTTTGGAATCGAGTATAGCCATTCAGATTTAAATTCCTCATCAGTCAATTCAAAACCATAGTGATATCGAATACCGTCAATCACGAAGTCTACGTCGACATGTGTCGGAGTTCTCGAAATTTCTTGGTCCAGAGCGAAGGGATGGAAAGTTAGCGCATCGTTCGGTCCATATTTCGTGTGAGACTCCAACACCAGACTTCGCATCAGGTCCATCGCAGCCATATAGTTGGTTTTGCCGGATGCGTTCGCGCCGTATATGACGATTGCAGGTAAAATCGATCTCGTTGGTGAAGCTGGGCATTCGATTAATCCTGCATTTTCATCTTTCAGCGTGGACGCGGAAAGATTCAACACCTGCAGGTCTCTTAGAGAGAAATAGTTCGAGACAGCGAAACGTAGTAACATGTAATCTTACAGAAATAACTTTCAAACAGCATAATTATAGACATATTTGTAGTTTTTTATCATTTTAGCTATTTTAACTACATCATACTATCAAATTCAGCGGGATAGTATTTAAGGAGCAATTCTCGTTCCATGTCTCCTGTTAGCTGGCCTAATAGCAGCGGCACAGCCAGCACCAGTCCCCTCAGTCTGTTTATTCAGGTAGATCAGCTTGTTCAAACGCCAATTCGAGAGGTGCTCACAGTTGTCGATCCTCCCTCCCAGTCGATAAGCTGACCGTGTGAAGCACTTGGGTCGATCACGACCGCGCAGCGTTGTCCCCAAAATATCTGGTACGAAATCGAAACCTGGGAACGCAATTGGAAGTTAATAAAACAGGCCTAGCGGAAATTTATTTACGTATCATCAGCTCAATGTAGCTCAAGCCGCGTCAAATGCCAGCAATCAGGCAGGTCGATTGATATTTCTGCGCGACTGCGCCCGCAAGACCCTCTCAACCACAGCGGAGACGAGGGAAAATTCGAATTTCATTCATTGCGCACCGCGAAAGGTGGTTGCCTCACAACAGATCGCTGCGGTGAGGCAACCATACGACTTCATCAACCGGTTGCCGGTTGTGCGGGTCTTATTGACACCAAACCAACGTGACGCTGACCTCATCCCATTCGTTCTCAGTGCTTCATTGGGGGCGAGTCAAACCATCGAACCGGTGTCGAGATTTTCTTCGCTATTTTTCGGTACCCATCAACCCAAACAGTTCTTCAAGGAGAGTACCATTTTTCGCATGAACTCATAATAGGCATCCGGTCCGGGTTCGATATCCGCACCCAGCGGGTCAAGTGTTCCGATTCTCAGATCGGTACCCTCAGCGATGACTTCCGTTATTTTTGGACTGAACTGCGGTTCATTGAATATGCAAGTTGCCCCTGTTTCACTAATCGTCTCGCGCAACTCCAACAGCCTTTTCGCGCCGGGCTCAATTTCAGGATTGACGGTAACCGTTCCGACATTGTTCAATCCCAACATCTTTTCAAGATACTGATACGCATCATGAAATACCACATAGGGTGAACCTGCAAATGATTCAGACAGATTTCGCAGTTCCGTCTCCAGTGCATCCAGTTTTTCAAGGGTTTTTTTCACGTTCGCAGTCATCTGCGCCTCATGTTGCGGATATCTTTCGGCGAGATGCTCAGCTGTTTCTTCGACTATCACTTTGGCGTTGTCGATATCAAGCCAGACGTGCAGATCGTAGCGACCGTGGTCGTGCCCCTCCTCGGCATGGTGTTCCTCTTCTTCATGACCGTGTTCCTCTTCCTCGCCATGATGCTCTTCCTCGTCGTGATGATCTTCGTCCTTATGAGCGTGCTCTTCTTCCTCACCGTGATGTTCATCTTCACCATGGCCGTGTTCCTCTTCCTCGCCATGATGCTCTTCCTCACCGTGACCGTGGTCGTGCCCGCCTCCAGGAGATTCACGGTTTTCGTAGAGTTGCAAACCGTGCATTGCTCCGACCTCCATGACTGTTTTTTCTTCCTGCAGATTTGAGAGGTGCGCAATCAAAGTTGATTCCATGGTCGGGCCAAGCCAAACAATCACATCAGCATCTTCCAATAGCCTCACATCCGATGGCTTGAATTGATAGCCATGAAGGGAGTATGCACCTTTAATCAGGAGCTCGGGCATTGCAACTCCCTCTGTCACCGAGGAAACCAGGCTATGTATTGGATTGATGGTAACGACAATTTTGCTTTCGGAAGCGTTTGCGCTCCCTATAATCATCATTGCTACAAAAAAAGTATAAATTTTTTTCATGACTACCTCGATAGATATGCTTGGGACGTATCCAATTGAACATTGACTTGCGAATGTTATATTATAACATCATTCGCACGCAAAGGTGAATCAGTAAAAGTTATCTGTGAAGTACAGCGACATGGACCCAGTACTTGCAAGTTTGAAATCAGTTGGCGTTATTCGTAATGGACGCTGGCTTATTCAAGGTATTAGTCTGTCGATCAGAAAAGGGGAGATCATTTCGCTGATTGGTCCGAATGGAAGCGGTAAAACAACAGTGGCGAGAGTGCTTTCTGGTTCTATCGCTCCCGACAGTGGTTCCGTCTCAAGGGCTGACGGCATTCGAATCGGATACGTACCGCAGCGCCTGGTGATCGATTCCACACTACCGATGACAGTTCGACGATTGATGAATATAAACGAAAAATTCGACACTGCTGAGATAGAACAGGTGTTGGACGAAATGAAAGTCCTGAAATCAGCCGACCAGCCAGTGCAGGAGCTCTCTGGCGGTGAGTTTCAACGGGTGATTTTCGCGCGCGCACTGCTTAGAAAACCCGATCTGCTGCTACTTGATGAACCTTCCCAAGGACTGGACTTCAGGGGAGAGATAAAGCTTTACAATCAAATTGTCGACATTAGAGATCGGCTGAATTGCGGTATTCTGCTGGTATGCCACAATCTGCACATGGTCATGGCCAAAACAGACAGCGTGATATGCATCAACAGCCACATCTGCTGTGCCGGGACACCGGTCAATGTTGTCAATGACGAGGCGTTTGAAGATCTTTTCGGACCGGAAGCGGCGCGTTCCCATGCGCTTTACAGGCACCAGCATGACCATAGCCATCTTCCCGATGGAAGCGTCAGCAGTGTATAGCAACGTTCATCCTCTCAATTGACAGTTGCAACCAAATGACAATCGAGATATTTGACGATTTCGTCAGTCGCGCACTCATCGCGGGTGTGGGATTCGCCATAATCGCCGGTCCGTTGGGTTGCTTGGTGGTATGGCAGCGACTCGCTTACTTTGGTGATTCGATGGCGCACTCCGCGTTGCTCGGTGTTGCGCTGGCGCTAGCTTTTGACTTCAACATACTCATCGGTGTATTCTCAGTATGTTTTCTGGTTGCGCTCATAGTCGGACGAATCGGCGAAAAATCAACACTCTCGGGAGATTCAGCGCTTGGTGTTCTGTCTCATTCGACACTTGCCCTGGGATTGGTTTTGGTATCACTGATGTACTGGATCCGTGTGGATTTGCTCGATTTTCTGTTCGGAAACATCCTGGCGGTAAGCTGGTCCGAAATTCTCACAATATATGGTGGTGGCGCAGTGATTATGTTTGTGCTGATTCGCCGATGGAACAACATGATCAGTCTTACCGTCAACGAGCAAATCGCCACCGCTGAAAACATGCAACCTGTTAAAAATCGCTTTCTCATGATGGTGTTGCTGGCTGCAATCGTTGCCTTTGCGATGAAAATCGTTGGTATTATTCTGACTGTCTCACTACTCATCATTCCGGCGGCAGCAGCTCGCCAGTTTGCCAAAACTCCAGAGCAAATGGCAGTTCTTGCTTCGGTGTTTGGTGCCATAGCGGTGATTTTGGGACTCACGCTGTCAGTCGAGTTCGATACGCCGCCAGGCCCGAGTATTGTCGTTAACGCCAGCGGAATCTTCATTATCGGCATCATCGCCACTACAATAATGAGGAAGCGAAAGAAGTGGAGCAGTTGATGAAATTAATGAAATGAAGCCACAAACACCAAGACAACAACTAATCTTCGATTTTCTTCAACAGAAGAAAACGCCTCAGGGTGCCTATGACATACTTGACGCATGCAGAGATCATGGATTCAGGGCGCCCAGCCAGATCTATCGGGTGCTGAACAAATTGCTCGAATATGGCCTGGTCCACAAAGTGGAAAGTCTCAACGCGTATATTGCATGCGAGCAACAGCACGATATCGGGCAATCCATCGTAGCCATCTGCAATGGCTGCGGTTTAGTTAAAGAAATGCCTATCCCTGATTTTACCGATCAATTCAAAAAATTTGATGGCTGGGATGGGTTCATCCCTCAGCAGATGGCGGTGGAAGTCAAAGGACGCTGCTCATCGTGTAACTGACACTCAGCAACACACATCAAGCTTTCACCTCAAACCCGATTGTGGTCACCGGATATTGCGCGGTGAATACAGTCGGTTCTTGAAACCCGATTACACTAGGACCGAAGCATCTCCACGACCAGATCACCGATTCCCGCTGGATTTTCGGTGACCTGAACACCGCACTCACGCAATACTGATATCTTCTCCGACGCGGTACCTTTGCCGCCCGCAATAATCGCACCGGCGTGACCCATTCGTTTGCCCGGAGGTGCTGTCACCCCTGCGATAAAAGCCGCGACCGGCTTGGTTGCGTTCTCCTTGATCCATCGCCCGCAGTCCTCTTCATCCGTACCGCCAATCTCACCGCACATGACGATGGCTTCGGTTTCCGGATCATCATTGAACCATCGGATGACATCAACATGCTTGGTGCCGTTGACCGGATCACCGCCAATACCCACGCAGGTCGATTGCCCCAAGCCCAGTTTGGTCAGCTGGTCCACCACCTCGTAGGTCAGTGTTCCGGACCTGGATACCACCCCGATCGACCCTTTCCTGTGGATATATCCCGGCATGATCCCGATCTTGATCTCCTCGGGTGTGATCACACCCGGACAGTTCGGACCCACCAGAACCGTTTTCGAACCGGCCATCTTGTTTCGCGTCCTTATCATGTCCTTCACCGGTATCCCTTCGGTAATGCAGATGACAAGATCCAGCTCCGCCTCCACCGCCTCATCGATGGCGGCGGCCGCGAAAGGTGGCGGGACATAGATCACCGAGACCGTCGCGCCGGTCTGCTGCTTCGCCTCCGCAACGGTATCAAAGACCGGAACGCCTTCTACGACCTGACCGCCTTTGCGTGGTGTGACACCGGCAACGAAAGCACGCTTTCCTTCGGCATAGTCCAGACAGTTTCGGGTGTGGAACAGGCCGGTTTTCCCCGTCATTCCCTGGGTCATGACACGCGTGTCACGATTGATCAAAATTGACATGCTTTATTCTCCTCTCACCGCTTGGACGACTTTTCTCGCCGCATCATCCATCGTATCGGCGAGAATGAGCGTGAGTCCCGAATCACTCAGGATCTGTTTACCCCTTTCGACATTGGTACCCTCAAGTCGAACCACAACCGGCACCTTCAACTCGACCTGACTGAACGCGGATACCAGTCCCTCGGCTATAACGTCACATCGCATGATGCCACCGAAAATATTGACCAGCACGGCACGAATCCGATCGTTGCCGAGCATGATCCTGAACGCCGCAATGACCTGTTCCGTCGTCGCCCCACCGCCAACATCCAGAAAATTCGCAGGTTCCTCACCATACAGTTTGATGATGTCCATGGTCGCCATGGCAAGCCCGGCACCATTGACCAGGCAACCGATACTGCCATCCAGCGAGATGTAGGACAACCCGGCGTCAGACGCCTCGATCTCTTCCGGTGACTCCTCGTCCAAGTCCCGATATGCGCTGATTTCCGAATTTCGATAGGACGCGCTGTCATCGAAAGTCATTTTCGCATCAAGTGCGATAACCCGGCCATCCTTGGTGACCACCAGCGGATTGATTTCGGCAAGTGACGCATCGCTGTCCCAAAACGCCGAATACAGTGAGTCGAGAAGCCTGGCCGCACTTCCCACGAGCTCTTCGGGAACCCCGCAAAAGCGCGCGGCCGATTCCGCGTCACCATCTGTAAGACCGGCTTCCGGGTTGATGAACGTCTTATGAATTTTCTCCGGCGTCTCGGCAGCAACCTCCTCGATTTCCATACCACCTTCCGGGCTGACCATCAAGACAACCCGCTGAGTCGACCGATCGACAACGAGCCCGGCATATATCTCAGATTGAATCGGAATGCCTTCCTCAACCAGCAGCCGTCGTACCGGCTGTCCTGTGGGACCTGTCTGAGGGGTGACCAGAGGTCGCTGCATGATGTCCCGGGCGGCTTCAACCGCCTCCTGTTCCGACTGCACCACGCGCACGCCGCCGCCCTTGCCGCGTCCGCCTGCATGAATCTGCGCCTTGACCACCCAGACACTTCCACCAAGTTGTGCCAGCGCCTCTGGAACTTCATCGGAGTTCCAGCAAACGACGTTACGCGGCGCAGCCACACCGTACTTGCGCAAGATTTCCTTTGCCTGATATTCGTGTACTTTCACTTCGCCTCTCTTTTTCTGATCGAATGGTAAATGATGAATCGCATCAGCGACGGACTGCCCTGCGCACCGTTCGCCCGACTTCCACCGGCGATTCGATCAGTGTGACACCGGCATCCCTGAGCATCTCAATTTTTCTCTCCGCGCCGCCAAGGCCGGCGGAAATGATCGCACCTGAATGTCCCATACGTCGATCCGGTGGCGCATGCCGTCCCGCGATATATCCCAGTACGGGTTTCGGATAGCTGGCTGATGCAAGATATTTCGCCGCGTCCTCTTCCGCCGCACCACCGATCTCACCGATCAGGAGCACCGCATCCGTATCCGCGTCGTCACGAAACTGCTCCAGACAATCCGTAAATGCCATACCCTGGATGACATCGGCACCGATGCCGACGCAGGTGGATTGGCCCAGACCATCAGTACACAACTGTGCGACAGCTTCGTAGAACAGCGTGCCTGCCCTCGATACCACACCGATCCTGCCCGGCTCATAGATTGATGTGGGAATGATACCGATGTTGCACTTGCCGGGCGCAATAATTCCCGGACAATTCGGACCGATCATGTTTGAATTGGAATCGGACAGCCTTTCCTTGATCCTGAGCATGTCGAGCATCGGGATTCCTTCGGTAATACAGACGATCAGCTCAATGCCGGCATCGATGGCTTCGATGACCGCATCTTTCGCCGCGTGAGGTGGAACAAACAAAACCGAGGCGGTAGCATCGGTCGCCTCTCTGGCTTCGCTGACAGTGTCGAAGACCGGCAGGCCGAGGTGCTTCTGCCCGCCTCTTCCGGGCACGACACCACCGACCATCCTGGTACCGTATTCAATCGCACGGTGCGAGAAAAAACTTCCCCGATAGCCGGTTATGCCCTGACACAGTACGCGAGTGCTTGATTCGACCAGTATGCTCACAGTTTCAACTCAGCGAACCTTCATCAACAGCTCAACCGCATCGTTCATGGTATTCGCCATCTGAAACGGTATTCTGGAATTGCGCAGCAACGTGATGCCGTGTTCCCTTTTTGTTCCAGCGAAACGCACGATAATCGGTTTCCTGATCCTGGTTTTGGTGTTTGCTGTAATCAGACCCTCGGCTACGGTATCACAATGAGTCAGTCCACCGCCGACGACGTTCACAAACAGCGCCCTGATGGAATCATCCTGGACAACCGTCTCGCAGGCATCGGACACGTCGGACCGAGAGGCGATCGGCGGCAGGTCCAGAAAATTAGCCGGTTCCAGACCGTTCAGCTTCAGGAGATCCATGGTTGCCAGCGCCAGGCCCGCGCCTCCGACAAGGAGTCCGATATTCCCGTGAAGTCTGACGTAGTTGTAACCGCTCTGTGCCCTGAATCGTCGGTCGGATTCCTGGTTCAGATCCAGTATTTCAGCAAACTCATCATGACGGTAGAGCGCGTTGTCATCCAGTTCCATCTTGACATCAAGACCGACAAGACTTTCACCTCCGACGACTGCCAGCGGGTTCAGTTCTATGGAAAGCGCATCCAGATCCACCACCGCCTGATGCATCTGTCGGCATAGGTCAGCAAATTGCGATACCAGCGAACCTTCCAGGTTCATCCTTTGCGCGAGCTCCGCCAGTTCGGCCTGATCGGGCGGTACGTCAACTTTTACAGAAATACGGTGTACCGACTGCGAGGAGTCGTCCAGCGCGGTCTCGATTCCACTGCCGCCGGACGCGGACGCCAGAAGAATCAGTTCCCGTCGATAACGGTCGAGCAGCAAGGCGAGATACATCTCGCGGTCTGCATCACAACCCTGCTCAACATAGACAGACTTGACAGGCAATCCGGCAGCACCGGTCTGAGGCGTCACCAACCGATGTCCGAGCAGCGTTCGGGCCAGCGTGCTCACCTCCGATTGGGTACGGGCAACCTTGACACCGCCAAATCGTCCCCGGTCGCCAGCCAGGATCTGTGCCTTGACTACCCAGTAGTCGGCATCAATTCGAGTTGCAGCATCTCCTGCTTCGTCAGCGGTAAACGCCGCTTCTCCGGAGGGAAAGGAAAAACCGTATCGCCTCAGAAGGTTTTTCGCTTGGTATTCATGGACGAACATTGAATTGCATTCGTTTCGATTAAACTACAACAGACATCGACTTCATTTTACCTGAACCGAAGTGATCTGACACTGACTTTGGGTACCCGCTGAATATCCGATACCGGCAATCGAATTTTCACGTACGCAGGCAATTCGTTATATATTCATATTACCTTTATGGTCAGTGAAGAATGCGCAGGCAGGTCTTGCCAACCACAGAACAATTTGCTGTGATCCGGTGTTGCCGGGCGATCATACTCGGCCTGCCTGAATGGACAATGGGAACAGGCAGATATTCAAGACTGAATCAGATGGATTCGGGGTATCTAGCAAATTCAATCTTCTGTCACGAAAACAATCGATGAAGGGGTTGCCCAAAAACCTGATCTATGCAATTGCGGGCCGATTGGTCTTGAATTTCGCCGCGATGGCATTTCTTGGTGTCACCTTGTTTCTCACCTGGCAAACGAGCGCCTGGCAAAGTCTATTCAATTTGAGAGGTTTTACTTTCTTGATCTGCGGGCTGATCATCTCGGGCGGAATCATCGGTGCTGTTTCAGTCCGCCTGCATCAGGGTCTGGCAGGAATAGTTGTCTCGCGCGGCGGCGATGAACTGAGCGCAACCGGTGCAGCGATCATTCGCTGGACAGGCACGGTTGTGCTGCTGGTGCAACTGCTGCTGGTCTATTATCTGAGCACCTGGGCATTCGAAACGTGGGTTTTGAAGCCACCGGTGTAGTCACACATCATCAGTCAGCCGCTCGGTGTCCGGGTAGACACTGACTACCGGAACCTTGCCCCCCTGCAGTTCACTCTGAAGTGAAGTCCAATAGTCTACGCTGAGCAGCGGTGCATGTTCCTGCGCGAACCGACGGCGCAGGTCACGATGGGGCAGACACAGTCCTACGACGATCTCTTCGGGCAGAAAAACCACACCTTCCTCGAAATACCAGTCAGGAATATCCTCTTCTCCATCGACCCGGTCGGTATTCGTGCGTATCTTGACATCGGTCAGCGACTCCAATGCGTCATAGTCGTACAGATATACCTTCAGGTAGGAGGAGACTCCGTAGTTGCGCGCGTCCAGGTCTCGATTGAATATGTTCGTCGCAGCGTTATTCTTAATGCAGTAGCCAAGATTGCTCATTGCGATTTCGGCTTGATGGGGTGTGGCATCCTGAAGATAGAGCGGTAACGGTGTCAGACGCCGCTGAACCACCAGATAGCGGAATATCAGCGCACCATTTTCGCAGCGAACGCTGCTCCTGGCAAACTTCAGCAACATGTCGCGTAGTTCGTCATCAAACCATGACAAGTCCAATCTCAGGTTGTAGTAAATAATATTGTCGAGCATGCTGTCGGTCCGGTTGATGACATGCACCTTGCTGTACTTCTCAAGCACTGACTCGACACCACCGAACTCTCCCCATTTATATTCACCGGTCGGCTCATCACGTATGACCTTGAGTATGTAGGCCGATTGCGGCATACAGAATCCGATCGCAACCGTACCCAGCTTGCCGGGTGCCACACTCATGGGTTCGCCATAAGTCTCAAACTCGCTCTCAAGTTCGTTCATGACCGCAACTTTACCCAGATGGTTATAGCCCACGGTCGAGTAGTGCAGTCCCAATGGACGCATAGGCATGATGCTGCGCAGGAAGCGGCTGAGTTCATGATAGTGAGAGTTGGTCACATGGAAATTCGCCAGCGTAGAACTGAACATATTGTGCGCATAGGTCGCGCTGGTGATCAGCGCATCAACATAAATGCCATTTTCTCCGTTCAGCAATGCAATGATGAACGGACGATAGCGTTCGTGGTCGAATGTCACACGACCGACCAGGTAGGCGCCGCGGTTGCGAAAAAATCCAGCCAGAAACATTTCGATCGCCATCCCGCCACCTGAGAGACGAGATTCGAGTCCAAGATTGCGATTGGCCCGCTTGACTATCCGCCTGGCATCCCGTTCGATATTCTCAAAAGGCACCCGAAAATCCACAATCTGAAGCATTTTCTTGACATGCTCCGCTGTCAGCGTATCTCCGATCTCATGCCTGACGAGCTGATCTGCCATCACCTCATCGGTCTCATATTTACTGCGGTAGCTGGCATAGTCATCCACCCGCCATTCTCCGTGGTATAGCTTACGCCTGATCGAATGCAGGTAGGCAACTGACAGATCGGCGGCGTACTCGCCTCCAACCAAGTGTAGATATCTTCTCTCAACTTCGTCCCAATACGTTACATCGGCCGTCAGTTCAGGAAATTCTCTTCTCACATAGTTGCTGAATTCGTGAATGCTGATGCTGTAGAGCTGCAGTCGGCGACTGCTCAACCGAAGCGAACGCGCGTGATCGCGGTTTTCGAATGCCTGCTTTGAGAGTTCCGGAATTTCCTTGAACTGGCGATAGAAATCTCGAAACTCTTCCAGAACAAGATCAGCGACACGGTTGAGCTGTGACTTGGAATCGCCAAGCTGCGAACTGTTATTTTTCTGATTGTCGAGGTATTGCAACGGTAGTCGATGGCGACGCGCCTGAGCCTGTTCAGGTTATGTAAAAAATAATTCAGATGCCAATTCAAGCATGTCGGAGCAACCATAGTAGCACTGCCGGATGTCGAAACAGCAACTCACACTTGGCATAATTCATGACTTCGTAAAACATGCCAACGAGGCAAAAACAGGACAATGGCAACACCGAAAGTAAAAGGTTCTAACGTGACCAAATTCCTACTCTATCGCTGTCTGATTAAGAAATTCTCGCGGTGACCAGACACTAACCGATCCGTATCGAGGTTCCGTAAAGTCCTACGTATTGCCAGTAATTGGGACGGCACCGCCAGCCACAGCCGTTGCCAAATAAACCTCATCATTAGAGTCGAGTAGACCGAACTCGAGATTCGCTGGCTCGATCAAATCAGCCAATTGCTCAATCTCCCAAATCAATGAATTCAAAGCACTGAAGTGAGGGACAAATTTGGGCCGCCCGGCCACTTCTATATATTCGGATAGAATCGGAGTGGATAATATGATTTGGTGATGTCGCGCAACTCTGTCGATGACTTTACGACAGGTGCCGCCTGTTTGTGCCGCTGATACCAAGACATTGCTGTCCAAAACCACCTTCATGTTTCACGTTCGCGGCGTGATGCAGATATTTCCGCGATCGTGTCTTCCATGACCTCGTCCTCTGAGCGATCTTTATCCTCGGGCAACACTCGCGCCTCTGCAAGCGTCGAAGCAATTCTGTCAGCAATTGTGTTCCGGTCTACCACAAGTTTGAACTTGAGCAGGATCCCTTCGTCGATGCGGACTGCCTCCATGAAGTCACCCTCCTGAAGATTGGTTCCCCTACGTAAATCGGCTGGAATGGTGACTTGGAACTTCGGTTTCACTTTGACTAGATTCATCACACTTTTGCATTAATTTTGTTGGAAAGTTGGAATTTTATACCACAACGTTGGGAAATAGACAAGCGTTTCCGTTCTGAAACACTGAAAACACCTTTACCGGATCGCTATTTTATGAAATGCTTACGATTCTTTAGATGATATGGCAACCTGCACTATCCACAGTACTACCTGACCAACCATCATCTGTCAATTTGTTTTGTCAAGTGTGTCCAGGCGATAGGTCAATGATGCTGTTCCAGCGTCTGGCACACTCAGCCCCCGAGAACATTTCCCACTTTCAGCCGGACCTGTGAAGCCCATTCCACAGCAGAAATTTTTCCGCCATCTGAGCGGACTCTGCCAACCCGAATGGAACCCCCGTTGGCAGCGACTTCAAACCCATCGTCATCAACCGCGATAATCTCACCGGGCGTGCCGACACCGTTGCTCAGGGCGGAATCGTAAATTTTCAGTTCCATACCGTTGTGGGTTGTCCAAGCGCCTGGCTGTGGGTTCCCTGCGCGAATAATGTTGTATACCTTCGATGCCGACTCATTCCAGTCCAGCTGCGCCTGCCTCTTGCCGAACCACGACTCGTACGAACCTTCGTCAAGGTTCTGTTCAATTCGCGGCGCGGTTCCATTTCGGACAAGATCGAGAGACTCGATCATCGCGTCGACACCCATGGGAAACAGTTTTTTGAAGTATATGTCTCCCAACGTCTCATCAGGTCCGATATCACAGGTTTTCTGCATGAGAATCGGACCTTCATCCAACCCGTCGTCGGGCCAGAATATGCTCAAGCCGGTACGGGTCGCCCCCATGGCAATCGGCCAGTTGATGGATGACGGTCCCCGGTGCATCGGCAGCAATGACGGGTGATATTGAAAAGAGCCGAATTTCGGCGCATCCAAGACTCTCGAGGGAACAAACAACAGCACATAGGCCATCATGCAGACATCGGCCTCGAAGGATTTCATCAGTTCAACTGCTTCGTCGGTTTTCCAGGATGCCGGCTGATGTACCGGAATGCCTCTTTCCTGTGCCAGCTGTTTCAACACATCTGCGGGGCGGCCTTCCTTGTCCGGGGCAGTGCAGACTGCAACGACATTTTCACCGCGGTCAAGCAATCTTTCCAATACCGCTTGACCGAAAGCCTGCTGTCCATGTACGACAATTCTCATGCAAGGTTCTCCTTTTGCAAATTTAACCTGGCTGTTTTCAGCTCGGAATTGAATCCGATCAGTGGATGCAACAAGCCCTGTCAGATGACACCGGCTTCGCGCATGCTGCCAATTTCGGTCTGGGAAAAGCCAAGCTCCGCCAGTACTTCGTCACTGTGCTCCCCGAGCAACGGTGAACGCACCACATCAGCGGGAGATTCGGACAGCTTGATCGGGCAACCGACAGACAGATACTTGCCGCGTTCGGGGTGATCGACTTCCACAACGGTTCCAGTCTCTCGCAATGAAGGCTCTTCGGACAATTCTTTCATTGATAGGATCGGACCTACGGGGATATCCAGCGGGTTGCAGATGTCCATGACCTCAAACTTGGTTTTCGTCATTGTCCACTGCTCAATCGAGTCGAAAATCTCATTGAGTCTGGGCAGACGGGCATCCGGAGTCGCGTAGTTCGGGTCCTCCTTCCATTCAGGCTTGTCGATCACGTCGCAGATCCTCTGCCACACAGCGGCCTGGGTAATGAAGTAGGTGTATGCGTCGGGGTCGGTTTCCCAGCCTTTGCACTTCAGGATGCGACCCGGCTGTCCACCGCCGGAATCATTACCTGAACGCGGTGTGGCTTCACCGAAGGGTATGTTCTCACCATATTGCGAATACTCTTTCAGCGGTCCGGCTTTCAGACGCTGCTGATCACGCAGCTTCACGCGGCACAGATTCAAGACCCCGTCCTGCATTGCCGCCAATACCCTTTGACCTTTCCCGGTTTTCTCCCGGTGAAACAGCGCAGTTACGATACCCAGCGCCAAATGCAGTCCGGTTCCAGAATCACCCACCTGTGAGCCTGTGACCAAAGGCAGACCATCGCGAAATCCGGTCGTGGAAGCGGAACCTCCGGCACACTGGGCCACATTCTCATAGACCTTGCAGTTCTCGTACGGCCCCGGACCAAAACCCTTCACCGATGCCATGATCATTGCGGGATTGATTTCCTTCACCCTCTCCCAGCCAAATCCCATTCTGTCCAATGCTCCGGGTGCGAAATTTTCCACCAGGACATCGCACTCCCTGATCAGTCGCTCAAGCACTTCCCTGCCCTGTGGCGTCTTGGTGTTCAGTGTCAGGGAACGTTTGTTGTGATTGAGCATGGTGAAATACAACGAATCGGCCCCGGGTACATCCACCAGTTGCTTCCGCGTCGCGTCACCGACGCCGGGGCGCTCGACTTTGATCACATCTGCTCCGAACCAGGCCAGAAGCTGGGTACATGTCGGCCCGGACTGGACATGGGTAAAATCAAGAATTTTTACGCCTTCAAGCGCTTTCATGTTCTGAGACTCCGAGATTCAGGTTATTGAAATTACTTGTACATAGTCTGCGCTTTGGTGCCCGGCGCATATTCGTCCGGGTCCACCCAGACGTTGACCACCGCGCACTTTCCGGTACTGGCGATCGCCTCGCGGGCCCGCTGCAACGCAGGCTGAATCTGTCCCGCCTCATGCACTTCCTCACCGTAACCGCCTATCATCTCGGCGAACTTGCTGAATGGCACATCGCCCAGCTTGTTGCCCACATCTCCTCGTTCCATGCCATACTTCGTAATCTGCCCGTAGCGAATCTGGTTCATGGCTGAGTTGTTACCGACGACCGCCAGGTAAGGCGCTCCGAACCGCTGAGAGGTTTCCATGTCGAACGCAGTCATGCCGAACGATCCATCGCCATACAGACAGACGACTTCCTTGTCCGGATGGGCGAGTTTCGCCGCCATCGAAAATCCCGTACCGACTCCGAGTGAGCCGAGCGCTCCAGGGTCCATCCACTGACCGGGCCTGCGCGGTCGAACGGCCTGCGCCGATATCGTTACGATATCTCCACCATCACCGATGTAGATTGTGTCGTCGCCCAGGAACTGATTGATTTCGTACGCCAGACGATACGGATGAATCGGATTCTGATCAGTCGTGAACATCGGCATCAGTTTTTTCAGCTTCTTGACCTCGATCTGTCGAAGATGTTTCATCCAGTCCTGGCGCTTTTGCCGTGCACCCCGGTCAATTCTTCCACTCGCAGCCTGCGCCACAGCTTCAAGAATGCTTCCCGGGTCACCGGCGATTCCCAGATCGATGTCCCGGTTCTTGCCGACAGTGGCGTAACTCTGATCGATCTGCACCAGAGTCAGGTCGGTCGAAATCCGCTTGCCGTAGCCCATACGGAAGTCAAACGGTGTACCGACGATGATGATCACGTCTGCATTTGAGAATGCGTCTCGGCGGGTACGGTCAAAGTGATGCGAGTCGTCCTCCGCCAGCATGCCTCGACTTGCACCGTTCATATACGCGGGGATGTCCAGTGCACGGGCGAATTCGATCGCCTGTTCGTGTCCCTGCGAGGCCCAGACCTGCTGACCGAACAGCACTGCCGGACGTTCGGAATTGATCAGGATGTCAGCCAATCTTTCAATGTCAGCGGGATCGCCGGCTGATTTTACCGACGCGCGGTAGTGTCCCGGTTTCGGAATCACCGCTTTGTCGATTGGGATCTCGGCATCAAGGATATCGCGGGGAATTTCCAGATACGATGGACCGTAGGCACCATTGAAGCATTCGCGCGCCGCCATGCAGACCATATCGGCTACCCGTTCTGTCGAGAACACCCCGGAAGCGAACTTGGTGATGGGCGTCATCATATCGACATGCGGAAGGTCCTGCAAGGACCCCATTTTGTGCTGTGTCAGGGAACTTTGCCCGCCGATATGCAAAATCGGACTTTCTGACCTGAATGCGGTTGCAACGCCGGTTACCGCGTTCGTGCATCCGGGACCGGCGGTGGTTACGACACAGCCGAGCTTGCCGGTCTGGCGCGCATAGCCGTCCGCGGCGTGTGCAGCGGTCTGCTCGTGTCGTACGTCTACAATTCGGATACCTTCGTCGATGCATCCGTCGTAGATGTCGATGATGTGCCCGCCGCACAAAGTGAATATGGTGTCCACACCTTCGGATGCCAAAGCCTTGGCAACCAGATGTCCACCGGATATTACGCTTCCGCTTTTGTCCTTTTGGACCAGGGTGTCGGTCGCAGTATCTCTTGTGTAGTCATTCATCGTCTAATCTCTCAAATTCTGTCTGTCTGTGATTTCAAATTCGTGGCAGTTGGATTAATTCAGGCATGTTCGGTACCGGTCCATCAAGTGCATGCGAATCTGTCGGCATCGGACCCGGTTCATGAACAAATGTATTACTCATGACAATTGTAAATTCCTGTCTCTCTCCCATGTATGCTGCAAGCGCAATTAATCGACCCTAGCCTTGTCCGGTGCCCGTTCCGGTACTCTCGCGTTGGCGACGTCTGTATTTTTGAAGCAGTGGATAGCAGATCAAGGCTATTGCGATCGCAATGCAAACCGCAGAGATCGGACGGGTAAAGAAGATGCTGACATCACCATGTGAGCCGATCAGGGACTGCCGCAGCGAACGTTCCGCAAGCGGTCCCAGCACGATCGCAAGGACCGCCGGGGCAACCGGGTAGTTCAGTTTCCTGAGCAAATAGCCGACAACGCCAAAAACCAGCATCAGCCATACGTCGTGCATCGTCTGAGTCGGCGCGTAGCCGCCGACCACGCACAGAATATAGATGACTGGCGCAAGGATGCTGAATGGCAGTGTGAGTATCTTGACGAACAGCGGGATGAAGGCCAGATTGATCAGCAGCGTGGCAAAATTCGCGATGTACAGCGAACCGATCAGACCCCAGACGAATTCCGGATTTTCGGTAAACAGCAGAGGTCCTGGCCGCAACCCCCAGATAATCATGCCGCCGAGCAGGATCGCAGTCGTCGGAGACCCGGGAATTCCCAATGTGATCATCGGAAGCATGGAGCCTGTCGAGGCGGCGTTGTTGGCTGCTTCCGGTGCCGCGACACCCGATACATTGCCCTTGCCGAAGCTGTCGGGATCTTTGCTGAATGTTTTTGCGAGGCCATAGGACATCAAGGATGCCGGGGTCGCGCCTGCAGCTGGCAACGTTCCGACAAAATAACCTAAAGCCGATCCCAGTGTCGTGGTCTTGATGTAGTTTGAAATGTCCTTGAAATTGTGCTTCATCCGCTGCCAGGAAATGGTGACCTTGTGAACCATTACCTCGCCCTTGGTGGTTTCAAGGGTCCAAAGCATCTCGCCGATTCCATAGATGCCGATAGCCAGCACGAGAAAGTTGATCCCGTGGAGGAATCCGTCGATATTGCCGAAAATCAGCCTCGGCTGACCCGATATGATGTCCAGTCCGACCGCGGCCATAACCAGTCCGATCAGGATGGAGAATACGGTCTTCGGTATATCGTCACCGCCAAGGCCGATAAACGTCGCGAAAGCCAATACCATGAGTGCGAATTCTTCGGTAGGACCGAATCTGAGTGCGAATGATGCAAGTGGCGGAGCAAATGCGGTGAACAACACCACCGAGATCGTACCGCCGACAAACGACGCGACCGCGGCTGCGGTCAACGCCCGGTCTGCATGTCCTGCCTGAGCGAGAGGTCTTCCGTCGAAGACCGTCGCCACAGCCGTTGAGGCGCCCGGAATTCCCAGTGTGATTGAACTGATTGCGCCGCCGTACATCGCTCCGTAGTAGATTGCGGCGAGAAAGATAATCGCCGCGGTCGGCGGCACCAGAAATGTGATCGGCAGCAGAATCGCAACACCGTTTACCGACCCGAGTCCCGGCATCGCGCCGATCAGCAGCCCCAGTGTACAGCCGACAATAATCATGGTCAGATTGAGGGGCTGCATCGCCTCCGTCAGGCCGCCCATTAGGTGCAGGATGATGTCTTCCATTGCCGTACTAGATGATTATTTGATATGGGTTGTCTGATACTGTCTTTCGACGGATCGCGCTGTAAGTTTTCCAGTTGGTGTTGTCGGCGAAAGAATCGACTACCGTACCCATTCTGCCTGTTTGAGCATCTACGAATACATGAGATCGTAGATCGGGTAGAACAATGGTTCTGAAATGGACTTCGGAAGCGGAATCTTCAATGCCCATTCGAATAGACAGAATATAAACACAGGCACCACGATCATCATTGCGACCGTAACCAACCAGGAATGTCGACCGACAAACTTCAGGTAGAACAGGAGAAACAGGAACAATGCGGCGTAGATACCGAGCAAGTGTGTCACAGCCAGCAGAAATACGATCGACCCGGACGATATTCCAACCAGCAAAGCGGTCTCACGGGTCATATACAGGTCGTAGTTTGTTGACTCCGGCGTTATTTTTCGAAACCACCGGATGATCGTCGCGACACATGCAAGCAGCATACCTGCCGACAGCCAAAACGGCCAGGCCCCGGACCCTGGTCCGCGTTCAGGTACCCAGCCAATGCGAAGTTCGGCACTCTTGAACATCAGGCCGATTGAGCATAGTGCCAGCAATATGGCGAACAGAAGTTCTGCGGTGCGAACTGTCATGGCCTCCTATCTCCCAATTATGAAATTGTCGTCCCACAGGTCAAGGACGGTGTAAGAACCGAGTGCAGTCAACTCAAGCTGCCAACAATTCCTCGGGCATTTTCGAACGACACATACCGGTGCGAGATAACTGTCGCACCGGTATGCGTTTAGGTGAGTTCCAGAAACAAATGCGATTTATTCACCAGTGATCGCAGATGCACCGACTGTTTCAATCAAGTCCTTATGCAACGCAATCTGCTGTTGATGGTACATGCCGAGATCGTCACCTGCCAGCCACTGATCACATGCAAGCCCGTCATCCGTGCAGAACTGCTGCCACTCAGCCGAGTCGAATAGCGCCTTGAACAGAGCGATGTACCAATCCTGAGCCTCCTTGGACATTCCCGGAGGTCCGTTGATGGATCGCTGCATGTAATACTGCATGTCCGTACCGAGTTCTTTGGCAGTGGGAACATCAGGATACGCAGGAAGTCGCTCTGCTGTGAACTGAACGATTGGCTTGGTCTCGCCGGCTCTGTAGAATTCATTCTGTTCCGCCGGGTTGTTAACAGTTGAGTCAACGTGATTTCCAACCAGGTTCTTCGCTACAGTTCCACCACCTGGGAAAGGAATGTAGGTTACGTCGTATCCGAATTCTTTTTCCATCATCGCGGTCAGGATCGAGTCTTCCTGTCCGGAACCGGTGCCACCGACTTTCCAGGAGTTTCCAGCCGCTTTCACCGCAGCAATGTAACTATCCAGATCAGTAATGTCTTCGCGCGAACTGTTCACCCAAAGTACAAAATTGTCAACCGCCATGCGGCCGATCGGCGTGAAATTCGACACGTCGACACCAATGTCTTTCTGGATGACCGGCGTAGTGTAGAAACTGTTGAGTGTCACCAGGATGGTATGGTCGTCGCCATCTTTGCCTTGCAGGTATCGCAGAGCTTCAGCACCGGAACCGCCTGGCTTGTTGATCGGGATGATCGGCCGTGGAGACAGGTCTTTCTGTTCGGCCAGGCCCTGCAACAGGCGCGCAATCTGGTCTGCTCCACCACCTGCACCTGCCATGATGATCAACTCAATGGGTTTTTTCGGTGACCACTCAGCCATAGCCGGTGACTGCAGTCCCACAGTTGTAACGACAACAGCTGCAACCAGCGCAACGGCCATCTTCATTTTAAAAATAATTTTTGTCATAAGCTCGTTCTCCTTTATTCCTCCGTTCAGGGAATAATTTATGTTTGACTCGCGGTATACCATATACCAAAAGTAAAATAGTAAAGCAACATAATTGTATACCGTTTTATGCTTAACTGCTCGCGACCGATTCTCACCTGTTTGCTCTAGCTACGCATTCACAGGAAGCAGGGGTCGGCCAATTGCAGTGCGCCGGTCAAATTTATCTTGGCAACAATCACTTTACCGTGAGGACAGGCTCTGACTCCTGTCCGGTCCACTGTACAGCAAATTTTCTGAATGCTCGCCAAACCGACACGGCTGCAGAGGTCATTGTATTCGACAGTTACTTCGTCGTACTCGAGGCGCTCGGCCGATGTCAAGGGCTGAAACGGGTGAATGAACTGACAGTTCGGTTCGATTGTCGAGATACGGGAGACCGGCGGGATGCCGGCGGCTCAAGAGATCGATCCGGTGAACAGTCTCAATAACATTCCGGGCACCTCCAATTTCTGCGATAATATTTCCTGAGACGAATTATTCCGGGTGGTGCCATACGTGCCATCAGGTGTGGGTTTTTTCGAGCATCCACTGCGGTCGCGACTGCGTTTGACAGTCGGCTGATGATTCTGACTTGCCGCTCAGGCGTTAATTGCAGCCGTGACCGCTTTTTTTGTCAACCGATCGTTTTCCATAATTATATGGACGGTTGAGACAAACAGGCGCGGGCCGGTTCGTTCCGACTCAATTATTCGATCAATAAAATGCTATAAGGCCGCCGGCTCGGCTTTTCTTTGAAGTTTTATCGGTAATTCTCTCTGTCATACTCGGACCTCTGACGCAAGCTTCACCGCGTCTATCACCATTGTCAGAAAGGGTTCGCCGCGTTTTTTTTCGACCGTTCGGGCCCCGTAGCAATTGTGGCATGTGCTATCATTCTGCCACTGATCGAGCTGTTATCCAACAAACGAAAAATCTTCCTCTATGTTACCAATTGCAGTCCATGGCCATATGGTTTAGCGCATGATCACCGAAACTACCGAATCCTCACAATTCAAACACCTATTCAGTCCTCTTGAGCTGGGACACAAAACCCTTAAACACCGATTGAACTTCGGCGCCCATACCGCCAACATGGCTGTCGACGGACTGCCGGTCGAACGCCATCACGGCTATTATCTGGAACGGGCCATCGGTGGTGCCGCAATGATCGTTGTCGAACCGGTACCGATCCACCAGACAGGAGTACTCACGCGAGGCAACTTCCGAAACGGAGACGACAGCGTCATCGAACATTTTCGCAAGATCACCGACAGTTGCCACGAATACGGCACCGTGATGATTCAACAGCTCTATCATGTCGGCGCACACGGAGACTGGGACAACTCATTCATGCCAAACTGGTCGCCGTCCGGACGACCATCCATGCACGATCACGACGGC
Organism: Arenicellales bacterium; assembly: GCA_963663095.2. GTDB lineage: Bacteria > Pseudomonadota > Gammaproteobacteria > Arenicellales > JAJDZL01 > JAJDZL01. The sequence continues at coordinate 1,089,922 of CAXXJB010000001.1, forward strand.
AGTGTCACAATGTCCGAACGCCAGATCGCCGAGATCATCACGGGATTTGCTGAAGCGGCGTTACGCGCAAAAAACGCCGGATTCGACGGGTGTGAGCTGATGGCGGCCTACAACGCCTTGATTGAACAGTTCTGGTCGCCGTACACCAACCGACGCAGTGACGATTACGGCGGATCCTTCGAGAAAAGAATGAAATTTTCGATCGACCTGCTTGCGGCGATTCGTGATGCGGTCGGTCCGGATTTCATCATTGGTGTCTGCACCAGTTTCGACCCGGTTGTTCCCGAAGTTTTGCCGATCGAGACCATGCAGGAAATTGCGCGCTATCACGATGAGCGCGGTCTTTTCGATTACGTGACCGTCGGAACCGGTGGTTATTACAACTACACCATGATTATTCCGATCGCGCTGCACGAAGACCAGCTGGGTATGCCGTTCGCGGCGAAAATCCGCGAATCGGTCAGGCATGCTAAAGTTCAGGCGGAAAGTCATATCAGAACGCCGGAAAGCGCAAACTACGCGATCGCCTCGGGCAGTGCCGATATGGTCAGTATCGTACGGGGACAGATTGCCGACCCGCACCTGGCGAACAAAGCCATGCAGAATAGAGTTGACGAGATCAGACCCTGTCTTTCGTGCAATCAGATGTGCTGGGGACGACGTTTTCGCGACTACTGGATCAGCTGTCTGGTCAATCCTTCCGCCGGACGGGAATTTGAGATCGGTGGTGACCGATTCACCAAGGCAGAAACCAGTCGGAAAATTCTTGTAGTCGGCGGTGGACCCGCTGGTTGTGAGGCGGCGCGAGTCGCCGCTGAGCGGGGACACAGCGTCACTCTGGTCGAGGCTTCGGGTAATCTGGGAGGACAGTTCCGGCTCGCTGGCCTGCAGCCGCGTCGAGGCCAGATTACCGACTATCTGGGATGGATGGAAAGAGAGTTGGTTCGACTCGGGGTTGACCTGAGGTTCAATACACCCTTTTTCGCGGAAGATGTGGTGGAGTTTGGCGCGGATGCGGTCATCCTCGCCACTGGATCACTACCGTCCCACACCGGATATCAGCGCGGCATTCCCACTCGGGATAAGTTGCCGGGTATTGAACGCGAAAACGTATGGCATGTCGAGGATGTCATGACGCGAGCCGCCAGGCTTGGACACTCGGTGCTGCTGCTGGATGATGTCGGGACTTGGAAAGCCGGGGGTACCGCTTTGCATCTGGTGGAGAAGGGACATCAACTTTCGATTGTGACACCGTATCCGATAGTCGGAAGGGAAATCACTCGAACCGGTGCCGACCTGGCACTACGCGAACGGCTGCGTGCCGCCGGAACGGTGTTTTACTGCGAATCGGCGGTAACCGAATGGTTCGGTGACCGAGCCGGAATTATGGATCTGCTTGATGGGTCAATAGCAGAGAGAGAATTCGACAGCCTCGTTCTTGCCACAGTCAATATCTGCGTGGACGATGTCCAGCTGGAACTTGGAGATCGGGAGGATATTGAAATTCATGTCATCGGTGATTGTCTGGCCCCTCGACAGACACCTGCGGCAACCTACGAGGGGCGCATGATTGGTCTTCAGTTGTGAGGTTGCGATGCCAGGAAAACACCACACCGAATAATAGCATTACCTCAATTTCCGGAGCGAAGACGAACCTGTGCAATCAGGCGCAGGTTCGTCCGACTTGTAAGACTGGCGAATCCGAAAATCAGAACGGAATTAGACACCAGCGGTTTTATGTCTCATCCGGTAGAACATAAATTTTCACAGGTATTGTCGCACCCGGTCGTCGCTTCATGATCCAGGTGAATAGTTTGTTCTGATATTCATAAGTCACATCATAACCATCCACCCGTTGTACTTCGACTTCCCTGTTGACAGTGGAACACTGAACCTGCGTGGTCGTCGTAGCTGATTTCTGTGCATTCTCTTTTTCCAGGTCACTGGCGATTGAAGCACCGAGAATCGCGCCGATAGTCGCACCAGTATCGCCATTGTCATCGTCAAGTTGCTTTCCGATGGCACCACCGATCAGCAAACCGAGAATTTCCGGTGTATCCGAACTGGTTGACCCGCCACCAGTGCTAACTTGCACGTTTCGGCATTCTTCCACAGGTCGCTGCTCGATAACAGTAATATAACGTTCGTCGACTCGGACTACACGAGCTTCTCCGTCAATTGAAGGGGGATTGTCGGAAGCGGAGGAAAATGTCGGAGCGATCAAACCGATCGCACCTGATAAAAATGCGATGGTAAATAACTTTATCTTGATCATTGCTGTTTACCCGTAAAGTGTGATCGAATTTGAAGTTCAACTTTACCAATCGCTGCTGTTGCAACGGTAGAAAGTGAAATTGCATAATCAATAGTATAGTAGGTTGATTGACGGAAAATTGTCTAAATTCTCATTGGAAAGGGCAACAGCCTGTCAGGGACGATCGACTTGATATATATCGGGATATGGCGAATATCAGCGACTAATTCAGTCTATTTGATATTGCCCTCGAACCAAGCTCCGAAAACCGGCACCACATCTACTCAGTCCATGGATTGATTGTTGTCAATCCGGCTGCCTCAAACGGCGAAGTGTCTCTTGTCGCAACCATCATTGAATTAGCCGCGGCGGTTGCCGCAATGTACCCGTCGGCTGCTGAAATTGTCTGTCCGGCTGATCGCGCATTCGCCATCAACTCCGCATAAGCTTGAGACTCGATTAGATTGAACGACAAAACACGACCAGCGAACCTCGGCAAAACCTCCTGCTCCAGACAGTTGCCTAACAACTCTCGGCGCCGACCGTCAGAAAGTGAACGAACCCCAAAGCGGAGCTCAGCGACTGAAATTGCGGAAATGTACAGCGTCTCCAACGCCTGTGCGTCAAGCCATCGGATAACCCGTGGTTCCCGAATGTGGCGCATCGGTTCTGAAAGCACGTTTGTATCAACCAGAATCATTCGAAATTGATCGGTCTGTTCGATCCTTTATCGCGATAGGTAAAGGTTTCGAATTCCTCATCCGTTAATTCGATCCGACGACCGACATCAGCCAGTAGCGACCCTAACCGAATCCGATCATTCGACAAGACCGCGTCCTCCAGGATGGTGCGCACTTCAGCTTCGGTACTACGGTTGCGCTTAGCGGCACGTACACGGAGTGCGCGATGTACCTCGTCAGGTACATTGCGAATGGTGAGAATTGCCATAGTCAAAATCCTAAACTGCTTTCATTGCTTTCATTGTATAAATTTGACATCATAATGTGTGGATGTTTGTGCGGAATACAATTCGCACTCATCCAAATAAGTCAATGAGTAAATAGGGAAAACTTGTGCCATAATTCCCCGGTTACAGTCAGGGTACACGCTCAGAAATATTGACACTCACTTCAGGTCTGTCTTCAGGGCGAATGGGGCCGACTTCCCCAAAAAAATCTCCACTTGTCGCGACCGGAGCACCTGACTTGGTTATTCTGGCTACAATCACAACCTCTTTGAACGATGACAGTTTGAGGTTTTCCATCATGGCGAGGCTATCATCGAGGTCAACCACCAAGGGGAGGTCCTTGACCTGACTGCGAACCACCGCAAGTGGCATCGGCGGACCCTCGCTGGCCCGTGCAAACACGTAAAGTGTGTCTTCAGCGTCACTCTCCTGCAGTACAGACGCCTCTGCGGATACACTGACACGTACCGAATGGCCTTCCACATCGACATCCCCCGCCGAAGCGGACTGGTCGACGGATGCCAGCTCGGCTTCGGCGCCAGCGATCAACCTTCTGATTTCGAGAAGAAATTCTTCGGTCGAGATCACCGACTCCGCTTTTCGCCAGTGTTGCAATGAGGCCTGGTAGTCGCCGCGGGCGGCGGCCGCGATACCGGCCAGCCAAAGCCCACTGCCATGATTCGGGTCCAATTCAAGAGCATTCATGATCAGTGTTTCCGGCTCACCTGTGAGAATGCCGTCATTTGCCATCGCCAAGGCATCTGCCTCTCGTACCAGCAGGTCGGCACTGTCGCCGGAAATTTCCCGAATCTTGCGATATGCCGAAGCTGCCTCACCGAATTGCTGCTGTGCGACGAACAATTGAGCCAGTGTTGCCCAGCCTTCAACATCTTCTGGATTGTCCGCCAGATGGGTCAGCACACGTTGCGTCATCTGTCCGAATGAGATTGATTCGCCATTGATCTGGAGCTCGGTTTGCTCACTGTCTACCGTTTGTACCGGTTCAGGTGCGTTGACAATCGCCGGATCACGAATCACGGTCGGTTCGCCGATTACCAGATAGAGCAAGCCAGCTGACACCGGTATCAGGACGGCGGCAAAGACGGCGGTCCACTGCCGAACTCGCATACTGCGCCTGTCATCATCACCCTGAACGCGCTCTTCAACCCCTTCAACGTCATCGAGCAAGCCACGTTCTATTTCCTTCCGAATCGACTCCGCATCCTCAATGTTTGAATCGTCGTCAGCTTCCCTGCGTCTGAGTTCATCGAGTCGCTGCCTCGCGATTTCGATGTTTTTCTGTCGTCGACCGATTCGTATGCCACCGGTTGATTCGCGCAATATGACAGGCACTACAAACGCTATGGCGACGCACACGAGCACAGCCGCACTCAGAAAAAAAACTATGGTCATGCTTCAGCCGATCACTCTTCGAGCAGTTGCCGGGCCTGTTGCCTTTGGTCGGCGTTCAATTCCAAGTTCGGCTTTCGACGAAGTCGGCGCGAATAAAGAAGAAAAGTTATGACAGCGATTATGAGGATTATGGCGGGTCCGAACCACAGCAGCATGGTTGTCATCTTCAGTGGTGGACGATACAGAACGAATTCACCATATCGGTCCACCATGTAATCGATGATGTCCTGGTCAGACTTGCCTTCGAGGACCATTTTATAGGTTCGATCTCGTAAATCTTGAGCAAGCCCGGCGTTTGAATCGGCAAGATTCTGATTCTGGCACACCATACAGCGCAATTCCTCGATCAGACCCTGATATCTCTCCTCCTGTTGCAGGGAATCAAATTCAAGCAATGCTTCTGCCGCCATGACTGCCGGCATTGAGACTAAAAGACCAAACAATAAAAAAATGCGAAGATTCAACTTGTGGCGTCCCCGAAATAAGGCAGAATCTCTTCTTGGACGGTCTTGTTGGAAATCGGACCGATATGCTTGTAGAGAATAATCCCGGAACTGTCAATGACGAATGTTTCCGGTACCCCGTAGACACCCCAATCGATGGATGCAGCCCCCTCGTAGTCGACCGCGGTCACCGCATAGGGATTCCCCCAGTCGCGCAACCATCTTCTGGCATCCTTGCTCTCGTCCTTGTAATTCAGTCCGACAATCGGTATGCCTCTCGCTGCCAGGTCAATCAGGAGAGCATGCTCATCCCGACAGGCAACGCACCAGCTTGCCCATACATTCAAAATCCAAGGTTGGCCGATCATCCGATTCGGCCCGAAAGTTTCCTGATTCGAATACAGCCGGGGCAGCTCGAATGATGGTGCATTGTCACCAATCAGCTCAGAGGGTACGTAAGTCGAATCCAAAAACAGCCCGCGCACAAAAAATCCTGCCACCACCAAGAATATGGCCAGGGGAGTCAGAGATAGCCATCGGGCCGGAGACAACCGCTTGACCATCAAACCTCAGATGCGGTAGCGATGTTGGCAGCTGCCGCGCTTCGCCTTCTAAGAACGCTGAAGCGCTGATCAGTCAGTGCCAGCAATGCGCCGATTGACATCAGGATCGCGCCGCCCCAAATCCAGCGTACGAACGGCTTCACATGTATTCTCAGACTCCAGGCTCCATCATCACCCAGTGGCTCACCCAACGAGACGTAGAGGTCCTCAAACAATCCCGGTCGGATACCAGCCTCAGTCAAAGGCTCGGACTGAATCGGATAGAAACGCTTCTCCGGACGTAGTGTGACGATATGTTGACCGGCCCGACTTGCTTCGACTGTACCCATTGATGAAATATAGTTGTCGATCGGAATCTGTCCGACACCGACAAATTCAAAGGTTAACCCCCCTAATTCATAAGAGTCGCCGGGAATCATTTTCAGATCCTTTTCCTGTTCGAACAGACTGACCATTGTCACGCCAACCACAAAGACCGCGATACCGAGATGCGCGATGGACATGCCCCAGATTCCGCGGGGCTGTTTCAGCAATGCCTGGAACTTGTTCGGCCGGTGTTTGACACGGTCAAGTAAACCGTATACGGTCGATGCCGTTGTCCATATTGCGAGCGTCAATCCAACCGCTGCCAGCCACTGATACGGACCATCGGCAAGAAATGGCAGTCCGATACCCGCAACCAGACTTAGGATCAGAATCGGCCACAATCCCTGCATCAGGCGACCGATTCGATCTTTTTTCCATCGGGCCATGGCGCCTACCCCGACCAATGCCGCAAGCGGCATCGTCAGAGGAATGAATACGGAATTGAAATAAGGAGGCCCGACCGAAACCTTCCCCAATCCGAGTGCATCAAGGAAAAGCGGATACAGAGTGCCGAGCAGAATAGTGGCTGCGGCGGTGACAAGAAAAATGTTGTTCAACAGAATTCCAGCTTCTCGGGAAACAATCGCATAGCTCCCACTGGAGCGGATACTCGGTGCGCGATAGGCGTAAATCGCGAGCGAACCGCCAATTACGAGAGAAATCAATATAAGTAGGAACACACCTCTGGATGGATCGGTTGCGAACGTGTGTACGGATGTCAGGACTCCGGACCTGACGAGAAAGGCGCCAATCAAACTGAGTGAGAACGCCAGCATCGCCAGCAGTACGGTCCAAGATTTGAACAGCCCCCGCTTTTCGGTCGCCGAGAGTGAGTGAATCAGAGCGGTACCGACCAGCCACGGCATGAAAGACGCATTCTCGACGGGATCCCAGAACCACCATCCGCCCCAACCGAGTTCATAGTATGCCCACCAGCTCCCGAGCGCGATTCCGAGAGTGAGAAAAACCCATGCCAGATTGGTCCATGGTTTGGACCATCTCGCCCAGGCGGCATCCAACCGCCCGCTGATCAGAGCAGCGACCGCAAATGAGAATGCCACTGAGAACCCGACGTAGCCCATGTAAAGCATCGGGGGATGGAACACCAGGCCGGGGTCCTGCAATAGCGGATTCAGGTCTCTGCCCTCCGCCGCCGCAGGTATGATTCGTGCGAATGGATTGGATGTCAGGATCAAAAACAGCAGAAAACCAACGCTGACGACACCAAGCACCGCCAGCACCCGTGCCAGAAATGTATCCGGCACCTCCCGGCTGAACCAGGCGACCGCGGCTGTCCAGCCACCCAGCATCAACACCCACAGCAGCATCGATCCTTCGTGAGCTCCCCAAACACCTGAGATGCGATACATGAGTGGCAGCGCGGTGTTGGAGTTCTGTACCACATAGTAGACAGAAAAATCGTAGCTGATGAACGCGTAGGTCAGACACGCAAATGAGATTACCAGAAACAGCAAATGCGCACTTGCAGCATAGCGTGCACCTGCCAACAGGGATGGCGTTTTCAGTGCCACGCCAGCGACCGGAAGTGCGGTCTGCATCACTGCCATGCACAACGCCAGGATCAAACTGAATTGGCCGAGTTCCGGGATCATGTTTAGTCGTCCGGTTTATTCCGTCTGTAATGTCTTCGCGGCTTCCAGCGCGTCCGCTACTTCCGGCGGCATGTAGTTCTCGTCATGCTTGGCAAGAACTTCCCTCGCAACAAAGATACCTTGCGTATCGAGTCGGCCTTTGGCCACGATCCCCTGTCCGTCTCGAAACAGGTCCGGCAGAATTCCGGAGTATCGAACGGGTACGGTCTTTACTGTGTCAGTCACCTCAAATGTGACCAGCATGTCTTCGCCGGGCCGATCGACGCTGCCTTCTACAACAATGCCACCAATTCGGAATTCCTTGTCGACCGGCGCGCCGCCCGCGACAACCTCGCTGGGACTGATGAAGTAGAGCAAATTACTTTGAAAGGCATTGAGTGTCAGCGCAATTGCAATCGAAACACCGACCACAATCAGCCCTGCCATACCCAGCCGTCTCGCTCTTCGAGGTGTCACAATCCTACCCGTAATTCTCGTTCGACGGAATTAACCGCAATCCAAATCCCAAGCCAGTTGGGAGAAATTTATCTGTAGTGCTGGGGGTGAATTGGAGATTGGAAAAATAGCGTAGTGCTGATTCAATTCAGCAGACAAAATCAGCCAATTCTCTCCCATCAAGTTCTTGCAAGAAGCGATCTTCAAAGAGATTACATAATGTTCAATCAAATAATTGCGATCTTACAAGAGATTCCAACAACGCCATTCCCTGTATTCTGGCAGATGTTCAACAGTCTCCAAAATCTGTTCCGGTATTTTCGCCAAATTCAGATTTTGTTTTAAGTGAATTTTAGCAAAAAAACAGTTTGCTGACGGTTAATGTAGGAAACTCACAACGACACCGTTGCAGAACAGACAGATTTTTCGGGCACGAGGAGCAAAACTTGGCATACTAAACTTAGTCCCTTATGTTTTCGGACAAGATAAGGTTTGTGTAGCGAATCGTAATGCTGTCGCTTGATATCGAACGCCACAACGCCCGGCAAAACAAACTGATTGCGTGTCGTCAATCCAAGCCAATTCGATGGACGGATATGAATAAATTTTTTGAATTACAGCCCAAACAGCAGATACATCATGACAATCATCACGGTCAGAAATATGACTGTCATACCGATACCGGCACGCATGAAATCAGCCACCCTGTAGCCGCCTGGTGCCTGAACCAGGGCGTTGACCTGATGGGTGGGAATCAGAAATGAATTTGACGTGGCGAGTGCCACTGTCAGAGCAAAGACGGCTGGATTGGCACCGATCTGAACTGCAATATTGATCGCAATTGGTACCAGCAGAACCGTCGCACCGACATTCGACATGATCAGTGTGAACGCCGTCGCTAGAACCGCCACCGCTAGCAGGATGATCAACACGTGCATACCGTCAAATAGAGCGACGAATTGCTGGGCTATCCACAGAGCAGTCTGAGTCTGTTCCACAGCAATACCCAAGGGAATCAGACTGGCGAGCAGGAACACACTCTGCCATCCGATAGACCTGTACGCCTCCTCAATCTTGATGACACCGATGATGATCATCAGAACAGCACCGGTCAGCAAGGCAGTCGAAAGCCTCAGTTCTGAAAAAATAACCAGTCCGAGTGTCGCCAGAAAAATAAGGCAGGCATGAACAAACTTTTCCGGTCTCAAGTCCTCTCTCGGATAGTCTGTAACCACAACAAATTCCAGCGATTCGGCAAAACGCTGCAGATTGCGCCACGGACAATGCACGATCAGGGTGTCCCCGGCTTTCATCGTCAAATCGATCAGATCTTCTCGAATCGGCTTCTCACTTCGGTACAGCGCCAAGAGTGTGACATGGTAGTTTCTGCGGAATCCCAGATCATTTATAGATTTACCAATGGACGGCGAGGACGGTGGAATTACGATTTCCGCAATACCCGAGGAAGTCGGATTGAAGGCTTCCTGGAATACTCGGATCTCATTTTTCATACTCAAGTCATAGAATTCGACATATTTAGCAACTTTTTCATACCGCCCCATGAGGGCGAGGTCGCAATTCGCCGTAATTTCCGTGCTTCGTTCAGGTTCGACAACCAAAGTCGAGCCGTTATGAATAGCGACTATCCGCTCGTCATATCCCCATTCATCCTCCAGTTCACCAACGGTTCTACCGACAATCTTGCTGTTTGCGTCAGTGGAAATTTCGTAAATCTGGCCGGTAATGCCGTAGATGTCCTGAACATACGAGGTAACCGCACCTGTCTCAAGCGACTTTTGGGTCCCGAGCGGAAGCACATACTTGCCGAAAAAATAAAAGTAGCAACCGCCAGCAATCAGCAATGCGATACCGATGGGGGTCACAGCAAAGAGCGAGAAAGTCTCCATCCGTTCTACATTAGACGGCAGTTCGTTATTGGCAAATATCAGCAGGTCGTTGAGCAGGATGAGCGGGCTCGAACCGACCATGGTCAGCGTACCACCTAGAATCGCACAATACGCCATCGGCAACAGAAGACGCCCGTTGGACACGCCGCTGCGTTTGGAAATACGGTCAACAACAGGCAGGAACAGCGCAGCTGCGCCGATGTTCTGCATGAACCCCGAAATTACACCGACCGTTCCGGACACGAGACTCATGATGCGACGCTCCGCATTACCGGCGACTTTCAGGATACGCGCTGCAAGTCGGTTCAGTGCACCGGTCTTGTCTAGAGCCGCGCCAATGACCATCACTGCAATAATCGAAATAACTGCATTGCTGGAAAACCCGTCAAACAGCTGCTCGGTTGGAACCAAACCTTGGAAATTTGGAATCAGGCTGGTCAGTCCCAATACAACCAGAACCAATATCGCGACGACATCGACGCGAATGATGTCGGAGACAAAAAGAATGATCGTGCACACCAGAATCGCAAGCACGCCGATCATCTGCGCATTAAGTGCAACGGACTCTGTCAATTCCGCCAGCTCATTCGAGTAGGATCATATGCTTACTGACGTTCTGCTTTGGCTTGTACAAAATGACAGCGCGGCCACTTCATACGAGTAATGCCAAATTTATGGATTTGAACGTTCTGTTCGGGTACATCCTCGTTTTGCGGTGTCCCAGATGTTTTAAGTCAGGCAGGGGTTGATTTCTTAGTGACTTGATTATATAGGATTCTTTCGTTTCTGTCACTGATGAATCGGTAGTAATTGACGCGAATGATGACGAATATTTTGTTCTTCAAGTCAGTAATGCCAAACTCCATACGAAATGAATATCAGGCTTTTACCTCCACATTCAAACGTAGTGTAAACGTAGTGTTGTTGTAACAGAAAACGACATTACCACATTCTCGGTCAGATTGCAAAGTCCGATGAATGGCTATCCCGGGATGTCCGAAATCGGAAATTCTGTACCAACTGTAGGTAGAGTCAGTCTTTCTTGCGAACGCCGGTGAGGAAAGTCCGAATTATCACAAAGAACGTCAGACCCATTAGCAGTACTGCTACCGGCCGGCGAAAGAACATGAAGGTATCGAACTGGGAGGTGATAACCACTTGCTGGAGTGCCCGCTCCCATTCGGGTACAAGAATAAAACCGATGAGAAAAGCCACGTAAGAGAAATCGAACTTGCGCATGAAGTAGCCGATCACTCCGAATACCAGCATCACGATTACATCGAACATTGACGACTGTCCGAGATAAGCACCCATGATGCAGGTAAAAATAACTACCGGATAGAGTATCACTGATGGAATCTGAACTGCTTTGCAGAACAGCTTTAGGCCGAATCTTCCTATGAACAGCAGGAAAAAACTCGCTATCACTAGGCTGCCGAATACCCCGTACATCAACTGCGAATTTTCCTCGAACAGGAGCGGTCCCGGCATCATGCCATGAATCATGAAGGCACCCATAAGCATAGCCACGGCCAGGTTGCCGGGAATACCCAGTACAAACAGCGGAATCAGGCTGGCACCCACTACCGCACTGTTGGCAGCTTCGGATGAGGCGATTCCTTCCAGGCGCCCTTTGCCGAATTCCTCCGGTTTCTTAGAACGCTTGAGTGCCTGATCGTATGAAAGGAACGATGCCACCGGTGCTCCTAAACCCGGCATAGCCCCGACACCGATTCCAATTCCACTAGCGCGTAGCAATGTTCTTGTACATCCGAAGAACTCTTTTCTTGACACAAATTTGTCTTCGGGTTTGTCGGAAAAACTGCGCGCCGCTTCCTCGGCACCCGCGCGTAGCTTGAGCCGCTCAAGCTGAATCAGAATTTCAGAGAACGCTAGAAGTCCGATAGCCACCGGTATCAGTGACAGCCCGCTTTCCAGTCGATATATCTCAAATGTCAGGCGTGGCAGCGCGGTTACCGGTTCAGTGCCGATCATACCTACGAGAAGCCCAGCTGCGGCGGCTACCAGGCCACGGGAAATGGATTTGGTACCGATTCCAGCGATCACCGTCAGAGCGAGAGAGATCAGCGCAAACATTTCAGGTGGACCCATGTATAGGGCGACTGTAGCGAGAGGGGCGGCAATCAAAATAAGCACAGTTGTGGAAATGAAATCCCCGGACACGGAACTGTAAAGTGCCATTCTGAGGGCCTTCTCCCCCTTACCCTGTTCTGTCAGGGGATATCCGTCCCAGGTGGTCGCTGCCGCCTCAGGAGTTCCCGGTGTCCTTAGAAGAACCGCGGAAATCGCACCGCCGAAAAAAGCACCTTTGTTGAGCCCTACTAAAAATCCGATAGCAGCGAGAGGAGACATATAGTATGTCAACGGTATGAACAGCGCAATGGCCATTGGACCGTTGATTCCCGGAATCGCACCGACAGCAACACCGGTGGCGACGCCAATAAAAACAAACATGAGACTCACAGGAGACAGTGAGTCCATCAGTCCCGAAAGAATCATTTCCATGATTTGGCCTTCAGATGTACATATCCATCAATAACCGGGAATCGGAACACCGAAAAAGTATCGCATGGCGGCATACATCACCGCAACTGCAACCACGGCCAGAACAAGAATTTTGATCGGGTTGCGTGCGCCTACCAGGTACTGCAACAGCAGCAGAAAGATCAACGCAGACGGAAGATAGCCGATGGTATTGATGCCGATCACGTAAAGTGCTGAAGGTACCATGAACCTGGTCAAATGGATAATATCCACGCGACCGACTTGAGTGAACCCGGAACCGCCCCCTTCGTCCGGAAACACGGTTTCTTGCACATTCAAGGCTCTACCGCCTCTTATCGCCACCAACAACCGTATGAATGCGAGGATGGCCATGATCAGCATGACCGCAGCTGAAACATTAGGAACCAGAGCCGGTGAGGCACCGTAACCGGGATACGCCGGGGTATATGCCGGAATCGCCCAGACAAGAAGCAACAAGCTGGCCAGTGCGATGAGCACATACGCCAGCATGTCACGTTGAACCCTGTTCAAGGTTCCGTCCTGAGGACCGGATGAACCTGTTCGGTTACCTTACTGGTCCTTATTGATTCTTTGCCTGCTCCCCAAAAAGATCATACAGGTCTTTGAGAGATTTCTTGGCATGATCCTGTCCCCAGGTGACAGGAAGCATCAGCAGTTGCTCGGTGATAAACGATTGGGTATCCGAGTCGTTCGCGAGTTTGTCGGCTGCAGCGAGTACGGTGGCTGCAACATCGTCGGGCAGGCCTTTGGGCGCAACCAGTCCGACAATCATCTCCACCGCTTCATCATAGCCCTGTTCCTTGAGAGTCGGTACGTCGGGAAGCGGGGGCAGACGTTCATTGAGAGCAGATGCAAGCAATTTGAGCCTGCCTGCCCTGACATGTTCGTAAAGGATTGCACCGACATAGCCAATGTCGGCATGTCCACCTGTCACAGCTTTGATAACCGAAGGACCTCCCTTACTGGGAATCAGTGATATGTTGACGCCTTCGGCTTTTGCAATACGCTGAATGGCATCGCGATCATCTGCGCCGTGGAACATGCATACCAATGCCTTGTTGTTGGCCTTGGCCCATTCAAAAGCTTCTTTCAGCGTACTCCACGGGCGTTCAGGCAAGGAAATGAATCCACTTGAGTTCAGTGCAACAAGCGACAGATAGTCAAAATCATCGAATCCGTATTTGACCGGCGAATGGTGCGGCTGGTATGTATAGGCGGTTACAGCAGCAACACCCAAGGTATACCCATCCGATTTTGCCTTGCTGAGTTCCGTTGCCATAACACTTCCGTGAGAGCCTCCAGTAACGTTTTTCACATTCACAGGCTGCCCAAGTTCCTTACTGAACCTTTCTGCAAGACCTCTGGCAAGACGGTCTATCTGAGCTCCCGGTTGAACCATGGTCATCAACGTAATTGGTCTTTCCGGATATTCCGCCATGGCAGCCGGGATGACCAAGATTCCGGCCATGACGAACCCGATAAATTTGAGAAGTGATTTTCGCATTTCTTATCCTCCAATATCCATTTATTGGTTTTACACTAACTGAAATATTCTTCCTTACTGACCACAACCTGCAAGGCAACGGTCAGGCTACATTTTTTTGATTTTCTAATCCTGTAAGCTGGAAGTCCAAAAGCGTATATTATACGGATGGTAAACTAAAAGTTTCATGAACCGTTTTCAGATAAAGCTAAAAGCGCTCAAATAGCCACCACTTTTTACCGCACTTCGTATTGGTTCTTTTTGATTCTGTTTGCCTAAAAATTCTTTCGTATTCTTCGAGATGTCGAGAAAACCTCAGAATGCCGGGTGTCAAGTTGGTCGGAAAATATGAATATGCATTCATCAATTAAATCGGCATATAGGAACTACTGATGCAACTTGAATGGCCGAGGGAAAATGCGACTAGCCCCGAATTAGCACGTAATTCCTGGTTTCATCCATCCAGTAATTATTGTCTGGATTTTCATGGCGATCCGGTAACTTCGGAACTGCGGGTGTTTTCCGATGGTAACCATCACATGGCCCTTGAGGAGACCTTGGAATCTTTTCGCTCAAGTCGCCAGCTTTCGTCTGTATTCTATTGTACGACACCCCCAAAGGTATATCTCGACTGGATGCGATTCGGTGCTATCGAAATCGGCAATCTTCGTCTGAGCGCGACACCGAATATCGTAATCAGTCCGGATGATATCATGGAGAAGCTACTCGAGGAAAAGAGGGTTTGTCGGACAGAGGTGTTCGCGGAAAGTCGTGGCAACAGTTTTCTGGTACGCAAGCACAATCCGAAGGGTATTCGAGAAGTGCGAGACCTTTTGCGCGACGATGTGCGAATTTTCCTTTCCAATCCTGTTACGGAAAGTGCCAGCCACATGGTATACCGTGAAACTCTTGAGAGGAGCGCGGTTAGGGACGGACTTGTCGCAAGCGCAATCGCGGACCTACTGGAGTCGAGCAACAAGGTGCTTTTGGGAAACCTGATTCACCACCGGGAAGCACCACAGGCAGTCGCCGATGGCGATGCGGATGTCGCTGTTGTCTACGATCACCTCGCACTTCGCTATATACGAATCTTCCCGAAAATTTTTGACCGAATACCGTTTTCCGAAGGTGAGCATAACACCACCACACGCTACGCCATCGGATTGGTCGACAAAACCTGCGAACTGGCCAGCGAAGCATTCCAGTATTTTTTGAGTGATACTACCGAATCGATTTACCGACACCATGGATTGCAATCGGTGCGGTAGATTCAATTCACCCTAAAGAGATGTGATCGGACAACAATCATCAACAAGATACTCGGCCAATCGAAACCGGCAAGTCGCTTTTCGCATTCTTTCAACACAAACACGTCAGATACGGTGGTACATTGCGTATCGCCGTCCCGGGTGAAATTCATCGGTTCAAGTAAAGTAATAAATCAATCTTGGATTGAGTAAAATTCGCTTAACTATTGGAACAGCGATATGCAAGTTGGAAAAAATAAGGAGACAGTCAATGCCAGAAAGCAGGGAAAAGATTCAAAACTGGTCTCAGTTCGGTACGACCGAGGCTGAAATCAGGGAAAAGCTTGGCGACTATCATGCACCGATAGGTTTGTATGAAAAGACCAGGAAAATGCCGTTCCTCGGCAAAGTTACCTGCAATGTCGACAAGCTTGTTGCCGGCGAATGGACACAAATAGTAATGGACTACGAAGTCGGCGCATCGGGAGTCGCCGACGGTGCCTGGATCAAGGCAACCTTCAAATTCTACTCCGACTGGGCTCTATTTCAGACAACCGACCCATCCGCAGCTAATTATGTGTCGGCGGAATATCAGGCAGGACCGCTTTGCGAGGGACAAAGCCCGGCTACGGTACAGTCGCTCAAGGTGCGTTTCGACCAAAAAGGTCACGAGCGACCGTTTCAAAAAGCAGTGATTGTAGATACCGTGGATGGTTTCCTAAAGCCGGGTGACCACATAATCATTCGACTTGGAGACCAACGCAGCGGCGGACCGGGCACAAGAGTCCAGACCTTTGTAGAAAAAGGATTTAGGTTCCGCTACTATATAGATCCACTTGGCACTTCCCGTTTCTGTGCGATACCCGGAGACGTGGTCATGGACATAGTACCGGGGAAGCCTGCCCAACTGATCATGGCCGGGTCACGCATGCTACGGCCGAGTGAGTCGATAGTTCTGGGTGTCCGGGCAGAAGACGTCTGGGGTAATACCTGCTTCGATGAAGACGAAGAGGTCGTAGTTACCGCAAGGTTGGATGGTAAGCACGTTTACGAGCAAAAGATAGCGCTCGCCAGTAAAGGATGGGCGTTCACCGAGATTCCCGACCTGCCGACCGATACTGCCGGCGAGTTGGCGATAACCGCTTCCATGCTCGATGCCCCACAGGTTCAAGATGCTGAATTCTTTGTCACTATAGATGAAGCGTGTCCCTGTCCTCGGGTATTGTTCGGTGATCTGCATGTCCATTCGGATAATACGGTTGGCACAAACGATACGGTCTACAATCTCACATACGGTCGCGATATTGCCCGATTGGACTACCTGGGCTACACCGCCAACGATTTTCAGATCAACAAAACCAACTGGGATGATGATGTAAAGTTGATTCATAACCTGAGCGAAGATGGCAAGTTCGTTTGCTACCCGGGGACTGAATGGTGCGGAAATTCTTGCGCGGGAGGTGATCACAATGTGGTTTTCCTGCATGGTAGGATACCGGAGTTTCCGTTTGACGCCAAGGGTAATATCGCACGCTCTTTTGAGTGGAACGAAGATATGGACATCGACACGATTCAGCCCGGCGCCTGGCCGCTGGAAGAACTATGGGGAACCTATATCCACGATCCGGAAGGCCACCTGCTCATACCACATGTCGGCGGGCGACGTTGCATCATGGATTGGCATCATCCCGTCATGGACCGGCTGGTCGAGATTACCTCAGCTTGGGGTCACTTCCCATGGCTCTATCAGGAAGTAGCGGCACGAGGTTATAAACTCGGAGCTTCCGCTAATGGTGACGAGCATCGCGGGCGTTGCGGTGGCGGTGTTCCTGGAACGGCTGTGTTCGGTACAAAAGGTGGTGTTACAGGTTTAATCTGCGACACTCTGGAGCGTGAAGCTGTAGGTAAGGCATTGCGCGCGCGTCGAACATGGGCGACAACAGGTGAGCGTACAGTCGCCCTCAGCTGGTGTGGCAACCATATGATGGGAGACGAGTTCAAGCACCAGGGTGTTGCCAGACTTGAATATAGGTTGCTTGGTTATGCTGGGTGGGATGAAATCGATGTGTTCGATCACACCGGACTCATCCATAAACGCAATCTTCAGGAGGAGGCCGGTTACTCGGATCGACGAGTTCGAGTCCGAATCGGCGGAGCACGAATCCGCGACCGTTATCGTTGGGCGGACTGGCGTGGCACGATTGACGTTCGTAACGGTGTCATCAACTCCTTCGATGCCTATGGTCTTGAACATATAGAAGAGACTGCATGGCGTGCCGGACCGACAACAATTGGATTCCGGACTGACACCTATGGCGACACCGACACGTTCGAGATGGATGTCTCCAATCTGGAGAAAGCCAACATACAGGTCGCCGGGACCATCGATGGCTATGTGAAGGTTGGCAATCCGCTCGACGGTAATCCCTTTGTACATTGCCCGCAGTTCAACTTTGAAGTCTCCGGAGCCGAACTGATGGAAAAAGGCCGTGTGCGCAAAGAGCTGGGTGGCACTGATATATTTGTCGCTATCGAACGACTATCTGATTCAAGTATGCCGCGGGATGTAAGCGGTAGCTTTGAGATCAATCCTGACAACGGTCCGCACGGCTTCCGTCCGGTTTATCTGCAGGGCATGCAAGTCGACGGTGCGACGGCCTGGACATCGGCAATGTACATCGTATTTCAGTAGGACTCGCGGATTGTACAGACACTAATACCGCGTTCCTGTCAGATCTTACACGACGAATAACGCTTGCTAGCGTTTTTCTTTGTCATATTCAATCAGTAAAAGATCAGTATCGAGCCTTTGCGTTCCTATGGGAATAGAACCACCAGGTGATGAGGACATATGAGGCATAAACACAATGAATGGAATTATCTGGAAGGTTGATGCATTGCCGATAGCCGTCGCAATAATAATTTGTCAATCATCACTGTCAGTAATATGTCCGTCAAAATCCAGAACGCCAACCTGCCATTACGCTCAGTTCAGTACCTGCAACCGCACGGGGACCAGGATGAATCGATAGGCTAGTCGCCAGACGAAAATCTCTGTCGCTGGCGGGCGATGACCGTCGCCACCGTGCGCTAAAGTCGACCTGTCTTCCCGAGGGTTCAAGATCGACTGAACTGGAAGTCCTGATTACCTTTCCTTCGATTGTACGGCCGACCGGTATCACATATTCGGCACCGCCAGACTCGATTCTCACCGGCTGAGATACGGCGAAGTTCAATGTATTGCGTTCATGGAGCATTTTCCCGGCTCACAACGCGAAAGCGCTGGTGTGCAATGGAGACCTGATCGAAAGCAGGTTTTCATCAACGTCAGCAGCAACAGTACCGATTTCGGCACCGGCGCTCAGCCGCCAGGAACCAACCCGCCAATTGCCTTCGAGCCCGGCGAATACCGAACTGCCCGACATCCGGCCGAATGCTCCAGTAGCAGAACTCCCGAGCAGTGAACGGTGTTCGGCCACGATCCCGCTTCGAAACATTATGTTCCTTTTGGCAGGCTTCGATGCAATCTCCACTCCGGTGATACTCGCCTGACTACCACCGCCCTCAGTCGAAAACAGAATGAGACCCAACTTATCCGAGAATAGGTGGTTAACCACAACCGCCCGTCCCAGCAGCGAGAGATACCCCCATCACTCACGACAGTCGTAGTATCCAACAGTCCGAGGCTTAGTCGATCCGACTTCAGAGTTGAAAATTCTGTCGAGAGCGCACCGAGAACCGGTCGGAATATCCCGAATTCACGTCTGTTTTTGTCGAACCCATGAATTTCCTCAATCATGTCTGAATGGATGGACTGGACTTGGTTCCAGCAAATCCATCAAGCGAATACCAGAAAGGTGCTCCCAATTCATCAAATGCCACGATCTCCTGACCGGCAAACGAACGGGTCAGGCCGTCACCAAGTGCCATTCCCAAGTTCAGGGACGTGCCGGCCAGAGCTCTGCCGCCATCTTCCACCGGACTCCTCGAGGCCACATAGGTGAGACGGCGGCATCAAGGTCCATCAGTCCCTGGCCGCAGATGGAGCTGTCGGAGTACCTCACTGATTTGTTGGCGGTGGAATAGAGTCGGCTGACGAGAGCGATATTCGAGAGCTGGCTCCGAAAAAAGTGTTTCATCACTGCCAGCCCGCCGGTCACCATTGGTGCGGCGTATGATGTCCCGCTCCCCGTAGCCGACCCAAACTGACCGTTTTGCCCGTCTAATGATCCGAACCATGCAATTCGGACACCGAAACCTGGAGCGGCAATACACCAATTCGCTGCAATTCCGCAACGGTTGGAGAA
Organism: Arenicellales bacterium; assembly: GCA_963663095.2. Classification (GTDB taxonomy): domain Bacteria; phylum Pseudomonadota; class Gammaproteobacteria; order Arenicellales; family JAJDZL01; genus JAJDZL01. The sequence continues at coordinate 1,109,467 of CAXXJB010000001.1, forward strand.
ACTTGCGATTTCGCCGTCGCTCTTAATAGCAACGACCGCAATGTGGTAACTTCTTAACGTTGCAAATCTGGCGGGAAGTCCGGCGAAAATCTCTGGCGATCTGGCATTGACCTTATTGTTTGTGCGGAAATTCCTATAGCCGGTCGGGAAGTCATTCGCATCACAGGAATCGCCGTGTGCATTCCCAGCTGCTCATAAATAAACAGTTTTATTGCTCGACCCGCTCTGCTCGATCGCGTTGACGAAATTACCCAAATTAACGGTAAGATCCGACGTAATATAAAAGTCAATCAAACCGTTGAATCCCAAACTTACATTCACGAATTCCAATGATCGACCACCGCTGGACCAATTTTCGCACGATTGATGTTCGTCACCCAACGTGCCTGCACGCTATTCAGGTCGGCTAACGATATCGGGATGTAATTGCGACCCCCAGAGCCGACTGGTACAGCAAACATCGTAATATCTGCGCTCCACGCGACACCGCGTGCTCCTGCTGTCTGGCTAATAAAACTCGAACTCGGTGCTGCGACCATTATGCTGGCGACTGATGTCCCGTGAGACCGACGGGTACCATCTTCGTCAGCGGTGGCGTGCAAAAATATTTCGGTTACCGTTTTGCCCGAAAAAACCGGGTGCCCGGTGTCGATACCGGAATCAATTACACCAAGTGCAATACCGAAACCTGGTTCTGTATTCATACCACGTTTAATTTGTAACTTAGCCCAAGCCTCGTCGGCGTTGATCGTGCCCAGTGCCCATGTATCGCTGAATCCTGCGTGATTTCTGTGAGTTTGTCCAATAGCATCAATTCGTGTCCGGTACTGCGTCGGTGTCAGACATCCCTCGACAGTGGAGAGGTAACCAGGAGACGGCCGACTCGGCGCGGTTCCGCCAACACCACCGCCGCCGCAACCACTCAACGTCAGGCTCAAAAGAACGATGAATAGAATTTTTCCTGCGGACACAGCAGAAAATAGGACAGTCATTGAACTTCATTCATGTACTTATCCCCAGCCGCTAAAATCGTGCTCAGCAAACCTGAATTTCATTTGTACCTCAAATCACGTTTGCAAGTCAAATTCAGCGGTGGTGCAATCACTGCATATACCACAAAAACGGACTGTTCCGATATGCCAGTGAATTTGACGGTCAACTGCTAATGAGTTAGGAGCTAGTTGATTGAATTGACAATCACTCGCGTTGACAAGGCAATGAGGGATTTGTTCACAGTCAATTGGAAACACTAAGATGCACAGCGACACTGTGCGCACGAAAGCGGAACGGATTGCTCGGGAAATTCCACACTGTAGTATGCAAAGACGATTCACCGTTCAGGAATTAACGACAAACTACACCAATGCAGCAGACCTATCTGATCTCGCATGACAAATGAAGCCTCCTCGCCGCAATGTCGTTCGTATTGTCCAGTCAGTCAACAGTCAGCGCAAAAAATTACATTCTCGCGGAAAAAACCACCAAGTTATTGCCAGACATGAGGCACATTTCCGATATGCCCGTTCAAACCCAATTCGGGATACACATCGTTCGCTTGGAAAAGCGTGACAGCGGTCGGCTACCGCCAGTTGAAAGCGTCGACGAACAAATCCGAGAGCAGTTGGCTGAGCTGGCGCGAGGGTTTTCGCTGCTACATCAAGCATCTGTCAGATCAAGTGATCATCACGAGTTGGCAACAGTCTAATCGATCCCGATCAACCAATAAGTAGTGAAGATGATACAAATGGTTCGTCAATTTTAGTTACCGGATAATACATTTTGATAAAATCTAACATTCCCGACACACTGATTTGGCGAGGTAATACTGATGAAGTTCAAAATTGCCTGTATCCAGAATTGTGCTACTGACAATTTGGATGCGACGATCGACGATTCCATAGCATTGACACGGAAAGCGTACGATGCTGGTGCCCAGCTGATCTGCCTGCCTGAGTTTTTCTCATTTCTGAATCTTGACGCGAGCGGCCTCGATGTCGCACCGTTCCGAGAAGTCGAACATCCGACATTAGCAGCTTATCGCAGTGTGTCGAAGGAGCTCGGTGTTTGGATTCTGTTGGGCTCGATCGCGGTATGGGATGAGACCGGCAAGAAGCGAAATCGCTCGATCCTGCTCGACTCGGACGGACAGATCGCTACACGCTATGACAAAATTCACATGTTTGACGTGAACCTTCCCAATGGTGAAATCTATCGTGAGTCTGATGTGTTTGTACCCGGTAACGAGGCGATTACCGCTGACATGCCGTGGTGCACGCTGGGTCTTACGGTGTGCTACGATCTTCGATTTCCGCACCTATACAGATCACTCGCGCATGCCGGCGCTTCCGTAATCTCGGTGCCAGCGGCCTTTACCCGAACGACAGGACACGCCCACTGGCATGTCATGTTGAGAAGTCGGGCAATTGAGACAGGCGCATATGTTATCGCGCCGTGCCAGTATGGTGATCACGGCAGAGCCAAGACTTACGGACATTCTCTGATCATTGATCCATGGGGGAGAATTCTTGAGGACGGCGAAGAGGAAAGAGGTTATATAATTTCCGAGGTTGACACCGAAGAGGTCGACAAAGCCCGACAGATGATCCCGGCACTTGAACACGACCGGGATTACAGTAAGCCTGTTCAACACCTCCTTCGGGAAGTTTCGTGAATACAGACCGAGTTGGCTAAGGGCAATCGAATTTGCCGACGCTGAATATGGATTAAGGACATGAGTGAAACAGTACTGAACACCCTGATCGTTCTACCGATCGTGATTACCTTGGTGATATTGTTCGGGTTCCGAGGGAAAGGCCCCTCAACGGTGGATGACGACTGAAACCGCAAAGCGGAAATTTTCAGTCTCAGCAATATCGAACAAATATTCCTGCCCGGAGTTTCGGGTCAAACCAAGTTGATTTCGGTGGCATGACCTGCCCTGCGTCAGCGACATCGATCACTTCCTGAATCGCGGTATCGACACAGGCAAACCCGACTCGCCAGCCTTTTCTGCAACGCTCTATCAGCCCTGCGATACCTTCGACACCGGGTGTATAGTTCAGGCGTTGATCGGAGCGCGCATCACGTATTCCAAGAATCGGGGAAAGCACACGCTCCTGCAGTACCGATACGTCGAGTGACCCCGCCGGGTCGTCCTGTGGCACCATCGCCTGCGGAATATGCAGACTATAGGCCCGCTCGTCAACAACCATGGTCACTTCCCGCGCCTTCTTCGGCAGAAGATGATCGATATCATTCAGATGGCGGGATTCAACACGAATTCCAGCAGATTCGATTGCGCCAATGAATTCTGGAACTTCCAGCCCATTGAGGTCGCGTACGCAACGGAAATAAGAAAATATTCTCAACTCACTTTTCGGAAAAAGCGCAACCAACATCTGATCGGACTTGGAATTCTCGACGGATGCTTCGCGCTGTCTGGCGATCTCGGCAAATCGCACACCTGAAGCACATCGATGATGTCCGTCCGTAAGGTAGGTATATTCAATCTCCCCAAAACTCCGCTGCAACTGCCCCTCAACCTCGGGGTCGCTCACTTGCCATATCGTCTGCTCCACATCGTCCCAGGCCGAAAAATCAAGAATCGGTGTCTCACTCATCACCTTACGCTTTGCCTCGGATATTTCATCTGTGTCGGCATAGGCGACGCAGATGGGACTGGAAGTGATGCCGACTGATTCCTGATACCGTGTCAGCATGTTCTCTTTCTCAACCTGCGTGTCCTCGTGTTTCTTGAGTCTTCCCTCAACATAGTCGCTGACTGGAATATCCGCTATCAATCCAGTCTGTTCGTGACTGCCTGCTCGCAGTCTGTAAAGGAAATAGGACGGTGAAGGGTTTTTCGCGAAAACACCATTCGCCATCAACTGGTTGAAATGGGATTTGTTGTGATCGAGAATCTCATCAAGCGTCGGGGGTGACTCAGTAAACTCCTCCAGCGTGCGCATCACGTTGACATAGTTGTCAGGAAACTTCCCGGCAAACTCGCGACGCTCCGAAGGGAGCATCGCGTCGTATGCCGGTGTGACCACGCTCTGAACATGCTCGGGCTTGACCAGATAGCCATCAAATTTTGAAATGACCGGCATGTCGGGCAGTCCTCGGATTATCAGATCTGGAATGGATCAGGAGTTCGCAGTGTGAAAGTCACTCATGAAGTTCGCCAGTGTCTCAGCACCTTCCATCGGCATGGAATTGTAAATGCTGGCACGCAACCCTCCAACACTTCGATGGCCTTCAAGGTTCACCAGGTCAACCGATGCCGCCTGTTCCAGAAATTTGGCTTGCAACTGATCACTGGGTAAGCGGAAGACTACGTTCATCATCGATCGGCTCTCACCCTGCACCGGACAATCATAGAATCCGTCACTCGCATCAATCGCGTCGTATAGGTGTCCCGACTTGATTCGAGCGATTTTCGCAAACTCTTCGACTCCACCGCGTTCCTTGTAGTATTTGAGTACTTTTCCGGCAACGTAAATTGCGAATACTGCAGGCGTGTTGAATCGCGAACCGCTCTCATGATGCCGGCGGTAATCCAGGTAGCTCGGCAGTTCCCGCGGCTTGGTATCAAGCACAGACTTCCTGACAATCACCAACGCTACACCAGAGGGACCGATATTCTTCTGCGCACCGCCGTAAGCGACATTGATCAACTCCCAGGGTATAGGTCTGGAGAGGTAATCTGACGACATGTCCGCAACCAAGGGCACACCGAGATCAGGCCATTCAAACAGTCTCACCCCACCAATGGTCTCATTGGTGGTGACGTGCAGATAAGATGTATCAGATTCAAGTTCAATCTCATCGGCCCGCGGTGACCTGGAAAAGTTACCATCACTGCCGTCCCAGGCGGTGTATATATTTCCGTAGACTCTGGTATCTTTCATCGCGAGTTTCGCCCAGTGTCCGGAATTCACAAATCCCGCCTTATCATCGGGAGCAAGAAGATTCATGGCCGACATCGCGAACTGCAACGTCGCACCGCCTTGAATCAGGAGAATGGTGAATTCGTCCGGAACCTGCAACAGTTCCTTGACAAGATCGACAACTTCGCCATGCACTTCATCGTAGTGTTTTCCCCGATGACTGTGTTCAATGATCGACATCCCGGTGTCTTTGTAGTTGACAAGCTCAGACTGGGTTTCCTCCAGAACCTCATACGGCAGTGTACAGGGTCCGGGACAAAAGTTATAGGCACGTTTCGGCAAAGTTCACCTCCGACAGTTTCAAAATTACAGTGTTTAAAGAAGAAGTTTACTGATTGACTTGATTGATGATGTCACCTTTTGAAAAGGCATTGATAATTTCAATAACGCCATCCGCTACTGCGTCCTGCGCCTGATCGGTCGACGCACCGATGTGATGTGTTCCATAAACGCTCGGATGTCGGGCCAGCTCGGAATTGAATTCACCGCTTGAGGCACCGGGTTCGTTCGCGTAGACATCCAATCCGGCTCGCAATCCCTTGCTGTCCAGTGCCTTGAGCAACGCCTGTTCATCGACTACGTCGCCACGGGATGTATTCAGTATTACCGCACCCTCGCGCATCCAACCCAGAAATTCCTCATCGACCAGATTTTTCGTACCTGCGGCGGCGGGAACATGGACACTGACGATATCGCTGTTCCTTACCAGCTGCTCAAGGCTGTCGACAGTCTGTACATCGAGCGATTGCATCCTTTGCAACAGTTCAGGTGACCGACCCGGCTTCTCGATCATGTTCACTTGCAGACCGAATGCACCGGCACGTTCCGCGACGGCCATACCAATTGACCCGACACCTACAATCCCGATGGATCGTCCAAACAATCCCTTGGCATTGGAAAAGGTTTTTTTGTTCCACTGTCCTTCCTTCAGTTCCCGTATATTGTCCGGAATTCTGCGATCGATCGCCAGCAGCAGTCCCATTGTCAGTTCCGCGACCGCAATGGCATTCTTACCGGGAACGTTGCAGACCGGAATGCCCTTCTCAGATGCGGATTGCTTGTCAATCGTGTTGGTTCCGGCACCGGCTCGGATCACAATTTTCAGTTGATCGGCTGCTTCCAGTGTCGCCTTTTCGACCTTGGTACCACGTACCACCAAAGCCTCATAACCCGCAATCGCACCAGGAATGTCGTCTGCCTGCAGGTCTGGCTGAAAACTCGTCTCGTGACCTTTGCTTAGCAGTTGTTCGAGTTGCTTGGATGGAAACTTATCGGCAAAGAGAATTTTCATTTAAAACCCTTGAATCAATGATTTGAAACAACAATGGGAGAAATTTTGGCTTATCCCAGCATGATTCCTGCTTGCTCAAAAAAATTTGTTCCAATCTAACACAGATAGAGCCCTTCGCATGGACAACTGCCAGAATTTCATCCGAGCATAGAGGCAGGCACAGGAAAAAGCGATTATACAAACAACTATAGTTTAGTCACTATGTTTTGAAAAATTTTGAATTGACGAAGCTCTGAAATATCGTTCGCCAAAACGAAAAATTGAAAAAGACCGATTCTCGGTACCAAAGCGGATTTCAGCAGGTATGCAAATCGATTTAGTGGAATTCTAATGTCTTGGAAATCAGGTTGATGGGATAACATTCCGTCATTGCTCCTTCTCGACGATAGTCCAGCACCTGTCGAATCAGCATCTCCAAATTTGCAGCATTCCAGCGTGCGTTATCTCATACGCCGAGTTGGCTGGAACGCTTTTTACGGCAAATCGGCTTTTTCGTTCCATTTATTGTGGAACGAATATGTGAATTTTAGTGTAAATCACTGAAAAATATGAATATTTTCGTTCCAAAATCCTAATGGTTACGTTCCATGTCTGTTGACGAACAGACCAAATTCGTCTACGTTGCAAGTCATCCAATGTCATTTCTGCAACTCAATAAGCAAAAGAGTTAGATTTTGACCGCACGGAAATGTGTCGGCCGCAGTTCACCGGCATCGACAGCCTTCATCTTCAGAGTTGAACTTCGCAACCGGTTGTCGGCCATTTCCTCTCCGAATTTCTCCACAAACTCAGATCGACGTTCACCGCTGACCGTGCTGATTTCATCGCGTACGGCATTGCCGTACCAACTGTTACGGTCCCGGGTACGCACAGAATCAAATCCAACTTCGGTGAGCAATCGCTGCAGCTGGGCGGCTGTATGGAAGTGAAATTCCAGTTTGGAGAAATCAAGCCAGGCACGGACCAGTTCTGACTGATTGGTGTTGTCGCTGCCCAACCAGTCACAACCGACCAGGACACCCCCTTGGCGAAGAGTACGATGGATGTCTTCAAATATCGAATGCTTGTCCTGTATGTGAACAATCACATCTTTGGTGAACACTACATCGAATTCGGCGTCGTCGAAGTCGAGAGGCCCCGGCTCGACCAGCCTGTACTCAATCTGTTCGGTCAGCCCTGCAGCCTCCGTGTCATGACGGGCCCGACTGATCAGTGCTTCGATCACATCGATTCCGACAACTTTCTGAGCTTTGTACTCGGTCACCAACAAACGATCGATACCACCGATACCGCAGCCGAAATCGAGCACCTTCTCGTCCTTGATACTTGTACCGCGCAATATCTCATCAATCTCCTCGCGACCGCCAGGTGACAGAAAGCCGTCTCCCCACATCCACTCGAGACCTCTTACAAACTTTTCGTCGTACGCCATAGCCTTAATTTTATTTCTTGGATAACAATGATCGCATTACACCTATACTATAAAAGCAGTTTCTTCCGATCATCAACTCTTATTCACATCCAGACGGAGAAGAATTATTTTTGTCATGAGCAAACTACGGCAGAAAATCGACAACGGCGATTTCATCATCACCTGTGAACTGACTCCACCGAAAGGAACTGACTTGACAGCACTGTTTGCGAAAGCCGACATGCTCAAACATCAGATCACCGCCTTCAATCTGACAGAATCTCACGCCGCGAGAATGGCCATGGACCCCACCGCAGTGGCGCATCTGCTGCTCGATCGCGGGATAGAGCCCATTGTCCAGATGACCTCCCGTGACAAGAATCGAATCGCCATTCAGGCCTGTATGCTCGGTGCGGCCGCGCTTGGCATACCGAATCTGGTGTTCATGGGCGGGGACCCTCCCAAAGCAGGCGACCACCCGGATGCCAAACCGGTTTTCGATCTGTTTGCGTCGCAGCTTCTGGATGCGGTGAATGCAATCCAGTCGGGTACCGACTACATGGGAAACCCCCTCAACGGAACACCGAAATTCTGTGTCGGTGCGGTCGTCAATCCCGGATCACCGAATCTGGAGACTGAAATCGAGAACATGCACCGAAAGATTGATTCGGGTGCCTCCTTCCTTCAGACACAGGCCATTTACGATACCGGGCAGTTCCGTTCTTTCATGGAAAGAATAGGCGATGTCAACATACCAATTCTGGCGGGTGTGATTCCCATCAAGTCAGTGAAAATGGCACAGTATATGAATGAGAAGGTTCCCGGTATTACTGTACCCGATGCGCTGATAAGCAGGATAGCTGACCAAGGAGACGACCGGAATCGGATCGCTGAGACCAGCATCCGGATGTCCGGTGAACTTGTCAGTGAACTCAGGCAGATTGCAGGGGGGTTGCACGTCATGGCAATCGGCTGGGAAGATAGAATTCCTCGGATACTCGAGGCCGGTGGAATCAGCACCTAGAGCGGATAGAACTCGCTTTCCTGACCGGCATCCACCAGCCAGCCCCATAGATGGTCGGCAAAACTTCGTCTGACAACAATATCAATCGTCACCTCAGACGCTGACTGGGCCAACAGGGTGACATTTGCCCGCGCCAGCATGGTCTGGATACAGGCACCTGCTTGAAAATTGCGCGGATGAAGGTCGTATGACACACCTCTACCCAACAAGTCGGCGGCTTTCGGTCCGGACACACGAATGATGGTTTGAGCCGCGCTGATATCGACACAGGTCACAAATCCGCCATCGGACGCGAACCCGTTCAGCGCATGGTCCAGCGAGTCTTTTGTATGAAATGGGGTAATAATCAGCCATTCGTCGGGACCAAGCCACGCACAGAGATTATCTTCGTGCACAACAAAAATATTTGCTTCCTGCGGCACATCGAACCCCAAAAACCGACGGAACCTCGAACTCGCCGCTTGATCATCCGGCTGAAAGCGAACGTTGTAATGCCCCAGAAATGGCAGCTCGGTGAGAGTGACGCCATTCAACTCGACACAAGGCGCTTCTTCTCCCTGGATGGAATTCAGAGGTGATCGCATTGGTGCCAGCTCAAACATTCTGCCTTTCCCCCTCACGGTCGTAAAATACGGGATTGCAGATCGACACCGGTACTGTTTCTCCCGTCATCAGAATCGAATAGATTCGCGCACCCATTCTGGATCGTCCACCCTTGACCACCGCCAACGCGATGGAGCGTCCCAGACTCGCACTGAAGTAACTGGAGGTAACATGGCCGATCATCGGGGTGGGACGCACATCGGATGGCTCTTCCACGAGCTGGGCGCCTTCGGGCAACACCTTGCTGGCATCTTCAGTCAGCAACCCGACGAACTGCTTGCGATCTTCCCGAATGCAGTCGGCCCGGCTCAACGATCGTTTCCCCAGACAATCTTTATATTTTGAGACGATCCAGGACATACCCATATCGACAGGCGTCATCGAGCCGTCGGTGTCCTGCCCGACAATGATGAACCCTTTTTCGGCTCGCAGTACGTGCATTGTCTCTGTTCCGTAAGGTGTGATTCCAAATTCCATTCCGGCCTCGAACACCTTCTCCCAGACATCTTTTCCAAAATCCGAGGGGACGTTGATTTCGTAGGACAGCTCACCACTGAAACTCACGCGGAATATCCGGGCGTCAACGCCTGCCACCACAGAATCTTGAAAAGTCATGAACGGAAACCGATCGTTGGAAGCATCGAAGGTCGGTGCGACTTTTTTCAGTATGTCACGCGATTTCGGACCGGCAATCGATATAACGGCCCATTGATCGGTTACAGACGTAAAGTACACTTTCATGGACGGCCATTCGGTCTGCCGCCAACGTTCCATCCAAGACAAAACCGCAGCCGCCCCGCCAGTTGTTGTTGTCATGTAGAAGTGGTCATCACCGAGTCTGGCGGTTACACCATCATCCATGATCATTCCGTCCTCTCCCAGCATCAGTCCATAGCGACAGGATCCAACCGGCAGTTTCGACCAAGAGTTTGTATAGACATAATTCAGGAAATCCGCTGAATCCGGACCGTAGATTTCGATCTTGCCCAAAGTCGACGCATCAATCACGCCAGCCTGTTTTCTTACGGCCATGCACTCGCGGTTAACCGCCTGATGCATGGTCTCTCCCGGTTTCGGATAGTACCACGGCCGCTTCCACTGCCCTACATTCTCAAATTCCGCACCATGCTCGACATGCCAGTCGTGCATCGCGGTCTTGCGAACCGGATCAAAAAATGTCGGACCGATCTCACGGCCGGCGATCGCGCCGAATGTCACCGGGGTATAGAAGGGTCTGAATGTCGTTGTACCGGTCTGCACCAGGTCCTGACCGATCTCCTCGGACAGGATGGCCATACCGTTGATGTTTCCCAGCTTGCCCTGGTCGGTACCGAAGCCGAGCAATGTATATCTTTTCAGATGCTCGATGGACTGGTATCCTTCCTGCACCGCGACCTTGATATCCTTGACCGTGGTATCGTTTTGAAAGTCCACAAATCTCTTTGATCGATCTGAAGATCCTGAACCCGGCACCTGCCACAGCGGTCTGATGTCGTACTCGTTGACGTAATCGTCGGATACTTCCTGAATCGCGGGTAAGTCGACTATCGGGTATCCAGCGTTCCCAGCTGCTGAAATTCCTGCCCGGTAACCACCTCCCACAGCCTCCCCGGCAGAAAATTTACCACTGGCCGCGCCAACCGAACATTCATTCTGTACAGCCGGACCGGGCACAAAGCATGCCTTCTCGACATTAAATACCGGTTTGGCTCCCGACTGCGCCTGCAGATGCACCGCAGGACTCCAGCCTCCGGAAACAGCGAGCAGGTCGCAGTCTAACTTCTCGGAGGCTCCATCCAGCGATCTGCCATCAGCTGAAAGTCTCATCACCTCCACCGCCGAAACAATCTTCTTTCCTTGCGCGCGGACAACTACCGAACCCTTGAGCATCCTGACTCCGCGGTGCGCCAGTGTGTCGAACAAAGAATCGGAGACTTCGGGACGGGCGTCGACCAGCGCGACGACCCGAATACCGCTGTCCAGCATATGCACCACACTTCGGTAGGCAGTGTCGTTGTTGGTGAATATCACCGCGTTCTGTCCCGGTGTGACTGCGTAACGATTGATATAGTCTGAAACCGCCGACGACAGCATGATGCCGGGCAGATCGTTGTTGGCAAAAACAAGTGGACGTTCTATCGCACCGGTTGCCAGAATGACCTGCTTGGCCCGAACCCGCCAAACCTTTTCCCTGGCACTGCGGCTTGCCGCATCACCGAGATGATCGGTCAGACGTTCGTTCATCACGAGGAAATCGCCATCGTAATAACCGGCAACGGTGGTACGCTTGAACAACCGTACCTCTGAAGAATCCTCAAGTTCGCGCAGTACGTGACTTATCCATTGCAGATACTCCTCCGATGCCGTGCGCAGAAAGCCACCGCCAAACTGCTGACTCTCGTCCGCGACGATGACGCGCGCGCCCGCGCGCGCCGCTCCAAGTGCTGCGGCCAGCCCGGTCGGACCGCCACCGACCACCAGCACGTCACACCAGGTATTGATCTTGTCGTAACGATCAGGGTCAGGTTCGGAACTCGCTTTTCCGAATCCGGCCGCGCGCCTGATCACTTTCTCATAAAACATCCATCCTTTTCGCGGATACATGAAAGTCTTGTAGTAGAACCCGGCCTGCAGAAATGGAGAGAACCAATTCATCAGTGACAGGGCATCAAAGGAAACACCGGGCCAGCTGTTGACGCTCGACACTTTCATCCCGTCATAGATCTCTGTCTGCGTCGCGCGCAAATTAGGAATGGAACGAGCCCCTCGTTCAACCTGAAGAAGCGCACTGGGTTCCTCAGCGCCGCTGCCCATGATTCCTCGCGGCCTGTGGTACTTGAGACTTCGGGCAACCAGCCTCACGTCATTTGCGAGCAGTGCCGAAGCAACAGTGTCACCGGAAAAGCCACCGTAAGTCTTTCCGTTGAATTTAAAACTGACAGGCTGGCCACGATCAATCTGTCCGCCGGTGGGAAGTCGATTCTTCTGGTTCAATCTCGTTCCTCCGGTTTCGGGTCAGTGTGCTTGTAGGTGGCACCGAACTTATATGTGACGGTATCTCTTTGCGCGTTGAACCAGCGCCGGCATCCACCGCTATGGACCCACTGTTCGGATTGCCAGCCCTTGGTGTTGTCGCGCATGAAAAGGTAGTCAGCCCATTCTTCGTCAGTCAGCTCATCAGGGTTGAGCGGACGGACGATGTGTGCCTCTCCACCGCAACTGAACTCGGCCTGCTCCCTGAGACCGCACCAAGGACATCGGATCAACAGCATTTGTGTATCCTCATATCAAGTTGAAATTCAGTGCGCGACACCGGCAGCTCCATGCTCATCGATCAACGCACCGGTCACGAACCGGTCAATTCCGAACGCGGCATTCAGACGATGTGGCTCGTCACGCGCGATCGTGTGTGCGAACACCCAGCCGGAACCCGGGGTCGCCTTGAATCCACCGGTCCCCCAACCGCAATTGAAATACAGCCCATCAACCGATGTTTTGGATATGATCGGACAGGCATCCGGGCAGACATCAACAATTCCACCCCACTGTCGCAGCATGCGAACCCGACTGAAAATCGGAAACAGCTCAACGATTGCAGCTATATTGCCTTCGATTGTCGAAAAGCTCCCTCTCTGACCGTACCCCAGATAGGAATCGACGCCTGCGCCGATTACCAGTTCCCCCTTGTCAGACTGGCTGATGTAGCCATGCACCGCATTCGACATGACAACAGTGTGCAGGACCGGTTTGATCGGTTCGGATACGAGCGCCTGTAAAGGATGACTCTCAATTGGCATCCGAATGCCGGCCATTTCCGCGATGACACTGGAGTGTCCGGCCGCAACAACACCGACTTTACCGGCACCGATGAATCCGCGTGTGGTCTCAACGCCTTCGACCCTTCCATTGTTTCTTCGTATGCCCGTCACCTCACAGTTCTGGATGATATCCACCCCGTGTCTGTCCGCAGCCCGGGCAAACCCCCACGCCACCGCGTCGTGTCTCGCGATTCCACCGCGTCGCTGAAAGGATGCCCCGAGCACGGGATAGCGCGCGTAGGGGGAGGTATTCATGATCGGAACAATGCCATTGATCTGCTGCGGAGTGAGAATCTCGGAGTCAATGCCGTTCAGCATGTTCGCATTCGATCGTCTGTAGATATCCCGCATGTCCTGCAGATTGTGTCCCAGATTCATCACACCTCGCTGACTGAACATGACGTTGAAATTCAGCTCCTGTGACAGGGATTCCCACAGCACAAGCGATTTCTCATAGAGGTGAGCCGCTTCGTCCCACAGGTAGTTGGAACGGACTATAGTTGTGTTGCGTCCGGTGTTACCGCCACCGATCCAGCCTTTCTCGACGACAGCGATATTGGTGATGCCGTGTTCGGATGCCAGATAGTATGCGGTGGCCAATCCGTGCCCGCCGCCACCGACGATGACAACATCATAGCTGGGCCTGGGGGTCGGGTCGCGCCACGCCCGAGACCAGCTTTTTCGTCGATCGAGTGCATGGCGGGCCAATGTGAAGATCGAATAATTCTTCACCTCAGACCTCCCTGTCTGTCACGGGTATGGCAGCTACTGATAGACCGGAAACCGACCGCAAAGTTCCAGAACTTTTTCCTTGACCCGGTCAATGACAGATTCGTTGCCCAGGTCATCAAGTATGTCGCACATCCAGTGTGTGAGCGTGGACATCTCTTCGGTTCCGAATCCCCGGGTCGTCGAAGCCGGCGACCCGATTCGCAGTCCGCTGGTCACAAAAGGTGAGCGCGGATCATTCGGTACCGTATTCTTGTTCACCGTGATATTGGCCGCGCCCAGCGCGGCGGAGGCATCCTTGCCGGTGATGTCCTTGTCAATCAGGTCAAGCAGAAACAGGTGGTCGTCCGTGCCACCCGACACCACTTTGTAGCCCCGTTCCATGAAAGTCGCCGCCATTGCCCTGGCATTGTCCAGCACTTTTTGCTGATATGCCTTGAATTCGGGTTCGAGCGCTTCCTTGAATGCCACCGCCTTGCCGGCGATCACATGCATCATCGGGCCACCCTGCCCGCCGGGAAACACCGCGGACGCCAGTTTTTTCTGAACTTCGTCATTCTTGCGAGCCAGGATCAGACCGCCTCTGGGTCCTCGAAGCGTCTTGTGCGTCGTAGTTGTCGTCACGTCAGCGATGGGTACGGGATTCGGGTAGAGTCCTGCGGCAACCAAGCCTGCGACATGTGCCATGTCCACGAACAGGTAGGCATCGTTGTCGTCGGCGATCTGACGGAAACGTTCCCAGTCCATCACCCGCGAATACGCCGAAAAGCCGGCGATTATCATTCTGGGTTTGTGCTCTGCCGCGAGCTCGGCAATCTGTCCGTAGTCTGCGATACCTTCGGAATCGACACCGTAGAGTACGGAGTTGTAGAGTTTCCCGGAGAAGTTGACTTTTGCACCGTGCGTCAGATGCCCGCCGTGATCCAAACTCATACCCAATACGGTATCGTGCGGTTCAAGCAATGCCAGGAATACCGCTGAATTGGCCTGTGAGCCTGAATGTGGCTGGACGTTGACATAATCCGCATCAAACAGCTGTTTGGCTCGCTCGATCGCAAGGTTCTCGGCGACATCGACGAACTCACACCCACCGTAGTAGCGTCGGCCCGGGTATCCCTCGGCGTACTTGTTGGTCAGCACAGAGCCTTGAGCCTGCAACACCCTCGGGCTGGTATAGTTCTCTGATGCGATCAGCTCAATGTGCTCTTCCTGGCGCGTTTCCTCATTCTGGATTGCCTCCCAGAGCACCTCGTCATAACTTTCTATGGTATCGGTTTTCCTGAACATTCATGTCTCCTTAATCGTCTTGGCAAATGCTAAACCAATCGGTGTATTTCTGTCGGTCCCTATTGTCAATACATTGTAATTTATATTATTGTCTTTCACTTCAAATTCCGATGTTGCGAGGTTGAAATCAGCGTTATTTCTGCATTTGCGGAAACGCTTGGGAACACCTGACGCGAACTATAGATGGAGTATAATTTTTGACATCATGCTGGTACAGAATCAAATCACACAGAAACTTACAGAAGCACTGTCGCCGGTTCATCTTGAGGTGATCAACGAGAGCTCCATGCACAGTGTTCCACCGGGTTCTGAGTCACATTTCAAGGTTGTTGCAGTCTCAGCGAAATTTCAGGACCAGTCCCTGATTTTCCGCCACCGCATGATCAATGAAGTGCTGTCGGACGAAATCGCTGGGCCAATCCACGCGCTGTCGCTTCATACGATGACACCGGATGAGTGGAGTTCGAAGAGTAATTCGGTTGCCGATTCGCCGTTGTGTCTGGGCGGCTCAAAGCGGGAAACCAGCAAAAGTTAACCAATACCGCTTGGTGACAGCCGAAGAGGCTTGATGAGCTACGATGCCCGAGTCGTAACACTCGCTCGTCAATGCAACCCCTACTGAGGCAGCAACATTGAGACGATGAGTCAACCCAAGGATGCGGTGCGCCAGACTAGTTACTCAAGTTAGCGAATCAGGTGGTTTATCTGGCAATTCATTTCTGCCATTCGCTGTTTCCGGCACGATCTTCAGAAAAAAGAATGACGTTTTCTGTGTCGGCCGAATCAATATTTTCGAAATTTACTTCTCGAATGCGTCATGCGTTGACCTTGGGTGCGCAAAAGTCATCAATCAGCCGTATTGTCGTCCCATAGTCGTGGTTTGACTTGATGTTTGTGCCAGTCGGAAGTGTTCGGAGTTAATTCGTTCCTCTGGATTTTGGGTTTTCGGTTGAAATCCGCTTTGATTTGATGTATTGAAGCGGATTCTGCCTGAATTGCAGGTATCTGTCTGCAGACCGACATGCCGCTTCAGCAGCTATTCAACTTTCCCATACAGACCATGGAGGCAATCGATGGTAAAGACATCCAAATCGAAAGACTATTCTTCAGCACAGGGACCCTGGCACTATCATTTTTTCGGCACTCATTTTGAAACTCCCGAGCAGATCAGGCCGTTGCTGTGGTTCATCTTGGCTACATACCGGCGCGACCTGTTGGACCTTGACTCGATCACGGTTAGGAAAGGCAATCTGCCGGATGCCGCCGAGTTGAAGGAGTATCTGTCGGATCTGATCGTTGACATCCCACTGAAAAGCGGCGAGCGGGTTGTGATCAGTGTGCTGATTGAGCATAAAAGCGGAGCCGATCCCGGACTTATGCGTCAGCTGCTGACCTACATGGCGAGACTGTATGCGAAAGATGCACTGGCGGTGTTGCCAGTCACAATCTATCACGGTCGCTTACAGTGGAAGCGAGAGAAGACATTCCATGCCTTTCAGCACGAAGGGCTGCCCGGTGAGTTTCTGGATGCGTTCGGGGACTATCTGATCGACTTCAGGACGATCTTCGTCAATCTGGGCGATGAGGAGGTGCGAAGACGCATGGCTGAGCTGCCGTTGAGGGAGCGACTGGCTCTGCAGGCCATGGCCGACATCTGGGAAGCGGATCAGGACACGTATTCGGATTGGATGGAACAGACCGCGCCGTTGCCGAAGAGTGAGCGGGAGGACTTCATCAGGAGTTATCATAAATATTTCACGAACACCCATCGGTCAGTTACAATGGGTGAGTTGGAACAGGCATTGCAGACGAAGCGTTCGGGA
Organism: Arenicellales bacterium; assembly: GCA_963663095.2. Classification (GTDB taxonomy): domain Bacteria; phylum Pseudomonadota; class Gammaproteobacteria; order Arenicellales; family JAJDZL01; genus JAJDZL01. The sequence continues at coordinate 1,126,402 of CAXXJB010000001.1, forward strand.
GCGAGAACCATGCCGGAAAGAGAGCAGTTGGAAGAGATCATGAGGCAGTGGAAAGGTGTGATGCCGCAGTCGGTTGCAGAAGCCGAAGCACGAGGTAACAAAATAGGTGAAGAAAGGGGAGCTCACAAGGCTGCATGTGAAATGGCGGAACGGCTGATACGAGACGGGAAGTCGGATCTGGAAGTTCAAAGATACACGAAGCTTTCGACAGAGGAGATCGAGCAGATGCGAAACGGCGGCTGAACCTCAGATGCGTGCGCTGGTTGGACTGGCCAGACGCGGCTTCACCAATATAACGAATTGCTCAGTTGAAAATATTAATTTGGATTGAAGAAAAACTCCTTCAAACTGATTCTCTCTTTAAGCCAATCCGGAATCTTCCTTCCCCAGTCATAACTGACAATCCCCTGCTGCCACTTAAGATGATAGTAATCTCTATAGGATGCTACCGGATCATCCCTATGGAATTCCTCTGGCATAACCAATGGCGGATGGTGGATTTCTGAATAACTCGCCTTCCAAATATTGTCCGGAGGCTGCCGAAGTGGCTCGATAAGTTGGGATGATTTGTGTTGCTTACCCTGTCGGCGAAACTCAAACTCACGGCATAAAATAGTGAAAAAGTTCCACGTCCAAAGATAGTTGTCGGAATGTTCGCGAACCCACCTGACAGTAGGGTGATTGAAGTGCGATGGGCGATACAAGCCGCGTTCCAACGCTAGCGGACTGAAACGGTTGTCGTCACCATCCAAGACATGATGTGCTGTTGACAGTATCTGGGCTGTCTCCAGTACCATTCTCACGACGTGCTTGTCGCCGTGGAAGCGAGCGGCTAACCTAGGGTTTTCGTCAAGGTAGAAAATATTCACTCTCTACATATGCCATCGGACAATCAGATTTCAATGACCGCAGAACCATTAATTCGCCCGAAACGCAAGTCATCCAGCGCATCGTTCACCCCTTCCAAGGCATAGGATTTGACAGTTGTTTTGATCTGAACAGCTGAAGCCAGTTTCAGAAAAGCCTTACCATTTTCGCGGGTGAGATTCGCGACCGATCTGATTGTCCGTTCCCCCCAAAGCTGTTCGTACGGAAACGATGGTATGTCACTCATGTGAATCCCCGCACATACGACAACACCTCCTTTTCGGACACTGCTCAATGCCAACGGCACCAGTTCGCCAGCCGGGGCGAATATGATCGCTGCATCCAACTCGACCGGAATATTGTCGTCTGTACCTCCGCTCCACTTCGCACCAAGCGCACGCGCGAATTGCTGAGTGGCTGTGTCACCAGAACGCGTGATCGCGTACACTTCCTTTTTCTCGTAGAGAGCCACCTGGAGAAGAATGTGTGCGGCCGAACCGAACCCGAAAAATCCCAGTCTATCCGAATCGCCGGTCATCCGATAAGCACGAAAACCGATCAACCCGGCACACAGCAGCGGAGCGGCCTGCAGGTTCGTCAGGTTGGAATCGAGTGGGAAGCAGTAACGCGCATCCGCGACACAGTATTCTGCAAATCCACCATTCAGGTCATATCCTGTGAATCGCGCCGAATCACATAGGTTTTCCTGACCGATGTCACAATATTCGCAAGCACCACAGGTTGACCCCAGCCATGGAACACCGACCCGTTGTCCAGGATGAAAGTCACGAACAGTGGATTGAACAACTTCACCGACAATCTGGTGGCCTGGTATACGCGGTAAATCCGGTGTCGGCAGATCGCCGTCGACGATATGCAGGTCCGTCCGGCAAATCCCGCAGGCGCGGACCCGGAGCAGTAATTCTCCAAGTTCCGGTACAGGTACATCAGCCTCACCGAGCGTCAACGGCTTTCCAACTTCAGTTAGAAGTGCGGCACGCACAGCTATTCAAGACTGGTTGGTCACTCCCTGAACAAATGCGGACATCCGTGCGGTTTTCGGTTCACTGGGAATCTTTGCAACGGATGATCTGCAACACGCGAACGGTCATGACGGTTTCGGAATTCTGGTTGATCATCGAACACTTCAAGTCGACGTAACCTCGATCAGTTTTTTTCGAAGAAGGTCTGGTACTCAGCACTTCAGCAACCATGTGCAGAGTGTCATTGGGATATACCGGACGCAACCATCTCAGTTCGTCCATTCCCGGCGAACCCATGCCCTGCTTCAGCATGCCTTCCTGGATGTACATCCTGAAAACCAAGGCCAGCGTCTGAAAGCCACTGGCAATCAATCCCTTGAATTGGCTTTTCTTTGCGGCTTCGACATCAATGTGGAAGGGCTGAGGATCATACTGAAGTGCGAATCGGATTATTTCGCTTTCGGTGAAAGTAACTCCGGCACTCTTGAACTTGTCTCCGACACTAAACTCCTCAAAATACATTCAGCCTGAACCCCCTAGTTTTGATCACTCTGCTCGCCATAATAACGAACCATCGAATCCCGCCCGCGTCGGTAATGATATTTCATCTGTTCTGGGTCATATCGATATTCAGTTCCGACAGGACACCGAATTCTGGATATACAACTGAATGAACACGGAGAAGACTCCCGAATTCTGAAACGGGCGCATGCTTCCAAATTGAATGATCCGATCTCGCCGACTGCATCCACATGACATGCCGATATGCAGGGCTTGTCAGTGCAATTCCCACAGGGAGATTCAGTCGGTGAACAGTCCGATGCCGGCAATCGTGTCCGAACAAGAAACATTGCCCTGAACGCATACCAGGTGCCAAACTCATGATGAATGGTTATTCCCAAAGGAGATGGATGACTCCATCCAGTTCGCTCGGCAACCGCACGAAGTGAGACCGGAATGTCAGTCGGATAGATCAACTTAAAATCCGTTTTCAAATATTCTGTCGAGTAGATACTCGCCAGATGAATACTGAAGTCATCGACGGGATCATGTCCGAGCATGCCGAATTTCTCAAGCGCATGCCAGAACTCAGCACCGGCGTTCGCAATTAGAACTGCGCTCGGATATTCTTTGAGCACTTTATCGCCAATCGCCGGAGACAGCAGATCTTCAAGTGTCTGCGTATCAAAAACATGAAAGAGGTTGATGCCATTGGAAGCGAGGTATTCTCGTCCAAGTTTTGAATTCATATCTGATTTTTAAGTGAAGTTCGTTGCGACAGCGGATGGTCTGATGAGCTGAAAATTATCGTATACATTCACATTGACAATTCAGTTATTCCCAACGGGTGCAATTTCGTTGAGACCGTGGCGATGTATATATACTACGAAGTTTCTGATCTTATGCCATAAGCGGCAAAATTTCGCAAATTGTCTCAATGAATAAGGATATCAGCATTATTGGGCACCGAGGTGCAACCGGACTTTTTCCCGAGCAGAGTCTGGCGGGATTTGCCAAGGCGCTGGAGCTCGGTGTCGACGGATTGGAGATGGACCTCGCCGTCACCGCAGACCGAAAGGTGGTGGCCTATCACGACGCGGAACTCAATCCTGTCATCACACGCGATTCTGACGGGATGTGGATTGAAGGCATAACCATCAAAATCAGTGAACTCACACTTGAACAGCTCAGATTCTATGACATCGGTCGGATAAAACCCGGCTCCGACCATGCCAAACGCTTTCCAAATCAAACTTCGGTTGATGGCAGTCGTATCCCGACCCTCGAAGAGATTGCAAATCTGGACTTAAGGTTCAGACGAAATCCCGCTTACTTCATCGAGATCAAATACTATGCCGTGGCACCATACTCGGATATCCCTATCGAAGAATGTGTGGAGACAATCGTTACTGAAATTGACAGATTGGGTATTTCGTCAGCGACAAGAATTCACTCTTTCGACTGGAAACTTGTGCACGCTTTTCGCAGGCTTGCACCGCACCTGCGATTCGCCTATCTGACCTCTCAGACCGAAAACTTCAATACTGTCACACGTCAGATGGAATCAATGAACTCTGGTGATGCTGGCAGTTGGACTGATGGAATGATTCTGTCGGACTATGGGGGTTCCGTACCGAACATGGTCAAAGCCGCGGGCGGCACCGATTGGCACGCGGATCATGAATCCTTGACAGCCGACCGCATAGCTGAAGCGCATTCTCTAGGAATCTGTGTGTTCGCCTGGACAGTCAATCAGGAAAGTGAATTCGAAAGGCTGGTCAATGCGGGAATTGATGGAATAATCACTGATTATCCAGACAGGCTGATCAAGTTTCTTGGTAGATAAGTTGTATTCCACCATATTGGGATTCCTATCCCAATCACCACGGTATTCAAAAGAGAAAATCTTTTACTTCGTTACCAATTGGATCAGACATCCATACCGAAAATTGATTTTGCTTTTTCGGACTTTACCAGTAAATGTTGCCGCTTCTATCCTGCCACATTCGGCGCTTGCTGAACACATGAAGTGTAAATTCCTAGTGAGATCGGTGCCTTTCCAAAAGTTTTAATTGCGAAATTACCAATTCCATATCGGTCGCACCCGGTTGTGTAAGCATCAAATTTATCGTTATAAATTGAAACTAATTTTCCATCATGCAATAGTGCTGTGCGTCCAATGTTATCGGTTTCATATTCGTCTTTAATCTTGTCGAAAGCGTCCAAGTTCTTTTGAAGTTCACTAGACACCATAATTTCTGCCTCCGATCGAATCTATATCTCTGAGTTTCTTTTGCATACTGTCAGTCGATTTCTTCCGATTTTAATCGTCTATGCTTGAATGAATTCAAAACTGACTACAATCTGGCTTCTCAGCATTCCACTCATACCTACCGATACCAATTTATCGTCTGTCTCGCGGCACTCATTGAGTTTCTAACCCTCAAATAAATCAGTTTAGCCGATAAAGCAAAAAAGGTATATTCCAATAGCGTAAGCGAAGTTGTTATTTCCGAATTTGACACATGACTGAATCACAAATCCTCGAGTGGAATTCATCTCGGCGAGATGAGCACCTAAAGTGGATCTGCGGGTTCGCAAACTCTAGCGGCGGCACGCTCATAATCGGCAAGAACAATCATGGTGATATTGTCAGTGCAAATAACGTGTTACAACTTTTGGAAGACATACCCAACAAGACAAGATCTCTTTTGGGCATTGTCGTAGAGGTAAACTTAAAATCAGAACAGAGCGAAAACTTTCTCGAGATTGCGGTTAATCCACACTCTAATCCCATCAGCTACAGGGGCAAATATTACTTCCGCAGCGGCAGTACCAATCAAGTCTTGAAAGGTGCGGCATTGAACGAATTCCTACTCCGCAAACACGGTCGAAACTGGGACGACGCACCGATTCCAGGTGTTGGAATAAAAGAATTGGATAGCGTTGCATTGAAAGTATTTCGTCAGCTGGGTGTCAAAAGTGACCGTATGCCACGTAACGTTCTGAATCAATCCAATAGCGAGCTGATTGAATTGTTACATCTTCGCGAGGACGAAAATCTGCGACTATCAGCTGTTTTACTGTTTCACACCAATCCCATGCGTTACTTTGCTGGTGCATTCGTTAAAATCGGCTACTTCGAAACAGAGAATCATCTTGCCTATCAGGATGTCATTGAAGGTTGCCTGTTTTCCCAAGTAGAACGTACTGTAGACCTCTTGCGTACAAAATATTCTAAGGCGAAAATATCGTACGACGGAATCTATCGGCATGAAACACCGCTGGTTCCCGAAGAAGCGTTGCGAGAAGCGGTACTGAACGCAATCGCGCACAGGGATTACAACAATCCCGCACCAATTCAGATCCGTGTATATGAAAACCGCGTTGTCCTATACGACCCTGACAACCTACCGTCTGGCTGGACGTTAAATAGCCTGCTGGACACGTACGAATCCATGCCTCATAACCCAAGGATAGCGAATGCCTTTTTCCGCGCTGGCTTGATTGAGGCGTGGGGAAGTGGAGTTAGCAAAATTGTCGGCGCATGCCAATCAGCTGGCACTACAACACCACAATGGAAAAGGATACCTGACGGTTTGTGTCTGGAATTCCTAGCCACTGATGTCAGCCACAAGTATCCAGGTCAGGATGGAGTCTTGGAGAAAGCACCTCCTACACTGGCACAGCCAGAGTCACAGCCAGAGTCGTTGAGAGAAAAGGTGCTTCGGCAGCTTTCAAACGGTCAAATGTCAAAAGCTGAAATTTCCAGAAGCTTGGGGCAGAAATCGATCTCCGGTCAGCTCAACAAAGTCATCCGTCTACTCGTTGAGGAAGGAAGTATCAAGCCCACAATCCCCGACAAGCCCGGAAGTCGACTGCAAAAGTACCGTCTTACTGTAAAAGGAAGAAATTCCGTCGAAGAATCGTCGACCAGAGTCGTAGAAAGAAGCGCGTGAATTGTGAAAAGAAATCGAGCTGCTGTGATCAAAAGAACCTTTTGTGAAACATACAAATTGGTAGTCTTACACTTTCACAGCCAGAGTCGTTGAGAAAGAAAGTGCTTCGGCGACTTCCACACAGTTGAATTTCGAAATCTGAAATTTCAAGAAATTCGGTAACCAACCCATTACAGACAGCAACCCTGATGGGATTCTCACTCGATTACTGAAAGCAGCCCGTTTTGCATTCGATCGATGATGAAATCAGCGATGGCACTAGGGTCGCCTAGTGCAAGTGTTTCCACACCCTGCTCAGCGAGTTCCGGAATATCTGTTGCAACAGCGATGACATTTTGATCTTTTTTTGCGAGTAGCGGGCGCTTGAGTCCAGATCGATAGACTTCTATCTTGGTAAAGGGTTCATGCTTGAATCCTTCTACAATCACAAGGTCCAAGTCCTGACCGGCGAAATTCTTCAGCAACTCGAATAGCAGCGGTTCCTCTTCGCGTTGATTCTCCATTACCCAGGCAATGCGCTGTTTTGACGCGACCATTACCTGTTGCGCACCCGATTCCCGCAGCTCATAACTGTCTTTGCCCGGGGTGTCTATGACAAAATTATGATGCGCATGCTTGAGTACGCCAACCTTCAATCCCCGTTCCTTAAGAATCGGGATCACTCTGGTTACCAGCGTCGTCTTGCCGGTCCCACTGTACGCGGCAAATCCGATTATTGGAATTCCCTTTTCACTCATACTGACTGATCCGAAGTTGTGCCTTCTCTCGGTCCTGTTCGGTGTTGATATTGAGAAAACATTCCGGTGAGTCAGCAAAATCTGCTTCCGCATACCGATGTTTCACAAACCACTTGTCGATTTTCCTTTCTCCGGAACGCAAGAATTCATTCAGGCTGTCCAACAGTTCGGTTTTAACCAGAATATATGTAGGCTGCATTCGATCAGAATCCCGGGCAACAACAATCTCAACGTCTTCCTCGGCCATCTGTGCCATCCGGACAACATAATCACTGCTCAGGAAAGGGCCGTCACACGGTACGGTGATAATCCACGGAGTTTCAGCAACAGCCATCGCACTGGCGAGTCCCGCAAGCGGACCGAGAAATCCGGGAGTCTCGTCCTGTATCACCCGCACTCCGAAATCTCTGTATACCTCAACATTTCTGTTTGCGTTCACCACAACCTCGAAGACCTGGGGCTGAAGCCTGTCAATGACGATCTTGCACATCGAAACGCCATTGAGTTTCACCAGACCTTTGTCGATGCCGCCCATCCTGCGAGCCTGACCGCCGGCCAGAATTACGCCGGTTACACGTTCATCAGGTATTTTGATTTCGCGGACCATGAAATTTAAATCAATTTGCCGTTCGCCATTTTGATGATTCTGTCGGGCTGATAGTACTGTGCTGATTCATGGGTCGAAATATATACCGTTATCCCACTGTCTGCGAGATCGCGGATCAGCTCAAACGTCTGTTCCCGAGAGTCTCGGTCCATTGCGGATGTCGGTTCGTCAAGCAACAGCAACCGCGGTTCCAGAATTCGAGCCCGGGTCAAGGCGACCCGCTGTCTCTCGCCACCGGACAGGTCCCTTGCATTACGGGAAGCCAGCTGAGAAAGCCCGGCCCATTCAATCGCGCTCCGCACTCTTTCCCGAATCTCACTGCGTCCCAGTCGCCGCATACTGAGTCCGTATGAGATGTTTTCTGCCACGGAGCGATCAAACAGATACGGCGACTGATGCAGGTACACAACTTCTTTCCGAAAACTGCGATATGCCAGTCTCCAGGACATTCGCTGTCCACCGATCGTTACAATCCCACTGTCCGGTGCGATCAATCCGGCAATAATCTTCATCAGAGTGGATTTGCCCGCGCCGTTCTCACCGTGTACGACAGCACACTCGCTGCGGTACACAATCAGTTCGTCAACGTCAAGAACCCTGCGTCGAAGCAGTGATTTCTGGATATTCCGAAAGCTGATCAGTTCCTGCGTGTTCATATTATTCCAGGCGCCTGCTTCAGTGCCTTGCCATATCGCGCCCGCGAAACATCGCGACCATGAAATTCAGTGCCAGTGCCAGCGTGATCAATACAGCACCGAGTGCGATCCCTTGCTCAAAATTCCCTTTCGACGTTTCGAGTGCGATCGCAGTCGGAATATTGCGCGTCTCGTGCAGGATATTGCCACCCACCATGATCGAACAGCCCACTTCCGACACCACCCGTCCAAACGCAGTCACGATGGCCGCAATCAGTCCGAATCTGACCTCCCGCATGATCGTGAACATCGCGCGTATGGTACCGGCACCCAAGGTGCGAGCGGTCTGCCAGGCACTCAGATCCACGGCCTGCAAGGCGACATGTGTCATGGCCACAAGAAGCGGAAACGCGAGAATCATCTGTCCGATGATCATTGCGGTCTGGGTGAAGAGCAATCGCCACCCGCCAAACGGGCCCGAACTGTATAGCATCATATACAGCAGCAAGCCAACGACCACCGCCGGTATGGCGATCATTGAATTGAAGATGGTGATCAGAATACGTCGTCCGGGAAACTCTCCATAGGCCAGTGTAAACGCGACAACCAAGGCGAGCGGAACGATGAACAGGATTGCCCGGAACGAGACAAGAAATGAAATACCGACAATCTCCCAAGTATCGGGATCACCGGTAAACAACAGTTTCAGTGCTTCAGCACTTGCTAGGATCAGACCGTCCATGATGCAAGTTATACAGTCTGCGGTATATCAAATCGGAATGTTTCTGCCGGATTCGTTCGCGAGGTCCTGTTTCTGAAGTCAGGCACCCGCGCGCTCAGTCAATTACGAAGAACAGTTGCTCACCGTTGACCTTGTAGTCGGAGATGATTGATTTGGCCTCTTCGGACTTCAGCCACCGAATCAGTTTCTTGGCACCATCGTAGTTGACATGAGGATGCCGTTTCGGGTTCACGGCAATCACTCCGTATACATTTCGTCCATCCATGGCCGACTCGACATGAATCGGCAGCGACAGGCGATTGCGCATGAAAAGATACGTTCCCTTGTCACTCAGCGTGTAGGCGCCGAACTCATTCGCAATCTGCAGTGCCTTACCCATACCCAGTCCAACTTCCTTGTACCAGCCTCCTTCGGCTTCGATCCCCTCTTCTTCCCAAAGACTCAGTTCTTTCTTGTGGGTTCCCGAATCGTCTCCCCGCGATACAAATGTTGATTCACTCGCGGCTATTTTCGCAAGCGCTTCGCTCAAGTCACCGAGTCCGTTGACGGTTGCCGGATCGCTTTGCGGTCCGACAATGACGAACTCGTTGTACATGATCTCCTCTCGGTCAACACCGAATCCATCTTTAATGAAATTGAGCTCCGCGCTCTTTGCGTGAACGAGAATCATGTCCACATCACCGTTGCGGGCATGATTGATCGCGCGACCGGTACCGCTGACAATGGTATGTACATTGATGTCGAACTTTTCTTCAAACACCGGCAACAGTTTTCTTGTCAACCCTGAATTGTCCGTACTGGTTGTCGTCGCCAGTCTCAGGATGTTCTCAGCGGAATCGACACCGGCACTTGAAAAAAGCAGCGCCAAACAGATGATGACATTGCAAACACTAATTTTTTTCAACAGTTTCATATGAGAACAGTCGGGAATGATGTCGAAAATTTGGGGCAATTGTCAATACCTGCCCAACGAACAGCGATATCAATTCGATCAACTACCGACCGATCGAGCCGCATTGAGTGGTCAACAAAAAGGCATTGAATACTGCATAGCCGTTGACAATATTAGACTACAATTTTTTTAGTGTGTTTTACCGATTGAGTTGTGCCGTTGGAATTCGCGCACGGACGCAATCTGCAATCGGTGCGCCATATTACATTTGATCGGTTTATGGACAATTGAATACGAGCGAAAGAAGCAAAATTCCCGTTGCGATCATCGGCGGCGGGTCCTGGGGTACAGCGATCAGTGCGTGGCTTGCGCGTAACGGTCATAATGTCCGATTGTGGGATATCGATGACACCGTAATCGACGATATCAACACGACTCGATGCAACAACCGCTATCTGCCTGACGTTGAGCTTCCATCGAACGTTCATGCGTTCAAGAAAATCGAATCGGCGTTGAATCAATGTCAGATGGCTGTGCTGGTGGTACCCAGTCGTGTATTCGAGACAGCACTCGGCCAAGTGCGAGACAGCCTTCATGTCATGGACTCGGATGCTCCTCCGACCATCGTATGGGGTACGAAAGGCTTTTCAGCCCAAACCGGTGGGTTGCTCAGTGCTTCTGCGGAAGACATACTCAGTGACCACGCAATAACCGCTGTACTGTCGGGCCCGAGTTTCGCCTTTGAGGTTGTGAGACGGCTTCCTGCCGGATTCGATCTCGGGTCGCAACACGCTGACAGAATTGAAGACATCGCAGATGTTTTCCGCAATGAGACGACTCTTGTCTACACCACGGACGATATCGTCGGTGTTCAGGTCGGCGGTGCGACCAAGAATGTCATCGCCATCGCGGCGGGTATCTGCGATGGAATGGGACTGGGAATCAATGCACGCTGCATGCTGATTACCCGCGGTTTGGCGGAGATGGGACGACTCAACTCCGCACTTGGCGGGAAAGCTGAGACGATGATGGGTCTATCCGGAATGGGTGACCTGGTGCTGACATGCTCCGGCGATCTGTCGCGTAACCGTCGTCTGGGTCTTGCACTGGGGCAGGGAAAGAAGCTGGATGAGATTGTTGCGGAAATCGGACAGGAGGTGGAAGGCATACAGTCGACCCGGGAAGCCTATTCGATCGGTAGGAAACTGGATGTTTTCATGCCGATGACGGAGAGAGTCTACAGAATTCTGTACGAAGGATTGTCACCTCACCAGGCGGCTCGCGAACTGATGGCAATCGGGCCGAGTCTGAAATAATATAAACGACTATATCTGTCAGGGTCGGCCGAAAATTCGGACACCCCTGACAGATTGGCGTACACTCATGGCCAATAGAAGGTTGTTCGCTCACAAGCTCGCTGACTTCCAGTGAATTTGCTACTGAAAAAAATCATTTCTGTCGTTGATTCTGCATAATTTCACCTTGAAAACAAAAAAAATGGTTTATCATTTGTTCTGCTATTCACTGTCTTTCTTCGAAGTCGGTACTTGAAACCGGCTTTGAGTTTATTTGTCTACAGATCAATGGCGGAATACATCCAAAACAATCATATGATGCGGTTGAAACTGCCTTTCCAGTCGGGCACCGGTCGGATACTCGTCACGCAGGCAGTCGTGACGCTGATCGGCACTGTCGGATTCGGTTTCTCCTCCTTTGTCGCAGCCTATTCGGCATTGCTGGGCGGCATTGCCTGCATCATTCCAAGCGCCTATTCCATCTGGCGCGTTTTCGGCAAGAACCGACTCAGCGAGAACGATCCCAGAACATTCGGTATCATGCTGCGCGCCGAACTGGTCAAGTTCGCCATCACAGCGATGGTATTCGCCGCCATATTCCTGGCAGTCAGCACCATCGACCCGATCGCCATGTTCGCAGTCTTCGCTGCCGCCATGTTCATCGGCTGGATCGATGCCGGTCTGCGAATTCGATAACTTTTAACGATACGATAGTACAAGACACATGGCGACCAACGGCGAACTCACAGCATCGGGCTATATCAAGCACCATCTGCAGAATCTCACCTTTGGCAACCATCCCGAAAACGGATGGTCGATCGCACACAGCGCGCAGGAAGCCAGCGAAATGGGTTTCATGGCCATTCACCTGGACAGCATGTTCTGGTCGATCGCGCTGGGTATCCTGTTTTTAGCCGTATTCGGTGTCGCCGCGTCCCGCGTAACCAGCGGCAACCCCGGGAAGTTTCAGAACTTTATCGAATGGGTCATCGACTTCATTGACGACAACGTACGCGGTTCGTTTTCAGGTAAGAGCGACCTGATCGCCCCGCTCTCACTGACACTGTTCGTCTGGATTCTGCTGATGAACCTGATGGACCTGGTCCCGGTTGACTGGATACCCGAAGCCGCCAAGCTCATCGGAATCGAATACATGAAAGTCGTGCCGACAACGGATCCGAACATCACGTTTGCCATGGCTTTGTCGGTCTTCGTACTGATGATCTACTTCAACATCAAGAACAAGGGTGTCGGTGGATTTGTCGGCGAACTGACATTGCAGCCCTTCGGCAAATGGATGATTCCAGTCAATTTTTTCCTTGAGATGATCGGTCTGCTCGCCAAACCGCTGTCTCATTCACTACGGCTTTTCGGCAACCTTTACGCCGGAGAGATGATTTTCATACTGATCGCACTGCTGTACGGCTCGGGTGTCGTGCTGGCAGTGGTCGGTGGTGTCCTGCAGTGGGCCTGGGCTGTATTTCATGTCCTGATCGTCCTGCTCCAGGCATTTATATTTATGGTGCTGACCATCGTCTATATGGACATGGCTCATCACAAACACTAAATTATTGATTTGAATGTAATTCACAATGGTTTGCTAGATCGGAGATAACATTATGGAAGCAGCATTGTATTTTGTCGCCGGTGCCGTCTTACTCGGCATGGGCGCTGTCGGAGCCGCAGTCGGTATCGGAATCCTGGCCGCGAGATTCATCGAGGCAATAGCAAGACAGCCGGAACTGCTGCCTATGCTTCGTGTTCAGTTCTTCATCATGATGGGACTGGTGGACGCGGTACCCATGATCGGGGTCGGCATCGCATTCTACATACTGTTCGCCGTTGCCTGACGCGAGACGGTCGCAGACGAACCAGTATCAATCAACTGGTGGTAGCGAAATATCATGAATATTAATCTGACCCTGATTGGACAGACGATTACGTTCATCATATTCGTCTGGTTCTGCATGAAGTTCATCTGGCCGCCGATCATGAACGCGCTCAACGAACGTCGCAAGACCATTTCCGATGGACTTGCCGCCGCCGAAGAGGGGCAGCGGGAACGGGAACGCGGTCGCAGTGATGCCGATGAACTTATCGAGCAGGCAAAGTCACAGGCGCAGGAAATCATCGCCAGAGCGGAAAAAAGAGGTTCCGAAGTCGTTGCCGAGGCAAAGACGGATGCTCGAACCGAAGGCGAGCGAATTCTGACTGCAGCCCGTGGAGAGATCGAGATGGAAACCAATCGAGCAAGAGAGGAGCTCCGATTGCAGGTCGCTCAACTGGCACTTTCGGGTGCGGAGCAGATCCTGGCCAGAGAGATCGATCAGAAATCGCACGAGCAGATGCTCTCCGAACTGGCCAAGAGACTTTAATCCGGAAAAACTGACCCGTGAGCGAATCATCCAACATCGCACGTCCGTATGCACAGGCCATTTTTGAACTGGCGAGAGATACCGGCCGTTTCGACGAATGGTCCGAGAGCCTGAAGTCCCTGTGTGAGATCGTCGAACATCCCGATATCGGGATATTGATCAACGATCCGCGCGTCACGCGTCATCAGGTTCTGGATGTCATGCTGGAGATTGGCGGAGACGGTTTCGATGAACAAACCCGAAATCTGGTTCGAATTCTCGGGCACTACAGACGCCTTGCGTCTGTCCCATCGATCACCGGGCAGTACGAGTCTTTGCGCGCAGTCGAGGAGGGAATTATCGAGGCCGAGCTGGAAACAGCATTCGAAATCGACGACGAACACCGGTCCACCCTCATCACCGCACTCCAGAAACGGTTGGGACGCAAAGTCAGGCTGACCAGCAATGTAAACCCCGATCTGCTGGGCGGTGTGGTGGTTCGGGCAGGCGATTGGGTGATCGACGGATCGGTACGGGCGAGACTGGAAAAACTCTCCAGCTCGCTTGGCGTGTGATATTCACGAAATAACATTTACATGAAAGCGTAACTGCCATTATTGCACTCAGAGGAAAAATCAGATGGCGATGCAATTAAATCCATCCGAAATCAGCGAGCTGATCAAGGCTCGCATTGCGGATTTTGACGCAACAGCACAGGCGCGCAGTGAAGGCACTGTCGTGCTGCTCACGGACGGCATCGTCCGCATACACGGACTCGCCGACGCGCTGCAGGGCGAGATGCTGGAGTTTCCGGGCGATACCTTCGGTCTCGCACTGAATCTCGAGCACGATTCAGTCGGTGCGGTCATACTCGGAGACTACGAACATATCACCGAAGGTGACACCGTGCGCTGCACCGGGCGAATCCTTGAGGTTCCAATCGGTCCGGGACTGCTCGGTCGAGTGGTGGACTCGCTGGGCCGTCCACTCGATGGCAAAGGACCGATCGATGCAGCCGCGTCAGCCCCGATCGAGAAAGTCGCACCGGGCGTCATTACCCGTCAGTCAGTGTCGCAACCGGTACAGACCGGATTGAAAGCCATTGATTCAATGGTGCCGATCGGACGCGGCCAGCGCGAACTGATCATCGGCGACCGCCAGACTGGTAAGACAGCGGTTGCTATTGATACGATCATCAATCAGAAAGACACAAACATCAAGTGCATCTATGTCGCCATCGGACAGAAAGTGTCCAGTATCGCCAATGTGGTACGTAAACTTGAGGAGCATGGTGCCATGGACCACACCGTCGTGGTATCCGCTTCGGCTGCCGAAAGCGCAGCCATGCAATACATCGCCCCCTATGCCGGTTGCACCATGGGCGAGTACTTCCGTGACAACGGTGAGGATGCGCTGATCATCTATGATGACCTGACCAAACAGGCCTGGGCCTATCGTCAGGTATCGCTTCTGCTGCGTCGGCCTCCCGGCCGGGAAGCCTATCCGGGCGATGTGTTCTATCTGCATTCGCGACTGCTTGAAAGAGCGTCCCGAATCAATGCGGAATATGTGGAATCCCTCACCGATGGGACGGTCAAGGGACGAACCGGTTCACTGACCGCGCTCCCGATCATCGAGACACAGGCGGGTGACGTATCCGCATTCGTTCCCACCAATGTGATCTCGATCACCGACGGCCAGATCTATCTTGAGAGTGACCTTTTCAACGCCAACATCAGACCGGCCATCAACGCCGGTCTGTCAGTGTCGCGTGTCGGCGGTGCCGCACAGACCAACATCATCAAAAAGCTTGGCGGTGGCATACGACTGGCACTGGCACAGTATCGCGAACTGGCGGCGTTCTCTCAGTTTGCATCGGATCTTGACGAGGCAACCAGGAAACAGCTCGAGCGCGGACAGCGGGTGACTGAAGTCATGAAACAACCGCAATACGAGCCGCAATCGGTGGCGGAGATGGCATTCGCGCTGTTCGCCGCGAACGAGGGATATCTCGATGATCTGGAAGTCAATCAGGTCGTCGGATTTGAACAGGCACTGCAGTCGTACCTCAGATCGAACTACTCAGATCTCCTGTCCGACATCAACGGCACTCCGGAATACAACGACGAGGTGGCCGCCAAGATGAAGGATGCGATGGACGATTTCGTCAAGAATGGCACCTGGTAACAAACTCAACACCTGAACTCAAGGAATCAGCCACATCATGGCAGGCGCAAAGGAAATACGGACCAAGATTCGGAGTATCCAGAATACCCAGAAGATCACTTCCGCCATGGAAATGGTTGCTGCGAGCAAGATGCGCCGGGCACAGGAACGCATGCGCGCCGCCCGCCCCTATGCTGAATCAATCAGAAAGGTGGTCAATAACCTGTGGCACGCGAGTCTGGAATACAAGCACCCTTACGCGGTCGAACGCGAGGTCAGATCGGTCGGTTATATCGTAGTCAGCTCGGATCGCGGTCTTTGTGGCGGACTCAACATCAATCTTTTCCGAAATGCACTTGAATCCATTTCGGAATGGGAAAGCAAGGATGTGCCGATTAAGTTCGGGATATTCGGCAACAAGGGACTGGGGTTTTTCCGGAGAATGGGTGCCGATGTCATCTGTCAGGCGTCCCATCTCGGTGATGCACCGCAGATCGTTGAACTCATCGGATCAGTCAAGGTGATGCTGGATGCCTATGAACAGGGTGATATCGACCGGCTCTATCTAGTCAGCAACGAATTCGTCAACACGATGACTCAGGGTCCGACAGTCGATCAGATTCTTCCGATCAAGGTCGAGGAACCGGATGAGCAATTGACGCATCACTGGGATTATCTCTACGAACCGGAATCGTATGAAGTCGTGGATACCTTGATGACACGATACATTGAATCGATCGTGTATCGGGCAGTTGTCGAAAACATTGCATGCGAGCAATCGGCCAGGATGGTCGCGATGAAAGCCGCATCCGACAATGCAGGAAATCTTATTGATGAGCTGAATCTGATTTACAACAAGGCAAGACAGGCCGCGATTACCCAGGAGATTTCCGAAATCGTCGGTGGTGCCGCTGCAGTGTAGATTCGATCAGGAATTAATTACGCAACCAGACAATATCAGCAGCAGTAAACAAGAGGCAATCATGGTACAAGGGAAAATTGTCGAAATTATCGGAGCAGTCGTGGATGTTGAATTTCCCAGGGCAGAAGTTCCGAAGGTATATGACGCGCTCAAGGTTGACGAGACAGGTCTTACCCTGGAAGTGCAGCAGCAGATGGGGGACGGTGTGGTCCGTACGATCGCCATGGGTTCCAGTGACGGGCTTCAGCGGGGACTTCCGGTCACCAATACCGGTGAACCGATCACGGTACCCGTCGGCGAACCGACATTGGGTCGCATCATGAACGTTCTCGGTGAGCCGGTGGACGAAGCCGGGCCGGTGGAGTCGGATAACCATTGGCCGATTCATCGAAAGGCTCCCGGATTTACTGATCAGGCGACCGCGGTTGAAATACTTGAAACCGGTATCAAGGTGATTGATCTCATCATGCCGATTGCGAAGGGCGGAAAGATCGGCCTTTTCGGAGGAGCCGGTGTCGGCAAGACGGTGACGCTGATGGAACTGATCCGAAACATCGCAATCGAGCACGCAGGCTATTCCGTGTTCGCCGGTGTAGGAGAGCGAACCCGTGAAGGCAACGACTTCTACCATGAAATGAAAGAAGCCGACGTGCTCAACAAGGTGTCGCTGGTATACGGACAAATGAACGAACCGCCCGGCAACAGACTGCGGGTCGCACTGGCGGGCCTTACTATTTCAGAGTTCTTCAGGGATGAGGGCCGCGACGTTCTCCTGTTTATCGACAACATCTATCGATATACCCTGGCAGGTGTTGAGGTATCGGCACTGCTTGGTCGTATGCCTTCCGCGGTGGGTTACCAGCCGACTCTGGCAGCGGAAATGGGTATCCTCCAGGAAAGAATCACCTCCACCAGAACCGGGTCGATTACGTCGTTCCAGGCGGTCTATGTACCGGCAGACGACCTGACTGATCCTTCTCCTGCAACAACATTTGCCCACTTGGATGCAACACTCGTCCTTTCAAGACAGATTGCGGAATTGGGAATCTATCCGGCGGTGGACCCATTGGATTCAACCAGTCGACAACTTGACCCTCTGGTGGTCGGACAGGAACACTACGATACAGCACGGACCGTACAGGGAACACTGCAGCGATACAAGGAGTTGCGGGACATCATAGCAATTCTGGGCATGGATGAGCTTTCGGAAGATGACAAGTTGACAGTGTCCAGAGCCAGGAAAATCCAGCGTTTTCTGTCGCAGCCGTTCTTTGTTGCCGAGACGTTCACCGGAAGCGCCGGTAAATATGTATCCTTGGCGGACACGATCAAGGGATTCCAAGGCATCGTCAATGGCGAGTATGACCATATTCCGGAACAGGCGTTCTATATGGTCGGGCCGATTGAAGAGGTTGTCGAGGCACACAAGAAAGCGGCATAAGACGGTGTTGAGTACGAGTGATTGATGCAATATGGCTGAAATTCGAGTAGAAATCGTCAGCGCTGAAGAGGCGATCTGGACAGGAAGCGGTACGATGGTATTCGCACCGGCGGAAATGGGTGAGGTTGGAATTGCGCCTCAGCATGCACCCATGATTACGCGACTCAAGCCGGGTGAGGTGCGGGTGCAGCTCGAAAACGGTGACGAGCAGTTTTTCTTCGTATCCGGTGGCCTGCTTGAGGTTCAGCCTCACTTGGTTACGGTACTCTCTGATACCGCCGTGCGAGCTGCTGATCTGGATGAGGCACAGGCACTCGAAGCCCAACGACAGGCCGAGCGTGATTTACAGGACAAGACTTCAGAAATGGACCTTGCCAAGGCCAAAGCGGAACTGATTCAAGCTACCGCGCAACTGCGTGCGGTTCAGAAGTTGAGACAGAAACGCCGCTGATTCCCTTCGATCAAATTCGCACCAACTGCGAAACACCACATTGATGGACTATTGATTGACGCGGACTGAAGTCATCATTCTCGCGGGAGGTCGGGGTGTGCGAATGAACTCCGACAAGCCCAAGTCCTTGCACGAAATCGGTGGTCTGCCGATGCTTCAATACATCCTGTCAGGTGCGAAAAGCATCAATCCTGACAGAATTCATGTAGTGTACGGTGGCAGCGGCGCGCAGCTACTCGAACGATTTTCCCATGAAGATGTAAACTGGTGCCTGCAATCAAAACCTCTCGGGACGGGCCATGCCGTCCAGCAAGCGATCACACACGTAGAAAAGAATGCAATTGCGTGTGTTTTGTACGGCGATAACCCTTTCGTGTCCGCGGAGACGATTTCGAAACTGGTAAAGCATGCCTCGGCAGATCAACTCGCTTTGCTGACAGCGGAATTGGAAGACCCGACCGGATACGGTAGAGTCAAGCGAGATGTCGACGGCAGGTTGGAAAGAATCATCGAGGACAAGGATGCATCAGGGTCTGAACGTGAAATCACAGAAATCAATGCCGGCCCCCTGGCTGTGTCGGCATTACTGTTGAAAGGATGGCTGGCTCGACTCAAGAATGACAATAAACAACGGGAATATTACCTGACTGATATAGTAGACTTTGCTGTATCAGATGGAATACCCGTCGCCACAACCCAACCGTCCCAGGTGAGTGAGATTGCGGGTGTCAACAGCAGGATCGAACAGGCGAAACTGGAACGAATAATGCAAAAGAAAAATGCAGAGTCCTTGCTGAATCGCGGTGTCGAAATCACCGATCCCGCAAGATTCGATTTACGCGGTAATTGTGTATCCGGCAAAGACTGTCGAATCGATATCAACGTGATATTGGAAGGTGAAGTTCAATTGGGAGACAACGTCACAATTGAAGCCAACAGCACCATCAGGAACACAGTCCTGGGAGCGGGTGTCACGATTTTGCCGAATTGTGTCATTGACGGCGCACAGATTGAGTCGGGTTGTACGATTGGACCTTTTGCCAGAATTCGCCCGGGTACGGTTATCGGTCGGAACTGTCGGGTGGGAAATTATGTCGAAATCAAGAATTCGACACTCGGAGAAGGAACCAAAGTCAATCATCTGGCTTATCTCGGTGATTCCGATGTGGGTCAGAATGTCAACATCGGAGCGGGAACGATTACATGCAACTATGACGGCAAGCGAAAGCACAAGACCGTTATCGGCGACAACGCATTCATTGGATCCAACGCATCATTGGTGGCACCGTTGGTGATCGGAGCGGGAGCCGTTGTTGGCGCCGGTTCAACGATTACCAAGGATGTAAGTTCAGATCATCTGGCTGTCGAGCGATCCAAAGCAAAAATGATTGATCGGCGAAAGCTCCAACAGAAGTAGCGGAGCATACCACTTTATCGTTCTGATTGATCCAAAACTGATTTTCCCGGAAAGGCTGATCGACTTAAGGATCTACTGGATATTAAAGCCCTGCACCAAATGGGTTATTAATGACTCGCGAAGAAAATTCCTATACTACTTTCAAGGTTATAATTGCACTGTCACCAAAACTCCAATCAACCATCTCAAGCCCCAAATTATGTGCGGAATCATTGGAGCAGTTTCACATCGTAACGTCGTACCAGTTCTCCTCGACAGTCTAGGCATCCTCGAATATCGCGGCTACGATTCGTCCGGAATCGCAGTGATCAACTCTGACGGTGCTATGGACCGGGAGCGAAAGGTTGGCAAAGTCAAAAATCTTGCACACAGTCTGAGCAACGGGAGCAGAATTTCGGGTACAACCGGCATCGGTCATACGCGCTGGGCCACGCATGGTGAAGTCAGTGAAGCCAATGCGCATCCACTCACCTGCCACGAAAAGATTGCTGTAGTCTGCAATGGCATCATCGAAAACCACGAAGACCTTCGTACAGAACATTTGAGCCGAGGGTGTGAATACAATTCAGATACAGATACTGAAGTAATCTTGCATGAAATTCACAGATTTCAGGAGTCTGGGCTCAATCTTTTGGAAGCAGTCAGGGAAACTGTCGAGAGGCTTACTGGTTCATATGCATTTGCAGTAATGTCGATCACATATCCTGAAAAGATCATTGTCGCCAAGAACGGCAGTTCATTGTTGATCGGCCTCGGCGAAAATGAAACATTCATCGCATCCGATACATTGGCGCTCGCAAAAATCGCCAAGACAATGATTATTCTCGAAGACGGTGATATAGCGGAAATTTCAGGACAATCGGAGACAGTTATTTTCGACCGCTCAGGGTCCCGGGTTCGGAGACCCGATGAGAGCATCCCGATCAACGCAAAATATGTCGAACTTGGTCCTTATGCTCACCATATGCAAAAAGAAATCTTCGAACAGGCGGCCGCAGTCTCGAGTACGCTGAAAGATCGAATTACCAGCGACAGCGTTGTAGAAAACGAAATATTGACTGGAGGGAAAACTGAGATATTAGACCACGTTGAGGCAGTACGAATCGTTGCTTGCGGCACAAGTTTCTACGCTGGATCGATTGCAAAATTATGGTTTGAGTCGTTTGGAATACCCTGCGAAACGGAGATCGCAAGTGAGTTTCGATATCGAAAACCAGTAATCCACGACAACACACTGCTGATCGCAATCTCCCAATCCGGAGAAACCGCGGATACGCTGGCCGCTTTGGAGCATGCTTCCAATCTTGGATGCCGATTCACGCTCGCAATCTGCAATTCACCAGCCAGCAAGATGACACGTATGGTTGATTTGGTTCTTCACACGCGAGCGGGACCAGAGATCTCAGTGGCTTCAACCAAGGCGTTTTCTACACAAGTTGTTTCCTTGCTGCTATTGATGATTCTGTTGGCCAGACGTAGAGGTATGACTGACAGACAGGAGTCAGAGATCGTTCATGAAATTCGCGCACTGCCTTCGCGAATCGATGCGGCACTCCAGATGGACCGCACGATTCATTCACTCGCGAAGCAATTTGTGGATAAGGAACATACCTTGATGCTTGGTAGAGGTACACATTATCCGATTGCTTTGGAAGGTGCCCTGAAACTGAAGGAACTTTCATACATTCACGCTGATGCCTATCCCGCCGGTGAACTCAAACATGGCCCGCTGGCACTGATCGACGCAAGTGTACCTACCATTGCGGTTGCGCCTAACAATCATCTGCTGACAAAACTGAAGAATAACATTCAGGAAGTCAAGACCCGAGGTGGCAAACTCTTCGTATTTTCCGATGCGGGTGACTCCATAAAAAGTGACGAACTGATTGAGGTAATCGACGTAATTCAATCAGGACCTTATACATCTCCCATTATTCACGTAATCCCACTGCAACTGCTGGCTTACCATGTCGCAGTCATGCGCGGCGAGGACGTGGACAATCCCAGAAATCTGGCGAAGTCTGTGACGGTGGAATAAGTTCCAAAGGACAACATATTGTTGATGGTTTCTTATTTTTACAGTGACCTTGAGGGCATCTCACCCCTAGTATTCAAACCATTCTGATTCCCAGGAATCACCGCATACAATCACCGAACAGAAACACGATGCAAGAAAGGGTTATCGCGAGATTGCCCATTGGTGAATAACAATGGTCAAGTCATTCCAAGAGGAAATGAGTTCTTATCTAGATTTACCGGAAAACCTTCCTGTTCCAGAAGACGACGGGGCATGTGATCACTTGATGGGTTCCAGATTACCGAACATTGGCCTGCCAACGACCGAAGGTGATTTAGTGAATTTATCTCAACAAAAGAGAACAACGGTCATCTATTGCTACCCGATGACAGGACAGCCGGGCGTGCCGTTGCCAGATGGTTGGGATGAAATTCCGGGTGCTCGTGGATGCACACCTCAGAGTTGTTCATTCAGAGACCGTTTCTCAGAAATATCTGCGCTTGGTGCCGATGTTTTTGGAATGAGCACCCAAAACACGAGCTATCAGAAAGAGATGGCCGAGAGACTCCATCTGCCATTTTCCGTCATAAGTGATGCAAGGTTTGAATTTTGTGAGGCGCTTAATCTCCCTACATTTAATGTGAATGGTATGAGGTTAGTGAAAAGAGTGACTATGATTGTCAATGAAGGCATAGTGATTGGCGTTCACTATCCGGTCTTTCCGAGTAATTCAGATCCAGAATGGGTAATTTCATACCTATCTTCATGACAGAAGTGGCGACCAGCGACTCAAATTGGAAGCGACTGTGACCGTTGAGTGGTTTCAAACGGTCAGGAATTCAGGTTCTCGCTTCACACAAATACCGGTTAAACCCAAAAAAACAAAACCTCGCCGGCTGAACAAATCGTCAGCCAACGAGGTTTATTCGTTTCCGGGCAACTGGGTGATTGATCAGATCAACACCCGGTCACCGGCTGTTTCACAGGCTAACCGCCTCCGGACCTGTGATGTTCATCTTCCTCTCTGAGCTGTGCTGACTCCCGGGACAGCTGGGTAACATGCCAAGCCAGCCAGAAGACAACACCCGCTAACACGAGTAACCATTCGGTTCCCACGAAAGGATATATAGGACCAATCTCGGCAATATTGCCAGCCCAGTCCGTAAATGATCCTGTCATCATTTCAATATACCTCCAAAACTATCAGTTAACCGCTTCTGGCGGCCGCTTCCGCGTCCATTATCGCCTGTTCATCTGCGTCAATTTGCGTCTGTACGTAGGTATCAAGACCAGCAATTTCAACAGAAGGCGGAATACGAAGGATGCCAAACACGTTCAGAATCTTTGCGATTATGAATCCTGGAATCAATCCCAGGACACCGAACATGATGATTGCACCGATGAACTGCCCGATCGGATTGATCGTGGCAAAACTCGTATCCGGCGATGAGGGGTAACCCCAAAGCATGAATCCAGCAACCACTACACCGAAGAATCCGGCATAACCGTGAACTGCAACCGCACCGACTGCATCGTCGATCTTGAATCGTCGTTCCATGTAATAATGCATTTTATACATGAATATGACACCAATGATGGCGATGAACATCGCCTGGATCGGATGGTAAAGATCGTTACCGGCCGAAGCCGCGATAATTCCCGCAAGACCTGACGAATAAGTCCAGAACGCATTACCCTTTGAAACCCAGTATCCGGCAAGCAGACCACCTGACAGTGACATCAGGAAGTTGAATGTGATCGCACTCAGGGTTGTCGGACCCAGGTAGATGTTGGTGGCGGAGAAGAACTCGCCATCACCTGCTTGAATATCCCAGATCGGAATATTACAGGCAACATAGAATCCCCAGAAACCGGTATAGATCAAAAACAGTCCGATCGTGACCAGCCAGGGATTTCTCGGATGGATATCCCGAGGTGTGCCATCAGGTGCGAATTTCCCGATACGGGGACCGAGAACAATTAGAACACCCAGGGCGAAACCACCGGCTATTCCATGAATCACTCCCGATGCGTATGCATCATGATATCCAAGCAACTGAACCATCCAGCCTGCCGAGTGCCAGCCCCAAGCCGCGTCAATGATCCAGAATACCGAACCTATCGCTACTGCCAGAATCCAAAATGCACCTGACTGGATTCTTTCGATTACTGAACCGGAAACGATTGATGCTGCCGTCCACGAGAACAGGAGGAATGCGGCCCAGAATACACCGTTGATACGCTCCCATCCATCTGCACCGGCACCCATGTGAGCACCCATGATTGGGCTCCACGGTTCGGCCCAAGGTGCTGCTTCGATGCCGCCTGTGATCCCAGGACCATTGGGAAAGGCAAAATAAATCCACCATCCAAAAAAGAAAAATGTAATCGTTACCAAGGGAATCAGCATTGTGTTCTTCATCAATGTATGAACGTGGTTTTTCCTGCGGGAAGCGCCGACCTCATACATGCAGAACCCAACGTGAATCAGGAACATGATAACAACGGTAAGCCAATAGTAGAACTCGGTAAAAATTATTACGAGTGCCGTTAATTGGTCGTCCATCTGTTAACTCCTCACTATTGTGAATACGCAAGTGTTAATTTTCGAGCGCTTGCAGTATCAGAAAAATCTGACACGGACTACGCCATTTTTATTTATCGGATTCCAATTTTACCGCAAATTTTCTACTGATTTGCAATGATGTTGTCCAAAACGTCAAATTCAAAAGGAGCGATTGTCGATACATATCACTCGGCCAGAGAGAATTTCAACGGATAATCGAAAGGAATTTCTGCAAAATAACTGGATCACTCCGCCACCCAGCTGACCTGATCAGAACTGAGTTCCAGGTCGACAGCGGCGGAGATCAAGGCCTGGGTGTAAGGGTCTTGAGGATTGTCGTAAATCTGATCAGTATTGCCTTGTTCGATAACCAGTCCTTCTCGGAGCACGATTACCGAATTGGACATCGCTCGGACGACAGCAAGGTCGTGACTGATGAACATGTAGGCCAGGGAATGGTTTTTCTGAAGACGACGCAGCAACTCAATGATCTGTGACTGAACAGACCGATCAAGTGCGGATGTCGGTTCGTCCAGAACAATGAACTTCGGTTTCAGGATAATCGCCCGCGCAATCGAGATTCTCTGTCGCTGTCCACCGGAAAATTCATGTGGATAGCGATGACGGGTATTGGCGTCCAGCTCCACCTCATTCATCACCTCGATGACTCTTTGTTCCCGCTCGGAATTTGTCATGTGCCTCTCATGCACACGCAATCCTTCCGCAATGATTTCGGATACTGTCATTCTGGGACTGAGACTGCCATACGGGTCCTGAAATACGATCTGCATTCCACGACGCAGCTCTCGAAGATCCTTCGACTTTCTTCCCTGAATCTCCTCACCCTCAAACCGTATGCTGCCGCGACTGCTGATCAGCCGCAACAACGCCAGTGCGAGTGATGACTTTCCCGAACCGGATTCGCCGACTACACCAACCGTCTCGCCTTCGCGCACCGTCACACTGACATCATCAACCGCCTTGATGTGGCCGACTGTTCTGCGCAGGACTCCCCGTCGAACTGGAAACCACACCCGCACTGACTCCGAGTCGATGATGACCGGTGCTGCAGCGCTGGGTTGTTCCGAGCGGCCGGAAGGCTCCGCGTCAAGCAGCATCTGCGTGTAGGCATGTTGCGGTGATCCGAACACCTGTGCCCGGGTTCCGGTTTCAACAAATTCGCCATGACGCATCACGCATATTCGATCCGCCAGCTTGCGCACGATATTCAGATCGTGACTGATCAGCAACATTGACATGCCTAATTCTTGCTGAAGATCGCGAAGCAGTGACAGGATCTCCGCCTGTATGGTGACATCCAGCGCGGTCGTTGGCTCATCGGCGATCAGAAGCCCGGGTTCATTGGCAATGGCCATGGCAATCATCACCCTTTGACGCTGACCGCCGGACAACTGATGCGGATAGGAATTCATGCGTTCCCTGGCATTACGGATTCGGACCAGTTCAAGCAGTTCGAGTGAACGGTCTGCGGCGTCAGATTTGCTCATGCCTCGATGGATGATCAATGTCTCGCTGATCTGCTTGGAAATCGTATGAAGGGGATTCAGCGAGGTCTGTGGCTCCTGGAAGATCATTCCGATGCGGTCTCCGCGATAGTCCTGCAGCAATTCCTGTGACGCACCGAGTAATTCCTGGTCTTCGTACCGAATGCTGCCTGACGGATGATAGGCGCTCGGATAGGGCAAAAGCTGCATGATGGAAAGAGCGGTTACAGTCTTGCCCGATCCGCTTTCACCGACAATTGCCAGAGTCTCACCCGGGAATATGTCGAACGATACGTTTTTTACCGCGTCGCTTGTTTCCACGACAGTCCTGAAGGAAACAGACAGATTCCGGACTTCCAGCAATGCTGGTTTTTCTGGTTTGCTGTTCACTGTTCGGTTTTCCTCGGGTCGAAAGCCGCCCGCACCGCATCGCCGATAAACATCAGCAGACTGAGCATCACCAATATTACGAAAAAGCCGGTTAACCCCAACCACGGTGCCTGTAAATTGGCCTTGCCCTGCGCAAGCAGCTCACCTAAAGAGGCGGAACCGGGTGGCAGTCCGATTCCAAGAAAATCCAGGGAGGTCAGAACGGTGACCGACCCTGCCAGCGTGAACGGCATGAAGGTCATCGTTGCCACCATCGCGTTCGGCAGTACATGCTGGAAAATGATCCTGGAATTCTTCGCCCCCAATGCCCGAGCCGCCCGGACATAGTCAAAGTTTCGCGCACGAAGAAACTCCGCGCGCACCACGCCGACGAAACCCATCCACGAAAACAACAGCAGCAGCCCCAGCAGCCACCAGAAATTGGGTTCGACAACACTGGCCAGTATGATCAGCAAATACAGTGTGGGCAGTCCGGACCAGACCTCGATGAACCGCTGAAACAGCAAGTCCAGCCAGCCACCGAAAAATCCCTGCACCGCGCCTGCGGCCACACCGATTATCGCAGATATGACAGTCAGCGTGAATCCGAACAGAACGGAAATCCTGAATCCATATATCAGTCTGGCCACAACATCCCTTGCCTGATCGTCCGTACCCAGCCAATGCTCCCAGTCTGGAGATGACGGAGCCGGCGATGGCAGATTCCAGGCCACCGTCTGGTGATCGTAACGAATCAAAGTCCAGATGATCCATCCGTCCTGCTGAATCAGTTCCTCTACGTACGGATCCTTATAGTCCGCTTCCGCCTCGAAAATTCCCCCGAACTCCGTCTCCGGGTAGGACTGGATGATCGGGTAATAGAAATTATTGTCGTATCTGATCAAAAGCGGCTTGTCGTTCGCTATGAACTCCGAAAACAGTGAAATGCCGAACAATACCAGAAACACCCACATCGACCAGTAGCCGATTCGGTGTGCTCGAAAGCTGTCAATCCTCCGCCTGGTCAGCGGAGTGATCTGCATGCCCATGAATCGAGAGTGGTTGTTAACCAGTGAGTCCTGCATCCAGTCAGGTCTCCCGTGACTCGAAATCGATGCGCGGGTCGATGAACATATACATCAGGTCCCCTACCAGATTCATCACCAGACCGAGCAGTGAGAAAAAGTAAAGTGTCGCAAACATCACCGGATAGTCCCGCTCAAATGCTGCCTCGAATCCCAGCAGGCCCAACCCATCCAGTGAGAAAATGATCTCGATCAGCAATGACCCGGTAAACAGGATCGAGATGAACGCACCTGGGAATCCGGCGATGACAATCAGCATCGCGTTGCGAAACACATGACCGTAAAGGACGCGGTGTTCCGTCAGTCCCTTGGCTTTGGCGGTCAGAACAAACTGTTGGCTTATCTGGTCAAGAAATGAGTTTTTCGTCAGAATGGCAAGTCCGGCGAATCCACCGATCACCATTGCAACCACAGGCAAGGTGATATGCCAGAAATAGTCCAGAATCCGATGCGGCCAGGACAGACTTTCCCAGTTGTCGGATGTCAGGCCTCCGAGCGGGAACCAATCCAGATAGCTGCCTCCGGCAAATACCACCAAAAGCAACACCGCAAACAGAAATCCCGGTATGGCTGTTCCCATGATCACCGCTACCGTGGTCCAGGTATCAAATCGACTGCCGTCGCGAGTCGCCTTGAGAACGCCGAGAGGAATGGAGATCAGATATACCAGAAGTGTCGTCCATAGACCAAGTGAGATTGACACCGGCATCTTGTCCAAAACCAGGTCAGTAACCCGCTGATCCTTGAAGTAGCTGCTGCCGAAGTCAAAAAAGATGTAGCTCTTCATCATCTGGACAAAGCGGATGTGCAACGGCTTGTCGAAGCCGAAACGCTTTTCGAGTTCGGCGATGAACTCCGGGTCCAGTCCCTGCGCTCCGCGGTATCTGCTGGTCGTGTTTTCCACGGCTATCGAGACACCCGTGGTATCCATCTGCTCAATGGTCTCGCCGGTTCCGGTGCGCGTCACCCGCTCGACAATGTCTCCGCCAACCCCGGTGATTTCGGCAATGATCTGTTCGACCGGACCGCCAGGCGCGATGTGGATGACGATAAAATTGATCACCATGATGGCGAACAACGTCGGAATCATCAACAGTATGCGGCGAATGATATAGGCGGTCACCAGCCAACAACCTCTACGTCGTCAAATCCATGCGGACCCAGCTTGCAACATGTAACGCCGAACCAACGCTGTCACTTTCAGCTGATTCACTGGGCACCCATCTTCTGCCTGAGTTGCTCCGCCTTGCCCTCATCGTACCACCAGCGGGATGTCACAGCACCTTGCATGACGGGAACCTCAGGCCGGGAGAATTTATCCCAATACAGCACCCGATCGAACCGTATGTGCCAATTCGGAATCACGTAGTAGCCGAATAGCAAGACCCGGTCCAGTGCGCGGGTTCGCTGAACCAGCGATTCCCGATCGGATGCCTCGATAACCAGCTCGATCAGCTCATCGATGACCGGGTTCTTGATACCCGCATAGTTGCGGGTTCCGTACTGATCAGCGGCATATGAGCCCCAATAGCTTCTCTGCTCATTGCCCGGCGAGAGGGACTGGCCCCAACCACTGACAATCATGTCGAAATCCTGTTCCCGAATCCGGTTCACGTACTGACTTTGATCTACAGTCCGGATACTCGCCTCGATCCCGAGTCGCTCGAGGTTTTTGGTGAACGGAAGCACGATTCTCTCAAATGCCTGCGACGTGAGCAGGATCTCGAATTTCATCACCTCGCCGGTCTGTTCGTTGGCAAGCTTCAGATCCCTGACTTTCCAGCCGGCCTCCGCCAGCATTTTGCGAGCCGTCAACAGGTTCTGTCTGGAATTGCCGCTGCCATCGGTTTTGGGAACGCTGAATTCTTCCGTGAAAATCTCCCGGGGCAAGCGGTCACGATATCGTTCCAGAATCTCGAGTTCCTCACCCTCAGGGAGTCCCCGGGATGCAAGGTCAGCGTTTGAAAAATAGCTCACCGTGCGCGTGTACTGTCCATAGAACAGGTTCTCGTTCGTCCACTCGAAGTCGAACGCGTAGGCGAGTGCCTTACGGACCGTCCGGTCTGCGAATATTCCCCGGCGTGTATTCATGACGAATGCCTGCATTCCAGTAGACATCTGATGCGGAATCTTCTCTTTGATCAGCCAGCCATTGTTGACCGCCGGCGTGTCGTAGTCGGAACTCCAGGCCTTGGCCTGATTCTCGAATCGTATATCAATATCTCCTGAGTTCAGTGCTAGTCTGATCGCGGTGTCATCCCGATAGAAGTCAGTGCGGATCGTATCAAAATTGTTCAGTCCCCGATTCACCGGCAAATCCTTGCCCCAGTAGTCCTCAACCCGTTCCTGTACAACGTAACGGCCGGCTTCGAATTCCTTGATCCGGTATGGTCCACTGCCGAGCGGCGGTTCCAAGGTCGTTTTTTCGAAATCCCGGTTCTCCCAGTAATGCTTCGGCAGTATTGACAATTGTCCGACGATCAGGGGCAGCTCCCGATTTTCCGTCTCTTTGAAATTGAAACGAACTCTCCTTTCGCCGAGTATTTCGGCGGAAGTCACATCCTCATAGTAATATCGCAAAGCGGGGCGTCCCTTGGTGGTAATGGTTTCAAACGACCAGACCACATCATCAGCCGTAATGGGGGTGCCGTCGTGCCATCGCGCTTCGGGCCGCAAGTTGAAGATCACCCATGAGCGATCTTCCGGCACCTCAAGTGACTCGGCGATCAGCCCATATTCTGTAAATGCCTCATCAAAACTGCTGGTAAGCAGTGATTCTGTTGATCCGGTACCGATTGCATTACCCTTGGGAATCAATGTGTTGAAACTGTCGAACGTTCCGCGCGATGCCTGAAACAGCGTGCCACCCTTGGGTGCATTGGGATTCACATAGTCGAAGTGTTTGAAGTCAGGTCCGTACTTCGGTGCTCCGTGCATGGCAATGCCATGAACCGGTTTTACCGTCTGCTCGGCCATTGCTGCGTGAATACCGAATATCAAGGCCACCGCGCCAAACAAGACACGTAACGCCAACTTCCTTTTTGCAGTCAGTCTGTTAGTTGATATCAGAGCTTTCAATTTACGTACCTCTCAAGTCGTCGGATGTTGGGATTTTTATTCCGCATGTCAATTTTATTGGAATTGGCAGGTGATACGATTAAATCCCGATAAATTTTATTTGGTCATCAGACTTTGATATCCACCGTGCGCAACGCCTTTGAAACCTTGTCATACGTCCAAATCGATCAGTGCTGACGCGAATAGTCTTGCGCGATACGGTCGAATACGAACGACTCGACAACCCAGTGAGTGATGCCTCAATCTAGCGAGGTGCCAC
Organism: Arenicellales bacterium; assembly: GCA_963663095.2. Classification (GTDB taxonomy): domain Bacteria; phylum Pseudomonadota; class Gammaproteobacteria; order Arenicellales; family JAJDZL01; genus JAJDZL01. Next base: position 1,157,250 of record CAXXJB010000001.1, read on the forward strand.
CTCAAACCGTCGAGTCATGTGGAGGTTGCATACCGGTCCTGAATGAGGAAAAGTGCTCCGGGCAGGATATTCAGCCTCGCAGGGAAGCTGTACATGGCCGCATCAGGCGGTGGTGGGTTATAACAACCCTATCATTACAACCCGGAGCTGACTGCCATGATAAACCAAAACCTGTCCACTTTGCTGAACGATCGGGTCACGCTTGACATCGAGGGCATTGACCGGCTGTATCTGAATGTCTACCAGCCCATGCTGCAGACCGGTGCCGGCGCCAGCCATTTTTTCCGTCACCACCGCGGCAGGCCGGTTGCGTCCACGGTACTCATGCGCGACATGAGCCAACAGTTTGTTCATGACATCGGCTCGTTCGTGCTGCACAACGGCATCGATCTGGTGCGTTTCCGCAAGGGCGAGCGAAAGGATGATGAGACGCAGCGGCGGCTGAGGGCGGGCGGTGATGACGGCGAGCGGGTATTGTATGTCGGCAAGGCGCAGGAGAGGTGCAGTGCGTTCCGCATGTCGCGGCGGACCAACCCCGAGACCGGGGACAGCTATCCGTGGCTGTACCGCGGCGAGGTGATGTGCAACCATTACTACTTCTATGTGGTGGATGACGACTTCGGACCGATGTTCATCAAGATGGGCTCGTATTTTCCGTACACCTGCCGGGTGAACCTCAACGGGCACGAGTACGCCAAGCGTCAGCTGGACAAGGCGGGCATCGGCTATGAGGCATTGGACAACGGCGTACTGAGCTGTGACGACCCGGCCCGCCTGCAGGCGATTCTGGATGGTCTTGACGAGCACCGCATCGCGCGGGTGATCGGCAAGTGGATGAACCGTCTGCCGAGTCCGTTCACCGGGGAGGACCGCGATGCCGGCTACGGCTACCGGTACTCGATCCTGCAGGCGGAGTTCGCCCGCACCCAGGTGTTCGGGCATCCGCTGCATGGACGGCAGTGGTTCGAGCAGGTGATCCGCGACCATCTGGACCTGGGGCGTCCCGACAAGGTCAGCCTGATCTTCAACCGGAGAATCAACCAACGCACGCCGGGCCGGTTCTCGACGCGCGTCATCACCCATGGGGTGGATCCCTCGCTGCATGTCAGCTACAAGCACTCCGGGATCAAGCAGTACTTCAAGCTGGAACGCGCGCTTCGCACCGAGACCACCGTCAACAACACACGCGACTTCGGCATCGGCCGGCTTCTCGGGAACCTGCCGCAGCTCAGGAAGGTCGGCTTCGAGGCCAACCGTCGGCTGCTGGAGGCGCAGACGCTCAGCCACGACTGTCACATCGGCGCCGATGCGTTCGACCGCATCAACCTGCCACAGGTGGTGGACGGTCAGCGGGCCAGCGCGCTGACCTTCGGCAACGCGCGCGCCATGGCGCTGTTTCAGGCACTGTGCCTTTTCATGTGCCTGCCCGGCGGGTTCCGCAATGCAATGCTCAAAGCGCAGGTGGCGACACTGCTCGGCCGGTCACCGGATGAATACTCCTCCGGTGCCATGACCTACGACCTGCGCCGGCTCAGACTGCATGGCGTGATCGAGAAAATCCCCCACAGCCATCGCTATGTGCTGACGCGAGACGGAATGCGGGCGTGCCTTTTCATGGTCAAGGTGCATCGACGCATCCTGGTCGATGGCCTGGCACAGATGACCGATGGGAAACACGTCGCCGAACCGGGCTCGGTGGCACGGGCAAGCCGACAGCTGGACCGCGCCGTCGAAAAACTCGTCGACAATGCACAACTGTCACCGCGAATGTAAAATTTGACTCAAATGTAAAGATCTTTCTCACTCAAGCTACCTAGTGGAAACCTTCCTGCTTGGAAAATGGCAGCACCGCCTTCATCCTGACGATCTGGACTTCCACTGGGACACGAACGTGGCACCACCCGTCGGCGCGGGAAAATCCCGCCCTTCAGTCCAACCACTGCCAAATGGAAGACGGCGGATTGATCCTGACCTGCGCCCCAGCCGGTTCAGTACAAACGAAGTCGAATTCATGACCAATCGATACATCGGCGGACACAGAGACAACACCTTCCAAGCCCATAGCCCGAGGCGTGACTTTCGGTCAATCAGTCCACGCTCGAATATCTGATTTCTCAGCGACCGCAGCAATTTCGGCAACGGAATCCTGACAGGACACACCTCCTCGCAACGACCGTTCATTGTACAGGCGTTGGGTAGGTTGGCCGCATTCTGCAGTCCAACCAGCAACGGCGTCCAAACCGATCCCATCGGTCCGGGATACACCCAGCCGTAAGCGTGTCCACCGATGGACTGATAGACGGGGCAGTGGTTCATGCAGGCTCCGCAACGGATACATCGCAGCATCTCCCAGAACTCGCCCTCAAGCATTTTTGACCGCCCGTTATCAAGCATCACAACATGGTATTCCCGGGTCTCATCCATGCCCTCCGCACTGGCGGAACCGCCGTATATGCTGGTATAGGATGACATTTCCTGACCGGTTGCACTGCGTGCGAGTATTCGAAGGAAGACAGAAAGGTCGTCTATCGACGGAATCAGTTTTTCGATCGAGGCTGTTACGATATGCACCTTCGGTAATGTGCTTGTCAAATCGCCATTTCCCTCATTGGTCACAAGTACGGAAGAACCGGAGTCGGCCAGCAGAAAATTGGCGCCGGTAACTCCGACATCCGCTTTCACAAACTGCTCCCGTAACACGGTCCGGGCCTCATTCACGATTGTCGCAACCTCCTCGACTTTTTCTGTCAGCCCATATTTCGCGTGATGTTCATGAAACAGTTCGGTAATCTGGTTGCGAGTTTTGTGGATCGCCGGTGCGATGATGTGGCTCGGACTCTCTTTCGCCAACTGGATAATGTATTCACCGAGATCGGTCTCCACCACCTCGATACCCTGCCCTTCCAACGCATCATTCAGACTCATCTCCTCTCCGATCATCGACTTTCCCTTGGTAACGCATCGGGCATCGACTCTTCGGCAAATGTCCAAAATAATTTCAACGGCCTGTTCCGGTGTGCTGGCCCAATGCACATGACCGCCGGTGTCGGTTACGCTTTTCTCATACTGTTCAAGATAGCGGTCCAGATTCGACAGCACCTCGTTCTTGATTGCAACTGCCCGATCACGCAAGTTTTCAAAATCTGCCAGTTCGTCGACGGCCAGTTTGCGCTTGTCAACAAATCCACCGCGGGATTTCCGCAACGCATCCTGCAATTCCTCATTCAGCAGTGCTGCTCTGGAACGGCTTTTGAATTGCGCGGAAGTGACTTCCATGAAAAATCCTAGCTGCGCGGCTGTCCGATTGCCGGCTGGTCTGCCTGACCGGCGAGAACTTCGGCGATATGCAGGACGCGAACGTGACTGCCGCGACGCTTGAGCGTGCCCGCAATATTCATCAGACAACCCAGATCACCTCCAACAAGGATGTCAGCACCACTGTCTTCAACATTTTGTGCTTTTTCGGTCGCGATCCTGGTCGAGATTTGCGGATACTTGACACAGAACGTACCACCGAACCCACAACATGCGGTGGATTCGCTGCATTCCGTAATAGTCAACCCGTCAATTCGCTCAAGAAGTTGACGCGGCTGACTCCGGATACCCAACTCCCTGAATCCTGAACACGAATCATGGTAGGTGCAATTCATTTTGTATCGGCTACTTAACTGAATGTCGGCGATATCGGTCAGAAACTGAGTAAGCTCATAACACCTGGAAGCAAGATCTTTGGCTCTTTGCGCGAATTTCGGCCTATCAGCCAGGATTTCAGGGTAGTGAATCCTCACCATGGCTGCACAGGAGCCGGAAGGAGCAACAACATAGTCGTAGCGCTCGAAGATTCTGACGAAGCATTCGGCAACACGAGCGGAATCGGCCAGTGCGCCGCTGTTGTAATGCGGTTGCCCGCAACAGGTCTGCCCGTCCGGAACCTCTACCTTGTAGCCAGCCTGTTGAATGAGCGAAGCGGTCGAAAAACCAACTTCGGGTCTGACCAGGTCAACCAGACAGGTGGCGAAAAGTCCGACTATCCCTTTCGTGCTTGCCACGGTGGCTTACCCAGGTAGTCGAGGATCAGTTAAGAATCTTGTTCGGCAACCACATCGCGATTTCCGGAAATGCCATAACCAGCGTCAGACCGATCAGTTGCAGTCCCACGAACGGCACAATGCCTTTGTAGATCTGCTGGATCTTGACGTTGGGTGGGGCAGCGCCTTTCATATAGAATAAAGCGAATCCGAATGGCGGTGTCAGAAAGCTAGTCTGCAGGTTGACGGCAACCAGTATGGCAAACCAGTAAACGATGTCAATCTTCGCCAGATGATCTCCGAAATCGAGAAGCTGGACAATCGGAGCGAATACGGGCAGCACAATCAGCGTGATTTCAATCCAGTCAAAGAAAAATCCCAGCAGGAATACGATTCCCATCAATGTGAACAGGATTCCCCAAGAACCGAATCCGGTGCTCTCGACAAATTCAATGACGATGTCATCACCACCCAACGATCGAAACACATAGGAAAATGCGGTCGCGCCGATGAATATAAAAAACAGCATGGCTCCGGTCAGTGCAGAGCGTTCGATCGCTTCGCGCATCAGCTTGAAGTTGAGCCGGCGATTGATAAACGCCAGCAACACGGCACCTGCAGCACCGACACCGGAAGCCTCGGTGGGTGTTGCCCAGCCGGCGACAATTGAACCCAGTACAAGGAAAATCAGCAGAACAGGTGGAATCAGACCGCGCATGACCATGACTATGAATTCTTTTGGAGTCTGCGGACCCATGTCTTTCGGCAGTGGCGGAGCCAGTTCAGGTTTGAACGAAGTGACGGTCAATATATAGATCCCGTAGATTGAGGCGAGCATCAGCCCCGGGAATACCGCAGCCACAAACAGGTTTCCAACCGAACGGCCCAGCAAGTCAGCCATGATTACCAGCATGATGCTGGGTGGGATAAGAATTCCGAGCGTACCGGATGCGGCGATTGTTCCGGTTGCCAGCGGCATGTTGTACTGGCGATGCATCATCACTGGCAACGCCATCAATGTCATCATCACAACCGACGCGCCGATGATGCCGGTCGTTGCAGCCATAATGGTGCCCATCACAGTAACGGACAAAGCCAATCCGCCCGGCACCCGCCTCAACAGTACCTGCAGGCAATACAGCAAATCGCGTGCGACACCGCTTTTTTCCAGCATGGTGCCCATGAATATGAACATCGGAATCGCCACAAGAACCAGATTGTCAGCAATTCCGCTCCAGATGCGCCCGACTATGTTGAAAAACTCGATGGGTACGAATACATCCAGATAGACTCCCAGATAGCCGAATCCCAGTGCGATACCACCGAGAACCGCAGCCACTGGATACCCGGAAAACAGCAGAATAGCCAGTGCCAGAAACATAAACAGCGGCATGAAATCGATGAAAAAATCCAACATGGCCAACTCCCTTAGTCGCGATCAATTTGAGGTACATTGACTTCATCGAGATGAACTGTCTCAACCTTTTCTCGCTCATTGACTATCTGTTTCAGTTCTTCCGGTGCGAACAGCTGCACAAGCTTACGAAACGTCATGCAAATCGCACTGAGCAGCAACACGAAAAAACCGATCGGCAATGCGGCCTTGATGATCCATCTATACGGCAGTCCGGTAGCGGATTCTGCCATCTCATTCTGGATGAAAGAACGATGCCACCAATCGACACCGTAGAAAATGACAATCACCGTGTATGGGATCAGAAACAGCAGACAACCAACAAGTTCAATCCACAACTTGGCACGATCACTAAGTCGTTCACGGACCAGATCAATGCGCACATGTGCATCCTTGAGGTAGGCATAACCCAGACAGAACAAAAACAGCACAGCGTGAAAGTGCCATTCCAAGTCCTGCAGTTTGGTTGAGCCAAGAACAAGAAAACGGCGTGTGATCACATCAAAAACAATCACAATCATCAACAGGACAGCGACCCAGGCCGCCACCCGGCCAATGCCAACAATTATGGATTCTACAATCTCATCCAATCGAAGGAGCAGTTTCATGTTGACGCGCCTTTTTCTTTTCTGCGGGCGATCATGAATTCACCTGCTGAAGATGCACATTCGCAACTCCAGCAGGTGATTGTTTTTGCGTGTAACCGAAAAAATCAGCTGGTCTGCAACCGATTGTTACAGATAGCCGAGGTCACGCCAGATGGAATAGCTTTCCCGAAAGGCCGTGAAGTGATCCCAGACTCTCTTGAAATCAGGATTGGCTGCACTCTCTTCGGCAACCACTTCATTCCATGCCGCTTCAAGCTGATCAAGGATTTCTTGCGGCCAGCGATGAATCTGCACACCTTTTTCCTGCAACTCCGCCAGGGCCGGAGCCTGAATGGCTTCACCCTCAAGCAGTCCGTAGCGGAAATTGTCCCCACAGGACAGTTCGAACAGTGCGCGTTGGGTATCCGTCAGACCTTCCCATTTCTCCTTGTTCATCAGAATCTCAAACAGGGTTGATTGCTGATGCCAGCCTGGGAAATAGTAATGCTGTGCGATCTGGTAGAACCCCAGATTCAGGTCAATAGCCGGCATGGAGTATTCGGTCGCGTCGATTGATCCCAGTTCAAGTGCGGGGAAAATATCGCCGCCCGGAATCAACTGGGTGGACACCCCCATCTTTTCCATCACCTTGGCACCGAGACCGAAGAATCGCATCTTCAATCCTTTGAGATCGTCAACTGAATTGATCTCGTTTCGGAACCAGCCAGAAGCCTCCGGCGCAATCACACCGCAAATCAGTGAATACAGTCCATGTTCGGCATAGATCTCATTCATCAGCTCCTGTCCACCGCCAAAATAGATCCATGCGCCGTATTCAGCTGCTTTGGGTCCGAAAGGAACCGCAGCAAACATGGCCAGGGCGGAGTTTTTGCCATACCAGTATCCGGGAGTCGACCAGCATGCATCCACTGCCCCCGTCGCAACGGAGTCGAAACACTCACGTGGTGGAACCAGTGCGCCGGGTTCAAAGTACTTGAGTTCGATCTCGCCTCCGGAAACACGGTCAAGTGTCTCGGTGACGTGCAGTCCCAGAGTGCCCAGCTGTGTCAGATTTTTCGGGAACCAACTCGCCATTTTCCATCGAAGCTTGTCAGCGGAAACAGGTGCTGAAGCAAGTCCGGCAAATGTGAAAAATACCGCGATCAGTACCGCAATCAATTTTCTGGATTTCATTTTTCCTCTTACCTCCTAACAGTTTTGTCTATCTGCCGATGTGCGGCCTAAACGAAATCATGTTTTTGGATTTAACATATTAGAGAATTAAATATCATACCTATTTACTTCTAAAGAAGTTAGACTATTTTCCAGACAATTCAATCCCGCCTGTACCAAATCAACCAATTCAGGAGTTGTAACTGTTGACCGAAAAAAGAGATGCCGACGCCCAATTCCAGATGGGTTCAAATATCACCTCGGTGAAGGGGTTCAGAAGAATCCGCACGAAGCAGAACGTTGGTACCGTCTGGCCGCCGAGCAGGGACATATCCGCGCGCAATTCTATCTGGGACGTATGTATGAGCGGGGCGAAGAGGTTCGGAAAGATATGTCTGAAGCAACCCGATGGTATCGCAAGGCTGCCGGCCAGGGAAACGCCGATGCCCAGTTTGCACTTGGGTATCAACGTCTCAACGGCGAAGGCGTTCGAAAGGATCTGTCCGAAGCCGCCCGATGGTTCCGACTGGCGGCGGAGCAGGAACTAACGAGAGCCCAGTTCAATCTGGGACTGATGTATCAACAAGGGATGGGCGTTCGAAAGGATATGATTGAAGCGGCCCGATGGTATCGTGCGGCCGCCGAACAGGGGGACACCGAAGCCCAATTCAAGCTTGGAACCATGTATCGAAAAGGAATTGGTGTTCGGAAGAATCTATCAGAAGCAGCCCGATGGTTTCACTTGGCCGCAGAACAGGGTTATTCCAATGCCCAGATTATTCTGGGGCTTATGTATAAACATGGCCAGGGCGTTCACCGAGATCCTTTTGAGGCGATACGATGGTTCCGCTTGGCGGCCGAACAGGGATATGTAAGAGCTCAGATTAATTTGGGAATCATGTATCACCAGGGCGATGGGATTCGAGAAGACCCGTTCGAGGCGGTCCGATGGTATCGTCTGGCGACGGAACAGGGAAACTCAGGTTCCCAAGTGTATCTGGCGTTTTCGTACTATAGGGGAGCGGGCGTACCATGCGACTACGCACAGGCTTGGGCAGCGTTGGCAGCGCAGCTAGGGGACCAAGATGCGGTACCGTTGCGAGATCAAATCAAATCAGAATTGACAGCTACACAATACGACGACGCGTGCGCGAAATTGCAGGAATTGGCGGCTCGAATATCTCCTGAACGGCTGGACTGATAGATTGTTTCCCGGAATTCGTGTCCCTGACTGAATTCGGGTGCTTGGCATTTTGCGTTTCAAACTTCAGCTGATGGAATCGCGGGCAATTCCAATTTTTCCGACCGACCGTCTCACTGGACTACCAAACATAACAAAACGACATATTTGCGTTGGATAATATTTCTTTCGCGTAAAAACATTAAAATTACACTGATCTTGAATTTTTCAGTCTTCCATCAGTGAGCAAAAATCACACACAATCCGTTAGAGATACCTTGAATCGACCGATCAGGGATATTCGAGTTTCAATCACCGATCGGTGCAATTTTCGTTGTGTATATTGCATGCCGAAGGAATTCTTCGGGTCGAATCATGCCTTCCTTCATCGCAAGCAACTTCTCACTTTTGAGGAAATTGAGCGATCAGTCCGCGCATTCGTAGCTAATGGTGTCAAAAAGGTTCGAATCACCGGTGGTGAGCCCATGGTTCGCAAAGATCTTCCGGACCTGGTACGCGTTCTATCAAGAATTCAGGGAGTTGAGGATTTGAGCATGACGACGAACGCTTCGCTTCTCACCTTGGAAGCGGCACAGCAGCTGCATGACGCCGGACTGCAGCGCATCACCATCAGTCTCGACGCAATTGACAACGAAGTCTTTCATTCGATCAACGATGTGAAGTTTCCTGTTAGTCGAGTGCTCAAGGGGATTGAGAATGCAAGAATCGCCGGAATAGCCCCGATAAAGGTAAATATGGTCGTCGCACGCGGGATGAATGAACAGGAAATTATTCCGATGGTGCGTCAGTTTCACAATACTGATGTCATCTTGCGCTTTATCGAATTCATGGATGTCGGCAACACCAACGACTGGCAGATGGACAAGGTCATATCCGCGAAGGAAATTCTCGAAACTGTAGATAGCGAGTACCCGATTGAGCCAATCTCACCGACCTACCGAGGCGAGGTTGCCAAGCGTTGGAAATATAAAGATGGAGCGGGTGAGATCGGAGTAATCTCATCAGTCACAGAACCTTTTTGTGGCGCTTGCCATCGTGCCAGGCTGACGGCCGAGGGAAAAATCTACACCTGCCTTTTTGCAACCAGTGGATTCGATCTGCGCGAGCATATCCGAAATGGCGCGGATGTCGATGAGTTGACGGGGATTATTCACGAATTATGGCGGTCCAGGACTGATCGTTATTCCGAACTCAGGTCCAAGCAGTCAGTTGCTGCTCCGAAAATCGAGATGTCCTATGTCGGAGGATAGTCATTGCAATATTGACGGAAACCGATTTAGTCGTTGAACTTCACCTGTATGTTCCTTATGTCCTGTCTGGATATCAAGCAACGTAATCAAACTCGCCGATTTCTTCGAGCAAGCACAATACATTCTATAGTCTGGCACGGTAGCCAAGCGGTAGAGGGAGCACCGACACGGAACCTGTCCGCCTGACGCGCTCAGCCACCAAACGGCAACCCGACTCGATGTAGGTTTGCAATATATCGTGTTCAAGGCTCTCACCTGCGGACCCTAACCCTCCGCACACGCGCTTGATGGCCAAGGATAGACAGGTGACCCCACTGGGAAAATCAGGTCTTCGTCAACTTGGTCGTAGAGATTCATCTCCCAACGCTTGAAATACCATCGCGACGCACACCATGCCGCGATGAGCGCATCGGTTTCGTGATCAGATCTGTCGTTCAATTTGTCTATTTCCTCACGGAGTTGCTCTGCATCGTTATCGTTTTCCAACTCCGATTTACGAAAGAGTTTCGGATGTGTCTCGACTAGAAACAAACCGAGTTCATTTGCAGTTTTCGCGACAATAATTCCGTTGATCGTCATGGCGCTGAAAAGCGAATTCTGGGCAACTACAGATTCCCTGTGCTGAGGATATTGGTTACGCAGCCATCTGTCGCATCTGCGGTTACCTAACCGGGACCAAGCCAAGAGCGTATCAATCCCAATTGCGGTGCCACAGTGTTGTCCCTTGAGCCATGCCTCGACCTTGTTCGCATCACGAAGCGTACAAGTATCTGGTTCCTTCCGAAATTTCCCGCTGTCATCAATATCCACCGCGGCAAAACCGTGCTTGTCTCGACCGCCAGGATCGTACCCGAGAAAAATCGTCATCGAAAAAAACTGCCTCGAGCCAAGTCTGCGTTATTTCTGCACTACCCCTGTAGTGAGGCACACCCCATTATTCGATAGCATCGCAAGCACTCCGTCTAGCGCAAACAATGGAGCATATGGAGACCACAGCGGCGAGTATCACAATTCGCATTCTCGACGATCTCCGCAAGTCGAACAACAGGTCGAATCTCTTACATTCGAGACTGTCATCAAGGTACGTCATTGATTTATCAGAACTTTATGATTGCGTCAAAGGTTGTTCGGCTTAAGCGACACGGTAGTTCCGGTCGTCAGGAATTAATTGGTAAGCTGAAATCCTACTTCCGACAGAGCGTTGATCAGATCAGTGTGCTCGGAGGGCGACAGTTCGGTTAGAGGCGGGCGAACGAGTCGCCAATCGGGTTCACCGCGGAATTCAGCATGCACAGATTTCAGCGCGGCAGAAAGAGGATAACGAAAAGCGATCTCACGGATTCGATCTGCGGAACTTTGGGCCTCGGTGGCATCACTCCCGCTAGCCCAAAGATCATAGATACGCCGAATTCCTCCGGGATTGATATCAGCTGTAGCTGTAATTGTTCCAGCACCGCCGATCTTCAGCGATCGCAGCAACAATACGTCAGTTCCGGGGAATACGCTGAGCTGTGGAAAGTTTTGAATAAACCCTTCGACACTATCCCATTCACCCGATGAGTCCTTGAGTCCGGCAATCAACTCACCGTGGGATTCGATCAGCATCTCAATCAGTTCATGGCAGATCGGAACCGCGCTCATTTTCGGAAAATGATAGAGCACGACCCTGATGTCAGAAGAGTTCACCTGATCCAGAGTGTTGCGATAACTACGACCGAGCCCTTCTACGGATGGGTTTTTGAAGTAAAACGGTGGCAGCATAAGGACTTTGCTGCAACCCGCCTGCAGCGCGTGGCGGGTGACATTCACAGTATCGGAAATTGATGGAAATCCGTTGCCGATCATCAAATTTCCAGGTGCGATTCCTGATTCAATCACCTGTTCCAGTGCAATCATTCGTTCGTTTGCCGAGAACGAAGAGGCTTCACCCGTCGTACCGAACAACCCGACACCATGACACCCCGATGACAGCAACCAGTTTATGTGAGCACATAATTTGGAGAAATCAATCGAGCCATCCTCGTGTATAGGTGTCAGACAAGGTGCCCAGACACCGTATAGATCAGAATTACCAGCGTGAGGCCCAATCGAAGATTCGGCTGCAGCGGTCGGACGGCCGTTGTTCAGACTCGATGATTCGGTATCAAATGAATTCATATTCTCGTCAGCACAATGCCTTGTGTATCGATTTCTTATTTCTTGACCAAGTGCTCAAGCAGGCGGGGCATGAGCTCAACCAGATTACATGGCCGACTTCGGTAGTCCAATTGGTGTTCGATCAGCATGTCCCAGGCATCAGCACAAGCTCCAGATGATCCCGGCAAACAAAAAATGTAGGTGGCATTGGAGACACCGGCAAATGCTCTCGACTGGAGCGTGGATGTTTTGATTTTTTCGTAGGACAGCACTCGGAACATCTCTCCGAACCCGCTGATTTCCTTGTCCAGCAAGGGACGGATTGCTTCAGGCGTTCCGTCTCGTCCGGTAACGCCGGTTCCACCTGTAGTCAGTACAACCTGAATCTTCTCATCGACAATCCACTGACAAACCTGGGCTCTCACCCTATGAATGTCATCTGGAACAATCTGCTTGTCGACACTGACATGTCCTGACTTCTTGATTCGATCAACCAGCAATGATCCGGACTTGTCGTTTACTTCCGTACGAGAATCTGAAATAGTCAGAACCGCGATAGATACCGGAATAAACGATCTGGACTGATTTCTTGCTGTCATATTCAATTCTGTCCGTTAATTCAAAATTCGGCGACACTCCACATCTCGCCGACACTGATGGAGTGGTCATCGCGGCAGTGTCGCAGTTGAACAACATTTTAGCAGTTCAGCGCCGATAGGGGTTTGTTGAAGATGGAGGAGGGATTTGCGCTGTAGTGATTTTCGTGTCCTACGATACCAAATTGCCTTTCCACCCAACTGACAGGTGTGAAATTCAACGATCAGAGGTGCAAATTCTGTTAATGCGGCGTGAATTTGCGACCTAGATGGGAATTTTCCATTCTTTCGACTGTATTCGGCCGGGGTGAAAATCGCGGCAATCACTCCGGAATCAGGCTGACCCCCCCCCCTCAAATCGGTCATTTCTTGGGCTAAGGTTTTTCTGATCCTCTCGAATCCGTTGGCATGACTGGCTTTCCGACATCGCAACTCCCTCCGGACTGATTACACAACAAAGGTAGGATCTACATATAATCATTGTGTACGAATTGGTGAGTGAGCTCAGTGAATCTATTCGTGCACAAAATTGTATTCATAAAACAAAGGTCCGAAATCCGAAAGAAAATGGCCTATCAAATTAGAAATCGCACTCACATCAACACAATTAGACTTCCAAAGAGACCTAGGCGACGAAATTATTTCTGCAACCAGTGTCGTACACAAATTACCACTACTCACACGAGACGATGTGATAAGAAAATCCAAGATGGTTCCTATTGCTTAGAGCAAGCTATTCGAGACTCGTTTATAGCAAGTAGCCGCGTGAATTGATGTATTCCAAAATTCAATATTTTAAAAGCGACAACCATACGTACGACAATATAGAGGATAGCGATAGCCGCGCAAGCGTTATTACTATCCCGAACGAGTTCGCATTCGAAGCGTCTAAGTAAATACTTTTAATTGAGTTCGTACTTGAAACCATTTGAACCTGAAAGAATTTATAATCGAGTTTGATCAACTAGACTCCCGGAGTCAAACTTCACACTTTTTTGAATGGCCATCAAAAATTCGGTGTATGATTCTCGCGAAAGAGAAATCAAGTGAATCGCACAAATTGCCTGAAATTTTGACTCAGAGTTCATCTTCCATAGAAGTTGATGCACAGAACAATGCTGTCACCACCTTACCTGGCAGCAAAACAAATTGGATGTAAATTGCAATTGGTTAAAGTCATTCGAATCAGCTACATTCCCGGAGAAAGAAGACAAAATATTCAATATTGAATTCAGTTCTATGCCGAATTCTTCGACTCAGCGCACCACCGAATTTTCCATTTCTTCATGGCAAACAAGAAATCAAAAGATTATTACTCTGTTGCAATCTTGGCTCAACGAACCACCGGATGAAGAATTGTCGAAATCTTGGGCTCTATTAAAAAAGACTATTGATGTAGAAAGGGTAGAGGGCCGAAAATTATTCGGATGACAACAATTGTTTCCTAATACAAGTTCATTATTGGGCGGTATCAAATACCAAGCCAGAAAGTCTTGAAGAAGAATGTACCAATTGGCCAATCTCTCTTTATTGTAGTTCCGGTAAATTCCATGGAAACGGGAGTTAACTACGATGGATTCATTAAAGCCATTAGACAAAGTGGTCTTACCATTTATGATCCTATTGAAACAAATGATTCAGAATGTTGGATTCCAACTTCTATCCTGGAAGAATTACTTAATTTTGAGTTGGTTGGAACTCCCCTTGAGAATTTGCCATTGCGAACTCGATCGAAAGTGGTGAAGCAACGTATTTGTCGCGCGCTTGGTTATCCAATTCCACAGACTTTCAAGAAAACGCAACCTAGATTTCCAAGTCAGAATTTCGACACTTATGTGCAGAAGTCCAACAATTTGCAAATTTGGAACGAACAAGTATCGCCTTCACGGCGCTACGTTATCATTCAAATTGGAGCACAAGAAGTCATTACCGCTGTCAGAGTGATAGAGGGCGACACTTTGGCACAATTAGACAGTAGTGGAACTCTAACTAAGAAATATCAAGCTAGAATGATTCTCGGCGACATCGACGAAGAATTGTTTTCGCCAGTGGATACTGAGTTTTTGCGAACTTTTATTGATCCAGATTTTCACAAAGAGATGGATGCGGCTCCGAACAACCTTCCCCGCAATCGACAACTTTTGCCAATTGAACATATTTTTGAAAGGCTACGAACATTAGTGGGTGAGACTCTACCAGCTGTCGGATACGTTCAGGAACGTAGACGGAGTGAACTACTGCATCGACTGGTCTGTCAGCAACTGGGCTATTCTGACTTTTCGGATGACGGAAGATTTCCCGACATTACCCATCAACTCATTGAACTAAAGTTGCAAACTTCGTTGACGATCGACCTAGGTCTGAATTGCCCGGATAACAAAGAAGCAATACAGAGACTGCATATTGAAGGGCACGGTATCCGACCCTGCGATGTGCGTTATGCCCTGTTTTTCGGGGACATGGATGATAAGGATGTTCATCTTACACATTTCACTCTCATTACCGGTGAGAAGTTCTTCGAGCGGTTCCCGAAAATGCTGGGTAACGTAATGAATCAGAAAATTCAAATCCCTCTACCCAATTCCTTCTTCGAATTCCAATCCAAACGAATTCCAAATTAGCTTTTCAATTGCACTTTGTAGTTGTGTGCTCCTAAGTGACGGAGTGCACTCATAAATATGTTTCGCTATTGAGATTATCTCCTTACTGAGGGCGTCTTCGGGATTTGGAAGTGGAAATTTTTCGACGTACTGAGTCATAAATCGTCGCCGACCCGCATAAAGTTTGTTGTGGAATCGGTAGTCGTAAAATCGCTCAATAAATTTGGAATTACCTACGGCAACGGCAAGCCAAAGCCATTCTTTGTTCACTGATTTATGGCAAGTAAGCCAGTAACAATCACCATTGACGACGGAACCACTTAGATCAACCCAAAAAGTTGGTTGGTCGGCAATATCTCGAAAGACTAATTTCGGGTACTGCCAAACATCTGGGTTATGAGGCACCCAAATTTCATACCACTTTCGTCCTGCCTTAGTGACGTATTCTCGGTTTTCAAGTGCAGCGCGATGCCGATCAAGATAATCTTTGCTTCGAGGGAATTGGGTGAGGTTCACAGCACAGCGTCGTCCTTGCGATACCTCATGCGGATAAAGAATCTGAGTTTGCTTGTGCGCAGCGAGCGGTTTGAATCGACCTGCAATATGATGAGTTGTAACTGGTTTGAGCAGTTCCGGACGAACGGAATCCGGCATGTCCTGCCAGTCATCTCGGATAAAAATCCTATCTGCACAGGTTTTAACACCAACACGAATTTTACCTATATCACCGAATTTACCCCAACTACTGGCATCAACAGTAGCTAGCCAATCATCTGCCTCTCTAGTGGCAACTCGCCAAACACCATCAGTTGCGCCACTCGTATCCAAATTACCGTGGAGGACATTGAAACGTCGCCCATCATCAATCTCCACAATACCATTTTTTTTAAGGGCTTGAATAGAGTCAGTCGCGAAAGATTGAGCGGACCTTTCAGTTTGATAGATTGAAGTAAATGTTGAGGATTTTTGTTTGTTTTGGTTTTTACCCTGAACGAAAACTACTGCAGGAAGAATTGCTGCATCAAAAATCTTAGTGTCACCCAGGTCATACGCGCGAGTGACATCGTATTGTTCTACCAACACTCGCCTAACAGATACTCCAGATTTCGTAGTCATGAAGCGGTTGGACACGATAATTCCGGCGATTCCATTTGGCTTCAAGAATCTCAACATACCAAGAATAAATGCCTGATACAAATCTACCCGACCTGAGAGGTTGAACTGTTTGGCTAGTATTCGTGCTCGTTCTGCCCCCATGACTTGTGTACGTACATAAGGTGGATTCGCAATGATCAAATCGAATGAATCATGAATTGATGGATTGAAAGAATTTAATTGGTTTTCGCAATCTAAATTCTCTAGCACAAATCCAAGAAAATCACGAGACTTCAGGTGTAAGGAAACATTTGGAAATTGTTGTTTAATTCGTGTTTTAGCGACTTGCAATGATTCGCTATCTGTCTCAAAACCGTGCACGTCAACAGTCTTACCCGGTTGGCTTGATAAACCTTCAAGCAAACTGATTGGAAGAGCTCCATGGCCAATTGCGGGGTCAAGAATGCGTAAATTCTCAATATCAGCACTCACCGAAGCGATTTGCAAGATGTTTTCTGCTACAAAATCAGCAAGATTTTTCGGAGTAAAGGTCGCTCCGTCTGATTTTTCTCTCTTTACAGTACGGTATCGTTTGTCAGAGAAATGTAGGCTAGTGTTTTCCAATAGATTCTAGGTTCTCGGTTCAGCTCTTTAAATTTCTGGTTTTGTTCGCGTAGTGAAAACGTAGTCGGAAGTTTTGTACCCGTTTTTCTCGCTAAACCTGCGATTTAATCACAATATTGTGATAACTCTTTGATTATAAATAGTTAATCATAAACCAATACACCACATTATTTTACCACACTATACAAGATAATTCTCTCGGTCTGTGATCGAAATTAATGAGCGAGAAAGTTCGTTTTGGCTCTAATCCAACTTATGCTTCTCTTTCTATCAGCTAATTCCTCCTGGTGTATTAAACACAGCGAATTCTGACGAGGCAAGCGGCTCTACTGCGGCGGTTAATATCACAGTCAATGGTGTAGAATTAAACGTAGTGGATACTCCACAGATAATCTTGGTTTACAGTTGCGTCGAAGTCATTCTTGAACAAACCTTGGTGATGCAACCAGCTATTGATAATAAAGATCCAATAGAAATTCAGAATGACAATCAAACTGGCTTTGAATTGATTTTGATAATCCCAACCAACCTTGCCATTACCGCAGTGAAATTTTGAAAATTCGGAGAGAATGCTATGTCGGAACCTCATATTGCCCAAAGAGAACCATACGAAATGAACCTTGAACCCGGTGATTACTGGTGGTGCCGTTGCGGACTCTCAAACAATCAGCCATTTTGTGACGGTTCACATAAGGAAACCGACTTCAGTCCGGTACAGGTAACGATTTCTAAAGCCCGCAAATACTGGTTTTGCGGATGCAAGCACACCCAGAAACAGCCATTCTGTGATGGAACACATAATTCACTCGATTGAATTTAAGCTGAACAGCGCTCACTTCAATCGACAGTCGGCTTGAATTGAATTACTGAATTTTCTCCGTGAATCGAAGCAGAGTACTGGCGTTTACACCGGGCGACCCTGCCGGAATAGGACCGGACCTGACACTGCAGTTGGCGAGTCATCGTCAGCAGCACCGTCTCGTCACAATCGTAGACCGAAAGTTGCTGGAGGAACGTGCGGAGCGCCTTCACATCAATCCTACAATTCGCGATTATGATCGCAGACACCCGCCAACGGGCGAAATAGAGTGTCTGCAGGTTGACTGCGGTGTAGCGGTACATCCGGGTCAGTCCGATACCGGATACGCCGCGTATATTCTTGAAACTCTCGACATTGCAATTGATGGATGCCTGTCGGGAGAATTCGATGGACTGGTTACCGGCCCGATAAACAAGGAAACCATCATCCGCTCTGGAACCGCCTTCACTGGCCACACCGAATATCTGGCTGAAAAAACCGGATCCGGCTGCCCGGTCATGCTTCTTGCTCATGGCAATCTTCGGGTGGCACTGGCAACAACCCATTTACCATTGTCAAAAGTTCCCGAAGCCATCACCCGAGGCAGGATCTCGGAAGTCGCAAAGGTGCTGCATCATGATCTTGTCAGTCGTTTCGGAATCGCTTCCCCCCGCATCGGAGTTTGCGGGCTCAATCCCCACGCTGGAGAAGGCGGGAAATTCGGTATGGAGGAGATTAATGAAATCATCCCGGCAATCGGGGAACTGCAGGCCAAGGGTATGGAAATTTCAGGGCCTTACCCGGCCGACACCATATTCACAGCAAAGATGTTGGACAGATTTGACGCGATCCTTTCCATGTATCACGACCAGGGACTACCTGTGATAAAACACGCTGGCTTCGGGGAAGTCGTCAATGTGACTCTCGGTCTTCCAATGATCAGAACCTCTGTCGATCATGGAACTGCCTATGATATCGCGGGAAGTGGTCAGGCTGATGCAAGCAGTCTGTTGAGTGCGGTTGCCATGGCTGCTGAACTCAGTTCCACTATTGCGGCATGACCGCTTCAATCAAAAGAAAACGGTTGGGACAGCATTTCCTGACTGACCCCCAGTTCATCGATAGGATCGTCAGGTTGATCAACCCGAAGACTGACGAGATTCTGGTTGAAATAGGACCGGGCCGCGGTGCGCTGACAGAAAGACTCGCGGGCAGATCGGCTGAATTTCACGCAATCGAGCTTGACCCTAAACTGTTCGAGGAAATTCAGCGGAAAATTGCTTCCGAGTCGGTACACATTCATCACGGTGACGCATTGAAGTTTGACTTCGGTTCACTGATATTCGATGACAGAAAGCTGAGAATTGTCGGTAATCTGCCTTATTCGATCTCCTCACAACTGATCATGCGATTACTCCGGTTTACCGAAGGAATCGAGGATATGGTCTTCATGCTTCAGCGTGAAGTGGCCCTCCGACTGACAGCGCCTTGTGGTGGTCACCACTACGGACGATTGACAGTTTGCATATCACGTGCAGTGCATGTCGAGACAGTATTCGATGTCCCTCCAAATGCATTTTCGCCCCCACCCGAAGTACAATCCACTATGATTTACATGCGACCGAAACAGGTCGATGCAATTGATTCCAGGACTGAAAACGCGTTTTCGTATTTGGTTCGACTGGCATTCAGTAACCGACGCAAGACATTGAGAAATTCCTTGGGAAATCTGCTGGGTGAAAACGGCTTTGCCGAATGTGAAATTGATCCGGGCCTGCGAGCTCAGAACCTAACCGTCGATCAATATATGTGTCTTGCCGAATGCGCGGTCTCCAACAATCTCGACATCCGATGAAAAACACCAGACGAGTTTGTCAGTACATGCTTTCAGGGTTGCTGTTGATTGCAGCGACCGTCACCTTCACAGGCAACTCTCCCACCCAGGCAAACTATTTTGACTGCAGTGTGGTCTATGACGAATTTGATCAGCTGATGTTGGCCAACTTTTTGGTGGAACCGGGTCGCTATGTGGACTCGCTTGAAGACAGCATCACTCGACAGGAACATGTCCGGTTTCAACTGAATGAATTCAAACTGCGCAAAGGTCGTGAACAGTCAGGTATCGGTGTCTTTGTAACAAATCAGAACCTGCATGGAAAAATGCTATACGTCTGGCAGGATATCCCGTGGGAGGAAATGACGCCACTGGTAATTGAAGAAATAATTACGTTTGGCCGCGTCCGCGATGGTTATGCCCCTGTTCGGCAAAGATCGGTTTACCTCACACCCGGATCAGCGGTTGACCTCGATAGTGCGACCGCTGTTGAACCGGAAGATGAGACTGCAGACCTCATATATGTTTATGAACGCGGCGTATATTCGATTCAACGCATTGAACCATCTCGGGTTTACTTTCCGATCGAATCCATGTGTCACGAACTCGGGTCGTGAAACGGGTCAGCGCGTAGTCAATTTTTCAAGGTGTTTCGTCTTGAACTTCTTCGGCAGGGTATGCCGAACTGATTTCCGGCATCGTCTTTCGAATCCAGTTTTCTGCCATCTTGTTCATCTGCCTGGGTTTGAGGTTTTCTGGATGGATCGGTTCGCCGATTCGTACACGAATTGTGCCGGGGCGTTTTCTGAATTCCCGGCGACGCCAGTAATCACCGGCATTGTGAGCGACAGGTACCAGCGGAACACCGGCGCGTATCGCCAGCAACGAGGCGCTTGCCAGATAAGTGCCGTGCTTGCCCGGATCAATTCTTGTACCCTCCGGAAAGACAACAACCCATCGTCCTTCTTCAAGCACGCTCTTACCCTGCTTTATGACATCTTCCAACGCTTTGCGCACCTCACTCCGGTTGATCTTGATCGGATGGGTCGCTGCCAGACCCCAGCCAAAAAATGGAATATAAAGAAGCGAGCGCTTCAATACCCAGGCCTGTGGTGGAAATATGGTCTGGTACGAGATCGTTTCCCAAGCCGATTGATGCTTGGAAAAAATCACGGAAGGAACGGACGGCAGATTTTCCAAACCCTCCACCTCATGGCGCAGTCCGCATACTACCTTGAGCAGCCAGATTACAAAGTGCGCCCACAAACCAATCACTTTGGAGCGAAACTTCGGTTCGCAGAAATATACGGCAACGGCAACCGGCCAGTACAGCAGAGCTGCCAAAACCATACCCGTCATGAATATCGACGCTCTGATATTACCGATCACAACCAGATCCAATAAGCGAAACCGAATGATCGTGAAAAGGATGCCTGCCGTTTAGGATTCAAAATCCGAGACCCGCAAGGTCCCATCGACAAACTTGCCTTTGCGCCCAAGGATTCTCGTCATTTTCGCCCAGAACGCCTCATTGAGGTCAAAGTCAGCCGCAATCGAGGTGCCGAGGAGCAGGATCAGCAAATCCGCACATTCCTCAGACAGGCATTCCGTACCTTTTCCCTTGGTCACTGCTGCAGAAATCTCTCCCAGTTCCTCAGCCATCAGCGCGACACGAAACCGGAGCTCGTGCCCACCGGTATTTGCGAAGTCGTGTTTGGCGTGAAATTCTCTTACGGCATCCAGCATCTGCTTGTATGAATCCTTACTCATTGACTACACCTTGGCGGGTTTGAGAAGAGACAATTCTGCAACCTCGCGAAAAAGACCGCTCACAAATCTGACGAGAGCCACACGATTTCGGCGAACTTCGAGGTCTTCATCCATCACCATCACATCGTCAAAAAACCGATCAATAGGATCGCGCAGCACAGAGAGCTTGAGAAGAATCTCGCCATGCTGGGATTTTCTGACCAAAGGAACAATCTGGGCACTCAGTTTCAAGGCATCCTCATACAACCGCAGTTCGGACTGATCAGCCAGAAGATCGGGATTCACCTCAACGGAATCCGGATCACCGCTCTGACGCAGAATATTGCTGATTCTCTTGTTGGCTGCAATCAGATCCGAATACTCGACTAATTCCCTGAACTGACGTACAGCGTGGATACGCTTATCGAATTCGAGCGGTCTTGCCGGTCTCAATTCGTAGACCGCTGCAAATTCGTCCGCGGAAAACCCTAGATCAAGGTAGTAGGTTCTCAGTCGTTCCAGCATGAATTCGAAAATATCCTGTACCAACCTGTTGTTCGGTGACACCTTTATCGCACTGTCCGGCCGGCCTTTCTGATCCACGTATACACCGACAGAATGCGTCAGCAACTCGATCAGATCCAGATCAATTCCGCATTCGATGATGATTCGAAGTACCGCTATCGCCATGCGTCTCAGCGAATAGGGGTCGCGGTCACCGCTGACTTTCTCACCTGCCGCCATGAGTCCCACGATCGAATCCAGACGATCTGAAATAGCGATCACTCTGCCTATGTCCGAGCCGGGCAGCAAATCTGCCACATTTCTCGGCATATAGTGCTCCTCTATCGCCTTGGCGACCGCCGGTGATTCCGCGTCAACCTGAGCATAATATCTGCCCATCACGCCCTGTAAATTCGGAAACTCGCCGACCATTTCGGTCACAAGGTCCACTTTGGCGAGTTCTGCGGCTCTTTTTACCTCATGCTCATCGGTTCCGAGCTTCGAGGCGATGAATGTTGCCAGCGCTTGAACTCGCATTGCCTTCGAGTGGACTGATCCGAGCGATTTATGAAACATAAGATCATTGAGCATCGGGGTTTTGCTCGCTAGTGTTGTGCGACAATCCTGTTCCCAGAAAAAATTCGCATCAGACAGTCTCGCCCGCAGAACGCGTTCGTTTCCTTTGGCTATCCGTGCTTCAAGGTCGATACTGGCAGGTCGTATGTTTGCGACACCGATGAATCGGTTGATCAGGTCGCCCTTGTCATCAAACATAGGAAAAAACTTCTGATGATGCCGCATTGATGTAATCAGGACCTCAGGGGGAAGCTCTAAAAACGATTTGTCAAACGACCCACAAAATGCATGGGGTAATTCAACTAAATTGGTGACCTGATCCAGCAATTCCTCGTCGTCAAGGGCCGTCGCATCATATTCTTCTTGAAGTCCATTCATATCGTTGCGGATTGAGTCCTTTCGATTCTGCCAATCAGTCATCACCCGACCCTGCTCAAGCATGACGTTGCAGTACTCGGACGCGGATGGGATCTTTACCGGATTTTTCACATGAAACCGATGTCCGCGACTCATCCTGCCGGACTGTATTGCAAAAATTTCGCATGGTATGACATCATCGCCGTGCAACAGCACAATCCAATGAACGGGTCGAACGAACTCACTGTCGTAGTCCGACCAGCGCATTCTTTTCGGCACCGGCAGCCTGGAAATCGCATTGGCGACACATTGCGGCACAAGCTCATCCGCATTACGACCCGCCTCGATAATCTCACAGGACACGAAACTGCCTTTTTCCGATTCCGTGACCGTGAGTTCGTTGACGTTCACGCCACAGGCGGCTGCGAAACCAACTGCCGCCTGTGTGGGTTCACCATCCTTGTCGTAGGCTCTCGAAACCGGAGGTCCGCGTCGATGCCTGGTCATGTCTTCACGACGCGTCTGGACATCATTGACTGAAACGGCCAGACGCCGGGGAGTCGCATACCATTTGGACTCTGATTCGAGCGAATCAATCAGTCCTGCCTCCAATAACTCTTTTTTAAGTTCAATTTCCAGCGTTGAACCCAATTGATGAATTGCGTCAGGGGGAAGTTCCTCGGTACCGATTTCGAAAAGCAGGGGGCGAGCCACCTCGATTTGACCGGAAATTTGCCTATCATGTGATTGATGAGTGGGAGTGACGATGGTTTCGTCACTGTGTAGCAGATTCGGGAACTGCTTCGCTTCGCGGCTGTTGTAGTAAGCAGTCGCGACTTCGCGCGCGAGTGCCCTGACCCGCCCGATGAATCGAGCCCGTTCGGTTACCCCAATAACTCGTCTGGCATCCAGCAGATTGAATGTATGCGATGCCTGAAGTGTCTGCTCGTACGCCGGCAGTGACAATCCAAGCGCAACCAGTTCCTCGCATTGCGTCTCACAGGCATCGAAACGTCGAAACAGTTCTTCGGTATCGGCTTTCTCGAAGTTGTAAGTTGACTGTTCCTGCTCATTTTGCAGATACAGGTCGCCGTATCTGAACCGGTCGTTCCACATGAGATCGAATACGTTGTCGACACCTTGCACATACATCGCGATTCGCTCAAGTCCGTAGGTGATCTCACCGGTGACAGGTCTGCATTCAAGTCCTCCGGCCTGCTGAAAATAGGTAATCTGTGTGATTTCCATACCATTCAGCCAGACTTCCCAGCCGAGGCCCCAAGCACCTAGAGTCGGGGACTCCCAGTCATCTTCTACGAACCTGATGTCGTCCTTGAGCGGATCAATTCCCAACTGCACCAGAGATTCGATATAGAGGTCCTGAAAATCAGTCGGTGACGGTTTCAAAACCACCTGATACTGAAAATAATGCTGCAGTCGATTCGGATTTTCACCGTAGCGGCCGTCAGTCGGACGTCGGGATGGCTGGACATAGGCTGATCTGCAAGGCTCAGGTCCGACAGCTGCCAGAAATGTCGCAGGATGAAAGGTTCCGGCCCCTACCTCCATATCGTAGGGCTGCAGAATAACGCACCCGTTCTCCGCCCAAAATTCATTGAGCGAAAATATGATCTGTTGAAAATTCAAATGGAACCCCTGAAAACGATTGTATGAATTCGGACGGTTAGCAGTTCAGTTCAATGAATTTCGAGCGTACCAAACCGAGGATATGAAGACCGAAGTTCTGGCTTGTGTGTTCAATTATATCTTTATGGTAAATCTGTTCTTTTACTGAGTTCAATTCAAACCGTCGCTCCGGTCTGCGCACTGTGTTAAGACGCGGACGCACAATGAGCTGAATCGGATTACCCCCGACTTTCACTATAATGCGCACTTTTTGGTCAATACCTGCGAAAACCGAATCCAACCAACATCGTGCAAATCCCTTCGGCTGGTGCAATGTGGCCTTTTGCAGCCCCTGTCCTATCCAAGCATAAACCTCAATACCGCAAATTAAGTTGAAACTGTTCGACCCGAAGTGTCCTTGGATCACTCAAATGCTTGACGATGTTCGAATTTGCTGCGTGATGCATTGATGCGTCAGCTACTTCAGCCCCGCGAACTCTCTCGCTCTCTCATTCCCGTCCTGAGTCTCCTGATGCTGGGAGTGCTGTGGGGCGGAAGCATCAATGGCGCAAAATACGTCGCGCTGCAAGGTATCTCACCATTCAATTACACGTTCTGGGTTATGGCTGTAGCCAGCGCCATACTGGTTTCCATCAACCTTTTTCGCGGTATCCATCCACCAATCAAACATATCGGATTCTATTTTCTCTGCAGTCTGTTCGGGCTGACCCTGCCCCAGATGTTCATGTTCACCGCGGTAAAGTCAATTCCAGCGGGTGTCATGACGCTATTCATCGCGCTGACACCCATTGCCACATATATATTCGCGATGCTGTTTCGCAGTGAACAGCCTCACCGTCTGAAAACGCTTGGCGTGTTTCTTGGGTTCGGTGGAACCGGTCTCATCGTCATCCCGAACGCCTTCAGCGGATCTGCAATCCCGATTGCCGGTATCCTGATTGGACTTCTGGCACCATCGACTTATGCCATTTTCATCGCCGGAAGCGGACGCTACAGACCTGCCGAGTTGGAAATGGTGCAGCTTTCAACCGGCATGGCCGTGGCCAGTGCCGCCACATTGCTGGTAGTGATATTCACAGTAGATTCCATTTATCCTCTTTGGAGCAGTTTCGATCTGGTGGGAATAATGATCGTCTATCACGGTGCCGTCACTGCAATCGCCTATACCACCCTATTCGCCCTGGTCAAGCACTCCGGACCCCTGTACGCCAGCCAGTCAACATATTTTGTCACTGTTTCAGGAATAGCGATCGGCGCGTATGTCTACAAGGAAATCCTGCCGTTTTCGATCTGGGTCGCAGCAGCATTGATCGTCGCCGGTATAGGACTGATTCAGAAAGCGAGAAACATCTCAACTTTGTAAGTTTGCAATCCGGGAAGGTTTCATATAAGTACAATAGTTGCGAAATTCATATTTCTTTCCCTTTTTATAGCCGTGAAAACCCAAAGAAAAGCAGTCGCACTGATATCCGGTGGCCTGGATTCCATGCTTGCCGCCCGCATCATGCTGGAGCAGGAAATCCATGTTGAGGGACTGAATATCTTTACAGGATTCTGTGTGGAGGGACACACTCATGCGATCCGCAACAAGGACCGCAAGAGGCAAAAGCGCAACAATGCACTCTGGGCTGCCGAACAGATCGGGATCAAGCTTCATATCATTGATGCGATCGAGCCGTACAAAGAAGTCGTCCTCAACCCGAAACACGGCTACGGCGCCAATCTCAACCCCTGTCTCGACTGCAAGGGATTCATGGTCGGCAAAGCCAGGGATTGGATGGAACAGAACGGGTTCGATTTCATCATTACCGGAGAAGTGATGGGACAGCGACCGAAGTCGCAAAGACGTTCGACGTTTCCGGTCATTGCCCGCGAATCAGGCGCATTTGACCGTTTACTGCGTCCGTTGAGTGCGAAACTGCTGCCGCCGACTTTACCTGAGCGCGCGGGATGGGTCGATCGTGAGAGACTGTTCGAGTTTTCCGGGCGGTCGCGTCGCGGCCAGATTCAACTGGCAAACCAGTTCGGCATTACCGAATACTCACAACCGGCAGGCGGATGCTGTTTCCTGACCGATGAGGCCTATTCAAGAAAGCTCCAGGACTTCTGGAACCATCGTGCGGACCGAGACTATGAGCTCGACGATATCATGCTACTCAAGGTCGGACGCCATCTTCGCCCGACCGATGACTGGAAACTGATCATCGCCCGGGATTCCGGCGAGACCAACTATCTGAGCGGATACAGGTCCCAGTTCGCGCATTTCGCGATTACCAGTCATTCCGGCCCTTTGACACTGGTCGATGGTGAAATTCCGGATGCCGATGTTGAAATGGCCGCCCGTGTTGTCGCCCGCTTCGGCAGCTCGCGCGATGCCGAAAGCGTCGATGTCTGCTTTACGCGACCGGATGGGAGTCAGCATAAATTGACGGTCTCACCGATCCGGCCTTCGGAAATTCCAGAACCATGGTACGTGTAGACCAGACACTGGATGCGCGCAACCTGATCTGTCCCATGCCGGTTATCCGAACCCAGGAAAGGGTGGCGACGCTCAATGCGGGACAGATTCTGGAAGTGCATTGCACCGACCCCGGCGCACTCGTTGATATCCCTGCATGGTGCAGGGTTCATGGACACAGGGTTCTCGTTGCCGAAACACTCGGCAACGAGTCCGTCGTCCGACTCGAGGTGTGCGGCTGACCGTCCCATCCGACTGAAAATCCGTCAGCGACGATTCGCTGTTTTCGTCAAATTTTTCAGCATTCGTACATCGAATCGGGTAAGTTCCAACCGATTTATGGCATTGTTTTGGTGCATCGTGAAATATTTGCACTAAAATAGTGCTGTTCAGGTAATGAGCTAGTGATTTTTAGCCGATTTCACCTTGGCACGGAAATTGCTGAATTAGAGTTACGTAACCTTTATCTGTCTTTTGGAGGAAAAGATCAATGTCAGTTGAAAATGTTATGCAGATGATCAAGGATATCGATGCTAAATTTGTCAGTCTGCGCTTTACGGATACCCGGGGCAAGGTACAGCATCTCGATATTCCCATATCTGCGTTTTCGGAAAAAATGTTCGATGAGAACGTGATGTTTGATGGGTCATCCATTGCCGGATGGCAACCGATCAATGAATCGGATATGGCGATGAGACTGGATTCGACAGCGGCCATAATCGACCCATTCACTCAGGAGCCTACAGTTGCGGTCCGCTGCAGCATATTCCATCCGACCAAGAACGAGTGGTACGAAAAGGACCCGCGCAGCATCGCACAGAAAGCGGAAGATTACCTCGTGACAACCGGGTTGGCGGATACAGCCTATTTCGGACCTGAACCGGAATTCTTCATCTTTGACGGTGTTCGCTGGAGCACTGCGATGGAAGGCGCTTTTTACGAAATCCAATCGTATGAAGGTGCATGGAACAGCGCTCAGGACTTCGATGAAGGACCGAATCTGGGACACAGACCCACCGTAAAGGGTGGATATTTTCCGGTCCCGCCGATTGATTCACTGAGCGATATCCGAGCAGCGATGTGCCAGGCCATGATCAGCATGGGTGTTGATGTCGAAAAACACCACCATGAGGTCGCGACAGCCGGTCAGGGTGAGATTGGTGTGGTCTACAACAGTCTGGTCAAGATGGCAGACCGTACACAGATCTACAAGTTCTGCGTCAAGAATGTTGCCGCCGCGCATGGGATGACGGCCACGTTCATGCCGAAACCCCTGGTCGGTGACAACGGCTCCGGAATGCATACGCATCAGTCTCTGTTCAAGGACGGAAAAAATCTGTTCGCAGGTGACAGCCACTGTGGCCTGAGTGAAATAGCATTGCACTACATCGGCGGAGTTTTCAAGCATGCGAAAGCGCTGAACGCGTTTACCAATCCGTCAACCAACAGCTATAAGCGCTTGGTACCGGGTTTTGAGGCGCCTGTTCTATTGCAGTACTCGGCATTCAACAGATCGGCTTCGGTTCGAATTCCGTTCTCACCGGAAGGCGGGCGCCGAGTCGAGGTTCGGTTCCCGGATCCATTGGCGAATCCATACCTGGCGTTCTCAGCGATGATGATGGCCGGACTTGATGGTATCCAGAACAAGATTGATCCGGGTCTTCCGGTGGAAGTGGACTTGTATGAACTCTCCCGTGAAGAGGAGAAGGGTATCCCGCATGTCGCAACTTCCCTGCGTCAGGCACTGGAAGCGCTTGATTCCGACCGCGATTTCCTCAAGGCCGGAGGGGTGTTTACAGACAATACCATCGATTCCTACATTGAGTTGCTGTCCGATGATGTCGATGCCATGCAGTTGGTCACGCATCCGCTGGAATTCGAGATGTACTACAGCGGCTGATCGGTTACCGGCTGGCGTTGGGTAGGAAGTGCCGTTGATTCGAGTTGAACGACTCGGTTGACTGAATTGCAGGATCTGGGAATTCGGTCGAGTTCCCAGACCTGCTCGACTCTGGTACGCTGGATCGGCGCTGATTCGGTTCAGTGCTGGGAATTCGCATGAATGTTGATTCAAACTCGATTTCGGAACTATTCGATTCGGTCGAGAAAATCCGCGAATCACCCGGAATTCTGCACAATCTCGGTACAGCGATCGTCGTCTGCAACGAACGTCTGAAAGTCGTGCTGCTCAACCCTTCTGCACAATCCCTGCTTGATGTCAGTGAGAACCAGGCGCTGGGAGCAAGCATTCTGACCCATTTCGGGCATGACGATACGGAAAAATTTCTCAATCGATGTCTGCTGGAGCCCAGATCGACCACACTGCGTCATATAGAACTGATCGATGCCAATCATCGTGTTCGACGTGTCGACTGTATTCTGACTCCGACATCCATCAAGGGTTCGATACACCTGATATTGGAGTTCAATGAAGTCAATACTGTTGTTCGACAATTGCTGGAAAGTTCAGCGACGACCGGACAGACCGCAAACATGGCGGTTCTGCGTTCGATTGCACATGAGATAAAAAACCCCCTCGGAGGTTTGCGCGGCGCGGCGCAACTGCTGGAAGGAGAACTGAAAGAAAATTCTGATCTGAGGGAGTACACCAACATCATCATCCGGGAAACCGATCGCCTGTGTGGTCTTGTCGACGACATGTCGGGACCACAAATGCCACTTCGGATGACGAAGATAAATATCCATAAGGTACTTGAACATGTGTGCAAATTGGTTCTCGCAGAAAAGCCCGAAGGA
Organism: Arenicellales bacterium; assembly: GCA_963663095.2. Taxonomy (GTDB): domain Bacteria; phylum Pseudomonadota; class Gammaproteobacteria; order Arenicellales; family JAJDZL01; genus JAJDZL01. Next base: position 1,186,635 of record CAXXJB010000001.1, read on the forward strand.
CTGGATGTGGTGCGAGACTATGACCCAAGCCTCCCTGAAATTTCCGGCGATCATGAACAGTTGATCCAGGTGTTCATCAACATCGCGCGAAACGCAATGGAGGCATTCGACAATTCGGGGAAGCTCACTGTCCGGACACGGGTCGAGCACCAAGCCACTCTGGGCAAGAAACGTTATCGAAGTGCGGCAAGAATTGAGATTGAGGACAACGGACCGGGCATACCTCCCCAAATACTTGACCAGATATTCTTCCCGCTGATCTCGGGCAAGGCGAAAGGGGAAGGCCTGGGTCTGGCTATAGTCCGACAGATCATCACCCGGCATGAAGGATCGGTGACATTTGACAGCAAACCGGGACGGACCCGTTTCACAATTCTGCTGAAGTTCGCAAATCAGACGGAGTTTCCGGAACGGGCAGCCCAACTCAGGGATACGGCATGAAAAAGAATTCCACCGAACCCGTTTGGATCGTTGATGACGATGAGTCAATCCGCTGGGTCTTGACCCAGGCTCTCAAAAAACAAGGTATCGAGTCCAGATCATTCTGCAGTGCCAACGATGCGCTGGATCAGTTCGATCACGAACTTCCACAGATCGTTATCACCGATATTCGCATGGAAGGTATCGATGGTCTTTCGTTTCTCGACCATATTCATCAACTGGCACCCGGGCTTCCGGTCATTGTCATGACCGCATTTTCCGATCTCGACATGACGGTCGAGTCGTTTAAGCGCGGTGCCAGGGAGCATCTGCCCAAACCGTTTGACATTGAAGTGGCTGTCACGCTGATCAGGCAGGTCATGGATGAGGTTTCAAACGGTACGGCAGCGACAGACCCGGAAGAACCGGCACGCACATCGATGATCGGCGACTCCGTGGCGATGCAGGAAGTCTTTCGCGCAATTGGAAGACTCTCAAAGTCCGATCTGAACGTTTTGATCACAGGAGAATCAGGAACCGGCAAGGAACTGGTTGCCCGCGCACTTTATGAGAACAGTCATCGGAAAAACCAGCCGTTTGTCGCGATCAACGCGGCTGCGATTCCAGCCGATCTGCTGGAGTCAGAACTATTCGGGCACGAGAAAGGCGCTTTCACCGGTGCAAACCAGCGTCGCATCGGTCGATTCGAGCAGGCAAACCGCGGCACACTTTTCCTGGATGAGATCGGGGATATGCCGCACGATCTGCAGAGTCGTCTGCTTCGGGTGATGTCAGAGGGCAAATTCTATCGCGTCGGGGGTATTAACGAAATCAGCGTGGACGTGCGAATTATCGCCGCCACCAATCAGGACCTAGAGGCCCAGGTTGATAAAAAAATGTTCCGCACCGATCTTTTTCATAGACTGAACGTCGTTCGAATCGCACTTGCGCCGGTACGCGACCGCGGAAATGACATTCCAAAACTGATTCGTCACTTCATGAATCAGGCAGCGAAACAACTCAATGTCGAGGAAAAGTCATTCAATCAAGGTGCCATGGAGTGTCTGTGTGCCTACACGTGGCCGGGCAATGTTCGGGAAATCGAAAATTTCTGCCGTTCGATTACAGTGATGAGCCCTTCCAGAATCATCATGTCGCGAGACCTGCCACCTCAGATTGAAGAATGTCGATACAGCGTGCGAAATCTTGACCTGGGGCCTGACTGGGAGCAATCGCTTCAGTTCGCAATCGAGCAGATGCTGGAGTCCGATGAACTTGCGGAAAACGGCAAGGTGAGAGATGAAATTGAACGCGTCATGCTTGAGTGTACGCTGAAGAACACAGATGGCTCAAGACAGAAAACCGCCGACATTCTGGGTTGGGGACGAAACACCATCACTCGCAAAGTCAAGGAACTCTGACTCGTTGCATTCAATTCAACTCCAGGTAGTTGGATTGAAGTGGTCCGATCAATTTCGCTTTGGATTGGGCGAAAATTAGTAAAATATCTGCTCTTTACATATCAACTCTTCGCGCCGTACCAATGCCTGGAAGTTTCATTTTTACATCAGAATCTGTATCGGAAGGACATCCCGACAAAATGGCGGATCAGATTTCTGATGCCATTCTCGATGCCTTGATTGAACAGGACCCGCGTTCCAGAGCCGGGTGTGAGACACTGGTCAAGTCAACCGGCACAACCAATGGATCAGTCGGACTGCAGCATCACGCCATACTTGCCGGCGAAATCTCCTCCACAGCAGAAGACATCAACTACGATGCGATCGTTCGCAATACCATCGGGGATATCGGTTACGATTCGGATGCCCTGGGCTTCAACTGGCAGACAGTCCAGGTCACCAACCTGCTCAACGAGCAGTCATCGGACATTGCTCAAGGTGTCAACGAAGGTGAGGGGGAAGATACCGAACAAGGTGCCGGCGATCAGGGATTGATGTTCGGTTTTGCCTGCGACGAAACCGACGTACTGATGCCATGGCCGATCACTTACGCACACAGACTGGTCCAGCGACAATCGGAAGTTCGAAAAAGCGGGCGACTTGATTGGCTCGGTCCTGATGCCAAATCCCAAGTGAGTGTGGTCTATGAAAACAATATTCCTGTATCGGTCGATGCCTTGGTGCTGTCAACACAACATGATGCAGACACCTCATTGCAACAAGTCAGGGACGGAGTGATTGAAGAGATAATCAAGCCTGTCATACCGGACCATATGATGCCTTCGAAAGATAGAATTCTGATCAATCCGACCGGTAAATTCATCGACGGCGGCCCGAAGGCTGATTGTGGACTCACCGGAAGAAAAATCATCGTTGATACTTACGGTGGCACTGCCCGCCACGGGGGTGGCGCTTTTTCAGGCAAGGACCCTTCAAAAGTCGACCGCTCGGCAGCATACGCAACCCGACATGTGGCGAAAAATATTGTGGCGGCAGGACTGGCAAAACGCTGCGAGGTGCAGATTGCCTATGCGATCGGGGTCGCGAGACCCGTGTCTCTCATGGTCAATACGTTCGGAACCGGTAAAACCGGTCTGGATGACGACCGACTTTCGGCCATTGTCGATGAGATATTCGATCTTCGGCCCAAGCAAATTATCAATGTTCTCGACCTATTGCGCCCGATATACAGAAACACCGCAGTCTACGGTCACTTCGGAAGGACCGAATCGGAGTTTTCCTGGGAACTTACCGATAAGGTGGATGAACTGAGAGAAGCCGCCGGTTGAAACGTGGCAATGGAAAATTCATATTTATATAAATGGAGGCGGATATGACCGCGGTGCTGAAATCAGTTTCGGAAGACTCTAAGGTCGCAGATCTCGGACTGGCGCAATGGGGGCGAAAGGAAATCGCCATCGCCGAAACGGAAATGCCCGGTTTGATGGCACTGCGGCGCAAATTCGCCGACAACCAGCCTCTGGCAGGCGCGCGCATCGCCGGTTGTCTACACATGACTATTCAGACAGCGGTACTGATTGAAACACTGCAACACCTGGGTGCTGAAGTCCGCTGGTCTTCATGCAATATTTTTTCCACCCAGGATCACGCGGCGGCTGCGATAGCTGCGACCGGCACACCCGTCTTCGCGTGGAAAGGCGAGACAGAAGAGGAATACTGGTGGTGCGTGGACCAGACAATCTTCGGCCCGAACGACTGGCGTCCGAACATGTTGCTGGACGATGGCGGAGACCTGACCCTGGTCATGCACGAGAAGTATCCAGATCTGATGGCTGACGTAGTCGGACTGACTGAGGAGACAACGACAGGTGTCCATCGGCTGTACGAAATGATGAAGGAAGACTCGCTTCAATGTCCTGCATTCAACGTCAACGATTCAGTCACCAAGAGTAAGTTTGACAATCTCTACGGATGCCGCGAGTCTCTGCTTGACGGAATAAAACGCGCGACCGACGTGATGATTGCAGGGAAAATTGCGGTGGTGTGCGGATACGGTGATGTCGGCAAGGGATGCGCCCAATCGCTGCGAGGTCAAGGCGCCAACGTACTCATCACCGAGATCGACCCGATATGCGCGTTGCAGGCATCAATGGAGGGTTACCGGGTGGTCACAATGGAAGAGGCGGCGTCAGTCGCGGATATATTCGTGACAGCGACCGGCAACTGGCACGTCATCACGATGGATCACATGCACAAGATGAAAGATCAGGCGATCGTCTGCAACATCGGCCACTTCGACGGGGAAATCGATGTCAACTCACTTCGTGAACTGGAGTGGGAAAACATCAAGCCACAGGTCGATCATGTCATTTTTCCAGACGGGAAACGTCTGATTCTGCTCGCCGAAGGGAGGCTTGTCAATCTCGGCTGCGCCACCGGGCATCCAAGCTTTGTGATGTCGAACTCGTTCACCAACCAGGTGCTGGCCCAGATCGAGTTGTGGGAGAACGCGGACAGGTACCGCAACGAGGTTTACGTACTACCGAAATTCCTGGACGAGGAAGTCGCCCGACTTCATCTGGATAAGATAGACGTCACACTGACTCGACTGACTGACGAACAGTCGCGGTATATCGGAGTTCCGGTTGAAGGCCCCTACAAACCGGACTATTATCGCTACTAGGAGCGGCCGCGACGCTCCCGGTCTGATTTACTTTCCGGCTGAAACACCAGCCAGCGACTGGTTTTCCAACATCGTGATGGTATCCTTTAGTTGAAGCTTTCGCTTCTTCATTCGCCTGATCTGGAGTTCATCGACGTTTCGATCTTCCGATAGCCTTTTCAGTACATCGTCAAGATCTCTGTGTTCTGTTTTAAGTTTCTCAATTCTTGTCTCGATATCCTCGGTAGTATTTTCAAGCATTTATTTCTGATCCCTAGAACGTTAAGATAGGTTTATTTCATCAATTCGAGTTTACAATTTTCGCCTGCCCGGATTACAACAGCAGACGACGCCGTTTGCCACAGTATACGAGCCATTATAGTATCCAAAAATTTTGCATTGTGCAAAATTAAGCGACCTATTGAGGGAATTTTTTATTGAATCGGTTAAAATTGTCGGCGACTGACTCCGGTTCCTTTCACAGTTGTCAAATCGATGTTTTGGATGCTGAAATTTTGCTCTGAGCGTTGGGAATTTATGTCGCTAAAATGTAAACCCGATTACCTGGCGTGCTATAGTTAGATTGTTCAACAGGGAAAACTACGACCGGACGAACTTTTGTGAGCCAATTACAGACAGTTCGAGTTTGCAAGATCAACCGAAATTTTATGGTTAGAGAGGGAAGACTGGCAATGAGAAAAATTCTACTGATAATAGCGGTTCTATTGAGTGTATCGATGGTAGGCTGCGATCGAATGAAAAGCGCGTATGACAAAGCGAAATTTTGGGAAAAGGGTGAGAAATCTGACGCGGTACAGGTCACTGTAACCAACATCACATCCGGAGCGTATCTTACGCCGATTCTCGCTGTAGGACACGGCAATGAACAGGGCGATATGTTCGAATACGGCAGTGTGGCATCTGAAGAATTACAGGCAGTCGCCGAAGGCGGTAATATTGAGCCCATCGCTGGGACTTTCAGTGCGGCTGACGTTCAGGTCGTGAAGAATCCGAATAACGGCTTGTTGGGCCCAGGAGAGTCAACTACATTCAAGATTGATCACAGATACGCACGACTTTCGTTGATTGCGATGATACTGCCGACAAACGACGGATTTGTGGCGGCGAACAATATTGTGATCCGCGAAGGTACCCAGGATCTCTACGCGATTGACGCTGGTACCGAAGCCAACGACGAACAGATCACTGGCGGAGGAGCGCCCAATACACCTGGAATTCCTGCCGACCCGGGCGGTCAGGCGACAGACGGAGCCACTGGAATCGCATCGGCAACCATTGAGGGCAAAATTGATCGGCATCCCGGAATCAGCGGTGGTGAGGGATCAGCGCTGAATCCAGAGATACATGGTTGGAAAGGTGCTGTTGCCGTGTTGAATATCGAGATGTAGCCATCTCAAACAAAACAGCAAAGTCAGAAGTCAATAAGAGCTTGGAGGATTCACTGATGACCAGCAGTTCGGAAATGCTTGCACTGGACAAGTCCCATCTTATTCATCCGCTGCACGCGACAGGCGCGCACGATAATGCCAGAATCTGGGTGGAGGGTCGCGGGTCGACACTTATCGACTCCAACGGCAAAGAATATATCGATGGCTTGGCCGGGCTGTGGAACAATACCGCAGGACACAGCGCTCAGGAACTCATCGACGCGGCCGCGCAACAGTACGCCAGATTGCCGTACGCTTCCGGCTATGTCGGCAGTTCCAACGAGAAGGCGATCGAGCTTGCGGAAAAACTTGCATCGATCATTTATCCCAGCATCAACCGATTCTATCTGACATCGGGCGGCGGTGAGGCTACAGACTCCTCCATCAAGATGTCCAGGTTCTACTGGAAGCTCAAGGGAAAGACTGAGAAGACCAAAGTCATCTCAAGAATGCTTGGTTATCATGGTGTCACATTCGCAGCGATGTGCGCCACCGGTATTCCTCCTTACTGGCCGATGTTCGAACCCAGAATTCCCGGATTCTCATTCGTTCCATCACCGTATCCATATCGGTATGAATCCGCTGATGCCAGTGTGAGTCAAGGTATCGCTGCGGCAAACGAACTTGAAAACAGGATTCTTGCGGAAGGCCCCGATACGGTAGCGATGTTCATCGCAGAACCCGTACAAGGATCCGGAGGTGTGATTCCTCCGCAGGATGATTACTTTCCAAGAATTCGCGAGATTTGCGACAAGTACGATGTTCTTCTGGTAGCCGATGAGGTGATAACCGGATTCGGCCGCACAGGCAAGATGTTCGCGTTTGAGCACTGGGGCATTGAACCTGACATCGTTCAGTTTGCCAAGGCAATCACATCAGGATATTTCCCATTTGGCGGAATCGGTGTCAGTGATGCGATTGCCGATGCGATGGATGCCAGCAGCGAACCGTTCATGCACGCCTATACCTACAGTGCTCATCCGATTGGCAGCGCCATCGCCTGTGCGATGATCGATCTGGTCCAAAGAGAAGATTTTCCAGGTCAGGCGGCCGAAAAAGGCAAACGTCTGATGGACAATCTGCAAACCGCATTGGGTGATCATCCACATGTCGGTGATATCCGAGGTCTGGGTCTGCTGGCAGGTGTCGAGTACGTCAAGGATAAGGCTACCAAAGAAGCTTTCGATCCGGCGGAGCAGATCGGAAACAAGATTCTGAATGCAGCCATTGAACGCGGTCTTTTCAGTCGTGTGAGAGGCGATGTGTTTTGTCTGGCGCCTCCGATCATAACCGAAGAATCAGAACTGGACCGACTGGCCGCCATATTGCGAGCTGCCACAATTGATGTACTCGGAACATAACCGCGTGAGTTCGAAAGACCGGTACATCATGCGACCAGGCAGAGGTTCGGTCCGTCAGTAGCCGATTCAGATGATGCCCTGAGAATGGTGTTGGAAAGTGGACATCAAGTCGTGCATTCGAACCGTTGTCGATTATCCCGAACCCGGTGTACGGTTTCGCGATATCACGCCATTGTTGAAGCATCCTTCAATGTTTCGGCTGTGTATCGACCGGCTTTACCAGAGATACCAGAACACCGAACTTGATGTCATAGCCACGCTGGAGGCCAGGGGTTTTCTGTTTGGATCTGCTTTGGCCTATCTGCTGGGTGTGCCACTCATTCCGATTCGCAAGCAGAACAAGTTGCCGGGTGAGACGGTCAGCTTGGAATATGAATTGGAATACGGCACCAGCTGCATTGAGATACACGCCGATTCGATTGGGCAAGACGAACGAATCATCCTGGTCGATGACCTGATCGCTACCGGCGGAACCGCGCAGGCGGCGATTGATCTGCTGAAGAAAATTGGCGGCAGCGTTGTTGAGTGCGCAGTGGTGATTGAGTTGGTTGAGCTTGGCGGAAGATCGAAGATATCACCGGTGCCCCTTCACAGTCTCGTCACATTCACCGAAGACGAGACCTGAAAATTTTTGTTCCTCCTGATTTCATGTATCAATTTACGTGATTTGAATACATCAAGGCGGTCAGCCGAACAACATGCGCTCGCTGACATTCGAAATTCCGCTGCTCAATACCGGCTGAGTGTCATTGAACTGTATTCAAGCGTCGCAGCGTTGTCGCGAGGGTACGGCATGTTTTGAAACGATGCAGTAGGGTGGATAGCGTTAAAAATCGTATTCAGACTGAAAATTCACCGAGACCCGTTCGATCAGTCATCTGGGGTCGGTGATTTCACATTTGGGCGGTCAGACGAGCCGACGCAGTCGGTTGCGAAAACGGCTGCAACGCCCCTCCCTAAATTTCACAAACTCAACGGTTTCCGAACATGGTTGAATAGGCATCACACCTGAAATTCCGCCTGGACCGAGCCACGCAACCTGCATTGGAGCCACTTGCAGCGGTCCGATTACTCAAAACCTCGGCGGATTTCAGAACGAGCGGAAGGGTATCGACCCTTTGTCTGCACCTAAAGTAGCGGTGCACATCCAAGTCTGTTGCGGCAGACTTGAACGCGCACCGTGATTCTTTACCGAATCCGTGTCGCAAGGCCGTGACAGCAATTCAGGCTACAACGCCGAATAACGATGAATTGCGATTGTGCAGGAGAAACCCGTGTTGACGAAGAATGTCGATGTCGAGCCAGGCGAACAGAAAAAGGAGTCGGGCCAATGGCAGATATACGATCTGTCGTACAAGCAGATGTTTTCGCATGCAGTATTGGTGAAAGCATTGCTGAGGTTCATGCTGCCGGAGGAAGTGGTGGCGAAGTTGGATTTGAGGACACTACAGCAATGTTCAAGCGAGTTCGTGAATAGATTTCGCCGCAGGAGTGCCGATATGTTGTGGCGCGCTCGTATACGCGGCGGCAGCGACTACGTGTACTTTCTGATTGAGTTTCAATCAACATCGGATCGGTCGATGGCATTTCGCATGCTGGAATACTCTTGCATGCTACTGGATCGGCTTTCTGGCGAAAAGCGTTTACCGCCGGTAATTCCAATAGTAATCTATAGCGGTCCAGAAAAATGGACCGCGAGGACAGATTTGAGCGCAATGCGGAATCTGCCCGATCAATGGTGGGAGGACTATCAGCCACAGATGCGATATCTGCTGTTGAAACTGTATGAGACAGGCAAACAATATTTACCCGGTCCGGATATGTTTTCGTACATGCTGTACGTTGCGGGCTCCGACAGTGAGCAGGAGTTCGACCGGCGCATTGCCGAAGCTATATCCGTGGGCCTGATACATTGGACAGAGCAGCGATTTGCGTATTATTTGGAGTGGGCAATCTATACGGTTGAAATACGATATATTCCAGATATCGAAGAGTTGAGGAGAAAACACGACAAGCGGAAAAGTGAGGTGTTGAGCATGAAGAACAGTGAGGTATTGGAAACTGCCATGCGTCTACAGCAGAGTTTCATCGACGATGGCATACAGATAGGCAGAGAACAGGGCAGGGAAGAAATTCAGCGGCAGGTGCTTGCAGACATGATCAAGGACGGCATGCCCGACCACAAGATTCGCCTGTATCTTCGTATGAACTCGGAAGAGATTGAGAAAGTCAGAAAGAAGATCAAAGCTCACAATGCGAACTGAGGCGCACAATACAGACGGCCAGTATCTGGTATACGCGGGAATTTGAATTGCATTGAGACTGACCCCATCTATTCACACGGACATAGTACTTGTCTGAGCTGATTCAAGTCTGGCAGGTATTAGCCCGACTTCACTGAGTTCGAGGTGATTTATTTGCCGACGGTTCCCACTCAATTTCTTCAACCTCTTTCGATCCATTTGTTTCCACTGAATTAATTCAGGTCGACGAGGCTTGTCCGGGGAAATTTCTATCTGACTTCATAGGGTCGGTCAGGTCATACCACCAGAAGATTGTTCGCTTCCTGATGTTTTCAGGAACACTGTGATGTAATTCCATAATTTCAATGCGTTACAACAATCCAGTCGGTTTGATTGGGAGAATCTTGTCAGAAACTAACCGCTCAGCTCGGTAAACTCGGGTTAGGTTGTGCCAAGCTTCTGAATGGATTGAGTCTGAAACAACAATCGGCACGCGATTTACCAGCGGCTCGCTCCCGTTCGTCAAATATCAATCAGCGAACATAAAACCTGAGTCCGACAGCGCGTTTATCAAGTTACCATGATCAGATAGCGATGGTTATTATGCGGTGGGCGAACCGAGCGCCAGCCAGGTCTTTGTGAAGTTCAGTGTGTACAGATTTCAGCAAGACCGAAAGAGAGTAACGAAAGGCAATCTCGTGGATTCGGTCTGCGCAACTTTGGACATCAGCGGCATCAATATCGTTAGCCCACAGATGATATAGATGCGCCGAATTTCTCCGGGATTGATACCTGCTGTGACTGTAATCGTTCCGGCATCACCGATCTTCGGCACTTGCAGCAACAATACTTCAGTTCCTGGGAAATACTGAACTGTGGAAAGTTGTGAACGAAGCCCTTCGACACCATCCCAGTCATCCGATGAGTCTTTGAGTTCGGCAATCAACTTATAACTGATCGGGTGCGATCACCTGATTCAATTACTTTTCCGGTGCAATCATTCGTTCGTTTGCCGAGAGCGAAGAGATTTCATTCGTTTTTTATCATGATAATATACAAATGTATGTTATCATGTCAGTTCATTTGATCAATCTGGATTTGATTCATGGCTTACACAAAACCCGGAATAACCCGGAACAGAATCTATCGGTTCGTACGCGCACGATTGCTGGAAGGTCAGCCGCCCACTGTGCGAGAAGTCCAAGAAGCGTTCGGGATGCGTTCAGTCCAGTCCGCCAGAAATCAACTGGACATCCTGGTCCGCGAAGGACTGCTGATCAAGCAAGCCGGCAAGGCACGTGGATTTCGGCTACCCGGAATGCATCGTACGGGCAGTCTGGCCCCCGTTGCCGGCAACGTATCGGCAGGACACCTGAATGTCGCGGTTGAGAATATTGAAGGTTACATTCATGTCCAGTCATTTTCGGACGAGAATACGCTTTTTGCGCTTCGCGTCAAGGGTGAAAGCATGATTGATGCCGGCATTTTGCACGGAGATATCGTACTGGTCCGACACCAGGCGGAGATACACCCAGGTGACATCGTTGTAGCAATGGTTGACGATGAGGCAACCGTCAAGGAATTTTGGAAAGTAGAAGGAAAAATACAGCTGCGACCACGAAACGAGAGTTATCCGACTCTCTTGCCGGACCCGGAAAATATTGTCATTCTCGGAAAGGTCATCGAAGTACGACGTCATCTGGAAGCAGGCCAACTGGTCGGAGAGCATGTCAATGCCTGAACCCGCCCTGCAACCGCTATCGAGACTTGTCCAGCCCCTTTCAGGCAACAAGCCCGGATGGAATCTTCAGGAGCTCCGAGGCAGACTGGTTGAGATTTCCGAACCGCATCCGATTGCAGGACTCAGTTTTTGTTTCCTGCTTGTACGCGAGGTACAGATGGCAGGTGGTTGCGCGGCCTGGATCGGTCCCATGGACAGTACCTTCTACCCACCGGACGCGGAAAAAGGTGGGATTGATTTACGCAATCTGCCCATATTGCGTCTGACTGATATCCAAAGTCTGGGAAGGGCGGCTGAAATCCTTCTGCGATCGGGAGCATTTCAGCTGGTATTGCTGGATCTTGGCTACGATCACACCATATCTATTGCGCGTCTGGCACAGCTCAATGGACTGGTCCGCAAACATAATGCCTGTGCTGTCTTCCTGACCCATAAACAACACGGTGAACAGTCGGTGGGACCGTTGATTTCACTGCATGCCCGAACTTCACGACAACGTGTCGAGACCGATTCGTTTTCCTGTGAACTCCGGATTCTACGCGACAAGCGGCGCGGAAGGAAGTGGACCTGGCAGACCCGTCTGTCCGGTGTCGAAGGGTATTTTTGACAGCGTACCAATGAGTAGCGCACTGTCTGGTGTCTGTATCGCCTGCGTCTGCATTCCCAACTTCCCCCTGCAGCTGTCCAGGCGCGACCTGCCGGCAGATTTCAAGATGCCCATTGCACTCGTTGATCGCAATGACAGCCGATCAAGTGTCATGTCAGTCGATCGGCTGGCGGCCAAACAGGGAATCTATTCCGGTATGTCCTACGCCACTGCAATCGCCCTGTGCCCCGAACTGCATGCAGTCTGCCCGCATGCCGGACAGATCAACCAGGTTCACCAACGACTCGTCCGCCATCTGAACGCATTCAGTCCGGCTGTGGAACCGGTACCGGAGATGCCGGGGGGCTATTATCTCGATGTCAGCGGCATGCATCATCTGGAACCCGACCTGCATGCATGGGGACGGCGCATGCAGACCATCCTGTACGAACGCGAACAGTTGCGCTCAAGTATTGTCTTTGGATTCACTCGCTTCGGGGTTCGCGCTGCGACGTACTCGACAGATTCCATCATCGTATTCGAATCCACTTCCAGCGAGTTGCAGACAGTCATGTCAATACCACTTGCGAAGCTCAACCTTTCTGCAAGACCACTTGGGGAACTCGAAAAACTGGGTGTCCACACCGTCGGCGATCTGCGAAAACTGCCTGAGTGGGAAATCAGATCAAGGTTCACAGAAGAACTCTTTGACCTGGTGCGAAAAGCGAAGTCAGACGACGCGGCTGTATACGGTGTCGACCCTCCCAGATCTTATTGCGTGAGAGCAGATCTTGAGTATGTGGAGTCTGACGCAGACCGAATTGTTGAGATCATTCAAAAGACATGTCGACCTGTGCTGGATGAGATGAAAAAACGCTCGGAGGGGGTGAGCAAGTTCGACATCCGGATGACCAAGGACCTGGGCGGTACATGCAGGGAACAGATCAAGACCGCGGAGCCCACGCTTGATGAACCGACACTTCTAGATCTTATCCGGTTGCGACTGCATGCGATCAATCTGGACGATGGCATCACCGCGCTTGCGATCAACATCATCCCGGCAACCCTGCCAAGTTCCCAATTGAGTCTTTATCAGGACTTCGCCAAATCGGAAAACAATCTGTTGGCCGCTAACAGGGCGCTTGCCCGTGTCCGCGCCGAATTCGGACCGGACCGAGTACTGCGGGCACATTGTCTGGCCTCGCATCTGCCGGAAGAGTCCTTTGAATGGAAATTGTTCGATCAAGTCAGAAAACCGTCGCCCGAGGAAGATCCGACTGCGTGCCTCATCCGTCGGATATTCGACCGGCCAAATCGAATTTCCACACCGCAACGTGCCAAGCTGCTTCGTGTTTTCGGCCCCTACACGATCAGTGGATTCTGGTGGCGTGACCGTAAAGTCCATCAAAACGAATATTACATAGAAGCTTCAAACGGCTGTACACAGTGGATTTTCTATGACAGTGTCAGACACCAGTGGCATGAGCGGGGACTGGTTCAGTAATCATGTCGGCCAAGCTCACCTATGCCCCCCTGTGGTGCAAAAGCAATTACTCATTCCTGAGAGGTGCGAGTTTTCCGGAACAGTATGTGAGTACGGCAGCCGAGCTCGGGCTCCCATCGATCGCACTGACCGACATCGATGGAATATACGGCATCGTCAAGGCGCATCTGGCAGCAGTTGAGCACAATATCCATCTGATCGTCGGCTCACAGATCACGATCAACAACCCCGGCCTGCCGGTTTTCAGCATTCTGTTGCTTGTTCAGAACCGGGTTGGATATGCGAACCTCTGCAACCTGATCACTGCTGGACGGCGACGATGTGAAAAAGGCAGAAGCGAGGTCACGCTTGAAGAATGCTGTCAACACTCGGAGGGACTCTACGCGATATGGCTGCCCCAGGGCATCAAAGCCGTGCAAAGTCAGGATTCAACCGACGTTCTCGACATGATGAAGCAGGCATTCGGTGAGCGTCTTTTCATGATGATATGCCGACACCGACAGGCGAGGGAACCCATTGTAGAAGCCCGGACAAGGGCCTACGCGCAGCGGTACAACATCCCAACCGTTGCGGCACAGGAGATTCTGTATCACGACCGAAACCTGCGTCCGGTCCAGGACGTTCTGTCCTGTATTCGACAGCACCAGACTCTCGCCGACTGCCAAGACCTGCTTGAGTCGAATGCCTGCCACGAACTGATTGACGCAGACCGGTTCCAGGAAATTTTCAAAGACGACCCCGCTTCGGTAGAGGCCACTGTCACAATCGCCCGGGACTGCCATTTTCGAATGGATGAAATGCACTATATCTACCCTGAAGAGAAAGACCCGGATGGAATGACTGCCAGCCAGCGTCTGCGAAACTTTGCCCGACGCGGTGCACTGCAGCGATATTCAGGCAATCCGCCGAAGGTTGTCAGCGACCAGATTGAGAAGGAGCTCGAACTGATCAGGGAATTGGGCTATAGCAGCTATTTTCTGACCATGCACCGAATCGTCGAGTGGTGCAACCAACAGAACATCATGTGTCAGGGGCGCGGGTCGGCCGCCAATTCGGCTGTCTGTTACTGTCTCGGCATCACGCATATTGATCCTGTCAACATGAACCTGCTCTTCGAGCGATTCATGTCACGGGAGCGGGATGAGCCACCCGATATCGACCTCGACATCGAGCACGAGAGGCGGGAAGAGGTTATTCAGTACGTCTACAGAACTTATGGCAGGGACCACGCTGCCATGGTAGCCGTTGTCATCCGATATCGAAGCCGGTCGGCGATACGCGATATCGGTACGGTCCTCAGCCTTCCCGAACACGCGATACAGCGACTCTCGAAACAGGTCAATTCATATGGCACCGTCGAAGCCGACGATTTTGTCCGCGCAGGTCTGGACCCCTCGTTGCACGCTCATCGTCTGCTGATGGCCTTGTCCAATGCCATTATCGACTATCCAAGGCATCTGTCCATCCATCCCGGCGGGTTTGTGTTTACGACCGGTCCAATTTGTCAAATGATACCGGTCGAGAACGCGACCATGCCGGGACGAACTGTCATTCAGTGGGAAAAAGACGATATTGAAGCCATGAGGATTTTCAAGGTTGACCTGCTCGGACTCGGCGCACTCACCCAACTGCATCGGTGTTTTGACCTGATCGCAGATCATCGGAACATCACTGTCAGCATGAACAGCATTCCCAATGATGACGCACAGGTCTTCAGGATGCTGTGCAAAGCAGACACTACGGGTGTCTTTCAGATTGAAAGTCGCGCGCAGATGAGCATGCTGCCCCGGCTGAAGCCTCGGCAATGGTACGATCTTGTGGTACAGATCGCCATTGTCCGTCCGGGACCGATTTCAGGCGGCATGGTGCATCCCTATCTGCGCAGACGCGCAGGGGAGGAACCGGTCACCTACCCTCACCCTTGCCTGGTATCCGTACTGGGCAAAACGCTTGGAATCCCGATCTTTCAGGAACAGGTGATCAAACTGGCGATGGTCGCGGCGGACTATCAGCCCGGAGAGGCGGACCAATTGCGACGCGATATGGCGGCCTGGCGCAGAACCGACCGGTTGGAGCAACATCGCGAGAAACTGATCTCGCGGATGACAGCGAAAGGGATTGAACAGAAATTCGCTGAACAGGTGTTCAATCAGATTCGAGGGTTTGGAGAATACGGTTTCCCGGAATCACATTCCGCCAGCTTTGCCCTGATCGCCTATGCCGCTTCCTATCTGAAATGTCATTATCCGGCCGAGTTCGCATGCTCACTGCTCAATTCGCAACCGATGGGATTTTATTCTCCGGCAACAATCGTCGAGGATACCAGAAGACATGGTGTGCGAATTCTCCCGATAGATGTACTGCGCAGCCAGCGAGACTGCACAGTTGAAAGCAACCCGGAAAGTGCCGGTGGCTTCGCCCTTCGAATCGGATTGCGTTATGTCAAAGGGATCAGCAGCAAAGACCTGGCCGCACTGGCATCGGTTCCGGAGAACCTGCGCTCGATTGAGGAACTGGTCCATCGGACTGGCATATCCAAAGCTGCCGTACAAAAACTGGCGGAAGCCGGTGCATTCAGAAAATTGAACCTCAATCGCAGAACCGCCCTGTGGGCAGCGCTTGGTGCCGGTGCCCGGAAAGATCTCATTCCTGCTGCTGGAAGTGCGATCAAATTTGCTCCGCTGAGTGCACATGAATCGACCACCTGGGACTATCAGAGTACGGGTGTCAGCAGCAACGGACACATGCTGCGACACTACCGACAACAGATTCAGGCACAGGGACTGCCGGACGCCGCTGAAGTCAGCAATATGCCCGACGGATGCCGCGTGCGATATGTCGGCATTGTCATCTGTCGACAACGTCCGTCAGGTGCCGCCAGTGTGGTTTTCATGACGCTGGAAGATGAGACCGGCTTTGTGAACGCGGTATTCTGGCCGCGCTGTTTCGAACGTTATTCAGCACTCGCGAAATCGCTCTCACTGATGGGCATCGAGGGAACTTTGCAGGTCGCTGAAAATGTGGTTCACCTGATCGTCGAACACGTCTGGGAACCGATCGAACTGGTCATGTGGAAGGATTTCAAGTCGCGTAATTTTCATTGAATCGTACCAAAAAGTCGAACAATCCGGCACAAACAGGTAGAATTAACCGGAACAAATAGACGGTTAAGATAAGCGAACTGTAGCCAATAATACGACTGGCGTTCAATCATGTCTGTTCAATGTCAGACTGCAACGAATCTAATCTCCTGTTAGTGTATCTAGCATGAGTGGAACCGACTATCTTGCCAATTCTCATATACACTTGACTTGGTCGGTTGTCTGCGGTTTGCGGTATTACGATGGTATCCATATAATTCGATTCTTTACATCTCCAACCTATCCGTAAAAATGTGGGATTTTCGGTTCGATAATTCATAAGACTGTAAACTGCCTGCAGCGTCTAACCGCGGAGAATACGCGGATTTAGAATGTAGCTGGGATAGCTGACCGACAGTTGAACTCATGTTTTCGGAGACAAACAAATAGATGGAATACAGAATTTTAGGCCGCACTGGGGTGCACGTATCAAGTCTATGTCTCGGCACTGATAATTTTGCTGACCCGACACCTGAAAAGGAAGCGACACGTATACTTGACATGGCATTGGATGCCGGTATCAATCTGATCGATACCGGAGATATCTACGCCGATGGTGAAGGTGAGAAAGTTATCGGACGAGCCATCAGGGCAAACGGAAAAAGACAACAGGCACTGATCGCGACAAAGGTCGATCATGGCCGACGCCGACCCGGGTATTCATTGGACGATCCGGCACTGTATGGACCTAATGATCACGGTCATTCGCGATTGAATATCATCCGCGCCTGCGAAAACTCACTGCGACGACTGCAGACCGACTATATTGATCTGTATCAGATTCACCGTCCGTCTCCCGACATACCCTGGGACGAGCAATTGGGTGCGCTGACTGATCTTGTCCGACAAGGTAAGGTTCGCTATATCGGTTGCTCCACACATCCGAGCTGGGCTGTCATGGAAGCAATAATGCTCAGCGAGCACAGGGGCTACGCACGATTCGTCTGTGAACAGCCGCCCTACAACCTGCTTGACCGCAGAATCGAAAATGAACTTGTGCCACTGAGCCAGAAACATGGCATGGGCATCATTGCGTGGGCACCGATGGCGATGGGTGTGCTGGCGGGACGGTATACATCAGAATCCTCCTATCCCGAAGAGTCAAGGGCTGCCCTGCGAGGAGGTTTCTATGCTGACCGTGTAACCAAACGCGGCATTGAAGTCGGCATGCAATTTTCGAAAATCGCCGCGAGCCTCGGTTTGTCACCCGCTCAGCTGGCCATTCTTTGGGTGAAGGATCAGCCGGGAATCACTGCGCCGCTGATCGGACCCAGGACAGTTGAGCAGCTCGCCGACCTCATACCTGTCAAGGACATGCAGCTAGATGACGAAACTCGATCCGCATGTGACGCACTTGTACCACCGGGCAGTGTCGTCGCGAATTTTCACAACACCGCGAACTGGATGAAAACGCGCCTGTCTTGGGAGAAACCGCAGTGAAATTCTCAAACGTCATTCACGCCATCGATCTTCATGCTTGCGGGGAACCGGGCAGAGTGATTGTCGGCGGCATCACGGATGTACCCGGCGAGACGATGTACGACAAAATGTGCTACCTTGAGCGGGAAGGTGATGATCTGCGCAAGAGAATGCTGCGCGAACCTCGCGGTTACCCTGCTGCAAACTGCAACATTGTCCTGCCATCTCGAAACCCGGATGCAGACGCGGGTTTTGTGATCCTGGAACAGGTCGAATATCCCCTGATGTCCGGTTCAAACATTATCTGCGTTGCTACAGCACTGATCGAAACCGGTATGGTTGAGGCTTCAGAGCCGGAAACAGTACTGACCCTGGAGGCACCTGCCGGGCTGGTTACGGTCACCGCCGAAGTTGCTGATGGAAAAGTCAGGGGAGTGACGTTTGAAAACGTACCTGCATTTGCTGTTCATCTTGATGAGGTCATCGATGTCCCTGAGCTCGGAAAAGTGACAGTCGATGTCGCTTGGGGCGGTATGTTCTATGTGATAGCAGACGCCGAGCGGTTGGGGATAGAACTGGTTCCGGACCGAGCTGGAGAAATCACCCGAGCCGGTGAGATGATCAAGGCCGCAGCCCGCGAACAACTGCCATGTGTGCACCCGGAAAACCCAAACGTATCGGGAGTGACAATCTGTGTCATGACTGGAACACCTACAGTTGACGGTGCCACAGCCAAGAACGCTGTGGTTGTGTCCTCCGGTCAGCTGGACTGGGAGCGGCCGACAACGTGGACCGGTGTCTTGGACCGCTCGCCGTGTGGTACCGGAACCTGCGCCCGTATGGCCGCACTTCATGCAAAAGGTTCACTTGGACTGAACGAAGACTTCCATCATGAAGGAATTCTAGGTACGATTTTTACCGGTCGGCTTGTTCGTGAAACCCGAATTGCCGGCCTTGCGGCGGTTGTTCCAACTATCCGGGGTCAGGCCTGGGTAACCGGAATCGCTCAATATGTGGTGGATGCCGAAGATCCATTTCCCTGTGGATTTACGGTAGGAGACATTTGGGGTGGCTCCATTGACCAGCCGCTTGCCCATTGACTTACGGGTGCTCGCGATGTGAAAGCGTTGACGACACCAAATTCAATGCTAAAGAATAATTTAGCAGATTCACTAAAGAGAGGAAACCTACTATGTATTTCAAAAAAATCCTTTTCGGCCTTGTAACTTCAGTCTTTCTGGCCGTTGCGGGTTCAGTCGGTGCAGCTGATTACACATTGAAACTTGCACATAACGGCCCCGAACAGCATCCATTTCAAGATGGGGCGGTTGCCTTCAAGGAACACCTCGAAGCGAGTACAAACGGCGCTGTTGAGGTGCAGATTTTTCCAGGCGAACAACTTGGAAGTGAGGAGGAAACCAGTCAGATGCTCAAACAGGGCACCTTGGAGTGTGCTGTGGAAAGCGCGGGAGGCGGACTGGCGCCTTTCGTACCTGAAGCGGATCTGTTCAATCTACCGTTCGTATTCAGCGATATCGATCACTTCTATCGGGTTATGGATGGTGCAGTCGGCGCCACTGTAGCCGGGAAGGTGGAATCGGCTCTTGATTCCGCAGTCCTAGGTTGGTGGTTTTCGGGGATACGAAACGCTTGGAACGACACCAAACCCATCATGACACCTGCTGATATGGAAGGGCTGAAAATTCGTGTGATGGGCAGTCCCGTACTCATCGATACGTTTAACGCACTGGGTGCCCAGGCGACTCCCATGTCGTTCGGCGAAGTCTATACCAGTCTTCAGCAGGGTGTGATCGACGGAGCCGAAACCGACCATGTGGACCTGCTGGTCGAGAATTTTTTCGAAGTTACAAAATATGTTTCGCTGACTGGTCATATGTATCTGGCAGCTGCTTTGATTTGCAGCAACAAATCCCTGTCCGGGCTGCCGGTTGTACTGGAGGCCAAAGTTCGGGCGGCAGCTGATGCAGCCACCCAGGCTCAGCGCGCAGCCATGGATAAAATGGCCGGAGAGGCTTTGGCTCAATTGAAAGAAAAAGGCCTAGAATTCAACGATGTGGATCTTGATTCATTTCGAAATTCCGTTGGGTCGGTCTATTCGAAAAACGCGGAGCGAGTCGGAGGCATGGAAATGATCGACTTGGTTGCCAGTCAATAGATATTGCTGTCGAATCAATCTCCATCTTCATCAATCAAACCGGATCAAGGGGAGGGCTTTGAAAATCGCCCTTCCCTTTTCCATACCATTTCAGAAAAACGTAACCACACAGATCCGAAAATACGAACGCGGAAAGATGTTCCGCCATGATCAAGATTCTTCGATATCCTCTTGAGACGGCAATTTGCTGCCTTCTTGCCGCGTTGACTGTGGTTGTATTCAGTCAGGTGGTGGCCAGATATGTCTTGCAGGCACCGCTTTCGTTTTCGGAAGAACTCGCCCGTTTCCTTCTGATGTGGCTGTCCATGCTGAGTGCAGCGTATGCGTTCAGGATGAAGTCCCATTTTGCTCTGCGCATACTCATGGAACGATTGCCTGGATCGATTCAACGCAAAGTATCGATTGCCGTACATATTACAGTCACATTGTTCTTTCTGCTGATTCTCTATCAAGGCGTGAAATACGTCCTCGGTGTTTCGGGTCATATCGCACCCGCACTTCAGATTCCCATGGAAATACCCTACTCATCCATCATCGCTGGCAGCGCTTTGATCGTGTGGGACAGTTCAAAAGCGACCTGGCAGGAATTGATGGGGCTCAATGTCAACCTACCACCGCCTTCGGAAACATAGTGGCAACTGCTGTTGTAATAATATTGTTTGTCGCACTGCTGACATCGGTACCCATAGCAGTCGCTTTGGGACTGGCGTCGTTGGCTGGTTTGTGGTTGATTGCACCGGGTTCGCTGGTGTTGCTTCCTCAGAAAATCCTAAGTGGAATTGATGCGTTCACTCTCCTTGCGATTCCGCTGTTCATCCTGGCTGGAACCATCATGGGTCGCGGAGGTATCGCCAGGCGAATTGTGAATCTTGCGCTGATTTTTGTCGGTCGCGTCAAGGGCGGGCTGGGATTCGTTGTAATTTTATCGACCATGTTTTTTTCCGGCGTTTGCGGCTCGGCAAGTGCAGATACTGCAGCGATCGGCTCGACAACCATGCCCGAAATGCTTCGACGAAAATACCCCAAACCCTTTGCGACTGCATTACTGGCCGCGTCGGGTGCCACCGCATCCATCATTCCGCCGTCCATTGATCTGATCATTATCGGTGTCGTTTCAGGAATTTCCATTGGCGGTCTGTTTGCGGCCGGATTGTTGCCCGGAGTCTTCAACGCCATAGCCCTCATGGCGTTGTGTTATTTTTATGGACGGCGTTTGGACCTGCCGGTTGCAGAGTCGACTTCTTGGAAGGAGAAATTTCAAATTATTGCCGACGGCGGTTTGGCAGTGCTGATGCCGGTAATCATACTTGGCGGAATTCTGGGTGGAGTCTTCACACCAACTGAGGCATCCGCCATTGCTGTGGTCTATGGCTTGATTGTGTCATTATTCATTTACAGGGAGTTGTCGATTACCGAACTGCCGGATGTATTTCTGCAAGCCGCCCGTTTGACGGGAATGGTCATGCTGATACTTGGAATGGCATCAGCGTTTTCGTTCGTGCTCGCATTTGAACGGATACCACACGAACTTGCGGCATTGATTGTCAACTATGCGGACCGATGGGTTGTCTTTGTCATCATTGTCAATATCGTATTCTTTCTGCTGGGAATGATCATGGATGCGCTTCCCGCACTGATCATATTGATGCCGATTCTGGTTCCGGCAGGGGTGGCACTCGGAATGGACCCCATCCATATTGGAATATTTGTTGCGGCGAACGTTACGATTTCACTTTTCACACCCCCGGTGGGTGTTTGCCTGTTCGTTGCATGTGGACTCAGCAAACTGCCGATTGAAGCTGTGTTTCGGCCGCTTCTACCGTTTCTGGCAGTCTTGCTGCTGACCTTGCTGACAATCAGTTATGTGCCTGAAATTACTTTGTTCGTTCCCAGATTACTGGGTTACTGAACGATGATTCACAACTCAACGGAGGAAAAATTCGCAGTGGAAAAAGGAAACGCTATTGTTATTACCGGTGCGACCCGCGGCTTGGGTGCGGCATTGACCAAGCACTTCGCCTCGAATCGCAGAAATGTTGTGATGAACTTCCGCAATGAAGCCGCCGCTGACCGCGTCCTTGAGCAGGTCGCTGAATTGGGCGGTTCGGGTCATGTGGTGCCGGTTCAGGCGGATGTTCGCGACCGCCTTGCGGTGAAAGCCATGTTCGAAGTTGCGCATTCTGAATTTGGAGGTGCGAATGTCCTGATCAATTGCGCTGGCCTCAATCTGGACGCACCTTTTCTCGAACTGACAGACGAGAATTGGGATGCTGTCGTCGACACGCACCTGAAGGGTACTTTCATATGCTCCCAGGAATTCGTGCGGCATACCGGAGAACGTAAGGCAAACATCATAAACCTTGGAGCGTCATGCGGAATTCAGGGCCGCTTGAATGGCGCCAATTTTTGCAGTGCGAAAGGTGGTGTTCATGCGCTAACAAAATGTATGGCCCGTGAACTGGCACCGCGCATACGTGTGAATTGTCTTACTCCGAATGCCGTCGATACCGAAGAGGTTCGAGAGCGTTATGCACTGGATACTGAATCCGGGTTGCAGAGAGTATTGAACGTAATACCGATGGGACGCTTGGGTGCCCATGAAGAAGTCACACACATGGTGGACAGTATTCTGCAGGCCTCGTTTACCACCGGAGCGACATTTTTCGTCAATGGCGGCGAGTTTATGTAACGAAATTTGTGTAATCACCATAGATCGCCGGGCACGAATTCATCAGGCTTGCAGGAGTGTCCTGTCTCATTATCAGGGCACACCATGCTGGTGGTCTTGGTGCAGTATCACCACCCAACCGCTTAAGTACCTGAGTGCGGGCGAATCTCGTTATAAAGGGTACGAAACAGCTTCAGGCATGCGAGGAGTTAGACGGCGTGATGAATGATGTGCGACGCGGTAACGGACCCGACCTGCGACTGGTCTTGCCGCGTCTGCACTATTCTTATCCGTATTTTTTTGAGGCGACAAATTAGACATTCCGTACCACGCTCATTAACAAGTACAATAGCATTCTGATTTATGACCATTGAATCACAAGGCGAATGCAATGAATGAGAGTTTGGCTACATGGGAATTAATTGCACTGGGTGCGATCGGACTGGTCGTAATCCTGCTATTCTTTCCCGGGCTAAGACGGCTGAGTGAGGAGAGCAAGAATGCAGAAAAGGATTGGCCTGGGTTTCTGCTGCCGATCGGCGCAGTCATTCTGCTTGTTGTCCTGCTAGTCATGATGGTCTGATACAAATATCAATCCCAGAATCAGAGTTCCAAACACATGTCGAAGAAAGTCATTAACCTGCGACATATGCAGGAGAAGCGAGATGATCATATCGCCAAATTTCTTGATCGCGAAAAGATCACACAGTTACATGTCAATCCGGCCCACGGAACCCCGTTGCCCGCGAACTCAAGTGGCTATGATGCGCTGATCATCTATGGTGGTGTCCAGAGTGCCAATGACGGCCCGAACAAACCGTATATCGCACAGGAAATCGATTGGATCACTGACTGGCTGGCTTCCGGTCGTCCGGCACTTGGAATTTGCCTTGGTGGACAGTTGATCGCCAAATGTCTCGGCGCGCAGGTTGCACCACATCCTGACGGAATCAGAGAAGTCGGATTCCATGAATTGCAGCCTGTCTCAGAATCTGATGCTTTCCTGCAAGCCCCGGCACACTTCTATCAATGGCATGGTGAGGGGTTTACGTTGCCGGAAAACTGCGAACTTCTGGCAAGAGGGAAACAGTTTCCCAATCAGGCATTTCGGTATCAGTCCAATACCTACGGGTTGCAATTTCATCCGGAAGTATCGCGTGCGGTAATGGAAAGCTGGTTTGAAAACGGCGGTGAGGCTCTGTCATTTCCGGGTGCCCATTCCGCAGACCGGCAACTGCAGGACGAGTCGCAATATGGAGCATTGATGGAAAACTGGTGCCTTGACTTCATGCAAGACTGGGCCGACCGCTGGTAGCATAAAGCCCTACACCCTGGCAGCGAACTCCGATGCACCTGTATTCATCAAACCAAGTGGAACGAACCTACCTGGTGGATTACCAGCCACCGCCATTCCGGGTGTCCGACATCAATCTGGAATTTCAGCTGCACCCGACCGATACAGTAGTCAAGTCAAGGATGACTGTCATTCGAATGCCGGAAGCAGACGGGGATTCATTCCTGCTGAATGGGAAAAAATTGAAACTTGAGACTATCCAGATTGATGGAGAGAAACTTGATGACAGCGAGTACAGTCTGAACAAGTCCGGACTGACAGTGCATAGTCCGCCGGATTCATTTGAACTGAGCATCAAGAACAAGCTCAATCCGTCACAGAACAAGGAGCTTTCGGGACTCTACATTTCCGGTGATATGCTCTGCACCCAATGTGAGGCAGAGGGATTTCGCAATATCACCTATTTCCCCGACCGACCTGACATCCTGAGTCGATACTCAGTCACCATCGAAGCATCGCGCTCTGACTATCCGGTTCTCCTATCCAACGGAGAACTCGTTGACAGCGGAATGGTTTCTGAGTCCAGACACTTTGCTTCCTGGATAGATCCCCATCCCAAACCCAGTTACCTGTTTGCACTGGTAGCCGGCGACCTCGCAGTGCTGAAGGATCAGTTTGTCACTCGAACTGGCAGATCAGTGAACCTCGAGTTCTATACTCCCGAAGAGCACCTCGACAAATGCCATCATGCGATGAACTGCCTAAAACGCGCGATGAAATGGGATGAGCAAAAATACGGGTGTGAGTACGACTTGAATCGATACATGATTGTCGCGGTTGATCACTTCAACATGGGTGCCATGGAAAACAAAGGGTTGAATATCTTCAACTCGAAATACGTATATGCAAAACCGGACACGGCAACCGACCAGGATTTTCATGCGGTTGAGAGCGTCATTGCCCATGAATACTTTCATAACTGGTCGGGAAACCGAGTGACGCTTCGAGACTGGTTTCAGCTCAGTCTGAAAGAAGGCTTTACGATCTTCCGCGAACAGCAATTCAGTGCCGACATGGGGTCTGCGGCGGTGCAGAGAATTCGCGACATCAATATGGTCAAACTCCATCAGTTCCGGGAGGACGCGGGACCGGCCAGTCACGCTGTTCAGCCCGACTCGTACCTGACGATCGACAACTTTTACACGATCACCGTCTACAACAAGGGCGCGGAGTTGATTCGAATGCTTTATCTGATGATCGGAGCGATAGCGTATCGCGCCGGTACCGACCTTTACTTCAGGCGTTATGACGGTTTGGCCGCAACCGTTGAGGATTTCATCGCCTCAATGGAAGAGGCAAGCAACCGAAGTCTTCAGCAGTTCCGGCTGTGGTATCAGGTTGCCGGCACACCAAAGGTGTTCGTCACGAGAGAATACGATGCTGAATGCCAAACCTACACATTGACGTTTGAACAGAGCGGACCGAATCCCGGGAATGGAAACGAATTCGAACCGATGCATATTCCGATACAGATTGCGTTGCTGTATCAGGACGGTACGCGGGTGCCAATCACGTCTGATTCCGGTCACAACGTATCAGACAACGAAATGCTGGTCGAGCTGACTAGGCAGAAACAGTCGGTCACCTTTCACAATATCGATTCCAGGCCGGTACCGTCACTGCTGCGCGGATTCAGCGCACCGATCATTCTGGAAGACCCGGAATCGGAAGATGAGATGTATTTCATCATGGCCAATGACGACGATGCGTACTGCCAGTGGAATGCGGGTCAGCATCTATCGAAGATGCAGGTACAGAGTCTGATTGCAGATCTCCAGCATGGACGTGTGCCAACCGTCGATGAGAAATTCCTGAGCTCGGTCAGTGCGGTATTGGCCAAGGCCGCTGACAAACCACAATTCAGCGCAATGCTGCTTGAAACACCGTCCGAGATTTCGATCGCCCAGTCCATGAAAGTTGTCGACCCCATCGTCATTCATGACGCGCGCAAGTTTCTGGTTGGAGAAGTCGCCAGTTATTTCAATGCGCAGTTTTTGGACCTGTACAGTCAACTTCAGGGCGATTGGGGAAATTCCGAGCAGGCTGCAGGCAAACGCGCACTTCGTAATCTGTTTCTGTCATACCTGATTGAAATCAACGATTCCACGGCTCACGATCTTGCGTTCCGGCAATTCGAAACCGCGACAAATATGACCGACCTCTCAGCGGCACTTACAGCACTCGTGAATTCCGACAGCCCGAAACGACAGACTGCCCTGGATTCGTTCTACGAGAAATGGCGCGACGACCAGGGCGTGATCGACAAGTGGTTCCGAATCCAGGCGACCGCAGCCAGGCCGGATACCTATCAGAATGTGATTGATCTGTCGCATCACACCGCGTTCAGCATTTCCACCCCAAACCGGGTTTACTCGCTGATTGGCGCGTTCTGCAACTCAAACCCCTACTGTTTCCATGCGAAAGACGGGAGCGGGTACGATCTCCTCACCAAGTACGTCCTGGATATTGACCAGGACAACCCACAGGCTGCAGCACAACTGGCGGGTGCATTTTCTGAAATTCGAAGATATGACGACCGAAGACAGGGAGCCATGCGGCATCGACTGGAATCCATCGCATCAAACAAAGCACTGTCAGTCAACGTGTTCGAGGTTGTGGAGCGAATCCTCAAATCGTTCGGCACATGAACTGGGTAGACCGACCATGTCAAAATCAAAGAATACCCAGCTCACCCGCTCATCGAACAAGGACATAGATGATTTTCTGCGTAAGGTTGAACTGACACCGCGACCGATACCGAGTTCAAGACGCGGACGGCTGATATTTGGCATGGATGCAACAGCCAGCCGCGAACCCATGTGGGATCAGGCCTGTCACATCCAATCTGAAATGTTCACGGAGACCGCGGCGCATGGTGGACTGGATGTGCAACTATGTTTTTACCGCGGATTCCGTGAGTTTTACGCGAGCAAATGGGTCAGCGCAGCGCCTGAACTGCATCGGTTGATGAGCAGCACGCGTTGCGCAGGTGGACTGACACAGATTTCAAGACTCCTGGATCAAACCATTCGCGAGACAAAAAAGAGTCCGGTCAACGCGCTGGTTTTCGTAGGCGATGCCATGGAGGAAGATGTCGACCGGCTTTCAGACAAGGCGGGCCAGCTGGGATTGAACGGTGTGCCGGCATTCATGTTTCACGAAGGATACAATCCGATTGCCGAAAGGGCATTTCGGGAAATTGCGACACTCAGTGGTGGTGCATATTGCAGATTCGATTCCTCAAGCGCCAAGCAGTTACGAGACCTGCTCGCGGCGGTCGCCGTGTTCGCCGCAGGCGGACGCAAGGCACTCGAAAGTTTCAGCAGCAGACATCGTGGAGTGGCCGGTCAGCTGACCCACCAGATCAACCGAAAGAAAACATGATTCTGAGGCTGATTCTAATCTTGGCCGTCGTAGTCGGTCTCATGTGGTTTTTCGGACGCCTTGGAAAAACAAATCCCCAGGACCGCATCAAATTCCTCAAGCTCGCCGCCCTCTACGGTGGTGCCGGAATCCTGCTGGCCTTGATTCTGACGGGAAGACTGCCGGCAATATTCGCGATCCTGGCCGCCGCCATTCCCTGGATCCAACGAATCATCATGGTTCGAAGTGCATACAACATGTTCAAATCGTGGCAAGGTCCCGTAAAAGGATCCAAACCCGGGCAAACTTCCGATGTGCGAACCAAGTTTCTCGAAATGACACTTGATCATGATACCGGTAATATAACCGGAGCAGTGAGATCAGGCGACTTCAAAGGTCGTACACTCGACGATATGGATATCACCGAACTCGCTGATTTGCTTTTGATCTGTCGGAAAAAAGACCCCCAGTCGGCTTCTGTACTGGAAACTTATCTCGACCGCATGCGTCCTGATGAATGGGGAGAATACGCGGACGAACATGAAGAGCATCAAGCTGCCACCGGCGGAGACGACATGACACGAGAGGAGGCACTGCAGATCCTGGGTCTGAGCGAAGGCGCCACACGCGAGGAGATTGTCGAGGCACATCGGGTGCTGATGCAGAGAAACCATCCTGACCGCGGAGGCTCGACCTTTCTGGCGGCTCAGATCAATCGCGCCAAGGACTTGCTGCTGTCATGATCCGGCGGAAACCAATCCTGTATGCTGTGCTGACAGCCCTGATCCTCGTCACAGCTGAAACTGTGTTCGCCCAAAACCCGGTTACATTGAAGGAGCAGATTTTGACCCATCCTCGGGCTGGACAGGTTCACGTCATGGTTCCGGAAAACTACCATCTCGAAATTCTGAATGATAAATTGAAACGCCCAAGAATGATCACATTCGCTCCGAACGGCGACATGTTCATCGGGTCAGAATCTCGTGTGTATCTTTTCAAGCCACCTTACGAGCGCGCCATCGATTATCTGTACCTGGACGGATACCCTCACAGCGTGGCCATCCGCGGTGAGGAAATGTTCGTTGCAACAACCGGTGCACTTTTCAAATCGAACTATGACCCCGAAGCGCGTCGAATCACAGCACGGGATCTGACCTTGGTATCCCGGCTGCCGGCCGGATTCGGACACAGCTCAAGAACTGTCGCGGTCAGTCCGGATAATGAAATATTTGTCAGTATCGGAATCAGTGGCAACTGCAACAATCAGATGATTTCGGAGAACTATCCGTTCAAGGACCGCCGCGGTGGCATGTTTCGACTCGATGAATCTTCCGATCCCAATCGTTTGGTGCCCTTCGCTTCCGGGTTGCGAAATCCTGTAGGTTTCGACTGGCATCCGACCAGCCACGTGATGTACGCCAGTAACAATGGTCCCGATCATCTTGGGTTCGAGCAACCGCCTGAATATTTCTCCAAGATCACGCCCGGATCATTTCATGGGATGCCATGGTATCAATACGATGGACAATCTGTCATGAACGACCCTTGCATTACTGCGAAAGCACCGTATCCGGCGAGTGAGGTCAGTATTCCAGTCGCACTGTTTCCGTCCCGAAATGCACCACTGGGAGTCGCGTTTGTCCCTCCCGGCGCCATGGACGAAAGATTCCAGGGCAGTGCGATCGTAGCTCTGCACGGTTCTTGGGGTACACAGCCGGACGGGTTGTTCACTGGACCGGCGGCCAGTCGCCGACCACCCGCCGTCGTGATGGTGCGATTTGTCGATGAGGAAGGAGTTGGTGTCGAACCGGTAATCACTGGTTTTCAGAATCAGGACGGACGCAGATGGGCACGACCTGCCGGCGTTGCCGTGGGGCCGGACGGTTCACTCTACGTTACCAGTGATAGCGGTGACTTGCACGGGCTTCTGCGACTGCGACGCACCAGCGATTGACTACATCAACCAATTCGAAATCAGCAATTGGTTCAACAACGACTGAAAGAGGTTTGATTGAAATGCCAGATGTCCCCCTCAACTTCTCAATTTCAGAATATGAGGAGAGAATAGAAAAGACACGCCGAGCAATGGAATCGGCGGGTGTCGAGTTGATGATAACCGTCGACCCGTCCAATATGGCGTGGCTGACTGGCTACGATGGGTGGTCCTTCTACACACCGCAGTGCGTGCTGCTGACAATGACGGAAGGGCCGATCTGGTACGGCCGGGCCATGGATGCAAAAGGTGCGCTTCGCACCGTGTTCATGCCGGAAAGTGATATCTGGTTCTTTACCGACGATTACGTCATGACACCCGAGCGCCATGCGATGGACCTGCTGTCGCAGAAGATCACTGATCGGGGCTGGGGGTCATTGAGAATCGGTGTCGAGATGGACAACTATTACTTTTCTGCCGCTACTTACGCATCGCTCAAGAAAGGACTTCCGAATGCGACTTTCATTGATGCCAACTTATTGGTCAACTGGCAACGTACCGTCAAATCGGAGCAGGAACTTATCTATATGAAAAGGGCGGGACGCATCGTTGAAACCATGCACGAGATGATATTCGACAAAATTGAACCGGGAATGAGGAAGAATGATCTGGTCGCGGAAATCTATCACACCGCAATTACCGGCGCGGACGGACACGGTGGAGACTATCCGGCTATCGTCCCCATGGTGCCGTCTGGAATCGACACCTCGGCTGCCCATCTGACGTGGAATGATCTCCCTCTCAAGTCCGATGAGGGCACATTTTTTGAGATTGCCGGGTGCCATCGTCGCTACCACTGCCCGCTATGTCGAACGATTTATCTCGGCAAACCATCACTTAAATTTCTGAACGTGGAAAAAGCGGTGCTGGAAGGGATGGAAGCCGGTCTTGAAGCGGCACGTGCCGGAAATCTTGCAGAAGACATCATCATCGCATTCAACCGCGCACTGAACAGGTACGGAATTACAAAAGATGGCCGTTCCGGTTATCCGATCGGTCTGAGCTACCCACCGGATTGGGGTGAGCGCACCATCAGTCTTCGCCTGGGTGACAGGACCGTCCTGGAAGAGAATATGACATTTCACTTCATGACCGCATTGTGGTCGGATGACTGGGGATTTGAGATCACTGAAAGCATCATCATCAAACAGAACGGTCCAGAACTTCTCGCCAACTATCCTCGAAAACTATTGGTAAAGAAATGAGCTCGACCATCCAACTGTACACGTGGGGCACGCCAAACGGCAGAAAGATCTCGATTGCACTTGAGGAGATGGAGGTCGATTACGAGGTTCACCGGATCGATATCCTCAAGGGCGAACAATTCAGCGAATCCTATACGGCGATCAGTCCGAGCAACAAGATACCCTGTATTGTTGACCCTGAGGGTATGCACGGTGAATCTATCTCAATCTTTGAATCCGGTGCCATCCTGATCTATCTTGCACGAAAATTTGGAAAGTTCGGCGGATCGGATGCGACCGATGAACTGGAGGTTCTGCAATGGGTCATGTGGCAGATCGGCGGTTTCGGGCCCGCACTCGGACAACTGCATCATTTTCGAAAATTTGCGAAAACCGAAGTACCCTACGCCATTGCGCGGTTTGACACCATCGCGGATCAGGTTTACCGGGTACTGGACACCCGTCTTGAATCGCGCAATTATGTAACCGATGACTATTCCATCGCAGATATGGCCATCTATCCCTGGGCCGCGCGTTTCGAGTGGCAGAGCATTGATCTGGGCACGTACCCCAACGTCAAGAGGTGGTTTGACATGCTATCCGCACGTCCTGCGGTAAAACAGGGGATGCAGGTGCCGTTTCTGAACTGAAACTGCGACGAATCCAAGGTGTCTGCGACATGTCAGATTCGGGTCCCAAAATCACATTGTTCGGCGGCTTCAGCAATTTTACGTACTGCACTCTAAAACACTTGGCTGAAAATAATTTCTGCCTGCAACGTCTGGTAATTTCTGCATTCGGACCCAGCGATTTTCCGTCTAACAATTTATCGGAAACACTATTTCAATCAAGAAACCCCGGAATTGTTGAACTGAGCGACGACTACGGGATACCGGTAACCTATAGTCTGCAACAAGACCTCAGTCTTGACGGGATTCTGTCGGAACACCCATCAGATATTTTCCTGCTCGCCTGTTACCCGAGATTTCTGCCGGCATCGATCATCACTATACCGACTGTGGCGTGTATTAATGTTCATCCGTCTCTGCTGCCTCGGTACAGGGGGGCAAATCCGATTTTCTGGCAGTTGCGCAACGGGGAAACCGAAACAGGTGTGACATTACATCAGGTTACCTCAGAAATTGACGGCGGGAACATCCTGAAGGCAAGCAAGATCGCCTACCCGGAAGGTTGTGGCATCGCAGAGATTGAAGATGTTCTCGTCGATTCGGCAATCGAGGCATTGAAGTCACTGTTGAGCCAGAGCGAATTTGATTGGACCGGACACAGACAGGACGCATCCCTGGCAACTTGGCAACAAGTGCCGTGTGGTGATGATTTTATTGTTGACCCGACATGGCGCAGAAAAATCGCTTGGAATTTCGTACGGGCCTATGCAGGAACCGGTCGCCCAATCAAATTTATCAATCAGTCGCAGATTTATTGGATTGATGACGCACCTGATCTTGAAGAAAACGCAAGAATTTCGAGTAAATCATCAAGAAACAGGACGATTTTGGCGGAATTTGTTGATGGTTATGCTGTTTTCACTGTTGAAAACCCTGAAACTAAAAAATTATAATTATGTATAAACAATCATTTGACTGCCATAACATCGGTGTCCGACCAGCTGATGAGATCGAATTCCAACTCCCGCAAACCGGTAGTTCACGGCTACAGAACGACCAGTCTACCACCCCGGCGACAACCTCAGTTCGACCGGAATCAACTCGTCGAAAATCGAGAACCATCTGCCGGTATATTCGGATACGTAGTCAAATTCTGTGTGTTGGCGACGCTCTTCGCCGGATTTCTTCTATATCCACCTGAACCGGCGGAAACTGACAGTATCAAGTTAACCAGCATTTGGAACCTGGATACCCATCACGTCGCCCATTCAATCACTCCACTTGTCCGCGAAAATGAATATCCCGAAATAGTCCCTCTACTAGCTGACAACATGACAGTTGAGGCCGTGGTGGAATACAACCTCGATCCGCAATTCAAGCGGCACATTGATGAGTTGCTTTCGAACTACAAACCGGATTTTGCAGCAGTAGTTGCGATTGAGCCCAAGACCGGGAAAATTCTTGCGTTGAACAGTTTCGTCCGGGATGGGGAGCCTGTCGGCAATCTGACAGTCCACTCGGGCTTCCCCGCAGCCTCCCTGTTCAAGATTGTCACCGCAACCGCAGTCCTTGATCAAGGTGTCTCGACCCCGAACACGCTCTATGAATACAACGGGAAAGATACATCTCTGTACAAAAAGAATGTATTGCGACACAAGAGAAATAAATGGACCAGGACTGTAACCTTGGCGAACGCGTTCGGGCGGTCCATCAATACCGTGTTCGGGCGCATGGGTGTCTTTGAAGTGGGGGGTGATGGACTTATTGATTACTCCAAGGTTTTTGGATTCGATCATTCACTTCCAATTGACCTGGTCGTTGATCCCAGTCAGGTACTGATCGATCCCAACGATGAATGGCAGATCGCCGAAGCGGCATCAGGCTACACGAAATTGATTACGATGAGCCCATTGCACGCCGCGACAATGGTGGCGGCCATCGTCAATGATGGTGTGATGGTTGAGCCGCGATTGATCAAAGATGCGCACTACCCCGATGGTCCGCTTCTTTACAGTTCTACTCAAAACTCCAGGCAAATCTTGGAATCATCTATCGCACAAGACATGAGAGTCCTGATGCGGGAGACGATCACAAAAGGTTCGGCACGGAAGCGGTTTCGAGGTTTTTTCAAAGGCGAGTATGCTGATTTGGATGTCGGTGGCAAAACCGGTTCTCTAACGGGTAACAATCCCCGGGGACG
The DNA here is from genome assembly GCA_963663095.2 of Arenicellales bacterium. Classification (GTDB taxonomy): domain Bacteria; phylum Pseudomonadota; class Gammaproteobacteria; order Arenicellales; family JAJDZL01; genus JAJDZL01. The sequence continues at coordinate 1,220,147 of CAXXJB010000001.1, forward strand.
AACTGAATGGTTTGTCGGCTACGGCGACTCAGGAACCAAACAAATCGCCGTTGCGGCGGTCGTCGTCAACAAGGAAAAATGGCGTATCAAGCCTTCTTCGCTAACGCGCAAGATTTTTGAGGAATATTTCAAGAAGTCCAGTGCCAGCGGCTGACTATCTCAACTTATCTGGTCACTACTCACCCCCTGATCAAGTGCCAGTAGTTACAGTCAGCGGTAATTCTGTAAAATAGTGGCATGCGTCTATTCTTCATCAGAAATTCAGAAGGCGATTTCTATGCGGCCGAGTCGCTGGTATCGAAACCTTACATCTGGCTCAACGGCAATTTGGGAAGGTCGCCTGTCAAACTTCAGTCAATATTCAAATTCCGCACAGATATGATCGACTTGAAATTCTTAGATGAGAATCCCGAAAGTATGCTGAATGCGCTGGAGAGCGAGCTAGGCGAGAGGCCGGAATTGACGCAGAAGCTAGCTGATGTGTCCAAACCGAAACTGGCAGCACGCGGACCGCAGAGGTGTGGGAGACGAAAGGCGAATTCCGCGGGTAAGCATCATGTGTCCAGAAGACTGCAGGAGCGCATGCAGGCCGAGGGCTGGTGAAATACATATCTCATTGACAAGGTTTCCAGGTAAAGTAATGGGTGTCTCTTCTTGACGGAATTTTAGGAATTGATGAAAAAGTACACAAATAGTAAGGAAAAACCTACTTTCGACGACGCGAGGTCTCAAAAAATGTATGAAGAGGCCATCGCTCGTCCCGGAGTTCGAGAAGTGGTGCGGGTTTATGGCAACTGGGGCAAGAAGAATCCGAAGAAAACCTCATCGCCATCAACCGCTGACACTGCTTAATCAAAATTGAAATTTCCTTTCAATATTACCAATGAAGGAGACACGGAAGAAAATGCGAATTTGGAGCAATTTCTTTACGGAACATGATTTGAACTTATAACGATTGTTCCTGCAGTCATGCGTCAATATCTCGATCTAACCCGATATGTCCTCGAACACGGACAGAGAAAGGAAAACCGTACAGGAATAGACACGCTATCCACATTCAACTACAACTACGAAGTCGACCTGCGCGATGGTTTTCCGCTTCTGACATCCAAAGAAATATCCTGGAAAAATATCCTGATTGAAAATCTGTGGTTCCTGTCAGGAAGTACAGACATCAGCCTTCTACGAAAACACAACTGTAAATTCTGGGATCCTTGGGCCGACGCGGATGGCTTCGTTCCCAGTGCCTATGGCAATTTCTGGCGATCATTTCCTTCTGCGAGTGAAAACGGCACACAATCCAACGATCAGATTGCATGGGTATTGGAGAGCATCCGAAATAACCCGATGAGCCGAAGACATGTCGTATCTGCGTGGTATCCGTGCAACGCGCAAAACAGTGACCTGCCGCCATGTCATGCGTTTTGGGTACTGAATGTACAGATGACCGAAGCCGGCGAACCGATTCTATGTCTGCATCTGACCCAACGAAGTGCAGATGTCGCACTCGGTGTCCCCTACAACATTGCCGGCTATGCTTTCATACTGGAGCTGTTCGCTCACCTTACGGGAATCAAAGCGGGTATATTTGCACACACGCTGATCGACGCGCATATCTACACCTCCAAACCGGATGGTTCGTGTGCTGAATATGACCATATACCCGGCCTCAGGGAGCAGTTGAGTCGGAAACTTCGAAAACTTCCGAGACTCACCATTGATTCCTCAATCCGTTCACTGAAAGATATTGAATCACTTCTTGACGCCGACCTTGACGAAATCTTCGGAACATTCAGACTCGACGGCTATCAGCCCCACGATGCAATAAACTTCCGAGTGGCGGTCTGACAATTGAAATGACGCGTACATGCGGGATCATTGTCGCAATGAACGCTGACTGCGTCATCGGCAAAGCGGGCACCACCCCTTGGCACTACTCCGCAGACCTCAAACGCTTCAAACGAACGACACTGGAATCGACGGTCATTATGGGCCGTAAGACCTGGGATTCGTTACCGTTCAAGCCACTCCCCCAACGACAGAACATTGTGATCACGCGCGGAGCCAGCGTCGGCGAAACATCATGCAATTCAATTTCAGAAGCGATTGAAATCGCACAGTGCGAGCGTATCTGGGTCATCGGCGGAGCCGAGATCTATGCGCTGGCGATGGAACACTGTAACCGAATGGACATCACTTATGTTCCTGACAGAATCGATGGTCCGGATTGCACTTACTTCCCGACGGTAGATTGGAGTCGGTGGTCTTCTGGTCCCAGAATACAGTTCGAGGACGACGAAAGGTTATTCCGTCAGCAATTCACACTGAAATGATTTCACCAACATCGTGAAAATCAAAACGGCCGAAATTGAGGTCAACTACGAGCTGAAGGGTCGACACGATGCACCTGTCGTCGCATTAAGCCACCCCCTGGGGGCGAGTCTGGAAATTTGGAACCCACAGATCTCCGCCCTGTCGAACCACTTTCAAGTTCTTCGCTACGATGCACGCGGTCATGGTGGGACTACGGCACCGACATCACCCTACACGATGGACATGCTGGTCGCCGATGCACTGTCACTGCTCGATGCACTGGAAATCGAAAAGGTGCACTGGGTCGGTTTGTCGATGGGTGGAATGATCGGTCAGGGGCTGGCAATTTCAAATCCGGAACGTTTATGCAGCATCAGCTTGTGCAACACGATCTCCTACACTCCGGAACATGTACGGAAAATATGGAAAATCAGAATGCAGTCGACACAGCGCATCAGCATGCAAGATGTAGTGGACCACGGGATAAAGCTCGCACTCACCAAAAAGTTTCGTAGCTCGCATCAGGATCAGTGCGATGAAATCAAGCGAAGGTCTCTTTTGACACCGTTTGAGAGTTATGTGGCATGCACCAGCGCGGTGATCAATTGCAATTACACCGACCGATTGAGCACAATCCGTACGCCAACATTGGTGATCGCCAGTGAGCAGGATATGGCAATTCCATTTCAGGACTCCGAAATTCTCCACAAATTGATTCCAAATTCCATATTGGTGACCATTCCCACCGCAGCACATCTTTCCAATGTCGAGGAGTCGGAAAGATTCAATGAGATTCTGCTTTCATTCCTGAATACGTTGCCGGGTTACCCCTGAAAACAAACTGTTCAACCGCGGCTACCCCATTTGTTGCATCATTGATGTAATTTACGCACATTTAAGGTGCGTATACTACCGATACCCTGCATAAAACGCAGTGAAAAAGCTGGCATGAAAATTGCTGACTAATCATTATGAAATTATCTTCAGGAGGTAAGACATGAAACTCGTGACTGCCATTATCAAACCGTTCAAACTGGACGACATACGCGAGGCCCTTTCCGAAATCGGCGTTCAGGGAATGACCGTTTCAGAGGTCAAGGGATTCGGGCGGCAGAAAGGGCACACGGAACTATACCGAGGTGCTGAATATGTCGTCGACTTTGTCCCGAAAATCAAAATCGAAGTCGCCATATCTGCCGATCAGGTGGACGATGCCATCGACACCATCCGACGTATCGCGCTGACCGGTCAGATAGGTGACGGCAAGATTTTTGTGTCCGAACTGGAAAACGTCATTCGAATTCGTACAGGAGAAATGGATGACAGCGCTATTTAACTGATTGCTTCAAGAGGTCCGACAATGAAATCACCGAAACTTATTTTTCCTTCCCTTATTCTGCTGCTTGCCGTACCGACTGTGGTTCAGGCACAGGATGCACTTAGCCCAGGCAACACATCCTGGTTGTTGACATCCACCGCACTGGTGCTCATGATGACCATACCCGGGCTGTCGCTATTCTACGCCGGCCTGGTGCGCAGCAAAAATGTACTGTCCATACTGATGCAATGCTTCACCATCACATGTGTTGTAAGTATCGTTTGGTTGGTTGTCGGTTACTCTCTCGCTTTCGATGATCTGGGAAACGGAATCATAGGCGGTTTCGGTAAGTTTCTGTTCGCGGGTGTTCTTGAAGAAAGCATGTCAGGCGATATTCCGGAATCAGCGTTCGCACTGTTTCAGGTCACATTCGCAATCATCACTGTTGCCCTGATCGTCGGCGGATTTGCCGAACGAATCAAATTCGGCGCAGTCGTAGTCTTTACGATACTCTGGATCATATTTGTCTATGCGCCAATCGCACACTGGGTATGGGGCGGCGGTTGGCTTGGTTCTCTCGGTGTACTGGATTTCGCAGGTGGAAACGTGGTCCACATCACTGCCGGTGTATCTGCCCTGATCGGCGCCTGTGTCCTAGGCAATCGTAAAGGGTTTCCCAGCGGAGCGATGCTTCCTCACAACATGACCCTGACCATGATCGGAGCAGGAATGCTCTGGGTCGGATGGTTTGGATTCAATGGCGGCAGTGCCGTCGCCGCAAACGGAGATGCCGCGATGGCCATGCTTGTCACTCACATCTGCGCCGCAGCAGCTGCCATGTCTTTCGTCATGACCGAATACCTTGTGAAAAAATATGCCACAGCCTTGGCTGCTGCGACCGGCATGGTCGCCGGTTTGGTGGCAATCACACCGGCATCCGGATTTGTCGGTCCTGCAGGAGCTTTGATCATCGGAATCGTCACCGGTCCGATTTCGTACTATGGTGTGCAGATTGTCAAACAACGACTGAGACTGGATGACTCACTTGATGTATTTCCAGTTCATGGTGTGGCTGGCATCGTCGGAACCATCCTGACGGGAATATTCGCTTCCGCCGAACTCGGTATTTTCAGTGGTCAGGGAATGGACAATTCAATCGGTTCACAAATTTTCATACAATTCGTCGGCGTCGCGGCGACTGTGGTCTACAGTGCCGTTGTCACCTTCATCGTATTCAAGGTTACCGGGTTGCTGGTCGGAGGTCTCAGAGTCGATGAGGAGTCCGAAACCCAGGGATTGGATGTGTCTACGCACGATGAACGGGGCTACCACTTCTAGACTATAAAAAGTCATACTGCTCTAATTCCCTCCGCTTTAGGGTCCGTTGTATCCACCTCTGCACGGACCCTACATTTTTTTGATCGTTCGATTCAATCCTATCTGACAGTCCCCGCATGGAATATCATTAGCACCGGATCAACCCATTGAACGATCAGGTATGCCCGTTAAAATCTTCGCTTTCGCCGGTAGCACCGGAACGCTGTCCCTCAATAAGAGACTGGTAAGCCATGCAGCGCAGTTTGCTCAGCAACTGGGTGCCGAGGTCAACCTGATCGATCTGAAGAACTTTCCTTTACCCCTGTACGATTCAGATCTCGAAAGGGAATCAGGTGTGCCGGAGAATGCATTGGCCATCCGCGCCATGATGATTGAAAGCGATGGAATACTGGTAAGTTGCCCGGAATACAACAGCGCAATCAGCGGAGTTTTGAAAAACACCATCGACTGGGTCTCGCGCCCGGTACCCGATCAAACGGCACTGGCAGCTTTCACAGGAAAGACTGCTGCCCTGCTTGCTGCATCTCCCGGTAGACTCGGCGGTATCAGAACTCTTGCAAGTGTCCGTTCCATTCTTGCCAGTCTGGGGATGATCGTAGTTCCGAAGCAATATGGTTTGGGTAGTGCCGCTAGCGCATTCGACGAAAACAACACTCTGATTGATGAGTCGGCGCATCGCAGCGTTTCTGCCGTTGTCGAGCAGTTGATTCATGTCACAGAAGGTTTGAATTCCTGACAAGTCCGAGCGCGTATGATACTGACAGATTTTGCTGAATCCTATCCTGCAAGAAAGGAACGTCTCTCGACCCAGATGAAAGCCGCATCAGGCGGTGTTCGTCTCGCAAAAAACACTTCAAATCTTTTTCGCGACCGAGTTGATGTCAAGACGAGCCAGTTGACTGTCCGCGATTTCAATCACCTATTGACAATCGACAAGGATCGGCAGACATTGACTACGGAGGGTATGATCACCTATGCCGACTTGGTGGACGCGACTTTGGACTACGGATTTCTTCCGATGGTCGTGCCGCAACTCAAGTCTATCACGATTGGTGGAGCCATCGCAGGTATCGGAATCGAGTCAACTTCATTTCGTTATGGTCTGCCCCACGAAACTGTACTGGAGATGGATGTTCTGCTGGCGGACGGATCAGTGGTTACATGCACACCTGATAACGAATACTCCGATTTGTACTACGGACTGCCGAATTCGTATGGAACACTTGGATACACTCTTAAATTGAAGACACCGGCACTACCGGTCAGACCGTATGTAAGAATCGACCACGCACGTTTCCACGACCCAGACGAGTTCTTCAACGCCATACAGCAAGTCAGTGATTCGGATATTGATTTTCTTGACGGCACTGTATTTCAGTCTGGTGAATACTATCTGACCACCGGTCGATTCTGCGATTCAGCACCATTCGTCAGTGACTACACCTATCTCAACATCTACTATCGTTCAATCCGGGAAAAGGAGACGGATTATCTGACTGTGAAGGACTACATCTGGCGATGGGACACCGACTGGTTCTGGTGCTCGAAAAATCTGTATGTGCAGAATGGTCTGATGAGAAGAATTATGGGCAAGGAACGGCTCAATTCGATGACGTACACCAAGGTCATGCGCTGGAATTCAAAATGGGGGATTACCAGATTCTTGAATCGGCTTGCTGGATATCACAGCGAATCCGTTATTCAGGATATTGATATTCCGATTGATCGGGCATCTGAATTTCTTGAATTCCTATTGGCGAAAGTCGGCGTGCTTCCGATATGGATATGTCCAATCGGGACAACTGAAAAATCCACGCACTTCCCCCTTTTTCCCCTGAGTTCCGAAAAGATGTATGTCAATTTCGGCTTTTGGGACTCGGTCAAATCTCGACAGCGCTCACAGCCCGGTCATCTGAACAGGAAAATCGAAGCGATGACCGCAAAACTGGGCGGAATAAAGTCTCTCTACTCGGACTCATATTTCGATGAGGAGGACTTCTGGCAAACCTATCGCAGTGAAGATTACTGGCAACTGAAGAAAAAATATGATAGCGACGGAAAATTCCTCAATCTGTACGATAAGTGTGTATTGCGAAAGTAAAGAGAATAATTCAATGCAGACCCCTTTTAGAATCGCCTGTGTCGGGGAAGCAATGGTTGAGTTTTCGTTTCATGGCGATCAGCCCAAGATTGGGTTTGCGGGCGACACGCTGAATACGGCCGTCTACTTGCGTCGCTTCGCACCGAAAGAGCACAGAATTTACTTTGTTTCGGTAGTCGGGTTGGACCCCCTGTCCGATAGGATGTTGAAATTCATCGATACCGAATATGTTTCTACGCGTTACATTACGAGGCACCCGGACAAACTTCCCGGACTGTACACAATCAGCAACGACGACGCTGGTGAAAGGACATTGTTCTATTGGCGAGAGAATTCAGCGGCCGGTACCCTTTTTAATGATGGATTCAGCGTCCTGGACAATTTTGATGTAATCTATCTTTCAGCCATCACACTGGCCATATTGCAGCCGGATGTCCGGTCCCGGTTGCTGGACTGGCTGGAAGAATGGAATGGTACGGTTGTATTCGACTCAAATTACAGGCGGCGTCTATGGGAGAGCACGGAATTGGCGCGAAATACGGTCTCGCGAATCTGGAGGAGAGCCGATATAGGCTTACCGACTCTTGAAGACGAAATGGAGCTGTTCGAAGATGAAAGTGAGTATGAAGTTCTGGCAAGATTTCGAGAGTTTGGACTGAAATACGGGGTACTAAAACGCGGAATCAGGGGACCGTTGTCACTTTCCGGTGTGGAGTCTAGCGGAACAGATTATGCCGTTGCCGACAAGGTAGTCGATACCACAGGTGCCGGAGACAGTTTTAATGGCGGCTACCTGGCAGCCCTCTATTCGGGAGCCACACAAAGGGAGGCGATGATTGCTGGTCACAATCTCGCAGTTGAAGTCATTGGCATGACTGGTGCGATTGTAGTGGATGCACAGCTGCGGGCATAACCTTCGTTGGTGAAAGCTTCAGGGAGGGTTTGTTCAGGCAGAGTGTGGAAGTATCGAGTTACTCCCCGCACAGCACCAATTTCGCAGATTATTGCTCGCAACCGCTACCGCTAGACAATTCAACCGCTTCGACGGCGATGCGAGCAATATCGCTGAATCGGGATTTCCGAACCAGTGTTCGATCTGCAACCCAGGACCCACCGCAGGCAAGTACATTGTTCAGTGCCAGGTAACTTGTCAGATTTACAGGGTGAATTCCGCCTGTCGGCAAAAACAGCATCTCAGGATAGGGACCAGATACTGCTTCCAGGAACGGTACACCACCACTGGCTTCGGCTGGGAAAAACTTAGTTACTTCAAGATCAAACCCCATTGCCCGTTCGATATCCGTCGGATTGTTGACTCCAGGAATAATTGGCATGCCCAACTCAAGACTTGCCTCCACAACAGCTGGATTGAATCCAGGTGTGACAATAAATTGGCTGCCAGCTTTATAGGACAATTCAACCTGCTTTTTACTCAGAACGGTTCCGGCGCCAACCAGCATTTGTGGAATATGCTCGCGCACAATTCGAATCGAATCCGTCGCCGCATCCGATCTGAAGGTAATCTCGATCACTGGCAAGCCACTCTCAAATAGTGTGGTTGCCAAGCGGTACGCTGATTCACTTCGATCCAGAGTCACAATGGGCAACACCTTTGCTGTTCCAATTCGCGCGAAGACACTCTGAAATTTATCTGTCATTGATATCGATGCAATGTCGGTTGTAATTACTGTAGCAGTTGGTCCAAGTCGTGCAGTTGGAGGTACGTTTGGTTAGCGTGTGATTGAGACGTAAGATGCCCGATGTGTATCTATCATCAAAGTTTGACCGCAACTCCACTTGCAGTGGGCGGGTGCGGTTTCCAGAATTCCGCTGCCATTCGGGTAGCCCTCAATCTCCCAAGGGCTTCGAGTCGTCTTTATCGCGGGTATGGACCAGCTGATACTTGATGCGCCGCATCGACTCAACTGCAGAGTGTCCGCGCAGTCTCGCGACTTCAAATGCAAGAATATCGATCAGCAGAAGCATGACGTAACGGGCTGGTGTAGGGGTGAAAATGCTTTCCGGTTCCTCAGTCTGGAACGGAACCGTTTCGGAAGTTGAACGTGCCAGCGGCGAATCTGGTGCGGTGACTGCGATCGTGTGTGCCCCATATTGTCCGCCCACCTCGGCAGCTTGAATGATCGGTTCATACTCTCCCGTGATCGACAACACCAGTAGAACATCACCGGCCTTCAGTGTCGCCGCCATCATCAATTGAAGTTGCGAGTCATTACATGCAGTGGCATGTAATCCAAGCCGGAACAAGCGGTTTTCGGCTTCCATGGCTACCATTGACGAACCACCGCCACCGCCAAAAATCATGACGCGCTTTGCGCGGGCTATCGACTTGGCAACACGCTTCAACGTCTCGTCAGAAACTTGTGTGACCAGCGAATCGATGGAACTGTGTATCTGGGAGACAATCTCGGTCATTGCCTCGCTCGCTCCAACAGGAACAATTCGGGGATGGAGGTAACGATCACCGACAGCGAGTATCTTTGCAAGGTCCAACTTCAACTGGCGAAGTCCCGCACAACCAACCGTACGGCAAAACCGCGTAATTGACGCTGTGCTGACCCCGGCGCGTGCCGCTATGTCTGTGGTACGGGCATGAATGATGAAGTCCATATCAGAAAGAACCAAGTCTGCGATTCGCCGCTCGGCAGGATTCATCTTCGGGCCAAGCCGCGCGATGCGCGAGAGCAGGTCTTCAGAAACCCTCTTTTCGTTACTTGACAAACAGCCCTCCAGACCCTGTCGGACAATTCGAATTCCAAGAATCGCTTGTCGGACTCGAGGTAAATATTATTTGTAAATAATTACCATATTTTTGCATTATTGAATTTAATTTTGTAATATATGAAAATTATTATTGTATTATCTTTTCGGATTCATGATAAAAAATTCCGGATTTCATTCAAACAGGAGGTAAGCATGAATATTTTTCGAGTCTCCATGCACTATATCGCGGTTGCCGCTGTTCTAGTGCTCAGTTCGGCGTTTTCACTACCGGGGTATGCGGCCGAGACGCTCCGTTACGCGACAGTTGGTGAACCACCAAGTCTGGACCAGCATGTGGTCACTTCCGACCTGGCGACCACAATCGCTCATCATATATTCGAAGGTCTATACACCTTCGACGAAAACTATGAGCCTCAGCCGTTGCTTGCGAGTGGTGAGGAGGTTGGGGACGATAGCAAGTCCATCACCATCCACTTGCGCGAAGATGTCACGTTCCATGATGGTCAGGCTATGACCGCCGAGGACGTTGTCGCATCGCTCGAACGCTGGGGAGCACATGGATCCCGTGGTAAACTGTTATTTTCCAACGTTTCCGAAGTAACTGCAACAGGTTCGCACAGCGTAACTCTGAAGTTCAGCAACCCGTTCGGTCCATGGAAGAATCTAATGGCATTCATCAACGGGGGTCCCGCAATCTACCCGGCAAGGATTGCATCCAATGCCGGTAGTGAGCCGATCAATATTAAAGATTATATCGGAACGGGGCCTTACCAATTCGGAGAATGGAAGCCGAACCGCCATGTAGAGCTGTTGAAGTACGATGGATACAAAAGCCCGCCCGGAGCAGCAAGCGGGTACGCCGGTGAACGTGTGGCGCACTTTGATCGCCTGCATTTCATCCCGGTCCCGGATGCGGGAACACGGGTCAACGGTGTTGCGGCCGGCGACTACGATTATGCCGAGAGCATGCCGAGCGACTTGATTGACGAGCTCGACGCGAATTCGAGCTCCCGGGTAGTCTTGAACGGCGGACCGATCTTCGGGCTGGTGTTCATGAACTCAAAGGCTGGTCCGCTGATGGACAACTTCAAGCTGCGGCAAGCCATCCAGGCTGCACTCAATAAAGAAGACGCGTTACGCATTGCGGTCGGTCCGGAAAAACTTTGGCGTGCCAATGGTTCTTTTTTGCCCAAGGGGAACGCCTGGTTTTCCGATTCCGGCACCGAAAGCTTCAGCGAAGGTAATGCTGAGAGAGCAAAGGCACTCGCTGAGGATGCTGGTTATGACGGCACACCGATCAAGTTCCTGGTCTCGACCAACTACGCCTTTCACTACGACAAGGCAGTCGTCTATACCCGGCAACTCCTGGAGGCGGGTATCAATGTCCAGATGGTTGTAGTGGACTGGGCGACACTGATCAAGAAACGGGCCCAACCCGAGGAGTGGGACTTATTCTTCACACACCACGGTTTCGTGCCGGATCCGATCCTGATTTCGGTGATGAACGACAATTATCCGGGTTGGTGGGCGACATCGGAGAAGCAGCAATTAAAGGCCGCATTCACCTCCACCAACGACGCTGCCATGCGAAAGGCAACTTGGGGCGAAATTCAGGCACTGATTTACTCTCAGGTGCCAACTATGAAAACCGGCGATATCTATACCTATAATATCGCTTCACCGATGCTTTCGGGCATTGAGGCTACCACGTTGATTTGGCCGCATTTCTGGGGTGTTTCGAAGTAGAGCCAAAGAAAATTCCCGACGGCACCCGGTCAGCGACAGGGTGCCGTCTTGCCCGAAAAGGACTTGTTTTTTTCGGCGCGATGATCGCGGCTTTCTCTTCCCAGTGGTATCGATCGCTGAAAGCAACCGGAAGTAAATTGTGCTCCGCTATCTGATTCGCCGAATCGGAACTTTTCTGCCGACTTTGCTGGCAGCCTCGTTCCTCATCTTTGTGTTCATCAGGCTGATACCGGGCGATCCGGCAGCTGTAATGCTGGGGGACCAGGCAACACCTGAGGCAATTGATGCGTTGCGGATCGAGATGGGGCTCGACGAACCGCTTCTGGTCCAGTACCTGCATTGGCTGTCAGCCGCACTGAAAGGCAATCTGGGGAATTCGATTTTCTTTCAGATTCCCGTGCTTGAGCTGATCGTGGATGGCCTGGAGACCAGTGTCTTGCTGGCACTCATGACGATGGTTTGGATCGTCGTTTTCGGTCTGCCGATAGGAATGCTCGCGGCAGCGCGTAGGGGTAGCTGGCTAGATCAGAGTCTTTCAGGCGTTTCAATGTTTCTGGCATCGTTGCCAACCTTCTGGGTGGGCCTGTATCTGATACTGATCTTCGCAGCCATACTGGGATGGCTGCCCAGTTCCGGCTATCCATCGATTTTCGGGGAAGGCGGACTCTCCAACCTGCGCTACCTGCTGTTGCCATCCATTGCGCTTGCGGCTCCAAACGCCGCACTCATCATTCGCCTGACTCGAGCGAGCATGCTGGATGTATACCGCGAGGACTATGTGCGTACCGCTCGGGCCAAAGGAATCCATCCGCTCCGGGTGGTCGTCCGTCATGTCTTCCGCAATGCCCTCCTTACCGTGGTTTCCGCGTTCGGTTTCACTCTTGCCGCCCTGATCTCTGAGGCAGTGGTGACAGAAACAGTATTCTCCCTACCTGGTGTCGGACGCATGGTTGTCCAGTCGATTCTACGACGCGACTACCCTGTCATCCAAGGCACCATTCTCATGATTGTTCTGCTCTACCTTACAATCAATCTCGTAGTGGATATTCTCTACGCCTGGCTGGACCCGAGGGTGAAGCTGCGATGATTCGCTCCTTCCCAACTATTAACTTTGGTGGGCAGAAGCTTGCATTCGCTGGTGCGTTGTTCATCGCAGTGGTGGCGATCTGCGCTTTCTTTGCACCTTGGCTGGCGCCGGCAGACCCGGTTGCTATAGACCCAATCGCGCGCCTGTCCCCGCCAAGTGCAGAACACTGGTTTGGCACTGACCATTTTGGAAGGGATACTCTGTCCCGGGTGATCCATGGATCACGCATGGCAGTGCTCATAGGGATAGGCGTCGTTGTGATCGCGCTAAGCGGAGGAGTCACTTTCGGTGTGTTATCTGCAATTTTTCCGCGCCTCGGCCTTCTCTTGATGCGAATTATTGACGTAATGATGGCTTTTCCGGCTTTACTCCTGGCTCTGGCGTTGATCGTAGTCTTGGGTCGCGGTGTCGAGAATTCCATCCTGGCAATTGGCATAGTGTACATAACCACCACCGCCCGCATCGTCTATGGTGTGACACTTCGGTTGATTTCCGAGACTTGGATCGACGCAGCGCTTTCGATGGGTGCTCGTACCCCTCGTATCATCTTCCGGCACATCCTGCCAAACCTGATATCACCGCTGTTTGTCCAGGCGAGCTTCTTGTTCGCCTTTGCCCAGCTGCAAGCAGCCGCGCTGGATTTTCTCGGGCTTGGTGTACCGCCGGAAACCCCGACTTGGGGCAACATGATCAGCGAGTCAAGGATTTACATTACCCTGGCACCTTGGTTGCTCTTGTTTCCGGGTCTGATGATCGCACTTGCTGCCTTTTCACTGAATCTTGTCGGTGATGCGGCACGCGATCGACTCGACCCTCGCCTGCAAGCCGCCTTTGTCGGTCGAAATCGATCATGAACAAGCTGTTGTCGGTGTGTGATCTTTCGCTGTCCAGTCGCGCAGGCGATGGACTGCGTACCCTGGTCGATGGTTTGTCCATCTCGGTATCGGAAGGCGAGTCAATCGCTCTGGTTGGAGAATCTGGCAGTGGCAAGAGTATCACGGCACTTGCAATCATGGGATTGCTACCTGAAACTGAGGTGACGGTCAGCAGCGGGAAGATTGAGTTTTCCGGGGAAAACCTGCTCGCCTTGTCCGCCTACGAACGCCGTCGCATCGCCGGGACCGGTGTTGCCATGATATTTCAGGAACCGATGACATCGCTCAACCCGGTGATGCGGATTGGGGATCAGATTGTTGAGATGATTCGTGCACACGAGAGGGTTGGCTCACGGGCCGCCAATGCTCGTGCCACCGAACTTCTGACGGCTGTACGCATACCCGAGCCCGTCATGCGTTTACGTGCCTATCCGCATCAACTCTCCGGGGGTCAGCGCCAGCGGGTGATGATCGCCATTGCTCTTGCTTGCCGCCCGAAACTTCTGATCGCGGACGAACCGACGACAGCCCTGGACGTAACGGTACAGGCACAGATTCTGGCACTGCTGCGGAATTTACAGCAAGAACTGGATATGGCTATGCTGTTTATCACGCACGATCTCGGTGTCGTCGCCAACATAGCCGACCGTGTTGCGATTATTTATTGTGGCCAGTTAGCTGAGACAGGGAGTGTACACGAAGTGTTCAGTACCCCGTCACATCCCTATACCCAGGGGCTTCTGGATTGTATTCCGAACGCATCAGTAGATACCGATGATCTGGTTACCATACCCGGACAGTTGCCTGCCGCTTCCGAGCCACTCGCGACTTGTCGATTCGCACCACGTTGCCCGAGTGCCACAACCGATTGTCATGTCGTGCAACCACCAGCTGTCGCAATCACGTCATCGCATGTCGCCTGTTGCCACCATACAGGAAACACCACTGCACCATGAACAGCCGGCATAAAACACAAGCGCCGCTGCTCGAAGTCGATGCCATGACAGTGACCTATTCATTGCCATCGCTAAGACTTTTCGGGTTTGCACGAAAGTTCAATGCCGTCGACGGGGTCAGTATGTCGATTGGGCATGGTGAATCATTCGGGCTTGTCGGTGAAACAGGGTGCGGAAAGTCGACGCTCTGCCGGGCTGTATGTGGTCTGGCAGCTGTATCTGACGGATCAGTTCGGTTCAATGGTGCAGAACTGACTTCGAGTGACAAGAAGGAATTTCGATCAGTTCGTAAAGACATGCAAATGATCTTCCAGGATCCCGGGGGTTCGCTCAATCCGCGGATGCGTGCCGGTGAGCTTATCGCCGAACCCCTGGAAATCCATGGTATGGGTGATCGTCGCTCGCGTCGAGAACGGGTTCTGAACATTCTCGAATCCGTGGGTTTGGCAGAAAATGACTCTGATCGCTATCCTCACGAGTTCAGTGGAGGTCAGCGACAGCGGATTGCGATCGCGCGAGCCGTAGTGACCGAACCGGCGCTGATTCTTGCGGACGAACCCGTTTCTGCGTTGGACGTTTCGTTACAGGCCCAGATTCTGAATCTGATTTCCGAGTTACGCGGCAAGTTCGGCCTCACGCTACTCTTCGTCTCGCACGATCTGAATGTGGTTCGATACCTCTGTGGCAACGTTGCTGTCATGTATCTTGGACAAATTGTCGAAATGGGCCCGACCCGGACTGTGCTTGACTCGCCGCGACACCCATATACAAAGGAATTGGTGGCTTCCTCTCCGATTCCGGATCCGGGTCGACCAATCAGACTTCTGGCACCGGCCAGCGAACCGCCTAATCCTGCCGCACCTCCGCAGGGCTGTCGCTACCATCCGAGATGCCCGCATGCTACTGCGCTCTGCAGTGTCGAAAGCCCACAAGTCCAAATTTTCGACGGCAACCGGCAAGTTTCCTGTCACCACGCCCAACGTATCGTCAAACTGGAAGAGAAAATGACATGAAACTTTTTGTTGCATCTCTCGCGAATGAAACCAATACATTTTCACCGGTATTCACCGATTTACGGGACTTCCAAGACACTTTCTATTTCCCGCCCGGTAAGCATCCGGACACCCCCTCGCTTTGCAGCGCACCTTTCATCGCCGTACGCGAGTACAAAGACCGTGTGGGAGACGCGGTTGAGGTGATCGAAGGCACTGCAGCGTGGGCGGAACCAGGCGGGATTGTCAGTCGCGAGACCTACCTCCATTTACGAGATGAAATTCTTGGCCAATTGCGCGAGGCACTTCCTGTTGACGGTGTACTGCTCGGATTACACGGTGCTATGGTTGCCCAAGGATTCGACGATTGCGAAGGGGACCTGCTTACGGAAATCCGACGGATCGCAGGCACCGAAACGGTAATCGGCGCTACATTCGATCCTCACAGTCATTTTACACAGCGTTGCGCGGAAGCTGCAGATGTGACGATCACCTTTAAGGAGTTTCCCCATACCGATATGATGGATCGGGCACGCGAACTGGTTGAAATCGTTGTGCGAGCGGCACAGCGGGAGATTAAACCGAAAATCTCCCTGTTTGACTGCAAAATGATTGACGTGTTTCCAACGACAGAAGAGACGATCCGAGCGTTCGTAGATCGGATTACGGCATTGGAAAGAGCCAACCACCGTGTTCTGTCTATCTCTGTCGTGCACGGATTCCTCGCCGGTGACGTGTCTGGAATGGGTACGAAGGTTGTAGTTGTTACAAACAACGCCCAGAAAGAAGGGGACGCGTTGGCCCGCAAGCTCGGACTGGAGCTATATGAAATGCGAGGTAGGACAAGGATGAAATTGCTCACTCCGGCGGAAGCTCTGGACAAGCTTGACCCGAAGTCGGGGAATGGCCCATTGGTGATTGCGGATGTCTGGGACAACCCCGGTGGGGGTATGGCAGGGGACTCGACGGTCATTCTGCGCGCAATCATGGATTTCGGAATCGCGGGTGCCGCAGTCGCGAGCATCTGGGACCCGGTTGCGGTACAGTTCTGCTTCGCCGCAGGTTGTGGCGCGAGTATTCCGCTGCGGTTCGGTGCCAAGTCAGGGCCCGGACTTGGTGAACCTTTGGATGCCGTTGTAACAGTGGTGGGTCTAAGTGAAAAAAGCTCCATGCAATTCGGTGGATCGATTGCGCGACTTGGCAGGTGCGCCGCAATTCGGGTCGGTGCGGATTTGGATGTTGTATTGTCCGAAAATCGGGTGCAGGCATACACACCCGACATTTTCACCTGTGTCGGAATCGACCCGACTGAAAAACAACTGCTGGTCGTGAAATCTACCAACCATTTTCGTGCCGGATTTTCAGATATCAGTGACTATTTCCTGTATGTTGACAGCGGTGTTCCCTATCCCCACGATCCGCGCACCACGCAGTACAAGAATCTGGAACGCGGTATTTGGCCGATTGTCGCCGACCCGACGCACGATTGCTGAAGCACAGTCGCATCCCCGGATATACTGGAAGCCACCATGAAGCAGCGATACGCGATCGAGAATCCAGATGAAATCCTTTCCCCGGGATTGGTCGTCTTCGAGGACATAATGCGGGAAAACATTGCGCGAATGAAAGAAATCGCTGGCCAGAACCGGAGATTGCGACCACACTGTAAGACGCACAAAATGGTTGATATTGTCCAAATGGAAGTCAGCATGGGAATCCTCAAACACAAGTGTGCGACATTTGCCGAAGCGGAGATGCTCGCGATCGGCGGTGCGCGAGACGTTTTTCTCGCATATAACCCCGTCGGGCCGAATATCACACGCGCGGTTCGATACCGGCAATGCTATCCGAATGTGCGGTTTTCCGTGGCTGCTGACCACCCCGAACCGGTAAAGGCACTTAATGAAGCAATGGCAACAGCCGGAATTGAGATTGATGTTTTCGTCGACATCGACACAGGCTTGGGACGAACCGGATTGGCGCCGGGTCCTGAAGCAAGAGCGTTATACGCGCAAATCGATCAAGCGAGCAATCTCAGGCCGGCGGGACTGCATGCCTATGATGGCCAGAACCATCAGACTCGACTTAGCGAACGGAGAGTTGCCGTTGAAGTGTGCTGGAACTCCGTTCAGACTCTGAGAAACAAACTTGAAAAATCCTCGCTTGCCGTACCAACCATCGTCGCCGGAGGAACCGGCACATTTCCGTTATATGCGGAAATAGACGACCCTGCGCTGGAATTGAGTCCGGGAACATGCGTCTTGCATGACGACGGTTACGATCAGTTATTTCCTGATATGCAGTTTGTTCCAGCAGCTCTGCTCCTGACTCGTGTTGTCAGCAAGCCGTCACCAGACAGAATCACTTTCGATTTAGGTCACAAGGCCTGTGCTTCTGACCCACCAGCTGGCAACCGATTACGTTTCCCCTTCATATTCGACGCCAGAGAATTGCTGCATAACGAGGAACACCTCGTGATCGAAACGGCGAAAGCTGCCAACTACCGACCAGGCGATTTCGAACTTGCAATTCCAACTCACATCTGCCCGACATCTGCATTACACGAGCAGGCTTGGGTCGTCAAGGATGGTTTAGTCTACGATACCTGGAAAGTTACAGCAAGGGATCGTCAATTGAGTTTATGAGAACATATTGCTGAATATCCTCGTGTCGGCAATTTGATTCGATAGTTGGTCACTTTGTATCCCAATTCAACACTAAGAGGCAATCTTTCGCCTTTGTAACCGGAAATTTTGTTACCAAAAATTTACGGACCACACCCAACATTCTTGATTCCGTAATCAGTTACAATGTTGTTGATCATGCGAAATGAATAGACTTTCTTGATCGCATGGTACCGCCACGGCACATTGATGTGCTTGAAATTCTCGAATTTTTCTTCAAGGCAATAGTCCGGCTCTCGTAAATGAACCTTGTACAAAAAATGTAATCGTCTAATTTCCATTAATTGCAGCAATTATCGCATCGACATGAATTGAATTTATTCGAGAATAGTGTGAAGAATTTGAGTCGACATTGAAATCAATGAGTGAATCGCAAATTACAGAGTGGAAAGCGAACTGGTCCGACAGATACCTTAAGTGGTTGTGTGGCTTCGCCAATGCTCAAGGCGGTGTTCTGGAAATCGGACGTAATGATCGTGGGGAAGTGGTGGGAATTAATAGTTCCGACCGGCTTATGGAAGAGTTGCCCAATAAACTGCGAGACCTACTCGGTATCATGGCAGATATTGATCTCTTGAATGATAAACGGTCGGTCTTACTTGCGAATCACAGTAGAACCGTATGAGGTTCCCATCAGCTATCTGGGATAATTCCACTACCGTAGTGGTAGTACTAAGCAGGTTCTCCGAGGTGCAGCCCTCAATCGATTCCTGTTACGTAAATCCGGAAAACAGTGGGATGGAATACCAATACCGAACGTTGGTCTCGGTCATCTTGACGTATCGACATTGACTCGTTTCCGCGCACTTGCGACGCGCACGAATCGTCTGGCTGAAGGTATACTCCAAACGGATGACTCTGAGTTGATCGAAAAACTTCGCCTGACTGAAAACAAACTTTTGAAGCGGGCAGCTGTTCTTCTATTTCATCCAGACCCCGAACAGTTTTTCACCGCTGCATCGATAAAAATTGGTTTTTTTGAGAGTGAAACCGAAGTTCTTTTTCACGATGAGGTATGTGGCAATCTCTTCATTCAGATAAGCAAAACCATGGATTTGCTAAAAACCGAGTACCTGAAAGCAGTGATCAGCTACGAGGGGATTCAACGTATCGAGACATTTCCTGTGCCGGTAGATGCACTCCGGGAAGCAATGCTGAACGCAATTGTTCATCGAGATTACGCCATCCCGGCTCAAATTCAGATTCGAGTTTACGATGACCGCTTGTCGATTTGGAATCCCGGAGAATTACCCGAGGATTGGACAGTGCAAAAGTTGTTGGGGCCGCACTCATCTCGACCCTACAACCCGGATATTGCAAACACATTTTTTCGAGCAGGCGAAATAGAATCCTGGGGTCGTGGTATCCAGCGAATTTTCGAATCTTGTCGTAAGATACAGTCGCCTGAACCAGAGTTTCAAGTAGGATCGAGCGATTTTTGGATTAAATTTAAGTTTTCGGATTCATATATCGACCAATTTTCGTCTCGTTCAGGGATTGACGGAACCAGTGATACAAGAAAGAAAGTTAGCAAAACATCGCCAACAATCACCCAAGAAATCACCCAAGAAAAAATTATCGCATTACTGTGGGAACATCCGGATCTTACTCGCAGTGAATTAGCAACCAGGATCGGTATCACCTCCAATAGTGTCAAATATCACCTCGACAAACTGAGAATAGCAGGTCGAATTCGCCGTATCGGTCCAACCAAAAAGGGACATTGGGAAGTCATAGAAATTGATAATGAATGAATCGGACGTGATTGAAATTGATAAACGACAGTACGGAATTTTATCGAGAATAAATCATAATGCCTGCGTACAATGACAACCACAAAGTGTGTCCCGTACCGCGCTGAGTCCAAAAGAACCCAACAGTACGATTGAAGCAAATGTATAAAATAAATTCGATCTACTCGATCGTCGTCTGTTTTATGGTTTCACTAAGTACAGCAAATGCGGAAATGTTGGAGACTTCGTCAGACAAACTTGCAACCTTAATTCAGGAAGGCGTGGCGGTCGTTGATGTACGAACACCTGACGAGTGGCGAACAACCGGCGTGATTCCAGAAAGTCATCTGCTGACCTTTTTCGACAATCGGGGTAACTATGATCTGAACGACTGGCTTGCCAAATTCACTAAATTGGCAGATCCTGAAGACGGCGTTGTCATCATCTGTGCCGTCGGAAACCGATCCCGAGTGATCAGTCAATTCCTGAGTTCGGAACTTGGATACCAGAAGGTGCATAATGTCACCCAGGGAATAGAGCATTGGATTGGCAGCGGCCATCCCGTAAACAAATGGCCGTAACGTCTGGTGTTAGAGCCTAATCGCTTCCGATGCGATCGATCTGCGCAACATCCTCCGCTGACAGCTGAACATTCACCGCGTTCGCACTGCTGACAGCACTTGAAATTCGACTTGCCCCAGGGATTGGCAGTATGTTGTCGCTTTTCTCCAGCAACCACGCCAGCACGATCTGATACGCTGTCACTTCGTGCTTTTCCGCCAACCGCGAAAGTACCGCTTCATCACGTAACATGACGTGATTCGTGCCGCCGCCCATCGGACTGTAGGCGATATAGGTGATGGATTGCTGCCTGCAGTAGTCAATCAGTCCATTGTCTAGGTCTCGTTGGTGAAACACGCTGCAGCGGTTCTGCACCGACGAGATTGTGGCGATCGACATGGCCTCGTCTATCTGGTTGCGATCGACATTGGACAATCCGATATTCTGAATCTTTCCTTCCGACTTTAGCCGTGCGAGTTCTCCGACCGAGTCTGCAAATGGCACCAGTGCATCCGGCGCATGCAGCTGATACAGCGCAATCGTCTCTACATTCAGGTCTTCCAGACTTTTTTCGCAAGCACTGCGCAAGTCCTGCGGTGACCCTCTTCTTTCCCAGCGACCCTGTGGGCGAACCAGGCCTCCCTTGGTAGCGACAACAATATCGCTGTCGTCTATCGAATCAAGCGCCGATGCAATCGTACGTTCGTTCAGACCGATATCCTGGTTATCCGTGCAATAGACGTTTGCAGTGTCTATGAAATTCATTCCAGCGTCTATTGCAGCGTGAATGACAGCAACCGCATTGTCCAGTGGCAGACTACCGCGGATGCCAAGCGGCATGGCTCCCAGACCGATTGGAAATATCTCTAATTTTGTTCCGCCTATTTTTCGTCTCATCATGTGAATTCCAATAACAGATCAACTGCGCTAATGTTACTTAATTTGGAAGTGTCTTTCACAGGCAATGACGGATAATGTATCGAATCTGCTGTACCGGCTGTATCCGGCGGCAGAATCCGGATTATTCGCAGTCGCAGTCGCTCGCGCGATGCTCTCTTTCGCTTCAACTTCTATGAATCCGATCTTTGATCGCTGGTCACCGTGATTCGATGCATCACCCGACGGTGTGGCAGGTAATCTGCAAGAGCATAGTGCATTGTGCAACGATTGTCCCACATGGCAACAGTGTTCTCGGTCCAGCGAAACCTGACCTGGAACTCCGGCTGGATGACATGATCGTAGAGATAATTGAGCAGTCTGCGCGACCGTTGTGCGGTCTCGCCTACCACTTGCACGACGAAGGCCGGATTGTAATAGAGAATCCGTCGACCAGTCACAGGATGAATTTTTACCATAGGATGAACAGCACTGCCAAATTTCAGATGTGCATCGATCAGCGCCTTCGCATCTCCATCCGGTCGGCCAACTGTGAAGTCATTCCGAAAATCTCCCATATCGTGAACAGCACGGCGACTCTCGACTTCCTGTTTCAAATCTTCGGGCAAAGCATCATAAGCCGCAGTCAACGATGCCCAGATCGTATCGCCGCCATAGGGTGGTATCACTCTGCTGTACAGGATCGATGCAAATGGAGAATTCTCGCGATATGTGATGTCGGTATGCCATGTATCTATAACAGGCGGGTTGTCCGGACCGAATTCAATAATAATGATTGCAGGAAATTTCTCCAACCCGGGATAGACGGGATGCTGTCGGTCAAGCGTTCCGAAACTTTCTGCCAGCGCGACATGAACGTCCGGAGTCATGGCCTGATCGCGAAAAAAGATCACTTGATGCTCAATCAACAGCTGATAGAGATCATCGCACAAACCGGCACTTGGCGGTTTTGAAAAATCCACACCCTTTATTTCAGCACCGATTACGGGCGTAAGTTTGGTAACTTCCAAGCCGCTCATGGGACAATACTCACATTCGTACTCAACTGACAACAAAACGAAAGTTATCGACATAAAGAATACGCCAATTTCAATTAAATTTCCTGACAAATAATGCAATTGTGTGTGACTCTTGCTGTCAGTACCCCCGGTGGTTGAGATTGGTACGTTATCGATCACATGGAATCGTAGTTTCAATTCAACTCTGCTCACATCTCAAGTAACTATAATTCAATCGCAATGTTTGTAATCCATCACCCCATTCAAATTCGAGCATGTAATGATGTACGCTGAAAACTATCAGGACAGTCCCTATTGGTGGGAGGAAGCGCCGAGGCGACAGTTGCCCTCTGCAGCCGAATCGGACTTGCCGAAAACGGTGGATGTCCTGATTGTCGGTTCCGGATACACCGGACTGAACGCCGCGTTGCAGACTGCGCGCGCAGGACGGGCGACGCTGGTTCTGGAAAAGGATCTGGTTGGCTACGGGTGCAGCAGTCGCAATGGTGGACAGGCGGGTACAAGCTTCAAGCCGAGTCTGTCCAAACTCGAAAAGAAATTCGGCCGCGATACCGCGATCAGAATGTCGCGTGAAGGTCACCGCGCGCTCCAGTACCTGAAAGATCTGATTGAATCTGAAAACATAGACTGTGATTTCGAACAGAATGGAAGACTGATCGGGATTCATAGGAAGCGCTCATATGAGCGCGTTGCACGGGATTACCAATCCATTCCGGACGAAATCAAGCACGAGTTTCACATGATTCCAAAAGCCGAACTTCGACAGGAAATCGGCTCGGATTTCTTTTTCGGGGGTTGCGTATTACCGTCGCATGGGGCGTTGCATCCCGGAAAATATCACTCCGAACTGCTGGATAGAGTCCTGCAATCAGGGGCGACTGTCATCGACCGCTGCAATGTCACACGATTGGAGAGGCTTTCTGATGGGTTCAATGTCCACACAACCAAGGGTACATTCAACGCAACCGATGTGATTCTGGCTACAAACGGATATACGCAAAGCCAGTTCCGCTGGCACGATAAACGAATTCTGCCGATCGGAAGTTTTCAGATTGCAACCGAAGTCCTGCCGGATTCAGTAACTTCGGAACTCAATCCCAATGCACGTGTCATTTCGGATACACAATTGGTCGGAAATTATTTCCGCCTGTCGCCTGACCATAAGCGACAGATATTCGGTGGTCGCGTAACATTCACGGAAGCGACTTCCGAGTCCGGTTCCAAGGTTCTCTATGAGCAAATGCTGAAAATCTATCCACAACTGACAGGTACGAAAATCACCCATTCATGGGTTGGATTTGTCGCATACACGACAGATATCAGCCCTCATATCGGTGTTCAGGATGGCGTGTATTTCGCCATGGGCTACTGCGGTTCAGGGATTACGCTGTCCAGTTACTTTGGTATGCGAATAGGACAAAAAGTTCTTGGAACAAAAGAAGGAGATACCGAACTGGACCGACTGGAATTTCGGCCTTGGCCATCAATCATCCAGAAGAAATCGGTAATGGCGGCAGCAACACAATTGACCAGACTGGCGGAGAATTTCATCTAACGCCGCGGGCGAGACCAGCTTGTGACTTCACTGCTTGGTGAGTTTTTCGGCCAGGTTCGCCGTCACCGCATCAATTCCTGACTTTTTGATCTCGGAATTCAGAATCGTGCGATAGTTGATCGCAAAGCTCACACCTTCAAATACCACATCATAAACCTTCCACCCGTCTCCATCCTCATTGGTCATACGAAAGTCGATTTTCACTTCATTGGACCCGGGATATTTGACAGCCATAGACACAATGGCACGTCCCTCTCTGTTACCAGGTTTTGCCTGCTTGATTGTAATGCTGTCGAGATAGGTATCCAGTTTGTCTTGATTGCTGACAATCGCGGTGACAAACGTGCGAAGAAGAAACTGTGTCAAAATTCTGGTGAATTCATTTCTTTGCTGTGCGGATGCTTTTTTCCAGTGTGCCGCAAGGATCAACTTGGAAAACTTTTCAACATGCAGTTTGGGAAGCAATTCCCGATGAACCACATCAGTTGCCACCGTTCTGAGCGCTTCGCTGTTTCCTGAGTTGGCAACGATTTCACCATATATGACATGGATGGTATCCGACACTGTGACCCTTGCCCCGTCTATATTCGCTTCGGCGGAACTTGTGGCCCCGACTATAACAAGCACGATGGCGATAGGGACCGGATAGAAATTTTTCAGATTCCTTTTCATGAAAACGGATTATATTCGTATATTCGGGCTTCAATTGCCATCAGAACGGATTTTTCGAGAAATGTATCAAAAATACCTGCAGTTGCTTCACTTGGTCTATGAAATGCAGGCATCGGAGCAAGGCATCACCTACGCGCAGATACAGGAAAAATTCCATGTATCCCGTCGGACCGCTGAGCGAATGGTCAAGGCCGTCGGTGACTCGTTTCTTGAGATTGAACTGGCAACCAAGCGTCCCAAACGATGGCGTCTCAAACGTATCATTCCAACTCCCAACCTCACCCTTGAACAGATTTCCATACTGCAGGCTGCGGCTCGTATGTTTGAGGAAAACTCCATGCCCGCATACGCCATGCAAACAGAAAATCTGATAAAGATGCTTCGTGCTAATATGGATTCAGCGGCTCGGCAGATTGTGGGACGGGATTCCGAGATACTGTATGAATCAGAGGGCTTTGTGGCGAGACCCGGTCCACGGGAGTACGTCGACCCGGAACTCATCAGGGAATTGCGTCACGCCATCCTTGCCTGTCAGACTGTCAGCATCAAGTACACCTCAAGCAAAGAATCAGAACCCAGAATACGTACTGTCCACCCTTATGGATTCCTTCACGGAGTACGTCAGTACCTGGTAGCGTTCAATCCCAACCCGACATCAGGTGGATTCCGCACCTACACGATGGCGAAAATCAGAAGTCTGGAAGTTCACCAGCGCCAGTTCTTCGAGCGCAGGGGAGATTTCAATTTCCAGGACTTCCTCGGAACAAGTTTTGGTGTCTTTCAGGAGAAACCTTATAACGTCGTGTGGCGGTTTGATGCGGATGTCGCGCGAGTCGCGCAGGAGTGGAACTTTCACCGTTCCCAGAAAATTCGACGAATGCGGGACGGTCGGTTGGAAGTCTCATTCAGAGCGGGGGGAATCAACGAAATGGCTTCGCACCTCATCACCTGGGGAGACAAAGTCGAAGTCGTGAAGCCAAAAAAACTGATCGAAAGGCTACGCGAGATCAGAGACTCCATCCGAGTGCCGGACTGAGCCTGTATCGAAATTTTACGAATGGACTTGCTTTGATTCCCGTCTGCGGGAATGCAGAACCGGTTCTGTGTACCCGTTGGGTGATTCCACTCCCTTGAAAACCAGGTCCAGTGCCGCCTGGAATCCGACACTCGTGTCAAAATCCGGTGACATGTTGCGATAATCGTGAGCCCCTTCATTCTGTCTGTCAACAATCTCTGCGACTCTCTTGAATGTATCAATCACCTGATCGCCCGTAACCAGACCATGCTGAAGCCAGTTTGCAATCAGCTGACTGGATATTCTGAGTGTGGCCCTATCTTCCATGAGGTTGATTTCATTGATGTCGGGAATCTTGGAGCAGCCGATTCCCTCCTCGACCCAGTGGACCACATAACCCAGGATGCTCTGAGCATTGTTCTCCAGTTCCTTCTCGATCACATCCTGTGAAAGTTCCTCTCGCAATACAGGCTGCTCAAGCAGATCATCCAGCTTGACTCGTTCCCGGGTCTGAATCAGGCGCTGAACCTCAAGCACATCCACTTCGTGATAGTGCAGCGCATGAAGAACAGCCAGCGTCGGTGACGGCACCCAGGCGGTATTTGCACCCGACTCAGGGTGTCCGCGTTTTGTCGTGTACATCGCCTTCATCAGATCAGGCATCGTCCACATGCCTTTTCCGATCTGACCGACGCTGTAGACGCCTGTATCGACACCCACCTCAACATTCCAATCTTCATAGGAATGAAGCCAATGTGCTTTTTTCATCTGATCCTTTGTAATCGTCGGCCCCAACGTCATCATTGTGTGGATCTCGTCCCCGGTGCGGTCCAAGAATCCGGTATTGATGAATATCACACGATTTCTGGCTTCCCGAATGCACTCCTTCAGATTGATGGTTGTGCGTCGCTCTTCGTCCATGATCCCGATCTTGAGCGTGTTCCGGTTAAGTTTCAGAACATCCTCTACGCGCGCGAACAGCTCGACGGTAGCTGCGACTTCCTCCGGCCCATGCAATTTCGGCTTGACTACATATACACTTCCACAACGACTGTTAGGAAACGCTTTCGCTCCTTCACCTGTCAGATTGTGCTTGGCACAAAGACTGATCACCATCGCATCCAGAAAGCCTTCTGGAATCTGCTCTCCCGACTTGGTTTTCACAGCGTCCGTGTACATGTGGATGCCCACATGCCTGACCAGCATCATGCTTCGCGCTGAAACAGTTACCGACATTCCATAGGGATTGGTGAACTCCATATCCGGATTGAGCGAACGCTCAATGACTTTTCCACCCTTCTCGAATTCTGTCGTCAGAGTGCCCTTCATCAATCCGAGCCAGTTTCTGTATGCGACTGTCTTATCGGCAGCGTCCACTGTCGAAACCGCATCCTCGAAATCCTGAATTGTAGTTACAGCGGCTTCCATGGCGACATCACAGATGCCGGCCGGGTCGTTCCGACCGATCAATGAGCCTCGATCTATCAGCAGGCGAAAAAATAGACCGTTGTTGTAGAGCAAAATCTCGGAAGGGTCATACATCAGCCCGAGAAACCCGGCAAACTGCCCTGAAGACTTCAACGTGGTGAAACTACCGTCCTTGAGTGTCACATTCAGCTCGAGTGTTCGGTGCCCGGCAGGTGCAATGAAATATTTCTTTGCATCGGTATGACTGCCGAATTGCAACGGCACTACCCGGTCCAGGAATTTTCGGGTCCACTGAATAACCCTGCCACCGCGCTCCGGATCATATTGCGCCGGCGGATCGCTGGGCTCAGGCTCAGATTCCGCAACACCGGATGTATAGAGAGCATCGTACAGACTGCCCCATCGGGCATTCGCCGCATTCAGTGCATAACGGGCATTGTCAACCGGCACGACCAGCTGTGGTGCACTGACATCGGAGATTTCTCTGTCGACATTCTCCACCTCAACCTTGAAGGGCTGACCCTCGTCGACCAGATAGCCGATCCGCGAAAGGAACTCTCTATTTTCTTCTACCGAGTAGTCTTTGGCATGATCAGTGGAATTCCAATCGTCGATTTTCTTCTGAATCTCATCTCTCTTGTTGAGTAGGTAACGATTCTTATAACCGAGGTCCGAAACAATTTTCTCCAGTGAGTTCCAGAAGTATTCAGGCTCCACTCCGGTTCCCGGCGCGACCTCTTCAGCAACAAGGTTGTAGAGCTGATTGCTGATACTCAAACCGCCACAGGTGACATATTGTTTGTTACTGCCTGACATAGTGCGCATATTTTATACTCCAAGTTCAAAATTGCTAGGTCTCTGATTTTTATCCGAACACCTATCAGGATACGGAAGCAGAAGTACAAGCAAATCTATGTGTTGACGTTGTCGTTCACAGTTTGACTGTAAAAGTCGTAGGTGGTTGGCAGTTCCCAATCCTGAAATCATCAAACAGATGGCTTCCTCCCCCAAAGCAAAACTCTTCCAATAAATTCACGAATTTGGGATGTTTTACCAGTAAAACTAAATGCATAATACCCTTATTTGAATCTACCGAGGTATGCTCTGATGAATCTTCTTATTATTGGACTGGCTCTATTCGTAGGCTTGCATCTAATTCCTTGTATTCCGCCTTTGCGTACTGCACTTGTTTCAAGCCTCGGTGAGAAAAAATACCGGGCGTTATTCGCAGCCTCTTCATTCGTAGGTCTGGCACTGATCATTTGGGGATTTTCCAAGGCGGAATTTCAACCTGTCTACCAGCCCTTGATCTGGGGACGCTCGCTGGCGTTTGGATTGGTACCCATCGCAGTGATTCTCTTCGCAGCAGCAAACATGCCAACGCACATCCGGGCATTTGTACGCCATCCTATGCTGGCAGGATTATTTCTATGGGCGATCGCACACCTTGCAGCAAACGGAGATTTAAGCTCGATTCTTCTGTTTGGAACGTTGGGCGCCTATTCCGTAGTCGCGACAGCAAGCGCTATCGTGCGTGGCAAAAAGCCTTCCGAAGATAAGGCTCCACGCTGGGTGATGGATGTCGTGGCAGTTGTGTCGGGGACGGTAGTCGCTGGGTTATTCGCTAAGTTTCACGATGTTTTATTCGGAATGCCGCTGATGTAGATTCAATAGACTGAAATATCCTTAACTTTGTATGGTTTGTTCAAAAATGCCTTGGACTGATTCAGTTTGACAGGATGAAATCAACCACTTCGCGGCGGTTGGCGGTACAGATTCCGAATTTACAAAAACGATATCCCGCTGGTACCGATGCGGATCGGTTAGCTATCGGGAATCTCTTTCCAGGAAAGGTGTTGGTTCAATAAAAGGATAGCGTGCTCTGGCCTTGGTTCCAACTGCGCTTGAGTTTCTCACAAATCGCTGCTCATCATCGGACCGTACACAATAGGCCCAACTTGGCTCTCCATCAGTTGCTTTCTGTATGATTTGTCTTTGTCTCTGACTGTCCAGGCATGACTGATGGATTGAGTCAGGATTCCAGTTCTGCATCAACTCATCGTGGAGACTTGCGGCATCCTGCGCATAATCGGGGTGATCAATCAGATTCTCGACTTCATTTGGATCGCGCGAAAGATCAAAAAGCATGGAGGGATGTCCGTGTGTGTATATTAGTTTCAGACCGTCTCTTCGAACCATTCTACATGGTGCGTTGACACCCTCGCCAGTGTATTCTGAAACCACCCGGTTATCCCAATCGGTTCGCCCTGACATGATTGGAAGTAGACTGTGACCGTCCCAGACCTGCTCCCCGGTGGCTATATTTCCATCGCCACCGATTTCTACAAGAGTCGGAAGCAGATCGACCAGCGAAACCAATTCCGGAACCTCACCGCGTCCCTGCACACCGGGAATACTGATGATCAGGGGAACTGCAGCTGACCACTCAAAGAACGCCTGTTTGAACCACATTCCGCGCTCGCCGAGCATTTCACCATGATCGGAAGTGAATACAACCACGGTTTCGGAGTCAAGTTTGAGCGCTTCAAGCGTTTCCAGAATGCGTCCGACTTTGTCGTCGATATACGAACACATCCCGAAATAGGCGTGACGCGCGGTTCTGATGTGCTCATCCGTCACATCATGCAGGTCACCGCCATGTGCATAATAAAGCCATCGGCTCATTTCATCCATGTCTTCCAGACTGATTTCCGGAACAGCTGGCATCGGAATCTCATCGTGAGAATAAAGATCCCAATGTTTCTGAAGTGTCACGTACGGTGAATGCGGATGCGTAAAGGATATCCAGAGCATGAACGGGTTGTCGCTGTTATACCTGGCAAGATCGTAAAGCTTCTGTATACCTGCGAATTCCACTTCCTCGTCATAGTCAATCTGAAGGCTGCGAGTGCAGATTCCGGCATCCACAACCGCGCGCATGTTGATACCGGTCGGGCGATATCGCTCACCGACAATCCAGTCCGGCGTCCACGCAAAATTGGAAGGGTAGATATCTGTTGTGATTCGCTCATTGAATCCGTGCAACTGGTCTGGACCGATGAAATGCATCTTCCCCGCCAGTACGGTGTGGTAATCCAATTGGCGCAACCAATGTGCCAAAGTCGGAATCGACGCGGGCATTTCTGTCGCATTGTCCCAGACACGGATGGCGTTCGCATAGCGACCGGCCAGCATCGAAGCCCTTGAGGGAACACATAGCGGAAAATTGCAGTATGCGTTCTGAAAGATCGTGCCGTTTTCAGCCAATCTATCAATATTGGGGGTCTTGACGAGTGGGTGACCATAAACAGACAGTGCTTTCGCACTCATCTGGTCAGTTTGAATCACAACAATGTTCGGCTTTTTCATGTCAGCAACTCAGATAGACATTCGATTGTCTGAGACCTGTTGAAGCGCGGAGCATTCGCTGCTCCGCACTTCACTTTCATACTTACTGGATGGTCATACCGAGCTTTTCGGTCAGGGTCTTGAAGGCCAGGTATTGGTTTTCAACAAATGCCTTCGTTTCAGCCGGAGGCTGGACATACGGGATTGAGCCAAGACCTTTAGTCAGCTTCAACCACGCTTTGTCCTCCGCAATTTTCGCAAGTACCTCTACCCATTTGTTGACCACTTCATCGGACAGCTCGGGCGGTCCCCACAGACCACTCCAGCCAACCACTGCCTGCAGTTCCGGATAACCCGCCTCACTGACCGTCGGCACATCCTTGATCGAAAGCACCCTTTCCGGTGTTGTTACAGCGAGCGCTTTCAGTTTGCCCGCCTGAATGTTGCTTATGACACCGGACAGATTCTGAAATAGCATGTCAACATGTCCACCGACAACTGCGGCTGCAGCTTTACCGCCACCTTTGTATGGTACGTGTTTCATGGCATCGGCACCCATGCCGAATTGATCCAATGTCATTACCATCGCGACATGCAGGAGTGTTCCCACACCGGCGGAGGAGTAACTGAGATCGGCACCGCCTTCAATTGCCGCCTTGACGTCATCAAGAGAGTTGTAAGGTGAATCTGCCGAGACTGCAAGAACGAAAGGATTCAGTTCAAGCAATCCGAGAAAAGTGAATTCATCCCACGCGTACGGTATCGTTCTGTTGATTGCCGGCACCGCCGCCTGTGATCCTACCCGAGCGAGCAGCATGGTGTAGCCATCTGGTTTTCCCTTGGCAACTGTGGTAGACCCGGACACGCCCGCCGCACCGGTTCGATTCACTACGAGAATCCCGTTTCCAAGATATCCCGGCGCAGTCGCGGACAGGGTCCGAGCTGCCAGATCAGCCGCTCCACCAGGTCCGTACGGTGAAACAAGTGTCACAGGTTTTGTTGGATACTCGGCTGCTGCGATACCGGAAGCGGCGATCATCGCCACACCAATCAGTACCGACATAGCCTTGCGAATGATATTGCGCATAACTTATTCCTCCACAATGATTTTCGCTGGTAATTTATTCTTGACATCTACAGTCATGAGGATTTAGTATAATTTAATTACTTACAGAAAGTAAATATAGATATATGCAGTCTGTTTCGAATATTCGGCACCATCAATCCGAGCGAAATACAAAACGGGTATTGTCGGAGATTCTTCTGCGCGGACCTCTGCCCAGAACCGAAATTGCACTGCGGGTCGGTATCACCCAGGCATCAGTATCCAGAATTACCCGCAGCCTTCTGGATGTAGGTCTGATTCAGGAAACCGGTCACTTCCTCGATGATCCAAAACCTGGTCGGAGACGAATCGGAATCGAAGTCTGTCCCGATGGCGGTTACTTTGCCGGTATCGCCATCAATGCCTTCCAGCAGGATGTCGCAATATCGAATATGGCGAACGAGACAATCGCCGAAAGTAGAATTCAGTTCGCTGAACTGGAAAACGCTGAAAATGTTCTCAATACCTGTGCGCAGGCACTGATTCAACTTATCGAAGAATCTTCTGTTGAACTTGACCAGCTTGTTGCCTGTGGCGTGTCGATATCCGGTGCAGTTGAACCCGGGCAAGGACGATTGCGCGATTCACCGACATTGGGCTGGAAAGATGTTGATGTAAGAGCATCACTGGAGTCAACCCTCAATCTTCCTGTTGTCATAGAAAGCATACCCAACGCGAAAAATTTTGCTGCGCGCTGCTTCGGCCCGGCCAAGCACGTCAACAATGTAGTACTGTTCAACTGCTCTCTCGCGATTGGCTCCAGTGTTATTGCCGATGGAGCCCTGCTTCGGGGTGCCGACTCGAATGTGGGCCTGGTCGAATCATTGCTGATCCCGGATATCCATTCAACCGGTACTTTGGTTCCATTGGATTCAATCGCCGGAGGATATGGGATCATCGGCGACCCCGCGTCATCCAACTCAGTTGCAAGATTCAGGATGGCGCAAAATCTGATGGACGTAATCAGACGCGATTCAAATCAGATTGCCGGGACGATCCGGTCATTGGAAGAAGCGGGTCGGGGACTGGCCTATGCGATAATGTCCGCCAATTCATTTCTGCATCCCCAGATGATTCTCCTGTCAGGCCCGTTGACCGAAAGTTCAATCTATCGAAATGCAGTCGTAGAACAGACTGCGAAGTTGGTTGATCGACAATTTGCCGATTCAAAATTGAAATTCTTTGTCATCTCAAGTCACGAAGCCGCACACTCGCTGGCAATCCATCACTATCTTTACGAAATCGGAGATCCGTCGAATTTTCCGACAGTAAGCGAGAGGGCTGTCGCTTGAAAGAATCCAGATTACTCGGTGTAGCTGTTGTCGCAATCGGTGCCATCGGGCTCTTCGTCCTGATTCCGGTGGGCATCGTTTCACCATCTGATGTGCCGGCACTGGCGTTGGCACCGGAATTCTGGCCGTTCGTAATTGCTTCGGTTTTTACATTGATGGGCATCTTTATGACGATCGCACCCGGCTCAACCGATCAGGAAACGGTGACAGAACTCCGCCTGATGCGGACTCGAATTCTGCGCCTGACGGGGTTCTTCGCAGTCCTGTTTGGCTTCTATTTCGTCGTTCCGTATGTCGGCATGGTAGTGCCGGCGATAGCCATCATTTTCGGGCTGTGCTGGTT
The DNA here is from genome assembly GCA_963663095.2 of Arenicellales bacterium. Classification (GTDB taxonomy): domain Bacteria; phylum Pseudomonadota; class Gammaproteobacteria; order Arenicellales; family JAJDZL01; genus JAJDZL01. Next base: position 1,253,267 of record CAXXJB010000001.1, read on the forward strand.
TACCGGTGAAAGACGGTGGCTACTGTTGCTATTGATTTCTCTGCTGATCCCGTTCGTGCTCACCCTGTTTTTCATATTTGTCGCGAATATTCCAATACCTCTGGGAATATTTGAGTTCATCTATGGCTGATACTGAGTGATGTTTGAACAGATTGCACAAGCCGCGTCGCTATTTTTCACCTTTCAGAACGTACTGATCGTCCTGCTTGGCGTTCTTATCGGAGCGATCGTCGGCGCCATACCCGGTATGACAACGCCGATGGGAGTGGCACTTGCACTGCCGTTCACGTTCACTCTCGAACCTGTCACTGGAATTCTGCTTTTGTTGGGTATCTACAAGGGTGGCTTGTACGGCGGGTCAATAACGGCGATTCTGATCAAGGCACCCGGCACGCCTGCCGCGTCCTGTACTGTACTGGACGGTTTTCCATTGACGCAGAAAGGCGAAGCACGAAAAGCCTTGGATATGGCCCTGTACGCGTCATGTTTTGCCGATTTCATCTCGAATCTCTCATTGATTCTTCTGGCTGGCATACTGGCCGGTTTCGCATTGAAATTCGGCCCTCCGGAATTTTTTACCCTGATCCTGTTCTCATTGACGATCATCGCCGGGGTATCCGGCGACAATCTGATCAAGGGGATCGTTTCCGCATGCCTGGGGCTTATGTTCGCGGTGATCGGGCTCGACATGGTTTATGGAACCAACCGCTTCCTGTTCGGAAACTGGAACCTGATGGGTGGCCTGGCATTCATACCGGTTCTGATCGGGTTGTTCGCGCTACCGGAAATCATCCACTTTTATGCCAGAAAGGCGTCCGAACAGTTCAAACCCGCTGCGATGTCGGGCATCGGAGCAACCTTTGCCGATTTCAAACGCTGTTTCAAGAGCATTCTAAGAGGAAGTCTGATTGGTGTGGTTCTGGGGGCGATTCCTGGAATCGGTGGCGCACCATCCGCCTTTCTCTCCTACAGCGAAGCGCGCAGGACATCCAAGAATCAGGAGAATTTCGGGAAGGGTGAACTTGAAGGTGTCGCTGCAGCCGAAGCCGGGAACAACGGTGTCGCCGGAGCGACCATGATTCCGCTACTGGCTTTGGGTGTACCCGGCGACGTGATAACAGCCGTAATTCTTGGCGCATTCATGATTCATGGCTTGAGACCGGGACCCCTGTTATTTGTGGAAAACCTACCCTTGATCTACGCGTTATTTATCGGCATTATGTTGAGCAGCGCGTATCTGTTTATTGTGGGTAAATTCACAATCCGCACGATCAGCCGCATTTCGGAAGTTCCCAACACGATACTCTATCCAATCGTACTGGTATTCTGTCTTTTCGGCTCATTTGCGATCAACAACAATCTGTTTGACGTTCTGGTCATGCTGTTGATGGGTTGTGTGGGCTATCTGATGCTGCTTTTCAAGTTTCCGGCACCGCCGTTTCTGATCGCGTTCATTCTCGGACCGCTGCTTGAAGACAATTTCAGGCAATCACTCATTCTCTCCGACGGCAGTCTGGCAATATTGATCCGCAGTCCAATCTGCTGGTTTTTCTGGGCACTCACGATTCTGTCCGTTGTATTCCTCGTCAAGAGCAGATTCAAGCAGAAAATCCCTTTGGGCTGACGCTCTTAGTCAAGTGACAATGTCTGGACAATCAATCGGCGACCGAAAGTTTTCGTTCGCGGTCATTGCTGACACCCATCTCAATTATGAGGAGCTCGGTACCAACTCGCCGTTTGAAGTGAACCGATTGGCGAACCGAAGATTGCGGTATGTCATTGACGATCTCAATACCCGGGATCTGGCTCATGTCATTCACTTGGGCGATATCGTTCATCCTGTTCCCTCCAATGGAGATCTCTATGTCAATGCGGCCAGCCAATTCCATGAGCAAGTCTCCCGTCTGAAGCATCCCATACACCTGATTCCGGGAAACCATGATGTAGGCGACAAGCGAATGGCCTGGAGTCCCGCGGGGGGCATTCGGGAGAGCTATCTCGAAATTTACTCACGACACTTCGGATCTGACCGATTCGACTTCGAACATCAGGGCATCGCATTTGTCGGGATCAATGCGCAATTACTCGGCTCTGAGCTCGAAAGTGAAACAGGTCACCGGGAATGGCTTCGGGATACACTGAAAAGAAATTCCGATAACAGGCTGTTTCTCTTCAGCCACTACCCTCCCTTTTTATGCCACCCGGACGAAGATGAGCACTATGATAATTTGGGCCATCAGGGACGGGAAGAGATTCTGAATCTGCTGGAAGAATTTTCGGTCGAGGCGCTATTTTCAGGACATGTCCACCACTTTTGGTACAACAGCTATAGCGATTGCGACTGCTATCTGTTGCCATCGACAGCATTTACCCGTCAGGATTACAGCGAGATGTTTCGCGTCGCTCCGAATGACAACGCATTTGGCCGAGACGACAGGGAGAAACTCGGTTATCTGATTGTTCATGTACATGAATCCGGACATACCTTTGACGTGGTCAGGTGTCACGGCCGACAGACCAGTTTGGATTCATCGGTCTCTGTCAGCGGCGGTCGAATTGATCCCATCAATCCGACGACCAACCAGTATCCGGTATTGGGATTTGACTTGCGGCATGACTGGCTCGAACCTGTCCAGATTCCTCCATCCGGTGGTTTGGACGAGTTCGACCGTAAAGTGGTTCGCAATGATTACCCGCTGTTGGCGCTTTGGGAGATGGGTGTACGAAACCTCAGGATCCCGTTGGCTGACCTGGTTGACAGCGACCGCAGGCGTAGATTGACTGAACTTGCCAGACCCGGGTTCAGGTTCACACTATTCTCCCACCTGCCCTCGGAATTCCGGATGGCAGAACTGGTGTTAAAAAACGCCAACCTGATTGAGAGTTGGGAAATCGCTGGAAAATTCAAGGAGACTTCCGATTTTTGCAATACGCTTCGGGGCATGATGAATGACAGTGACCGAAAGATCAGACTCTTTTTCTCTCCCCTGAAGAACAAGGAAGATGTTATCCAATCCGGACAAACCTACTACCACGTCATAAACCATGGATTCACGAGATCAGATTTCGAGGGTAGCATTGGCGAACGCTTCAGCAGACTGGCAGCATTCGATAGTTTTGATGGCATTGTAATGAGATGTGGAATCGATGATTCCGTCCAGTCCACAGTAATGCTGGCGACAAACATTCAGCAGACTGTAGGGTTGAAGGTCTCGGTACATCTGCGACTGACTGACGACAGTCCAGCCGCTTTTCAAGACAGTGAAGTGCTTTTGTGCAACCGACTGGCCGAAAGCATGTTCTGTGCCTGGCATTTCGGCGTGGATAGAGTATTCAGTGACACCCTTTCGGACAATGATCGGGGTTACTTCCCGCGAATTGGATTATTGGACAGGGAATTCAATCCTCGATCCGGCGCGACGCTGGCAAAGATTGTGCACTCGCTGATGTCGAAACTGGGACGGACAGTGAGTGGTGCCACCAGGCACATGGAAAACGGACTCTCGTGTCTGTCTTTTCAAACTGAACTCGGTGAATCGACCCTGATCCTGTCCAGAACAGCCGAGAATCAACTATCGAGTGAGAATCTGGAACAGCTTGTCGACAAAGGCGGGCTCTGGGTGAACTTGGAAACCGAGTGCCTGGACGAAAGAGCACCACAAATTAATGGCCTCCCTGCCATCTACATAAAATTCTCGTAACTCACCTTCGCAACTCAGTCGCATGAGCCCGACTTGTCGAGTCGGATCAGAATGTCACCATTTGCGTTTTCTGATACGTCTGGTCGCATCTTCGGTTCCGTCGTGGAAAGAGCCGAACCATCGATCCCATGGCATTTCCAGCGTACCGTAATTGCACTTGTAGTGTTTGTGGTGCAGCTGGTGGAAGTAATCGCCTAACTTCAGCCGATTCTTTCCACCAACTTTCAATGCCTCATATCCGCTGTGCGACACTGCTGGCCCCAAACCCTGAAAATATGCATGGAAGATCATATGAACCGGATGTGAAGCAATCACAAAATGTATTGCGAAACTGGAAAAATACAGAATATGTTCGATTGGATGCATCGAAATACCGGACCAGGGGCCAATATTTACATTCCGGTGATGCAGTGCATGAGCGACCCTGAAAAGTGGCGGCCAGTGCAGAAGCCGATGAATGAAATAAAAGTGCAGTGAAGACCAGATCGGAATCAGGAGAAACATGAGCACGAACCAGACCGGATTACCCGCCAATGTCAAAGCCGGTACGAAACTGTTTGCACTTGCCCAAAAATAGACTACCTCGTACGCAGTCCATATTGCGACACCACTAACCAGGGTCCAGAACATGTTGTCCAGAACCTGGTTACCGAAGTCATGTACCTTGCTGTTTGCGTCCTGTCCTTTCCTTTCATATTTCAGATCATTTTTCTGTCTTTTCAGCATGTAGAAGTAGTAGTGAAGGCTGCCCGCGACAAGGCACATCAGAATAATATTGCGTAGCCAGATCTGCGCTATCCAACCGAACGCGAATTCTTTCATCGTCTCTTCAGGCGGTTGGAAAAAGAAGTAGATAATCAGGGTGATCGCAAACGTGATGAAATATAGACTGATCGGTTTCCATACCGTACCCAACCAGCGAAATGAACCATTCAGATTCGGTGGCCAGTCGAACAATGGACTAAATCGAACGGGTAAATCTGGAACATAATTCCAAAGCCTGCTGTTGGCGATTGTTGACTGTTGGTCATTCACGACTTTTTCTCCATGAAAACATCCGACAATGTCGTTACTTAAGTGCAGTGAAAACTCAGAGTGTCATTGATCAATTCATGACATGCGCGGACGAAGATCGTTCACTACCGTTCCTTGACAAAACTGTCTCTGGTTGTGACTGATTGAAATCGACTTCATGAATTCTCCGGTTACACAACTCGGGTATTCGAATCAGACAAATATTATCACCACAATGTATTGTGACTCTTCCTTTGTCGGCAATTATTGCCTAACCCAAACACAATTTTACTCAATTGTATATATGGAGTTCCTCGAACAGTTTCAAGGGATTCGCAAAATTGACAGTGTGATTCAGAAAGCATTTATTTCTGTGGCTTCAGTAGACCTCTGAGTTGAATTTGTTCTTAAATCACTGGTACTCCTGCCAGAAATTAAATGATCATCCAATTCAAGAAAAATGCACCGTGTAATTCCAGATAGGCAATAAGCAACGATCGTAATTCTACATGAATTCTGCTCGAAAATATTCCTCACAAGTAACCGGTTTCGAGCCAAGCGAGCTACAAGAAAGCTGAGAATCTACATGAATGATCAAATAGAGACACCGAAGCCGCTGAGAATGGCGAATTCTCCAAACTATCCGATTCCAAAATCTATTGAATATGAGCCAACGATAATGCTGGTTGGTCATTTGTATGACAGTGCGCACCACCACCCGATGCCCACGATCTCAGCATCTCAACCACATGTACGTCACGGTCCGGAAAATAGGATTCAACCCTTGCTTTAGCCGCTGCGTCAGTTTCAGGACTATCAAACCCCACTAACAGAACGAATCCGTTGCCGACAATCCAGTTGACGTAGTTAGTATCAAAGGTCATTCCTTGATACTCGACCGTAGCTTCCATCGGATCCCGTATCACCTCAAACCCTGCAGCCTCAATTGTCCGGGCGGCATTTTCGTAGACGGCATCGTCACGACCATCACCGGGTTTGCATCTTGATGCCGAGGTACATTGGGAAACCACCACAGTATTGTCATTTATGAATCTGGCAATGCCGTCGACATGTCCCTTGGTCAGATCAGTTTCCGGCACACCTTCGATCAGGACGACTTTCGAAACACCGAAATGACGTTTCATATCCTCTACGACCTGCTCTTTGGTATACCCGGGATTTCTCTTCGGATCACTCAGTACACTCCAGTTCGCGATCACTGTATCCTTACCGTTGAACTCCAGGTTTCCCCGCTCGTGCACAATGTTAATTTCATCTACAGGCAGATTAAGAATCTCACCGACTCTGTCGGGAACAGCATTGTCCTGCGAAAACGGGATGTCAGCTCCGAATGCACCACCCCAAGCGTTGAACTTCCAGTTTTGGACCCGCATCTCACCATCCGCGATCACGTAGACCGGGCCGTTGTCTCTCATCCATGCGCTGTCGTTCGGCACTATGTGCCAGATAATATTTGCATGGTCGGGATCTGCACCGGCGTTGGAAATTGCTTCCTGAGCCTGTTTCCTTATTCTTTCAGAGTCGCACAAGATATGAAGTTTTTCATACTGTGTGATCACAGCAGTCATTTCAGCGAAAGAGTCTTCAAATACCTTCTCATAAGGCCCTGGCCATTGCAGCCAGATCGCCTCTTGCGGCTCCCATTCCGCAGGCACTCTGATATTCATACCTTCATCCTCAGTCGCAAGTGAATTCATTGACATCGCCATAAGGAATGGTCCTATCGAAGCAGTAATTGCCAGATGAATGAAGTAGAACCATTTTCTTCCCTGTATCGTCCCATTGATTATCTGAAAGGCACTCATACGAAAATTGAACTATTGATTTGAAATTTCCACAACATGTAATAGATTGTAAACGTGAAGGTATTGAAAATTGTGAAGTTGTGTATAAAAATTTAGTTTATAATGCTATTGAGTAAATATACTCAATAGCATTATTTTAATCAAATGTCATCATATTTACGTCCACAATTTGCCGAGATTCGCCAAAGACTGAATGAAAAACCCGAGCGCATGTTGATCATTCGCGGACCGCGTCAGTGTGGCAAAACAACATTGATCAAGCAGGTGCTTGAGAAAATTCGTCGACCTTATCAATACGTCTCAATCGAAGATCCGGCAGAATCATTTCGGTATCCTGAAACTATCGATGCTATCGCCGATAACAGATCTTCAGCAGTTCAGCAACAATTTACTGAAGTAAACCCTAATTGGCTAGTCGAAAAGTGGCGAACCTCGCGTAAACAAGCCAATAGTTCAGAACATGGCGCCGTACTGGTTATAGATGAAATTCAAAAAGTGGCAAACTGGTCAGAGACTGTGAAAGGACTTTGGGATTCCGACAGATTTTATGACCGTCGTTTGCACGTAGTGTTGTTGGGGTCTTCACCGTTACTAATGCGTAAAGGTATGAGTGAAAATCTTACAGGTCGATTTGAGGAAATTCGTCTGTCACACTGGTCGTATGGAGAAATGTCAGAGGCGTTCAGTTTTAGTCTTGAACAATTTGTCTATTACGGTGGCTACCCTGGTGCCGCACGACTCATCGAAAATGAGCAACGCTGGAGGAGATACGTGCGCGGTTCGCTCGTAGAAACAGCGATTGAACGCGATGTACTCGGGATGCAGCGAATAGACAAGCCTGCACTTCTGCGACAGCTAATAGAAATTTGTGCTACGTATTCTGGTCAAATCGTGTCATACAACAAAATGCTTGGTCAACTACAGGACGCGGGCAACACAACTACATTAGCACACTATCTGTCCTTGACCCGAGAAATCGGACTGATCACCGGATTGTCCAAGTATTCAATCGGTGAAATTCGTCGAAGGGCTTCCAGTCCGAAATTGAACGTCATGAATTCCGCGATCATCTCTGTATTTGCAGACTACACATTTCAGGAGGCTCAGAATGACAGGAGTCATTGGGGCAGGTTGGTCGAAAGTGCAGTTGGTGCACATTTGCTCAATACCGATGACGACTTGGTTCAAGTTTATTATTGGCGAGAGAATAACGATGAAGTCGATTTCGTACTAAGGAGGGGTAAAACACTGATTCCGATAGAAGTCAAAAGCGTGGAGCAACGCGGAGAGTTGCATGGTTTAAACGAATTCTGCGAACGTTATGATGTCCTTCGGAAAATTGTTATTAGTCCGAATGAAGTTCCATTATCGGATTTTTTATCCCAACCGGTTCAGCATTGGTTTGAAAGATGAAAGACGCATATTTGCCTAGAAAGTGTATTCAAATAGAAGCCACTTCTAGTCCTATAGTCCGGGAGGTTGAATCGTTAGCCCTTGAAGCGTATCGACAAGAAGATGCGTATATTCTTCTAGGCTCGCCTGGTGCAGGGAAGACCGATGCATTCAAATTCGAAGCAGAGCAGACCGAAAATGGATGTTATTTGAAAGTCCGTAATCTATTAACCTTCGAAGACAAACCTGAATGGCGAAATCAAGTCTTGTTCATTGACGGTTTGGATGAACTTACAGAGGGATTCGCTACCCAATCTAATGTAGATAAAATTCGGAGCATTCTTTACAACTTAGGCAAACCGAAATTTCGACTAGCGTGCCGGAGTGCTGATTGGCTCCAAGCCGATGACTTGCGCTACTTTGAGGATGTTTCTCCGACTGGAAATGTCTCTGTTCTTTTGCTCGCGCCTCTCACCGATGACGACATTTTCTCAATACTTAATCGTCATGGTAATTTTTCCGAATCGAAAATGCTCTTAGAAAAAGCAACTCAAAACAATATCTATGACATTCTCAAGAATCCTCTAAATCTGAAATTATTTGCTGAGCTACCGAAATCGGACGATCTACCTGATAGTCGAACCGATATATATGCACGGATATGCGCATTGTTGTTAAAAGAAGCATCACCGCCGAGTTTTTATCGAGCAGCAAGACGGAAAATTGAACACTACATTAAGCTTGCGGGTAAACTTTTTGCATATTTGCTACTTTCAGGACACAGAGGATTCTGCCTTAAGGAAGGGATCTACGAGGACTATTTGTATCTAGGTGAGATTACTGACGAACATTGGGATGATCTACTCCAAGTTCTCAACTCCAGACTTTTTGAACTTACGGAGGGTGACTGCTTCGAGCCGATACACTCCCAAGTGGCTGAATTCCTGGCTGCCAAATTCACTACTAACCTAATCGATTCTGGACTCCCATATCCGAGGATCATTTCACATATTTCCTGTGAATATATTGGGATATCACAACCTTTTCGTGGACTTGCTGCATGGCTTGCTTCACTCAATTCGTCAGTTCGTAACGACATCATTTCACGAGTCCCATTGTCGGTAGCTCTTTACGGGGATGTCAAAAGATTCTCAGACGATGAAAAGAATCGAATTCTTGAAATCCTCAGCAACCCCGAGCATACCAATGAGTGGGTATTTTATGCTACTGATGAGTACCAACTCAGAAACCTTGTTACGACTGATTTCGTCAAGAAACTGAAAATTAATTTGGAATTGGCAATTGGTGCCAGAGTCGCCGAGTTGAATTTTTCGTTTCAATTGAGTGTCCTGAAACATGCAAATCAAAATTCAGAAATCAGGCGCATTCTGTTCGAGATTGTTCGACACAATCAAATAGATGATACAGCCAGAACATTCGCGCTAGAAGCACTTACATACCAGAAAAATCAAGATTCGGTAGACGAAGAATTATGGAATCTATTTCAGGATGTGCTAGTTGAGAAAGTCGCGGATCCACAAGACGAGCTATTAGCCACACTGCTAGAGTACTTTTATCCCGAACGAATTTCTGCATCGGAAATTGTTGTATACCTAAAACCAAGAAAGCGTCATTTCCTTAACGATAAATATCAACTATTCTGGATTCACGGTGTTTGCGAAGTTTCGACACCCCAACAGCTGGAGATCATTCTAGACACACTTGTTGAGCAAAAGACCGATTCGGGTGAAGCTTCAGAATCTGAGGTTCATCATTTTGATAGCCTACCACTTCTGTTTCCCCTGCGGGTATTAAAGAAATATCTGGAAAAAGTGAAAGAAGTTCCCCCGATGATGCAGTTGTTTAAGTGGTTGGGTACTGCGTCAGGTTTCGGCACTACGGATTACAACCCTATTTTCGGTACACAGGAAAGACGACGGATTAGAACTTGGATTGAAAATAATCCAAATGTACGAGAGTCAATCAACGAAATTGGAGTGCAGGAATGCTTAGCGTCATTCGAGCACCCCTCCGTGGATTCATTTCGGAGTTGTATGAATCAGCAATTCGAACGCAGATTGTTTGATGCCAAACCACCTGCGGAATATGGATTATGGTGCTTGAATCAGGCAAAAAAATCGGATAGCTCCGTAGTTGCGGAATACTTCATACATCAAGTGGCCGAATTTGCGTACTATCGACGATGTAACAAAGGACTTTCTCGCAATTCGGTAAACAAAAAACTTTCGAAAGACAAACACCTTCTGAAACTATTCGATCGAAGACTTTCAGAACTGTCTGCAAATGACTCTCGCAATAATGTATGGCAAAAGAAGCAAGAAGAGGAATTAGCGAAAGTCAAATCAGAACTATCTAGAACGATAAATGATAGCAAAGAGCAAATTCTTCAAAACAAAGGTCGGATCGATCTACTGCATCAACTTGCTATGATCTACTTTGGCAGATATGATTCGTATTCCGGAAACAATCCAGATGAACGAATCAAACAAGTTGTGGGTGATAGCACCGAGCTGGTCGAAGTGGTTACGGAAGGATTCAAAAGTACCGTACAACGCATAGACATTCCAAACCATAACGAGATTCTTCGCGCACATTCACAATCAAAATATAACCTCCTTGGACTCCCATTTCTTGCAGGATTGAATGAAGTGCACCGGACTGAAGGCATCAGCAATTTCCGTTTGAATGAACGCCAATTAAGACAAGCACTTGCATTCTTTTTAATAGAGCATCCTCTATCGACTGACGACTTCCTTGATCATCTCCCTTGCTGGTTTGAACATGCATTGAGTACGAAACCCGAAACTGTTGCTGAGATGCTTGTGGCATTCGAAAGGGCGAATTGGATAAATTCCAGAGTAGCTCCAAAATTCACCTTTGAACTCGCATATGTTTCAAAATTCAAGTTAGTTGCAACTCACGCTTCGGTACCATTGTTAAAAGCGTTTCCAGTTCGTTGCCCAAACAACCAGTTGATTCATTTAGGCCTATTGCTCAAATCGGCTCTAATGCAATGCGAAGTGTCGGTCGTACAGGAGATCATCAATAAGAAAATCGCTCTGAAAAGCATGACGATCGCTCAGCTAGGCTATTGGTTAATTGCAGGATTGACTGCATTACCTGACGAATTCTTGGCTCATGTAGAATCCTATACCTCGAAGAACGAAAGTCGAATTCGCTACCTGACGGATGCAATCAAGATACTGGTCAACAGTTCGATCGTTCGCGATACCCGTTCCACGCAAGTACTGGGTTTCTTGATTGGAATATTAGGAGTTCGATACTCACCGCCAATATTTGAACCAAAAGACGGACAAGAACATCATCAACACGAAGATTTCGATGGGTCAATTCTTGTGCAAGAACTTATTTCTCGACTTGCATCAATTAGTACTTTGGACGCTACTAATTGGTTAGAGACACTGGTCTCTGACAATCGATTGGATTTATGGAAGCGGCAGATCGAGGTTACGCTAACCAGACAAAAACTGAATCTACAGGAGTCTCAGTTTGAGTTCAGTCGCATAGAGGATATTCGACAGCTCTTCCAGAATTCAGAGCCTGGCAGTGTAAAGGACTTAAATACAATTTCCATTGAGTACATAGAACAACTCGGGGAAGAAATTCGCTGCAATAGCACTTCAGACTGGCGTCAATATTGGAATGTCGATCAATTCAGTCGGCCTGATAAACCAAAACCCGAAAACGCATGCCGTGATACCTTCGTATCCGACTTGAAACATCGACTAAATCGGCGCAATGTTCACGTTGAGACCGAGGCCAGGCACACAAATGACAATCGATCAGATATTCGAATAACCTTCGGTGAATATAGTATTCCTGTAGAAATCAAGTGTTCGAGCAACACTGAACTCTGGACTGCGGGAATGGAGCAACTAAGGGATAAATATGCCATTGATCCAAGTTCAAGTCGGTATGGAATCTATCTTGTATTCTGGTTTGGAATTGAGCATTTACGCAAACCGCCACAGAAATTGAACATCGGTACGCCAAAAAATGCTCTTGGGCTTAAGACTTCGCTACAGAGAATTCTTTCAACAGAAGGGGTGGAAAAAATTTCGATTTGCGTGATTGACGTAACGCAACCGAAAAACCACCTCAAATCCAGATGAACTGAATTCCGATAAAGAGATGTCTATAGTCCCAGCTGTCGGAAACGAGTTTGAGGCAATCGGTATATTTGAATTTCTGCGCCCGGTCCGGTCGTCAAACCTATAGAAACGCAAACTGTCGCAAGCTGTATAAGTGAATACCCGGCAGTACCTGCTTTCACACAAAATGTCTCTGCAACATGGTCGGTGTGAAACGTTCTGGAAGTTTTGGACTCGATCCGTTCTCTTCAGAAACAGCTTAACGTTCTAATCAAGTTATGTCTAGTCCAGATTCATCGTTATCTCGACGAAAGAGTTTCCGTAGATGATCTTGCATGCCACCCGGGTCGGGCTCTGCGCCTGTGTTATGGTATCCGTGCCAATGATCAGTATTGTCACCCACCAGTAGGAAATCTGGAAATACACCGGTTCCACAGGCTAGTGTTTCAAGGCGTCCCCCAGCACCAAACTTGCCGTGGTTACAACCAAATCCATGGTCTTGAATGAGCGCAAGAAATGGTGGGGGCGTCGTGTCGCTTTGACAGTACAGAGCATCGTAAGTTGCAAAACCGTCGGCACCGACAAACAGAACGGCGAAGCGCGAACCGCCGTGCGAACGGTCGTGGTCCTTATCACGTTCGAATACCGCATACGAAAAATACGGTTGGTGGATTTTGGCATGCTCACGAGCCCGGTCATCTAATAAATGGGTTGGCCATGAAGTAAAATTTGGAAATAAATCGCATGGTTCCAATTCCTGCACTTCTCCTGAAATCGTATACCCTTGAAAACACCGGCCGGGGCGGCGACGTAATTCTTCGTACATTTCTTCCATCCGCACGCCGTAGTCGACATATACGTAAGCGTGCGTTGCGCGGGCTAGGTTGCAGACTCTCACAGGTTGATCATCTATTCCGTCTTCCAGTCTTCCCGAACCTGGGTAGTACACGGTTCTTGAAAAAAAAGCGTTCCGATCAAACGGGCGTTCAAGCCAATTTGGAGTCGGTTCACGATAGTTTTTCAAATAGTCTACGATTGTCGGCATCTCTTTCATCCTTCGTGTCAACACATTAGAAAGTTTCACCTAACTGTCGATATTCGCACTGTGCATTTTGAATGCGATATGCACATCAACTAAGTGTAAGATCTTGTAACTTCCAAGACGATTCGGCACCTTCGCTACTACAATTGCTACGCGCAGTCCGTACAAGTGAATGCCCGGCAGTACCTACTTTCACACGGAAACTCTCCGCACTATCATCGGCGCTAAACGTTTTCACTACTGAGTTCGAGATGGATTCAGGTGGTACCCATTTGCTATGGCCGCCGGGCAAATCGGGAGATTCAGCTCCATTCAGGATAACTGAATCAAAAACAATTGGTAGTCAAAGCGCTAGATATGCACTTTTGTGGACCTATAGCCACTCGAACAGCTCGAGCGTTATATGGTCAAGCCTCACGGGCAATTAGTACGGGTTAGCTCAATACATTACTGCACTTACACATCCCGCCTATCAACGTTGTAGTCTTCAACGGCCCTTCAGGGATCTCTAGGATCCAGGGAGACCTAATCTTGAGGGAGGCTTCCCGCTTAGATGCTTTCAGCGGTTATCCCGTCCATACATAGCTACCCAGCAATGCCACTGGCGTGACAACTGGAACACCAGAGGTATGTCCACTCCGGTCCTTTCGTACTAGGAGCAGCTCCTCTCAAGTCTCCAGCGCCCACAGCAGATAGGGACCAAACTGTCTCACGACGTTCTAAACCCAGCTCGCGTACCTCTTTAAATGGCGAACAGCCATACCCTTGGGACCAGCTCCAGCCCCAGGATGAGATGAGCCGACATCGAGGTGCCAAACACCCCCGTCGATATGGACTCTTGGGGGGTATCAGCCTGTTATCCCCGGAGTACCTTTTATCCGATTAGCGATGGCCTTTCCATACAGAACCACCGGATCACTAAGACCTGCTTTCGCACCTGCTCGACGTGTCTGTCTCGCAGTCAAGCATCCTTGTGCCTTTACACTATCCGCACGATTTCCGACCGTGCTTAGGATACCTTTGCGCTCCTCCGTTACTCTTTGGGAGGAAACCGCCCCAGTTAAACTACCCACCACACACTGTTCCGGATCCGGATAACGGACCTCGGTTAGAACCCCAAACATATCAGGGTGGTATTCCTCTTTTTGGCTCCACCGGAACTAGCGTCCCGGTTTCTCCGCCTCCCACCTATGCAGTACAGGCATGTTCAAAATCCAGTATGAAGTTGTAGTAAAGGTTCACGGGGTCTTTCCGTCTAGCTGCGGGTACGCTGCATCTTCACAGCGAGTTCAATTTCGCTGAGTCCCGGGTGGAGACAGTGTGGCCATCGTTACGCCATTCGTGCAGGTCGGAACTTACCCGACAAGGAATTTCGCTACCTTAGGACCGTTATAGTTACGGCCGCCGTTCACCGGAGCTTCAATTGGAAGCTTCGCCCGAAAGCTAACCTCCGCATTTAACCCACCGGCACCGGGCAGGCGTCACACCCTATACGTCCTCTTACGAGTTTGCAGAGTGCTATGTTTTTAATAAACAGTCGCAGCCACCTCTTTGTTGCAACCTCCTTCTGCTCCAGCCGCGAGGGCTTTCACATACCAGAGGCACACCTTCTCCCGAAGTTACGGTGTCATTTTGCCGAGTTCCTTCACCCGAGTTCTCTCAAGCGCCTTGGGCTTCTCGCCCCGCCCACCTGTGTCGGTTTGGGGTACGGTCACGTATAACCTGAAGTTTAGAGGCTTTTCCTGGAAGCATGGCATCAATCACTTCGCAACGCAATGTGCTCGTCATCACGCCTCGGGATATGCATTTCCGGATTTTCCTGGAAATGCTCCCTACACGCTTAAACCGGGATGTCCAACACCCGGATGATCTAGCCTTCTTCGTCCCCCCATAACAGTTATACGCGGTTCAGGAATATTAACCTGATTCCCATCGACTACGCCTTTCGGCCTCGCCTTAGGGGCCGACTCACCCTGCGCCGATTAACGTGGCGCAGGAAACCTTGGGCTTCCGGCGAGGGGGTTTTTCACCCCCTTTATCGCTACTCATGTCAGCATTCGCACTTCTGATACCTCCAGCATGCCTTACAGCACACCTTCGACAGCTTACAGAACGCTCCCCTACCATGCGTGCATACGCACGCATCCGCAGCTTCGGTACATTGCTTGAGCCCCGTTGAATCTTCCGCGCAGGCCGACTTGACCAGTGAGCTGTTACGCTTTCTTTAAAGGATGGCTGCTTCTAAGCCAACCTCCTGGCTGTCTGGGCCTTCCCACATCGTTTCCCACTGAGCAATGATTTAAGGACCTTAGCTGGCGGTCTGGGCTGTTTCCCTCTCGACCACGGAACTTATCTCCCGCAGTCTGTCTCCCGTGATTGCACTTCTCGGTATTCGGAGTTTGCAATGGGTTGGTACCGCTGGATGCAGCCCTAGCCATAACAGTGCTCTACCCCCGAGAGTGAGACACGAGGCGCTACCTAAATAGCTTTCGGGGAGAACCAGCTATCTCCGAACTTGATTAGCCTTTCACTCCTACCCACAGCTCATCCACTGATTTTTCAACATCAGTTGGTTCGGTCCTCCAGCGCGTGTTACCGCGCCTTCAACCTGGCCATGGGTAGATCGTCCGGTTTCGGGTCTACTCCCAGCGACTGATCGCCCTATTCAGACTCGGTTTCCCTACGGCTCCCCTAAACGGTTAACCTTGCCACTGAGAAGTAAGTCGCTGACCCATTATACAAAAGGTACGCCGTCACCCTGTCCAAGACAAGGCTCCGACTGCTTGTACGCACACGGTTTCAGGTTCTATTTCACTCCCCTAACAGGGGTTCTTTTCGCCTTTCCCTCACGGTACTGGTTCACTATCGGTCGGTAGGGAGTATTTAGCCTTGGAGGATGGTCCCCCCATCTTCAGACAGGATTTCACGTGTCCCGCCCTACTTGTCGCACACCTGGTTCCACACATGACCTTTCGTATACGGGGCTATCACCCGCTATGGCCGGACTTTCCAGACCGTTCTACTAGATCATGCGCTAAAGAGTGCTGGCTGTTCCCGTTTCGCTCGCCGCTACTCTGGGAATCTCAATTGATTTCTATTCCTCCGGTTACTTAGATGTTTCAGTTCACCGGGTTCGCCTTCATACCCTATGTATTCAGGTATGAATACCGCCGAAACGGTGGGTTTCCCCATTCGGAAATCTCCGGATCAAAGCCTGTTTGTCGGCTCCCCGAAGCTTATCGCAGACTACAACGTCCTTCATCGCCTCCTACCGCCAAGGCATCCACCGTATGCGCTTACTCGCTTGACCATATAACCTCGAGATGTTCGCGAAAACCTCCCGCGGCAATGATCCTCTTGAATGCTGCATACCCAATGCGTCATACATGAATCAACATGTATGCGCATTCGCGCCTTTGACTACCAAATTGTAAAAGAACAGAAAAAACGGTTGCTGTCTGCTTACGCTTTTGCCTCACCGTCAAACTGGTGGAGCTGATCGGGTTTGAACCGACGACCTCCGGCTTGCAAAGCCGGCGCTCTCCCGGCTGAGCTACAGCCCCTTGAATTTCACTGTGGCTGCCGCCCCTTCGGTTGCAGTGCACCGCCGGGCATTCCAGCCACGT